>CAWHXD010000008.1:0-760000 GCA_963833225.1 uncultured Chloroflexia bacterium | reverse complement strand
GGCGGCAGCCGAGCCGACCCCGGAGGCGGCGGTCGAGCCGACTCCGGAGGCCCCCGTCGAGGCGGCGGCCGAGGCGGAGGTCACCCCCGAGGCGGCGGCCGAGGCGGAGGTACCGGAGCCGGTCATCGTCCGGCCCACCGGCCCGGAGCCGACCACGATGGAGGAGCTGCTCGCGGAGCAGGACACCGACATCAAGAGCTTCAAGCACGGCGACGTCGTGGAAGGCACGATCGTCCGGATCGACAAGGACGAGATGCTTGTCGATATCGGCGCGAAGTCCGAGGGCGTCGTCAGCAACCGGGAGCTCTTCGGCCGCCATGCGGAGACGCAGCCGGAGCTGGCCATCGGCGACGTGGTCCTGGTCTACGTCCTGCAGCCCGAATCGCCGGAGGGCCACGTCGTCCTCTCGCTGCGCCGGGCCGGTCTCGAGCGCAAGTGGCGCTCGATGCAGGAGGTGTTCGAGGCGGGCACCATCATCGATGCCCCCGTCATCGACCACAACAAGGGCGGCCTCATCGTCGACTGTGGGATCCGTGGCTTCGTGCCGATCAGCCAGATCGTGGACTTCCCGCGCCGGCCGCAGAACGAGCAGCCGCGCGATGCCGCGCAGGAGATCGCGGAGAAGCTGCAGCCGTACGTCGGCCGCAAGCTCCGCCTCAAGATCCTCGAGGTCAACCGCAAGGCGAACCGGCTCATCCTGTCCGAGAAGGTCGCGCTGTACGAGGAGCGCCGCGAGAAGCGGGACGAGCTGTTCAGCAGCCTCCTGGTCGGCCAGAAGGTCACCGGCAACGTCCGGTCGATCGCGCCGTTCGGCGTGTTCATCGACCTCGGTGGCATCGACGGCCTCGTCCACAAGAGCGAGCTGTCGTGGAACAAGGTCAACAACCCTGAAGCCGGCTACAAGGTCGGTGACGAGGTTGAGGCCGAGGTCATCGACATCAACCATGAGCGCGGCCGGATCAGCCTGTCCATCCGCCGCCTCCAGCCGGATCCGTGGGAGTCGACCGTCGCGGACTTCAAGGTCGGCGACGTCATCGACGGAACGGTGACCAAGCTCGTCAACTTCGGCGCCTTTGTGCGGGTGCGCGAGGGTCTCGAGGGCCTGATCCACATCAGCGAGCTGAGCCACCAGCGGGTCGCGCATCCGGGTGATGTCGTCCACGAGGGCCAGGTCCTCAAGCTCAAGATCATCAGCCTCGACTCCGAGCGCCATCGCCTTGGGCTCAGCCTGAAGCAGGCCGAGGAGCCGCCCGTCCGGTCGATGCCGGAGCCGGGCACCATGTCGGCACCGGTCGTGGGCGAGCGCCGCGAGCGGCGTGAGCGCCGCGAGCGACCGGACCGCGGCTATGCGCCGTCCGAGGCCCATTCCGAGCCGGAAGGCGGGATCGACACGACCCTCGCCGCCGCGTTCGCGCAGGTCCGCAGCCAGCTGGCCGCGGCCGAGGCGGCGGACACTCCGTCCGCATCCACCGCTGAGCCCGAGGCCGCCGCCGAGCCGGAGCCGGTCGCCGAGCCCGAGCCCGAGCCCGGAGCCGTCGCCGAGCCGGAGCCGGTCGCCGAGCCCGAGGCCGAGCCGGAAGCAGTCGCCGAGCCGGAGCCGGTCGCCGAGCCCGAGCCCGAGCCGGAAGCAGTCGCCGAGCCCGGAGCCGGTCGCCGAGCCCGAGCCCGAGCCGGAAGCAGTCGCCGAGCCCGTCGCCGAGCCCGAGCCCGTCGCCGAGCCGGAGCCCGAGCCGGAAGCAGTCGCCGAGCCGGAGCCCGAGCCCGAGGCCGCCGCCGAGGCGGTCGCCGAGCCGGAGCCGGCGCCGAGCCCGAGCCCGAAACCAAGAGCTGACCAGCGGGAGCATCGCTCCCATCGCCGACGGCCCGCCCTCAACGGGCGGGTCGTTTCAATTCCGCCACGTGTTCGGCCGTCGGCCGGCCCAATCCGGCGCGGACCCGCAGGCCACGGCAGACGGTTGCGCCGGTACGATGGCGCGTCTTCATGGGGCCTGGCCGGAGGATCACCCCCCACAGGGTCAGGTGCTAGGATGGCCCGCAGGTCGCCCCCGCGACCACGGAGAAGGCACGACCCGATGGATCGTTTCGACAAGTTCACGGATCGCGCGCGCAAGGTCCTGACATTGGCTCAGGACGAGGCGCAGCGGTTCAACCACAACTACATCGGCACGGAGCATCTCCTGCTGGGTCTCGTCCGCGAGGGCGAGGGTGTCGCCGCGCGCGTCCTTGAGAACATGAACGTGGAGCTCGCGAAGGTGCGAACCGCGGTCGAGTTCATCATCGGACGCGGGGATCGCCCGGTTGTCGGCGAGGTCGGCCTCACGCCCCGCGCCAAGCGCGTGATCGAGCTGGCGATCGACGAGGCACGCCGCCTCGGCCACAACTACATCGGTACGGAGCACCTGCTCCTCGGCCTCGTGCGCGAGGGCGAGGGCATCGCGGCGGGCGTGCTTGAGAGCCTCGGCGTCAACCTGGACAAGGTCCGCCACGAGGTGATCCGCGTGCTGTCCCAGTCCTCCTCGGCGGGTCCCGCCCAGGAGACCAAGCGCGCCAGCAAGACGCCCACGGTTGACGCCCTCGGCATCAACCTCACCGAGGCGGCGCGCGCGGACAAGCTGGACCCGGTCATCGGGCGTGAGAAAGAGATCGAGCGGGTCATCCAGATCCTGGGCCGGAAGACCAAGAACAACCCGGCGCTGATCGGTGAGCCCGGTGTCGGCAAGACGGCCATCGCGGAGGGCCTGGCCCACCGCATCGTCGCGGGCGACGTCCCGGACATCCTGCTGAACAAGCGCGTCCTGACGCTCGACATCGGGTCGCTCGTCGCCGGCACGAAGTACCGCGGCGAGTTCGAGGAGCGCCTCAAGAAGATCATCGAGGAGCTCCGGAACACCAACGACGCGATCCTGTTCATCGACGAGCTCCACACGCTCGTCGGGGCCGGCGCGGCCGAGGGTGCCATCGACGCCGCCAACATCCTCAAGCCGCCCCTCTCGCGGGGCGAGCTCCAGTGCATCGGTGCGACCACGCTGGACGAGTACCGCAAGTACATCGAGAAGGACGCGGCCCTTGAGCGGCGCTTCCAGCCGGTGATGGTGGAGGAGCCAACTCTCGAGCAGACCATCGAGATCCTGAAGGGGATCCGGGACCGGTACGAGCAGCACCACAAGGTCACCATCACGGATGAGGCGATCCAGGCCGCCGCGGACCTGGCGATCCGCTACATCACGGACCGCCACCTGCCCGACAAGGCGATCGACCTGATCGACGAGGCCGCCAGCCGCGTCCGCCTCCGCCATTCGTCATCTCCGCCCGAGCTCCGGGCCGCGCAGAAGGAGCTGGACCGGATCACGAAGGAGAAGGACGCCGCGATCAACGCCCAGGAGTACGAGCAGGCCGCCACGCTGCGCGAGACCGAGGGCACCTCTCGGGAGCACGTGGATGAGCTCCGCGCCGCCTGGCAGTCCAGCATGTCGGGTGAGCCGCCCAAGGTGGACGAGGAGGAGATCGCGCAGGTCGTGGCGATGTGGACCGGGATCCCGGTCACGCGCATCGCCCAGGAGGAGTCCGAGCGGCTGCTCAAGATGGAGGAGGTCCTCCACACGCGGATCATCGGCCAGGAGGAGGCGATCGAGATCGTCTCGCGGGCCGTCCGTCGGGCGCGCGCCGGGCTCAAGGATCCCAAGCGGCCCATTGGGTCGTTCGTCTTCCTGGGCCCAACCGGGGTCGGCAAGACCGAGCTCGCCAAGGCGCTCGCGGAATACATGTTCGGTTCCGAGGACACGCTCATCAAGATCGACATGAGCGAGTTCATGGAGCGTCACAACGTGAGCCGCCTCGTGGGAGCGCCGCCAGGCTACGTCGGGTTCGACGAGGGCGGACAGCTGACCGAGGCCGTGCGGCGCAAGAGCTACGCGGTGATCCTGCTCGACGAGATCGAGAAGGCGCACGCCGAGGTGTTCAACATCCTGCTCCAGATCATGGAGGACGGGCACCTCACTGACGCCAAGGGCCGCCGGGTGGACTTCCGGAACACGATCATCATCATGACCTCCAACCTCGGCGCCGCAAAGATCCAGACCAACGCCTCGCTGGGCTTCCGTCAGCAGGGCGACACGGTGGAGACTCGCGCGGCCGCCTCGTACGACCTCATGAAGGAGAAGGTCCAGGCGGAGCTCAAGCAGCACTTCCGCCCGGAGTTCCTGAACCGCCTCGATGCCACGGTCGTCTTCCGGAGCCTGACCGTGGAGGAGATCTCCAAGATTGTCGACCTGCTGCTCAAGCGGGTCGTCGACCAGCTCAAGGCCCAGGGCATCGGCCTCGATGTGTCGCAGGCCGCCAAGGAGCACATCATCCGGCTCGGGTACGACCAGGCATACGGGGCCCGGCCACTGCGCCGCACGATCCAGAACCTGATCGAGGATCCGCTGGCGGAGCACCTGCTGCTCGGTCGCTACAGCGACGGTGACACGATCAGGATTGGCCTGGAGCCGGACGGCAAGGGCCTGTCGATCACGGCCGACGAGGCGAAGACGCCCGTCGAGGCCTGACGGCGCGCAGTCGAGCGCCGTCCGTGGCCCGCTCGCAGAGCCGCTATGTCTGCCAGTCGTGCGCGGCCGCCGTCCTCCGCTGGGAGGGACAATGCCGGACGTGTGGCGAGTGGAACACGCTGGTCGAGACGGTCGTTCGCGATGAGCCGCGGAAGCGACCGGCGGCCGTCACGGCCTCGGGCACGGCGCCTGCACCGCTGAGCCAGGCGGGTGCGGGGGACGCGGAGATCCGCCGTCCAGTCGGCATCGGCGAGCTTGACCGCGTGCTGGGAGGCGGCCTCGTCGCCGGGTCCGTGGTGCTTCTCGGTGGGGAGCCCGGGATCGGCAAGTCCACGCTGCTGCTACAGGTTGCGGCCGGTGTCGCGGGCGGCGGTGGGTCGGTCCTGTACGCGACAGGCGAGGAATCCACTTCCCAGGTCCGGCTCCGCGCGACGCGCCTCGGGCTCACCGGGGGCGCCGTGGGCGACGCCATCGGGGTGGTCGCCGAAACGGGTGTGGGCCGGATCGTCGAGCTGGCTCGGGACGCGCGCCCCGCGCTGCTGGTCGTCGACTCCGTGCAGACCGTGACCTCCGAGGAGCTGGACGGGCCGCCGGGATCGGTGGGCCAGGTCCGCGAGGCGACCCTCCGCCTGATGGAGCTGGCCAAAGCCGAGGGGGTCCCGGTGGTGCTCGTGGGGCACGTGACCAAGGATGGCTCGCTGGCCGGCCCCAAGACGCTCGAGCACCTCGTGGACGTGGTGCTCTCGATCGAGGGCGACCGGACCGGGGGCCTGCGACTGCTGCGTGCGACGAAGAACCGCTACGGGTCGACCGAGGAAGTCGGCGTGTTCGAGATGCAGGACAAGGGGCTCTCCGAGGTGGCCGACCCGGCCCGCGCCTTCCTGGCCGACCACGACGAGCCGGCTCCGGGCTCCGTCGTCGCTCCGGTGCTCGAGGGGTCGAGGCCGCTGCTGGTGGAGGTCCAGGCGCTCGTCGCCCCAACGGGGGCACCGTCGCCCCGGCGGACGGCGTCGGGCGTCGACCCCAACCGGCTCGCGCTCCTCGTGGCGGTGCTCGGCCGGCGGGCGGGCATCGGGCTCGGCTCGCACGACGTCTACGCGAACCTGGCCGGCGGGCTGTCGGTCACGGAACCCGGGCTCGACCTGCCGCTCGCGCTCGCGCTGGCGTCATCGCTGCGCGATCGCCCGGTCGTGGCCGGCAGCGTGGCGATTGGCGAGGTGGGCCTGCTCGGTGAGCTGCGGGGCGTGACCGGCCTGGATCGCCGGCTTCGCGAAGCGGCACGCCTCGGGTTCACCCGCGCGATCGTCCCGCGCGTCCGGGCGCGGGAGTCGGCCAAGGCCGCCGGGATCGAGGTCGTCGAGGTCGGTTCGCTCTCCGACGCCATCGGTGCGGCGCTCGCCGACGGCGCGGGTCGCCGGCCGGGCTGACTGCCGCCCGGACCCCGGGGCTCCCGGGGCGGCGCGCGCGCTGGCCTGGAGGTACCGTTTCCCTGCTGACTGCCGGCAGGGTGCAGGCGCGCCGTGCCGCGTGCTAGGCTCGCCGGGCCGCGCTTGTCCCGTGCCCGGCGATGCACTCATCACTCTCGCAGCCACCGTTCGAGGACCATCTTGATCCGCAGCATCCGCGTCCTGGGCGCGGCGCTCGGTGCCCTCATCGGGATCGGGATCGCCGCCGGGGGGACAGGACTGTTCAACGGCGTGGAGTACGCCGGGTTCATCCTCGCCGCCTGGACGATCGCCTGGATGGTGGTCGGCTTCGCCGTGTTCCCGTATCTCACGGTCGTGCCGGCCGCCTGGCTCGTGCAACGGGTGCAGGAGATGTCGACGGCCGAGTTCGTGGCCGCCGTCCTCGGCCTGTTCGTCGGCCTGCTCCTGGGCCTGCTGCTGTCCCTGCCGCTCGCGCAGATCGAAGGTCCGCTGGGTACCTGGCTGCCGCTCGGGATCTCGTTGTTCCTGGGGCTCGGGATGATGGGCCTCACGGTGGCCAAGCGGTCTGACCTGATCGCGGCCGCCGAGGGTGCGGGCCTCGTCCGGCGGCCCGGCGCCGAGCCCGAGCCCGCCGAGGGTGGGCCGCGCATCGTGGTCGATACCAGCGTCCTGATCGACGGGCGGATCGCCGAGATCGTCGAGTCGGGCTTCGTGTACGGGACGCTCGTCGTGCCGCGGTTCGTGCTCGAGGAGCTCCAGCACATCGCGGATTCGTCGGACACCCTGCGGCGCAACCGGGGCCGGCGCGGCCTCGAGATCCTCAACCGGATGCAGCGGGATCCGCGGACACCGGTGGACGTCGTCGAGGACGAGGCGCCGGGCATCGCCGAGGTGGATGCGAAGCTCGTCGAGCTCGCCAAGCACCGCAGCCAGGTGATCCTGACCAACGATTTCAACCTGAACCGCGTGGCGGAGCTCCAGGGCGTTCGCGTGATGAACATCAACTCGCTTGCCAACGCCGTGAAGCCGGCCGTGCTCCCGGGCGAGGAGCTGCGGGTCAAGGTGATCCAGGAGGGCAAGGAATCGGGCCAGGGTGTCGGGTTCCTCGACGACGGCACGATGATCGTGGTGGAGGGGGGCGCCCGCCTCATCGACCGCGACGTGGACCTCACGGTCACGCGCGTGCTCCAGACGGTGGCCGGCCGGATGATCTTCGCCCAACCGCGCCAGGACTGACCGGTGGCCGGCGCGACCACGGGTGCCCCACGGGCGGACGCCGTGGTGGTTGCGGCGGGCTCGTCGCGGCGGATGGGGGGGACCGACAAGCTGATGGCGCTCGTCTGGGGGCGGCCGCTCCTCGCCTGGACCCTCGACGCGCTCGCTGCCGCGCCCGAGGTGGAGCGGCTGATCCTGGTCACGGCGCCGGGGCGGGTGACCGCATTGCGGGCCGCTCCGTGGCTGACCCCGGGGGTCGAGGTCGTGGCCGGCGGGTCCACCCGGCAGCAGTCGGTCGCCGCCGGCGTGCGCCACCTCGATGCCCTGGATCCGGCGGGCGGGGACCGGCCGGTGCTGGTCCACGATGGGGCGCGGCCACTCGTCACCCCGGCGCTGGTGGCCGCGGTGGTCCGGGCGGTCCGATCGCACGGCGCTGCCCTGCCGGTCGTGCCCGTGGTGGAGACGCTCAAGCGCGTCGAGGATGGCGCGGTGCTCGAGACGGTGGATCGTGCGACCCTCGCCGCTGCCCAGACCCCGCAGGGTGCCCGCCGGGGCCTGCTGCTCGATGCCTGGACCGCCTTTCCACCCGAGGGCAGCCGGGAGTTCACCGACGAGGCCGCCCTGCTCGAGGCATGTAACATCCACGTGCATGCCATTCCCGGTGAACCCACGAACCTCAAGGTGACGTTGCCCGACGACCTGCGCCGGGTCGAACAGGCGCTCGCCCCCGCAACCGTGCGCGTCGGCCTGGGCCACGACAGCCATCCGTTCGGCCCCGCCACCGGCCTCCGGCTGGGTGGGATCGAGATCGAGGGCGCGCCGCGGCTGGCGGGGCACTCGGACGGTGACGTCGTGCTCCACGCGGTGGCCGACGCCCTGCTCGGCGCGGCCGCCCTCGGGGACCTGGGTCGCCTGTTCCCGGCTGATGCCCGGACGCCCCAGGGGATCGCGAGCGAGACGATGCTCCGCGAGGTCGTCGACGCGGTGGCCGCCGCGGGGCTTGCGCCGGCGGCGATCGACATCGTGGTCATCGGTGCCCGGCCCCGGCTCGGTGCCCGCCTCGACGACATGCGCGATGCCATCGCCGGGGCGCTGGATCTCGATCCGGGCCTCGTCAACGTGAAGGCCTCCAGCGGCAACCTGGCGGGCGACGAAGGGGCAGGCCGGTCCATCTCGGCCCGCGCCGTGGCGACGCTGAGGGCGGCGCCATGACGATCCGCCTCCAGGACACGCTGACCGGCGAGGTCCGCCCGCTCGAGCCCATCGAGAGCGGGCACGTACGGATCTACAGCTGCGGGCCCACCGTCTACGGACCCGCCCACATCGGCAACTTCCGGTCGTTCCTGTTCGCGGACCTGCTCGTCCGCTACCTGCGGTACCGCGGGCTGCGCGTGACGTGGGTCATGAACCTGACGGATATCGACGACCGGATCATCAGCCGTGCCGCATCAGAGGGCGTCACCCCCCGGGAGCTGACGGACCGCTTTGCCGCTCGCTTCCTGGCGGACATCGAGGCGCTGGGCATGACCCGTCCAGACGTCCTGCCGCGCGCCACCGAGCACATCCCGCAGATCGCCGACCTCGTCGCCTCGCTCATCGAGAAGGGCCACGCGTACCGCACCGATGATGGCTCGGTGTTCTTCCGGATCGCCTCCTGGCCGCGGTACGGCCGACTTGCGCGCCTCGACCCGGAGGCGATGCGGGTCGGCGAGCGCGTCGAGGCGGACGACTACGGCAAGGACGACGTGCGGGACTTCGCTCTCTGGAAGGGGCCAAAGCCCAACGAGCCGTCGTGGGAGACCCGGATCGGGCCCGGCCGACCCGGCTGGCATATCGAGTGCTCCGCGATGAGCATGGCGCACCTAGGCCCGTCCTTCGACATCCATACCGGCGGCGAGGACCTGGTGTTCCCGCACCACGAGGACGAGCTCGCCCAGTCCGAGGCGGCCACGGGCCAGCCGTTCGTCCGGAACTGGCTCCACTGTGCCCACCTGCGGATCGGCGGCGAGAAGATGGCCCGGAGGACCGGGAACTTCGAACGGGTCGCGGACCTCATCGAGTCCGGTGTCTCCGCGAGGGCCCTCCGTTACGCGCTGCTCTCGGTGCATTACCGGGCTCCGCTCCACTATTCCGATGAGTCGCTGCCCGCCGCCACCGCCGCCGTGGAGCGGATCGACGCGCTCCTGGCCGCCCTTGCCGCGTACCGCGAGGAACGCGCCGACGACCCCGGGCTGCCCGCCGTCCTGGACGCGATCCGGACCGGCTTCGAGGCGGGCCTGGACGACGACCTGAACATCTCGGCGGCCCTCGCGTCGGTGTTCGACGGCGTTCGCGACCTCAACCGGCGACTCGACGCTCGGACGCTCTCGACGGCCGACGCCGGTCGGGCGGTGGCGCTGATTCGCGAGCTGGACACGGTGCTCGGAGTCGCCGCGCCGGCAGGCGTCGAGCTGGACCCGGGGCTCGTGGCGCTGCTCGATGAGCGTGTCGCCGCGCGCGCGGCTCGTGACTGGGCCGCGTCGGACCGGCTTCGGGACGAGCTGCTCGCCCGGGGCATCGCCGTCGAGGACACCCGCGACGGTCAGCGCTGGCGCCACGTGGCGACCACCGGTGCCTGACCGCAATCGACCGCGCGACGGCGACGGCCCGACAGGGGACGGGAGCGAGCGCAACCGGGCCGACGGTGGTCAAGACCGAGGGCGACGACCGGGTGGGCGACCCGGCGGGCGTCCCGGTGGACCCTCTCGCCGCGGTACCGGGCCAGGCGGCAGTCGGTCAGGTGGCAGGCCGGGCGGCGGCAGACCGGGCGGTAGCGGTCCCGGCCGACCTCCCGGCGCGGATCGTGCCGGACGCGAACGGTCGGGCTTCGGGTTCCGCGACGAGGGGTCGGAGGAGAGGCCATCGCGGCCCTGGGAGGACGACACGCCGGGGGGCAGGGGAGGCCCTGGTGGTCCGCCTCGAGGCGCCGGCCCGCCGCCCATACGCCCAGCGCCGCGACGGCCCGCCGCCCTACGCCCAGCGCCGCGACGGCCCGCCGCCCTACGCCCAGCGCCGCGACGGCCCGCCGCCCTACGCCCAGCGCCGCGACGGCCCGCCGCCCTACGCCCAGCGCCGCGACGGCCCGCCGCCCTACGCCCAGCGCCGCGACGGCCCGCCGCCCTACGCCCAGCGCCGCGACGGCCCGCCGCCCTACGCCCAGCGCCGCGACGGCCCGCCGCCCTACGCCCAGCGCCGCGACGGCCCGCCGCCCTACGCCCAGCGCCGCGACGGCCCGCCGCCCTACGCCCAGCGCCGCGACGGCCCGCCGCCCTACGCCCAGCGCCGCGACGGCCCGCTCCCCCCTGATCAGCGGGTCGAGCCGCCCCGCTGGGACGAGGACCAGATCGTCGCCGATACACGCGAGGACTCCCCGGCCCAGGATGCGGGAGTCGCTCCGTCGTTCCGACCAGGCCCTCGGTCGGCCGATCGATACGACCGCCGCCCGTCTGCCGGGCCCGGCCGACCGCCGATCCGTGGCGCCGCGCGCTTCCCGCAGCCGCGCTCCCCCGGCGTCGTGGACCCCTCGGTCACGCTTGCGGAGGGCGAGGAGCTGGTCGCGGGGCGGCGACCCGTGGAGGAGGCGTTCGTCGCCCGTCGCGAGGCCGTGCGCCTGCTTGTCGTTCCCCAGCGTCGCATGGCACTCGAGAAGCTGGTCCTGCACGCGACCAGCCTTCGGATCCCGGTCGTGGAGGTCGAGGGCGGCACCCTCACCGCCATCGCCGGGTTCGACGGTCACCAGGGGATCGCGCTGGTGGTGACGCCGCGGCGGTTCGCCTCGCCGGACGAGATCCTCGCCCTGGCCGTCGAGCGCGGAGAGCCGCCCCTAGTCCTGGTGCTGGATTCGCTCGAAGATCCGCAGAACGTCGGCACGCTCCTGCGCAGCGCCGAGGCCACCGGGGTCCACGGCGCCATGTTCCCGACCCACCGCCAGGCGCCGCTGAGCCCCGCGGCCGTGAAAGCCAGCGCGGGCGCGACCGAGCACCTCCGCCTGGCACCCGTGGACGATCTGCCAGGTGTGCTGGCTGACCTGCACGGCCGCGGCCTGCGGATCGTCGGTGCCGACGGGGACGCCTCGCTCACGGCGCGCGAGGCTGACCTGCGGGGCCCCATCGCCATCGTGGTGGGCAGCGAGGGGCGCGGCCTCGGCCCCGCCGTCCGCCGTCGTTGCGACCTGCTCGTCCGGATCCCGATGCACGGCCGCATTGAGTCCCTCAACGCCGCCGTCGCCGGCTCGATCCTGCTCTACGAGGCGGCCGCGCAGCGGCTGCTCGGGGATGCGTCGGTTTCGACGCTGGACGCGACGGTCGTCGAGGACGCTCCGGACGGCGAGGGTGAGGCACCGCAGGGCGACCTGCCTGCCTCGGCCGGTGATTCGGAGCCCCATCCTTCCGATGCCGGATCACCTGATCCCGCCGCCCCGCCCGAGCCCGCCGCTGCGCTCGAGTCCGCGGATGCCCCGCCACCGGACGCCGGCAGCGACGCCCTCCTGCCGGGCGGCCCCGAGCCCGCCTGAACCCCGGGAGCGCTCCGGGCGATCATGGGTCCTCGCCGTTGCGTCACGACCACGGATCGGTTTCGGGGCGTGAATTGCCGGGCTCGAACGGCGAGCCGGGACTGGTGTCGGGATGCTCACCGGCCCCTTCCCGAGGTTTGACGCCCCATCCGGCGCCACGTATCATTCCTCGGCTCGCGGAGTCCTCCTCTTGTTTGACTATGCGCGCGTGCCGACGTAGCTCAATTGGTAGAGCAGCGGTTTTGTAAACCGCCGGTTCCGGGTTCGAGTCCCGTCGTCGGCTCCACCAGCAAGAAACGGTCCATGGGCGCACCTCCAGGGTAGCGTCCACCGCGGGCCCAGATAGCTCAGCTGGCAGAGCACATCCTTGGTAAGGATGAGGTCACGGGTTCGAATCCCGTTCTGGGCTCCATCTCTCGCCGATCCCGGTCCGTCCCGGCGGCCAGCGCCGCCCCAGCCATGGAGTGTGAAGGGTCCTGTGGCCAAGAAGAAGTTCGAGCGCACCAAGCCGCACGTCAACGTCGGCACGATCGGCCACATCGACCACGGCAAGACGTCGCTGACGGCCGCGATCTCCAAGTACCTCGCCCTCAAGGGCAAGGCCGAGTACCGCGCCTTCGACTCGATCGACAACGCCCCCGAGGAGCGCGAGCGCGGCATCACGATCGCGATCGCCCACGTGGAGTACGAGACCGAGGCGCGCCACTACGCGCACGTCGACTGCCCGGGGCACGCCGACTACATCAAGAACATGATCACCGGGGCCGCCCAGATGGACGGCGCGATCCTCGTGGTCGCGGCCACCGACGGCCCGATGCCCCAGACCCGCGAGCACATCCTCCTGGCCCGCCAGGTCGAGGTGCCCTACATGGTCGTGTTCCTCAACAAGGTCGACATGGTCGACGACCCCGAGCTGCTCGACCTCGTCGAGCTCGAGGTCCGCGAGCTGCTGACCAAGAACCACTTCCCGGGCGACGACATCCCCGTCATCCGCGGCTCCGCGCTCAAGGCGCTCGAGGCCGGCGACAACGTCGACGACCCGGCCTACGCCTGCATCCAGGAGCTGCTCGACGCGGTCGACTCCTACATCCCCAACCCCGAGCGCCCCGTCGACAAGCCGTTCATCATGCCGGTCGAGGACGTGTTCGGGATCAAGGGCCGCGGCACCGTCGCCACCGGGCGCATCGAGCGCGGCGTGATCAAGGTCGGCGAGGAGGTCGAGATCGTCGGCATCCACGCCACCCGCAAGGTGGTCGTGACCGGCGTCGAGATGTTCAAGAAGCTGCTCGACCAGGGCCAGGCCGGCGACAACGTCGGCTGCCTCCTGCGGGGCATCGAGCGCGACGACATCGAGCGCGGCCAGGTCCTGGCCAAGCCCGGCTCGGTCAAGCCGCACACCAAGTTCATCGCCCGGGTCTACGTCCTGACCAAGGAGGAGGGCGGCCGCCACACCCCGTTCTACAACGGGTACCGGCCGCAGTTCTACCTGCGCACCACGGACGTCACCGGGGCGATCGGGCTGCCCGACGGCGCCGAGATGATCATGCCCGGCGACAACGTGGACATGTCCGTCGAGCTGATCACCCCGATCGCGCTCGAGGTCGGCCAGCGCTTCGCCATCCGCGAGGGCGGCCGCACCGTCGGTGCCGGCGCCATCACCAGCATCACCGAGTAACGAGAGGCCATGGCCAGAGTCGACGCGCGTCCGGTGATCCAGCTCGCGTGCACCGAGTGCAAGCAGCGCAATTACACGACACGCAAGAACAAGAAGAACGATCCCAACCGGATCGAGCTGCTCAAGTACTGCCCCCGTGAGCGCCGCCATACGCTGCATCGGGAGGCGAAATAGCCCGGAAGGACCTCCGCAGGGGTGTAGCTCAATTGGCAGAGCACCGGTCTCCAAAACCGGGGGTTGTAGGTTCGAGTCCTATCGCCCCTGCCACATCCTCCGGCCGATGGCTCGTGGAAGCGTCGCCTCGGCCGCCGGAGGGTCTGGCAGCAGGAATCCCAGAGCGCTGAAAAGGCAACCGTGAGTCGAATTCGCCAGTTCATCAAGGAATTGTGGTCCGAGCTCAAGAAGGTCTCGTGGCCAAACCGGGTCCAGGTACGCAACCTGACGGTCCTGGTGTTCGTGATCTCGTTCGTGGTCGGTGTCTACATCACCGTGGCCGACCAGGCGTACACGATCCTGGTCACGTTCCTTGCCGGTCTGAACGCATGACCGAGCAGCTGACCGTCACCCGGGCGCCCGAGAAGCGCTGGTACGTGATCCACACGTACTCCGGCTACGAGAACAAGGTCAAGGCCAACCTCGAGCACCGCATCGAGTCGATGGGCATGGAGGACAAGATCTTCCAGGTCCTCGTCCCGATGGAGGACGAGATCGAGATCCGGCAGGGCCAGCGGCACACCGTCCAGAAGAAGGTGTACCCGGGCTACGTGCTGGTCGAGATGATCCTGGACCCCGAGTCCTGGTTCGTCGTCCGGAACACCCCGGGCGTCACGAGCTTCGTCGGCAGCGGCAACATCCCCGGGATGCGCAGCGAGCCGATCCCGCTCGACGAGACCGAGGTCAAGCAGATCCTCCGGCACATGGGCGTGGAGACGCCCAAGTTCCGGGTCGCGTTCACCAAGGGCCAGAGCGTGCGCGTCACCGACGGGCCGTTCGCGGAGTTCATCGGCACCGTGGACGAGGTCAACCCCGAGCGCAACAAGCTGAAGGTCCTCGTGAGCATCTTCGGCCGGGAGACCCCGGTCGAGCTCGACTTCCTCCAGGTCGAGAAGCTGTAGAGGCAGGGAGCGAGCAACACCGTGGCCAAGAAGATCCGAATCGTCCTCACGCTGCAGTTGCCGGCCGGCAAGGCGACACCCGCCCCGCCTGTCGGGACCGCGCTGGGACCTCACGGCATCAACATCGTCGAGTTCACCAAGTCCTACAACGAGAAGACCGCCGACAAGGCCGGCCAGATCATCCCCGCGCAGATCACGGTGTTCGAGGATCGCTCGTTCACCTTCATCCTCAAGACACCACCCGCGCCGGACCTGCTGCGCAAGGCCGCGGGTGTCGACAAGGGTTCCGGGACGCCCAAGCGCGCGACCGTCGGAAAGGTGACTCGCGACCAGGTCCGCCAGATCGCCGAGATCAAGATGCCGGACCTCAACGTCAACGACATCGACGCCGGCATGAAGGTCATCGAGGGCACCGCGAGGAGCATGGGCATCGAGGTGGTCGGCTAGGTTCCGACCGGCGTCCGGGAGGGACCCCGGACCGGACGCCATTCCCAGGGGCAGGTCCACGAACGGACCGAAGGAGCAATCGACATGGCCGCACACGGCAAGCGCTACCAGGACCTCGCGAAGCTCGTCGACCGTACGCGCGCGTACCCGCCCGCCGAGGCCGTCGCCCTCGCCAAGGAGACCTCCACCGTCAAGTTCGACCCGTCGGTCGAGGCCCACCTGCGCCTCGGCGTGGACCCGCGCCATGCCGATCAGATGGTGCGTGGCACCGTGGTCCTGCCGCACGGCACCGGCAAGATCGTCCGGGTCGCCGTGTTCGCCCAGGGTGAGAAGGCCCAGGAGGCGCTCCATGCCGGTGCGGACGAGGTGGGCGCCGAGGACCTGGTGAAGAAGATCGAGGCCGGCTGGCTCGAGTTCGACGTGGCGATCGCCACCCCGGACACGATGGGCCAGGTCGGCCGACTCGGCCGCATCCTCGGCCGTCGCGGACTGATGCCCAACCCCAAGGCGGGCACCGTGACGTTCGACATCGAGCGGGCGGTCAAGGAGGTCAAGGGCGGCCGCGTCGAGTTCAAGGTGGACAAGGGCGCGATCGTGCACGTTCCCGTGGGCAAAGCGTCGTTCGAGGAGCAGCAGCTGCTCGAGAACCTGGCCATGCTGGTCGATGCCGTGAACCGCGCCAAGCCGAGCGGGGCCAAGGGCACGTACCTGCGCACGCTCACGATCGCCACCACCATGGGCCCCGGCATCCGGGTGGACATCCCGGGCATCCTCGCCGAGGCGCAGGCCTAGGCGGTATCATCGGCCGCCGCCGGGCAGCGCGACGCCAAGTCGCGACCGCGCGGCGCATGACATGCACGACGCCGTCGAGAGACGAGCGCCGGATCAACACAGACGGATCGCCGCAGACAGCCTGCGCCCGCAGGACGCCATCGCCGGCCATGAGGCCGGGCTGACGCCCGGGGCTTGATCCGCCGGACCGGACCAGTCAGCCCCCGGCATGGGGGAGGGCAGGGGACGACGGCGAGCACGCCGAGGCAGGACATCGCCCCTCCTCCGGGTGGGACGCGCCCCCTGCTCGCCACGTGGCCCGTCGCAGGGGTCAATCGGCCACAAGGCCGTGCGCACCCACCGCCGCGCGCCGGTTGCGCGCAGGAGCACGGAGGTCAAAGAGGCTCGATGCCGACCGAGGCCAAGCGCGAGACGATCGAGGCGCTGCGCGCCGAGCTGGACGCGAACCGCACCATGATCGTCTCCGAATATCGCGGCCTCAAGGTGAAGGAGATCACCGAGATCCGGCGCGCGCTGCGCAAGCAGAACGTGACCTACCGGGTCGTCAAGAACCGCCTCATGCGGATCGCTGCGCAGGACAACGCTGCGGCGGACGCCCTGACCCCGCTCCTCCTCGGCCCGTCGGCAATCGCCTTCGGGAACGATGAGTCGGCGACGGCCAGGGCGGTGCTCGACGCGACTCGCCCGTACGCCAAGATCGTGAAGATCACGGGTGGCGTGCTGGGTTCCCGCGCGATCGATGCCAATGACATTGCCAGGCTCGCCACCCTGCCGTCGCGCGAGGCCCTCCTCGCCGAGGCGCTGGGAGCGATCGTCGCCCCGATGTCGATGACGGCCGGCCTGTTCGATGCCCCGCTGCGGGACGTCGCCGGCCTGGTCGACGCGCTGATCGCCAAGCGCGATGGCGCCGCGGCCTGATCCCCACCTCGAGACCAACCCGCGCCCGTACGGCGCCCACACGACACCAGGAGTAGAACCCCAATGGCCACGCTGACCCCCGACCAGCTGCTCGAGGCTTTCGAGCAGATGACCGTCCTCGAGCTCTCGGACTTCAAGAAGAAGTTCGAGGATCGCTTCGGCGTCACTGCCGCCGCCCCGGCGGCCGCCGTCGGCGCCGCCCCGGCCGCAGCCGCACCGGTTGCCGCCGCCGAGGAGGAGCAGACCGAGTTCACCGCGACCCTGACCGAGATCGGCCCCAACAAGATCCCGGTCATCAAGGTCGTCCGCGAGCTCACCGGCCTTGGCCTCAAGGAGGCCAAGGATCTCGTCGATGCCGCCCCCAAGGCCGTCAAGGAGGGCGTCACCAAGGACGAGGCCGAGAAGATCAAGGCCGCGCTCGAGGAGCAGGGCGGCAAGGTCGAGATCAAGTAGGATCGCCCGGCAGTCGGCGGCCAGGCTTCGGCCCGGCCGCCGCGCAGGGGCCTCCGCCGCGTCGTGGCCGGCAGCTGCCGGCCACCGACGCACGGATGTCGTTCGCCGTCACCGATCACCGCCGGTTGAGCCGGCGCCCCAGGGCAGCCCCCCAAGCCATGGCCTCCACGCCTCGGCTCGTGCCGGTATGCTCGGCAGTTGACATCGATCGGGATCGCGGTATCCTACTCCTTCTGTGAGCGCGGCTGCCCCCCCCTCTTCCCACTCCGACAAGGAGTCGTCCTTCATGCTGTCCGTCTCGTCGACACCCCTCGCCCTCACGCCCTCGGGCCGTCTCTCCTACGCCAGGATTGCCGAGGTTCGCGACGGGATCAGCGTCGACAAGTTCGAGGTCCCGAACCTCATCGAGCTCCAGCTCCAGTCCTTCCAGTGGTTCATCGAGAAGGGCCTCCGGGATCTGTTCGACGAGATCAGCCCGATCAAGGACTTCACCGGCAAGGTGATGGAGCTCCAGTTCCTGGACTACGAGTTCGGCGTGCCCAAGTACGCCGAGGAAGAGTGCCGGACCAAGGACCTGACGTTCAGCCGGCCGCTGTACGTGAACGTCGAGCTCCTGATCAAGGAGACGGGCGAGATCCAGCGCCAGCGCGTCTACATGGGCGACTACCCGTGGATGACGGACATGGGCACGTTCGTGATCAACGGGGCGGAGCGGGTCGTGGTCAGCCAGCTGGTCCGCTCGCCCGGCGTGTACTACAGCGAGGTCGAGGACCCGGCGTCGGGCCGCCCGCTGTTCTCGGCCAAGGTGATCCCCAACCGCGGCGCCTGGCTGGAGTTCGAGACCAACAACAAGGACCAGCTGTGGGTCAAGGTCGACCGCAAGCGCAAGATCGCCGCGACGACCCTGCTGCGGGCCGTCGGCTACGAGACGAACGACGAGATCGCGGGCCTGTTCGGGGCGCTGGACATCGACCCCGAGCACCCGTACATCGCCAACACGCTCGACAAGGACCTCACCAAGACGCCCAACGAGGCGCTGATCGAGGTCTACAAGAAGCTTCGGCCGGGCGACCCGCCCACCGGCGACAATGCCCGCCAGCTGGTCGAGAGCCTGTTCTTTAACTTCCGGCGCTATGACCTTGGCCGGGTCGGCCGCTACAAGTTCAACAAGAAGCTGGACGCGGTCGCGGCGCGCATGGAGATCGAGCTTCCGCGCGAGGGGCGCACGATCACCCGCGAGGACATCGCGGCCATCGTCGGCCACCTGATCGAATCCAACCGCGGCCTGCACCCCAAGGACGACATCGATCACCTGGGTAACCGCCGCATCCGGGCCAACGGGGAGCTGATCCAGAACGCCTTCCGGATCGGCCTGCTGCGCATGGAGCGCGTGGTCCGCGAGCGAATGACGATCCAGGAGATCGACAAGGCAACGCCCAACGCCCTCATCAACATCCGCCCGGTCGTGGCGGCGATGAAGGAGTTCTTCGGCGGCAGCCAGCTGTCGCAGTTCATGGACCAGACGAACCCGCTCGCGGAGCTCACCTCCAAGCGGCGCCTGTCCGCGCTCGGGCCCGGTGGCCTGTCGCGCGAGCGCGCCGGGTTCGACGTCCGCGACGTGCACCACAGCCACTACGGCCGGATCTGCCCGATCGAGACGCCTGAAGGCCCCAACATCGGGCTGATCGGCTCGCTTGCCACGTACGGTCGCATCAACGCCTACGGCTTCATCGAGACGCCGTACCGCAAGGTCAAGCGGACCGTCGCCCACAACGACCCGCTGCTGCTCACCCTCGAGGCGGGCGCCGACGTCGTCGGCAAGGACGGCAAGGTCATCCTCGCCAAGGGCAAGCCGTTCACGGAGGCCGCGGCCAAGGAGCTCGCTCGCCAGAAGGCCCTCGGATTCCCGTGCCGGCCTGTCGTCACCGACGAGATCGACTACCTCCCGGCCGACGAGGAGGAGGAGCACGTCGTCGCCCAGGCCAACGCGAAGCTCGACGCCGAGAACCACTTCGTCGAGGAGCGTGTGCCGAGTCGCTACCGGGACACCTTCCCCGAGGCGCGCCCGGACCAGATCGAGTACATGGACGTCAGCCCCAAGCAGGTCGTATCGGTTGCGACGGCGCTGATCCCGTTCCTCGAGCACGATGACGCCAACCGCGCCCTCATGGGCTCGAACATGCAGCGCCAGGCGGTGCCGCTGCTCGAGCCGGAAAGCCCGATCGTGGGCACCGGCATGGAGGCTCGCGCGGCGCGCGACTCCGGCCAGGTCGTGATCGCGAAGCGCGCCGGCGTCGTGACCAGCGTCACGGCGGAGCGCGTCCAGGTCGAAGCCGACTCGGGCGAGCTCGACGAGTACAGGCTGCTCAAGTTCGTCCGCAGCAACCAGGGCACCTGCATCAACCAGCGCCCGATCGTCACGGTTGGCCAGCGCATCGAGGCGGGGGCGGCCATCGCCGACAGCTCATCCACCGAGGGTGGCGAGCTGGCGCTCGGCCGGAACGTCATGGTGGCGTTCATGAGCTGGGAGGGCGGCAACTACGAGGACGCGATCGTGATCAGCGAGCGCCTCGTTCGCGACGACCTGTTCACGAGCATCCATATCGAGAAGCACGAGATCGAGTCGCGGGACACCAAGCTCGGCCCCGAGGAGATCACCCGCGACATCCCGAACGTCGGCGAGGAGGCCCTCAAGGACCTCGACGAGGAGGGGATCGTGTACATCGGGGCGGAGGTCCGCCCCGGCGACATTCTGGTCGGCAAGATCACGCCCAAGGGCGAGACCGAGCTGACCGCGGAGGAGCGCCTCCTGCGCGCGATCTTCGGCGAGAAGGCCCGCGAGGTGAAGGACTCCTCGCTGCGCCTGCCGCACGGCGAGCGCGGCAAGGTGGTCGAGATCCGGGAGTTCCGGCGCGAGTGGAACGACGACCTCCAGCCGGGCGTGAACCGCCTGGTCCGGGTGTCGGTCGCCCAGAAGCGCAAGGTCTCGGTAGGCGACAAGATGGCCGGCCGACACGGGAACAAGGGCGTCATTGCCAAGGTGCTGCCCGTCGAGGACATGCCCTACCTGCCTGACGGCTCGCCCGTTGACATCCTGCTCAACCCGCTCGGGGTGCCGTCGCGCATGAACATCGGCCAGATCCTGGAGACCCATCTCGGATGGGCGCTCGGGGTGATGGGCTACAAGGCCGCGACGCCCGTGTTCGACGGAGCGACGGAATTGCAGATCGGCGAGGCGCTCCAGGCCGCGGGGCTGCCCAAGGACGGCAAGACGACCCTGCGCGACGGGCGGACCGGCGAGCCGTTCGACCGCACGATCACGGTCGGCCAGATCTACATGCTCAAGCTGCACCACCTGGTCGAGGACAAGATCCACGCCCGGTCCACCGGCCCCTACAGCCTCATCACCCAGCAGCCGCTGGGTGGCAAGGCGCAGTTCGGCGGCCAGCGGTTCGGCGAGATGGAGGTCTGGGCACTCGAGGCGTATGGCGCCGCGAACATCCTCCAGGAGCTGCTCACCGTGAAGTCGGACGACGTCCTCGGGCGCGTCCAGACCTACGAAGCCATCGTGAAGGGCGAGGAGATCCAGCCCCCGCGAGTTCCCGAATCGTTCAAGGTGCTCATCAAGGAGCTCCGGAGCCTCGGGCTCAACGCGGAGATCCTCGACCAGAACGACGAGGAGATCCCGCTCACGGAGGACGACGCCTCCGGCTACCTGCTCCCGGATCTTGGCGGGATCAACCTCGCCGGGTTCGAGGACTAGTCACCCGCACACCCGCACGGAGGGGGATCGGCGTCCGGCCGGCCCGGTCCCCCCTCCATGACCGCAACGAACGTGCCATCTGGCCGTGGTGGCACGGAGGAGACCGATGCTCGAGGTCAACAACTTCTCGGCGATCCGAATCTCGCTCGCCAGCCCGGACCAGATCCGGGAGTGGTCCAAGGGCGAGGTGACAAAGCCCGAGACCATCAACTACCGCACGCTCAAGCCGGAGAAGGACGGGCTCTTCGACGAGCGAATCTTCGGTCCCACCCGGGATTGGGAGTGCTACTGCGGGAAGTACAAGCGGATTCGCTACAAGGGAATCATCTGCGACAAGTGCGGCGTCGAGGTCACCCGCTCGAAGGTCCGCCGTGAGCGCATGGGCCATATCCAGCTGGCCAGCCCCGTCAGCCACATCTGGTACTTCAAGGGCACGCCGAGCCGGCTCGGGATCCTGCTCGACATCAGCCCGCGCAACCTCGAGCGCATCCTCTACTTCGCCCTGTACATCGTCACCCACGTGGACGAGGAGGCCCGCCAGCGTGCGCTCCGCGCGCTCGACGAGCAGGCCGAGGGTCGCGGTGGAGCCGGCGGTGAGCGCCTGGCCGAGCTGGAGGGCACCCTCAAGGCGGACATCAAGCGCCAGTCGGAGGAGCTGCGCGGGATCCTCGCCGCCACCAGGGCCGAGCTGGAGACCCAGCGCGGCGCCCGGATCGAGGAGGTTGCCCGCGAGGCCAAGGCCGTCGAGGACGCCCTGACCGGTCTCAAGACCAAGGTCTCTGAGGACACGATCGCGTTCGTGCCCACGGGCGAGGTCGTGGTCGCGGCGGGGGACAAGGGTGGCAAGGACGCCCTTGCCCGGCTGCGCAAGATCGCGACCGCCGAGACCGAGCGGATCACCACCGAGCTCGAGCAGCGCGCCTCCGACGAGGAGCGGATGACCGAGCAGAAGATCGGCGACCTGCAGTCCTCGATGGACGAGACGCTCCGCGCCGAGCGCGAGAAGCTGACCGACGACGCCCAGGGCCAGAAGGAGGAGCTGCGCCGCGCCCGTGACGAGATCGAGGCGCTCAAGCCCCTCATGACCATCGGCGAGACGGAGTTCCGCCAGCTGGACGAGAAGTACGGATCCGGGGCACGTACCGGCCGCATCTTCTGGGCCGGGATGGGTGCCGAGGCGGTCCGCGACATCATCGTGCGGATGGACCTCGACGAGCTGTCTCGCTCGCTCCACGCCGCGGTCCGGACCAGCTCCGGCCAGCGCCGCAAGAAGGCCATCAAGCAGCTCCGGCTGATCGAGGCCTTCCGCCGGTCCGGCAACCGGCCCGAGTGGATGATCCTGTCCGTGCTGCCGGTCATCCCGCCCGACCTGCGCCCGATGGTGCAGCTCGACGGCGGCCGCTTCGCCACGTCGGACCTCAACGACCTGTACCGGCGCGTCATCAACCGCAACAACCGCCTCAAGCGACTGCTCGAGCTCGGTGCCCCCGAGATCATCATCCGCAACGAGAAGCGGATGCTCCAGGAGGCGTGCGACGCCCTGATCGACAACGGCCGGCGCGGCCGCGCGATCGCCGGCACCGGCAACCACCGCCTCAAGAGCCTGTCGGACATGCTCAAGGGCAAGCAGGGCCGGTTCCGCCAGAACCTGCTCGGCAAGCGCGTGGACTATTCCGGCCGCTCGGTGATCGTCGTCGGACCGGAGCTCAAGCTCCACCAGTGCGGCCTGCCCAAGAAGATGGCCCTCGAGCTGTTCAAGCCGTTCGTGATGCGCCAGCTCGTGGAGAAGGGCTTCGCCCACAACATCAAGAGCGCCAAGCGCATCGTCGAGCGCGTCCGCCCCGAGGTGTGGGACGTGCTCGAAGAGGTCATCCAGGACCACCCGGTGCTCCTGAACCGTGCCCCGACGCTCCACCGCCTGGGCATCCAGGCGTTCATGCCGGTGCTCGTCGAGGGCTCGGCGATCCAGATTCACCCGCTCGTCTGCACCGCGTTCAACGCGGACTTCGACGGCGACCAGATGGCGGTCCACGTGCCGCTGTCCACGGCCGCCCAGGAGGAGGCGCGGACGATGATGCTCTCGACCGCCAACCTGCTGTCGCCCGCGGACGGCTCGCCGGTCGTGGCACCGACGCAGGACATGGTCCTGGGCAACTACTACCTGACCATGGACGGGCCGGCCCGCAAGGGGTCCGACCTGCCAGCGTTTGCCACCGAGGACGACGCGATCATCGCGTACGAGCTGGGCGCGCGCGGCCTCGAGTCGTCGAGCCGGATCAGCTCCGAGCGCGAGGAGGGCGACCCGTCGCTGGTGAAGCACCGCGGCGCCTCGGTCACCCTCCACGAGCCGGTCAAGGTCATGGTCGACGCCTGGGATGACGAAGCCGGCGCCCTCGCGGAGCGGCTCGAGATCACCACCGTCGGTCGAGTCCTGTTCAACCGGATCCTGCCCGAGCCGCTTCGCTTCCTGAACAAGCCCATGCGGCGCTCGGACCTCAAGGCGCTCGTCGACCGCTGCTATCGCGATCTCGGCCCCGTCGAGACCGCCCACCTGGTGGACGGCATCAAGGGGATCGGCTTCAAGTTCGCCACCCGCGGCGGCATGACCATCGGCCTCTGGGACATCATCGTCCCGGTCGAGAAGGGCGAGCTGCTCCAGAAGGCCGACGACGACGTCGAGAAGATCGACAAGCAGTTCCAGCGCGGCCTGATCACCGAGGACGAGCGCTACGAGCAGGTCGTCGAGCTGTGGCAGGACATCACCAAGCGGGTGTCCGACCACATGATGGCCAGCTTGGGTGACGAGAACCCGGTCAAGATGATGACCGACTCCGGCGCCCGCGGGAACAAGGGCAACATCGGCCAGCTGGGCGCCATGCGCGGCCTGATGGCCGATCCGTCCGGCCGGATCATCGACGTGCCCGTGCGGAGCAACTTCCGCGAGGGCATGACGGTGCTCGAGTACTTCATCAGCACCCACGGCGCCCGCAAGGGCCTCGCGGACACCGCGCTCCGCACCGCGGACTCCGGGTACCTCACCCGGCGCCTCGTGGACGTCGCGCAGGATGTCATCACCCGCGAGGACGACTGCGGCACGCTCGAGGGCAGCTGGATCATCCGGGCCGAATCTGCCGATGAGCCCGAGGCGTTCCAGCGCCGGCTCGTCGGGCGCCTCGTGGCGGCCGACCTGCTGGACACGAAGGTCAAGCTCAAGAAGGGCCAGTCCGCCCCGGTGGTCATCGCGCGCGACGTGATGATCGACGAGGAGACGGCCCGGGCCATCGATGCGGCCGGCCTGGACGAGGTGCTCGTCCGCTCACCGCTTGCCTGCGAGTCGCGTCACGGCGTCTGCCGCCAGTGCTACGGCCGCAACCTCGCCACGGGCGAGATGATCGGGATCGGCGAGGCGGTGGGCATCATCGCCGCGCAGTCGATCGGCGAGCCCGGCACTCAGCTGACGATGCGGACGTTCCACACCGGCGGCGTTGCCGGCCAGGACATCACGCAGGGCCTGCCGCGAGTCGAGGAGCTGTTCGAGGCCCGGATCCCCAAGGGCAAGGCCGAGATCAGCCACATCGACGGGATCGTCGAGGTCATCAACGGCGAATCCGGCCGCAAGGTCAAGGTGACGAGCCGTGAGGCGTTCGACACCCCGATCGAGCTGGACGAAGGTGCCGAGCTGCTCGCCGCGCCGGGCGACCTGGTCGAGCTCAACCAGGTGCTGGCCCGGTCCGAGGGTGGCGACATCACCGCCCCGGTGAAGGGTTTCCTGGCCCGAACCGAGCTGGGCGTCGTCGTCCGTGCCGAGGACATCGTGGAACGCGAGTACGCGATCCCGCACAGCGCGAAGCTGCTGGTCGACGACGGCTCCGAGATCCGGGCCGGCGACGCGATCACGGACGGCCCGATCAACCCGCAGGAGTATCTCGAGACGCGTGGCAAGGACGCTGTCCAGCGCTATCTCGTCCGGGAGGTCCAGCGGGTCTACCGGAGCCAGGGCGTCACGATCAACGACAAGCACATCGAGATCATCGTCCGCCAGATGCTCAAGAAGGTCCGGATCGACCAGCCGGGCGACTGCGAGCAGCTGCCGACGGAGCTGATCGACCGCCTCGACTTCGAGGAGGCGAACAACCGCGTCATGTCCGAGGGAGGCGAGCCGGCGACGGCCCAGACCGTGCTCCTCGGCGTGACCAAGGCATCGCTCAACACCTCCTCCTTCCTGGCCGCGGCCTCCTTCCAGGAGACCACCCGGGTGCTCACCGAGGCCGCGATCAACGGTGCTCGGGACCACCTGATCGGCCTCAAGGAGAACGTGATCATCGGCAAGCTGATCCCGGCCGGGAGCGGCGCGCCGCAGAACATCGCCGCGCTCAAGGAGCGCCAGCGCCGGGAGGCCCTCGAGGCGCTCGCCGGCGAGGCGATCGAGGGCCTCGGCGAGGCCGAGTACAACCCGTTCCTCGAGGATGGGAAGCGCCCGGTCGACGACGAGACCGCGGGCCTTGCGCTTGCGGCCACGATCGCCGGCAAGGACGAGGACGAGGGCGACTTCAACCCGTTCGCGACGGCCGTCGAGGCCGCGGCGGACGAGGAGGAGACGGCCGTCAATCCCTTCCTCGCCGACGCGTCGGAAGAGGGCTGACACCGACCACCACCCACCCTGCCCAGGCGCCCCGGGCGCTCGCCCGGGGCGTTTGCACTAAATTGGGCCAGTTGTTACACTTCGCGGCCGTGGCCTCGCAGGGGGCCCCGATCGCCGTGTGCGTCGGGATCCGGCCCCGAACGAGCTCCGAGCGGTCCTCAGCCGGACCCCCGGCGCGGGTAGACCGCCGGATCGACCACTACTGACTAGACACAACGAGTGAAAGGAGCCGCGTCTCCGTGCCGACCATCAGCCAGCTCGTGCGCCACGGGCGGAAGCCGAAGATCTCCAAGGTCAAGGCTCCGGCGCTGCGCAAGAACTGGAACAGCCTGCGACAGCGCCAGGTGCCCATTCCCGGCGCGCCCCAGAAGCGGGGCGTCTGCCTGCAGGTCCGGACGATGACGCCGAAGAAGCCGAACTCGGCTCTTCGGAAGATCGCGCGCGTGCGGCTCACCAACCAGATGGAGGTCACGGCCTACATCCCCGGCATCGGCCACAACCTCCAGGAGCACTCCGTGGTCCTGGTCCGCGGCGGCCGGGTGAAGGACCTGCCCTCGGTCAAGTACCACATCATCCGGGGCACCCTCGACGCCGCCGGCGTGAAGGACCGCAAGCAGAGCCGCAGCAAGTACGGCGCCAAGGCCACTCCGGCGATCGGGAAGAAGTAGGATGCCGCGTCGTCAGTCGATCCCCCGCAAGGCCAAGTACCAGGGCGAGCCGAAGCGCGTCACGGACCATTTCCGTGCGAAGTTGATGCGCGACGGCAAGCAGACCCTGTCGGACCGCATCCTGCGCCAGGCGCTCGCACGCGCCGAGTTCCAGGCCAAGCGCCCGGGTCTCGAGGTGCTCGAGGCAGCCCTCCGCAACGCAACCCCGATCATCGAGGTCAAGCCCCGCCGCGTCGGTGGCGCAACCTACCAGGTCCCGGTGGAGATCCGGGGCGACCGCCGGATGTCGCTCGGCGTGCGCTGGCTTGTCCAGTCCGCCCGCAAGCGCAGCGGCAAGAGCATGAGCGAGAAGCTCGCCGCAGAATTCGTCGACGCCATGAATGGCCTCGGCGCGGCGGTGAAGCGGCGTGAGGACACCCACAAGATGGCCGAGGCGAACCGCGCCTTCAGCCACTTCAAGTGGTAGTCGTCCCCGCGAGAAGGAGCTAGACCAACCGTGGCACGAGCCGTTCCGCTCGAACGAACGCGGAACATCGGAATCATTGCGCATATCGACGCGGGCAAGACCACCGTCACCGAGCGGATCCTCTTCTACACCAAGAAGATCTACAAGATCGGTGAGGTCCATGAGGGCGCGGCCACCATGGACTGGATGCCCCAGGAGCAGGAGCGCGGGATCACGATCACCGCGGCTGCGACGACCTGCGCGTGGAACGATCACCGGATCAACATTATCGATACGCCCGGGCACGTGGACTTCACCATGGAGGTGGAGCGCAGCCTGCGCGTCCTCGATGGGGCCGTGGTCGTGTTCGATGGCGTCGCCGGTGTCGAACCGCAGTCCGAGACCGTCTGGCGCCAGGCCGACCGGTACGGCGTGCCGCGGATCTGCTTCATCAACAAGCTTGACCGCACGGGTGCCAACTTCTGGCGCGACGTGGACATGATCCGGGACCGACTTGGCGTCAAGCCCGTGCCGATCCAGCTGCCGATCGGGATCGAGGACACGTTCAAGGGCGTCATCGACCTGGTCCGCATGCGGGCGCTGATCTGGCGGGACGACCTGGGCAGCACGTTCGACGACACCGAGATCCCGGCGGATCTTCTCGAGGAGGCCGCCAAGTGGCGCGACAACCTGCTCGAGGCGGTCTCGCTCGTCGACGACGAGCTCGCCCACAAGTACCTCGAGGGCGAGGAGCTGACCGAGGCCGAGATCAAGCGCGGGATCCGGCTCGCCACCCTCAAGTACGTGTGGGTACCCATCCTCACTGGCTCCGCGCTCAAGAACAAGGGCGTCCAGCCGATGCTCGACGCCGTGGTGGACTACCTGCCCTCACCGCTCGATGTGCCGGCCATCCACGGGATCAAGCCCAACAGCGACGTCGAGGTGCTGGTCAGCCCTGACGACAGCGCCAGCTTCAGCGCCCTGGCCTTCAAGATCGCGGCCGACCCGTTCGTGGGCAAGCTCGCGTTCTTCCGGGTCTATGCCGGCACCCTGCGATCCGGCTCGTATGTCCTCAATGCCACCAAGGGTCGCAAGGAGCGCATCGGCCGCATCCTCCAGATGCATGCCAACCACCGGGAGGAGATCGAGGAGGTCTACGCGGGCGATATCGCCGCCGCCGTGGGCCTCAAGGAGACCTTCACCGGCGACACGCTGACCGATCCTGCCCACCCCCTCATCCTCGAGTCGATGACCTTCCCGGAGCCGGTCATCGAGGTGGCGATCGAGCCCAAGACCAAGGCCGACCAGGACAAGCTCGGGATCGCGCTCCAGCGCCTCGCTGAGGAGGATCCGACGTTCCGCGTCAAGACGGACGAGGAGTCGGGCCAGACGCTGATCGCGGGCATGGGCGAGCTGCATCTCGATGTGCTCGTGGACCGGATGGTCCGCGAGTTCAAGGTCGCCGCCAACGTCGGCAAACCGCAGGTCGCCTATCGCGAGACGATCCGAAGGGCCGCCGTCGGCAACGGCCGGTTCGTCCGCCAGACCGGCGGCAAGGGCCAGTACGGCCACGCGGTCATCAACGTCGAGCCGTTGCCCAAGGGCGGCGGCTACGAGTTCGTGGACAAGATCGTGGGTGGCACGATCCCCCGCGAGTACATCAAGCCAGTCGACCAGGGCATTCGCGAGACGCTCGATTCGGGCATCTACGCGAGCGTCCCGATGGTCGATGTCAAGGTCACGCTCGTCGACGGCTCGTACCACGACGTGGACTCGTCCGAGATGGCGTTCAAGATCGCCGGGTCGCTGGCGATCAAGGACGCGGTCTCGAAGGCGAGCCCGACCATCCTCGAGCCGATGATGAAGGTCGAGGTGACGATGCCCGAGGAGTTCATGGGCGACGTCATCGGTGACCTCAACAAGCGGCGCGGACTGATCGAGGGCATGGATCCCCGCGGCACGACCCAGGTCGTCCGCTCCGCGGTCCCGCTCGCCGAGATGTTCGGCTACGCCACGGACCTGCGGTCCATGACCCAGGGTCGAGCCAGCTATTCCATGGAGCTCAGCCACTACGCCGAGGTTCCCGCGAGCCTCGCGGCGGAGCTCGTCGCCAAGTCGAAGGTCTAAGGGTCGGCTCGCCCCAGCGCGAGCGAGCAGTACGGGAGTCCAGCCGGATGGCCAAGAAGAAGTTCGAGCGCACCAAGCCGCACGTCAACGTCGGCACGATCGGCCACATCGACCACGGCAAGACGTCGCTGACGGCCGCGATCTCCAAGTACCTCGCCCTCAAGGGCAAGGCCGAGTACCGCGCCTTCGACTCGATCGACAACGCCCCCGAGGAGCGCGAGCGCGGCATCACGATCGCGATCGCCCACGTGGAGTACGAGACCGAGGCGCGCCACTACGCGCACGTCGACTGCCCGGGGCACGCCGACTACATCAAGAACATGATCACCGGGGCCGCCCAGATGGACGGCGCGATCCTCGTGGTCGCGGCCACCGACGGCCCGATGCCCCAGACCCGCGAGCACATCCTCCTGGCCCGCCAGGTCGAGGTGCCCTACATGGTCGTGTTCCTCAACAAGGTCGACATGGTCGACGACCCCGAGCTGCTCGACCTCGTCGAGCTCGAGGTCCGCGAGCTGCTGACCAAGAACCACTTCCCGGGCGACGACATCCCCGTCATCCGCGGCTCCGCGCTCAAGGCGCTCGAGGCCGGCGACGACGTCGACGACCCGGCCTACGCCTGCATCCAGGAGCTGCTCGACGCGGTCGACTCCTACATCCCCAACCCCGAGCGCCCCGTCGACAAGCCGTTCATCATGCCGGTCGAGGACGTGTTCGGGATCAAGGGCCGCGGCACCGTCGCCACCGGGCGCATCGAGCGCGGCGTGATCAAGGTCGGCGAGGAGGTCGAGATCGTCGGCATCCACGCCACCCGCAAGGTGGTCGTGACCGGCGTCGAGATGTTCAAGAAGCTGCTCGACCAGGGCCAGGCCGGCGACAACGTCGGCTGCCTCCTGCGGGGCATCGAGCGCGACGACATCGAGCGCGGCCAGGTCCTGGCCAAGCCCGGCTCGGTCAAGCCGCACACCAAGTTCATCGCCCGGGTCTACGTCCTGACCAAGGAGGAGGGCGGCCGCCACACCCCGTTCTACAACGGGTACCGGCCGCAGTTCTACCTGCGCACCACGGACGTCACCGGGGCGATCGGGCTGCCCGACGGCGCCGAGATGATCATGCCCGGCGACAACGTGGACATGTCCGTCGAGCTGATCACCCCGATCGCGCTCGAGGTCGGCCAGCGCTTCGCCATCCGCGAGGGCGGCCGCACCGTCGGTGCCGGCGCCATCACCAGCATCACCGAGTAACGAGATGGCGAAGCAGCGGATCCGGATCCGCCTCAAGGCATACGACCACCGGCTGCTCGACCAGTCGGCAGCCCAGATCGTCGAGACCGCGCAGCGCACCGGCGCCGACGTGGTCGGACCGGTCCCGCTGCCGACCCGGATCGAGAAGTTCACTGTCCTGCGCTCGCCGTTCATCGACAAGGACTCCAGGGAGCAGTTCGAGATCCGCACTCACAAGCGGCTCATCGACATCCTGGATCCGAGCTCGAAGACGGTGGACGCCCTGATGCGACTCTCGCTTGCCGCGGGCGTCGACATCGAGATCAAGATGTGATGAGCCAGCACACGATTGGCCTCATCGGCCGCAAGGTCGGCATGACCCAGCTCTTCCAGCCGGACGGGACGATGGTCGCCGTCTCGGTCGTCCAGGTCACGCCCAACACCGTGACCCGTGTCCGGACCGCCGAGCGCGACGGCTACACGGCCGTCCAGGTTGGTGCGGGCGAGCGCAAGAAGCTCACCCGTCCGCTCGCCGGCCAGCTCAAGGACCTGCCGCGGGTGCGCAACATCCGCGAGTTCCGGCTGGACGACGTCGACGGCTACAGCGTGGGCCAGCAGCTCAACGTCGGCGAGATCTTCGCCGAGGGAGAGCTGGTCGACGTGACCGGCGTTTCGAAGGGCCAGGGCTTCGCGGGCACCGTGAAGCGCCACAACTTCTCGCGCGGTCCCAAGACCCACGGTTCCGACAACTACCGCCGGCCGGGCTCTATCGGCCCCGGCACCACCCCCGGTCGCGTCTACAAGGGCCTCAAGATGGGCGGCCACATGGGACACGAGCGGGTCACCATGAAGAAGCTGCGCGTGGTCCGCGTGGACGCCGATCGGAACCTGATCCTGGTCAAGGGATCGGTCCCCGGCGCCCCCGGTGCGCTCACCTTCGTCCGGAAGGCCTGACCATGCCGCAGACCACGCTCTACGATCGAACCGGCGCCGCCGTCGGCAACGTCGACCTCGCCGAAACGCTGTTCGCGGCACCCGTCAACGAGGCCGTGCTCCACCAGGCCGTCGTCGCCCAGCTGGCCGGACGCCGGCTCGGGACCAGCTCCACCAAGACGCGGGGCGAGGTCCGCGGCGGCGGCCGCAAGCCGTACCGCCAGAAGGGGACCGGCCGCGCCCGCCAGGGCAGTCGCGTCGCTCCCCATTTCCGCGGCGGCGGCGTCGTGTTCGGCCCGCACCCGCGCTCCTACGAGCAGAAGCTGCCCAAGAAGATGCGCCGCCTCGCGCTGCGCTCTGCGCTGACGGCCAAGTTCGGTGATGACGCGATCCGCGTCATCGACGCCTTCGGCATGGCCGACGAGCCGCGGACCAAGGTGTTCGCCGGCGTGCTCGCGGCCCTCGGCGCCGGCGACGGCCACGACCGGCGTGTCCTGGTCGTGGCCCCGGCCAAGGACGAGCCGCTCGTCCGCTCGGCAGCCAACCTGCCGTCGGTCACGGTCATCCTCGCCGACTCGCTCAACGTGGTGGACCTGCTCAACGCGGACGCGGTGCTGATCGAGCAGCCGGCACTGGCCCGGATGGAGGAGGTGTACGCGTGAGCGCCCTGACCGCCGCGGACGTCATCCTGCGCCCCGTGATCTCGGAGAAGTCGATCGACGAGTCCGGGCGCGGCAAGTACACGTTCGCCGTTCACGACAAGGCCAACAAGGTCCAGATCAAGGCCGCCGTCGAGGAGCTGTACAGCAAGGAGAAGGTGACTGTCGTCTCCGTCAACGTGCTGACCACCAAGTCGAAGGAGAAGACCCGCGGGACGAAGCGCGGCCGGATCACCGGCTACACGTCGTCCTGGCGCAAGGCCATCGTCACCCTGGCCCCCGGCCAGAAGATCGAATTCTTCGAGGGGGTGTAGGGATGCCGCTGCGAAGCTACAAGGCCACCTCTCCGGGCCGCCGGTGGATGACCCGCTCGACGTTCGACGAGATCACCACCGACCAGCCGCACAAGCCGCTGCTCGAGCCCAAGAAGCGGATCAGCGGCCGGAACAACCAGGGCCGGCTCACCGTGCGCCATCGCGGCGGCGGCGAGAAGACCCACTACCGGCGGATCGACTTCAAGCGTGACAAGTTCGGCGTGCCCGCCCGTCTCGCGACGATCGAGTACGACCCGAACCGCTCCGCGCGGATCGGCCTGCTCCACTACCGGGATGGCGAGAAGCGCTACATGCTGCTCCCGAACGGCCTCAAGGTTGGCGACATCATCGTGTCCGGCCCTGACGTCGAGGCCCGCGTGGGCAACGCGATGCCGCTCAAGAGCATCCCGCTCGGGACCACGATCCACAACATCGAGCTCATCCCGGGCAAGGGCGGCCAGATCGTCCGGTCCGCGGGAACCGCAGCCCAGCTGCTGGCCAAGGAGGGCGACTACGCCACGGTGCGCCTGCCCTCGGGTGAGATGCGCCGGGTGCCGCTCCGCTGCATCGCGACGGTCGGCCAGGTGAGCAACCTCGATCACGAGAACCAGAGCCTCGGCAAGGCCGGGCGCGCCCGGCACATGGGTCTGCGTCCGGAGGTCCGCGGCGTGGCGATGACCCCGCGGGACCACCCGCACGGCGGCGGCGAGGGCAAGAGCCCGACCGGCATGCCGCCCAAGACGCCGTGGGGCAAGCCGGCGATGGGCTACCGCACCCGGCGCGGCAAGACGACGAGCAAGCTCATCGTCCGCAGCCGTCATCGCAAGTCGTAAGGAGAGGAGCTAGAGCATGTCGCGATCGGTCAAGAAGGGACCGTTCGTCCAGCACCGGCTTCTCGCCCGGGTGCAGGAGATGAACAAGAAGAGCGAGCGCCGGGTGCTGAAGACCTGGTCGCGCGCGTCCGTGATCTTCCCGGACTTCATCGGCCACACGATTGCCGTCTACAACGGCAGGAAGCACGTGCCGGTGTACGTCACGGAAAATATGGTCGGGCACCGGCTCGGCGAGTTCGCGCCCACCCGCACGTACCGCGGGCACGGCAAGAACGCCGACCGGTCCGGCGGGCTTCGGTAGGGGGCGGGCGTGCGCGTTTCTGCTACTGCCAAGTACCTGCGCGGTTCCACGCGGAAGGCCCGCCTCATCACCGAGGCGATCAAGGGCAAGCCCGTGGAGGAGGCCACCGCCATCCTGCGGTTCATGCCGCAGGCAGCCGCACGCGACGTCGCGCGCGTGCTCAAGAGTGCGACGGCCAACGCCGAGAACAACCTGAATCGATCCCCGGATGAGCTGTTCATCGCGGATGCGATCGCCAACGAGGGCCCCACGATCAAGCGGTGGCGTCCACGGGCCCAGGGTCGGGCATTCCCGATCCACAAGCCCATGACGCACATCACGATCGTCGTGGCCGACCGGGAGGCCTAGGCATGGGACACAAGGTCCATCCGTACGGCTACCGCCTGGGCTATACCCGAACGTGGACTGCCAAGTGGTACGCCGACAAGGAGTACACCACCCTCCTTCGTGAGGACATCTCGATCCGGCAGCTGCTGGACCGGCGCCTCGCGAACGCCAGCGTGAGCGGCGTGGAGATCGAGCGGGGCATCAACCATGTCACCGTCGCCATCCACACCGCCAAGCCGGGCATCGTGATCGGCCGCGGTGGCCAGAACGTCGAGGTGCTCCGCAAGGAGATCGGCGACCTGACCAAGCGGAAGGTCAAGCTGGAGATCAGGGAGATCCGCCAGCCGGAGCTGGACGCCTATCTCGTGGCGCTCAACATCGCCCAGCAGCTCACCCGCCGCGTCGCCTACAAGAAGGCGATGAAGCAGTCGATCCAGCGATCGATGAAGGCGGGCGCCAAGGGCGTCAAGATCGCGCTTGCCGGCCGCCTCGGCGGCTCCGAGATGGGACGGCGCGAGTGGGACCGCGAAGGTCGGATCCCGCTCGGCACCCTGCGCGCGGACATCAGCTACGGCCAGGTGCACGCGCACACGACCTATGGCCGGATCGGCGTCAAGGTCTGGATCTACAAGGGCGAGATCCCGGTGGAGCGCAAGCGCCGCGAGGCCGCTGCGGCCGCCGTGTCCAGTGCCGCGGCCGGCGCCGCGCAGGGGGGCTGACGCCATGCTGATGCCCCGACGCGTCAAGCACCGCAAGGTCATGCGCGGCCGGATGTCCGGCACCGCCAAGGGCGGCCACACGGTCGCCTTCGGCGAGTACGGCCTGGCCACGCTCGAGCCGGCGTGGATCACCGCCCGCCAGATCGAGTCAGCCCGGCGCGCGATGACCCGCTCGGTCAAGCGAGGCGGGAAGATCTGGATCCGGGTGTTCCCGGACAAGCCCGCGACCAAGAAGCCCGCCGAGACCCGGATGGGTTCCGGCAAGGGCGCCCCGGACCACTGGGTCGCCGTCGTGCGCCCCGGCCGGATCCTGTTCGAGATGGCGGGCGTCGACCGCGCGGCGGCCGTCGAGGCCATGCGCCTGGCGTCCCACAAGCTCCCGGTGGCGACCCACGTCGTCGTCCGTGAGACCGCGAAGGAGGTCACCGATGGAGATCGGTGAGGTCCGGCAGCTCTCGGACCGCGAGCTGGACGACCGGCTGAAGGAGGCGAAGCAGGACCTGTGGCAGGCTCGATTCGCCCTCTCCACCCGCCAGTTGAAGGACTACAGCCAGATCCCGGCGACGCGACGGAAGATCGCCCGGATCCTCACCGTCCAGCGTGAGCGCGCCACCGCGCCGCGCTCGGTGGAGTAGGAGCGTCGGGATGCCCACCTCAGGAGCAACAAGCCCCGTGAAGGGACAGCGGAAGACCAAGGTCGGCCGCGTCGTCAGCGACAAGATGGACAAGACGATCGTCGTGTCCGTCGAACGGCTGACCCGCCACCGGCTCTACAAGCGAGTCATGAAAGCCTCCACCAAGTTCGCCGCCCACGATGAGGCCAACACGGCCAAGATCGGCGACACCGTCCTGATCGAGGAGTCGCGCCCGTTGTCGGCGACCAAGCGCTGGCGCCTGGTGTCGGTCCTCTCCCGTACGGGCGAGGAGCGAGCCGGCGAGGTGATCCCGGCCGAGGAGGCCGCGACCACCGAGGCGATCCACGGCGCGAGCCACTCCCGCAAGGAGCGGGACGACGAGCGCGGGACCGATCCGGCGGTGGACGCTGACGCGCCGGCCGACGAAGGAGGTCCTTCGTGATCCAGGCATCGACGCGCCTCCGCGTCGCCGACAACACCGGCGCCCGGACCATCGAGTGCATCCGGATCATGGGTCGCTCGCGCAAGACCGTCGCCGGCATCGGCGACGTGATCGTCGCGAGCGTCAAGACCGCGATCCCGAATGCCCCGGTGAAGAAGGGCGACGTCGTGCGGGCGGTCATCGTCCGCACCAGCAAGGAGATCGGCCGTCCGGATGGCAGCTACATCCGCTTCGACGAGAACGCGGCCGTGCTCATCAACAACCAGGGCAACCCGCGCGGAACCCGGATCTTCGGGCCCGTCGCGCGTGAGCTGCGGGACCGCAACTACATGAAGATCGTGTCCCTCGCACCGGAGGTGCTGTGATGACCGTACGGTCGATCGAGCACCAGACGAAGGTGCCCGAGATCCGCAAGGGCGACACCGTGATCGTGCTCAGCGGCAAGGACGCCGGCAAGCGCGGCAAGGTGGAGCGGCTGATCCGCCGCGACGCCTCTCCGTCGGCGCTCCGGTCCGGCTACCGCCGGGTGTCAGCCAAGGGCGGCGCGTTCGTGGTCGTCGAGGGTCTCAACATCGCTCGCAAGCACACCAAGCCGCGCCAGCGCTCGCAGGGCGGGCCGGGGTCCATGCCGACGGTCGATCCGGGCGGCGTCATCGACCTCGCCATGCCGATGCCCGTTGCCCGGGTGATGGTCGTCTGCGGCCACTGTGACCGCCCCACGCGGGTCGGCCACCGGACGCTCGACAACGGCACCCGGGTGCGCGTCTGCCTCCACTGCGGCGAGCCCCTGGAGGTCAAGTCGTGAGCGGCCAGCTGAAGGAGCGCTACGCCACGGAGGTGGTCCCGGCGCTGACCAAGCATTTCGAGTACACGAACCCGATGGAGGTTCCGGGGCTCGAGAAGATCGTCGTCAACATCGGGCTCGGCGAGGCCCTCTCCAACGCGAAGGCGGTGGATGCCGCGGTCGGCGACCTGCAGCTCATCACGGGCCAGAAGCCGATCGTCACCCGCGCCAAGCGATCCATCGCCCAGTTCCGCGTCCGGACCGGCAACCCGATCGGCGTGAAGGTCACCCTTCGCGGCGAGCGGATGTGGGACTTCCTCGAGCGCCTCACGCGGATTGCGCTCCCGCGCATCCGCGACTTCCGGGGCGTTCCGAGCAAGTCCTTCGACGGCCGGGGCAACTACTCCCTGGGATTCAGGGAGCAGCTGGCCTTCCCGGAGATCGACTACGACAAGGTGGACCGTCTCCGCGGGCTGGAGATCAGCATCGTGACGACGGCGAAGACCGACGAGGAATTGAAGCGTCTGCTCGAGCTCCTCGGCATGCCCTTCGCCGGCTAGGGCGCGGGGAGGAGTCCAGATGGCAAAGAAGTCAATGATCGCCAAGGCGAAGCGGGAGCCGAAGCACCCCGTCCAGGGATACCACCGCTGCTTTGTCTGCGGCCGGCCGCGCGCCTACATGCGCCGGTTCGGGCTGTGCCGGATCTGCTTCCGCGAGCGGGCGCTCGTCGGCGAGCTGCCCGGCGTCACGAAGTCGAGCTGGTAGCAAGATGAACGTTTCCGATCCCATCGCGGACATGCTCACGCGTGTCCGCAACGCATCCCGGGCGCGCCACACGGACGTCATCGTTCCTGCCTCGCGAACCAAGCGCGAGATCGCGCGGATCCTGGTGGCGGAAGGCTTCATCGCCGACGTCCACGAGGAGCGCGAGGGGCCGACCGCCCTCCTGCGGCTGCAGCTCAAGTACGTCGACGGCAAGGTGCCGGTCGTCTCCGGTCTCAAGCGGATCAGCAAGCCCGGCCTTCGCGTGTATGCGCGCAAGACCGACATCCCGCGGGTGCTCGGCGGCCTCGGCGTCGTCATCGTCAGCACCTCCAGGGGGATCATGACCGGCAGCGAGGCCAAGAAGGCCGAGCTGGGTGGCGAGATCCTCGCCTACGTCTGGTAGCTGAGCGATGTCACGAATTGGTCGCCTCCCCATCACCGTCCCGGCGGGCGTGGACGTCACGCTTGACGGGCGCGTCATCACGGTCACGGGCCCCAAGGGGACCCTGACCCGCCAGCTGCCGCCGCGCATGCAGATCGAGCGCGAGGGCGAGACCCTCACGGTCGTGCGGCCGACGGAGACCAAGCTCGACAAGAGCCTCCACGGGCTGACGCGCACCCTCGTCAACAACATGGTCGTCGGCGTGACCACCGGGTACCGCAAGGGCCTCGAGATCGTCGGCGTCGGCTATCGGGCACAGAAGATCGGCGAGAAGCTCCAGCTCGCGCTGGGCTACAGCCACCCGATCGAGATCGACCCGCCGGCGGGGATCAGCTTCGAGCTGGAGACGCCGCTCAAGCTGGCGGTCGTCGGCATCGACAAGGAGCTCGTCGGCCAGATTGCCGCCAAGGTCCGGTCGACGCGCAAGCCCGAGCCGTACAAGGGCAAGGGCGTCCGGTACGCCGGCGAGAAGGTCCGCCGCAAGGCGGGCAAGGCCGGCAAGATCGGCGGGAAGAAGTAGCCCATGAAGAAGATCGCTGACAGCCGCACGGCCTCGCGCGTCAAGCGCCACGAGCGGCTCCGCCTCAAGCTCGCGGGCACCGCGGCCAGGCCGCGCCTGGCCATCTTCCGCAGCCTGACCCACATCTACGCCCAGGTCATCGACGACACCAGCGGCCGCACGCTCGCGGCCGCCTCATCGCTCGAGGCCTCGCTCAAGGGCGCACCGGGCACGAAGCTCGACGGCGCCAAGGCCGTCGGCATGCTCGTCGCCGAGCGCGCAAAGGCGGCCGGCATCGAGCAGGTGGTCTTCGACCGGGCGGGCTTCAAGTACCACGGGCGGGTTCGCTCGCTCGCCGAGGCGGCCCGCGAAGCCGGCCTGGACTTCTAGGAGACGCCTGTGGCCCGCATCGACCCCAACAAGCTCGCGCTCGAGGAGCGCGTCGTCCAGATCAACCGCGTCGCCAAGGTGCACAAGGGCGGCCGGCGCTTCTCGTTCTCGGCGGTCATCGTCGTGGGCGACGGCAACGGCCACGTCGGCGTCGGCCTCGGCAAGGCCGGTGACGTGCCCGAGAGCATCCGCAAGGGCGTCGAGGACGCGAAGAAGCACATCGTGAAGATCCCGATGGTCGGGACGACGATCCCGCACGAGGTCCGCCAGGAGTACGCCGCCGCGCGGGTGCTGCTCAAGCCGGCCTCCAAGGGCACCGGCGTCATCGCCGGCGGCGCTGTCCGCGCCGTTGTCGAGGCGGCGGGCGTCCGCGACATCCTGGCCAAGGTGCACGGTTCCACCAACCCGGTGAACGTGACCCGCGCCACGCTCATCGCGCTGCAGAGCCTCCGCTCCGTGGAGCAGGTGGAGCGGATGCGTGGCGTCAAGATCCACCTGGTCGTCCCCGGCCAGCCGGCCGCAGCGCTCAGGGAGGCGCCCGATGCCCGGTAGCCTGAAGGTCACGCAGACCAAGAGCACCATCAGCCATATCCACCGCAACCGGGCGACGATCCGAGCGCTGGGCCTGCACGGCATCGGCAGCTCGTCGATCCTGCCGGACAACCCCGCTGTCCGCGGGATGGTCCGGCAGGTCAGGTTCCTCGTGACCGTCGAGGAGCTCCCCGAGGGCGCGACCAGCCCGGAGAAGTCCTGATGAAGATCCACGACCTGCATCCCGCCGAGGGGTCGGTCACCAGGAAGACGCGAGTCGGACGCGGGATCGCGGCGGGCAAGGGGAAGACCGCCGGCCGCGGCACCAAGGGCCAGCGCTCGCGCGCCGGCGCCTCGATCCCGGCCTGGTTCGAAGGTGGCCAGACCCCGATCCACATCCGGATCCCGAAGCTCCGCGGCTTCCGCAACATCAACGACATCGAGTACGAGGTCGTGAACGTCGGTGCCATCACCGCGGCGGTCGACGCCGGCAAGCTCCAGCAGGAGAAGGGCGCCCCGGTCACGATCAACGCCGACACCCTCAAGGCCGCCGGCCTGGTCCGGCGCGATCGCTTCCCGCTCAAGATCCTGGGCGCCGGCGAGGTCACCACCCCGCTGTTCGTGCTGGCCGATGCGTTCACCAAGAGCGCCCGCGAGAAGATCGAGGCGGCCGGAGGCACGGCGCAGGTCATCGAGATCCCGTCCGAGCCGCTTGCCGCGCTCGGCGTCGAGCCGGCCGCCGAGGCCGCGTCCGCCGAGGCCGCCGGGGCCGCGGCCGACGACGCGTAGCGCCCCGTGTTCGAGGCCCTTCTCAACGCCTTCCGGGCGCCGGACCTCCGGCGCCGGATCCTCTATGTCGCGGGGATCCTGCTGGTCTTCCGGCTGCTGGCGCACGTGCCGGTTCCTGGCATCAACAGCCAGGAGCTTCGCTCGTTCCTCGACCAGAACCCGATCTTCGGGCTGCTCGACCTGTTCTCCGGCGGTGGCCTCGCCAACTTCTCGGTCGTCGCCCTGGGTGTGAACCCGTACATCAACGCGTCGATCATCATGCAGCTGATGACGGGCGTGGTGCCATCGCTCCAGGCGCTCCAGCGCGAGGGCGAGTACGGTCGCCAGAAGATCAACCAGTACACCCGGTACCTCGCGGTGCCGATGTCCCTGCTCCAGTCGTACGGGTTCCTCGCCCTGCTCTCGAGCAGCGGCGCCCTCAACACCCCGTTCGACTTCGGGACCTGGGAGACCTGGACCCAGATCGTCACCCTCACGGCCGGCTCGATGACCCTGATGTGGCTGGGCGAGCTGATCACCGAGAAGGGGATTGGCAACGGCGTCTCGTTCATCATCTTCGCGGGCATCGTGAGCCGCGTCCCGACCGCCGTCGCGGGCTTCCTCGAGAGCCCGGACCTGGCCCAGATCATGCTCCTCGCCATCGTGGCCATCGCCGCGGTCGCGGTGATCATCTACATCCAGGAAGGCCAGCGCCGCATCCCCATCCAGTACGCGTCGCGCGTGCGTGGCCGGCGGATGTACCAGGGCGGCCAGACGTTCCTGCCGCTGCGCGTCAACCAGGCCGGCGTGATCCCGATCATCTTCGCGGTCAGCATCCTGCTGTTCCCGAGCCAGATCGCGAGCTACTTCATCAACTCGCCATCGCCGATCGGGGACATCGCGCAGGGCGTCAGGAGCTGGCTGGGGACGGGCTCCTGGCTGTACGTCCTCCTCTACTTCCTGCTGACCGTCGGCTTCACGTACTTCTACACGGCGTTCACGTTCAAACCGGACGAGACCGCCGAGCAGCTGCGCAAGAACGGCGGCTTCATCCCCGGCATCCGGCCGGGGCGTCCCACACAGGATTACCTTGCCCGGGTGGTCACCAGGATCACCGTCGCCGGCGCCCTGTTCCTGGGCATCGTCGCGGCCCTGCCCCCGTTCATCGGCCTCGTCCAGCCGCAGTTCAATGGAATCGCACTGGGTGGCACGAGCATCCTGATCGTGGTCTCCGTCGTCGTCGAGACGATGAAGCAGCTCGAAGCCCAGCTGCTGGTTCGCCAGTACGAGGGATTCATCAGGTGAATGTGGTGGTCCTGCTCGGCGCCCCCGGCGCCGGGAAGGGCACCCAGGCCCCCCTGCTCGCAGCACGGCTCGGTCTCCCGGTGGTCGCCACCGGGGACCTGTTCCGGGCCGCCGTGCGAGACGGGACAGCCCTGGGCATGGATGCGCGTCGGTACATGGACGCGGGGCAGCTCGTCCCCGACGAGATCACGGTCAAGCTCCTGCTGGAGCGCCTGGGCCGTCCGGACGCGGCCGCCGGCGTCATCCTCGATGGCTTCCCGCGAACCGCGATGCAGGCGGCCGCGCTCGACGCGGCCCTCGCGGAACGTGACGCGCGCGTCTCCGCCGCCGTCCTGGTGGACGTGCCCGCCGAGGAGCTGATCCGGCGCATGTCGGGCCGCTGGGTCTGCCGAGCCGCCGGCCATCCCTATCACGAGACCTCGAGCCCGCCGCGGGTGTCCGGCGTCTGCGACCTGGACGGCTCCGAGCTGTATCAGCGCAAGGACGACGAGCCCGAGACCATCCGCGCACGGATGGACCAGCAGCTCGGGGCCCTGGCCGAGGTCATCGATCACTACCGGCGCGGGGGCGCCCTGGCGACGGTCGACGGCCTGCAGGGCATCACCGAGGTCGCCGACGCGATCGACGGCGCCCTTGCCGCGGCCGGCGTGAGCCCGGCGGTGAAGGAATGATCAAGCGCCACTCGCGGGCCGAGATCGCGACCATGCGCTCGGCCGGCCGGATCGTGGCCGAGGTCCTGGCGCTGGTGGAGGAGAACCTCCGGCCCGGCGTGTCCACGGCCGAGATCGACCGCCTCGCCGAGGCGCACATCCGGGCATCGGGTGGCATCCCGTCATTCCTCGGCTACCTCGGGGGACGCCGCTACGATCCCCGCGATCCGCATGCCTACAAGGCGTCCACCTGCATCTCGCTCGACCACGAGATCGTCCACGGTATCCCGGGTGACCGGGAGATTCGGGCCGGCCAGATCGTGTCCGTGGATGTGGGCGCCATCTACAAGGACTGGCACGGCGACGGCGCGCGGAGCTTCATCTGCGGCGGGCCGGATGCTGGCACGCCGCAGGCGGTCCACCTGGTGGAGACCACCCGCCTGGGCCTGATGGCGGGCATCGCCGCCGCCCGGCCGGGAAACCACATCGATGACATCGGCGCCGCTGTCGAGGACGTCGCGACGGCGGCCGGCTACGGGATCGTCCGGGGCTACACGGGTCACGGCATCGGGACCTCGATGCACGAGGACCCATCGGTGCCCAACTTCCGGACCGGTCGCCCGGGGGCCCGGCTTGAGCCGGGATTGTGCCTGGCGATCGAGCCCATGTTCATGATCGGGCGCGAGGAGACCGAGACGCTGGCCGACGGCTGGACGGTGGTGACCGCCGACCGCTCGCTGGCGGCGCACTTCGAGCACACGATCGCCATCACCGGCGATGGCGCCGAGATCCTGACCCGGGTCTAGGGTGGTGAGCATGATGTTGTGGGAATCGCGTGCGTTTGATATCCTCACCGTTCGTGTGTCGGCCCGGCCGGGCCGACACTCATGCTGAGAAGGACCAGGGAGCCAGTTGGCGAAGAAGGACGCGATCGAGGTCGAAGGAACAGTGATCGAGCCGCTGCCGAACACCATGTTCGCAGTGGAGCTCGAGAACGGCCATCGCGTTCTCGCGCACATCAGTGGCAAGCTCCGGATGAACTTCATCCGGATCCTGCCCGGGGACCGCGTCCGCGTGGAGCTGTCTCCCTACGACCTCACTCGGGGTCGGATCACGTATCGCTTGAAGTGAGAGATCGAGGAACCCGGTGAAGGTCAGAGCGTCCGTGAAGACGCGTTGCGACAAATGCAAGGTGATCCGGCGCCACGGCACCGTGATGGTCATCTGCGAGAACCCCAAGCACAAGCAGCGGCAGGGCTGACGGATGGCACGTATCGCCGGCGTCGACATCCCGCGCGAGAAGCGCGTGGAGGTCGCACTCACCTATATCTACGGGGTCGGGCTGAGCTCCAGCCAGAAGATCCTGAAGCAGACCAGCGTCAACCCGGACACGCGAGTCCGGGATCTGACCGAGGACCAGGTCAACCGGCTGCGTGAGGTCATCGACCGCACGTTCAAGGTCGAGGGCGACCTCCGTCGCGAGGTGGCGCTGAACATCAAGCGCCTGATCGAGATCGGGTCGTACCGGGGCCTCCGGCACCGCCGCAACCTCCCGGTGCGCGGGCAGCGCACCAAGACCAACGCCCGCCAGCGCCGGGGGCCGAAACGAACGGTCGGCGCCCGCAAGAAGAAGTGACGAGGAACCGCTAACGCATGGCCGATCGGAAGCGCGCCGTCAAGCAGCGGCGCCGGGAGCGCAAGAACGTCCCGCAGGGGCACGTCCATATCCAGGCGAGCTTCAATAACACCATCGTGACGATCACGGACCTCACTGGGAATGTGATCTCCTGGGGTTCCGCAGGCATCGCCGGGTTCAAGGGCTCCCGGAAGAGCACGCCGTACGCCGCCGCGCTTGCCGCGGAGGGCGCCGCCAAGCGCGCCATGGAGCATGGCATGCGCCAGGTCGAGGTCTACGTGAAGGGCCCCGGTGCCGGTCGCGAGCAGGCCATCCGCTCGCTCCAGGCCGCGGGCCTCGAGGTGAGCGCGATCACCGACGTCACGCCCATCCCGCACAACGGTTGCCGCCCGCCCAAGCGGCGCCGGGTCTGAGCAGGAAGAGACCATGGCCCGCTACACCGACCCCGTTTGCCGGCTGTGCCGCCGGGAAGGGCTCAAGCTCTTCCTCAAGGGCAGCCGCTGCTACAGCAAGAAGTGCTCGTTCGAGCGGCGTCCCACGCCCCCGGGCCAGCACGGCGTCCGTCGCCGCAAGGTGGGGGACTACGGCCTCCAGCTGCGCGAGAAGCAGAAGGTCCGCCGCGTCTACGGCGTCCTCGAGAAGCAGTTCCGCAACTACTTCATCGAGGCCACCCGCCAGACCGGCGTGACGGGCGAGGCGCTGCTCCGCTCGCTGGAGCTCCGCCTCGACAACGTGGCCTACCGGCTCGGGTTCGCGCCCTCGCGCGCCGCCGCCCGCCAGATCGTGGCCCACGGCCACTTTGCCGTGAACGGCGTCCCGACCAACATCCCGTCGTATCGCCTCAAGGTGGGCGATCGGATCGAGGTCCGCGCTTCTCACCAGGAGCGCGAGCTGTTCAAGACCGTGAAAGAGACCCTTCGCTCACACCAGGCGCCTGACTGGCTGAGCCTGGATGCCGACAAGCTCGCCGGCTCCGTGCTCGCCATGCCACGCCGTGACCAGATGCCGCTCGACTTCAACGAGCAGCTCGTGGTCGAGTACTACTCGAGGTAGCCGCCCTCCATGATCGAACTCGAGACCCCGCTGATCGAGCCCGTCGCCGAAGCCGGTACGTACGCCAAGTACGAAGCCGGCCCGCTGCAGGCGGGCTACGGCGTCACGCTGGGGAACGCGCTCCGGCGCGTGCTCCTGTCCTCGCTCGAGGGCGCCGCCGTGACGTCCATCCAGATCCGCGACGTGTACCAGGAGTTCTCGACGATCCCCGGCGTCAAGGAAGACGTCACGCAGATCGTCCTGAACATCAAGAAGCTCCGTCTCAAGAGCTTCGCGTCGCACCCGGTCCAGCTGCGCCTGATCAAGAGCGGCGCCGGCCCCGTCATCGCCGCGGACGTCGCCGAGTCGGCCGACGTGGAGATCGTCAACCCCGAGCTCGTGCTCATGACGATCGACTCGGACGACGTGACCATCGAGATGGACCTCACCGTCGAGCGCGGCGTCGGCTACCTGGCCGCCGAGCGCTCCGAGGCCCTCCCGATCGGCGTCATCGCGGTCGACGCGATCTTCACGCCCGTCCGGAAGGTCAACTACTGGGTCGAGAGCATGCGGGTCGGTCAGATGACCAACTTCGACAAGCTCACGATCGAGATCGAGACCGACGGCACGATCACCCCGGAGGAGGCCCTCAGCCGGTCCGCCGACACGCTCGTGCACCAGTTCCAGCCATTCGTCACGATCGGCGTCCAGGCTGCCGTGCCGGACCGCGCCGCCCCCGGCGTCCCGCAGCTGCCTCCGAACATGCTCGACATGCCGATCGAGGAGCTGGACCTGCCGATGCGGGCCTACAACTCGCTCAAGCGCAACAACATCGTGAAGGTCGGCCAGCTCCTCCAGCTCAAGGACGACGACCTCCTCCGGATGCGCAACTTCGGCAAGAAGTCGCTCGACGAGATGAAGGAGCGCCTCCGCATGCGCGGCTTCATCCTCCCCGAGGAAGAGGCCGAGTCGGCCTTCGACGAGGCCGTTGACGAGGTCACCGACGAGCCCTTCGACGGCGACGAGGAGGCCTGAGCGATGTCCTCGCACCGGGTTGACGGCCGCAAGCTCTCGCGCAAGCGCGGACCCCGCCTCGCGCTCTACAAGAACCTCACGGTGTCGGTCCTCCGCTACGAGCGGGTGCAGACCACCGAGGCCAAGGCCAAGGAGATCCGCGGCCGCGTCGAGCGCATGATCACCATCGCGAAGCGCGGTGACCTCGCGGCCCGGCGTGCGGTCGTCTCGGAGTTCCCGAACGAGCCGCTCGTCGTCGCCAAGCTGTTCGACGTGATCGCCCCCAAGTACGCCGACCGCACCTCTGGCTACACCCGGCTGGTGCACATCGGCCAGCGAAAGGGCGACGCGGCGGAGATCTTCCAGATCGAGCTGGTCTGACCAGCCCGATCTGACAAGAGTCCGAGAGGACTCGACCGATGCGCTACCGCGCCCGGTGTGAATACGACGGAACGGACTTTGCCGGGTTTCAGCTCCAGCCGAATGCCCGGACGGTCCAGGGAGAGCTCGAGACCGCGCTTGCCCGCCTCGCCCGAGGCGAGCGGGTCGTGGTCGACGGGGCAGGACGCACGGATGCCGGGGTCCACGCCATCGGCCAGGTGATCGCATTCACCTACCAGGGCGCGGTACCGGGGCCGAGGCTCCAGCGGGCGGTCAACGCCCTGCTCCCGCCGGATGTCGCGATCCGCGACCTTCGACGGGCGCCCGACGGGTTCCACCCTCGCTACGCGGCGCGGTACCGGGAGTATCGCTACACCGTCTGGAACGGGCCGCGCAGCCCGCTCCGCGAGCGTCAGGCGCTCGGGGTGCGGGCCCCGCTCGACATCGCCGCCATGGCGAGTGCCGCGTCGGCCTACCTGGGTCGCCACGACTTCTCGGCCTTCGGCGGCACGGACCGGTCACCGGTCCGGACCGTCTACATGGTCCGGGTCCGGGAGGATGGTCGCCTGGTGACGATCGACGTCCGGGCGGACTCCTTCCTGCGGGGGCAGGTCCGGAGGATGGTCGCCGGCCTCCTGGAGGTCGGCGCAGGCAAGATCGATGAAGCGGCACTCCGAGCGGCGCTCGCCGGACGGGTGCCGGCCCTCAGCGGGGCAGCGGCTCCGGCAAAGGGGCTCTGCCTCCGGCGCGTCGTCCTCGGACGATCGCGGACGGACGACAAGGAAGACGAGGAATGAGCGCGAAGACCTATACGCCTCGAGAGAGCGAGATCGAGCGACGCTGGTACGTCGTCGACGCGACGGACGAGACGCTCGGCCGCCTCGCGACGCGGATCGCGCATGTCCTCGAGGGCAAGCACAAGCCCACCTACGCCGCCCACATGGACACCGGCGACCATGTCATCGTCCTCAATGCGACCAAGATCACCGTGACCCGCGACAAGTTGGAGTCCAAGGTCTACGCGCGCCACAGCGGCTACCCCGGTGGCTTCAAGGAGGAGACCCTTGGTCACCTGCTTGCCCGCCGTCCCGAGGAGGTCATCCGCCGGACGGTGAAGGGGATGCTGCCGCACAACCGCCTCGGAACCCAGATGCTTCGGAAGTTGAAGGTCTACGCGGGGAACGACCATCCCCACCAGGCCCAGAAGCCCGAACCGCTTGCCTGAGCGAGGAGCCCTGATGTCGACACCTGCGTTCTATTGGGGCACCGGCCGCCGCAAGACGGCGGTTGCCCGCGTTCGCCTCATTCCCGGTGAAGGCCAGATGGTCGTCAACGGGCGCACCCCGGAGGAGCACTTCGGGGGCATCCTTGGTGAGGCCGAGCTGTTCCTCCCGTTCCGGGTGACCGGGACCGAGGGCCGCTACAACACGATGATCAAGGTCGAGGGCGGTGGCACCACCGGGCAGGCCGGCGCGATCCGCCACGGCATTGCCCGCGCGCTGCTCCAGTCCGATCCCGAGAGCTATCGCCTCCCGCTCCGCCAGGCCGGTCTCCTGACCCGGGACCCGCGGATGAAGGAGCGCAAGAAGTACGGCCTCAAGCGCGCCCGCAAGGCGCCGCAGTACACCAAGCGCTAGTCGCCCGGCCCGGGCGGGGCGGATCCCGCCCGGCCGTTGCGTCACCCGGGACATGACGCCATGAGCAGCAGCCTTCGCGGACGGGACCTCGTCAGTGCCGCCGACCTGTCGGCGGAGGAAATCGGCTGCCTGTTCGCGCTGGCGACCGATCTCAAGGCCGAGTACCGCGCCTCGAGGGTGCATCCGAACCCGCCGCTCGAACGGCGGACGCTCGCCATGCTGTTCCAGAAGCCGTCGCTCCGGACCCGGGTGACGTTCGAGGCGGGCATGACCCAGCTGGGCGGGCACGCGATCTACCTCACCGAGGGTGTCGTGCTCGGGGGGCGCGAGTCGGTGGGCGACGTGGCCCGCAACCTCGAGGGGTTCGTGGACGCGATCATGGCCCGCACCGGCCCCCACGAGGTCGTCGTGGAGCTCGCGGCCCGCGCGTCCATACCGGTGATCAACGGGCTGACCATCCGCGAGCACCCGTGCCAGGCGCTGGCCGACCTGTTCACCCTTCACGAGCGGTTCGGCGACCTGCGCGGCTGCGTCCTCGCGTTCGTCGGGGACGGCAACAACGTCTATCACTCGCTGGTCCTGATGGGCGCCACCCTGGGCATGGAGGTTCGCCTTGCCCACCCGGTCGGCTATGGGCCCAATGAGCGGATCGTGGCCCGCGCCCGCGAGATCGCGGCGGCGTCGGGGGCCCGGCTGGTGTTCACGGAGGACCCCCGCGAGGCCGTGGCGGGCGCAGCCGCCGTGTACACCGACGCCTGGACATCGATGGGCCAGGAGGCTGAGGCCGAGGAGCGACGTGACGCCTTTGCCCGGTACCAGGTCAACGCGGACCTGATGGCCATCGCCGGCGGGGCAGCGGTCATGCACTGCCTCCCGGCCCACCGGGGCGAGGAGATCACGTCCGACGTGATGGACGGGCCGGGGAGCATCATCTTCGAGCAGTCCGAGAACCGGCTCCACGCCCAGAAGGCGCTCCTCGTCGAGCTCCTCGGCGGCTGACGGCGGCAGCGGGAGGGAGACACGCGGTGGCAGGCGAGGCACTCTACGAGCGCTACAAGGACGCGCTCAGGCGGGGCCACGTCGCCTCCCTGCACGGCCGGCTGGACGAGGCGCTCGACGCCTACGCCGAGGCCTCGTCGATCGCTCCCGAACGGCCGACGCCACACACGAGCGCCGGCACCGCGCTCCTGCGACGCGGGCGGCCGGCGGATGCGCTCCGGTACTACGACGGAGCCCTGTCGCTGGCTCCGCGGGACGAGGCCGCGCTGCTTGGCCGCGCCCAGGCGCTCGGGGCGCTCGGGCGACGCGGCGACGCGGCGACGGCGTTCGACGCCCTGGCGGACCAGCGCGCGGGCGGCGGCCGGCTGTCAGACGCGGTCGATGCGGCACGACGGGCCCTCGAGCTGGCCGAGGGCCGCGAGCGGCGCCGGACGCTCGAGCGGCTGATCGGGCGGCTGCGGGCATCGGAGCCCGACGAGCCAGGACGGCTCGTCCTCGAGCGGGCGCTCGGCGTGCTGGAGGGCCTCGCGATCGCGGCCCCAACGGTCGCGGTCCTGCTGCCGCTCGATGATCCGCAGCTGGCCCCCGCGCCGACCGACGAGCTGCCGGCGGTCGATGGCGCCGGTCAGCCCCGAGACGAGCCCGCCATCCGCCACGTGCTCGAGCGCGGCCTGCCGCCCGACGCCGACGTGGGCGAGCTCAGGCGGCTCGCGGATGCGGCCCTCGACGACGGCGACGGCGCGCTGGCCGTCGAGCGCCTTCTCGACGTCGCGGCGGTCAGCCGGACGGCCGGACGCATGGCGGCCGCGATGGACGCCTGCTATCTCGCGCTGGCCGCGGACCCCGACCATGTCGGGCTCCACCTCGCGCTCGTCCAGCTGTACGACGACAGCGGCTGGAGCGGGCTTGCGGGCGAGAAGCTCGATCTCCTCGACCGCCTGGTCGCGCTCGACGACGACCCCGCCATGGTCGCGCAGGTGACCGCCGCGAGGGCCGCACGGGCCTGAGCCCGGAAGGCCCGATGATAGACTTGGCGGAAGATGCTCCCGTTTGTCGAGTCGCTGGTCCGGCAGATCACGCTGGCGACCCTTCTTGACATCGCCATCACCGCGTTCTTCATCTACTGGCTGTTCAGCCTGATCCGGGGCACGAGGGCGGTGACCCTCGTGATCGGCGTCACCATCCTGTTCGGCGCCTACGCCCTCGCCCAGTGGCTGCATCTGCGCATGTTCACGCAGCTTCTCCAGGCCGGCGCCGTGGTTGGCCTGTTCGCCCTCGTCGTCGTGTTCCAGCCCGAGCTGCGGCGGGCGCTGGAGCGCATCGGGCGGGTCGGCGCGATCGGACGGGTGTTCGCGCCCCCGGCGCACCGTCGGACGGAGCATGTCGCCGCCGAGGTCTCCAAGGCAGCCTGGTTGATGTCCCGCGAACGGCACGGGGCGCTCATCGTCATCGAGCGCGAAACGGGTCTGGAGGAGATCGCGGAGACCGGGGTCATGCTGCACGCGGACCTGTCGCACGAGCTGCTGGGCACCATCTTCATGCCGCGCACGGAGCTCCACGACGGGGCCGTGATCATCCGCGGCGACGCGGTGCTCGCGGCGGCCGCGCTCCTGCCCCTGACCGAGATGGAGCTCTCGGCACGCTACGGCACCCGTCACCGGGCCGCCCTTGGGATCACCGAGGACACCGACGCGGTCGCGGTCGTGGTGTCCGAGGAGAGCGGCCAGATGAGCCTCGTGGAGCGGGCCCGGATCGTCCGCATCCCGAGCGAGGCCCAGCTCGAGCGCGCGCTGATCGGACGGCTCGAGACCCCCACCGTCTCCGGGCGCCTCGGTCGCGTGGGATCGGTGACGGGACGGACCGGGCGGCTGCACTTCGCGCGCCGTCGCGCGCGCACCGGGCCTCCGGCCGCGGAGCCGGCGGGCCGCGATGACGACGAGGGCGCCGCCGCGGCCACGGTACCCGGCCCGTGAACGCTCGCCGCACCGCCCGGCGCCTCGCCGGGATCATCATCGACAACTGGCCGCTCAAGCTCGGGGCCGCGGTCCTGGCCACGCTGCTCTATGTCGGCCTCGTTGCCTCCCAGGACAGCGCGACGTATCCGGGACCGCTCAAGGTGACCCCGGTCAACCAGCCCGCCAATACCGTCGTGGTCAACCAGCTGCAGGACGTGGAAGAGGTTCGCTACGTGGCCCCGGCTGACCTGGGCCGCCTCACTGCAGAGGACTTCCGGGCGACGGTCGACCTGTCGGGCATCCAGCCCGACGGCAACCCGGTCACCGTCCGGATCACGGTCACGGCCGTGGACCCCCGGGTCTCCATCGTCGACTCCAGCCCTCGATCGATCACCGTGGTCCTCGACCAGCTGGTGTCCAAGGCCGTGCCCGTGACCGTGGACATGTCCACGCCGCCGGATGGGCTCACGGTCGGTGATCGGACCCTGTCACCGGCGGAGGTGACGGTCACGGGTGCCTCGTCGCTGGTCAGGCAGGTTGTCAGCGCCCGGGTGGGCGTCACCATCGACAGCAGCGCCGTCGACATCGACCGCGAGATCGAGGCGGATCCGATCAACCTGGCCGGCGAGATCGTCACCGGCGTGGACCTGGAGCCGGCCGTGGTGCACGTCACGATCCCCGTCTACAAGGACCTCAAGAACCGCACCGTTCCAGTGAACCCGATCACGACCGGGACGCCCTCCGCGGGCTTCCGGGTGGCATCGGTCGAGGTGGACCCGCTGGTCGTCTCCGTCGAGGGCGACCTGGACCAGCTCCAGACGCTCGCCGCCGCCGACACCGCCCCGGTGGTCGTGACCGGGGCCACGCGGGATGTGACGGTCACCGTTGCCTACGCGCTGCCGACGGGCGTCACCGCGATCGGTACCCAGACCGCGACCGTGACCGTCAGGATCGAGGCCGTGACCGAGACCCGCACCTACCTGGCGGGCATCCGCCTCGACGGCCGGTCGCCGGATCTCCAGTACGAGGCCAACGAGTCGCAGGTCCTGCTGAGCCTGTTCGGGTCAACGGCCATCCTCGATCGCCTGGGCACGATCCCGATCGTGATCTCGATCAACGTCGCGGATCTCGAGCCGGGCATCCACGAGGTCCCGGTCGTCCCGATCCTGACCTCGGCGGTCACGGTGGCCGCCATCTCGCCGGAGACGATCAGCGTGACGGTCACGGTGCGTCCGACGCCGGTGCCCACGACCACTCCGTCCGCCGCTCCGGTCTCGACGACCACGCCCTGACGGGCCGCTCACTCGCAACGAGGATCCTGCATGACCCGCCTGTTCGGCACCGACGGCATCCGGGGCGCCGCCAACGTGGACCTCCGTCCGGCGCTGGCCTTCTCCCTGGGCCGCGCCACGGCACACCAGGTCGGTGGCACCGGCGCGGCCATCGTCGTCGGCCAGGACACCCGCCGGTCGGGCGACATGTTCGTGGCCGCGATCACCGCGGGGGCGGCGAGCATGGGCGTCGACGTGCACGCCGTGGGCGTGGTCCCGACCCCGGCGCTTGCCTTCATCGCCGGGAGCGGGGACTTCCGGGCCGGGATCATGGTCTCGGCATCGCACAACCCGGCCGAGGACAACGGGCTCAAGGTGCTTGACCCGTCCGGCCTCAAGCTCGATGACGATCTCGAGGATGACCTGGAGTCGCTGATCCTGCGCGCCGACGAGCTCCCGGGCGTGCCCCCCACCGCGATCGGACGTGGCATGCGGGCCGAGGGACTGGTCGAGCGGTACCTCGCCCACCGGGTCGGCCTTGCGTCTGCCGTGCCCGCCGAGGGGCTCCACGTGGTGCTCGACACCGCCAATGGGGCCGCCTACCGGGTCGGTCCGGAGATCCTGCGGGCGACCGGCGCGCGGGTCACGGTGATCAACGACCGGCCAGACGGCGACAACATCAACCGGGACTGCGGCGCAACCCACCCGGATGCCCTCATGGCGGCGGTGCGCGACCAGGGTGCCGACGTGGGCTTCGCGCTCGACGGCGATGCCGACCGGTGCATCGCGGTCGACGGCACCGGGGCCGTCGTGGACGGTGACCAGGTCCTTGGCCTGCTGGCCCTGGAGCGCCTGTCGCGCGGGGTCCTCGACCGCGACAGCCTGGTGGTCTCCGTGCTCTCCAACGGGGGACTTGCCCAGGCCATCGAGGCGGCGGGCGGACGCATCGTCCGCACGCCGGTCGGGGACAAGCACATCCTGGCCGCCATGCTGGTGTCCGGCGCCGGGCTGGGCGGGGAGAAGAGCGGGCACGTGATCATTCGCGAGCACAGCACGTCGGGTGACGGGCTGGTGACCGCGATCGAGCTGCTCCGCGTGATGCGCTCGGCCGGCAGCGGCCTCAACGAGCTGGCGACATCGATCCCGCTCCTGCCCCAGCAGCAGCGCGCGATCCGCGTCCGGCACCGGGACCAGTGGATGAACGACGACGTGTTGCGCGGCGCGATCGCGGTCGCGGAGACGAGGCTGGCGCCGCAGGGACGGATCCTCGTGCGTCCGTCGGGAACCGAACCCGTCCTGCGGGTGATGGTCGAGGGTCGAGACGCGGCGCTCGTCTCGGAGCTCGCCGACGCGATCGCGGCGCTCGCGGAGGAGCGTCTACACTAGCCGCCCGGTTGAGGGCGGCGCGTTCCTACGGAGATCTCCTGGCAGCATGTGCGGAATCGTCGGCTATACCGGTCCTCGCGAGGCGGGCCCGATCCTGATGGAGGGCCTCCGTCGCCTCGAGTACCGCGGCTACGACTCCGCCGGGATCGCGCTCGTGGACGAGGCGGGTGACCTGTTCGTCGAGAAGCGGGCCGGCAAGCTGGCCAACCTGCGGACGGCCCTCGGGGACCGGACGCCTCACGCCGCGCTGGGTCTCGCCCACACTCGCTGGGCGACCCACGGCCGTCCCAACGACCTCAACGCGCACCCGCACCAGGACTGCACGGGAGACATCACGGTGATCCACAACGGGATCATCGAGAACTTCCGCGAGCTGCGCGACGAGCTCGAGGCGCGCGGTCACACGCTCGCGTCCGAGACCGATACGGAGGCGATCGCCCACCTCGTGGAGGAGGCGTACGAGGGCGACCTCGCCGCCGCGGTCCGCACCGCGCTGCACCGCACCGAGGGCGCGTACGCCCTGGTGGTGATGCACAAGGGCGAGGTCAGCCGGCTCGTCGGCGCCCGCCAGAACGTGCCGCTGGTGGTGGGGCTCAACGGCGAGGAGAGCTTCATCGCGAGCGACGTGGCCGCGATCCTGGCCCACACCAACCGGGTGGTGTTCCTCGAGGAGGGCGACATCGCGGACGTGCGTCCGACAGGCGTGGAGATCACCGACCTCGATGGCAACCACCTCGATCGACCCGAGACCCTGATCGACTGGACGCCGGAAGCCGCCGAGAAGGGTGGCTACGACCACTTCATGCTCAAGGAGATCAACGAGCAGCCGACCGCGCTCCTCCAGTCCCTGGCCGGGCGGGTGTCGATGGCGGGCGAGATCCACGCCCCCGAGGTCGACGGCCTCGAGGAGGCGTTCCGCCGTGCGACGCGAGTGGAGCTGGTGGCCTGCGGGACCGCGTCCTACGCCTCGCTCGTGGGCGCCGCCGCCATCCAGGAGTGGACCGGGCTGCCGGCCCGGGCGACGGTCGGCTCCGAGTTCCGCTACTCGCCGCCGCCGCTCGACGCGAGCACGCTGGTCATCGCCGTCACCCAGTCGGGCGAGACGGCGGACACCATCGCGCCCACGCGCTGGGCCCGCGAGCAGGGGTGCCCCATCGTGGCCGTGACCAACACCGTCGGCTCGGCCATCACCCGCGAGGCGGCCGCGGTGATGTTCCTCCAGGCGGGCCCCGAGATCGCGGTCGCCGCCTCCAAGACGTTCGTGACCCAGGTGACGACGCTCATCGTGCTCGCGGCGGCGATCGCCAAGGCGCGCGGGGCGATGACACCCGAGCAGGAGCTGGATCTCGGGCGCCAGCTGCGCCTGCTGCCGGCGGCGGCGGCTCGCACGCTGGAGCTCAACCCGGGCATCGAGGCCATGGCGCGCCGGTACGTCAACTCCCGCGGCTTCATGTTCATCGGCCGCGGCTACTCGTACCCGGCGGCCCTGGAGGGCGCGCTCAAGCTCAAGGAGATCAGCTACATGCACGCCGAGGGCTATGCCGCCGGCGAGCTCAAGCACGGCCCGATCTCGCTCCTCGATGCCGAGTGCCCGCTGGTCACCGTGGCCACGCGAAGCCGGGTCTATGACAAGGTCATCAGCAACGTGATGGAGGGTCGCGCCCGGGACGCGCGCGTGATCGCCGTCGCGACCGAGGGCGACGCCGCCATCGGGCGCTATGCGGACGACATCCTGTGGGTGGCCGACACGCACGAGGCCCTGTCGCCGGCCCTGGCCGTCATCCCGCTCCAGCTGTTCGCGTACTACACGGCCGTCGCCCGCGGCACGGACGTGGACCAGCCGCGCAACCTCGCCAAGTCCGTGACGGTGGAGTAGGCGATGACCCGCCCCGGACCCGCCGCGGATCCGGTCCTGCCGCCGGGCATCGTGCCGCCGGGCACGACCGAGCTGGGGATCGACATCGTCAAGGTGGACCGGATCGCGACCGCGATCACCCGGTTCGGGATGCGGTTCGCGAACCGCGTCCTGACCGCCCGCGAGCAGCGCTACGTGCGCCAGCGCCCCGAGACGTTCGCCGGTCGCTGGGCGGCCAAGGAGGCCGTGTCCAAGGTGCTCGGCCTTGGCGTGCGCGGGGTGGGCTGGCGCGACATCGAGGTCGAGCGGCTGCCGACCGGCCAGCCGAACGTCATCCTCCACGGGCGCGCCGCGGAGCGGGCCGGACAGCTCGGGATGGGCAGGATCGCGGTCTCGATCAGCCACGAGGCCGAGTTCGCGGTGGCCGTCGCGTTCGGCGTGCGGACGGCGGGCGGCAAGTACGTCTTCCCGCTCGACATCGACGCGCGTCTCGACGATCGGGAGCGCAAGCTGCTGGCCCGGATGGAACGCCTGCGCGAGCTCCACCAGGCGGGCGCGGCGCTCGAGGGTCCGGCACCCGGAGTGGAGGACGAGGGCCGTGGGTGATCGGCGCCCGGTCGGGTTCGGGAGGCGCGCGGAGGAGGCGTCCGCGGGTGGTGGCGCGATGCCCGATGGCGTCGCCAGGCTCGATGATGCGTCCGTCGCCCGCCTGATCCCGGTGCGGGACGCGCGTGGCCACAAGGGCACCTTCGGGAAGATCCTGGTGATCGCGGGCTCCCTGGACTACGCCGGGGCGGCCCTGCTCGTCTGCCGCGCCGCGGGACGCGCCGGCGCCGGACTGGTCACGCTCGCCGTGCCCGAGTCGCTCCAGCCCCTGTTCGCGGCCAAGGTGGTGGAAGCCACGACGATGGCCCTGCCCGAGGACGATGTCGAGGAGGTCGACCCCGAGCCGGCCCTGTCCAAGGTGCTCGACCACGAGCACGACGCCCTCGTCATCGGGCCGGGGCTGCGACCGTCGCTGGCCACGGCGGACCTGTTGCGGCTCCTGCTCACCAGCCCCGAGGAGGCGGGTGGGCCGCCCGTGGTGCTCGACGCGGAGGCGCTCCGGACCCTCGCCTCGGCCGATGAGTGGTGGACCGGGGTCACGCGTCCGTGCGTCCTGACGCCGCACGCGGGCGAGTTCGCGCGGCTCCGCGCGGGCAGTGGTCATGACCCCGCCGAGGACGGCGATCTCGCCGCGGACGACGCCGCGCGGGTGCGGGCGGCCAGGGCCGCCGCCGCCGAGTGGAACCAGGTCGTCGTGCTCAAGGGGGCGAACACGGTCATCGCCTCCCCGGATGGGAGCGCCTCCTTCGCGCCGTTCGAGAACCCGGCGATGGCGTCGGGCGGGACCGGCGACGTCCTGGCGGGCACGATCGGGGCCCTCCTGGCCCAGGGTCTCGGGACCTACGACGCCGCATGCCTCGGCGTCTACCTCCACGGCGAGGCAGGCGAGCTCGTCCGCGAGCGGATCGGCGACGCGGGCCTCCTGGCGTCCGATCTCCCGGAGGCCATCCCGATGGTGCGCAAGCGCCTGGCCGCGAGGGCGGAGCGGATCCGCGCCGGGCGAACGCTGGGCTTCGGGGTCCGCGATGGATCCGGGACGGCGTCCTCCGATCCGGACCCGGACGGAGCCGAGCGCTGAGCGCGCCAGGGGCGCCCGGGACGGAGCCGATCGAGTCCCGCCTGGCGGCGGCCGGCCTGGCCCCGCTTGCCCGCCTCGCGTGGCTGGAGCTGGATCTCGACGCCCTGCGCGGCAATCTCGCGGCCCTGCGGGAGGCCTCCGGGGCCGGCGTCCGCGTGGAGCCGGTGGTCAAGGCCGATGCGTACGGTCACGGAGCCGTGCCCATCGCGCTCGCCCTCGAGGCCGCCGGCGCCGACGGGTTGTCGGTCGCAACCCTCGACGAGGCGCTCGAGCTGCGGGAGGCCGGGGTGACGCTTCCGCTGCTCGTCCTGTATCCCGTGCCGCCGGAGGCCGTGCCGGCGGCCGCCCGCGCCTCGATCGCGGTTGCCGTCGGCCCGGGAGAGCCGAGCCGCGAGATGCTGCGGGCGGCGGCCGGCCTCCAGCCCCCGCTCGAGGTGCACCTGGAGATCGAGACCGGGCTCGGTCGGGGCGGGGTGCTGGCCGACGACGCCCGGGCCGCCCTGGCCACGATCGCGTCGGCGGACGGCGTCCGGCTCGGAGGGACCTGGACGCACCTGGCCGCTGCCGACGATGCCGCGAGCACGCTCGGCCAGGACGCACGGTTCGCGGATGTCCTGCGGCTCCTTGACGCGGTCGCGTGGGGGCCCGGACCCGGAACCGTCCGCCGCCATCTCGCGGGGAGTGGCGGGGTTCTCGGGGAGGCCGTGACCCGCTGGGACGCGGTGCGGACCGGGATCGCCGTCTACGGCCTGGTCCCGGACACGCTCGTCCCGTCCGATCGGAACCAGGGTCCGGCCGGGCGCCTGCGTCCCGTGATGGCCCTCAAGGCCCGCCCGGTCCGGGTGATCGACCTGCCGGCCGGCCACGGGGTGAGCTATGGGCCGACCTTCGTGACCGCTCGCCGGACGCGGATCGCGACCCTCCCGGTCGGGTACGGCGACGGCTGGCGGCGGTGCCTTTCCGACCGGGCCGAGGCGCTCGTCCGCGGGGTGCGGGTGCCGCTCGTGGGGCGGGTGTCGATGGACGCGGTGATGGCCGACGTGACGGACGTCCCGGGGTCGCCCGTCGGGGCAGATGACGAGTTCGTGCTGCTCGGTGAGCAGGGCGCGGAGCGGATCACCGCCTTCGACCTGGCCGCGACCTGCGGGACGATCAGCTACGAGGTGGTGACCGCGATGTCCCACCGGCTGGCCCGGGTGTACCATGCCGCCGGTCGCGTGGCGGGGGCGCGCACGCTTGCGGGTGGGAGGTCCGGATGACGCGCATCGAGATCTGGAACGGGGATATCTGTGATCTCGAGGTTGACGCCATCGTGGCTCCCGCCGCCACCTCCCTGTGGATGTCGGCCGGGATCGCGGGTGAGCTCAAGCGGGCCGGTGGCGACGCCATCGAGTTCGCGGCCCTGCGGCAGGCCCCCGCAGCGCTTGGCGACGCGATCGTCACCCACGCCGGCAGCCTCGCGGCCAGGGTCGTGATCCACGCGGTGTCCCTCGAACGAGATCGCCGGACGAGCGCGGCGGCCATCGAGAAGGCCGCCCGGAGCGTGATGGCCCGCGCTCGGGAGCTGGGCCTTTCGAGCATCGCCTTTCCGGCGCTGGGCACCGGGATCGGTGGCTTTCCGATGGACGAGGCGGCGAGGACCGCCGTGGCCGCCGTGCGCGACGAGCTGCAACGGTCCCCGACCGTCGAGCATGTCGTGTTCGCGCTCCGCGGGACCGCGGCCTACGAGGCATTCGCGGCGGCACTGTCCGCGGACGAGCCCGCACCGTCGCGACCGCTGATCGAGCCCGCGACCTGGCAGCCGGTTGGCCCGGGCCGGAACGCCGGGGTGACCCCGGGTGTCGGCGGCTGGATCGACGATGGAGGAACCGCCGGGTGAGCTTCCCGATGGAGCCGCTCGACCCGCATCGCGAGGCCCTCGTCGAGGCGGTGGCGAGGGAGATCCGGTTGCGCGGCCTGACCGGGCCCGCGGTCCACTTCCTGGAGGCGAGCCGCCCGTACCGGCCGCTCGGCGCGCCGGCCATGCTGTTCTTCGATCCGGTCCTGCGCGAAGTGTTCGGTGGCGAGTCGCCGTCCGCGACCGAGCTGATGGCCGATGACGTCGGGATCGAGGCACTGATCGACCGTCTCGAGGAGCTCGACGAGGGCGACGGCTGGGACGCGTAGGGCCGGGCCGCTGGTAGCATCGACGCGGTGAGCACCGAGCGCCGGGTCTTCGTCGCCCTCGACCGTGGGACCGCGACCAACGCCGTCGCGATCGTGGCTGCGGTTGGCGGCACCTGGCGCCTCTTGGGATCGACCTCCGCCTCGACGTCCGTGGGCGCGGACGCGCTGGTGGAGCGGTTGCGCCGGCGGCTGGCCCAGGCCGACCCGGACCTGGCCGGCCAGCTCGGCCTCGCGCAGACGGGGTCCGGTGTCGACCTTCCGCGCGTCGGATGCTCCACGACTCGGTCGCCCCAGGCCGCCGTCCTGGCGGCCACGCGGCGGATCGCGGAGCCGCTGGCCGCCATCGCCGCCACCGCCGGCTGGCGCGTCCGGACGCTCGTGCTCGATGGTGCCGAGATCCTGCCGGTGGTCACGGCGCTCGCGGACCCGCGGATCACGATCGTGGTCGCCGCCACCGCGGATCCTCCCGGTGCCGACGAACGGACGCTGCTCCCCGATCTTGCCGCCGTGGTCGCCGCGGCCGCCGACCGGCGCCCGGACCTGGTGACGGTGCTCGCGGGCGGCCTGGCCACGCCCGGCAATCGCTTCGAGGCCCTGCTCGGCGATCGTGCCGGGTCAACGGTGCTCGGCCCATCCCCGCTGGCGGACGGCGGCGACGCGCTGCGCGACCTCCTCGACGGCCTGCGGGGTGGCAGCGATGACGGCCGGCGAGCGCTCGCCGCCGCGACCGGCACCCTGGCCGAGGTCCTGCGGCGGGACGTGGAGGTCGTCGAGATCGGGCAGGGCGGCGCCACCCGCGCGGTCGCCCACTGGCGGGCCGGCGCGGTCTCACGGGCGCGATGGGCGTCGGTCCCGGCGGCCGCGCTCCTGCCCCCGTCGTTCACGGACGCCCACCTCGACGCCGTGGCCGGCTGGCTCACGACGCCGGTCGACAGGCTCCGGGTCCGGGACCGCCTGCGCGAGCTGGCGCTCGCGCCCTGGGGAGATGCGCCGGGCGATGGCGCGCTCCTGCGCATGGCCGCGGCCCGGGCGGCGCTGGCGCGGCTGGTCGCGGCGACGCCGATGCTGGACGAGAGGCCCGGACCCGGTGTGGTGGTCGCGACCGGCGGTGCCTTTGCGGTGGCGCCGGCGCCGGCGATCGCGCTCGCGCTGGCCGATGTGCTCCGCCGGCCGGGCGTCCGCGCCCTTGGCTGGGACCACGCGCGCCTCCTGGCCCCGCTCGGGACCATCGAGGACGAGGACGAGCGCCGCCAGGTGATGGCCGACCTCCGTGACGACCTGCTCGTCCCGCTGGGCAGCGTGGTGATGCCGGCGGGGCTTCGTGCCGGCAGGGTGGCCGGCAGCCTGTCGGTCGCGCGCCCGGAGGGACCCTCGGAGCTCGAGCTCGTGCCGGGTGGGATCGAGCGCGTGGACCTGCCGCCCGGCGAACGAGCGGTCGTCGAGCTCCAGTTCCGGGACCCGGTCGACCTCGGCGTCCGGGTCAGGCACGCTGCCGTCGAGGTCGCGGGTGGGCTCGGTGGGCTCCTGGTCGACCTTCGGGACATCCCTCTCAGGCTTCCCGAACGACCCGAACCCCGCCGCGAGCGGCTTGCCGCCTGGCAGTCGGGCGCGTGGACGGGGATGGACGCGTGACCCCGTCCGACTGGCTTGATGAGGTCCCGTCGCGGGCGCTCCTCGCTCACGGTCTCGAGGCCCGGTTCGCGCTGCCGCCCGGAGACCGGTCGCTCGTGGACCCGGGCGCCTCGGTCGAGGCCGGTGACCCGCTGCTCGAGCACCTCCGCGACCGGCGGATCGAGGAGATCGACGTCCGGTCGGGGACCGACGACGCACACCCCGTGGCCGGCACCCGCTGGACCGCCGTTCCCGGTCGCCGTCGCGATCACGACGGCGAGCTGCTCGCCCGGCTGCCGGGACGCCGGGAGCGATGGCGCCTGGTCACCGGCCAGCACCGCGACATCGTCGACTCGCCCATGCCGGGCGTGGTCACCGTCGTCCAGCCCGGTGGGGAGATCCGCGTCCGGGCAGCCGGCCCGGCCCTGCGCGGTGCGTTTGCCGCGGGTTCGGCGACACGGGGGCGTCTCGAGCTTGCGACCGATCCGTCCGGTGAGCTGCGGGCGGGTGGCATCGATGTCGGCCGGGCCGGCGCGATCCTGGTGGTTGGCGCTCGCATCGATGCGGAGGCCCTGACCCGGGCCCGGGCGATGGGCGCGCGGGGGATCGTGGTCGCGACGCTGCCCGGCAAGGAGCTGCGGGACTTCGAGGCGTCGGAACGACGCCAGCGGGCGTCGCTCCATAGCGTGGCGCCGTTCGGTGTGCTCGTGCTCGACGGCGTGGTCCGCCGGCCGATCGCCAGCCCCGTGGCGGTCATCCTCGAGCGCATGGCGGGCGCCGATGTCGCCCTGCTGGTCGACCCCCCCGCCCTCGTCTTCGACGCCGACCCCGGTGACCTGCCGGTCGCGGATGCCGACTGGGTCCGGATCCGGAGTGGGGCCAGCGCCGGGCTCGAGGGTCGCGTGATCGAGATGCTGGGTGCGCGCCGGTTCGCGGCCAACGTGGTCACCGAGGCCGCCCGGATCGCGATCCCGGGGCAGCCGTCGGTTGACGTCCCCGTCGGCGATCTCGAGCGCCTCGTCTGAGCCGGCGCGACCGGAGCGCACGGTCGGCGGCGCCCGCCCGCGGTCTCGCGCGTGCCGGCGAGCGGTCCCGCCAGCGGCCCAACGGTCTGTTCCAGGCGACATCCGCGCCACCGCGCGTCACATTCATCGGGTGGGCGATCCACCCACGGAACAATCGCGCCGCCGGACGACGCAATCGTTGTACGTGGCCGACCGTTGGGTCGCTGACCGGCTGACGGCTCACACGCGCACGACACCGCGTCAGACTCGGCGGGCACCCGGCCGGCCCGCGGGCTATTCGATTCCCGAAACCCCTGGGCCTGGGTGGCGATCAGCGACCAGCGGCGGCACGGCGACCGACCGCGGCGGGCACGGCCAGGGCGACCGTGGCAATCACCAGCACGCCCATCATCACCGGCAGCGTGTACAGGATGGTCGCCACGTCGAAATCAGGACCCCCCGACGTCGGCAGTCCGAAGATCGTCACGAACGCCCAGAAGCCCCCGACCAGCAACGCAGGCGGCACGGCGAGAAGCCGCCACCAGCCGATCGGCTCGATCACGTCGAGCAACACCGCGAAGCCGGCCGTGCCAGCCAGTCCGACGACGATCAGCGTCATCCCGATGCCGATCCAGGGTTGCCGGGCGAGGTCCCAGTCGCCGGCGGCGATGGCTGACCCGACCGCAACAACCAGCCCGATCGCCAGAGCTGCTGCGAAGATCGCCAATCCCGCCCATCCGATCCGACTGACCTGACGCATCGTCCTCTCCCGGCCCGCTCGATCCCACTCGGCGGCGGCACGCTAGTCGTGTGACGGGATCCTGTTCCGGCGGCGACTCTTGGTCAAGGTGCGATTGTCGCAGGGCCAGGAGGTGCCGTTGGTGCGTCCGACAGCCCACAACCAGAAGCTCCGTCGCCGACCAGCGACTTGACTGCCCTGGGCACCGGCGCGGCCCCCTGGAGAGGACGGGCGGCGGCGCCCGTCCGCTTCGGCTACCCTCGGCCCCAGTGTCCACGCCCCCGCCGGCGGAGCGCGTCGTCACGACGCTCGACCCCGCCCAGACCCGATCGCTCGCCGCCCGCCTGGCCGTCGTCGCCCGGCCGGGTGACCTGCTGTGCCTGGTCGGCGACCTCGGCGCGGGCAAGACCCAGTTCGCCAAGGGCTTTGCGGTCGGCCTCGGGATCGACGACATCGTCAGCTCGCCCACCTTCGTCCTGATGACCGAGTACCTGGGCCGGCTGCCGATGTTCCACCTTGACCTGTACCGGATCGAGGATGCTGCCGATGCCCTCGCTGGTGGCCTCCTCGACGAGCGGCAGCTCGAGGGCGTCGTGCTGGTGGAGTGGGCCGAGCGACTGGGGCGAGCGCTGCCCGCGAGCCGCCTCGACGTGATGATCGACGGCACGGGCGACGAGCCGCGCCGCCTCCGCCTCCGCTCCGGGGACCCGGCCTACGCGCGCTACCTGGAGGCCGCCGCATGACGGCCGACGGCCCGATCCTCGTGATCGACACCGCCACCACCCGGGCGGTGATCGCGCTCGGCGCCCCCGACGGGACGGTCGTCGAGGCGCGGGACTGGACCGCGGGCTACCGGCACGGCGAGGAGCTGCTGACGCGCATCGAGGCCCTGCTGCGCGACCGAGGCGTGGCCCCGTCGGACCTGGGCGGGCTGGTCGTGGGGACCGGTCCTGGCGCCTTCACCGGGCTCCGTGTCGGTCTCGCCACCGCGAAGGGCCTCGCCCACGCGCTCCGGCTCCCGATCGCGGGCGTGGCCACGTCCAGCGCGCTCCTCGCGAGCGCCGGTGACGCGCTCGGGACGCCAGCCGCGCTGCTCCAGCCCGCCGGCCCCTCCGACCGCGTCCTGTCGCGCCCTGGGGCGACACCGGTGATCCTGCCCGGCGGTACCGAGCCAGAGCTGCGCCCGGGCGAGCGCCTGGTCGCGGTGGACCTCGCCGGACGGGCCCCAGAAGATGCGCAGGCCCGCGGGGACGCCGCCCGCGCCGACCTGGCCGGGGCGCTCCTCGCCGCGGGGGCGGCCCGTCTCGCCGCGGGCGACGCCGACGACCTCGCCCGCCTGGTCCCCGAGTACGTCACCCTGCCGCGGGGCGTGCGTGACGCGCCCGGTGACGACGCCGTCGAGCTGACCGGAGGCGCCGGGTGAGCATCCGGGTTCCGGTCCTCCAGATCCGCCCGATGACGGTGGCCGACCTGCCGGCCGTCCAGCTCATCGAGCGGGCATCGTTCACCACGCCCTGGCCCGCCCACGCCTATCGCCAGGAGCTGGAGGCCAACCGGCTCGCGATGTACCTCGTCGGGACGATCGACGGCGAGATCGTGGCCTATGGCGGGATCTGGCTGATGGTCGACGAGGCGCATGTCACCACCTTCGCGGTCCACCCGCGGTACCGGCGCCGCCGGATCGGGGAGCGCCTGCTGCTCTCGCTGATGGACCTCGCGCTCGACCGCCATGCCCGCGAGGCGACCCTCGAGGTCCGGCTGTCCAACCTGGCCGCCAGGCGGCTGTACGAGAAGTACGGCTTCCGTCCCGTTGGCATCCGGCCGCGCTACTACAGCGACAACGGAGAGGACGCACTGATCATGACCACCGAGCCGCTCGCCGAGGAGCGGATGCGGTCACGGATCGCTGCCCTCCGCGCCGAGCTCGATGCCGGCCCCGGCGCCCGATGCCGTGCCCGACGACGTGGATGCGCCGGCCGACGGGGCGGGGACCTGGGCATGAGCGGACCCCTGCTGCTCGCGATCGAGAGCTCGTGCGACGAGACGGGGATCGCCCTCGTGGAGGGCGGACGCCGGATCCACGCCAACGTCGTCGCGAGCCAGGTCGCGCTGCATGCGCCCACGGGGGGCATCGTGCCCGAGGTGGCGGCCCGCGCCCACCTTCGCTGGATCGTGCCGGTGCTGGACGAGGCGCTCGCGACCGCCGGCGTCACGATGGCCGACGTGGACGCGGTGGCGGTCACCTACGGCCCGGGGCTGGCGGGGTCGCTGCTGGTCGGCATCAACTTCGCCAAGACGCTCGCGTGGGCGCACGGCCTGCCGCTGGTCCCGGTGAACCACCTGGAGGGGCATGTCTACGCCGGCTGGCTGCTGGACCCGGGGGAGGCCGAGCGCGAGGAGCCGCCGTTCCCGCTGGTCGCCCTGGTCGTCTCGGGCGGTCACTCCTTCATCGTGGAGATGCCCGACCACCTGGCCTATCGCCTGCTCGGGACGACCGTGGACGATGCGGCCGGCGAGGCGTTCGACAAGGTGGGCCGGTTGCTCGGCCTGGGCTACCCCGGTGGTCCGGAGATCTCCCGGGCGGCCGAGGGCGCCACCACCCGCGATCACGTCTTCCCGCGGGCCTGGATGGGTGACTCGTACGACCTGTCGTTCTCGGGCCTCAAGACGGCGGCGCGGCGCGCCGTGGGCCAGGCGCGGACCGATGCGGGCCTGCCGGCCGATGCCCGCGAGGGCGGGTCGCTGCCGGACGGCGTGATCGCGGAGCTCGCCTGGGGCTTCCAGGATTCCGTGGTGGACGTGCTCGCGACCAAGACGATCCGAGCTGCCGAGGAGGCGGGCGCCCGGGGGATCGTCATGGGCGGCGGGGTGGCGGCGAACACCGCGCTCCGGGGGCGGATCACGGCCGAGGCGGAGGCGCGCGGGATGGCGCTGGTCATTCCGCGGCCCGGCCTGTGCACCGACAACGGCGCCATGATCGGGGCGGCGGGAGCCCGGCGGCTGGCCGCCGGCGTGCGGGCGGGGCTGGACCTCGACGCGCGTCCCTCGCTGCCGCTGGCCCGATGAACGGATCCCGCCCGGCCGATCTCCGCCTCGATCCACGCTTCGTCCAGCGGCGGCTGCGCGAGGCCGGCCTCCGTCCGCGTCACAACCTGTCGCAGAACTTCCTGGCCGACGTGGACGTCCTCGAGGGCATCCTGCGCGAGGCGAATCCCGTACCGGGGCGCGGTGTCCTGGAGATCGGGCCCGGGCTGGGGTTCCTGACCGGCGGCCTGCTGGCGGCCGGTGCGCAGGTGACGGCCGTGGAGCTCGACCGGGGCCTGGTGGCGCTGCTGCGCGAGACCTTCGCCGACGAGCTCGACACCGGCGCCCTGCGGGTCGTGGAGGGTGACGCGCTCGACCAGGACCTGGTCCGGCTGGTGCCGGAGCCGTACGACGTGGTCGCCAACATCCCGTATCACATCACCAGCCCCATCCTCCACCGGCTGCTGGGCAAGGCCCCCCGCCCGGAGCGCCTGGTGCTGATGGTCCAGCGCGAGGTCGCGGAGCGGGTCGCGGCCCCGCCCGGCGAGATGAGCTACCTCTCGGTGTTCTGCCAGTACCACGCCCGGGCGCGGGTCGCGTTCCGGGTGCCCAGGGAAGCCTTCGAGCCCGCGCCCAAGGTGGAATCCGCGATCCTGGTGCTGGAGCCGTTCGACGCCGACGACCGCCTCGACGCCGAGGCGGAGGACGGCCTGTGGCGGGTGGTCCAGGCGGGATTTCGCGAGCGGCGCAAGATGCTCCACAACGTGCTCACCCGCCAGCTGCCCATCCCGCCCGAGCGGGTTGACGCGGCCCTCGAGGCCACCGGGATCGCCCGCGATCGCCGCCCGCAGACCCTCGCGGTGGGGGAGTGGCTGGCCCTCGTGGAGGCCCTCGGCGAGATCCCGGAAGCCCGCTGAGCCGCGCGATGACGGCCTCGTTCGACCCAGCCCGCCGTCTCGAGCCCGTGGTCCGGCTTGCGCCGGCCAAGGTCAACCTGACGCTCGCCGTGCTCGGCACGCGCCCCGACGGCTTCCACGAGCTCCACTCCGTGATGGTCCCGCTGGACCTCGCGGACCGCCTCTCCGTGGCCGTCCTGCCACCGGGCCGCGAGGACAGCCTCCACGTCACCGGCTTCGACCCGGGCATCGACGCCGCCGACAACCTGGTACTGCGCGCGATCCGCGCGACTCGCCGGGCGGCCCACCCGGCGTGGGGGCGCTCCGAGCCGCCGCCGGCCCTGGCCGCCCGCCTCGAGAAGCGGATCCCGATCGCCGCGGGACTGGCGGGGGGCTCGTCCGATGCGGCCGCGGCCGTCGACGCGGCGCTCGACGCCTGGGGTGTCACGCTGGACCCCGGCGCCCGCCGGGCGCTCGCGGCGGAGCTGGGCTCCGACGTCCCGTTCTTCCTCGCCGGGGGAGCGGCGCTTGTCGAGGGTCGCGGAGAGCGCCTCTCGCCGTTGCCCTGGCTCCGGGACGCGGACGCCTCGCACGCGCGGCCGGGCCTCCTGGTCGTCACGCCGTCCTGCGGCATCTCCACGCCGGCTGCGTTCCGGGCCTGGGACGAGGGCGCCCGGGTCGCCGGCGGTGCCGCCCGGCTGGCCTCGCAACACCTCGCGGACGAGCTCCGGCGCGGTCAGCTGCGGGTCGTGGACCTGCTCGCCCGCGCCTCGGTGCTCGCCGCCGCCAACGACCTGGCGCCCGCGGCCATGATCGTGGAGCCCGGGCTGGTGCCGTTCAAGCGGGCGCTGCTGCGGCTGCTCGGACGGCCGGTTGGGGTGAGCGGCTCCGGGCCAACCCACTGGGCGCTCTATCCTTCCCATGCGGAGGCGACGGTGGCTGCCGACGCCGTCCGCGCGGCGATCGCCGCGGGCGACCTGCCGGCGCCGGGTCAGCACGAGCCGTCCGTGACCGCCGCCCGGATCCTCGCGTTCCAGCCCGCCCCCGCCACCACCGCCTCGACGCCTCACCCAGGGAGGGAGCCATGACCCGCCTCACCGTCTCGACGGCCGGCGCCCCGGCCGCCATCGGCCCCTACAGCCAGGCCATCGCCATCGACGGGCTGCTGTTCTGCAGTGGCCAGCTCGGGCTGGATCCCGCGACCGGCGAGCTCGTGGATGGCGTGGAGGCCCAGGCGGAGCGCTCGCTCCGGAACCTGGCCGCGGTGCTCGATGCCGCCGGCCTCGCCTGGGCCGACGTCGTCAAGACCACGATCTTCCTGGCCGACATGGCGGACTTCGCGGTGGTCAACGCCGTGTACGCCCGGTTCATGCCGGATCCGCCTCCCGCCCGGTCGACCGTCCAGGTCGCGGCGCTGCCCAAGGGCGGCCGGGTCGAGATCGAGGCGATCGCGCGTCGCGAGCGCTGAGCGTGCGCTCCGGCGACCGGCCACGGCGGGCGCGGTTGACACCCCCGCGCACCCACCCCAGAATCGGGCGGCCTCACATGACGACATCGCACACCATCCCGGGCGACGCCGCCGCCGACCAATCGGCGGCCGTCCGTTGGCGAACGCCGCGGCGCCCGAACCCATGACCCCCTCAAGTCCCGGCGTTCCTTTGCGCCAGACGGTCGCGGTGGTGCTCGCGGCCGGTCTCGGCACGCGGATGCGGTCCACGACCCCCAAGGTCCTCCACGCGCTGTGCGGCCGGCCGATGATCGACTATGTGCTCGACGCCGCCGTCGCGGCCACCGGGACCCGGCCGCTCGTCGTCCACTCGCCGGCCACCGAGGCGGTCCGGGACGCCGTGGCGGAGCGTGCCGACGTCGCCCTCCAGGAGGTCCCGCGCGGGACCGGCGATGCGCTCCGGGCCGCTCTCGAGGTCCTCGACGCGGACGTCGAGGACGTGCTGGTCGTGTCGGGCGACGTGCCGCTGGTTGGCGCCGAGCTGCTGGTCGCGCTTCTTGAGGCCCGGCGCATGGACGCCGCCGCGATCTCGCTCGTCAGCGTGGACGCGATCGATCCATCGGGCCTCGGGCGCGTCGTGCGCAACGAAGGCGGCACCGTGGAGCGGGTGGTCGAGGAGAAGGACGCGACCGACGACGAGCGCGGCACGACCGAGATCAACGCGGGCCTGTACGCGATCGAGGCGGCCTGGCTGCGGAGGCGGATCGGGGACCTGCGGCCATCGCCGGTGACCGGGGAGCTCTATCTCACGGATCTCGTGCGCTTTGCCCGCGAGGACGGGCGGCTCGTGGCGGCGCTCGACGTGGACGACGACGGGCGCCTGACGGGGATCAACGACCGCGCCCAGCTGGCGCGTGCCGAGTGGGACATGCGGGTCGAGATGAACGACCGCTGGATGCGGGCGGGCGTGACCATGGCGGATCCCTCCACGGTGTACCTCGATCACGGCGTGGAGCTCGCCGAGGACGTGGTCCTCGAGCCCAACGTCGCGCTCAGGGGCGCCACCCGCATCGGTGAGCGGACGCGGATCGCCTCGGGCTCGCAGATCATCGACAGCGTGATCGGCCCGGACTGCGTGGTCTGGGCCAGCGTGATCGAGCGCTCGACGGTGGAGGACCACGTCAGGATCGGGCCGTTCAGCCACCTGCGCCCCGGCGCCCACGTCGGCCGGCGCAGCGAGATCGGCAACTACGCCGAGATCAAGAACAGCCGGCTGGCCGAGCACGTCCGCCAGCACCACAGCTCCTATCTCGGCGACGCCGACGTGGGCGCCGACACGAACGTCGGCGCGGGCACGATCACGGCCAACTACGACGGCGTGAGCAAGCACCGCACCACGATCGGCGACGGGGTGTTCCTCGGCGTCGACACGATGCTTCGCGCGCCGGTCACGCTGGGCGACGGCTCAAGGACGGGCGCCGGTGCCGTGGTGACCAGGGACGTCCCGCCCGGCAAGCTCGCGGTCGGGATCCCCGCCCGGATCCGCGAACCCAGGCCGGTCGAGCCGCCCGACGGGGATGGCCTGCCGCCGGCGCCGCCAGAACCCACGCCCGGGGAGCCCGCGACCTGATGGGCGACACGCTCCTCGAGCTCACGATCATCATCCTGCTCATCCTGCTCGATGCGGTCTTCGTGGCCGCGGAGATCGCCCTGGTCTCGCTCCGGCCCAGCCGCGTGGAGCAGCTCGTGGACGAGGGCCGGCGCGGGCGCGAGCCGCGTGCAGCGGCTCATCGCGCGATCCGGGTCGCTTCCTCGCGGTCATCCAGCTCGGCCATCACCTTCATCGGGTTCCTCGCGTCGGCGTTCGCCGGCGTGAGCCTGCCCGCTGGCCTCTCGCGAGCTCCTCGCGTCGGCTGGGCATCGGCGCGGGGACGTTGCGGGTGCCATCGGCCTGTTCACCGTGACCGATCCTGCTGTCCCTGTTCACGATCGTGTTCGGCGAGCTCGTGCCCAAGTCCCTGGCCCTCGCGCACCCGGAAGCCTTCGCGCTCGCGCTGGCGCGCCCCGTGGACCTGCTCGGCCGGATCTTCCGGCCGCTCGTGGCGTTCCTCACGGTCACCACCAACACGATGCTCGCGCCTGCTCGGCGCCGAGGTCAGCTCCGAGGCCCAGATCACGGCCGAGGAGCTGCGCCTGATCGTGGAGCGCGGGGGCGAGCAGGGGATCCTCGAGGCCGAGGAGGAGCAGATGATCAACGCGGTCATCGAGCTTGGCGACCGGCGCCTCCACGAGGTCATGGTCCCGCGCACCGCGATCGTCGCCCTGCCGACCGAGGCGACGTTCGACGAGGCGATCGACACGATCATCGACCAGGGTCATTCCAGGGTCCCGGTGTACGAGTCGTCGGTCGACGAGGTCGTCGGCATCCTGTACGCGAAGGACCTGCTGCCGTTCCTCAAGTCGACGGCCCACCGCCCCGTCCTGCGGGATCTGCTCCGGACGCCGGTCTTCGTCCCGGAGTCGATGTCGATCGACGACCTGCTCCACGAGTTCCAGCGGCGGAAGGTCCACATCGCGATCGTGCTCGATGAGTACGGCGGCACCGCGGGCCTGGTGACCATCGAGGACCTGCTCGAGGAGATCGTGGGCGAGATCCAGGACGAGTACGACGTGGAGGAGCCGCTCGTCGAGCAGCTCGACCCCGACCGGGCCCGTGTCGACGGGCGTGCGTCGATCGAGGACCTGCTTGACATCTGGGACATCAAAGGCCCGCTCGAGGACGAGGACGAGTACGACACCGTGGGCGGACTCGTGTACCACCGGATCGGCGGCGTCCCGAGCCCCGGCGACGAGATCCAGGTCGACGGCCTGCGGCTGACCGTGGAGACCACCGACGGCCGGCGGGTGGGCAAGGTGCTCGTCGTGCGCGAGCGCCTGGGCGAGGACGCGTCGGACCCGGACGACCAGTAGCGCTCCCCGCGGAGACTCCGCTAGGCGCTGATCACCGACACGATGATCGCGCGCAGCTTCTCGCGTGCGGCAGGATCCACGATCGTGAGCGCCTCGAGCTCGGCGATGCAGGCATCTCGATGGCGCCCGGCCTCCGCCCGGGTGAAGTCCGCGGCGCCGGCACGCTCGAGGATGGCCACCGTCTCGGCGATCTCCGCGTCGGTCGGGGCGGTCTTCAGCGTACAGGTTCGCCAGCCGCTCGCGATCCGCCGGCGTGGCGTGCTCGAACGCGTACAGGACCGGCAGCGTCTTCTTGTGGCGCGCGACGTCCGTCGGCACCTTGCCGGTCTTCTGCTCCAGGCCCCAGATGCCGAGCAGGTCGTCGTTGAGCTGGAAGGCGAGCCCAAGCGACCAGCCGAAGCGCCGGTAGCCGGCGATCACGGCCTCGTCGTCGGTCGCGAGCAGCGCACCGGCCTCGATCGAGGCGCTGATCAGGGCCGCGGTCTTGCGCCCGATCATGTCGTAGTACAGCTCGACGGTCATCGGCTCATCGGACGCGGACGTGGCGATGTCGATGTACTGGCCCTCGCACAGCATCACGCACGTCTCGTCGTAGAGGCGCATCAGGCGCAGGACCTTCGCATCGCTGAAGCCCAGGTCCGTCAGGCGGTGCAGCGCCACCCGGCTGAGGCTGAAGATGAGGTCGCCGGTGTTGATCGCCTGCGGGACCCCGTGGAGCGCCCACAGGGTCGCGCGGTGGCGGCGCTCCACGTCGCCGTCCTCGATGTCGTCGTGGACGAGGCTGAAGTTGTGGCCCAGCTCCACGGCCGCGGCGCCGGGGAGGGCACGCGCGTGGTCGCCGGCGATGGAGGCGTAGGCGAGCAGCCCCAGGAGCGGGCGCATCCGCTTGCCGCGTGGACCGTGCGATCCGTCCAGCCCGAGGTGATAGCGGATCATCTCGTAGACACCGGCGGTGGATGCGTCGCCGTGGCTGACCACCCGGAGGATCTCGGCCTCCGTGTCGGCGAGGAGCAGGTCCAGGTCGATGTCGTTGCTGACGGTCATGGTGCCGTCGAGTGTAGCCCAATTCGGGCTAAACGTGTCCGCCAAAAGTAGCCTGTTGGCGCGCCGCGGCTGCGGATGATGCTGCATGGCCGGTGGACGCGATCGCCTCGCCAAGGCGCCCGACGCCGTAGACGAACGCGGCGTCCACGTCGCCGCCCAGGCGGAACGCGCCGGAGAGCTCCATGCCCACGAACCCTGCCGCCCAGGCGACGACCGTTCGCGAGGCGTCGAGCACGTCATCGGGTTCGGCCAGCCCGGCGATGGTCGCGAACAGGGCATCGAGGGCACCGCTCCCGGCGTCGGGCTCGAGCCGCCATGCGTCGGGCAGGCGCGAGAACAGGAGCCCGAAGCCCCCCGGGTGCTGGTGTGCCCAGGCCCGGAAGACGATCGCGATGGCCTGCAGGTCGGCAAGGGGATCACGGCCCGTGACGGCGCCCGACAGCGTCGCGCCGAGGTCCCCGAGGACATCCGCCGCGATCAGCCGGACCAGCGCGTCGCGGTCGCGCACCCGCTTGTAGAGCGACGGGGCCCGGACGCCGACGACGGCGGCCACGCCGTGCATGGTCAGGGCATCGAGGCCGTCGGTGTCAAGGATGGCACGGCCCGCCTCGACGATCTCCTCGAGCGAGGTGCGCGGCGGAGTGGGCACGGCAGGCCTCCGGTTCGGTCGAGCTATGGCTATTGACAGTAGCGATGATGGCTATGTACAGTAGCCTACATCACGGATCGTACCGCACGGCCGCAACGACGGCAAGGGAGGACCCTGGACATGATGATCACCCTCGCGACGCGCTTCATGCTGGAGCTGGCCGGCGTCGGCGCGGTTGCCTGGCTGGGCGCCACCGCCCCGGTCGATGGCCCGGCTCGCGCCGTCCTCGCGGTCGCGGCGCCGATCGTGCTGGTCGTCGCGTGGGGCCTGGTCGTCGCCCCAGCCTCCCCGGCGCCATCCGTCGTCGCCGCGTCGGGGCCTGGCGTCGCCCCCAAGGCGGACAACCCGCTGCCGCTCCGTGCTCGCGAGCTCATCGGCACCGGGCTCCTGCTGGGGGTCGCCGGCGCGCTCGCGCTCGCGGGCCAGCCCGTGCCGGCCGGGGCTTTCGCCACGGTCGTCATGGTCGACCAGGTGCTGCTGATCACCCTTGGCCCGGGCACCGCGGTGGCGGCCCGTCTCGCGGGCCGGAGTGCCTGACCGGGCCGCCGATACGGAACAATGGCCGCCTGGCACAGGAGGAACTTGATGCGGATCGCACCGCGGATCCACCGGGTGGGTCCGGACAGCATCGTCAACTCGTACCTCGTGGACGACGGGGGAGAGGTCACGATCATCGATGCCGGCGCCCCCGGGCTCTGGGGGCGGGTACCGGCGGAGCTGGCCGCCATGGGCCGTTCGCCCGAGGATGTCCGCGGGATCGTCCTGACGCACGGACACTCGGATCACGTGGGCTACGCTGAACGTGCTCGGCGCGAGCGCGGCTGGCGGGTCCTGGTCCACGAGGCGGACGCCGCGCTCGCGCGCCAGGAGGTCCCGAACCCCGCCCAGAACGGGGCAACCCGGATTGGACCGGTGCTCTCGTTCCTGTGGTGGGCGGCTCGCCACGGGCTCCTGCGCGTGCCGGCCCTCACCGAGGTGTCCACCTTCGGCGACGGCACGACCCTGGACCTGCCGGGCTCGCCGCAGGTCATTGCCGTCCCGGGCCACACGCCCGGCAGCGCGGCCCTCCATCTCCGCGGGCACGACGCGCTGTTCGTCGGCGATGCGCTGGCAACGCACGCCGTGACGACGGGGGAGCGGGGTCCAAGGCTCGCCCCGTTCTGTGCCGATCGCCCTGCCGCCCTCGCCTCGCTCGACAGGCTCGAGCGGATCGAGGCGTCCCTGGTCCTGCCGGGGCATGGTGACGCGTTCGCCGATGGCGCCCACGAGGCTGTCCGACTGGCGCGCGAGGCGGAGCCGGCCGCGACCTCCTGACAGCCCGCGCGGGCGACGGCCGGCCCCCGGAGTGCTAGCGTGGGTGCGTGCCCGCCCCGCGCCGCTACGTCACCGATGCGATCGTCCTCTCCCGGTTTGACCTGGGCGAGGCAGACCGGGTCCTGACGCTCATCACGCCCGAGCACGGCAAGCTCAAGGCCATCGCCAAGGGCATCCGGCGCCCGACCTCGCGCCTCGGCGGCTCGCTGGAGCCGTTTGCGGAGCTGACGGTCGGCCTGGCGCGAGGTCGAACGTTCGACGTGGTCACGGAGGTCCGCGTGGGACACGCCTGGCTGGGCCTGCGGGACAACCTCGAGAGCGCCGCCACGGCATGGTACCTCGCCGAGCTCGCCGACCGGAGCCTCGAGGAGCGCCACGAGGCCCAGGCGCTGTACGCGCTGCTCCACCGTGCCTACGAGCTGCTCGACGCGGGCATGGCGCCGGGGCGGGTCGCCCGCTGGTACGAGATGCACCTCGCCGACGAGCTGGGCCAGCGCCCGGAGGTGGACCGGTGCGTGGAGTGCGATCGGATGCTCGAGGCGTCCGAGGCGTTCCGCTGGGTGCCGCCGCTGGGGGGCGTGGTCTGCAGCCGCTGCCCCGGACCACCGGCCGACCGGGCCCGCCTGACGCTCGAGGCCCTCAAGCTGCTCAAGGCCTATCAGCGTCTCGATGTCGAGGCCATCGCCGGCCTGCGGCTCTCGGAGGTGACGGAGCGTGAGGTCGAGGCATCGATGCGCGACTTCATGCGGGTCGCCCTCGAGCGCGACCCGCGATCGCTCGCATTCCTTGACGATGTCCGCTCCCGACCGGCCACCCGGCCGGCCGCCATCTAGCAGTCACACGGAGGACGCACCCATGGTGTTCGATACCGGGTCCGACGCCGACCGCCACGCGCTCGAGCGCCTGGGAACGGACGTGATCGGCTGGCTGACCACCATCACGCCCGAAGGCCAGCCGCAGACCTTCCCCATCTGGTTCCTGTGGGACGCCGGGGAAGCCCTGATCTACAGCGACCGCCGGGCAAAGCGGAACGGCAACATCGCCGCCAACCCGCGGGTGACCCTGCACCTCAACGACAACGGCCGCGGTGGCGACATCGTGATCGTCGAGGGTGAGGCCCGGATCGACGACACCGCGCCGGCGCCCGGGGACAACGCCGCCTACCTCGCGAAGTACGGGGACTTGATCCGCGACGACTTCTCGACGCCCGAGGAGTTCATGACCGTCTACAACGTCCCGATCCGGATCCGGCCCACCCGCGGCCGGGCGTTCTGAGGATGCGTGTCCCGGGGCGGTTCGCGCTGGCCGTCGGGGCGGCCACCGTGGGGGCGCTCGCGGTTGCCCGGCTCCCCGTCCCGAACCTGACTGAGCGTCACGCGTTCGGGGCCGAAGCCGTTGCGGCGCCTCGCCTCGCGCCAGGATCGCGACGCGGAGTCAAGAGACTGGGCCCAGGAGGCTGTCGGACCGCCCGTGGCGGGGACCGAGTGGCGCTTGAGGCCCGGCAACGTGACGGAGCGTCAAGTCGTGACGCCTGCGACCACGCTCGACGCGGCAGTGAGCTCGCCGCTCAGCCCTCGGGAGGCGGAGCCCCGACCTTGCGCTCCTGTCCGCGCAGCAGCCGCCCGATGTTGTCCCAGTGGAACAGCCAGACGAGAACGGCGGCACCGAGCGAGAACAGGTACAGCCACGGGTCGAGCGGGATCGTCGCGGTCAGGAACGCCAGCAGGATCCCCCCGAACGCCGACCCCGTCAGCGATCCGAGTGAGGAGTAGCGGGTGATCGCGATCACGCCGCCGAACACCGGCAGGACCGCGAGCGCCACCAGGGGCTGGAACGCCAGCAGGCCACCGAACGCGGGTGCGACGCCCCGCCCGCCACCAAACCCGAGGAATGGCGACCGGCTGTGGCCGACGATCGCGGCCAGGCCCGCGAGCACCTCGACCTCCACGCCGGCCCCCAGCGCGCGGACGAGCAGGATGGCGGCGGTTCCCTTGAGCATGTCGAGCAGGCCGGCGACGAGGGCGAGCTGGGGTCCCAGGGCACGCATCGTGTTCGCGCCGCCCGTCCGCCCACTCCCGATGGTCCGGGGATCAGGACCCCCGGCGATCCTCGCGACGATGACGCCCCACGGGACGCCGCCGATGCCGTAGCCGGCGGCGATCAGCACGGCGGCGCGCAGGAGCTGGAAGGGTTCCACGGGGCCCGAGTATAGAGCCCGCGGTCCGGCGCTACGGACGAAGGCGCCACGCCTCGAGCGCCGTCACCAGCCGGTCCGGGCGGCGGGCGAACCAGGCCGCGCGCCCGGCGTCGGCAGCCACCTCGTCCACCAGCGCGGCGAGGCCCGCGTTGACCGGGGCGGCCACGCCCACGCGCACGCCGCCGCCGGCCACGGCCCCGTTGAGCCAGCGCGCCTCGGTGGGGAGACCCGCCCCGTCACGCCGGACGTGGAGGCGGAGCGACGGCGACTTGCCGCCACGGGCACCGGCGATGGCTCGCGAGACGATCGGGCGGCCGATGGCGACCGGCAGCGCGAGGCCGCGCAGCAGGAGCGACACGTCCGCGCCGGGAAGCGAGACGGGGCGCAGGCCCAGGGCCCGCATCACGGCGACGGCCTCGTGGAGCTGGTCGCGCTCGATGGGATACGTCCGACGGTCCGCGTAGATGTCGCCCGGGTCCATGTCCAGGATCGCGCTCGTCGCGTTGCCGACCAGGTTGCCCAGGAGCTTGGACCACTTCATCGCCGCGAAGCGCTCGTAGATGCGCGACGGCAGCCCGGCGCGGGCCCAGGAAGCCGCAACGAGCTCGGCCACCGGAGCCGCCGCCGCCGCGCCATCGCCATCGATGACGGCCACCCCCACGCCGCCCGTGCGCGTCCGCCGCACCCCATCGACGAGCGGTTCGACGGCCGTCGTCAGCGAGGCCGCCAGCAGTGGCGAGCGGCGCGCGGCGCGCGCCTGCTCCTCGGCACCCACGCCGTTCTGGACGGTCATCAGCGGGACATCCGGCCAGCGCGCGGCGGTCTCCAGCGCCCCATCGACGTGGAACACCTTGACGGCCACGAGGATCAGCCCCGGCTCGGCGGCGTCGGCCGGGTCCACGACCCGCCGCACCGGCACGGTTTCGGAGCCGCCGGGCCCCTCGATCCGCAACCGCGTGGCGTCGTCGCCGCCGAGCACGCGCCGGTCCAGGAGCACGACCTCGTGACCGGCGGCCGCGAGCGTGCCGCCGAGGAACGAGCCCACCGCACCCGAGCCGATCACGAGCACCCGGGGCAGCGGGGGCGGCTGGGGCAGGCTCATCGCGATGGGTCTCGGCTGGGGGAGGCGGGGATCGCCGAGGGGTCGCCCTCGCCGGCATTGGCGCGGTCCGCGGCCCGATAGGCGTCGAGCAGGATCTCCACGGGATGGCGCGTCCGCACGCCGGTCGCCGTCTCGATCTGCCAGCGGCAGGTCTCGGAGTCGCAGGCCGCGGTCGCGGCCCCCGACGCCCTGACCTTCTCGAACAGCGGCGCCCCGACGCGCATCGCGATCTCGTACTTCTCTCGCTTGAGCCCGTAGGTGCCGGCGATGCCGCAGCAGTCGTGGTCCATGTCGTGGGCCCGGAGGCCTGGAACCAGCGCGAACAGGTCCAGCGCCGGCAGCCCGATCCCGTGGCTCCGCAGCTGGCAGGGAGCGTGGTAGGGGAGATCGGCGTCGAGCCGTCCAAACCCCGTGTCCAGCCGGCCGGCCTCGTGGAGGTCGAGCAGGAACTCGCAGATGTCCCAGGTCGCGTTCGCCACGGCGAGCGTGTCCTCGTCGTGCAGGTCGAGCATCTCCTCGTACTCCGCCTTGAGCGTGTGCGTGCAGGACGTGGAAGTGCCGACGATCCGGTAGCCCCTGCGGGCGTAGTCCGCCAGGACCCGGGTGTTGGTCCGGGCCCGGTCACGGGCCTCGCGATACAGGCCGTTGCTGATCAGCGGCAGCCCGCAGCACACCTGCGCCGGGACGATGGTCTCGAAGCCGTTGCGGGCCAGGACGGCGATGGCCGCCTCCGCCACGTGCGGCTCGTAGTAGTTGGCCGAGCAGCCGTGGAAGTACACGACGGCACGGTCAGGCCCGGGCAGGTTCGTGGGCTCGACGCCATGACCGGCACCACGCCTCTGCCAGGAGGAGCGGAACGTCCGCCGCGCGAACGGCGGCACCGGCGCCCGCCGGTGGACGCCGATGGCGACCTCCATCGCGGTTCGGACGACGCGGCTCCGCATCGCGACATTCGCGATCGGGGAGAACGCGACGCCGAGGGATCCGGTGAGGTCGGTCTGGCCGAGGACCCAGTCGCGCAGCTTGGGCCGCCGGCCCTCGCGCAGCCGTGCGCGCGCCTGGCTGTTCATCTCCGCGACCTTGACGCCGGCCGGGCACGCCGACGTGCACCAGCCGCAGCCCGAGCAGTAGTCGACCGAGTGGTCGGGCGAGCGGGGGTTGGTCGAGCCCTCGCCCTGGACCTGCTGGAGGCCGGCGAGCCGGAACCGCTGGGCCTGGGGGCCCGAGTACTTGGGTCCCGGGAACAGGTCCGTCACGCGCATCACCGGGCACACGGTGTTGCACACGTTGCACTTGAGGCACTCGTCGGCCGAGGCGGAGACACGAGGGTCCGCGGCGGCCTCGCGGACGAGGTCGGCGATGCTCACGCCTGTGTCCTCCCGGAGACGGGCTGGTGGACGGCGGGGACGCCGGCTGCACCCGCCGCCAGCTCGCCCGCCGCTCGCCACCCCGACGCGACGGCGACGCCGTCGCCGCACCGCTCGCGGACGGCATGCTGGCCCGCGAGGAGCCCGCCGGCAACCACGACGTTCGCGAACGCCGGCCGGCCGCCCGGGCCGAGCGGTCGAAGCCGGGCGTCGACCACGACACCGGCGCCGTCGATCGGGTGGCCGGCCGGATCGAGGCCGTCTCGGGCGAGCCACGCATCCACCGCCGGCGCGACCACGCGGAGGCCCAACAGCGGCTCCTCGAGCGTGCCGTCGGCCCGGGCCACGAGCCCGCCTCCAGCGATCCCACCCGTGGCGAGCACCAGGGCCCCGGCCCGGACGAGGTGCATCCGCGCCGCTGCGTGCATCTCGACCCCGGTGACGCTGCCGTGCGACACGTGGATGCGGGCGACGGCGTCCCCCACCTGGACGTGCCCACCCAGGGAGCGGATGTGCTCGCGGAGGGCGCGCCAGAGGCGCATTCCCGGCACGCTGGGCGGGACCAGCGGCACCTCGAACGGCTCGAGCGGCAGCCGGGCCGTCAGCGCCGCCCAGACATCCGCGTGGTGGGCCAGGCCCATGACGGCCGGCAGCGCCACCCGGCCTGGCCGCCCGCCCGCCGCCCGCCCCACCTCGGCCGCGATCCGCTCGACGTCATCGGGGCGCGTATCCGGGTCGTCAAACCGGGCGGCCAGGAGCGGGGCGTTGCGGTTGTGGCGGCCCGCCAACCCCGGGAGGTCCACCGTGATCGCGCGCACGTCGGACGGCCGATCGGCGCCGCCCCACACGGTCGCCCGGGAGAGGCTGGCCGCCATCGCCGCCGGCCAGAAGTCCTTGAACCCGGCCAGGCCGGCCACGACCAGCACCTCGTCGGCGCCCCACGGGCGCAGTGCCCCGGCCTGCGCGGCGGGCACGATCGCCACCGGCCGCGTGCCACCGATCGCCGTGGGGGCCCGCCGGATCGCGGAAGCGGGTGTCCCCGCATACGGGAGGCCCGCCAGTGCGAGCGTCTCCAGGAGCCACGCGATCGAAGGCTCCACGTCCGGGGCCAGGAACGCGTACGGGTGTCCGTTCGGGTCCGCCGGCTCGGCCAGCTCGGCAAGCTGCGCCACGCCCTCCGCGGGCGTGCGGGCCCCCGCGGGCGCGGCCACGTCGAGGCCACCGCTGCCCCAGTGCGTGCCGGCATGGCCCTTTGCCACCAGCGTGACCGTCGCTCCCGCCTCCGCGAGACGCGCCGCCGCCACGAGGCCGGCCAGGCCCGCCCCGACGACCACGACATCAGCGTGCGGCATCGTCGTCCCCCTCCGGGCCGGCAGGCGCCGGATCCCCGGCCAGTGAGTCGATGGCAAGGACGCCCGTGTAGATCGCGTTCGCCAGCATCAGCTCCTGGAGCTGTCGTCCCTCTGCGATGGGCCGCGTCCCCTTGAACCGCTCGCGGAGGAACCCCCTGAGCGCCCGGTCCGCGATCCCGGCGTGGCGGTCCGCGGCCCCGGGGTCGTCCTGTCCGGTCGCAGCGCCCGCCTGGCGCTCCGCGATCAGGCCCGCGACCCGGAACGTGCAGAAGGCTCCCTGGCAGGGTCCCATCCCCACGCGGGTCCCGCGCCGGACGTCGTCGATGGTGCACGGCCAGCGCGCGTCCAGGTAGGTCTCCACCGCCGGCCGGGTGACGAGCTCGCACTCGCACAGCAGGTCCGCGTCGCCGCCGCCCGCGGCCTCGTGGTCGGCGAGTCGGTGACCGAGCCAGTAGCTGTGGCCGTCACCCTGGCCGGGCAGCACCGCGTCGGCCGTCGTGCATCGCGCCGTCACGCCCAGCTTGGCGGCCACTGCGTCGACGGTCTCCTCGGCCATGAGCCGGAACGTGGTCAGCTTGCCCCCGACGACCGACACGAAGTTGTCGACGCCCTGGTCGGCGTGGTCAAGGACCGCGTGCGCCCGGGTGAGCGCGCGGTTGTCGCCCGCCGTGGTGACCACGGCGGGCGGGCGGAACAGCGGCCGGACCCCCGCATACGCCCGCAGGATCCGCATGCGAGGCAGGGCGGGAACCATCCGCGCGCCCTCGTCGACGAGCCTCCGCACCTCGTCGCGGGTGACCTCGTCGTCGTCCGGGTCGGGGACCGGCTGGTCGGTGGTTCCGAGGATCGCCACCGTGTGGACCGGGACCATGATGTCGCCGTCCGAGGAGGGGTGGCAGCGGTTGATCACCGCGTCGGTCATCCGCTGGTTGTAGATCAGCATGGTGCCCTTGCCCGGGGTCATCTCGATCCTCACGCCCGCGTGGGCGGCGACCTGGCCCGCCCAGGCGCCGGCCGCTGACACCACGAACGACGTCCACACGCGTGAGACGCTGCCGGTCCGCTCGTCGCGCAGCGTCACGGCGACGATCCGGCTCGCCGTCCGCTCCATCCCGATCACGCGCTGGTAGGGGAGGGCGGCCGAGCCGTGGACGCGGGCGTCGGCGACCGTGGCCTCGATCAGCTGCCACGCCTCGATGGATCCATCCGGGACGCGGAACGCCCGCCGGATGGCGGGGTTGAGCGCCGGCTCGCGGCCAAGCAGCCCGGCGACCCCGACCTCCTCGCAGGGCACCCCGCTCAGCTCGCAGTTGGCGGCGAACGACTCGACGTAGTCATCGGGGTCATCGGGCGTCGCCACGAAGTAGCCGCCGGTGTCCTCGATGCTCGCCGGTGCGATCCGGCGCAGCACGCGGTTCTCCGTGATGCACTCCCGCGCCGTGACCCGGTCCCGGCCCACGTAGCGCCCGCCGGAGTGCAGCAGGCCGTGGTAGCGGCCGCTGGTCCCGGTGCCAAAGTCACCGCGCTCCACCAGCAGGGCGCGGAGGCCGCGACGGGCGAGATCCCGGAGCACCCCCGCGCCGGTCGCGCCGCCGCCGATGACGACGACGTCCGCGGTGTGGGGGATGGATCCGGCGTTCACGGGGCGGCGCTGCCCGGTTCCGGCGCCCCGCTCTCGACCCAGTCGAAGGTCCGCGTGACGGCCTTGTTCCAGGTCGCATGCGCGCGCTCGCGCGCGTCGGGGTCCATGGACGGGGTCCACTCGGCGCCGCGGGCCCAGTTGGCTCGCAGCTCGTCGAGCGATGACCAGTAGCCCACGGCCAGGCCGGCTGCGTAGGCGGCGCCCAGCGCCGTCGTCTCGGAGACCACCGGCCGGACCACCGGCACGCCGAGCACGTCTGCCTGCAGCTGCATGAGCAGGCTGTTGGCGACCATCCCGCCGTCGACCCGCAGCTCCGTCAACGGAACGCCCGAATCCGCGTTCATCGCGTCCAGGATCTCGCGGACCTGCCAGGCGGTGGCCTCGAGGCTCGCACGCGCGATGTGCGCCTTGGTGGCGTACCGGGTGAGACCCGCGATCACGCCCCGGGCATCGGCCCGCCAGTAGGGGGCGAACAGGCCCGAGAAGGCCGGGACGAAGGAGACCCCGCCGTTGTCCTCGACCGACGCGGCCAGCTGCTCCACCTCCGCCGCCGATCCGATGATGCCCAGGTTGTCGCGCAGCCACTGCACCAGCGCGCCCGCGATTGCGATCGAACCTTCCAAGGCGTAGACGGGCGGGGCCGTTCTCAGCCGGTAGGCGACCGTGGTCAGCAGTCCCCGCTCCGACGTCACCCGCTGTTCGCCGGTGTTGAGGAGCAGGAAGCAGCCGGTCCCGTAGGTGTTCTTGGCCTCGCCGGCGTCGAAGCACACCTGCCCGAACAGGGCCGCCTGCTGGTCACCGAGGACACCCGCAAGGGGGACCCCGTCGAGGACACCCGTGCACGTGGCCAGCACCTCGGACGACGACCGGATGGCCGGCAGCATCGCTCGCGGGATGCTCATCGCCTCCAGGATCCCGTCATCCCAGTCGAGCGTCGCGAGATCCATGAGCTGCGTCCGCGAGGCGTTGGTGACGTCGGTGAGATGGACGCCGCCGCGAGCGCCGCCGGTCAGGTTCCAGATGAGCCACGAATCCACCGTGCCGAACAGCAGCTCGCCCGCCTCCGCCCGGTCCCGCGCGCCCTCGACGTGGTCGAGGATCCAGCGGACCTTGGGCCCCGAGAAGTAGGTCGCCAGCGGCAGGCCCGTCATCGCGCGAAAGCGGCCAGGCCCCCCATCGCGGGCAAGCTCGTCCACGATCTCTCCGGTCCGGGTGTCCTGCCACACGATGGCGTTGTGGACCGGTTCCCCGGTCCGGCGATCCCAGACGATCGCGGTCTCCCGCTGGTTCGTGATCCCGATGGCCGCGAGGTCCGGGGCGGCGAGGCCGGCGCTGGCCATGGCGCCGCCGATGACCTCGCGGCACCGGGCCCAGATCTCGAGCGGGTCGTGCTCCACCCAGCCGGGTTTCGGGTACAGCTGGGTATGCTCCCGCTGGTCGAGCGCAACCACGGACCCCGATCGGTCGAAGACCATGAAGCGGCTGCTGGTCGTGCCCTGGTCCAGGGCACCGACGTATCGGCGGGGCTCCATGTCGTCGTCCTCCCGGGGCAGTGGCTCCCGACAGTGCCGTCCGGTGACTACGCCTGCACGGGGTCGGCGCCGCCGTCCATGACCTTCCACGCGAGCCAGCCGAGGACCGCACCCACGGTCGGCGCCACGAGGTAGATCCAGAGCTTGGACAGGTCGCCGCCCACCACCGCCGAGCCGATCGAGCGGGCCGGGTTCACGGACGCGCCGGAGAGCGAGGCGCTGGCAAAGTGGATGGCGACGAGCGAGAGCGGGATCGCCAGCGCTGCCAGCGCCGGGGCCCGCTTGGTCGAGGCGAGGATCACCGCGATGAAGCCCGCCGTCAGCACGATCTCGATGAGCGCGGCGCCAAGGTCCGAGACACCCTTTCCCGGAGCCGTGATGCCCGACCAGACGGCTTCCTGGCTGACCGCGACCATGACCAGCACGCCGGCCGCGAGGGCGCCCACGACCTGGGCAACGATGTAGCCCACCGCATCGGTTGGCGTGGTCCGCCCGTCGAGCACCATCGCCACCGTGACGGCCGGGTTGAAGTGGCCACCCGAGATGTGGCCGAAGGCAAAGATGGCCGCGAGCAGCCCAAGGCCGAACGAGAACGGCACGATCGGCAGCGCCGTCGTCAGCCCCGCCGCGCCCGCGGCACCGACCGACAGGTAGCCGATGCTGAAGAACAGGAACGAGCCGAGCAGCTCAGCTGCGTACTTCCGAGCGTCCATTGCGCGTCTGGGTCCTCCTCGATTCCGGCGCTGGCAGGGCAGTTGCGCTCGGCGCCGTCAGTCTAGCCGCCGAGCGACAAGCCATCACGGTGCGGCGGCGGGCACGCCGACCCGGACGTCGACCCGATACGACGACTGCCCGGTGAACGTCAGATTGGAGCGGACGACCGAGCTCACGTTCCAGGCGACCACGCGCCGGGACCCCCACACGATCGACGGCGTCTGGTTCACTAGCACCGGATCAAGGGACGAGGCCCAGGCCACCGGGATCGGGGCCGACCAGTGCAGCCCGTCATCGGGCGACTCCGCCCACACGACATCCAGGCGGGTGTCATCCGAGAGGGAGTCGCAGTCGCCACGCCACTGGCTCGAGCACCCGGTCCAGGCCATGGCGATCGTCGACTGCCCGCGCAGCACGATCACCGGATCGGTCTCGACCTGGAACAGCGTGGGAACCGGCAGCTCGATGGTCGAGTCCCATGCTCCACGCCACTCCCGGGTGATGATCTCGCCATCCGAGACGGCCACGATCGCCCGGCCCGGGCCTGCCGCCACCGAGTGGACGGAGTGCGACCTGTTGGTCACGAGGGTCGTCGGCCCCCAGCTGGAGGCTCCGTCCGTGCTGATCCGCGCCTTGACCGGCCCCCCGTTGCCGTCCGAAATCCACGCCACGATCGCGGTCTTGCCGCTGATGGCCACCTTGGGCCGCCCGGATCGTCCGAGCGTCGTGACGTGAGTCGTCTTGCCCACGGTCGAGGTCTTGAAGGTCTTGCCGCCGTCGGTCGACCTCGCGACGCGGATGGCGCCGGTGGCACCGTTGGTCCAGGCAACGAGCACCCGCTTGCCGCTGACCGCGACGGCGGGCATGTCGACGCGCCCTCTGAGCGACGATAGTCGCTGGATCGACCGCCATCCGGATCGTGCACCACTCTCGGTGTTGCGCCGCAGATAGAGTACCCGGGGCGCGTTGCTGGGCATGTCAAGCTCCGCTGACTGGACCCAGGTCACGAGCACCTTGGAGCCACTCGCGGCGGTTGCGGCCCAGTAGCCGTGCTCGCTGCTTGGGTTCACACGCTTGCGTGCGCTCCACGTTTCGCCATCCGTCGAACGCTGGTAGCGCACCGCGAGGTGGGGGCCAGAATCACGGACCCACCTCCCGCTCACGTGATCGGTCATCGACACCAGGTGCAGGTACTCACCGCCCGCTCTGGCGGTCCGCGCCAGCGCGGAGCCGTGACTCCACACGTACGGCGACTGAGCCGTGGTGGGCTGCCCGAACTCGAATGATGGCTGGTAGGGATCTCCCCACCCGTCGAGGAAGACGGCCCAGGCGAGGACCTCCCCGCCGGGCCCGAGGATCGAGAGGTACCCCTGTCGCCGGACTTGGGCAGTCGGGACATAGGTGACGTCCACGGAGCAGCTGCCGCCAGTGGGCAGGGGCGCGACCGTGCAGGTCTCAGCGGTGACAGCGAAGTCGAGGACCGGGTCCAGCGTCAGCGATTCGAACCCGAACCCGTCAACAAGGAGGTCGCCGTCCCCGGACCAGGTGAGCGTGACCGTCATCGTCTTCGAGCTGAGCTCACCGACGCCGCCGAACTCGAGCTGGCTGGGCTCTGCCTGCAGCGACGCCTCCAGCGCCGCGGAGGGCTTCGTGGCTGCAGCGACGCCGGCGTCCCGTCCTGCTGCAGGTGCCGAGGTCATGGCGACCACGGCGGCAAGCCCGGTCGCGGCCAGCCTTCAAATCCCTGTTGTGCGCATGCGATACATCCCAAACTGAGCGAGCGAGACTGGCTGAGCGTACTAGAGCCGATCTCACCCGGGCCATGCCGATCGGCCCGGGCAAGAGGACCCGTCTGCTAGATTGCGAAGCATCCCGTCCAGTTCGTCGCCCACCCGTGTCCCTGCCAAGGCCACGGGACCTCGGAGCCTCTTGTGACCCTCGATCCCGCCGCTGATCCCAACGCCGTCGCGCCCGCCGTCGCCAACCTCGAGACCATCGTCTCCTTGTCCAAGCGCCGCGGCTTCATCTTTCCCTCGTCCGAGATCTACGGCGGCATCAACGCCGTGTGGGACTACGGGCCCCTGGGCGTCGAGCTCAAGAACAACGTCAAGCGCGCCTGGTGGCGCGCGATGGTCCAGGACCGCAACGACATCGTGGGCCTGGACGCGGGCATCCTGATGCACCCCCAGGTGTGGGTGACGTCGGGCCACGTCGGGTCGTTCAGCGACCCGCTGGTCGAGTGCGGCGAGTGCCACCGCCGGTACCGCCTCGACGAGCTGCCGGGCACCGAGGGCCTGACCCAGACTGACCTCCGCGACGAGACGATCAGCGCGCGCCTGGGCCTGGTCTGTCCCAACGACGGCAAGCCGCTGTCCGCGCCGCGGCAGTTCAACCTCATGTTCACCAGCCACATGGGACCCGTAGAGGACGACGGCAACGTCGTCTACTTCCGGCCCGAGACGGCCCAGGGCTCGTACGTCAACTTCAAGAACGTCCAGCAGAGCTCGCGCAAGAAGATCCCGTTCGGGATCGCGCAGATCGGCAAGTCCTTCCGTAACGAGATCTCGCCCGGCAACTTCGTGTTCCGGATGCGCGAGTTCGAGCAGATGGAGATGCAGTACTTCGTGCGTCCCGGGGAGGGGGCGGCCGAGGCGTTCGAGCTCTGGCTGCCGCGCCGCAAGGCCTGGTACGAGGCCTACGGCGTGGATCCGGCCCGCCTCCGCCTCCGCGAGCACGCGCCCGACGAGCTGGCCCACTACGCCAAGAAGGCGATCGACGTCGAATACCGCTTCCCGTTTGGCTGGAAGGAGCTCGAGGGCATCCACAACCGGGGTGACTTCGACCTCGGCAACCATGCCCGGGCGTCCGGCGAGAACCTGGAGTACTTCGACCAGGCCAGCGGCGAGCACTTCATCCCGTGGGTCGTGGAGACGGCCGCGGGCGCCGACCGGGCCGCGTTCACGTTCCTCATCGACGCCTACCGCGAGGAGCCGGTCCGCGAGGAGACCCGCGTGGTCCTCGGGCTGCACCCCGACCTCGCCCCGTACAAGGTCGCCGTCCTGCCACTGCTCAAGAAGCGCCCCGAGATCGTGGAGCTGTGCCACCGGCTCCTCGCCGATCTGAAGCGCGACATGATGGCGGTCTACGACGACACCGCCGCGATCGGGAAGCTCTATCGTCGCCAGGACGAGATCGGCACGCCGTGGTGCGTGACGGTCGACGTGGATTCGCTCGAGGACGGGGCGGTGACGATCCGCGACCGGGACTCGATGGCCCAGGAGCGCGTGCCCGTGGAGGGTGTCAAGCGACTGATCCTCGACCGGATGGCTGCCGTCCGGCCGTAGGTCCTCGCGCTGGAGGACAGGATGGGCATCACTGACAAGCCGCGGGCGGGGATCCCCGCCCGCGCGGTGACCGGGGCGGCGATCGGGATCGCCGGGACGGCCGCGGGGATCACCCTGGTGTTTCTCGGGATGCGGGCGGTGATGGACATCGGCGGCTTCTGCGCGGAAGGGGGCCCGTACGAGATCGCCACCCACTGCCCGGACGGCGCCACGCCCGCCCTGCTCCTCGGCATCTTCGGGGGTATGGCGTCGGCCGCGGTCGGCTCCGCGTTCGGGATCCGGATCGGCGGCATCTGGGCCACGGTGCCGGTCCTCGCCTGGGCCGGGCTGTTCGGGTCGCTGGGCTGGAACTTCATGGACTACGGCGTGTTCAACGCGCCCGATGGGATCGAGCTCGGCTGGGCGATCCCGGGGATCATGTTCTGGGTGATGGCCGCGGTGCCGCTGCTGGGCGTCGGGTCGTTCCTGGTCGCGGGCGGCGCATCGAAGCTGTCGGCGGGAGGCCGGACCGACCCGCCGCCGGTGACGCGCGTGACGCCGGGCCCCTCACTTCGAGGCCCCTCACTGCCGGGCCCTTCCCGGCCTCCGCGAACGTGGGAACCCATGGTGCGTCCCCCTGAGCCCTCGCGCCCGGTTGCCCCGGCCCCTTCCACACCGACCGCGCAGCAGCGCGCGCTGGCCGGGATCGCGGCGGACTTCGGGGCGGCGGTCGCGAGGTCGATGGACGAGACCCCGCTGGCCGAGCTGGCGGATGGAGCGCCGCCCGGTGCCCCCCCGGCGGGCGAGCCCGGTCCCGAGCCGTCGTTCACCGAGGGCACCCAGGCGTTGCTCGACCGGCTGGAGCGCCTCGCCGACATGCGTGACCGAGGCCTGCTGGACCCGGACGAGTACGAGACGGCGAAGGCCGCGATCATGGCGGAGCTGGAGGAGCGCTCGTGAGGCTGCCGCGGCTGGTGGTGAACCTGGTCCTGCTCGCCTCCGTGGTGGCCGGGGTCTGGCTGGGCATCCAGGCCTACGCGCTGTTCACCGGCGGGGCGTGATGGCCATCTCCTGGACTGTGACACACAGATCCTGTGATGCTGTGTTAGGGTGAGTGCCATGAGGAACATCACGGTATCGGTGCCCGATGACGTGTATCGGCTGGCGCGGATCAGGGCGGCCGAGCGCGGCAGCTCGGTCAGCGCCATCGTCGCCGAGTACCTGACGTCGCTCTCCGTGGGCGGCGCGGAGTTCTCGAGGCTCGAGGCGCAGCAGCGCCGGATCCAGCGCCAGATCAAGCACTTCCGGGCTGGGGATCGCCTGGATCGTGACGAGATCCACGATCGTGCAATTCGCTGACACCAACGTCCTGCTGTACGCGATCTCGCGCGACCCAGGCGAGGCAGGCAAGGCGCGCCGGGCCAACGAGGTCCTCGCGGCCGGCGACCTGGGGTTGTCGGTCCAGGTGCTGCAGGAGTTCTATGTCCAGGCGACCCGCGCGAGCCGCCAGGACGCGATCACCCATGAACAGGCCGTTGGCCTCATCGAGGCATGGCGGCGGTTCCCGGTCCAGGAGACCACCGTCGACGTGATGGCGGCCGCGCTCGGCACGCGCCGTCGCTTCGGCATCTCGTACTGGGACGCCGCGATCATCGAGGCAAGCCGGGCCCTTGGCTGTCCCGTCGTCCTGTCCGAGGACCTTGACTCGGGCACCGACTTCGACGGCATCCGGGTCGAGAACCCGTTCGTCGAGCGCTAGCGGGGCGCACGGGACTCCTTGGTCGGTCGGATGCGTCATCTGCACGTGAGACCGGCCGGACGGCCCGGCCCTGGTGCCCGGCGGCAACGGCAGGGGGTCCGGTGCGGGATCGCACCCCCGGACTGAAGGGTCATGGCCGTCTCGGGCGCGATGCGCGACCCTCCCAGCATGGACGCGGTTGTCGCGAAGCGTTGTGTCGATGGCCGCGTCCATCCACTCGGGGAGGACAGAACGTGGTGATGCGAAGGCCGCGAATGCCGGTGGTGGGGCTGGCGGCGCTGCTCGCGATCGGCATGCTGGCCGGCCTGCCCGGGCCGGCGGCGGCGTTCACGGACAGCGATCACGATGGGCTCTCAAATCACTTCGAGCGCCACCGGTCGCACACCGATCCCCATCGCAAGGACACCGACCGCGATGGCATCCGGGACGATCGCGAAGACCCGGACCACGACACGCTCACGAACCTGGGCGAGCAGCGGTCCGGGACGAACCCCCGCCGCAAGGACACGGACGGCGACGGTCTCCGGGACGACCGCGAGGACGCTGACCACGACGGGCTTCGCAACGGGTTCGAGATGCGTGCCGGGACCCATCCCCGCAAGGCGGACACGGACGGCGACGGGACGCGCGACGGCCTCGAGGACCGCGATCACGACGGCCTGGTCAATCTCTGGGAGCAGCGGCTGGGCCTCGATCCTGCCAGGGCCGATACGGACCGCGACGGTGTCCCGGACGCCGAGGAGGACGCGGACGCCGACGGGCTCGCGAACCTCGCCGAGATCGTCCGGGGCACGGATCCGCTCAACCCGGACACGGACGGCGACGGCATCCTCGATGGCGACGAGCCGGCGCCCGTCGGCGATTCGCCGACGCTCCCCGGCGCCCCGGAATGCCCCGTCTTCCCCGCGGACAACGTGTGGAACGTCCGCGTCGACGAGCGTCCCGTTGCCGCCGACTCCTCAACGCTGATCGCGTCGATCGGGACAAGCCGAACGTTCCACATGGACTTCGGCTCGTACGCCGGGTACGGGATCCCGTACCAGATCGTCGACGGGGATACGCCGCTGCGCGCGGTGACCTTCGACTACTCGGGCGAGTCGGACGCGGGCCCATATCCCATCCCGGACGCGCCTCTGATCGAGGGCGGCTCCGACCGCCACCTGCTCGCGGTCGACCGCGAGACCTGCCGCCTGTACGAGCTCTACGACGTGCGCCAGGCAACGGGCGGCACGTGGCGAGCCGGCTCGGGCGCGCAGTGGGACCTCGCGTCCAACGCCCTGCGTCCCGAGGGCTGGACCAGCGCCGACGCCGCCGGCCTGCCGATCCTGCCCGGTCTCGTCCGGTACGACGAGGTGGCGGCAGGCGACATCGAGCATGCGCTGCGGTTCACCGCGCCGCAGACCCGGAAGGCGTACCTCTACCCGGCGCGCCACTTCGCGTCGTCATCCACCAGCGCCTCGCTGCCCCCGATGGGCCTCCGCGTCCGCCTGCGAGCCGAGGCGGACCTGTCCGGGCTGTCACCGGCCGCGCGCGTCATCGCCGTCGCGCTCCAGCGCTACGGGATGATCCTCGCCGACAACGGCTCGCCGTGGTATGTGTCCGGGATGAGCGACCCGCGCTTCGACGACGACGTGCTTCACGAGCTGGACCGGTTCACCGGCGCGGACCTCGAGGTCGTGGACACGGCGGGGCTGGTCAACGGCCCGTAGCGGACGACGATGGGCCCTGAGCGGGTCTCGCCCCCGATAGGGTTTCCGTCATTTGCTGGTACGGGACGCCGATCGCCGCCGCGACTGCGCGGACTGGGCGCGATGTCGCGGGCGGATGCCGCAGCGTGAGGAGCCGGTGGCAGCCATCGTGCCTGCCACGATGACGCTCAGCGTCACGCGTCCGGACGAGTGAGGTCGTCGGGGCGGTCGTCGGTGTGGCTATTCGCGTACATCACCATGAGGATGACGACCCCTAGCGCCACCAAACCCAGCAAGTCCATCAGATCATCCTGCCCGTGTCCGGGTCACCCTTCGGGCGCGTTCCTCGGCTTGGGCATGACTCCAGCGTGGCGGACGAGCCCGTCATCCGCCATGGGCTCAATGGGTCCGAGCCCAGAACGGAATCCCTATCAGGAGCGAGACCCTGCGCGGAGCCTCAGACCCTCGCCACCACGAACACCCGCCGGAACGGCAGGACCACCCCGTGGCCACGGTCCGGGTACGCGGCCCGCAACCCCTCGCGGTACTCCGCCGCAAACGCCTCCCGGATGGGCGAGGGGAGGGCCTGCAGCGTGGGCCGCGCGCCCGTTCCGGTCACCCACGTGAAGACCGGGTCCTCGCCGGCCAGGACATGGAGATAGGTCGTCTCCCAGGCGTCCACCTCACAGCCCAGCGCCAGCAGCGCCGCGAGATACGTTGCGGCATCGTGCGCGCCTGGCACAGTGACCCCGTGCAGGTGGTCGGCATACGGTGCCCGGGCGGCAAGATCGCGCCGGATGGTGTGGCTGGGCTCCTCGAAGTTCCCCGGGACCTGGAACGCCAGCCAGCCACCCGGCCGTACCCTGTCGACCAGCGCCGGCAGCAGGTCGAGGTGCCCCGGCACCCACTGGAGCGTGGCGTTGGAGACGAGGACGTCCACCGGCTCGACACCCCGAGCCAGTCACGAAGGTCCGCGACCTCGAACTGCACGCGCGTCCCGAGGGCGCGCGCCTCGGCGATCATCTCGGGACTTGAGTCGACGCCCGTGATCGACGCCGCCGGCCACCGGTCGGCGAGCAGCGCCGTGAGGTTGCCGGGCCCGCAGCCGAGGTCGACGACCGTCGCTGGATCGACTGCCGTCACGCGCGCCAGCAGCTCCATGAACGGCCGCCCGCGCTCGTCCGCGTAGGCGAGGTATTGGTGCGGATCCCAGGTGTGGCCCATCGATGCCCGCGGGCCGTTCAGCTCGCCGCGGCCGCGGCCTCCTTCTTCCCCGTGGGGTCCACGCCCTCCGGCGGCCAGACGCCCCGCAGGTAGGAGTCGATCGCCTGCGCGGAGCGCTTGCCATCGCCCATCGCGAGGATCACGGTTGCGGCGCCGCGGACGATGTCGCCACCCGCGAACACGCCGGGCATCGACGTCATGCCCCATTCGTCCGCGAGCAGATAGCCGTACTCGTTGACGTTGAGCTCCGGGGCGGATCCGGTGAGCAACGGGTTGGCCCGCGTCCCGATGGCCACGACCACGAGGTCACAGTCGATCACGTGCTCCGATCCCTCGATCTTGATCGGGCGCCGGCGGCCGGACGCGTCGGGCTCGCCCAGCTCCATCGAGGACACCCGCAGGCCGGTGACCCAGCGGTTCTCGTCGCCGATGACCTCTTCGGGCGCGGTCAGGAGCTCGAAGCGCACGCCCTCGTCCTTGGCGTGGTGGACCTCCTCCTTGCGCGCCGGGAGCTCCTCCTCGGACCGGCGGTAGACGATCGTCGCCTCCGCGGCGCCGAGGCGCTTGGCCGTTCGGACGGCATCCATCGCGACGTTGCCGCCGCCGACGACGACCACGCGCTGGCCATGGAGGATGGGGGTATGGGACTCCGGGTTCCAGGCGCCCATCAGGTTGACGCGGGTCAGGTACTCGTTGGCCGAGTAGACGCCCTTGTAGTTCTCGCCTGGGACGTTCATGAACACCGGCAGACCGGCGCCCACGGCCAGGAACAGGGCGTCGTAGTCCTCGCGGAGCTCCGGGATCGTGTAGGTCCGGCCGACGATGGCGTCGACCTCGATCTTCACCCCGTCGGCCACGAGGCGGTCCACCTCGGCCTGGACGATGTCCTTGGGCAGGCGGAACTCCGGGATGCCGTAGATCAGCACGCCGCCCGGGGCGTGGAACGCCTCGAACACCGTCACGTCGTGGCCGCGGTGCGCCAGCTCGCCGGCTGCCGTGAGCCCGGCCGGGCCGGAGCCCACGATGCCGACCTTCTTGCCCGTCTGGGTGGGGTGAGCCTTCGGCAGCTGGTCGATGTTGGCCTGGGCCCAGTCGGCCACGAACCGCTCGAGGTAGCCGATGGCCACCGGGTTGCCCTTCTTCGCCCGGACGCAGACACCCTCGCACTGGGTTTCCTGCGGGCAGACGCGCCCGGTCACGCAGGGCAGGGCGTTGTCGTTGAGCAGGCTCTCCGCCGCGGCGGGCATGTTGCCCTCGCGGAGGAACTTGATGAACCGCGGGACGTCAACGCGGACCGGGCAACCGTCCACGCAGAACGGCTTGGGGCACTGGATGCACCGCTCCGCCTCCAGCATCGCGAGCTGGTAGGTGAGGCCGAGGTTGACCTCGCTCGAAGTTCTGGGCCCGGGCCTCGCCCGCCTGCTCAGGCATGGCCACCCGGTCGATCTGCATCCGCTCCTTGTTGGAGAGTGGGGGTTTGGGAGTTGCGGCGCCGTCCTCGTCGGCCGGCACCGGGGACGCGGGCTCGGTCATGCCTTCACCTCTGTGGTTGCGCAGGCGCCCTTCGCCGTCTCGTCCGCCTGGCGGGCCAGCGCGGCCTGCTCGAAGGTGCGGTACGTGGTGAGGCGGTCGGCGAGCTCCTGGAAGTTCACCTTGTGCGCGTCGAACTCGGGGCCGTCGACGCACGCGTACTTGGTCTGGCCGCCGACCGTCACGCGGCAGCCGCCGCACATGCCGGTCCCGTCGACCATGATGGCGTTGAGGGAGACGGTGGTCGCCACGCCGTAGGGCTCGGTCATGGCGGACACGGCCTTCATCATCGGCACCGGCCCGATGGCGTAGACCGCGTCGACCCCGCCGGCATCGAGCAGGTCCTTGAGCGCCTCGGTCACGAAGCCGTGGCGTCCGTACGACCCGTCATCCGTGCACACGACCACGTCGCCGCAGGCCCGAAGCTCGGGCTCCAGGATGACCCACTCCTTGCTGCGGCCGCCGATCACGCTGGTCACGTGGATGCCGTGGTCGGCGAGCGCACGCGACGATCGGCAGCAGGACGGCCGTTCCCACACCGCCGCCGACGCACACGGCGTGGCCGGATTCGATGAGGTCGGTCTCGCGCCCAAGGGGGCCGGCGACATCCTGGATGGCGTCGCCGACCTGGAGGCTGGTGAGCTCGGTCGTGCTGACGCCGATGGCCTGGATCATCAGGGTGATGGTCCCGGCTTCCGGATCGTTGTCCGCGATCGTGAGCGGGATGCGCTCGGCGCCCGGACCCTTCCGGACGATGACGAACTGGCCGGGACGCCGGACCTTCGCGATCCGAGGAGCCTCGACGACGAGGCGGACGACGTTCGGGGAGAGCTGCTCTCGCTCGATGACGGGATGCATGGAACCTCACTGTGCTTGTGGACTCAAGAATGGTCCCAAACCCGCAAACCGTGCACGTCAGCCTCGGATGGCCCCGCTCGCGGGTCCGAAGGTCACGTAGGCGCAGGGCCGATCGGAGGGCATCGCGGGACCGCGCGAGCCGCGGCCGGCTCCCCGAGCGCCGACCTAGTTCGACGAGCCCTGGCGCGGGAGGCGCGGGATCAGCCAGTCCAGCAGGCCGCCCGGGCTCCGCGTCTGCACGGTGGGATCCTCGTGTCTCAGCCGGACGCGGCCACCGGCGCCTTGCCCTTCGGCCAGTAGAGCTCCTTCTTGACGTGGAACTCCGGGAACCCGCGCTCCATCAAGGTGCGCTCCACGTTGAGGATCATCTCGGGGTTGCCGCAGATGTAGACCACAGTCCGGTCAGGCTTGAGCGAGAGGTCCCGGCAGACCTCGGTGATGACCTGCTCGGCTCGCCCGACGCGACCCGACCAGCCGGCATTGCGCGGGTCGTTGGGCCGCGAGATCGTCGGCACATAGGTCAGGCGATAGGCCGGATCCCGCTCCCAGGCCTCGAGCTCCTCGCGGTAGCCAAGCTCGTCCGCGAAGGAGCAACCGTTGATGAGCACGGTCTCGCGCGGCTTCTCCTCGGCCATCGTCTCCCGGATCATCGAGATGAACGGGGCGATCCCGGTACCGGTGGACACGTAGAGGTGGGTCCGCTCGTCCTCGGGCTCCAGCATGAACTTGCCCTTGGGCCCGATGAGGCGCGCCCGGTGTCCCACCTTGAGCCGCCACAGGGCCGTGGTGAACCGGACGATCGGGACGTGCCGGACGAACACCTCGTAGCCGAGGGTGTCCGCCGTCGAGGGTGCGGACGCGATCGAATACGGTCGCTGGAGCATCTTGCCGTCCGCCACGACGCCGAGCGTCATGTACTGCCCGGGGATGAAGGGGGTGGCGGGGCCGTCCATCTTGATGCGGAAGTAGGCGAGGTCCGCGGTGAGGTCCTCGCGGTGGACCAGGGTCGCGTTATAGACGTCGGCGAAGATGTCGATGACGCGGCTGTCCTCGATGGCTTGGGCATCGACCGGGTCGGGCACGGGACGGGCTCCTGTGGTTCTCGGTTCGGTTGGGGGACACGCGGCTGCATCTTGAGCGTACACCGCGTTCCCGTGCCCCGTGGCCCGCGCTTCGGCGCCGAATGGCCCCATTCCCCGGGCGGTCCGGCCCCCGCCTTCGCGACCCGACCGAAACCCGGGTCCCCGGGAGTCGCGGCGTACAATCGTGGTGATCCTCATCGAGGTACGTCCGCGGGCTGCGTCCCCAGGTTCGAGCCCGCCCGCTTGCACAAGGAGCCCCTCCACGATGGCCCAGAGCCCAACCACGTCCGATCGGGCGCACGTCGCCGCCAAGCGCTACATCTACGCCTGGGGCGCCGGCACCGCCGAAGGCAATGGCACGATGAAGGACCTCCTCGGCGGCAAGGGCGCGGGCCTCGCCGAGATGACCCTGGCGGGCCTGCCCACACCGCCCGGCTTCACCATCACGACCGTGGCGTGCAACGACTACTTCGGCAGCGGCAACCAGCTGCCGGCCGGCCTCTGGGACGACGTCCTGGTCGCCATGAAGGAGGTCGAGGAGCGGTCCGGCAAGGGCTTCGGCGACCCGAAGAACCCGCTGCTGGTCTCGGTCCGCTCCGGTGCCAAGTTCTCGATGCCGGGCATGATGGACACGGTCCTCAACCTCGGCCTCAACGCGGAGACCCTCACCGGCCTGATCGCCCTGTCGGGCAACGAGCGCTTCGGCTGGGACGCCTATCGCCGGTTCATCGCCATGTTCGGCCGGATCGTCATGGGCGTGGACGCCTCCCGCTTCGACGAGCCGCTGGAAGCCCGGAAGCACGCTCACGGCCCGGACGCCAAGGACACGGACCTCACGGTCGCCGACCTCAAGGCCCTCGTCGACGACTTCAAGGCTGCGGTCAAGCAGGACACGGGCACGGACTTCCCGGACGACCCCTACGAGCAGCTCGACCTGGCCATCAAGGCCGTCTTCGCCTCCTGGTTCGGCAAGCGTGCCAACGACTACCGGAACAGCCAGAAGATCGCCCATGACCTCGGCACGGCGGTCAACGTCGTGACCATGGTGTTCGGCAACATGGGCGACGACTCGGGCACCGGCGTCGCCTTCACCCGCAACACCTTCGACGGGTCCAAGGAGCTCTACGGCGAGTACCTCGTCAACGCCCAGGGCGAGGATGTCGTGGCCGGCATCCGCACGCCCCAGGACATCAGCCATCTCAAGGTCGAGATGCCCGAGGCGTACGAGGAGTTCGTCAAGATCGGCCAGCAGCTCGAGAAGCACTACAAGGACGTCCAGGACCTCGAGTTCACGATCGAGCACGGCAAGCTGTACATGCTCCAGACGCGGATCGCCAAGCGGACCGCGGCCGCCGCCGTGAAGATCGCCGTGGACATGGTCGCGGAGGGCTTCATCACCAAGCAGGAGGCCGTGGAGCGGATTGAGCCGCACCAGGTCGACCAGCTGATGCGCGCGCAGTTCGATCCCGAGGCCCGCAAGGGCGCCGTGCAGGTCGCCAAGGGCCTCAACGCGTCGCCCGGTGCGGCCGTGGGCAAGGCGGTGTTCGACGCCGACCTGGCGGTCGAGTGGGTGGAGAAGGGCGAGAAGGTCGTCCTCGTCCGCGTCGAGACCAGCCCGGACGACTTCCACGGCATGGCCATCGCGCAGGGCATCCTCACCGCCCGCGGCGGCGCCACCAGCCATGCCGCCGTGGTCGCCCGCCAGATCGGCAAGCCGTGCGTGGCCGGTTGCGCCGAGCTGGTCGTGGACTATGGCAGCCGGAGCGCCAGGAGCACGCTGTCGGGTACCTCGTTCGCCGAGGGCGACTGGATCAGCGTGGACGGCTCCACCGGCGAGGTGTTCGTCGGTGCGCTGCCGACGGTCGAGGCCCGCTTCGAGGACCAGCCCGAGCTCCAGCAGATCCTCGGCTGGGCCGACGAGATCCGGCGGATGGGCGTCTGGACCAACGCCGACAAGCCCGAGGAGGCCGCGCAGGCCCGCTCCTATGGCGCCCAGGGCATCGGCCTCTGCCGCACCGAGCACATGTTCCGCGAGGGTGAGCGCCTGGAGATCGTCCGCGGGGCCATCCTGGTGGCCAACGTCGCCACCCGGGCCAAGGCGCAAGGCCGCGGCGGGGGAGACGCTCTCGTCCGATGAGGCCGAGGCCGTCGCCACCTTCGATGCCGCGATGGCCAAGCTCGAGGTGCTCCAGCAGGGCGACTTCGAGGGGATCTTCAAGGCGATGGACGGCCTCCCGGTCGTCGTCCGCCTGATCGACCCGCCCCTCCACGAGTTCCTGCCCAACCTCGAAGAGCAGCTGGTCAAGGTCACCCGGGCCGAGATGAGCGGCGGCGCGTCCGACGAGGACAAGCAGCTGCTGGCCACCATCAAGTCGATGCACGAGCAGAACCCGATGCTGGGCCTCCGCGGCTGCCGGCTCGGGATCATGATCCCGGACTTCGTGAAGATCCAGACCCGGGCCATCCTCAACGCGCAGGTCGCCGTGCGCCGTGCCGGCGGCAACCCGATCGCCAAGATCATGATCCCGCTCGTGGGCCATGTGAACGAGCTCAAGGTCACGCGGGCGCTGCTCGCCGCCGAGGCGGACAAGATCGTCGCGGCCGCCTCGGACGTCTCCGTGGACTACAAGTTCGGCACGATGATCGAGATCCCGCGCGGCGCCCTGACCGCCGACGAGATCGCGACCGAGGCATCGTTCTTCAGCTTCGGCACCAACGACCTCACCCAGATGACGTTCGGCTACAGCCGTGACGACGCCGAGGGTGGCTTCCTGCTCAAGTACGTCGAGGACAAGATCCTCCCCGTGAACCCGTTCCAGACGCTCGACGACGCGATTGCCGGGCTGATGAAGATCGCCGTGGACAAGGGTCGCAGCACGCGCCCGGACATCGAGCTCGGCATCTGCGGCGAGCACGGTGGCGATCCCGAGTCCATCCACAAGTGCGAGAAGATCGGCCTGGACTACGTGTCCTGCTCGCCGTTCCGGGTGCCGGTTGCCCGGCTCGCTGCCGCGCAGGCGGTGCTGGCCACGGCCCACGACAAGTAGCCCGGCCGGGCCCGACGGCCCCAGAATTCGCGAACGTCGGACGAGCGCTTCCCCGATCACCGGGGGAGCGCTTCGTCGTTCCGGGCAACCGATGCGGCGTTCTACCCCCTAGACCGCGATCCGATGCGGTGGCACGATACGGGCCCCGGGCGCCGAGCCGGACGACCCCGGGAATGCTGCCTGGCCGTAGGGGAGTGTCGGATTGCGTGACGCGCGGGAGGGCGCGACGACGGGCCGCTCGGCCGACGTGGGGACGCTGCCGGTGGTGCCGGCGAAGATCCGGGTTCCCGTGCTTGCCGCGCTGCCCCGCGAGCGCCTCGAGGCGCGTCTCGCCGAGGCGATCCACAAGCGCCTGACGCTCGTCATCGCTCCCGCGGGCTCGGGCAAGACCACGCTCCTCGCCCGCTTCGCCGCCATCGCCGGCCGGCCCGTCGCCTGGTACCGCGCGGAAACCTGGGACGCCGACGAGCTGTCCTTCGTCCGCCACCTCGAGGCGTCGCTGTCGGCCGCCCTGCCATCGCTCGCCGGCGGCTGGCGGACGGTCGAGGACGCGGTGCGCGATCTCGAGGCCACGGGGTCGCCCGAGGCGCCGGTCCTGCTCGTGATCGACGACTTCTACTACCTGGAGGACACGCCGGCCGAGGCGGCCTTCGGACGGCTCATCGACTACGCGCCCGCGTGGCTCACCCTGCTGGTGGCGACCCGCGTGGCCCCGGTGCTCAACCTGTCTCGCCTCCGCGTCGCGGACGACCTGCTCGAGGTGGGCACGGACGACCTCCGGTTCCGCGCCTGGGAGGTGGAACAGCTGTTCCGCGAGGTCTACCACGACCCGGTGCCCCCGGCAGATCTCGCCGCGCTCGCCCGACGCACGGAGGGCTGGGCCGCGGGCCTCCAGCTGTTCCATCTCGCGACGCGGGGACGCTCGCCCGAGGAGCGTCGCCGCGTCCTCGGCGGCCCGGGATCGTCGGGCCGGCTGCTGCGGGAGTATCTCGCCCAGAACGTGATGGGCGGGCTCCCGGCGGAGCTCCAGACCTTCCTCCTCGACACCTGCGTCCTGGGGCGCCTGTCGGGCCACCTGTGCGACGAGATCCGCGGCGCGACCGGGAGCAACGCGCTTCTCGACGAGCTGGCGCGGCGCGGCGTGTTCACGGTCCCGATCGAGGACGGGACGGACGCCTACCGCTATCACGAGATCCTGCGCCAGCACCTGGACCGGATGCTGGTAGAGGAGATCGGCGAGGCGGCGGCCCGCGACCGCCACGATCGGGCCGGCCGGCTGCTCGAGGCGGAGGGAGCGTTTGCCGAGGCGCTGCGCGCGTACTCGCGCGCGGCGGACTGGGACGCGGTCCGCCGGCTGCTGGGCGGGGAAGGGGAGCGGCTGGCCGCGGGCAGCGAAGGACGCTGGATCGAGGAGCTGCCGCCGGCTATCGAGCGCCACGACCCGTGGGTTGCCCTCGCCGCGGCGCGTCGGGCGCGCAACGACGGGCGCTGGGCGGCCGCCCTCGCGGCCTACGCCCACGCCGAGGCGGGCCTTGGGCCGGTCCGCGCCGCGGAGGTGCCTCGTGCCGAGCGCCTGGCGCTGGCCGCCTGGCTGGACCCGCTCACGATTCCCCAGCCGGACGCCGCCGGCATCCTGCGGACGGGCCTGGTCCGCGACCCGGGAACCGCCGTCCGCGACCTGGCGCACCGGGCCGATCGCCTGGCGCCGGTCGCGCGTGGCCTGCTCGCGCTGGCATCCGGCGAGGTGACGGTTGCGCACCGGATGCTGACCGATGCGGCGGACTCGGGCGAGGGAGGTCCGGTTGCGACGGCCGCTGCCCGGCTGGGCGCCACCGTCGCCGCGGTGCTCGGGGGCGAGCCGTGCGACGCGCGGACCTTCGACCGGGCCGTGGAGGACGCTGAGCGGGCAGGCATCGCCTGGCTCGCGCGGCTAGGGCGTGTCCTCGCCGGGCGCATGGCAAGCCGCGCAGGCGGCGACGCCGTGACGTCGGCGGCGCGCCGGCCGGAACCCGCCTCGGGCTTCGACCGCGATTCGGCCCTCGCGGAGGAGGAGCCGTGGGGCGCCGCGCTGCTGCAGCTTGCGGCCGCCTGGTGCGGGGACGGACCCATCGACGCCACCGTGACCTCGGCGGAGACCGCGGCCGATGCGTTCCGGCACCTCGGGACCGGCGTGCTCGAGGCCTGGGCCCGGTCGGTTGGTGCCCTTGCGGCGGCGCATGCGGGCCTGCCCGATGCCGGCGAGCACGCCGTGGCCGCAGAGGCCCTGGCGCGAGCCTCGGGCACGCCGGCCGCACGGATGATGGCCCACGCGGCCCTCGCGGAGGTGGATCCCGCGCATGCCGATGACCACCTCCGGCTGGCGACCGCGACGGCGATGAGACGGGGCTGGTGCTGCCGCCCTGGGCGGTCGGCCGCACCGTCGCGCCAGCATCGTCCGGCGTGGGAGCCGCTGAGCCCGTGGACCCGGCGGCCGACGAGCAGGCGACCAGCGTCCAGGTCCGGACGCTGGGCGGGTTCGCGCTCGAGGCCGATGGACGACGGGTCTCGCTCGACGGGGTCAAGCCGAGGGCCCGGTCGCTGCTCCGGCTGCTCGCCCTCCACGCCGGGGCACCCGTTCACCGCGAGGTGATCCAGGAGGCGCTGTGGCCCGAGTCGGACGCGACGGCCGGCGCTCGGAGTCTCCACGTGGCGCTGTCGGCGCTGCGACGCCTGCTCGACGAGGAGGCTGGACCGATCGGCAGCCGGCTCATCGGCCGCGACGGCGATGCCTACCGGCTTGCGGTCGCTGCCGAGGACGTCGACCTGGGACGATTCGACCTGGCGATCGCTGCCGGGCGAGCGACCAGCGACCAGGGCGACCTGTCGGCCGCGGCATTCGCCAGCGCTGTCGACCTCTATACGGGCGACCTCCTGCCGGAGGAAGGGCCTGCCGGCTGGGTCACCGAGCGGCGCGACCAGTGCCGCAGCCCGGGCCATCGAGGCCGCGGAGCGGCTCGCGGAGGCGTCGCTGCTCGCCGGCGACCTCGCCGCCGTCGTCCGGACCTGCCGGTTCGGGCTCGAGCTCGACCGCTACCAGGACGCCCTGTGGCGGATGCTCATCGCCGCGCGGGAACGGGGCGGCGATGCGGGTGCCGCAACCCGCGACCGGCGCGAGTACGCCCTCGTGCTCGAGGCGCTGGGCGTGGCCGTGGACGGGGCGGGCGCGATCTCCTAGCTCTTCTTGAAGAACTCGATCTCCGAGATCGAGATCGGCGTGGACTCGGGCCCGTTGGTGTCGACGACGCGGATCACGACGCTGCTGATCACGCCGGCCGACAGCTCGAACGTCTGGGGCTCCTTGGTGTCCTCGAGGTCGATGCGCTTCGTCGAGCCGTCGGGAAAGTCGAACTCGAGGGCGGACGGGCGCCGCATGTCCGCGAACGCAGCCGAGTTGCCCGAGGTGACGATCACCCAGCCGAGGTCGATCGGTTCCTCGAACTTCACCGTGATCTCGGGCACCTTGTCCGTGCCCTGCCAGTCGGTTGCCGTGCTGCCGTCCCGAATGAGACGCGCCTCGTGGCCCTTCACCTCGCTGCTGGCCGTCACGTCCTCGGGCCGGGGGACGACCTGGGCGGGCTTGGGCGAGACGATCTTCCGGATGTTCTCGATGACCTGCGTCGGGCCCCCGTGGAGGAGGGGGTCCACGGCGGACGTCACCATGCCGCGGAATGACGGGATGCCGACGTACCCGAAGATGCCGATCGCGACCACGAGGCCCAGCAGCCCTCGGACGATGCCGATCTTGCCGAGGAGGCCGCGGATGCCACCGGTCTTGGGGGCGGCCTTCTTCATCGAGCTCTTGCGCTCGCCGGCCGCGTACCTCGACTCCTGCTTCTTCTTGCCCCTGCCGAACAGGCGCTTCCACCACGGCAGCTTCGGCTCGGCGACCACCTTGGCCTCGACCAGGCTGGCCCCGCAACGCCGGCAGAACTTGCGCGCCGGGTCGTTTGGCGCACCGCAGGATCCGCAGATCCGGTCACCGGGCTGGGCGACGTCCTGCTCGGCCTGGGCCGCCTGGCGTGGCTTCGGGGCCTGTTGGGCCGTTGGCAGTCGGGCACCCGGCTGGTCGTCCGCCGGCTGCGGCGATCGGGCTGCGGGCTGCGGGCTGACCGCGGCCGGCTGAACGGGCGGTGGCTGGGTCACCGCGGCGGGTTGGGTGGCCGTTGGCCTGACCGCCGATGGCTGCACCGGCGGGGGAGTGGGCGCGGCTGGCGGCGGGGTGGGGGCCGCGGGCGGCTGGGCCACCGGCGGGCTGAATGGCGGCGTGGGTGTGGCGGTCACCGGCGGCGTGGGCGTGCCCGAAGATGGCTGGCCCCAGCCCGGGATGGCGCCGCGGCTGGACGGGACCGATGGTGCGGCGACGGGAGTCACCGGCGGTGGCGTTGGCACCGCAGCCCCTGGTGTTGGTGCCGCCGACCAGGTGGAAGGGAATCCGGACGGCGACACCGGCCCCGGCAGGGTCTCGCCGCTCTCCGCGAGCGTGCTCGAGAGCTTCCTGCTCGGGCCGCCACGACGGGCGCGCGGCTTCGCCGGCGGTGCCGGGATCGGCGCTGGCTCGGGTTCCGGCTCGGGCTCTGGTTCGGGCTCCGGCTCGGGCTCCGGCTCCGGCTCCGGTTCGGCGACCGGCTCAGGCTCGGGCTCGGGCTCCGGTTCGGCGACCGGCTCAGGCTCGGGCTCGGGCTCGGGCTCAGGAACGGGCTCGGGCTCGGGCTCCGGTACGGGCTCGGGCTCAGGAACGGGCTCGGGCTCGGACTCCGGTGCTGGCTCGGGCTCAGGCACGGGTTCGACAACCGGCTCCGGCTCGGGCTCAGGCTCAGGCTCGGCTCCGGCTCCGGCTCGGGCTCGGCTCCGGCTCCGGCTCGGGCTCGGCTCAGGAACGGGCTCAGGCTCCGGCTCGGGTTCGGCAATCGGCTCCGGAACCGGCTCAGGCTCCGGTTCGGCAACCGGCTCCGGAACCGGCTCGAGCTCCGGTTCAGGCACCGGCTCCGGCTCGGGTTCGGCAATCGGCTCGGGCTCCGGCACCGGCTCCGGCTCGGGCTCAGGAACGGGCTCGGGCTCCGGTTCGGGTTCGACAACCGGCTCCGGCTCCGGCTCAGGCTCGGGTTCGGCAACCGGCTCCGGCTCAGGCTCCGGCTCGGGTTCCACGACTGGCTCCGGAGCCTGCGCCGGTCCGCTGTCGATCACGACCACGCGGCCGGATGCGGCGGACCCCGAGGGCGGTTCCTGGGCGCCGTCTGCCGGCTTCGCCACCCATTCGAGGAACTGGCCGCAGTTCCCGCAGAACGCGTCCGAAGACTCGTTCTGGTGGCCGCAATTGCCGCAGACGATCACGCGTGCCCTCCCCGCTCCCCGACGCCAACCCGCGAAGGATAGACGGCGCGGGCCGGTACGATCCAGCCGGGCCGGCTCATCCCTTTGGCGCCGGGCCCTTGACCAGCTCGATCCGGTGCATCACATGGGCGGGCTTGGCCGTCGCGACGAGGGCATCGAGCCGAGCCGCATCGACGGCCTTGGGGTCGGGCACGGTCACGCGGACCACGACCAGCGGCTCCGCGGACCCGGGGAGCTCGCCCCCAGGGTCCACGGACCAGCCCGTCGCGCCGTTCTCGATGATCTGAACCGTGCCGCCGGTCTGGATCGCGACCTGGCCGGCCAGCCCCGCCGCAGTCCCACGCATCCGGAACAGCTCGGCGGCACGCGCGACGACCTCTCGCTTCCGGGCGTCATCCCAGCTGTCGTCGAGCGCGAAGCCCACCCAGCCGCCAAGCCAGGCGAGGAAGTCCTCGGGCGCCAGCCACGGATCGAGGTAGGCATCGAAGTTGTCGAGGGTCGAGTAGATGGGGGCCACGACCTGGTCGAAGGCTTCGAGCATCCGCTGCGCGAAGTCGTCGTCCTGGTAGATCGCGGGCAGCGTTGGCCCCAGGGGATGGGGCGATGCCAGACCGGTCAGACCGCCCCGCATCAGGCACCCTCGACGAGCACCTGGTGCTCGTAGCTGAACACGAGCGCATGGGGTTCGAGCTCCAGGCGCTGCGTCTGCTGGCCGCGCTGGCCGGTGACCGGGTCGGCCCCGAACAGGCGGGCATCCTCGACGATCTCCGTGCCGGGCAGACCCTGGAGGACGGAGAACACCTCACCCACGTTGATCGGGCGGCCGAATGGCCAGCCGATCCCGTCGGGCCCCCCGGTGATCGGGTGAAAATAGGCGTAGAGCGCCTCGAGCGCCTCTTCCTGGAGTCGCGACGGGTTGACCCGCGACCTCGGCTTGATCTTCGCGACGACGGTGATGCCCCGGTACACCGGCGGCTCGACGTTGGCTCGGGTGCCGATGACGCGGCTCTCCTCCAGGCGATCGGTGATCGCCTGGAGCGTGTCCTCGGACGGCACCAGCTGGTCGAACCGGATCCGCCCCTGCTCCGACACGGCGGCCGGCACGACGAGCACGCGCACTGACCCGGCGTCGGCACCGTCACCGGCCGCGACGGCCCGGACGCGGGCGACCTCAGGAGCCGCCTCGCGGGCGAGCTGCTCGAAGTCCTCGGTGGTCACGGCACGCCCCCGGGCCCGGAGCCGGATCGGCCCGCGGACCTTGGCGTTCTCGATGTCCTCGCCATCGACGCCGCCGCGCCCTGGACGCCGGTTCTCGACGCGGCTCACGAACGGGATCGAGGACTTGAGGACGGTCAGCGCCCTCGGGGCGAGGTTGCCCCGCCGGCCGCCCCCGACCCGGTATTCGCGGACGCGGAGGTGGGCGCCCTTGGGGGGCACGGCGCCGTATCGGCGCAAGGTGCCGTCGGCCATCCGAACGGCCGGACCCAGCCGGACCTCACCGGCGGTGAGATCCACGGCAAAGTGCTTGTCGTCCGGTCCCGAGTTGGCGAAGTCGGACACCTGGGTCCACTCGTCCCAGCCATCGTCACCCGACACCTCGAGGATCATGGCGCCATCACCCGGGACGACCGGACCACGCGTGAGCGAGAATCGCTCGCCGGGGACCCCGGCGGAGACCCCGACCTCCTCGTTGCGCACCAGGTCGGCGTTGACCGCCTCGACGGTCCCGCCGATGGTGATCGCCGACAGGCCGGTGACGGACGGTGAAGAGCTGTAGCCGGGCTGCCCCTCGACGGTCTCGGTGACGCGGCCGCGGAGCCAGCCGGCCCGCTGCTTGGCGATGAGTGAGGCCACGTGCCCGGCCGGCACGTGCAGGACGACGTCGCCGTCGCGGTTGAGACCCCCCGTGGAGTCCGAATCCAGCTCGCAGGGCTCCCAGTCGTCGCCCGTCCAGGCCTCCCAGGCAAGCGGCGGGTTGGTGGGATCCACGCCAACGCCCTCGATGTGGGCGTTGAAGCGCAGCCGGACCGCGTTCGACGGAACGGCCTCGGTGAGGCCGACGTACAGGGCGTCACCCGGCTTGGGAACCTCGTGGAAGCCGTAGATGTCGGCTCCCTTGGCCAGGGCCTCGGTGTGGTCCCGGTACGTCTTGCCGTCGATCATCGAGCCCAGCCGCGCCAGCGAGGAGGGGATGATCGGCAGCGCCTCGGTGGTGGCGAACACGATCGCCTCCGCCGTGTCCGTGCGGACGGTCGCGACCTGGGTGGAGGCGGCGATCGTCACGACATCCGGCTGGGGCGCCGAGAGCCAGAACGTGACCGATGTCCGGGCCGCGGTCGGCGGGAACAGCGAGACACCGATGAGCTCCAGGAATTTCACGTAGTTCCGATCCGGGACGCGGTTGAGCCGGTAGACGATCTGGTCGGTCATCCACGCGAAGAGCTCGATCAGCGTCACGCCCGGATCGGAGACGTTGTGGTCTGTCCACTCCGGGCAGCGTTGCTGGACCTGCCGCTTGGCCTCGTCCACGAGGTCCTGGAAGCGGCGGTCGTCAAGGTTGGGGACCGGCAGGGCCATGGTCAGTCTCCTCCCGGGATCACGTAGAAGGGGAACACGAGGTTCCGGCGGTCGTTGGACGACTTGATGGTGTAACCGACGTTGATGTAGAGCAGGGTTGCCTCGCGAGCGTCGAAGGTCACGTTGACGTCGGCCACGTCAATCCGCGGTTCCCAGCGCTGGAGCGCGCTGCGGACCTCACGCCCGATGGCACCCGCGGTCTCGGAGTCGGCCGACGAGAACAGGTACTCGTGGATCCGGCACCCGAACTCGGGGCGCATCGGTCGCTCGCCCGGCGACGTGCCCAGGATCAGGCGGATCGATTCCTCGATCTCCTGCTCGCGCCCGACCAGGGCGATGCTGCCGGTCGCGTCCACGCGCAGTGGGAACGCCCAGCCGCGCCCGATGAACTCCTCGTTGACGCTCACGTGGCCCTCCTCATCTCCCGCATCCCCTAGTTGAGCGCCACGGTGGAGCCCTTGACGGTCATCTGGCCGGACGCCTCGAGGGTCATCGAGCCACCGGCCTTGATCGAGACGTCACCCTGCGCGTCGAACGTGATTGTTCCGGTCGTCTCGACCTTGAGCTCCTTGTTCTTGTCGTCGAGGACGATGTTGACCTCGCCATTCGCGGTCAGCAGCTGGATCGAGGCGTCGCCCTGGCTCTCCCAGATGCTGATCTTGTGGCCCGTCCGCGAGGTCCAGCCGCAGTAGGTGACCTTGCCGCTGTCCATGTCGTCGTAGTTGAACGGGATGGCATCCGTCCCGTTCCACAGGCCCCCGACGACGATCGGCCGGCTCGTGTCGCCGTGCTCGAAGGCCACCAGGACCTCGTCGCCGACCTGGGGCAGCCAGACCATCCCGTAGTCGGGGCCCGCGCCGGGCGCCGCGACGCGAGCCCACCAGGACACCGCGTCGTCGCCCAGCCAGGGGTACTTGAGGCGCACCCGCCCGAGCTGCTCGGGGTCGGCGTTGTCATCCACCAGGGCGGTCACGACGCCGGGAACGCGCTCGCTCGCCCCGCCCCCGCCACCGCCACCCGCGCTGCCCTGGTTGAGCAGCCCGAACAGGGTCCGGTCCTGGCGCCCCGCGAAGTCGAGGGTCGTCCGGTAGACGCCGTTCACGATCTCGTGCCGTGAGCCCGAGATGACCCACTTGCCGCACAGGCTGGGATCCACCCCGGAGACGCTGACGGCCACGCCGGCCTTGAGAGCCGGGTCGCCCACCGCGACGCCCGTGGCCTCGAACGCCGCGCTGCCGACCTGCTCCGCGCGAGCCTGGGCCAGCCGTTCCGCCGCCTCCTGCTCCTCGACGCCGTGGTCCACGACCACCAGCGTCTGGCCGCCGACCTTGTCGGCGAGCTGGGCCGCCGTGAGCTGGACCTCGGCATTGGTCGCGACGGCGTCCTTCTCGCCCACCACCGCCTTCTTCTCGCCCGGATCCCACCCGCGGACCTGCACCTTGGCAACCTGGCCGACGGCACTCATCCGGGCCCGGAACTCCACCAGGTTCTCGCCGCACACGAGCTGGTCGGGCGTCGCGGTCTCGGCGTCGCCCTGGCCGGGCCCCTCGGCGGACGCCACGGGCCGCTTGAACAGCAGCGTGTCCCCCTCCACCCGGAAGTCACGGTTGGCAAGCCGGGCGAGGCCGTACAGGAAGTCGAGGTTGGACTGGTTGACCTGGAACACGTGGTCGAACACGCCTTCCGTGGCGTCCAGGTCGGCCTGCAGCCCGGTGTCGGATGCGATCTGGCTCGCGATGTCCGAGTAGGTCACGCCCTGGAAGGTCGCCGTCTTGCGACCCGCAGCCAGGCGATGCGACTTGTCGTACCCGCGCACGACCGCCCGCGCGCCGAGCGCGTCGTACTCGGTCTCGACCGACGTGACCTCGCCCTTGATCAGCGAGACGAGCTCCGAGCTCTGCCTGGAGCTGGTGGAGATCTCGATGATCTTCCCGATCTCGAGCCCGGCATCCGTGAGCACCGTCCGGGCGGGGTCGTCGAACACGAGCGCGAACATGTCCGGCGCGCTCAGCCGGTCAACCACGATGACACCCGAGAGATGCCCCGCGACCGCGTCGTCGAGGTCTGAGCCGTCGATCGTGACGACGGCGGCGGTGGGGGCGGACTGGGCGATGGTCATCAGCGGTACCGGGCGGCATCGGCGCGAGTGGGGATGAGGACCGATGAGCCCGCCTCGACCCGCTGCGGGTCGTCGATGCCGTTGAGCTCGGCGATCGCCCGCCAGGCGGCCGCCTTGCCAAGCTCTCGGTGCGCAATCGACTGGAGCGTGTCCCCGTCGGTCAGGGTCCGGACGCGCCGGCTGTCGATCGCGTGCGAGGTCGGGTTCGTGCGGGCGAGCTTCTCGCTCTGGCCCACGATCGACAGCTCGACCGTGGCCCGGACCGGCGTGCCATCCATGCGGAACACGGTGTACCTGACCGAGAGGTTGGTGATGTAGCCGTAGAAGGTCTCGAGCTGCTTGTTGCCCCATTCCAGCCCGACCTGCGGCGGCATGGGGTGGGCCGTCGGTCCGTCGCCGACCGTCGCCTTCGTGGGATAGGTCCAGCCCAGCAGGGTGCTGACCTTGGGCGTGACGTCCCCCTCGGGCTCCGAGTACGCGTCCAGGAACAGCGTCATGCTCAGCGTGATCGCATCGGTCCCTGCGAACTGCGCGGTGCCGCCGGGGGTCGCCGGGCTGTCGGTCCGGGTGACCTTGGCGGCCGTCTTGAGCGTGTACTCGGTCGGGTTGAACATCACCTCGAGCGGCGCGTAACCGTCGGGCAGGTTGTCGTCCTTGCACACGAGCTTGGCCTTGGTGGGCTTCATGAACCCCAGGGCATCGCCGACGAAGCTTGCCGCGGCACCCGCGGCGGCCATCACCATCGCGCCGCCCTCAGAACGAGATGCTCGCGGAGACGGAGCCGGAGATGGCCCCGGTGACCGCACCGGCGAGCGCGCTGGCCAGGCCACCGATGAGGCTGATCTCCTGGTACGCGACCTCGAGCGTCTCGGTGGCGAGGTTGTTGCTCATGATGTCGAGCGACGGACCCGTCCACTTGACCGGGACCGCTCCGACCAGGTTCCAGGTGGTGATCGCGTCACCGCCCGATGTCATCGCGGTGATGGCCATCGTCTGCGGGATCACCATCATCTGGTTGCTCTGGAGCCACATCATGAGGGCCGGGGAGGTCGTGTCCACCGGTCGCGACAGCCGCAGGTTGGTGAACTTTGCCGGGCCCACCAGCTTGTGCATGTAGCCGTTGACACCGCCCTCGCGGTACTCGTAGACCTCGTACTCCATCGCGAGCCCCTCGACCTTGCTCCAGAAGCCGAGCGGGATGAAGCCGTCAATCGTGACGTTGTAGAACACGCTGATGGCGGGATCGCCCATTGGTGCTCCTTGCTAGAAGGCGTCGAAGCCGAGGCCGCGGGCCTCGCGCTCCTGGATGACCTCCGTCCGGAGGCGGGTTCTGAGTCGGCCGAACAGCGCCTGGGCCAGCTCGTCGAGCTCCCTGTCGGATCGGGCGCCTCCCGGGCGGCCGGTCTGGGGTGTCGGAGCGGACCCGTCGATGCGCTGGATCACGGGCGTGACGGAGATATCGGGCACGGTCGAGGGGCCGGGCCGCGTGGTCTGCACCGTGGCAGCCCCCGCGCTCGAGGGGGGCGCGGCGACGAACCGCTGCACCGGTGCCCCCGGGGAGGATGACGCCGGTGGGGTGATGGGGGCGGCCGCCGGCGCGCTGGCGCGCGCCAGGTTGAGCGAGGGCTCGGAGGCCCGGCGCGCGGGCTGCCAGGTCGTCGGGCGCACGGCCGGTGCCGTCGACCGCTGCGGCACGGCGTGTCGAGCCGGGCCGCCCGCTGGATCCGCGATCACCGGCGCCGCGACGCCGGGGGATGGGAACACGATCTCGCGCATGCCGGGCTGGCCCGGCTGGAATACCGGGGCGGGGGAGTGATCCGGTGATGCCAATCGCTGGAGCGGGACGGCGTCGTCTGCCGGCCAGACCGGCGGCAGGGCGTCGACGGTGGCCGGGAGATCCACCCGCGACGGCCAACGCGCCGCGACCGGCGAGGGCGTCATGGTCTCGGCGGGGCCGCCGGCCGTGCCATCGGGAGCCTCGCGCTGGACGGAGACGCTGGGCCGGAGCGGGCGAGCGCCGAGCGTGGGGCGGACCGAGTGCGGCATTGGTGATCGTGACGGCGACCCGGTTGGGACCCTCTCCGCGTGACGGGACGAGTCCGGGGTCGTGCTGTGAGCCGCGCCCCCCGGGTGCGCAACCGCGGAGCGTGACGACGTCGCGGGCTCGTGCCGCGCGTCGCCGGCCGTCGCCGGTGCGCCCGCCCGCCTCGAGACGGGAAGCACTGGCAGTGGCCGAGCGGCGGGTGCTTCGGCCGTTGCCGCCGCTGACGAGGGCCCGGACGGATAGGGCGCAGCTTCCGGTGCCCCGGCCGCCGCGGACGGCAGCCCGCGCCGGGCCGGCGCCAGGGACATCGCGGGTCGCCGGCTGACCGAGGTCGCCGGGGCCGTGGTCATGGGATCCCCGAGACCGGCGCGGCGCTGGACGGCGGGCGCCGGTGCCGCGGGATCCGCGCCAGGCGCCGAGACACCCCGGGGGGCCGAGGCAGCCGGACCCGGCGCGGACGCGCCGGGTCGCGGCGGAGATGACGGCGTGCCGGCCGGCGTGGGGGCCGCGGCCGCGGAGGGGATTGGGGCCAGTGGCGCCCCCAGGCCGGCTGCCGCGGCCCCGGCCACGGCATGCTCCGCCCAGCGGCCGGCGCGCCCGGGAACCGCCCCGCGAGGCGCCGGGAGGCCGGCTGGCAGGCCGGTGCCGGGATCTCCCGGTGAGCGTGGCGTGACTGCCGGTGAATCGGGACGCGAACCGGGCGCGCTCGATCGCTGCGCCATCGGCGTCGTGACCGTCGGTGCCTGGGTCAACGGTCGCGGGGACGGCGCGACGGTCGCGGCGGGTGTCACGGTCCGCAGGTGGCGCACCGGCTCGGCCGCCTCGGCCACGGGCTCCGGCTCCGACCAGGTCTCGGGCACCGCCGGAGATGCTGCGGCGGCGCGGCGCTGGACGGGCATCGGTGCGTGCGAGGTCAGGGCGGGCACGGCCGTCGGCTTCGCGAGCACGAGCCCCGGAGGTGCGCTGGGGCCGGCCTCGTGGCCGAGCGGCTGGACGATCGGCGGGAGCGGCCGGTGTCCGGGCACCTCGTCCAGGAACGGGGCGCTGGGCGCGACGAGCGGGGCGTCACCCACGGTTCGCTGGATCGGGGGCAGGGACGTCCACGCGCCGGTCGGAGGCGCGGTCGCGGTGGTAGGCGTGGATGGGGCCGACGGCGTGGCCCCCTCCGGTGCGGCCGGGGAGGGCCCATCCAACGGCGTCCTGCGGCCGAACGGCCAGGGCAGGCGCACGGGGGTCACTCCTCCTCGGACAGGCGCTTGTTGATCCGGCCGATCTCCTCGACGAAGCGCAGCCTCAGGGGGTGCTCAAGGTCGAGGATCGTGTCCATCGGCCAGTGGAAGTGGTAGGCGACGTACGCGACCTCTTCGAACAGGCGGTCGGTCGCGTACGTCACGATTCCCCCAGGCGCTGCTCACCCGCCACGTCGACGGTGAAGCCGTGGTTGCACGCCGGGCAGGTCACGGATGCCTGGGTGTGACCCTCGGCATTGATTCGCCGGTAGAGGTCCTGCAGGAACGCGAGGTCCGAGGCGAACAGCCCCTCGATCACGCCCGTGTGGACCTGGCCCAGCGTGCCGAGCTTGGTGACCACCCGCGAGAGCAGGAGGACCGTCAGGTAGGCCTCGTTCTCCCGGACCCGCGGGTCCCGCTGGGGGATGATCTCGTCCCGGGCCGTGGCGAGGCGCATGACGCCCTCGCGATGGACCGTCCCGGACCCGTCGACAAAGCCGCGGGGGAGCACGAACGCATACTCGGTTCGAAGGGCATCGGACACGTTCGCGCTCCCACGCTCGGTCGGGATCTCGGGCAAGGCCGCGGCCGTCATGACGGGCCTAGCCCTTCTCGAGGGTCTCGCAGGCGAGGGTCGCCTCCTCGATCTGGACGCCACTGGTCGTGGCGCCGCCCTCGGAGAGGCTGAGCTTGGAGACCATGGCGTTGCCGAAGTTGTAGCGGAGGACCTCCTCGCCCAGCGTGTTCATCATGATCACCGAGCCGTTGCGGCGGTCCGGCGTGCCCTGCATGACCGCCAGGTGCCAGGCCCATAGCTCCGTGGCACCGGTGAGGCCGCGCTTGAGCGTGATGGTCGGCGTCTTCGGCTTGCCGGGCAGCTTGCCGATGTAGACCTTGCCCTGGTCGGTGACGTACGGGTTGTCGACGATCTCCACCTCGCTCGAGATCCCCGAGACGGAGCTGAAGTTCGCGACGACGCCGACGCCGTCGAGGTCGAGCAGTACGTTTCCTTGCAGAAGGGGATCGGTTGTGGGCATCAGTGCCTCCGTGAGGTCGCGTGGTCAGGGATGGTCAACTACTCGCTGTCCGGCGAGCCCGAGAACTGGGCGATCCGGAACACGACGAACTCGGCCGGCTTCACCGGGGCGATGCCGATGTCGACGATCAGCTGGCCCGCGTCACGAACCTCGGGCGGGTTGTTCTCCTCGTCGCACTTGACGAAGAACGCCTGGTCGGGCGTCGCTCCGAACAGCGCGCCGTCGCGCCAGACGCGGAGCAGGAACGCGTTGATCGTCCGCTTGACCCGGCCCCACAGCCGGATGTCGTTCGGCTCGAAGACGACCCACTGGGTGCCCTCGAAGATGGACTCCTCGATGTAGTTGAACAGCCGGCGCACGTTGAGGTAGCGCCAGGACGGGTCGGACGAGATCGTCCGGGCGCCCCAGACGCGGATCCCTCGACCCGGGAAGGCGCGGATGCAGTTGATCCCGTTGGGGTTCAGCTGGTCATGCTCGGCCTTGGTGATGTTGAGCTCGAGGGTGATGGCGCCGCGGACGACCTCGTTGGCCGGAGCCTTGTGGACGCCTCGGGTGTCGTCGTTGCGGGCCCAGATGCCGGCCATGTGGCCGGAGGGCGGCACGAACTTCGCCTGGCCCGTCGGCGGATCGAACACCTTGACCCACGGCCAGTACAGCGTCGCGTACTTGGAGTCATAGCCGGCCTTGTCGACCCGCCACTCCTTGACCTGCTGGGCGTTGAGGCCTGGCGGTGCGTCCAGGATCGCGACCCGGTCGCCCATCAGCTCGCAGTGCGCGATCATCGCCAGCTGGACGGCCTGGAGACCCTCGAGATCGATGATCCCCTGCTCGTACACGGCCATCAGGTCCGGGACGGTCAGCATGGTGACCTCGTCCACGGCCTCCAGGCCGGCGAAGCCGGTCCGGTCCGACGAGTTGCCCACGTAGTCGCTCGGAGTCACCCGGGCAGGGACCGCCGCGCCGCCACCGGCGAGGCTGACCGAGCCCGTCGACGGGACCGCCAGGGCGCCGCCGGTCTCCTCGATGACGATCGTCTTCGACTGTGCCTTGACGGCGGTCTGGACGCTGGTCTTGCCCTTGCCGGCCGTGACGTTGTCAAAGGTCTCGACGACCTTGCTGCCCTGCTTGACGACGAGCTTGAAGGACCCTTCGGCGCCTTCGCTCGCGGCCTCGACGCTGACGCTGAGGTCGTTGCCCGCCGGGCCGGCCTCAAGGGCGGCCACGCGGAATGCGGGCTTGCCCTTCTCGCCTGCGCTGGGCAGCTCTGCGGACGCGGTGGGCATGACGCCATCGGCGCCCACCCGGACCACGTAGGCGGCTCCACCGCCGTTGAGGAAGTAGCCGTAGACGGCGTGCGCCAGGTAGGAGCCTTCGACGAAGTCCCCGAACACGGACGAGAACTGGTTCCAGTTCGTCACGAGCGTGGGGGTGTTGGCCGGCCCGCGAGCCGCGAGCCCGACGAACGCGGCGACCGCCGTGCCGACGCCCTCGATCGGACGCGACCCGGCTTCGACCTCCTCGACGTAGACGCCGGGTGACAGATAGTTCGGCATGCGTGGCCTCTCCCGTTTGTGGGGTGGGATCCCGACGCTTGGACGCTCGCACCCCGGGCGGGTCCGGACAAGGTTCGACCGGGCGCGCGGCAGGGCGGCGGCTCGTGCCCGAAGGGGCAGCGAGGGCTGCCCGCTCGCATGCCCGCCGACGGGTGGCGTGCCTCGCGCGCGCGGCGGACGATCCATGCGTGATCCACGATGTCGACCAGCTCCTCGAGAGGCTGGTCCGCCGGGATGCCCTCAACGGCTCGTCGGTGGACCTCGTGTTCGATGCGCCGACCAAGGACTGGGTGGCCCGTCGCAGCGGCCCCTGCGTCAACCTCTACCTGTACGACATCCGCGAGGACCTCCAGCGACGGGTTCCCACCTGGGAGGACATGCGCGGCGTCGACGGCCAGGTGGCGGGCCGCAAGCAGCCCGCCCGCCGGTTCCGGCTCGCCTACCTGGTGACGGCCTGGACGCAGCGGCCCGAGGACGAGCACCGCCTGCTCTCCTCGCTGCTCGTGTGCATGCTCAAGAACCCGATGATCAAGCCGGGTGATCTCGGCGGATCCCTCGACGAGGCCGGCCTGCCCGTCTATCTCGAGGTCGGCCAGCCCGAGACCCAGGAGCGGTCGCTCGCCGACATCTGGTCGGCGCTCGGCGGCGAGCTCAAGCCGTCGCTGGACCTGGTGGTCGTCGCGCCGGTGCTGCCCAACACGGACAGCTACTACGGGCCGCCGGTCACCGCGGGACCGACGATCGGCCTCGCGAGCACCGGGGGTGCGGAGGAGGCGATGAGCGGGTCGCGAGGCGCGAAGAAGGCCGGCAGGGGCGAACCTGGGCCGGTGCCCGAGGAGACGGTGCCCGCCCTGAAGGGGACCAAGGGCGAGCAGGCGGGCGGGGTCAGGCTGCGGGTGCGCGGCTCCCGGCAGTGAGCACGCGGACGCGCCGCGCGCCGGCTGGTCGTCGCGCTCACGCGGAGCCTGGATCGCCGCTCCAGGAGCCCGCCCCCGTGGCCCAGGAACCGTCGCCCGAGCCGCCGCGGGACCTGTCCGCCCCCGTGGCCCAGGCACCGTCTTCGGATCCGCCCGCGCCCCCGGCGCCGCCGCAGGACCCGTCGCTCGCCTACCTGTACCGGCGGCTGGCGCGCCTCGAGACGCGCGTCCGCACCGCCGTCGAACGCCGGCGCGCAGTCGATCCCGACCCGGAGGACCGGTTCCGGGGCCTGTACATCAGCGACGACCAGGTGGACCGGTTGTTGCGTGCCGATGATCGCCCGGGCGCCGAGATCAGGGCCGTGGTCGCGGCCGCGGCCGCGCATGACGCCGCCGAGCTCGCCGCGGCCGAGATCGACGCGGACGCCGCGGAGGCCGCGGGAGCCGACGTGCGACTGCGCAGGCTGGCCCGGACGTTCGGCCTCGACGACCTCGACGTTGACCTGCTGCTCATCGCGCTCGCGCCGGACCTCGACCCCCGGTTCGAGCGCCTGTACGGCTACCTCCACGACGACGTGTCGAGACGCCGGGCAAGCGCCGGTCTCGCGCTGGAGCTGATCGGCGGATCAGAGCTGGCCGGCGCCGGCCCGACGAGGTCCAGGCTCGGGCCGCGGGGGGCGCTCGTGGACGAGGGGCTGCTGCTGGTGGAGGACCCCGATCGTCCGTTCCTCACCCGGCCGCTTCGGGTCCCGGACCGGGTCGCCGCCCACCTCCTGGGCGACGACGGGCCGGACCCGCTGGTGGCGCCGCTGCTCGGTGAGGCACCGGAGGTGCGCTTTGGCGACGCCGCCGTGCTCGCTCGTGCCCTGGCCGCGGGCGTGCCCCTGGTCTACGTCCGCCAGGCCGGCGGTGCCTCCGGGCGGGCCCTGGCGCGGGCGGCCTTCGCGACGCTCGGCCGGCCCGTCGTGGACGTGGATCTCTCCCGGCTCGGGGCGACCGACGAGCCACGCCCGATCGCCGAGGCGGCGACGCGGGAGGCGAGGTTGCGTGGCGCCGGCCTGATCGCCGGGCCGGTGGAGGCGATCGTGGAACGGGGAACCGCGGCGGTTCGCGCGTTTGGCGAGGCCCAGCCGCCGGTGGTCCTGGTGGGGACGAGGGCCTGGGACCCGGCCTGGAGCCGGGAGGTGCCGCTGGTGCTCGACGCCCCGGTCCCCGACGAGACGCAGCGCCACGAGCTGTGGGTCGGCGCGCTCAACGGGTCCGCTCCGCTGGGCTTCGACCCGGCGACCGCGACCCGGGCCTTCCGGCTCGGCCCGGAGCAGGTCGTCCGCGCCGCGCGGGCCGCGCATCGCGCGGCCGTCGCGGCAGACCGGGACCTGGAGCCGCCCGACATCGCGGCCGGCGCCCGAGCCCAGAACGCCGCCGGCCTGGAGCGGCTTGCGCGCCGCGTGGAGCCTGCCGCGGCCTGGCAGGACCTCATCCTGCCCCGGGTCGTGGAGACGCAGCTGCGGGAGATCGCCGCGCGCGCCCGGCACCGCGACCGGGTCATCGGCGAATGGCGGATGGGCCACACCACCGCCCGCGGGCGGGGCGTGACGGCCCTGTTCGCCGGCGATTCGGGCACCGGCAAGACGATGTCGGCCGAGGTCCTGGCGGGGGACCTCGGGCTGGACCTTTACGTCATCGACCTCTCCACCGTCATCGACAAGTACATCGGCGAGACCGAGAAGAACCTGGACCGGATCTTCACCGAGGCCGACGGGGTCAACGGCGTCCTGCTGTTCGACGAGGCCGACGCCCTGTTCGGCAAGCGCTCCGAGGTGAAGGACGCCCGTGACCGGTACGCCAACGTGGAGGTGGCCTACCTGCTCCAGCGGATGGAGCGCTTCGACGGGATCGCGATCCTGACCACCAACCTGCGCGCCAACGTGGACGAGGCGTTCACGCGGCGCCTGGATGCGATCGTGGACTTCCCGCTGCCCGAGGAGGAGGACCGGCTCCGGCTGTGGGTTCGCAACCTCCCGGACAGGGTCCCGCGCGAGGGCGAGCTCGACCTCGAGTTCCTCGCCCGCCAGTTCCGCTTCCCCGGCGGCAACATCCGGAACATCTGCGTGTCCGCGGCCTACTTCGCGGCGGCCGCCGACCGGCCCATCGGCATGGCCGACCTCATCCGTGGCACCGAGCGCGAGTACCGCAAGCTGGGACGGCTGACGGTCGAGGCGGAGTTCGGGCCGTACATGCACCTGCTCGACGTCTGACCGCCGCTGCCGTTCGGTCGGGCTGCCCGTTGAGGCAGACTTCGGGGCGCATCGCCGCAAGGGGATTGCGACGGGGAGCGCGGTGGGCGATGCTGCGGGTGCCACCAGGAGGGACCAGCACATGCGCGACTACGAGCGCGAACCCATCGCCCATCCGCACGTGGACCGGCAGGCGCCGGACCGGGCGGAAGGCCGCCCGTTTGCCGCGGCCCGCGGGCCGGCCCTCGACGCGGCATCGATCATGCACCTCCAGCGGACGGCTGGGAACCAGGGCGTGGTCCAGATGCTGGCCGGCGACGAGGAGCAGTCGCCGGTCCACGATGTCGTCGGCTCCGGCGGTGGAACCCCGCTGGACGAGTCCACCCGGACGTCGATGGAGTCGGCCTTCGGTGCCTCGTTCGAGGATGTCCGCGTGCACACCGGCGGCAAGGCATCCAGGTCGGCGGAGTCGGTCGGGGCGAATGCCTACACCGTGGGCTCGGACGTGGTGTTCAAGGACGGGCAGTACAACCCGGGCTCCGCCGAGGGCCAGAAGACGCTCGCGCACGAGCTGACCCACGTCGTCCAGCAGTCGCGCGGACCCGTTGACGGCAGCGCTGCGCCGGGTGGGATCAAGGTGAGCGATCCGTCCGACCGGTTCGAGCGTGCCGCCGACCAGACCGCCAGCCAGGTGGTCAGCTCGGTGCAGCGCCAGGAGGGTCCCGAGGAGGAGGAAGAGCTCCAGATGTGATGGGGCTCCCCGGGGCCGCGACGCGTCCGAGCCGGCTCCCGGGCTCGAACGGGGTGAGCGTCTAGATCAGCCCCTCACGGATCGCATAGGCCACGGCATGGGTCCGATTGCGCAGCTCGAGGCGTGACGTGATGTCGTGGATGATGTTCTTCACGGTGCGCTCGCTGTAGAACAGGTGACCCGCGATCTCGGCGGTGTCGAACCCGTCCGCGAGCAGCCGCACGACGGCCGCCTCCCGCTCCGTCAGGCCCGAGAACGTCAGTCCCCGCGGCGAGAGCACCTGGCGCTGCAGCTGGCCGACCTGGCGCAGGAGCCGCCCCAGCAGGTCCGGCGGCAGCGTGCCCTCGCCGGCGGCCGCGGAGCGCAGGGCGGCGGACAGGTTGCCGGGCGTGGCCTCGGATCGCCGCAGGACGCCGGTCGCGCCGGCCTCGGCCGCCCCGAGCAGGCTCCGGTCGTCCACGCGAGAGACCAGCAGCACGACCCGCCGCACCCCTCGTCCACGCAGCGAGCGCATGGCGGCGAGGACTTCGCCGTCGAGCTCGTCACCCACGACGAGCGCCACCACGTCGTCCGGGAGCTCGCTCTCGGTCACGATGGCAAACCCCTGCGCCTTGCGCAGCTGGCTCACGATCCCGGCCCGCGACAGCGGATCGGCGGCGGACACGTGGACCGGGATGCGGGCCTTGAAGGGAACGGGTTCGGCGACCATCGACGCACGTCTCCTTGGGCGCCGCCCGGGTGGAACGGGACGATTCGTGCATGCCCGGACGCGCATCCCGACCCTAGCGCGCGGGTCTGTGCGGCCAGTCAACGCTGACTTAACGGGCAGCCCAACGGTGCCCGAATGGACATGAGACCGCCCCGTATTGCCGCCGTCCACCCCCTGTTCGCCGGGGCTCCGCGTCGCTACACTCCGCCCGTGGGTGCATCCGTCACGCTGGTCACGCCGGCCATCTCGGTCGAGCCGGGCCAATCTGTCTCCATCACGGTCAAGGTCCGCAACACCGGGACCGTCGTCGACGAGTTCGCGCTCGACGTCCTCGGGGATGCCGCCGCCTGGGCGGCCTGCGAGCCCGCGACCCTCAGCCTGTTCCCGGGCGCGGAGGGCGAGGCCAAGGCGGTCTTCGCGCCGCCGCGCGTCGCGTCAACGCCATCGGGGGTCCTCGCGTTCGGGTTGCGGGCGCGATCGCGCGAGGACCCCGCGGGCTCCGCGGTGGAGGAGGGTTCGGTCCAGGTCGGGTCCTTCATGGACCCGCGCGCCGAGCTGGTCCCGACGGACGTCACGCGGGTCTCGGGGCGGCTCGCACGAGATCGCCGTCGACAACCGGGGCAACGCGCGCCTCGCGGCCGAGATCGAGGCGACGGACGAGGACCAGCAGCTCACCTTCGATGTCAAGCCGCCCGCGGTCGTGGTGGAGCCCGGCATGGCCGAGTTCGCCAAGGTGCGCGTCAGCCCGGCCAAGCGCTTCTGGCGAGGGCAGCCCAAGACCCGGCCGTTCCAGCTGTTCGTCAAGCCCGAAGGGGGCCAGCCGATCCAGCTCGAGGGCACGCTGCTCCAGGAGTCCGTGCTGCCGCCCTGGTTCCTCAAGGCGCTGCTGCTGCTGATCGTCGCGATCGTCGCGCTCATCCTGATCTGGCTGTTCCTGCTCAAGCCGACCATCGAGACCGCGGCATCCGACGCCGTGTCCTCGCCCCTCGCCAGCCTCAAGGACGACGTCAACCAGGCGCTCAGCGACGCTGGGCTGCCGACGATGGGGACGGGCAGCGGGGGGACCCCCACCGATGCGGCGCCGACGCCGACCCTTGCCCCGGGCGACACCGCCGCGCCGCCCACCGAAGCCCCGCCCACGCCCGGTGGCGGCGGGCCGTGATCCCCGGCCTCGGCACCCCGATCGACGGGTCGCTCGACAACGGCACCAAGGCGGCCGTGTTTAACGGCACGCTGTTCCTGACCGACTTCCTGTTCTCGAACCCCAACGGGCGCCAGGGCGCGATCGTGGTGCTTCGCAACGACACGCCGCTGATGCGCCTGCGACTGGAGAACTTCCGCGACTACGACGTGCACTTCGTGACGCCGATCGTGATCGGCGTGGGTGACCAGCTGCGGCTGTCGCTCGTGTGCGAGCCGCCGACGGACTGCGACGCGGCGGTGCTCTACTCCGGGTACCTGCGGCCCTGAGGCCACCGGTGACACGGCTCCCCGCGGCCGGCCTTGCGCTCCTGCTCCTCGTGCCCGGGGCTGCTGGCGCGCGCCGGGGCGACGTCGCGCGACGCGCGGTCGGGACGACCCGTGACCGATCCCATCCCGGCCGCGCCGCTGCCCGCGCCGCCGGGCCGACCAGGCTGCTCTCGGTGGCCCGTGGCGGCGGCTTCCCCAACAGCGCCTCGATCGAGCCATCGATGTCGGCCGACGGCCGCTTTGTCGCGTTCACCTCGGTCGCCTCGGACCTGGTCCGCAACGACGAACCGGGCAGCACGACGTGTTCCTGCTGGACCGCCAGTCGGGCAAGATCCGCAAGGCGCCCATGCCGGCGGGGAACGTGGCGCAGGAGCAGCCGACCGCGTCCGAGCCGGCGATCTCGGCCAACGGCCGGTGGGTCGCATTCACCTACCGGAGAGCCACCCCCGGCCTCCACTCGATCGTCTCCCTCACGGGACGCCAGGACATCGTCCTGTGGAACGTGCGTGACGACGTCTCCGTGTTCGTCGCGACTCGCGGCCGCGGCCTTCCGGTGCTGGTCTCGGGCCGCCAGCCGACGCGTGTCCCGCACCGGCCGCTACGTCGCGTTCACGACCACGAAGGACATGCCCGGCGACAACGACGAGGGCGCCGAGGACGTGGTTCGCTGGGACCGGGACACGGGCGATCTCGTGCACGTCAGCCCCGGCTTCTCGGGGCCGTTCATCTCCGGTGTCGCGAACGCCCCGTCCATCTCGGGCGACGGGAACCTGGTGGCGTTCGCCTCGGACGGCGGCGACAGCGTTGTCAACGCCGACACCGGCTCCGGCCTCCAGGTCTACGTCCGCGACATCGAGGCCGCCCGCACGCGGCAGGTCTCGGGCACCCCGGACGGAGGGCCTCCGCGCGACATCGCCACGGATCCCGCGATCTCGACCGACGGCCGCTACGTCGCGTTCCTGTCCCGGGCGTCGAACCTCACCAGCGAGGGCGCGGGTGGGGTGTTCCGGCGCGACCTGGCCACCAGCACCACGACCATGGTCTCGGTGATGCCGCAGGGTGGGGCAGGCAACGGCAACAGTTTCTACCCGGCGATCTCGGGTGACGGCAACTTCGTCGCCTGGACCTCCACCGCGACCAACCTCGTCCCGGAGACGGCGGGCCGCATCGCCCCGGCGGCCGTGTCGCGCGTCCTCCCCCGCCACGTCTATCTCCGGGACATGGCGCCGGCGAGACGGTGCTCATCTCGGTCAGCCTCACCAATACGGGAAGCGGCGGCCTGACCTTCCAGCCGTCGATCGGCGGCAATGGCCGGTTCGTCGCGTTCGCGTCCGACTCGCCGCGGCCTGGTCGAGGGTGACGACAACGAGGCGCATGACGTCTTCCTCCGGGACCTGCCCCCGGTTCCCGTGATCAACCCGGCGACGCTCGACCTCGGCTCACGCGCGGTGGATACCGAGAGCCTCCCGCTCGCCGCCACGCTGGGCAATGCCGGCTGGAGCCCGCTCCAGGTTTCCGGGGCCACGATCACCGGGGCCAACCGGGACGACTTCCGGATCGTTGCCGACGGCTGCCAGGCTCGCGAGTCTGCGCCGCAACGAGGCGTGCACCGTGTCCGTGACCTTCCGTCCGCTCGGCAAGGGCACCCGTGTCGCCACGCTGGAGGTGGCGGACGACTTCGCCCGGCTCCCCGCGGACGGTCCGGCTCCGCGGCCGGCGTCGAAAGGTGAGCTGGTGCTCGATCCGCCGATCGGGCAGCCCGGGATCGTGACCATCGCGGAAGGCCGCGGGTTCCCGCCGGATACGCCGGTCGTCCTCTCCTGGAGCCAGGGCATCACGCCCAGCATGGAACCGGTGATCACCGATGCCCGGGGCGCCTTCCGGGTCCAGGTGCTCGTGTTCCACAATGATCGGACCGGCCCGCGCGAGCTCCAGGCGGTTCCCCTTGACGGCAGCGCATTCCCGCCCGTCGCTGCCACCATGCTCGTGATCCGCCCGTCGTCGTCCCGCCTCAGTTCGGCATCCTGCGCTTCATCGATGTCCCGCTCGTGCTCGTGATCCGAGGATGACCCGCCCGTGACCGCCAACAGCCCTCTCATCTGCCGCCGCTGCGGCTTCGCAATACCCCCGGCGACCAGTTCTGCGGGTCGTGCGGGGCCTTCCTCGAGTGGGAGGGTGAGCAGGTGGCGTCGGACGTCCCGCCGGTGACCGCCGGCTCCGATGTGCCCGCCGGTGACCACGCCGTTCACGGCGCCGGTCGCGGAGCCACGGCCCGCGAGCCAGCCCCGACGCCGAGGGGCTCATCCGCTGCCCCGCGTGCGGCATCGCGAACGCGGCCTCGCGGACGTTCTGCCAGTCCTGCGGGACCAGGCTCAGCGACGCCGGGCGGGTGGCCCAGGTCAGCCGGGACCAGATCGCCGCCGCGGTCGCCGCGCCCAACCGGCCGGCAACCGTGACCACGACCACCATCCGCTCGCCGCGGCCCGACCCCGAGCCGGGATCCTCGAGGGGTGGCGTGCTCAAGTGGATCGTGATCATGGCCATCCTCGGCGCGCTGGGCGGCGTAGGGATCGTGGTCGGTGCCAACCTCCTGAAGGGTGAGGGTCCGGGGTCGGGGGCGACCGCCGCACCGGCAACCGGAGCCGGACCGGTCTCGCCGAGCCCCTCGGATGCACCCACCGCATCGGCCGAGACGCCGTCGGACGCGCCCACGCCGAAGCCCACCGAGGGCCCCAAGGCAGAGCCGCTTGCGCTGCTGGGCGCCTCCGCGTCCTCGGTCGTGGGCGACCTGCCGAAGTTCCAGCCGACCATGGCGATCGACGGTGACCCGGACACCTGCTGGCAGGAAGGCAGCCAGAAGGAGAAGGGGGAGTGGATCGAGGTCGTCTTTGCGCCGTCCAAGGTGACCGCGCTGATCCTCACCAATGGCTACAACGCCTCGAACGCGCTCTACAAGGGCAATCGCCGGCTCAAGGACATCGAGATCCGGGTGGGCAACGCGGCGCCGATGACGGTGCGCCTCAAGGACACGGGCAAGCCCCAGAAGATCGACGTCAAGAATGTCTCGGGTGCGGTCGCGGTCCGGATCACGATCCTGTCCACGTACCCGTCCGTGGCCACCTCGGTGCCCGGCACGCCCTTCGATGACGCAGCGCTGGGCGAGATCGTCGTGATGGGCATCGCGGGGTCTTGACCGTGACCCGGTCCCCGCGCGTATCCTGCGCTGCGATGTCGTCCCAGCCGCCTCCCCGCATCGTGGCATGAGCGCGATCGGCGCGGCGTTCAGCCGCGTGCTCGGAGCGATCGGTGGGCCGACCACGGCCGCCATCATGGCCGGCGGGCTGGTCCTGGGTGCGCTCGGGGGTGGCCTCGTGGCGGGCGGCGGCTCGAGCCAGCCCGCGAGCGCCACGGGCTCGCTTGCCGTCTATCCGTGTCCCGGCACCGGCGCCCCGCTCACGATGATCCAGGCCGGCCAGAAGCTGCTGGCCACCGGTCGGACCGAGGACTCCGGCTGGCTCCGGATCCACTTCCCGGAGCCCGGTCGGACGGAGGCCTGGGTCGAGGCCGGGCCGCTCGAGGTCCAGGGCCAGATCGCCGGTCTCCCGGTGGCGGAATGCGCCCCGGAGAACGCGGCCGAGGTGCCCCCGTTGGTGCCCGGGCCTTCGCTGACGGCCGTGGAGAACAACCCGCCCTCAGCGGCGCCGACGGCCACGCCAGGTCCCTCGCCCAGCGGCACGCCGGACAATGCCCCGTCGCTCACCGCGCTCAGCGTGTCCACCACCAAGCTCAGCTACGACACGGGCGACTACTGCCCCAACGCGGTCAAGAAGGCGACCTTCACCGTCAAGGCGACCGACGATATCGGCATCGAGCACGTCGCCCTCTTCTGGCGCAAGCCGGGAGCGGGGTCGTATGCCGAAACCGCGATGACGCGGACCGCCGGGAACGCGAAGAAGGGGACCTGGGCCGTCACGCTCGGGACCGTCGCCGACGGGATCACCACGGCCGGCACGCTCTCGTTCTATGCCGTGGGCACGGACTCATCGGGCGCCACGAAGCGGATCCCCGTCAAGGGGACGGACTCGATCAGCGTCAAGGTCTGTGTCAACACCGGGCCCACGATCAGCGGCGTTAAGTCGTCGTCGGGCTCCTCGCTGTTCTGGGATCCTGTGCCTGCGCCCGGCAAGAACTGCCAGACCGCAACTGACATCACCGCGACCATCAAGGACAGCGATGGGGTCAAGTCCGCCACCCTGTTCTTCAAGCGGCCCGGCAGCAGCAGCTGGTCGTCCAAGGCCATGGACAGCCGCACGATCAAGGGCAAGTGGTACGCGAACCTGGACACGCTCGGCGACAAGATCTCCATCCCCAACCCGCCCACGGGCTCGCTGCGCTGGTACATCAAGGCGGTCGACGGCGCGGGCTTCACGAGCCAGCTCAGCTCGCGGACGATCACGGTCAAGCGGTGCGACACGGAGGCCCAGTTCGTCTCCCAGTGGGCCTCGCCGCCCAACAGCCTCTGCCTGAACACGGACACCAACTTCTACGGCAGGGCGAATGACCCGGACGGCATCGGTGCGTCGAGTGCCGTCCTCGTGTACACGTACCAGCTGGCCGATGGGACGAAGCGCACGAAGCGCAAGGACATGAAAGGGAGCCTGGACGGCGACTGGTATTACTCGACCACCCTCCGGCGGGGCGCGAACTGGGCGACGGGCCGGGTGTTCATGACGTGGCACATCGAGACCAGGGACCAGTACGGTGGCAAGTCCCGGAGCCAGGACTCCCAGATCAACGTGTCGTCGGGGTGCTGAGATGAGCTGGATCCTCCGACTCCTGGCGTTCGTCGTCAGCGCCGTCCTCGGCTTCGTCGTTGCGAGCGTCGTCGTCGGCGCCATGCAGGATCGGTCGCCCCACTCGACCGCCGGCACGGCACCCGAGTACCTCCTGGGCGGTGCCGACACCCCCATCGCAGGCGACGCCCCAGCCATCGCGGCCTTTGATGCCGAACCCGCCAGCGACCCGGTCGCGCTGGCCTCGCTCGATCCCGGGGACCTGAGCGCGGCGGCGGCGGCGATCCTGGGTGCGGGCGACCCCGGCCAGGGCGTGGAGCCGGCGGTGTTCAAGGATCCCACCGGCTTCCCGCGGATCGACCCCATCACCCAGTTCGACGGCGGGCCGTTCCAGGGCGCCAACTGCACCCTCGCCTCGGGCTCGATGCTCGCCCGGCTCGCCTTCGGCATCGTCACCAACGGGTCGGTGCTCCGGACGCTCCAGGACGACCAGGACGGCGGCACGGGCCTCAACGACCTGAAGGCGGCCCTGTGGCGCGGATACGGCGTGTCGGCGCCCACCGGCCTCCTGCGCCCGCAGCAGCTCAAGGACCTGCTCGCCCACGGCTACGGCGCCGTGATCCAGGGCATCTACGGCGAGATCCCCGCGGGCCTCCGTCTCCAGAAGGACTTCACCGGCGGCCACGCGATCTACCTCGACGGCTACTACCCGGGCAACGCCAAGCGCGGCATCCCCGAGGCCTACTACGTGATCGATCCGCTGGGTCGGCCGCACTCGGGCTACAAGGGCGACTGGTGGCCGGCCTCGGTCGTGGATGCGTTCGGGACGGCGTTCGGCGGCGGCCGGATCCCGGCGATGTGGGCCTTCCCGCCCGGCGGCGTGGCCCCCGACGTGGTGGGTCCGGATGTCGTGCCCATTCCTGCCGACAGCTCCGGCCCGCACGGCCCCGGCTCCTCCCCGAATCCCTCCGCCAGCGCCCCGCCCTCGGTGGACCCCGGTGCCACGCCGGTACCCGTGCCGTCAGGGTTCCTGCCGGTGGAGCCCGGCGACATCGGCCTCGAGGTTGCCAGCCCGGCGGCGCCCCCCGTGGCGGGCGGGCTGAGGGACAGCATCCTGGTCAGCCCGGTGTTCGACATCTGCATCGTGAGCCCGAGCCTGTCCGGCTGCCCGACGGGCCTCGAGGCCATCTTCGTGTCCGGGGATCCACCCCTGCTGCAGCTCAAGCTGGGGCCAACCGTCAACGTCCTGTTCGTCGACTCCGACCGTGCCAACAAGGCGATCGTCGGGTTCACCGTCGACCCACCAACCACGTCCGACGTCAAGTTCTGGGTCCACGGCGAGAGCCCCGCCAACGTGCACACCGCCACTTCGATCACCGGCGTCACCCTGTTCGGAACCCCGATGGTGCTCGCCGAGCTCGATGTCCAGGCCGCGACGACCTACGACTTCCAGGCCGTGGCCGGGAGCGGGGTCTTCGCCGGGTCGAGCGGGATCGGCTCGTTCACCACCGGCAGTGGCGTCAAGACGTTCGACGTGTCGCTCGCCGCGGTCGCCTCGCCATTGTTCGAGGCCGGCACGGGTCTCTCGCCCTACTCCCACGTTGCCGCCGACGCCTTCCTGCGGCCGATGGTCAGGCTCGATCAGCTCGCGGGCGCGTCCTGCGACGAATCGGCGACGTTTGGCGGCACCGGGTTCTGCCTCGACCAGGTGGCGCTTGCGCCCGCGTCCAGCGCCTGCACCAGCGCGAACGTGACCTATGAGCTCGTTGGCATCGGTGAGGAGAGCGTGGCCGTGCGCGCGTTCCCGACCGAATCCGGCGTGACGCCCGATGGCGGGCTGACCCTCGACGGCGTGCTGGAGGCGACCGGGCCTGCGGGCTCCGGGACCGTGGCCGTGGGCTGCCTCGCGTCCGGCCTGACCTACAGCATCGTCATCGACGGCATCGGTGACGATCGTGGTCCACTTGCCGCCACCACGGTGACCGTGCCCTAGGCGGATCGCCGCGCGATCCGCGCATGACCACACGACCGTAAGAGCAGCCGGGCGCGAGGGACGCGCACCGCCGGGATCGACGAGGCTGCCGAGGGGTTCACCGACGAGGAACGGGCCGCGATGCGGGAGCGCGTCACGGCCGCGGGAGAGCCCGCTTGCCGGTTACCATCTGGGCGTGTCCCAGCCCGTCCCCGCCTCCGTCGCACCCGCACCCGTCGCGCCTGGACGCCGACCAGCGGGCACGCCACGCCCGCACCGCGTCGTCATCGTCGGCGGCGGCTTCGCCGGGCTCTACGCTGCCCGGGAGCTGCGCAAGGCCGGTGACGCGGTCGCCGTGGCGCTGGTTGACCGGCGGAACCACCACCTGTTCCAGCCGCTGCTCTACCAGGTGGCGACCGGCGCGCTGTCGCCGGGGGACATCGCGCAGCCGCTGCGCTCGATCTTCCGCCGGCAACGCAACACGACCGTGCTGCTGGGCGAGGCAACGGGGATTGACCCTGATGCCCGGGTCGTCGGGTTCAAGGACGGCCTTGGGCTCCCGTACGACACCCTGGTCGTCGCCACCGGCGCGCGCCACGCCTACTTCGGACATGACGAGTGGGCGCCGTTCGCTCCGGGTCTCAAGACCATCGACGACGCCACGGAGATCCGGCGGCGGATCCTGATCGCGTTCGAGGCGGCCGAGCGCGAGATGGACCCGGTGCGGCGGCGCGAGTGGATGACGTTCGTGCTCGTGGGTGGCGGGCCGACGGGAGTGGAGCTGGCCGGCGCGCTCGGCGAGATCGCGAACGACACGCTCCGGTCCGACTTCCGCTCGATCCACCCCCAGGACGCACGGATCGAGCTGATCGAGGCGCTCGACCGGGTCTTGCCGATGTACCCGCCGGACCGATCCGCGTCAGCGAAGCAGCAGCTGGAGCGCCTTGGCGTCACCGTGCGGACGGGGACCCGCGTGATCGACATCGGCGACTCGTTCGTCCGCGTGGAGGACGCGGGCGGGATCGAGGAGATCCGGGCGCGAACGGTGCTGTGGGCGGCGGGCGTGCTCGCGGCGTCATTCGGGCGATCCGTCGCCGAAGCGCTCGGCGCCGAGACGGACCGGTCCGGGCGGATCCTCGTGGGCCCCGACCTGACCGTCCCGGGTCACCCCGAGATCATCGTGGTCGGGGATGCGGCCGTGCAGCCGTGGAAGGACGGCCGGTCCGTGCCGGGGGTCGCCCAGGGCGGGATCCAGGGCGGCAAGTACGCCGGCCGGCTCGTGGCGGCCCGGCTCCGTGGCATGCCGATCAAGCCGTTCCACTACCGGGACCCGGGCGACGTGGCGGTCATCGGCCGGCTGCGGGGCGTGACCAACATCGGCTGGATGGGCCCGTTCGGGCGCCAGGGCGGGTTCGTGGCCTGGGCGCTGTGGCTGGGGATCCACATCGTGTACCTGATCGGGTTCGCCAACCGGATCGTCGTGACCGTGCGCTGGGCGTGGTCGTTCCTGACCCGTGGGCGGTCGACGCGGCTGATCACCGGTGCCCCGCAGGTCCTGCCGATCGAGCGGCCGGAGCCGCCGGAGTAGCCCGGGCGGTCGGCGGGCGGTTGGCCGGCGCCGGCGGCCGGCGGGCGCGGCCGGTGCCGCCGGAGATCGGGTCCCGCCGCCGCCGGTGCCGCCGGAGATCGGGTCCCGCCGCCGGATATCAGTCCCCACCGCTACAGCAACCGCCTTTTCGCCCCGGACGGCCTCTCCAGCAGCTCCGGATGATGTTGTGGCCGTCCAGCGCCCGTCCACCGTCGTTGGATCACGCGGCGCTGATATCCGGTGTGTCCGCCGGTGTCCGGCGCCGCGAAACACGTCGTCGACGCCGCCCGCCGTCCCGCAGGCCCCGCTCCAGGAGGATCCCAGCCAGGACGCCGTTGGGACGAGCCAGCCACCGGGTCACAGCCCGGCCGCGGATGGGATAGGCGCGCCTGAACGTGGACTCGTGCTCGGCAAGCCGACGCCGGGTCGTTGACGTATCCGGCAGGACCAGCAGCCGTGCGACCCGGGACGGTCGCTCACCAAGGCGATCGAACACGATGTGCGGCGCGAGGCGCACCTTCACATCGTGGCGCCGGAGCGTGTCCTCGACGCCCGCGATCTCGCTCTTCACCTCGACGATGAGCGCGGTTCGCGTCGCGGCGTGCCAGCCCATCACGTCCACGGAGCCGCGCTCGCCGTAGCGGGAGAACGAGACCTCGACGAACACCTCCCAGCCCAGGGCCGCGAGACGACGTGCGACCCGCTCGACCAGCTCCGCGTGGGCGCGGTCGAGCAGCCGGTCCAGCTCGCCGCCCTGCCATCGGACGCTCAATACCAGCTCCGCGCCCAGCTCGCCGAGCAGGCGCCCCAGCGTGCGAACGGACACCGCGTCGAGGTGGCCGCGCTCGACCGCCGAGACCGACGACTGGCCGATGTCCACGCGCATCGCCAGGTCGACCTGTCGCATGCCGGCCCGCAGGCGCAGCGCGGCCAGTGCCCTCCCGATGGACTCCGGTGTCATGGGGACACGGTGAGGTTGGTCCCTTACCTGGGGCTTATGCGGGCCAGGGCCAGTCGCGTCGACCCGGCCGCGCCCCGCGACCCGAGCCGGGCCCGACGCTCGCTTGCACCCCGGCACATTGCGCCAGATATCAGTCCCCACCGGTGTAGCAACGGCCGCCGCGTCCCGTCACGGTCGCTGTAGCGGTCCGAGGTGATATTGCGGCCCTCCGGGAGCTGTCGCCCGTTGCTGGATCAGTCGGGAGCGATATCAGGTGCATTTGGCGGTGGTGGCATGCCCACCCCGCGCCGCGTGCACGCCCGGTGGGGTGCCTGCCCCGCGCCGCGTGCCCGCCCCCTGCCGCGTGCCCGCGCCGCGTGCCCGCCCGCCCTGGCCAGCCAAGCCACAAGGAGCGTGAGCCCGGAGCCGGCGCCAAGAACCCCGAGGCCGATCGACCCGGCAGCGCCCAGGCCAATCCCGAGCAGCGTGGCCTTGATCCAGCTGGCGGCGCCCAGCGGCATGCCCGACACGCTCGGCGCCTTAACCCTCGAACATCACCATCTGGCGCGCCACCTCCCCGGCCCGAAGCCTGTCGAACGCGTCCTCGAGGTCGTCGAGCGGCAGGCGCCGGTCGATCAGCTTGCCGATCGGCAGCCGGCCGGCAAGGTATGCCTCGGCATACCGCGGGAAGTCGATCGCCGCGACCGAGGACCCGTAGTTGGATCCCAGGATCCGCCTCCCGCCGTCCACGAACGGGAACGGCTCGAACGCGGCGACCTGCCCGAACTGCGTCAGTCCGACGAGCACGGCGGTTCCGCCAGGCGGCAGGGCGGCGATGGCCTGGGCGATCGTGTCCGGCAGGCCGATGGCCTCGAAGATGAAGTCGGGTCCATCGCCGGCCGCGGCCTTCCGGATCCCGTCCACGGTCACCGCCGGGTCGGCGGCGTCGGCCTGGACCCAGTGGGTGGCGCCGAGCTCGCCGGCGAGGTCGAGCTTGGCCCGGCTGACGTCGACGGCGATGATCCGGCGGGCGCCCGCGAGCACGGAGCCCATGACGCACGAGAGGCCCACGCCGCCGAGGCCGATGACCGCGACGGTGGACCCGGCCGGTACCTCGGCGGTCTTGACCACGGCACCGACGCCGGTGGACACGCCGCACCCGATGAGGGCCGCGACCTCGGGCGGGACGCCATCGGGCATCGGCACGACCGCCGAGGCGGGCACCACCTGGTGGGTCGCCATGGTCCCGATGGAGAGGTAGGCGAGGACCGGTGTCCCATCCGGCCGGGCGAGCCGCGTCGTGCCGTCCGCCTGCGCGTGGCGCAGCGACGGCGACCCGGAGCACAGCCACTGCCGCCCGCGCTGGCACTCCCGGCAGCGGAGGCACGGGGCGTACCACGACAGCGCCGCCTGGCGGCCGACGACCGCCGGGTCGATCCCGGCCCCGACGGCCTCGATCACGCACGCCCCCTCGTGGCCCATGACGATGGGCCCCGGCCGCTTCCAGTGCCCGTCACGCACGTGGAGGTCGGAGTGGCAGACCCCGGCCGACGTCATCCGCACGAGGACCTCGCCCGGCCCCGGATCATCGAGGAGCAGGGACTCGATGGCCGTGGGTTCCCCGGCCGCGTTGATGACCGCTGCCCTGATCTCCCGCACGAGCCGCCTCCGGATCCGTTCGCCGCACGCCGGTTGGCGTGCCTGCGGGAATGGTGCCGTGCCTAGCCGGTGTTCTGCAGGCCCGCCGCGATGCCGTTGATCGTGGCACCCACGACGCCGCGCAGCGGGGCGGTCGTCTCGGGCCCGGCCCCGCCGGCCTCCGCCTGCCGGAGGCGGCCAAGCAGCTCCACCTGGACGGCCGAGAGGGCGTCGATGTAGGGCGCCCGGAGCTCGATCGAGCGGGCGAGGCCCGGGTGGCCCGCGAGCAGCCGGTCGCTCCCGGTCACCTGGAGCAGGAGGCGGATCGATCGACCGTACTCGGCCTCGATGAGCCCGCGGATGGCGACCGCCTCGGCGCCGCCCGCCAGGGCCGCGTACCGGCGGAAGGTGGCGATGTCCGCCTTGGCCAGCGAGAGCTCGGCGTTGTCGATGACGGAGGTGAAGAAGGGCCACCGCCGGTAGAGGGCCGTGAGCTGGTCGAGGACCTCGCGGCCGCCACGCGCCACCACCGCTTCCAGGGCGGTGCCCAGCCCGTACCACCCGGGCAGGTTCGCGCGCGCCTGCGACCAGGCGAAGACCCACGGGATCGCCCGCAGCGTGTCGAGGTCGGGCGGGGCCCCGGCAGCGGAGCGACCCCGCGGTCGCGAGGAAGGCCGCGACCCGAGACCGAGGCCGCCGATCAGGGCGATGGGCGTCGCCGCACCGAAGAATGCCGCGAACTCCGGGTGCTCGACGAGCGTCCGGTAGGCCGAGCGCGAGATCGCGCTCAGCTCCGTCATCGCGACCTCGCCCGTGGCGGCGACCTCCGCTGTCTCGCGCTCGTGCTCGGGCGTCGACGCCAACAGCGCGGCCGCGGTGACCTGCTCGAGATGCCGCTGGGCGATCGTGACGTCCGCGTAGTGGGCGGCGATGACCTCGCCCTGCTCGGTGAACTTGAGGCGGCCGTCCACGGATCCCGGGGCCTGGGCCAGGATGGCCCGGTTCGCGGGTCCACCGCCCCGCCCGATCGCGCCACCGCGCCCGTGGAACAGGGTGAGCGCCACGCCATGGCGACGGGCGGTCCGGACCAGCGCCTCCTGGGCGTGGTACAGGAGCCAGTTCGCCGCCAGGAACCCGCTCTCCTTGGACGAGTCGGAGTAGCCGAGCATCACCTCCTGCCGGTCGCCGCGGATCCGCAGGTGCTCGCGATACGGCGGGTCGGCGAGGAGCCCCTCGAGCAGGGCTCCCGCGCCCCAGAGCGCATCGGCCGACTCGATCAACGGGACCACGTCCAGGATCGGCAGCCCCGGCGGGAGCTCGTCCAGCACCGGCGCGGGACGCGAGAACGGCTCCGGGTCCGCGGCTCGGCGGGCAAGCTCCAGGACGTTCGCGACATCGTCGGGCGAGGTGGTGAAGCTGATCACGTAGCGCCGGCACGCCTCGACCCCGAACCGGGCCTGGATGCGGGCGATGGACCGGAACGTGGCGAGCACCTCGGCGAGCGGCACGCCGCTTGTGATCTCGGTCTCGGGGTCGGCCCCGCTGTCCAGCGCGCGCAGCGCGTCGCGGTGGACACCGGCGTGCTGGCGAACCTCGAGCGAGGCGAGATGGAACCCGAACGTCGCGACCTGCCAGCGGAGATCGGCCAGCTCGCCAAAGGCGACGCGGGCGAGGCCGTCGGCGACGAGGGCCGTCTGGAGCATCGCCAGGTCGGCGTCGAAGGCGGCGGCGTCGCGGTAGCTGCCGGCGCGTGGGGCCGTCTCGCCGGTGAGCGCGGCGCGCGTGCGGCGCAGGCGCTCGGCGACCGCCCCCAGGTGCTGCCGGTACGGCTCGTCCGGGAACCGGCGCCGGAGATGGCGGGCGGTGTCGCCGAGGTCCTCGGCGTCGCGCACGAGGGCCGTGTCCAGCGCCCGATCGAGGCGCGAGGCCGGCAGGCGCGCCGCGACGGTCTGCATCAGCCGCGTGCACACGGCCTCGTAGCCGCGCAGCAGGTGGTCCGCCTGGAGGCGGGCGGCCTGGAGCGTCACGTCCGAGGTCACGCCCGGATGGCCGTCACGGTCCGCCCCGATCCACGAGCCCAGGCGGAGCAGGGCCGGGGCTTCGGCGGGCCGCGTCCCGGTCCGCCCGGCATCGGTGGCGACCGCGCCGCTGGAGCCGCGGGCGGCTGCCGGGTCGAGCGCGTCGAGCGCGCGATCCACGGCCCGCTGGAAGCGCGGGACCGCGACGAACAGGGTCTCGTCGAAGATCGCGAGCTCCGAACGGACCTCGTCAAGCGACGTGGGCGCGATCGTGCGGATCTCGGCGGTGTGCCACAGGAGCGAGATCTCCTCTCGGAGCCGCCGCCGCACGTCGGCGTCCTCGTCGGGCGTGATCAGCGGATCGTCGAGGTGGTCCAGGAGCCGCCGGATCCGGCGCTGGGCGACCAGCAGCGTCCGTCGCCGTGCCTCGGTCGGGTGCGCGGTCAGGACCGGGTGGATCCGGGTTCGCTCGAGGATCTGGGCAACCCCCGCCCGGCCATGCGCCGCACCCAGCGTCGCCACGGCCTCGCCGATGGACTCGTCGATGGGGCGGCCGCGGGCCCGCCGGGCCCGGGTCCGCAGCGTCCGGATCCGCTGCCGCTCCTCGGCCAGGTTGATCAGCTGGAAGTAGATGGTGAATGCCCGGCCCACGGCGGCGAGCTGCTCGATCGAGAGGGACGCGATCTCGGCGTCGAGCCGTCGCCGTTCCGCGTCCGGCTCGAAGACCAGCGTGGGGTCGCCGCGGCGGAACGCGATCATCCGCCGCCGGATCCGCTCCACCAGCAGGAACAGGTCGCGTCCGGCCTGCTCCGCGACGACCTGCCCGAGCAGCGAGCCCAGGAGGCCGACCTCCCGTCGCACCAGGTCGCGGGCGCGGCCGAGACCGGGACCCGGCGGCTCGGCGACGATCGCCGCGAACCGGGCCTCCCTGGGTCGCGCGGGCTTGCCCTCGGTCGGGCGGTTGGCGCTGGATGGCATCGCGGACAAGGATGCCGACGCGGCGCGCGGCTGTCACGATGCCCACGGTTACGGTTCGACTGCAAGGGCACCGTCCCGCTACCGTGCCGCAACGGTATTCGGTAGCGGCGCCTCCTAGGCTTACCCTCGTGATCGAGATGGCGCCGCATGACGATCAGCCGGTGAACCACGGGGAGCCCCAGCTTCCCGAGGCTCCGCCGCCCCATGATCCGGTTGCCCAGCTCCGGTTCCTGCACCAGCTCCTGCGGGTTGCCACCACGGCCCAGACCTGGGACGAGCTGCTCGAGACCGTGGTGGACGGAACGCGAACGGCGCTGCGGGCGCGCGTGTCGTCGCTGTACCTCATGGACCGTGACGGGTTGTCCCTGACGCTCACGGCCACCAACGGCCTCGATCGCCATCACATCGGCCACGCGGTCGTGCCCCTCGGCGAGGGCATCACCGGGCGGGTTGCCGCCAGCCGCGAGCCGATCGCTGTGCCGGACATCGCCGAGGACCCGCGGTTCCTGTGGGTCCGGGGTCTCGACCAGCGCCGGTACATCGCCTCGATGCTGTCCGTGCCCCTCACCTGGCATGACCAGGTGATCGGCGTGCTCAACATCCAGACCGAGGAGCGCCGGACGTACACGGACGAGGACATCGCCCAGCTGTCGGCCATCGCGGACCTGCTCGCGGGCATCCTCGAGAAGGGCCGGCTCCAGCGCGAGGCGGAGGCGCAGGTCGCCCAGCTCCAGGCGCTCGACCAGGCACGCAACGAGCTGATCGCGCTGGTCACCCACGAGCTCCGCACGCCGCTCGCGGTCGTCCGCGCGTACACGGACCTGCTCGCCGAGGAGCCGGTTCTCGATGGCCGCTCCTCTCGTGATCCGACGCGGCGCCGGACCCGGGCCGCGTGGCGCCAGGGGACCGTCGATCAGATCGAGCGCCTCGACCGACTCGTCAGCTCCATCCTGGAGTCGGTCCGGGTGGTGCCCGATCGTCCCGCCGAGCTCCACTCCATCGATCTCCACGAGTTCGTGGCAGAGCTCCTGGAGGACGTCTCGCCCCTGCTGCACCGCCATCACCCGTCGATCGCGCGGTCGCGGAAGCTGCACGTCGTGGCGGACCCGGCCCGCCTGCGCCAGGTGCTGGAGCACCTGCTGGAGAACGCCGTGAAGTACGCCCCACCCGAGACCAGGGTGGAGCTGGAATGGACCCTCGTCGAGGGTGTGGTCCGGATGGCGGTCTCCGACGAGGGACCGGGCATCCCGCCCGAGTGGCGAGAGCGAATCTTCGAGCCCTACTCCCGGCGGGAGACGCACACGGCACGGGGGTCCGGGATCGGGCTCTATGCCGCGCGCCGCCTGGCGGAATCCATGCGGGGCCGGCTGTGGTGCGAGCCCGCACCGACCGGGGGCGCCCGCTTCGTGCTTGCGCTGCCGGCGTCGGTCGCCGCCTGAGAAAGCGAGGAATCGGACGTGATTGGAACGAGACCGCTGCGCATCCTGGTCGTGGATGACGACCCCGCGATGGTCGGCGCCATCACCGCCCTGGTGGGCACCGAGGGCCACCAGGTCATCACCGCCTACGACGGCCTGACCGCCGTCAAGCGGTTCCGGGAGGAGCGGCCCGACCTCGTGCTGCTCGACCTGGCCATGCCCGGTCCCGACGGGTTCACCGTCATCGGCCAGCTGCGCTCGTCGGGCAACGTGCCCGTGCTCGTCGTGTCCGGCGAGAGCGCGGAGGCGGCCAAGGTCAAGGCCCTCGGCATCGGGGCGGACGACTATCTCGTCAAGCCATTCGGCAAGCAGGAGCTGCTGGCCCGGATCTCCGCGGTGATGCGCCGGGTGGACCTTGCCGGCACGGGGCGCGCCGGCGATGGGACGCCGGGCGTGCTGACGGCCGGCTCGCTGACCCTCGAGCCGGCGCGCCACGAGGCGCGCGTGGGTGCCATGGCGCTGGGCCTGACGCCAACCGAGTTCCGGCTTCTGGAGGCGCTTGTCCGTGCGGGCGGCGACCTCGTTCCGCACCATCGCCTCGCCCGTGCCGGATGGCCGGCCGAGCCGGATCCGGACCTGCTGTGGCTCAAGCCGCACTTGGCGCGCCTGCGCTCCAAGCTGGAGGCGCTCGGGGGGCCGCGCATCGTCGCGGTGCGCTCGGTTGGCTACCGGATCGAGGCCGACGAGGCCGCCTGACGGCCCCGTCGGCGAGCGGCGCCGGCGCGGGATGCGGCGCCCACTCCCGACGAATTGAAACGGCCCCGGGGGCGTGCCCAGGGCCGCGTCGTTGTGGTGGTGCCGACCGGCGGGCCGGCGGAGGGCGCTACGCGGCGGCTCGACCCGCGGCGTCATGCGCGGCGTCGGCGCATACCACCCGGCATCCCCGGGCATCGCGGCCGGCCATCGGTGAGAAGTGGACCCAGCCCGGGCGGCCGTCGGTCGCCCGGGTCAGGCGGCAGCCGCAGGAGGCGCAGGTGACGGGTCCGAGCGTGGGCTCGCTCGAGCCTGTCGTGCTGTTGGTGTCGAAGGCGGGGTAGGTCATCGCTGGGTCCTCCCTGGCGGGCGGGCCGGCACGGTGCCGGTGGCTGGCGGACTTGGACCGGGTCCGTGGATACGGGATCGTGCACGAGTGGAGCCGCGGACACGATCCCCGGACGGGCGTCGAGGTGGTTGCGGTTCGGTTGCGCGGCGTCGGTCGGCGAGCGGTACAGTCGCGCTGCGTCCCGGTGAAGCCGCATGCCCGACACCCTCCTGCCGGGCACCGTACCGGGGGAACAGATCTCGTGTTGAACAGCAGACGCATCGCCCGTCTCGTGGCCCTCGTCCTCGCCGTTGGCGTCGCGGTGCCCGCGGCCGCGGCACCAACAGCCGCCGCGATCCCCGCCGCCGCCCGCCACGACGCTGACGCCGCGGCCTACCGCGACCGCCTCATCGTCACCTGGAAGGGCGTGGCGCCGGCCACGGTCACGGTGAATGGCATTCGCTCCGTCGAGGGGACGGCGTGGCCCATGCGCTCGGTCGTCCAGGCTCGCTCCAACCAGGCTGCTGCCGTTGCCGCCAGGCTGCGCGCCGACCCTCGCGTGCTCGCGGTCGTCCCCGACGCGCGGCTGGGGTTCACGGACTGGCCGGCGGACGCGCCACCTGACGATCCCCTCTACGTCGACCAAGGTGACCTCGCCCAGATCGAGGTGCCGGACGCATGGACCGTCACGACGGGTGACCCGTCGGTCGTGGTCGCGGTGATCGACAGCGGCGTGGACCTGTCCCACCCCGATCTCGACGATGTGGCGGTGACGGATCAGCGGAACGTGGTCTGGAACAACGCGGACGTGACCGACGAGGTGGGCCACGGGACGTGGGTCGCGGGCACGATCGCGGCCGAGACCGACAACGGCGAGGGGATTGCCGGGATCGCCCCAGGCATCACGCTGATGCCCGTGAAGATCGCCGACGATTACGGGGGCATCTCGTTTGCCGACGCGCTCGATGCCGTGGACTGGGCCAGCGACCACGGGGCCGACATCATCAACATGAGCTTTGGCGGCTACCTGACCAGCGAGCAGGTCGCCCTCGGCCAGCCCACGTTCACCGCTGCCCGCGACGCCGGCGTCCTCATGGTCGCCGCCTCTGGCAACGAGGGCACGTCCCTGCGCAACTACCCGGCGTCCTTCCGTGGCGTGGTATCGGTGGGCGCGGTCGACGGCGAGGACAACCTGGCCGAGTTCTCGACCACCGGGCGCGCGCTGGACCTCGTCGCGCCGGGTGTGGAGACATGGTCAACCATCCCCGACGGCGGCTACGAGCCCGGCAGTGGCACCAGCGGCTCCTCGCCGCATGTCGCGGGCGTTGCGGCGCTGATCTGGTCCGCGCGCCCGGCGCTCGGAGTCGCGGAGCTGGAGGCTGTCCTCCGGGCGTCCGCGGTTGATCTTGGCGATCCGGGTTGGGACCCGCTGTTCGGTGATGGCCGGGTCGACGCGGCCTCCGCCCTGGCGGAGCCGGTCCCCGATCCACTGCCCGATCTCGAGCCGGTGGCGGCCCTCCCGGAGCTCGAGCTCACGTTCCTCGCCCCGACGGCCGCCGTGGTCCAGACCGGATCGACCTACCCGGCACGTGTCCAGGCCAACCACGAGGTCTCGGAGGCGTACGCGCTGCTGGGCGACTGGCGGATCGATGCCGGCGCCTGTGACTACCGTGGCCGGGTGCGCCTTCGCGACCTGGCCTACGCCGAGGAGCTGCCACTCACCCATCTCCGCCAGGGGCACTGCTACCGGATCCTCGTCGTCGCGATCGACGAGGATGGCAACTTCGCCGAGGCGGTCTCCAGGCCGATCAAGGTCGTCGACCCGATCGCTCCCAACCATCGTCCACCGCCGGCCGAGGCCGGGCGCAACCGGGTTCGACCGGGACGCCAGCATTCGGATCCGGTTCTCCGAGCCCCTCCGTGCACCAGCGGGAACGGTCCGCCTGCGGAACCTCGACACCGGCCTGATCGTGCGCACCACGACCCGTTGGATCAAGCGCACGAACACGCTGGTCCTGGACCCGGTGCTCCGGATGTACCCGCACACGCGGTACCGGGTCGAGGTGACGACGAAGGCCCAGGACCGCACCGGTAACCCGGTTGGCGCACGGGCCTGGGTGTTCAAGACCGGGCGCTGAAGGCGAGCCGGCGTCCACGACCGCGCTCAGCGGGTGACGGCGCCAGTGTCCGCGCTCAGCCGGCCCCGCTCGTGGTCGACTGGCCGACCGGCACGCCTGCGTGCCGCACCACGCGGCTGGCGGTCGTGCCCTGGAACAGGAGCGTGATGAGCACGATCCCGTACACCGCGCCCGTGAGCAGGTCCCGCTGCGGAAGGTCGGCCGGCAGTGCCAGCACGAGGGCGACCGCGATGGCGCCCCGCAGGCCCGACCAGAACATCACGTGCAGGTATGACAGGGGCAGGAGCGAGGCACCGGGCAGCAGCCGCTCGCCGGCGCCGATCAGCCCGTAGACCACGAACGCCCGGGCCACGGTGATCGCGACGAACCCGGCGATGATCACCGGCACGGCCGCCAGCAGCAGGTCGGGGCTGATCACCAGGCCCACCAGCAGGAACACGAGCGCAGTCAGGATGAACGCGACGAACTCCCACACGATGTCGAGGGCTTCCCGCGTGGCCCGCGACAGGTGGGCCGCCGGCCCGGTGTCGATCAGGAGCCCAACCACCACCGTGGCGATGATCCCGGACTCGTGGAAGCGATCGGCAATGAGATAGGTCCCGTAGGCGGCGACCAGGGACAGCATGACCGCGAGCAGCGGGTCGTCGATCCGGCTCATGAACGAGCGGACCGCGATGCCCACCACGAGCCCGATGACCGCGCTGAACACGATGGTGGCCACGAACGACAGCGCCGCGTCACCCAGGGTCACCGGCCGCGTGAGCGCCGTGAGGGCGATGGCGAACAGCACCACGCCCGTGCCGTCGTTGAGGAGGCTCTCCGCCTCCACCGAGGTCGCCAGGCGGGTCGGGACGCCCAGCCGCCTGAACATCGACACCACCGCGACCGGATCCGTCGCCGAGATCATCGCGCCCAGCAGGAACGCGAGCCCGATGTCCAGCCCGGTCGTGGCGCTGACGACCACCGCCACGACCCCCGCGGTGATGAGCACGCCGGGCGCGGCGAGGACCGCCACGATCGTGAACGTGCGCCGGAGCTCCAGCACGTCGATCTTGTAGGCGGCCTCGAACACCAGGCCGGGCAGCAGCACGGCGAGGATCAGCCCCGGCGTGATGTCGACCGGCTGCCCCGGGAACAGGAACGCGAGACCCAGCCCCGCCAGCACCAGGCCCACGGAGTAGGGGAGCGCGGCGCGACGCGCAAGGATGGCTACGATCGTGGCCACCAGCACCAGCAGGACGAACAGCTCGATCCCGAGCGGTGCTTCGACGGAACCGTCCATCACGCGAGCGTAGCCCAACGCGCCGGATACCGGAGGCTACCCTTGCCGGACGTGATCGGAGGAACGGTTGGACCTGGGACTGCAGGGGCGGCGGGCGCTCGTCGGCGGTGGCGGCTCGGGGATCGGTGGCGGCATCGCGGCCGCGCTCGCCGGCGATGGCGCGCGGGTCGCGCCGATCGGCCGGACCCGGGACCGGATCGAGGCCGCGGCGGCGCGGCTGGGCGGCACGCCTGTCGTCGCCGACCTCGCCACGCCCGATGGCCCGGCGGACGCGGTGGCCCAGGCGGTGGCGGCGCTGGGCGGGCTGGACCTGCTCGTGGCCAACACCGGCGGTCCGCCCGGCGGCACCTTCGACACGCTCTCCGAGGGCGACTGGGAGACGGCCATCGCGGGCACGCTGCAGTCCATCCTGCGCCTCGTGCGTGCCGCCCTCCCGCACCTACGCGAAGGGATGGACCCGGCGATCCTGATCGTGCTGAGCTCGTCGGTCCGGGAGCCGATCCCGGCCCTCACCCTCTCCAACGTCCTCCGACCGGGGCTCGCGGGCCTGGTCAAGACGCTGGCGGCCGAGATCGCACCGGTCCGGATCAACGGCCTTGCGCCGGGGCGGATCGCGACCGACCGGATCGCCTCGCTGGACGCTCGCCGAGCCGAGGCGGATGGGGTCACGGTTGCGGAGGTCGAGGCTCGCGCCCGGGCGGGCATTCCCCTTGGCCGGTACGGCGATGTCGCCGAGATCGGGCGGGTCGGGGCGTTCCTGCTGTCGCCCGCGGCGTCGTTTGTGACCGGCGCGATCGTGCCGGTGGACGGGGGGATGGTCCGCTCGCTGCCGTAACGCCTTCGGCTCAGGTGCCCCGCAGCGCCCGGTGCCCCGCAGGGCGCCGGGGCCCTCGATGATCAGGGTCGGCGGATGCGCACGTCGTCGATCTCCGCCTCGACGAGGTTGCCGTTGCCGCCGTCGACCGCCTCCACCACGAGGTGGATCGCCCGGCCGGCCCAGGCGGAGACATCCACCGTCGCGGTGCGCCAGGTGGCCACCTCCGCCACCGGGCTCCCGAGCACCTCGAACACCGTCGTCGGCGTCCCGTCCTCTGCCTCGACGATCACCCGCAGGGCGTCGTCGGCGGACGAGCTCGCGCTATGCGCGAAGGTCCACGAGAAGGTGAGGCTCCCGACGTCCGCTGGATCCACCGGGAGTGAGATGGCGTGGCTCCGGATCGTCGTGCTGCCGCCGTCGAGGTCGTTTGAGCTCGCCTTCGCGCCCGCGGCGGCGCCGGTGACCAGGGCGCGCCTGCCTGAGACCGTCGCGCCCCGTTGCATCTTGCCGGCGGACGTCCTGGTCGGCTGCGGGTTGGCCACGGCCCACGTGCCGGAGGTGGCGGTGTCGGTGCCGAACGGGTCACGCACCCAGCCTCGGTTGATCTCCAGGTCGTCGAACAGCGGCCCGCAGTTGGCCTTCGCCGAGGCCGATCCCAGCGCGGCGTACGGGCAGCCTGCCCGGTCGATCAGCAGCAGCAGCGCCGCGCGGTTGCGCTCCGTCTGGGCCGCGATCTTCGAATCGTCGGGATAGTGGTCCTTCCAGACCGTCTTCTTCTCGGTCGGGAACAGCTCGAAGGTGTAGCTGAAGATCCGCTGGCGACCGTAGAGCCAGTCGATCTGGTCGCCGTCGGTGATGTACAGGTCCGATGACTGCTCGGCGGTGTACCCGTTGGTCGCCGCCATCGCCCGGCCCAGCGCGACGAACACGCCGTGGTCCAGGGCGGTCATGTCCTTGGGCACGTTCTTCTTCGTGTAGCCGTAGGGCCACAGGATCAGCTCGCCGTTGGTGTGGAGCGTCACGTGCGTCCGGATCTGCTGCACCCCGTCGATGACGCGGCTCTCGACGAAGTCGCGCAGCGCCTGCGTCTCGGGTGCCGAGAACGGGGCGGGGCCGCGGTAGGTGATCGAGTTCCGCTTGCCCGAGGAGCCGTCGCAGCACGCCCAGCGGTACTCGTAGTTGCGGTTGAGGTCCGTGAACATGGGATTGCCCGACGCGTCGCGCTGGCGGTTCTTGCGCCAGGCCCGGAACGGGTCGCCGGTCAGGTCATAGCGCAGGCCGTCCGGGTTGAGCGCGAACACGATGAAGATCTCGCGGCTGTCCACGAGGTGCGTGATCTCGTCATCCGTCCCGTAGCCGTCGGACAGCCAGTGGAACAGCGCGAGGGCCTGCTCGGTCGTGAGGTGCTCGCGTGCGTGGTGGAGCGCGTCGACCAGGACCTCGGGTTCATTCTCGTCCTCGGTCACGTTGTCGCTCACCTTGGCCATCCAGATCGGCCGGCCGTGGGCGCTGTCGCCGATCGAGAACACGGACACGATGTCGGGATGGTCCGCCGCGACCTGGGCGATCTCGTCCCCAAGCTCGGTCCAGTTGTGGTAGCCGCTCATGTCGGCAGGGAAGTCGGGCTCCGCGGCCGCCACCGGGGCGACAGCGGGCAGGGTCAGCGCCACGGAAAGGAGGAGGGGAGCGGCCAGCCGGGCGACACGGCCCGCGGTGTGGTCGGGGAGACGCATGACCCGAGGGTGCCAGACAGGGCCGGATCGCGATACCCCGAATTCGGCCCATTGGTCGTGGGACTGCACGAGCCCGGTCGATGGTGCCGCTCGGTGCCGGACCCGTCCGAACGAGAGTCTTGACACCAGCACGTGGTGGTGTCATGATCACCCCATGCCCGACGATCCGTACTCCCTCGCCGACCTGGCCCGCCTCGCGGACGTGACCCCCCGCACGGTGCGGTACTACGTTGCGCAGGGGCTCCTCCCGTCCCCCGAGGCCGCCGGGCCGGCCACTCGCTACGCCGAGGGCCACCTTGCCCGGCTTCGCCTGATCCGGCGGCTGCAGCGGGATCACCTGCCGCTCGCGGAGATCCGGTTGCGGCTGGAGCGGATGGGGGACGACGAGGTCATCGCCACCGTCAGCGCGCTGTCTCCCCAGGCCTCGGCGCCCAGCCAGGAGCCGGGCGACACGCTCGCCTTCGTGCGCTCGCTCATGACACGCTCGGGCGTCCGGCCCACGGTGCCGGGCGGCGGGTCGGGCAGGGGCCTGTTGCTCCGTCGCATGGCCGTTGCCGACTCCCTGGCTGACGTTCCGGCCCCGCTGGCTGCGTCCGCGCCGCCTGCGTCCGCGCCGCCCGCCGAGATGGCGGTCCCCGCGCCGCTCGAAGCGCCGGCGACCCCCCCGGACCCCCACGCCGTCTGATGGATCGGCCCCCCCGACCCCCACGCCGTCCGCCGCATCGCCTGCCGTCTCCAGGCCCATCGCCGATCGCTCCACCTGGGAGCGCCTGGCCATCACGCCGGACGTCGAGCTGCACGTCCGCCGCCCCCTGGACCGGACCACGAACAAGCGCGTGGACCAGCTGGAGCGGATCGCCCGGGAGCTGTTCGAAGACACCTAGATCCGCCATCACCGTCAGCCCGCTCATCCCGCGGGCCAGCCATGCCCTGAGACCCGCCCCATCCCGGGCCTCGACCAGCCATCGAGAAGGAGGTCCCACGTGACCCACCCGCAGACCCCCCAGCCCGCCGACCGCCTGGTCGGTGCGCGCCTCACCGTCCGCCCCGACCGGCGGCTCATCCGGGCCAGCGGCCGCAGCCGGCGGTTCCTCGTCATCGACGTCACGGCACCCACCATCCAGGCGGATCCTGCTCGCCGCCGCCCGCCCGTGAACCTCGCGTTCGTCCTGGACCGGTCCGGGTCCATGGGCGGGCACAACAAGCTCGGGCTGGCCAAGCAGGCGGTCCTCGAGGCGGTCCACCGCCTTGATCCCGCCGACCGGTTCTCCGTCGTGACCTACGACAGCCTGATCGACGTCGTGATGCCCGGCACCCTGGCCACCCCCGAGGCCCGCGGCGAGGCGGCCCGGCGCCTGGGTCCCGTGGAACCGCGCGGCAGCACGGACCTGCACGGTGGCTGGCTCACCGGCTGCGAGCAGGTTGCCGCAGCGCTCGCACCCGACGGCGTGAACCGGGTCCTGCTGCTGACCGACGGTCTGGCCAACAAGGGGGTCACGGACCCCGGCCAGCTCGCCGGCACCGCCCACGACCTCCGCCAGCGCGGGATCTCAACGTCCACGTTCGGCGTGGGCACGGACTTCGACGAGTCGCTGCTCCAGGCCATGGCCGACAGCGGTGGCGGCCACTTCTACTTCGCGGGTGACGTGGCGGCGATGCGCGACCACATCACCTCCGAGGTCGGCGAGACCCTGGACATCGTCGCCCGGGAGGTCGTCGTGGACCTCACGCTGCCCGAGTCCGTCCGCGTCGAGTCGCTCAGCCCGTTCCGCATCGAGCAGGGACCCGGCTACGCGCGGATCCACCTGGGCGACATGGTGTCGGGCCAGGTGCTCACCATCGCCCTCCGGCTGAGCTTCGACTACGGCGATCTCGGTCGCGAGCTGGGCGCGGTGGTGCGGGTCGTGGACCGGGACCGGGTGTTCGAGCTCGCGACGCCCGCCGCCGCCCCGGTGTCGCTCGCCTGGCAGTACGCGGATCATCCCGCCAACGACGGCCAGCCGCGGGACGTTGAGGTCGACCGGGTCGTCGCCCGCCTGTTCGCCGAGCGCGCCAGGCAGGAGGCCGTGCGGCTCAACCGCGAGGGCCGGTTCGAGGACGCGCGCCACGCGCTCGGGGGCGTCCGGCGCAGAGTCCACGAGTACGCGCACGGCGACGCGATGCTCGCGGAGCTCGAGCAGGAGCTGGTGACCAACGAGGCCCAGCTAGCGGCCCCGATGCCCGAGATGGCGCGCAAGGCGATGCACTTCGCGGCCAGCACGGCCGCGCGGATGCGGACCGTGGACGGCAAGTCGCAGAAGCGCTGACGTTCATCCACGGCAGCTCGTCACCGCCCGGGTCCGGTCCCTCGCCGGCCCGGGCTGCTGGACGTTCCAGGGCCGCTACCGCGGCGTCACGCGCGGCTCCGGATACCGGTTCCGTGGCCATCTCGCGGGTTCCCTGGCCGTGGCGATCCGTTCCGCGGACGTGGCGATCCGTTCCGCGCCGTTGCCTGGCAGGCGACGAAACCCGGCACCGCGACCCCGGCCCCTGAGTCCGTTGCCTGGCAGGCCACGAAACCGGGCGACGGTGGCCGGGCCCGGCGAACCTGTGGCCTGAGAGTCCACGAAGACCGGTCAGCGGACCCAGCGAGGGCGAATCCGTGGCCTGGCAGGCCACGCCGGCCGGTGCGGGGGATGGCCAGCGGCGATTCCGTTGCCTGTCCGGCCACGCCGGCCGCAGCGACCACGCCGGCCGCATTGTGGCGCGGGCCCGATTCGTTCGCAATCGGCCGGAATCCCTTGACGATGCGGTCAGGGTGCGCGAAGATTGCTCATGTAATCGATTGCCGATCTTGGCCGATCGGGCACCAGGACGGAGATCCCGTCGGGACTCGACGTCTGGCCGGGCGACGCGGAGGTGCCTGCATCGATGACCCATCCCACAGGGGATCCCATCGCCCATCCCGACCGATCGGCCGCGCGGCGCCTCCTCCGCCGCGCGGCCGATCCCGGTCCCGACGGGCTGGTCTGCGGCATCGACCCCGCGTCGGCAGGGTGGGAGTTCACCGCGTTCCACGTCTATCGCCTGGAGCCCGGACAGCGCGTCGAACGAGCCGCGGACGGGATGGAGCGACTGCTCCTCCTCCTCGAGGGCCGTGCCATCCTGACGGCGGGCGACGACGACCTCGGCGAGCAGGGGTCCCGGGCCTCGGTGTTCGATGGCCCGCCGCCGCCGCTGCTGCTCGTTGAGCCCGGACGCTCACTGTCGGCCACGGCCACGACCAGTGCCCTCGTGGCGATCGGCGCGGCCCCCGGAGGCCCCATCCGCCGGACCGCGCTCATCAGGCCGGAGGACATCCTCGTCGAGGCGCGCGGGGAGGGCAGCACGGCCCGTCGCATCCATCACCTGCTGCCGCCCGCGGCGGAGGCCGGGCGCCTGATCGCATTCGAGGTGTTCACCCCGGGCGGGAACTGGTCCAGCTACCCGCCCCACAAGCACGACACCGAGAACCCGCCGGTCGAGGCGCGGCTCGAGGAGCTCTACTACTACAAGTTCGCGAAGCCGGCCCAGGGGTTCGCCTTCGCCCGGGTGTACACGGCGGACCGCCGCCTGGACGAGGCGATGACGCCGATGGACGGCGACATCGTGCTGGTGCCCGAGGGGTATCACCCGGTCGGCGTGCCGGCAGGCTACGACTGCTACTACCTCAACGTGATGGCCGGCCCCAACCGGGCCTGGCATTTCACCCTGGACCCGGACCATGCCTGGCTCATGAACTGGACGCCGCCCGCGCCAACAGCTGACGGGCCGAGCGCTCGAGCGTAAGGAACACGGCCGGGTCGGCCCTTGCGCCCAAAGCATCGATCATCGATTATATGGAGTGCGACAGGCACCCCGGGCCACAGCTCACGGAGAACGCATGACCACCACGCTGACCACGATCGACAGCCCGCTGTCCCGGATGGTTGAGGCCACCCCGACGGACTTCTGGAACGACTCCTGCGCCGTCGCCGAGCTCGCCTACGCGGTTGAGCGCGGGGGCACCGGCGCCACCTCGAACCCGGTGATCGTGGGCGAGGTGATGAAGAAGGAGAAGGATCACTGGGTCCCGCGGGTCCGCGAGATGATCGGGGAGCACCCGACGTGGTCCGAGGTGGAGCTCACCTGGGCGCTGATCGAGGAGATGGGCGCCCGTGGCGCCGGCATCCTGCAGCCGGTGTTCGATGCCCACGACGGGATGAAGGGCCGCCTGTCGCTCCAGACGAACCCGGCCAACTACCGCGACTCGGCCCGCATGGCCGAGCAGGCGGTCCACTTCAACACTCTCGCCCCCAACATCCAGGTCAAGTTCCCGTGCACCGCGGCCGGCCTCCAGGCCGCCGAGGATGCCACCGCCCGGGGCGTCGTGGTCAACGTCACGGTGGTGTTCACGGTCGCCCAGTGCATCGCCGCCGCGGAGGCGGTCGAGCGCGGCCTCCGCCGCTTCGAGGCGGCCGGCGGCGACACCAGCAAGTTCAGCCCGGTCTGCTCGCTGATGATCGGGCGGCTCGACGACTGGATGAAGGTCCTCGTGGGCAAGGACGATGTCGCCCTCGACCCCGATGCGGCGAACTGGGCCGGCGTGGCCGCGTTCAAGCGGGCCTACGAGATCTTCCAGGAGCGCGGCTACCGGACGCGGCTGCTCGCGGCGGCCTACCGCCACCGTCTCCACTGGACCGAGCTCGTGGGCGGCGACGTCGTGCTCACGATGCCCTACGCCTGGCAGGTCCGGTTCAACGCATCCGGCATCGACCCGGAGTCCCGGATCGACAAGCCGGTTGATCAGCGCCTGATCGACGACCTGCTCGCGCGGATCCCGGACTTCCGCCGGGCCTATGAGCCGGATGGCCTGACGCCGGCGGAATTCGAGGGCTATGGAGCCGCCGTTCGGACCCTGCGCGGCTTCGTCCAGTCGTACCACGATCTGCAGGGAACGGTCCGCGACATCATGATGCCCAACCCGGACCTGAAGGGCGCATGAGCCCGCGGGTGGCTTGACCGCGCATACGAACATCTAGGTAAGACATCCCTAGGCGGAACCCCAGGAGGAACACCGGAAACATGACGATCGAAACCCGCGACGAGACGGCAGTCCTGCCGATCCTGTCCCACTACATCAATGGCACGGCTGTCGAGGTCCTCCCCGAGCAGACCGGCCCGATCACGAACCCGGCCACGGGCAAGGTCTTCGCCCGCGTGCCGCGCGGTGGCCAGGCCGAGGTCGATGCGGCGGTCGTCGCGGCCAGCGCGGCCTTCCCCGCCTGGCGCGACATGCCGCTCATCGCGCGCTCCAACATCTTCTTCCAGTTCCGGAACCTGATGTACGAGCATCGCGAGGAGCTCGCGGCGTACATCACCCGCGACCATGGCAAGACGTTCCCGGACGCCCTGGCCGAGGTCATGCGCGGCATCGAGACGATCGACTTCGCGTGCGGCCTGCCGGTCCATCTCGCCGGCATGATGACCCCCAACGTCTCGACCAAGGTGGACGCGTTCACGTTCCGCGCCCCGCTGGGTGTCGTGGCCGCGATCACGCCGTTCAACTTCCCGGTGATGGTCCCGGCCTGGATCTACCCGATCGCGCTGATGACGGGCAACACCGTCATCCTCAAGCCGTCCTCCCACACCCCGGGCGCCACCCAGCTCCAGGCGGAGCTGTGGACGCAGGCCGGCGGCCCGGATGGCACATTCAACATCGTCTACGGCGGCCGTGAGGCGGTCAAGGCCATCGTCGAGCACCCCGGCATCCGGGCCATCCAGTTCGTGGGCTCCACGTCCGTGGGCCGGTACGTCTACGAGGAGGGCACCAAGCGCGGCAAGCGCGTCGGGTCCTACACGAGCGCCAAGAACGCGATGCTCGTCCTGCCCGACGCGGACATGGACCTCGCTGCGGACGCGGCGGTCGCAGCCGGCTTCGGCTCGGCCGGCGAGCGCTGCATGGCCCAGACGATGCTGGTCGCGGTGGGCGACACCGCGGATCGCCTCAAGCCCAAGATCATGGAGCGGATCGCGAAGCTCAAGATCGGCGATGGCATGGAGCCGGGGACCGACATGGGCCCCATCTACACGGACGAGCATCGCCAGTCGGTCATCAAGTGGATCGGCGTGGGCGAGGCTGAGGGAGCCGAGCTCCTGGTCGACGGGCGCAAGTTCGAGGGCCCGAACCCCGACGGGTTCTTCCTGGGCGTGACCCTGTTCGACCATGTCACCCCGGACATGAAGATCTACCAGGAGGAGATCTTCGGCCCGGTGTTCAGCATCGTGTACGCGGACACCTTCGACGAGGGCCTCAAGCTCATCAACGATCACAAGTACGCCAACGGCACCGCGGTGTTCACGACCGATGGTGGTGCGGCTCGGCGCTTCAAGCTCGAGTCCGAGGTCCCGATGATCGGCGTCAACGTGCCGATCCCGGTGCCCGCGGGCTACATGAGCTTCGCGGGCGCCAAGGAGTCCGCGATGGGCGACCTGGCCATGCGCGGTGAGGACGGCGTCCGCTTCTTCACCCAGCAGAAGATGGTCACCGAGCGCTGGCCGGAGCCCGGCAAGCAGGGGCCGCTGAGCCTCGTCTTCCCCGGCAACGGCTAGACACTCGCATCGCCGGCCGGCCTCGGGACATCGTCCCCGGGGCCGGCTTCGTCGTTGCCGGGATCAGGGCGCGGTCAGCGGGCGGTCAGCGCCGGGTCCGGGCCGCGGGAACGGCCTCGGCGAGGGTGCCCAGCAGCGCGACCGTCGCGGCCGCGGTGGGTAGCCGGTACTTCGCCCGCGTGGACCCGCCACCGACGCGGATGGTGATGGCGTCCGGGGACAGGCGCTCGAACAGGTCCTCGTCCGTCCGGTCGTCCCCGATGGCCAGCTCAAGGTCCGCGGCGGGCCCCGCCGCCCGGATGGACGCCGCGACATCGCCCTTGTTCGCCCACGCGAACCGGACCTCCACCACCATGTTGCCCCGCAGGACGGCGAGATCCGTGCCCCCGAGCTGGTGGTCCAGGGTGGCCGCGAGCTCGTTGGCGAACCAGTCTCCCGAATTCCCGCTCGGCGAGCCGGAAGTGCCACGCGAGCGCGTACTCCTTCTCCTCGATCAGGCTTCCCGGGACACGCTCCGCGAAGTGCTCCAGCAGCGGGCGGACGCGCTCCTTCCAGTCCGCGTTGGCCCCCGGGTGGAGAGGCACCCACTCGTGGCTGTCGGGTGCCCGGACCAGGGCTCCGTGCTCTGCCGCGAGCCAGAGGTGCTCCACGTTCCCGAACCAGCGCTCGAGGTCCGCGGTGCGCCGGCCCGAGACGATCGCGACGGTGGTGTCCCGACGTGAGGCCAGGGTCGCCACGACCTCGGTCACGCCGGCCCCCGGCGTCGCGTCCTGCGGGCGTGGGGCGAGCGGCACCAGGGTGCCGTCGTAGTCGAGGTAACAGATCCGCTGCCGAGCGGCGGCGAACCGCACGCGGAGCTCGTCCACCCGTGGGGCCGGAAGGTCCTTGACCGTCCGGCGCCGCTCGGTCACGGCGTCGCGCAGATCGGCCACGGAGCGCTCCGCCCAGGCGATCGCCGTGTTCTGGCGGATCCGTCCCCGGAGCGCCTCCTGGCGATCCCGTCGAGTCTCCTCGTCCATCTCGAGCGCGCGGATCAAGGCTTCCGCGGACCCCTGCTCGTCGTAGGGGTTGATGCGCACCGCCTCGCCCATCTCGCCGGCCGCGCCGGCGAACTCGCTCAGCAACAGGACCCCGGCCCGCGTGCCCTGGCAGGCCACGTATTCCTTGGCAACGAGGTTCATCCCGTCACGGAGCGACGCGATCCAGGCCACGTCCGCGGCCGCGTACAGGGCGGCCAGCTCATGGCGTGGCACGGACCGGCGCAGGTAGATGACCGGTGTCCAGTCCGCGGATCCGAGCTCACCGTTGATCTCGCCGACCAGCTCGTTGACCTCGCGCCGCAGCGCCGCGTAGCGGGGGATCCCCTCCCGCGACGGCACCGCGACCTGGATGAGGGTGATGCGGCCCCGCCACTCGGGATGGGCATGGAACAGGTAGCGAAGAGCCCGCAGCCGCTCCGGGATGCCCTTGGTGTAGTCGAGCCGGTCGACCGCGATGACGAGGTGGCGGCCGGTGTGACGGCGCTCGAGATCCCCGATCCGGGTGATCACCCGTCGGTCGCTCTCCACGAGCTGCTCCCAGGCGTCCGGCTCGATCCCGATCGGACGAGCCTGGAGGGAGACCGTGCGGTCGTCGAGGTCCAGCCGGTCCATCCGGTTGGCCAGGCCCAGGACCGAGAGGACCGTTCGCCGGAACGACCCCAGGTGCTCGTGGGTCTGGAACCCGATCACGTCGGCACCCAGGAGGCCGTGCAGCAGGTCTTCTCGCTGGGGGAGCACCCTGAAGGTCTCGGGGGCGGGGAAGGGGACATGGAGGAAGAACGCGATCCGCGCATCCGGACGGCGCTCGCGGAGCATGCCCGGCAGGAGCATCAGCTGGTAGTCCTGGACCCAGACCAGGTCGTCGGGTCCGAGGCGCTCGACCACGGCGTCGGCGAACCGCGCATTGGCGTCCCGGTAGGCGGCGAAGGCGGCGGCGTCGAAGGTGACCCGGGATGGGAAGCCGTGGAGCAGCGGCCACAGCGTGTTGTTGCTGTATCCCTCGTAGAAGGCGCGGCTGACCGAGACCGGTAGCTCCACCGGGACCATCGCCTGCTCGCGTTCCAGCTTGCGGAGCAGCTCCGCGCGTCCTTCCGCGCCACCCGGCGACGCCTCGCCCGGCCAGCCGATCCACAGGCCGTCGGTCTGCTCCATGACGGGCGCCATCGCGGCCACGAGCCCGCCACTGCTGCGCTCCGCGTGCCATCGCTCGCCGCTCCGCCGGATCGTCAGCGGCAGGCGGTTGGACACCACCAGGAGGCGCTCGGGCAAGTGGCTGTCCCTCGCAGACGTGGCGGTCGGCGACCCCGGCAGGGCGGCTCTCGGCACGCTCCCATGGTACCCCGTGCCCGTTCGAGGCCCCCTGGCGGAGCCAGGCCCGGGTTCAGTCGCTCGCCCGGACCTCGTCGCTCGCCGGGACCGCGTCGGGCGCGTGGGCAATGCCGGTTCCGCGTGCCGTACCGGTTCCGCGTGCCGTGCCGGACGCCTCACCCGCGCCGGGTCGCCGGCCGAGCCCCAGCGGCTCCTCGAGACGCCCGAAGCCGACGAAGGCGAGCAGCGTGATCCCCGCTCCGGCGAGGCCGAGACCGAGATGCACGAACACGCCCTCGGCGCCGGTGGGCGCTCGCAGCAACGGGAACAGGAGCGGCAGCAGCCCCATGAGGCCGGCCGTGGCGATGAGGAGCAGCGCGGACGCCACCAGGCCCACGTGAATCCGCCGGTGAACGCGGCCGCGGGGATCGGGTTCCACGAACCCACCGGCCGCGAGGACGGCGAGCGAGGTCGCGGCCACGGCGAGCACGAGCAGCATGGATCCGATGGCGTCGCTCGCCCGATGCCAGCCGGCGATCTGGGTCGCCTGGCCGATGACCGCCGTGCCGATCGCCGCCACCGGGAGGGCGATCCAGCGGAGACGGCCGGGGGCGACCATCAGGATGCCGGCGCCGACGGCCGCGGCCACCGTCGCGTGGCCGCTGGGGAAGCTGTTCCGCAGCAGCCAGGCAGGCCCCTCGACCAGCTCGGGGCGCGGGAGGACGTCCTTGAGGATCGCCCCCAGCACGGCCGAGCCGCCCATCGCGACGACCGTGGCGACCGCCAGCGCCGGCCGACGGCGGAGCAGGGCGACGAGCACGACCACCACGATCGAGATCGCAAACGACACGACGCTGATGGTCGCCAGCCCAAAGGTGGAGTCGGCACGGGTCGCCCCGGCCCGGAGCGCGGAGCCTTCGAGGCCCAGGTTCTCCAGGCGCTGGCCGGCCTCGGTCAGCACGAACAGCGCGTACGTCGCGACCAGGAGCGCGAGGAACGCGATCGCGCCGGCCCACAGGCGGAGCGCGGGGTGGGCGACCGTGCGGGGCGTCGGCGAAGTGGGCCGCTCGGAAGGCCGGACGGTCAGGTCGTCCGGCGGCGGCGCGGTGGTCGGCGGCGCAGGAGTGGGCGTGTCGTCCGGCATCGCCGCAAAGCCTACCGCTCGCCCGCTGCGATCTCCTCGATCGTGACCCGCCGCCCCTCGCGCGCCGATCGCCCGGCCGCATCCACGATCCGCTGGACCGCCCAGGCATCCCGGAAGGATGGCGCCGCCGTGCCCCCTTCGGCGATCGCGGTCACGAACCCGCGGGCCATGTTGTCCTGCTCGCGGAACGTGTCCTTGTACGTGTTGTGGACCGTGTCCCGGCGCAGCCCATCGAACAGGCGGTCGGGGATCGGCAGCTCCGCGATCCGGGGTCGTTCGGCCGTCCGGTCCGCCTCGGCGCCCTCGATCCGCACCCCCTCCACGCGCTCCGTGGCATCCCAGTCGCAGGTGACGTGGAGCGTCCCCTCGGACCCGTGCAGCTCCCACGCATGGAGCTGCCCGAACCGGGATGGCTCGTACGCCACCGAGGACACATGGAGGTTCCCGGTGGCCCCGGATGCGAACTCCAGCAGGATCATCGCCGAGTCCTCGGCCGCCTCGAATGGCGCCCCATCGGGCCGCGGCGCCCGCGGCACCACCCGCCCGAACACCGCCGTGACTGCCGCAACCTCGCCGAACAGCCAGCGGGCGATGTATGACCAGTGCGACGCGAGGTCCCCCGACACGCCCGCCCCGGCCTCACCGAGATCGAACCGCCAGATGTACCGTCCATCGCGGCCGTAGTCCGCGTAGTAGCGCATGTTGAGGTGGTACGGACGCCCGATGTAGCCGCTGTCGACCAGCTCCTTCGTGTACCGGGCGTAGGGCATGAACGAGTAGGTGAACGGGCACATGTTGACCACGCCCATCCGCTCGGCGGTCTCGGTCATCTCCCGCGCCTGGGCGGAGGTCATTCCAAGCGGCTTCTCGCACAGCACGTGGAGCCCGCGAGCAAGCGCGGCCATGGTGTACGGGTGGTGATGGAGGTTGGGCGCCATGATCGTGACGGCGTCCAGCGCCTCACCGTCGAGCATGGCCTCGAGCGTCGGGTAGGTGTTGGGAATGGCCCACTGCTCGGCGAAGGCGCGCGTCTGTTCCGGGCGCCCGCCGACGACGGCGCGAACGTCCGCCAGCGGATGTCGGGTGAGCGCGGGCAGGTACATCGAGTCCGCCCACCAGCTGGTGCCCACGACCCCGATCCGGACCCGCTCGGCCATGTCCCTGCTACCCGTCCGTCCGCGCGGGGCCGCTGGACTCGCGCACGCGAAGGAGCATCGGGATCCGGACGGTCTCCGCCGCGCCGGGCTGGAGGGGATCGTCGAGGGCCGCCGCCAGCTGCTCAACCGCCAGCCGCCCCATCTCCGCCTTCTGCTGGGCGACGGTGGTGAGGGCCGGGGTGACCCATGACGCCGCCGCGATGTCGTCGCAGCCCACGACGCTGATGTCCCGCGGAATGCTCAGGCCCGCGGTGCGGATCGCCCGCATCGCGCCGATTGCCGTCACGTCGTTGTGACAGATGACCCCGGTGATGGAGGAGCCCTGGGCGAGCAGCTCCGCCATCGCGTGCTCGCCACCCTCGAACTGGCCGTCGCCCCGGATCTCCACAAGGTCCGAGGCGGCGAGCCCGGCATCGGCGCAGGCCGCCCGGAACCCCTCGAACCGCGGCGCGTCGGCCGTGAACCCCTCGTAGCCGCGGATGTACGCCAGCTTGCGATGGCCGAGGCCGACGAGGTGCTCAACGGCCAGCCGCATTCCGCCCACGTTGTCGCTGGTGATGACCGGCACGCCGAGCCCGCTGGGCTCCGCGTTGGCGACCACCACCGGGACCGGGGACCCTTCCAGCCATTCCCAGCTCTGGTCCGAGAGCTGGCTCGACGCGATGATCAGGCCATCCACCCGGCGGTCGACCATGAGGTCGAGATAGTGCATCGCCCGATGCTCGTCGTAGGCGGCGCTGCCCAAGATGATCGAGTAGTCCCGGCTGCGGGCCGCGGAGTCCGCGGCGACCACGAGCTCCGGGAAGAACGGGTTCTCGATGTCCGTGATGATCAGGCCCAGCGTCCGCGTGCGCTTCATTCGCAGCGATCGGGCGACCCCGGAGGGCCGGTAGCCCAGGTCCTTCACGGCGCGCATCACGGCAGCCGCGGTATCGGGCTTGGGGTGGCCGATCCCCGCGAGCACCCTGCTGACGGTGGCCGTCGACACCCCCGCCCGGTCCGCGACGTTGCGGATCGTGGCGGGGCTCGCGCGCTCGGTCATTCCTGGACCCCGCGGGCGCCGGAGCGGGCGAGCAGGCCCGCGGCGACCCGAGCTGGCAGGCCCGCGGCGACCCGAGCTGGCAGCATCCCAAGGTCCTCCCGATGAACGACCCGCGCGATGGGCACGACACGGGCACACGTAATCGATTGCAGCCTACTCGCCCGTTCGCCCCGGCGTCAAGGTTCCGACTTGTTGCCTGGCAGGCAACGATTCCGCCCCCGGCCGACGCTTCACTCCCGACTTGTTGCCTGGCAGGCAACGATTCCGCCCCCGGCCGACGCTTCACTCCCGACTTGTTGCCTGGCAGGCAACGATTCCGCCCCCGGCCGACGCTTCACGCCCGACTTGTTGCCTGGCAGGCAACGGTCCTAGGGTCCGGAGCCAGCTCGGCCGGGTTTCGCTGCCTGGGAGGCAATGGTCGGGGGTCCGGAGCCAGCTCCGGCGCGTTTCGTTGCCTGGGAGGCAACGGCGAGCACCGGCGGCCTGCACGCCACACCCAGCCGGCCACACGAGCTCGCGGCTGGTGCTGCGAGCCCGCCGCCTGACCATTCCGCATCAGAACATTGGGGTTGTCCTCGCTCGCACTGGCAAGGTAGACTTGTAATCGATTGCACCAACCGGTGCTGACCGCGAGAACCGCAACGGAGCACGTGGCGCCCCGCCGGAGCTGACCGCGAGACCGCAACGGAACGGACCGCGAGACCGCAACGCAACGGATCGTGACCCGCCGCAACGGAACGCGACCCCGCACCGGAACGGAACGCGACCACGGAGCGGTGGCCGGAGTCGATGGACAGGCGAGAGGAGCGTTGGCGTTGAGCACGATTCGACTGACGGTGGGGCAGGCCATCGTCCGCTTCATGGCCGCGCAGTACGTGGAGCGCGACGGCCGCCAGCAGCGGTTCATCGCCGGCGTCTGGGGGATCTTCGGCCATGGCAACGTCGCGGGCCTTGGCCAGGCCCTCGAGGAGCTGGGCGACGAGTACGACATGCCGTACTACCGGCCCCAGAACGAGCAGGCGCAGGTCCATGCGGCCGCGGCCTTTGCCAAGCACAACAACCGGCTCCGCGCGTTCGCGTGCACCAGCTCCATCGGCCCCGGCGCCACCAACATGATCACGGGTGCCGCCACGGCCTCGGTGAACCGCCTGCCGGTACTCCTCCTGCCCTCGGACTACTTCGCCAACCGCCTGGTGGATCCGGTGCTCCAGCAGGTGGAGCATCCGGTGGAGCACGATGTCTCCGCGTCCGATGCCTTCCGTCCGGTGTCGCGCTACTTCGACCGCATCTCCCGCCCGGAACAGCTCATCTCGAGCTTGCCGGAGGCCTTCCGCGTGCTCACGGACCCGGCCGACACCGGTGCCGTCACCGTGTCCCTGCCGGAGGACGTCCAGGCCGAGGTCTACGACTGGCCGGCGCGGTTCTTCGACAAGCGCGTCTGGCGCGTCCGCCGTCCACGGCCCGAGGCGGAGGTGACCGACGAGGTCGTCGCCCTCATCCGGGCGGCAAAGCGGCCACTGATCGTGGCCGGCGGCGGGGCCATCTACTCGGGAGCCGAGGCTGCCCTGGACGCGCTGGCGACCAAGCACGGCATCCCCGTGTCCGAGTCTCAGGCCGGCAAGGGCGTGCTGCCCTGGAACCACCCGTGGAACGTGGGGCCGATCGGGTCTGCCGGTGGCCTGGCAGCCAACCGGCTGGCGCGCGAGGCTGACCTCGTGATCGGGGTCGGCACGCGGATGGGTGACTTCGTCACCGCCTCGCGGACCGCCTTCCAGGATCCGGATGTCACCTTCGTCGGGATCAACGTCAACGCCTTCGATGCCGGCAAGATGCGCTCCGTCCAGGTGGTCGCGGACGCGCGCGCCGCCCTCGACGCCATCGGCGCCGGGCTGGCAGCCGTTGCCCACCAGGGGACCGCCCAGGACTACCGGGCCCGGGTCGCATCGCTCAAGGCCGAGTGGGACGAGCGGGTCACCTTCCATCGCACGCCCGTCGATGACGGCGGCGATCTTGCCCAGCCCGAGGTCATCGGCATCCTCAACGACGCGGTGGGTGGGCACGCGACGATCGTGTGCGCGGCCGGCTCGCTGCCGGGCGACCTGCTCAAGCTGTGGCGGCCCGAGGACAGCAAGGCCTACCACCTCGAGTACGGCTACTCCTGCATGGGCTACGAGATCCCCGCCGGGATCGGGATCAAGATGGCGGAGCCGGAGCGAGAGGTCGTGGTCGCCATCGGCGACGGCACCTACCTGATGCTCAACTCGGAGATCGTGACCGCGGTCGCCGAGGGCATCAAGCTCACGATCGTGGTCTTCGACAACCATGGCTACCAGTGCATCAAGGATCTCGCCTGGAACTGCGGGGTGCCCCAGTTTGGCAACGAGCTGCGGTTCCGCGAGGGGAAGAGCGGCCGGCTCACCGGCGGCTACATCCCGGTGGACTTCAAGAAGCACGGCGAGTCGATGGGTGCTCTGGGGTTCTATGCCCGCACGGAGGACGACATCCGCGCCGCCGTGGCCGCGGGCCGCGAGCACGATGGCGTCACCGTGATCCACGTGGCGGTGAGCCCCGACAAGCGGGCCCCGGGCTATGACTCCTGGTGGGACGTGCCGGTCGCGGCCGTGTCCGGGTCGGACACGGTCAACGCCGCGCGCGAGAAGTACGAGGTGGCGTTGGGCCGCCAGCGAGCCGAGCTGCTGTGATGAGAATCGCGACCGCACCCGTCAACTGGAACAACCCCGACGTTCCCGAGTACCGCGCCTGGCTGCCCTATGGGCAGATGATGGACGAGTTCGTCGAGGCGGGCTACGACGCCACCGAGTGGGGCCCCGGCATGCCCGAGGACCCGGCCGAGCTCAAGGTCGAGCTGGACAAGCGCGGCCTGGAGATGGTCGGGGCGTTCGTCGGCCTGGGCTTCCGCGACGCGGACCGGCATGACGCGGAGATGGCCAAGGCGATGGCGATCGCCCACCGGCTCCACGCCACCGGTGGCCGGCTCCTGATCGCCGCGGAAGGTGGCGACGACCGCCGCCGGGCTGAGGCGGGCCACGTCAACGAGGCCGCCGGTCTGACCGACGAGCAGTGGAGCAACCTCGCGCGCGGGCTCCACGATCTTGCCGACAACCTGTCACCGCTGGGCATGAGCGTCGTCTTCCACAACCACGTGGGCACGTACGTGGAGACCCCCGCCGAGACCGCCCGTCTCCTCGACGAGACGGACCCGGCCAGGGTCGGCTGGTGCCTCGATGTCGGGCACCTGGCCTATGGCGGCGGCAACAGCCTCGAGATGCTCGGCACCTACGGGGATCGCGTGCGGCACATCCACCTCAAGGACGTCAACGGCGACGTGCTCGCCACGCGCGCGCGCCGAGGAGTGGAGCTTCGGCCAGGCGCTCAAGACCTGGATCTTCCCCGCCCTCGGGGAGGGGATCGCCCAGATCCCGGAGGTCGTGGACGCGCTGCTCCACCGCGGCTACGACGGCTGGTTCGTCCTGGAGCAGGACACCACGCCCGACGATCCCAAGGACGTCGCGCGGGCCAACCGGGAGTACCTCGAAGCGCTGCTCGGGCGCCTGGCCCCGGCCTGATGGCCGGCCTCGCGTCCCCGGGCACGCCTGCCGGCGCCGGACCCCACGCGGAGCTCGAGGCGCTTGCCCGACGCGGGCGCCTCCATGTCATCGAGACCGTCGCCCATTCCGGGGCGGGCCACGTGGGCGGCCCGCTGTCCGCGATGGACCTGCTGGTGGCGCTCTACTTCCGCGTGATGCGGATCGACCCGGCGCGCCCCGACTGGCCGGAGCGCGACCGGTTTGTCCTGTCCAAGGGCCACAGCGCCATCGCGCTGTACACCGTGATGGCGATGCGCGGCTACTTCCCCGAGGCCGAGCTGCTGACGTTCGACGGAGAGGGCAGCCGGCTCCAGGGTCACCCGGACATGCTCAAGCTGCCCGGGCTCGACTCGTCGACGGGCTCGCTGGGGCAGGGGATCTCGATCGCGCTGGGCCTGGCCATGGGCACCCGCCGCCGCGGATTGCCGAGCCAGGTGTTCGCGATGCTCGGCGACGGCGAGACGCAGGAGGGCCAGGTCTGGGAGACCGTGCACGTCGCCCCACGCCATGGCGCCGGCAACCTGACGGCGATCGTGGACTGGAACGGCATGCAGCAATACGGCTGGCCGCTCGAGGAGGGCGAGGAGCACCGCGGGAACCGGCGCGACCCATGGGCCGGCATCAACCTCCGGGGGGCGTTCGAGGCCTTCGGCTGGCGGGTGCTCGAGATCGACGGCCACGATTTCGGCCAGATCCTCGCGGCCTGCGAGGATGCCCGGTCCACCAGCGCCGGGGACACGCCCACGGCGATCCTCGCCCATACGGTCAAGGGCCGCGGCATCTCGTTCACCGAGGGCCGCTCCGAGTGGCACGCTCGCCCGGCCACGGCCGAAGAGACGGAGGCCGCCCGGCGCGAGCTGGACGGGGAGGGCCGCGTGCCGTGAGCAGGGCGCAACGCGACGTCTGGGCCGAGACCCTCGTGGAGCTCGCCGCGACCAACCCGGACCTGCTGGTCATGGATGCGGACCTCGCGACGTCCACGAAGGCCGACACGTTCGCCACGGCCTACCCGGACCGGTTCCTGCAGATGGGGATCGCGGAGCAGGGGATGGTCGGGACGGCGGCCGGGCTGTCGTTCTGCGGCTACGTGCCCTGGCTCAGCTCGTTCGGGATCTTCTTCACCAACCGGGCGCTGGACCAGGTCCGGATGGCGCTGGCCCAGACGCACGCGAACGTCAAGATCGGCGCTGCCTACACCGGGCTGATGGCGGGCCTCTCGGGCAAGACCCACGTGGACGTCAGCGACCTCGCGGTGATGCGGGCGATGCCGGGGATGACCGTGCTCGCGCCCGTCGACGCCGCCGAGACCGCCGCGATGACCCGCTGGGCCACCGCGACGCCAGGTCCCGTGTACCTGCGCCTGGGGCGTGAGGCCGGTCCGGATGTGTTCGGCACGGACTACGTGTTCGAGCCGCGCCGCGTGGTCATGCTCCGCGAGGGCGGGGATGTGCTGCTCGTGTCCACCGGGCAGCAGACCGCCCGGACGCTCGCGGCGGCGGAGCTGCTCGCCGCGGAAGGATTCTTCACCGGCGTCCTCCACGTGCCATCGATCAAGCCCTGCGACGAGGAGGCCATCGCCGCGGCCGCCGCCGAAGCGGCCATGGTGGTCACGGTGGAGGAGCACACGGTGGCCGGCGGCCTCGGTGGTCTCGTGGCCGAGATCCTGGTCACGCACGAGCCGCGGCCCATGATCCGCATCGGCATCGAGGACACGTGGGGGAATCGGCCCCCAATGCGTGGCTCCTCGAGCGGCACGGCCTGACGCCCGAGCGCGTCGCGGAGCGGGTACGGAGGATCTGGACCGACCACTGATCCCTACCATCCGCGATCCTGGTCCCCAGTGCGGGCACTGCCGACGCCGCAGACCCCTTGCTTCACTCACCGTCAACGCTTGCTGGTCGACATCGGCCCGGAGCCAGGCTGCCTGCCGGTTCGTTCACCCAACGTCAGCAACCAGGCGCCAGCGCCGCCAGCGCGGCCCCTTCAGCCACCCTCGGGTTCGAAGTGTTCACCCGGGGTGATCAGCGGGTGAGTTGGCGCGGAGACGGAGGATGGGACATCCTTGGCGGATTGCAGGCAGAGGCCGGGAAGGTTGCCGCCGCTGCGACCTCGGACAAAGGGGTTGACGCGACGCGTCGTCTCACCTACCCTTGCAATCGATTACGCGGCGTAATCGTTTCCGCGACCTTGGAGGGTCCGACCGGCGCGGAACGATCGGCGACCCGTGATCGACCAAGCCACATTGGCGGAGGAGAAGAGCACAGATAAATCTCAAGTTCACGGGGCGCGTCGCCGGCCTGATGGTCACCGGCGCCCTCATCCTGGGTGCCTGCGGTGGCGGAGCGGCCACCACTGCCCCGACCACGGCGCCCGCCGACAGCATGGCGCCCGAGAGCATGGCGCCGGCCGGCGACATCACCATCGGCGTCGCGTTCCCCAACAGCGACACCTTCCTGAGCCGCGTCCAGGACGGCATGAAGGCCAAGGCCGCCGAGCTGGGCGTCACCGTGACCATCACGGATGCCAAGGACGACACCGCCGCGCAGCTGTCCCAGGTCGAGAACTTCGTCTCGCAGGGCGTCAGCGCGATCATCGTGGTCCCGGTCGACACCAGCGCCGCCCAGCCGATGGCGGATGCCGCCAAGGCCGCGAGCATCCCGATCGTGTTCGTCAACCGCAACCCATCCATCGCGGGCGTGCCGTACGTCGGCTCCGACTCCCTCTACGCGGGCCAGGTCGAGATGGAAGAGCTCGCCAAGCTGGTTGGCAACAAGGGTGACGTCGTCATCCTCCAGGGCCAGGTCACGAACGAGGCCGCGGTCCTCCGGACCCAGGGCTGCAACGAGAAGGCCGCCGCGGCGGGCATGACGGTCGTCGCCACGCAGGCCGGCGACTGGGACCGCGCCAAGGGCCAGTCCATCACCGAGAACTGGATCCAGTCCGGCACCCTCAAGGCCGGCATGGTCGTGTGCGCGAACAACGACGAGATGGCGCTCGGCGCGATCAACGCGCTGAAGGCCGCACAGATCCCGCTGACGGCCGGCGACGGCGTCCTTGTCGGCGGCGTCGACGCCACGTCCGAGGCCCTGGCCGCCATGCAGGCCGGCGACCTTGCGGTCACCGTCTTCCAGGACGCCAAGGGCCAGGGCGAGGGCGGCGTGCAGGCCGCGGTCGACCTGATCAACGGCGTCGCGGTTCCCGACTACGTCGATATCCCCTACGTGCTCGTCACCCCGGCGAACATCAACGACTACCTGGGCGCCAACTAGGATCGCGACGGTCGGTACCGCCGACCGTCGCACAAACCTGAGTGGTACGGTTCGGAGGCCCGGTTCGCCGGGCCTCCGAACCTTGTTCATGGGCCTGAACGCAGCCGGGGTGTGGGCCCCGGCCGGCGGCAGGCGGGCAGCGTGAGGCAGGGGATGAGTGAGGCAGTGCTCCTCCGGATGACGGGGATCTCCAAGGCATTCCCGGGGGTCCAGGCGCTCGACAACGTCCACCTCGAGGTGGAAGCGGGCACCGTCCACGCCCTGATGGGCGAGAACGGCGCGGGCAAGTCAACGCTGATGAAGGTCCTTGCCGGGATCTACCACGCCGATGCCGGGACCATCGAGCTCAACGGCAAGCCGGTCCAGGTGCCCGACAGCGCCAAGGCGCTCGGCCTCGGCATCGCGATGATCCACCAGGAGCTTTCCCCGGTTCCGGCGATGACCGTCGCGGAGAACATGTTCCTCGGCAGGGAACCGGTCAACAGGTTTGGCCTGGTTGACAAGGGGCGCATCGTCTCGGACGCCCAGGCCGTGTTCGACAAGTGGTCGATCGACATCAATCCGCGGCGCGTCATGAAGACGCTGAGCGTCGCGCAGATGCAGATGGTCGAGATTGCCAAGGCGATCTCGACGGACGCCCAGCTGGTCATCATGGACGAGCCCACCTCGGCCATCACCGAGCGCGAGGTTGACCACCTCCACCGGATGATCCGCTCGCTGCGCGAGAGCGGCGTGGCGGTCATCTACATCACCCACAAGATGGACGAGGTGTTCAAGATCGCGGACAAGGTCACGGTCTTCCGCGACGGCAAGCATGTCGCCACCGAGGACGCCTCCGCGCTCGATCGCCAGAAGCTGATCACGCTGATGGTCGGTCGCGAGCTCACCCACCTGTTCCCGAAGGAGGATGCCGAGATCGGCGACGTGGTCATGTCCGTCCGGGGGCTGACCCGGCACGGCGTGATCAGCGACATCAGCTTCGACCTCAAGCGGGGAGAGATCCTGGGCCTCGCCGGCCTTATGGGTGCCGGCCGGACGGAGGTGCTCGAGGCGATCTTCGGGGTCACCAAGACCGACGCGGGCGAGATCACGATCCGCGGCAAGAAGGTCTCGATCCAGTCCCCGGCCGACGCGATCGACGCTGGCATGGGCCTCCTGACCGAGGACCGGAAGTTGACGGGCATCATGGGCGCCCTGTCCGTCCGGGACAACATGACGATCGCCAACCTCAACCGGTTCAGCCCCGGCGGCATCCTCCGGAAGGGTCAGATGGAGGTCGCTTGCCGGAGCCAGCGCGAGGCGCTGGCCATCAAGACGCCGTCGCTCTCGCAGCTGATCAAGAACCTGTCGGGTGGCAATCAGCAGAAGGTGCTGGTCTCCCGCTGGCTGCTGACGCTGCCCGATGTCCTGATGATCGACGAGCCGACGCGAGGGATCGACGTCGGGGCCAAGGCCGAGATCCATCGGCTCATGTCGGGGTTGGCGAAGGAGGGCAAGGCCATCCTGATGGTCTCGTCCGAGATGCCCGAGATCCTTGGCATGAGCGACCGCGTGCTTGTGATGGCGGGCGGCAGGATCACCGCGGAGTTCAGCCGCGAGGAAGCGACGCAGGAGAAGGTCCTGGAGGCGGCGACGCTCGTCGCCCCGGCGGCCTGAGGCAGGAGAGAGGGTCGATGACTGCAGCAGCGCCCAGCGCGGGTGGACTGGTGACCAGGGAAGCGGCGGCGGGCTTCCTCCGGAAGTACCTGATCGTGTTCATCTTCCTGGGGATGTGCGTCCTCCTCGCCATCTTCTCCCCGAACAACTCGTTCCTCAAGCCCCAGAACCTGATCAACGTCGTCCGCCAGATCTCGGTCATCGGGCTCCTGGCGATCGGCGTGATGCTGACCATCATCGCCCTGGGAATCGACCTGTCTCTCGGGTCGGTGCTCGGCTTTGCCGCCGTCGTGTCCGCCAGCCTCGTCCAGCAGCCGGGCTGGAAGGAGGCCCTCTACCCGGGTCTCCAGCTGCCGGCGTTCGTCGCCGTGCTGGCAGGCCTCGGTGCCGGCCTGCTGCTGGGGGCCGTGAACGGCGGGCTGATCGCGACGTTCAAGATCCCACCATTCATCGCCACCCTGGGCATGATGACGATGGCCCGCGGCTTCGCCTACATCTACTCGAACGGGCGGCCGGTGAGCACGCTCAACGAAGACTTCCTGTGGATCGGCGGCGGCGACATCCTGGGCCTTCCGGTCCCGATCATCGTGTTCTTGACCGTGATCGTCCTCACGCACCTCATGCTCAACTACACGCGCTTCGGGCGCCACGCCTACGCGATCGGCGGCAACGAGACCGCCGCCCGCGTCTCGGGCGTGAACCTCGGCCGGACAAAGCTCGGCATCTACGCGTTCTCGGGTCTCATGGCGGGCCTCGGTGGCGTGGTGCTCACCGCCCGCGTCCAGTCCGCGACCCCGGCCCTCGGCATCGGCTACGAGCTCGACGCGATCGCGGCCGCGGTCATCGGCGGCACCAGCTTCGCCGGCGGCATCGGCACCGTCTGGGGGACCGTTGTCGGCGCGCTGATCATCGGCGTCATGAACAACGGCCTCGACCTGCTCAACGTCTCCCCGTTCTACCAGCAGGTCGTCAAGGGCGTGATCATCATCGTCGCGATCATCATCGACGAGCGCAAGAACCGCTGATCCTGCGGCGGCCCTGCCGGCGCTGCCAGACACCTGTCGCTTCAGACCGCCGGGACCTTCGGGACCCGGCGGTCCTGTCTTGGCCCGTCGATTGCCCCGGGGGCTTCCATTCCGTGGCGCAATCGATTACATTATGGGCATCAGCATCCGCCCCATCACCCGCCCGCGTCCCACCAAGGAGTCCGCGACGTGAACCTGCAGGTCGACTACCCGAAGCTCCACCTGGGGACGGCCCCGGACTCCTGGGGTGTCTGGAACCCCGGCGACGACCCGCTCCAGACCCCGTGGCAGCGCTATCTCGACGAGGCTCAGCAGGCGGGCTACCGATACAGCGAGCTTGGCCCGTTCGGCTACCTGCCCACCGACCCGGGCATCGTCCGCGAGGCGTACGCGAGCCGGGGCCTGACGCTCTCCGGGGGCACGGTCTTCGTCGCCCTCCACAAGGGCAGGGAGGCGCTCGAGAAGGCCAAGGCCGACTGCGACGCGGAGATGGCGGTCATCGGGCCCAACGGCGCCCGGCACCTGGTGATCCTGCCCGAGGGCTTCACGGACTTCGACGGCAACCTGGTCGCGAGCCCGACGCTCACCGATGACGAGTGGGCCAGCCTCAACTCGGGCATGTCGGAGCTCGGCAAGTACGTGACCGACAACCACGGCGCGGTGCTCGTGTTCCACACCCACGCCGACAGCCACGTGGGGACCCAGGCGGAGATCGAGCGCTTCCTCGACGGCACGGACCCCGAGACCGTGCAGCTGTGTCTCGACACCGGGCACGTTGCGTACTGCGGCGCCGACAACCTCAAGCTCATCGCCGACTACCCGGACCGGATCGGATACGTCCACCTCAAGCAGGTGGACCCGGCGATCCAGGCCCGGGTCCGGGAGGAGAAGCTGGGCTTCGCCCCGGCCGTCCGTCTCGGGGCCATGGTGGAGCCGCCGCTGGGCGAGCCCGACATGCCCTCGCTCATCGACGCCCTCGCCGCGCTCGACCGCGACCTGTACTGCATCGTCGAGCAGGACATGTACCCCTGCGACTTCGACCGGCCGCTGCCGATCGCGATCCGCACCCAGCAGTACTTCAAGACCTGCGGTCTCGGCGCCGGCCGTCCGCTCGCCTGATCCCGCCAATCCCGCAGCGTCCGCACCACCGCGAAGGAAGGGTGTTCCCCATGGCCATCCGCGTCGGCGTCATCGGTACCGGTCTCATCGGCACCGACCACGCGAACAAGCTCGTCAACGTCATCAACGGCTCCACGGTGAGCGCCGTCACCGACGTCAATCGCCCCCGTGCGGAGCAGGTCGCCGCGGACCTCGGGCCGGACGTCAAGGTGTTCGACGACGGCATCTCGCTCGTCAACAGCGACCTCGTCGATGCCGTCCTGGTCTGCTCGATCGGCGAGACGCACGCCGAGTACACGCTGGCGTCGATCGCCGCCGGCAAGCCGGTGATGTGCGAGAAGCCGCTGGCGCCCACCACCCCGGAGTGCGAGGCGATCCTCGAGGCCGAGGTCAAGCATGGCAAGCGGCTGGTCATCGTGGGCTTCATGCGCCGTTACGACCCGGGCTACCGTCAGGTCAAGGCGACCCTCGACGGCGGCGACATCGGCGCGGCGCTGATCCTCCACAACGTGCACCGCAACGCCACCGTGCCTGAGTCGTTCACCAGCTTCATGACCATGACCGATTCGATGATCCACGAGATCGACACCACCCGGTGGCTCCTGGGCGAGGAGATCACCTCGGTCCAGGTCGCGCCGCCCAAGCGAACCAGCAAGGCCTTCCCGCACCTCCAGGACCCGCAGTTCGCGTTGTTCGGGATGGAGTCGGGCGTGCTGTCCACGTCGGAGTTCTTCGCCAACTGCCAGTACGGCTACGACGTGCGGTGCGAGCTCGTTGGCGAGCTTGGCGTGGCATCGCTGGTCAACCCGGTCGTCGCCAGCACGATCGCCAATGGCCAGGACGTGGACGTGGTCCCGCCCGACTGGCGCGTCCGGTTCGGTCCTGCCTACACCGCCGAGCTCCAGGCCTGGATCACCGGTCTGCAGAAGGGCGAGATCGTGGGCCCGTCCGCGTGGGACGGCTACGCGGCGACGCGGGTCACGGAGTTCGGCGTCCAGGCCGTGAAGAGCGGCGAGCGGGTGGCCATCGACTACGTCGAGAAGCCCGCCATCTACCGGTAGCGTTCCACCCATCAGCCGGCCCCGGCCAGCCCCATCGGCCGGCCCAGGCCGGCGACCGACGAGGAGGACACGATGAAGATCGCGCTCGACCCGTACATGTTCCGGACGACGCCACTGGCGGAGCTGCCGGGGCTGGTCGCCGACCTGGGCTATCGATACATCGAGCTGTCGCCCCGCGAGGACTGCATCCCGTTCTTCCGGCACCCGCGCGTGGACACGGCCGGGATCCGGGCGTTCCGCCGGGCGCTCGACGCCGCCGGGGTCCAGATCAGCTCCGTGCTGCCGCTGTTCCGCTGGTCCGGGCCTGACGAGGACGAGCGCCAGGCCGCCGTCCGCTACTGGAAGCGCTCGATCGAGATCGCCGGGGAGCTGGGGGCCACGGTGATGAACTCGGAGTTCAACGGCCGGCCCGAGAACCCGTCCATCTCCGAGGCGCAGTTCTGGAAGTCGCTCGAGGAGCTGCTGCCCGTGTTCGAGCGGGCCGGGATGCACCTCGCGCTGGAGCCGCACCCCGACGACTTCATCGAGGACGGCATCGCCGCCGTGGACATGATCCGCGGCATCAACTCACCCAACGTGTCGTTCCTCTACTGCGCGCCCCACACGTTCCACCAGGGCGGCAACATGGCCGAGATCATGCGCCACGCGGGTCCGCTGCTGACCCAGCTCCACGTCGCCGACGGCTTTGACCACCGCGCCTCGTCGGGGCTGCGGTACATCACCAACCCGCCCGGCAACGCGGTCCGGGTCCACCAGCATCTCGACATCGGGCAGGGCGAGGTTCCCTGGGACACGTTCTTCGAGACGCTCGGCGAGTTGCGGTTCGATGGGATCATGACCGTGTGCGTGTTCGCCTGGGAGGAGCGTGCCCGGGAGTCCAGCCTCCACAACCTCGCCGAGATCCAGCGCCGCACCGCAGGCTGGAGCCACCTGGCGGGGTAGGGGCGTGTTGGCTCGTCGGCCCTTCGCCCCTCCCCATCGCGCGCGGTCGCCCTTCGCCCCTCCCCATCGCGCGCGGTCGCCGTTGACTGCCAGACCACGAAATCGGGCATTGGTGCCTCAGCAGACCCGCACACGGCGATCTCGTTGCCCCACAGCCATCAAAGGCCGCGCAACACCACGCGGTGATGCCCGTGGCGCTACGTCTACGCCCCCAGGCCCGTTGGCGCGGCGATTTCGTGGACTGCGAGGCAGCGCCCCGAGGACTGACGGTGGAGTCGCCCCCCGGCGCGGCGAGTTCGTGGTCTGGGAGTCAACGCCCACGGGGATTGACGTCGGACCCGCAGTCCGCTAGCGTATGCAATCGATTACAGGACGGCCCGAGGACCGTCGTGCCCCCACCCAGGAGCAGGAGACGCACCCATGGCCGACCTCGCCGCCCTCACCGCCGCCGTCGAGGCGGGCAACCGGACCGCCGCCGCCGAGCACACGCAGGCGGCCGTCGACGAGGGGATCGACCCCACCACGATCCTCGACGCGATGACCAGCGCCATGGACGTGGTGGGCCGCAAGTTCCAGGAGGGCGAGCTGTTCGTGCCCGAGATGCTGATCGCGGCGCGGGCGATGAAGGCCGGCACCCAGATCCTCGAGCCCGTCCTGCTCGCGGCCGGGGTCAAGCCCGAGTTCCGCGCCGTCGTGGGCACGGTCGAGGGCGACCTCCACGACATCGGCAAGAACCTGGTGGGCATGATGTGGAAGGGCGGCGGGATCGAGGTCTTCGACCTCGGCGTCAATGTCCCGCCCGCGAAGTTCGTCGAGGCAGCGCAGGAGCACGACGCGCACCTGATCGGCGTCTCCGCCCTGCTGACCACGACGATGCCCAACATGCGCGGCGGTGGTCGAGGCCGTGAAGGCCGCGAACCTGGCCACCCGGGTCGTCATCGGCGGGGCTCCGGTGACCCCCGAGTTCGCCGACCAGATCGGCGCCGACGGCTACGCCCCCGATGCCGGGTCCGCGGTTGACCTCGCCCGCGGCCTGCTGGCCTCCTAGGAAACGGGGATCGGACCGATGACCACCCAGACCAGCACCGGCCTCCCGGCTGCGGACGTCGCCGTCGTCCGCGAGCTCGCCGCCAAGGTCGCCGAGCTCGCCGCGCTGCCCGTGCAGGCGGAGCGGATCCGCGAGTGGCAGGCGCTCAACGACCTCCACCCCGAGCGGCCCATGGCGATGATCGACGAGATCCCGTGGCACGAGCTGACGGGCAACGTCCCGGGTGCCGACGAGCTGCGCGTCGCGTCGCACCCACCCCTTCACCCGGGACCTGGAGACGCGCCTCCGCCAGGAGCTGTACCGCTGGAACCACCTGCGGGTGGACATGGTCGTGGAGCCGTACCTCGACATCAAGAAGGTGATCGACCGCCCGGGGTGGGGGATCCGGATCACGCAGGACACCATCGACCAGGGCGGCGAGATCCAGAGCCACCACTACGAGGACCAGCTGGCGAACCCCGAGGACATCGACAAGCTCCGCGTCCTGGAACCCAGCCTCGATGTCGAAGGGACCGCCGAGCGCGAGGCCTGGGCCCACGAGTGCCTCGACGGCCTGCTCGAGGTCCGGATGCAGGGGCTCACGGGCTACGACGGCGACGAGCTCGCGTTCCCGCTCTGGGACGACATCGAGCAGTTCCGCGGCACCGAGCCCATCCTGCTCGACTTCATGGATCGCCCAGAGCACCTCCACGCGATCGCCGACCGCCTCACGGAGGTCCGGCTTGCCGAGCTGGACATCCTCGAGGCGAAGGGGCTCATCGGCTATGGCAACGACCGGATCCACTGCACCGGGGCCCAGACCACGGAGCTTCCCAGGACCCGGCTTCGACCCGGCGAAGCCGCGGGCGATCGATACCTGGACGGTCGGGCGGAGCCAGCTGTTCGTGTCGGTGGGGGACGCCACCTTCGACGAGTTCGTCCCGCCCTACTACGCCCGCTGGTTCGACCGGTTCGGGCTCGGCTACTTCGGCTGCTGTGACCCGCTCCACAACCGGATCGACTCGGTCCGCAAGATCCCCAACGTCCGGAAGATCTCCATGAGCCCATGGGCGAAGATCGGCAGAGGCGCCGAGGCCATCGGGTCCGAGTTCGTGTTCAGCCGCAAGCCCAACCCCTCGATGGTGGCCATGGACACCTGGGTCCCGGAGATCGCGGAGAAGGACTTCCGCGAGGTCCTCGAGGCCACGCGCGCCAACGGCTGCCCGGTCGAGTTCACGCTCAAGGACATCAGCACCTGCCGGGCCGACCCACAGCGCCTGTGGGAGTGGTGCGCCATCGCGGAGCGGATGACGCGAGCGTAGACGCCGCGCGACGTTCCTAGCGAGACGCCGCCGTGGCCTCCGCGACGGCCGGTGGCTGCACCCGCGCCGCGGGGATCAGCGACGTGACCGCGATGCCCCCCAGCACCAGTGCAAACCCGGCAAGGTCGAGGAGCCCCAGCGACTCGCCCAGCAGGACGGCGCCGCTCACCAGACCGACCACCGGCGTGGCGAGGAAGCCGATCGCGGACGCGAGCGGGCCGAGCGAGCGGGTGATCGACTGGCTCGCCCAGTTGGCGAACGCGGTCGCGAGCGGACCGCTGTAGAGCAGCGCGAGGATCGCCGGCAGCTCCCACCGGATCTCCCGCCCCTGCTCCAGGAGGAGCGCGGCCAGGACGACCGGCACAGACGCGGTGAGCAGCATCCACGGCTGCAGGTCGAGCGGCGAGGACATCCAGGTGTGGCGCCGGATGTGGATCGTCACGGCTGCCCACAGGATCCCGTTCACGACCAGCGCCAGGGTGCCGGCGAGCTCGAGCGGCACGCCCCAGTCGATGACCGTCGGGTTGACCAGGATGAGGATCCCGCCCAGGCCCAGGACGAGGCCCACCGCCTCGTTGCGGCGAGGGGGCGTGCGGAAGAACGCCCACAGCAGGAGGGCCACCCACAGCGGCATGGCGTAGAGCAGGACGGATGAGCGCCCGGCCGGCACGGCCTGGAGGGCGAAGTTCATGATCAGGACGCCGGCCGCGATCTGGAGCAGGGACACGGACGCGATGATCGGCAGGTCGTGGCGTGGCGGCCGCTTGATCCGCCGCTGGACCCCGAGGATCGCCACCATCGTGAGCAGGCCGCCGAGCATGCGCAGGGCGCCGTAGGTGAGGGGCGGCAGGTAGTGGAGCCCCTGCTTCACGACGACCCAGTGCACGCCCCAGACGAGGGCCAGCAGCACCAGGAGGACGAGCGCGGCCGTGCGGCTGTGGACGGCCGATGCGGTCGGGCCGGTCTGATCGGGCGATGCGGTCACGCACGCAAGCGTACCGCGTGCAATCGATTGCGTCAGGCCGCACGCGCAGCCGCGCGCGCTCGGGCGGGGGATCTCCGGGCGCCCGGGCGGGGATCACGCGGGTCACGCGGCGCTCGCGCAGTCGGGCCACGTAGGCGCCCACGCCGAATGTTCGTCATGGCAGGGCTGGGCAAGCCGAAGGTTCTTCGGACATCATTGCGAGTGACCGAACATCCACTTGCACCGAGGGCCGCCGCGTGACCAACATCAGCCTCGATGACCTCGATCGCGACATCGTTCGCCGGCTCCAGGTGGACGGTCGGACGAGCAACCTTGACCTCTCGAGGGCCATCGGGCTCAGCCCGGCCGCGACGCACGCCCGCGTGCGCCGCCTGGAGGAGCGCGGCGTGATCACCGGGCTATGCCGCCCGGGTGGACGCCGAGCGGGCCGGGTTCGATCTCCTGTGCCTGGTGAGCATCGGAATCGGCCTCCACCAGCAGGACGCGGTCGCCCGGGTGCGCAAGGCGCTCTCGGAGCTGCCCGAGGTCCTCGAATGCCATCACCTGACCGGGCAGTTCGACTACCAGCTCAAGGTGGTGCTGCGCGACCGCCGGGCGCTCGAGCGCTTCGTGGTCGACAAGCTCACCCCGCTGCCGGGCATCGCCCGGATTCAGACCAGCGTCGTCCTGTCCACGGTGAAGGACACCGTGGCGCTGCCCATCTGACCCATCTCTGCACGGAGGATCCAGCCGATGACCGCCACCACCCCGTCGCCCGGCCTCGAGGCGTGGATCCAACGCGGCCGTGAGGACACGGCAGCTGAGGTGGAGCGGCGCCGTCGCGCCCGGTCCCGTCGGTTCGACACCATCGCCGTCCACGGCATGTACGACCACGCCGCCGCGATGGCCAACCAGGGCAGCCTGATCGAGCCTGCCTACCTGTCGCCCGCCCAGCACTTCGAGGACTCGGACCATCTCGAGGCGGCGCTTGCCTACCTCATCCCGGCCTGGGGCTACACGCGGATCGCCAACCCCTCGACCCACTATCTCGAGGAGACGCTGGCGCTGCTGGAGACCTACGGGACGGATCTCGAGGCGTCCGCGGTGGTCACGGCCTCGGGGATGGCCGCCGTCCACCTCGCGACCAACGCGCTGCTCGCGATCGACCCGGCCCGGCCCGGCGCCGGGATCAACCTGGTTGCGTCGGCGAGGTGCTACGGCGGCACGTTCATGCTGTTCAACCGGTACGCCGCGGAGCGGGGGATCGAGGTCCGCTGGGTCGTCGGACCCGCTCGACACCGACGCGTTCGCGCGCGCCATCGACGACAACACCCGCTTCCTGTACGCGGAGGTGCCCTCGAACCCGGCGCTCGCCATCTCGGACATTCCCGCGCTCGCGGCCCTCGCCCACGCCCACGGAATGCCGCTGATCGTGGACTCGACGGTGGCGACCCCGGCGCTCCTTCGGCCACTCTCGCTCGGCGCGGACATCGTGATCCAGTCGCTGTCGAAGGCGATCGGGTCGAGCGGGCTCGCGATCGCGGGCGCCGTGATCGCCCGCCACGACATTCCCGCCCGCGTTGGGCCGGACGAGCTGCGCGAGGACTTCGCGACCCACGTCAAGCTGCTCCCGGCGCGGGACCTGGGGCCGGCGCTGTCGCCGTTCAGCGCGCTTCTGCTGCTCTCCGACCTGCGCACGCTGCGGACGCGGATGGACGCCTGGAGCCGGACCACCATGCGGGTGGCGCGGTTCCTCGAGGCGAACCCGGCCGTGGAGAGCGTCTCGTATCCAGGCCTGGAATCCCACCCGGGCCACGAGATCGCCGCCCGGGACTTCCAGCTTGCCGACGGGGACGCGGACGGGGCGGAGGCCGTCCGGTACTCGACGCTGCTGGGGTTCACGCTCCGGGGCGGGCTCCCCGCCGCGCGGCGGGCCTACGACCGCTTCGGGCTGATCTTCCGGGGGACGGACCTCGGGCGGGTGAAGAGCATCGCCACGATCCCGTCGATCTCCACCCACCAGCAGCAGGGCGAGGAGGGACGCGCGGTGGCCATGCTTGCCCCCGGTCTGATCCGCCTCTCCGTGGGCGGCGAGCACCCGGACGACGTGATCGCGGATCTCGCCCAGGCGCTGGACCGCTAGACGCGGGCGCGATTCATCGCAACACGCCGGGCGGGTGCCCGGCGCGTTGTCGTTCGTGGGGTGACGGGCCGCGCGAGCGGCTCCGGGTTACGGGATCAGGAAGGTCACCTGGACCGTGATCACGACGTCGGTCGTGCCCGGCATGACCGGGGTCTGCGGTGCGGCCTCGGCCACCATGTCACCGGCCGCGTACATGCGGTCGTACCAGACCGGCGTCGAGACCTGCTCGGAGACGGACGCCACGCCCTCGATGCGGACGCCCAGCCCGGACGCGAGCGCCTCGGCCTTGGCCTTGGCATCGGCGACGGCCGCCTCGCGGGCCTTCGCCTCGCTGGCGGTGCGATCGGAGACGTCGAAGCTGACGCCGTCAACCGACGTGGCGCCGGCCCGGACGCCGTTGTCGAGGACGTCAGACAGCTTGTCGAGGTCGCGGACCGTGACCGTGATCATGTTCTGGAGCTGGTAACCGCGGATCTTGGGCGACTGGTTGTTGGGATAGTCGTAGACCGGCTGGAGCGACACGTTGGCGGTCGCGATGTCCTTGTCGTCGATGCCCAGGGCCTTCACCGCGGCGACGACCTTGGTCATGGCCTCCGCGGCCGCGGTGCGGGCCGCCTTGGCCGTGTTGCGCTCGATGACGACGCCGAGGCGCACCGTGGCGATGTCGGGGACGACCACGACCTTGCCCGAGCCGGCGACCGAGATCGTGTGCTCCGGCGGCTGGTCCGTGGCGCCGTTCGTGGGGGCGTAGGTGCGGGGGGCCACGGCGCCGGCGAGGACCGGGCCCGCGACCAGGCCAACCAGCAGCGCACCCGCGCCGGCGAGCAGAGCCCAGCGCATCGCCTGGGAGGTTGAGGAGGTGGCGGTCGGAGCGGGGGTCGGGTTGGAGCTCATCGATGGTGCCTCACGAGGGTGGGGGAGCGGCGTCATGGTGGCCGGTCGCCACCCTGACGCCGATGGCGGCCGTTCGGTTGCGTGGGTGGGGCTCGAGCCCCCGCCGGGGAGTCCGCGTGGCGGGCCCCGCGCCCCCGCGCCTGCGCTGGGCGCCCGGCGCCCGGGCCCCGCGCCTCGGGAGTCCGCGCCGGCGCTGGGCGCCCGGCGCCCCAACGGTTCCGTCGCGCGACGCACTGGGCGTCCCGAGCCTCGCCTGTTGCGCGGTCGCCCCCGCCGCGTGACACGTGGGGCGCGAGACGCCCGAATCGGACCGGGCTGCGCCGGTTCAGGCGTCCGGAGCCCGCGACCCGACCCGGAACCCGCGACCCGGAGCCCGCGACCCGGAGCCCGCGACCCGACCCGGAGCCCGCGACCTGGTGCGGGCCCGCACCAGGTCGCGCTCGGACCGGAATGCGCCGGGACCTGCCCTGCCAGGCGCCCGATCAGGGCCAGTCGGCGCCCTCCTTCCGGGACAGACGTACCGGTGCGCGCGCCCCCACGCTCCGGTAGCGTCCCTGACAAGGGAGCGGGGGAGTCGGAAGGAGCCTACTTGGGGGTCCTGGGAACACAGGCCGAGCAACACAGCGAAGCACGCATCCGCGACGCCCTGCCCGAGGGCGCGCGCCTCTACGCGAACGTGCGCTTCGTCGCGCGTTCACGCCGCGACAAGCCCGCGCACGACGGGGAGGCGGACCTCGTCATCGTCCATCCGGAGTACGGCCTGCTCGTGATCGAGACCAAGGCCGGCGAACCGGGCAGGGACAGCGGCGGGAGCTGGTTCATCGGCAGCCACCCGCTCGATCGCAGCCCGTTCGAGCAGGCCGAGGCGGCGAAGCGGGACCTCGTCAATGCGGTCTGCGAGGTGCTGTCGCTCCCGGCCGGCCATCGCCCCCGCTGCGGGCACGCGGTCGCGTTCCCCGACGCCGATCTCGCGACCCTGCCTCGCGGCCACGTCCTGCTCGGCCCGGATGCGCCGCGCGAGCTGATCCTCGACGCGGCGGACCTCGCCGACGATCACGCGACGCGCCGCGCCCTCGACCGCACCTGGGCCTGGTGGGTGGGCGACGGGTCCCGCGACTACCCGCTGACGGACGCCCAGCTCGGCCGCATCGACGAGTTCCTCGCCCCGGTCGTCAGCCTGCACCGCCTGCTGCGGCGGGATGTCGAGGAGGGGCAGGGGCGGCTGCTCGATGCGTCCCGCGCGCAGCGACTGGTGCTCAACCAGCACCGGACGACGCGCCGCCTCGACGTCGTGGGGCCGGCGGGGAGCGGCAAGAGCCTGGTCGCGATCGAGAAGGCGCGCCGCCTCGCGAGAGAGGGCTGGCGGACGCTGTTCGTGTGCTTCAACCAGCCGCTCGCGACGGCCGTCATGCACGAGATCGGGGACGACGGCGAGCCGCCCGATCGCCGCCCGGTCGTGTCCACGTTCCACCAGCTGTGCGAGACCCTGGGCGCACGGGCAGGCACCCTGCCGGAGAAGTCCGATCCGCTGCCGACGGGCTGGTGGGATGTCGCCCTGCCCACCGCCCTGGACCGCGCCATCGACGCGCTCCCCGACGAGCGCTTCCAGGCGATCGTGGTCGACGAGGGCCAGGACTTCGAGCTCGCGTGGCTGGAATCGCTCGGATTCCTGCTTCGTGCCCCGGATGAGGACGTGCTCTGGATCTTCCACGACCCGGGCCAGGCGCTCATCCGTGACGACCGGGTCGCGGAGCTGGGCCTGCCGAGGATCGAGCTGTTCGAGGACTATCGGTCGCCAGCGCCGGTCGCTGCACTCGCGGCCGGCTTCTACCACGGGCCGTTTGCGCCCATCGCGATCGCGGACACCGGACGGGCCCCCGTCATCGAGATCGCGGAGCCGGGCCGGGAGACCGTCGAGGCGGTGCGACGCCACCTTCACCGGCTGCTCGTCGAGGAGGAGGTCCGCAGCTGGGACGTGGCGGTCCTCTCGGGCCAGAGCGCGCCCCACAGCGAGGTCTGGCGACATCGGACGTTCGGCAGCGCCGTCCTGTGCAACGGGGCCATCGACGACGAGGGGCAGTCGCTCCGCCTGCCGGCCGACAAGGTCCCGGAACCGCCGCCCGACAACGGGATCGTCCCGTTCGAGACCATTCGCCGCTTCAAGGGCCTGGAGCGGCCGGTCATCATCGTGTGCGAGCTGTCCGCCAATTCCCCTCGGCTCGACGCCCTGCTGTACACGGCGCTGACCCGGGCGACCACCCAGCTCGTGGTCATCGCTCCACCGGCGCTCGCGGAGCGCCTGCGACGATGACACCCAACCTGTCACAGAGAGGATCGATGATGCCCCTGATGATCCGGGTCGAATCGCGAGGAGGCGTCGCGTGACCGAGCCGCTTCCGCCGCGGCCGCCCGCGTACGCACCCCCACCCACGCCCCAGCACGCGCCCCCGCCAACCCCTCAGCCCGCGCCCCACGGGGTGAGGGTGGTCGCGGAGCGGAAGAGTGGGCCGGGCCTGCTGGTTCGTGCCCTCTACTTCCTCTTCGTGGGCTGGTGGCTGACGGGTTTCGTCGCCGGTATCGCGTGGTTCTCGATGATCACGATCATCGGGCTCCCGCTCGGGATCTGGCTGATCAACCGCATTCCCACGGTCCTCACGCTCCGGCCGCGCACCAGCTACGTCTACGCCTGGACGGACGCCTCCGGGCGCACGTTCACCACCGAGGCGACCATCGACCAGCCGCCCTGGTGGGCGCGCGGGCTGTGGTTCGTGTTCGTGGGCTGGTGGGCGTCCGCGGTGGTGATGTCGATCGGGTATGCCCTGTGCCTCCTGATCATCACGCTGCCGATCGGGCTGATGCTGTTCAACCGCGTCCCGTTTGTCGCTTCGCTCTACCGCTACTGAGATGGACCTGACCCCCGAGCAGCGCGCGATCGTCGAGGCCGAGGACGGCCCGATCGTCGTCATCGCGGGGGCCGGGACGGGCAAGACGCGCGTCATCGTGGAGCGGGTGCGCTGGCTCCTGGAGTCCAAGGGCGACCCCGGCGGCAACCTGGCGGCGGAGCCCACGCCCCGCCACGGCGATCCGTTCGGGGGCCCGCTGGTCCCCGAGCAGATCCTGGTCCTGACGTACAACGTCAAGGCCACGCGGGAGCTCCAGGAGCGACTGGACGAGGCGGTGGGCCCCGCGGTCCGGGCGAGGATCACGGTCAGCAACTTCCACAGCTTCTGCCAGCACGTGCTCACCGAGAGCGCCGGCGATGCAGGGCTGCCGGCCAGGCCGGACGTCCTCGACGGCGTGGGCCAGCTGCTGCTCCTGCGCGACCTGCGCCACGCCCTGGATCTCCGCTACCACAGCGACTGGTCGTTCCCCGGGTTCGTCCAGTTCATCAACCGGGCCAAGGACGAGCTGGTGGACCCGGACGACTTCGACGCGTTCGTGGAGACCGAGCGCCGGGAATACGAGCGCCGGTATGGCTCCTTCAGCGGCGCCCCCGAACGGCTCGAAACCCAGGGCAATCTCGCGCCCGCTGCGGTCGGTGCGCGGCGCCTATGCCGGCCTGCGGGCGAACGAGCGCGCGGAGACGGCGGGCGAGGAGCGCAACTGGGAGCCGCGGATGGTCGAGAAGGCCGCGGACCGCGAGGCAAGGCGGACCGTGGGTGGAGACGGTCATGCGCGCAGCCGCCACCAGTTCGGCCGAGACGACCAGGCCCGGATCGACACCCTCGCCGCGGACTACGAGCGGGACGGCGCGGCCCTCGAGGTCATGCGCCTCGAGGAGCTGGCCCGCGTCTACCGCGCCTACGAGCAGGAGCTGGGCGCTCGCGGGGCGCTCGACTTCGGCGAGCAGATCGCCCTGGTCGCGCGGCTGTTCAAGACGCGGCCCAACGTCCTTCGTCGCTGGCAGCGCCAGTTCCGCTACATCCTCGTTGACGAGTTCCAGGACGCCAACGTCGCCCAGATCGAGCTGATCGAGCTCCTCGGCCGCACGCCCGACCGGCCCGACAACGTGATGGTGGTGGGCGACGACGACCAGTCGATCTATCGCTTCCGGGGAGCGTCGTTCGCGGCCTTCGCGGAGCTCATGACCCGGTTCTCGGCGCCGCCCGCGCACGCGCCAGGCTCGCCGCCGCCGGATCCGCCGCGCCGCCTCCGCATCGATCGCAACTTCCGCAGCACCGGCCATGTCATCGAGGCCGCCAACCGGCTCATCGAGCGCAACGTCACCCGCTTCGAGCCCGACAAGCGGCTGTGGACGGACCGGGAAGCGGGGATCGCGGTGGAGCTCCACGTCTGCGCCGGGATCGAGGACGAGGCCGTCGCGATCGTGGACGAGATCCGCGCGCACGCGGGTCCGGCCGACGGCCACGGGACCGCCACGGGCCGCCGCTGGAACGACATCGCCGTCCTCTACCGCAAGCACAGGCACCGCGACGCCATCGTCGAGCGGCTCCGGGCCGAGGACATCCCGTACACGGTGGTGGGCGGGCTGTCGCTGTTCGAGGCGCCCGAGATCCGGGACCTGGAGCAGGGCCTGCGGGCCATCGCGGATCCCCACGACGACGCCGCCCTCGTCCGGATGATGACCGCCGGGCCGTGGCGGATGGACGCCCTGGAGATCCTCCGGGTCGCCCGCGACGCCCGCTTCGACCGCAGCCGCCTCGCCGACGCGGCGCAGCGCATGGTGGAGGAGGGCCAGGAGCACGAAGACGTCATCGACGAGGACACCGGCCAGTCCCGCGAGCCGTGGCGGCAGCTGGCCGCCGTCCCGCTCACGCTCCGGGCCAAGCTGCGGATGCTCCTGGGCGCCATCGAGGAGCTCAACCCGCTCACCTGGCGCGAGGGTCCGTACACCATCCTGGAGCGGTACCTGGAGCGGACGGGCGTCGTCCTGGACCTCCTCGCCGCCGCCACCCTCGAGGCCCGGCGCTCCGTCGTCAACATCGCCAGCTTCATGCGCTTCGCGTCCGACTGGCAGGCAGCCAATCCCGCCCGCACCCTCGCGGACTTCGTGGACTACCTCGACGCCTACAAGGCCGCCGGGGGCGAGCTGCCGACCAGCGTGGAGCTGACCGAGGACGTCGACGGCGTCCGGCTGATGACCCTCTACCAGGCCAAGGGCCTGGAGTTCCCCGTGGTGATCGTCCCCAACCTGCTGGAAGGGGAGTGGCCCATTCGCGAGCAGGGCGCCGGCTGGTTCCCGCGGGAGCTGCTGCGCGAGGCCGTCCCCACCGGTGACATCCACACCGACGAGGAGCGGCGGCTCCTGTACGTGGCGATGACCCGGGCGCAGGAGCGGCTCATCCTGACCTCGCCCGCCGGGGTCGAGGGGCAGGAGCCGTCGCGGTTCGTGGGCGAGCTGCGGGACGGGGCGGGGGAGGAGCTTCGTGTGGTGGATCGCACGGATAGCGCGGGCTCCGGGCCTGGTGCGCTGCCCACCACTGCCGGCACCCTGCCCTCGACCGGCGAGCCGCCGCCGGCCGGCGGGCTGCCCTCGGCCGGCGGGCTGCCCTCGGCCGGCGGGCTGCCCTCGGCCGGCGATCCGCCCACCGGCTCAACCGTCCGCTCGAACGAACAACTGCCCCGCTCACCGGCCGGTTCGTTTGCCGGCGCGACCTCACAGCCCACGAATGGGCCCACGGGCGAACCAAACGTCCCCTGGGGCGAACCGTTGGTCCGCCCGGCGAACGGCGGCGTCGCGCCCGACAGCCCGGCGCGCACCACCGACAGGGTGTCCGATGCGCTGACCACCGCTCGCCGCGTCATGCCCCTGCCCACCGCCCGCGAGCGGCGACTCGCCAGCCGCCTCCGCGCCGCCGAGCTCGTGGGCCTGATGGAGGCCACCGTCGCCACCGATCCCGAGGCCGAGGGCGCCCGCGACGCGTTCGCCGCCCAGCTCGCCGAGATCGGGCGCGGCGCCGCAGCCGTCGCGGACCAGGCGCGGGCCGCCGGCCTCGACCCCCTCACCTTCCGGCACCTCGCCCTCGACACCGCCGCCGGTTCGAGCCTGCTCGATGTCGCGCCCGTGCCCGGGCACTTCAGCTACTCCGCCCTCAACGCGTTCGAGCGATGCGGCCTCGCCTACGCCCTCGAGTACATCTACCGGATCCCCGAGCCCGCCCGTCCCCAGGCGCCCCTCACTTTCGGATCGACCGCCCATGCCGCCTTCGAGGCCTTCACCAGCGAGCGGCGGGAGCGCATCGCCCGCGGCGAGCCCGCGCCCACCCGCGAGGATCTCGAGCGGCTGTTCGCCGCCAACTGGCAGTCCACCGGCTTTGGCGACCGGACCGAGGAGCAGGCCTTTGGGCGACGCGTCGGCCGGCTCCTGGACAACTTCTGGAGCGGCGAGCTCGCGTCGGTAGGGGAGGCGCTATCGGAGGAGCAGCGATTCGATCTCGTGCTGGAGCCCGATGACGGCAGCGCGCCCGTGAAGATCCACGGCAGCATCGACCGCATCGACCGCCTCCCGTCCGGCGGCATCGAGGTCATCGACTACAAGACCGGCAGCCCGCGGAGCCAGAAGGGCGTCGACGAGAACCTGCAGCTCACCATCTACGCCCTCGCCTGCCGCGACGCCCTGGGCCTCGGCACGCCCGAGCAGCTGACCCTCTACTACACCGAGCTCGGCACCCGCCAGTCCACCGTCCGCACCGACGAGGAGCTGGACGTTGCGCGCGATGAGATCCTTGCCCGCGTGAGGACGATCCGCGCCGGCGAGTTCACGGCCAACCCGGGCGCCGTCTGCCGCTGGTGCAACTATCGGGCGATGTGTCCGGAGCGGGTGTGAGCTTGCCGCGGCTGCCGACAGCCGCGACCAACGAGCCTGTGCCGAGGGTCAGGCCACCTGCCGGCGGCGCCTATCGGCGCAGCCCGATGGCACAATCACGGTCCGACGGGGCAGCGACACGTACATGGCGGCCGCCTTCGCGGCGAGAGGCATTCTGATGGAGCCAGGCGACGGGGACTTCGAAATCGCTGAGCCTCGAGCAGGAGCGCTCGTCGAATCACTCAGGGCGTTCGGATATACCCTGCCGGCTGCAGTTGCCGATCTGATCGACAACAGTATCGGCGCGAAGGCTCGAAGCATCTGGATCACCGCGCACTGGGCAGGTCCAGGAGTCGTGGATCTCTGTTATCGACGACGGCACGGGCATGACCGAGTCAGACCTCAAGGAGGCGATGCGCGCCGGGTCGCGGAGTCCTCGCGATGTCCGCCGAAGCGATGACCTCGGAGGTTTCGGCTCGGGCTCAAGACTGCCTCGTTCTCGCAGGCGCGGGAGCTGACGGTCCGCTCCAACCGCGATGGCACTATTGCGGAGCGACGATGGGACCTGGACGTCGTCGCAGCGTGCGGCGAGTGGCGACTCCTAGGCAGATCGATGATCGGAGCCGCGGGCTCCTTCCGGTCGAGCGCGCAGAATCCGGCACCGGCGTCCTCTGGCGTCGAATGGACCGCGTCGTTGGCGATGCGGCTGCTGACGATGCGAAGGCGCGCGGTCGGTTCCTCCTGCAGGTGGAACAACTCGAAGCGCACCTCGCGGCCACCTTCCACGGCTACCTCGCCGGGAAGACGGCGCTGGCGATCTACCTCAATGGGCACCCCATTGAGAGCTGGGACCCGTTCCTAGGCGGCCATGTGGCAACGCAGTCGTGGGCGAGGAGACAATCACCTACCGAGGGCACCAAGCTACGGTTAGGGCCTACGTGCTACCCCATCACACACGACTGTCGGACGCCGAATTTCGCCGGGCTGCAGGTGAGCACGGCTGGAACGCGCAACAGGGATTCTACGTCCATCGTAACCGTCGCCTCATCGTTGCGGGCAGTTGGCTCGGACTCGGCTTCCAGAAGGAAGAACACGCCAAGCTGGCTCGCATTAGCATCGAGATCCCAAATGCCATGGATGAGCAGTGGCAGCTCGATGTTCGGAAGGCGACCGCCCACCCGCCCGGCCCAATTCGTGACACCCTGCGCCGGATAGCGCAGAAGACCCGGGCTCGCGCCATCGACGTCTACCGACATCGAGGCAAGATCATCGCCCGTGATTCGAGCATCGGCAGCGAAGCAGTCTTCGTTTGGACCCGCGAACAGAAGGCCAACCGCATCCGCTATCGGATCAATAGGCATCATCCGGCCATTGCGGCGATCCTGAGGGCAGACTCAAACAAGGCGGAGCGAGCGGCCGCACTGCGCCTCATCGAAGAGACGATCCCAATTCCGCTGATTGCAATCGACCATGCTGAAAGTCCGGAGCAGCAGCCTGCTGCATTTGACTCCGTCACGGCCGCCGAGATGGGCCAAATGGTGCGGCAAGCGAGGGATCAGCTTCGCGGGCAGGGCATGGCTGACGACGACGATCATTCGCCTCCTGCACAGCATGGAGGGCTCCGACCGTTTTCCGGGAATAGTCGCGGCGGCATTTGTGCCAGACGAGCGAGGGTCACGTTGAATCGCAGCCTCATTGGCTCCGCCCTGAGCCTGCTCTCCGATACCCCGACCCCGGAGGAGATTGAGTCGTTGCGGCGGGCTCGGCTGTCAACGTGGAAGATCCTCCACCCCGATGACCACACGACCCTCGAGGAGCTTGGTTGGGAACTCGAGACTCGGTGCATGGTCTGGGTCCCGACGGGACAGATCCTCGATGATCCTAGGGGCCACGAGGAATGGCTACAGACCGCGAAGGCCGGTGTCAGGTGGCCGTTCTGGGAACGCTACGAGGCGTTTCTTGAGCGAAGAATGAACTGGCCTCGAGGGGTAGTCCGTCGCCTCGACGAGGTGACCGACGAGATACTCAGTCGATTGGAGGACCCGCGCCGAGCCGGCGCATGGGATAGGCGCGGCTTGGTCGTCGGTCGGGTCCAGTCTGGCAAGACCTCGACGTACATCGGCTTGATTGCGAAGGCGTCCGATGCCGGGTACCGGCTGATCATCGTTCTGGCGGGCCTACATAACAGCCTACGAAGCCAGACGCAGGTCAGGCTCGACGAGGGCTTCCTTGGCTTTGACACGCAGCGAAGGCTCCGGACGAACGGCCTCACGATCCGGATGGGCGTTGGCGAACTGCCAGGCTTTCCGGCTGCTCAACGTCCACCCACTCACGAGTAGTGCGGACAGAGGAGACTTCAGCCTGCGAGTCGCGCAGACCCAGAACGTTATGGTCGGCTGGGGCAGACCCTGTGCTGCTCGTCGTCAAGAAGAACAGGTCGATCCTGGCGAACGTGACCCAATGGGCGACGACCCTTACGCAGGTCGAGGACCCGGTCACCGGCCGAAAGGTCGTTCGCGACGTTCCGTTGCTCGTGATCGATGACGAGGCCGACAACGCCTCCGTTGACACAGCCGAGGCCACGGGGACGTCCCGCTCGACGAGGACGGCGTCGCCGGACGAGGAGGTGCGACCCTCGACCATCAACGGCCAGATCCGAGCGCTCCTCGCGGCTTTCGAGAAGAAGGCCTACGTCGGATACACAGCCACACCGTTCGCGAACATCCTCAGCCGGTCGAATGACAGGACTCGGCGTACATCGGCGACGGTCTCTTTCCCGCGCAGCTTCATCATCAACCTGCTGCCCCCGTCCAACTACATGGGCCCCGTACAGGTCTTTGGCCTCGGCCGAGACCCTGACGGAGCCACCGCGCAGGAGCCTCTCCCCGTTATCCGCAGTGTCAAGGACAACGAGGATTGGCTGCCGACGAGGCACAAGAAGAGCGCTGAGGTCGACGGAACTCCCTGCCATCGCTCGTTGAGGCGGTGCGCGCTTTCCTGCTCGCAGCCGCGGCGCGCGCGGCGCGAGGTCAGCGGCAGACGCACAACTCGATGCTCGTCCACGTCACCCGCTTCACCGCCGTGCAGAGGCAGGTCGTCAGAAGTCGTGAAGGAGGAGGTTGACCAGCTTCGCCGGCGCCTGCGATACGGAGACGGTGACGCAGGGTCCGCGTGGGCCGAACTCGAGCGACCTGTGGCAGCGCGACTTCGTGCCGACGACGTCGGTCGATGGCCCCCTGGAGCCGAACTGGCTTGGGACGACGTTCGCAAGCACGTGCTCGAGCCGATCACGGCGACGATCGGGTCAAGGAGGTCAACGGCACGGCGGAGAGACGTGCTCGACTACGTCGAGAACGCCGGAACCGGACTCACGGTGATCGCGGTCGGCGGCGACAAGCTCGTCGCGCGGCCTCACGCTCGAGGGCCTCACGTGTCAGCTACTTCCTGCGCGCGTCCAGGATGTACGACACGCTCATGCAGATGGGCCGCTGGTTTGGCTACCGACCTGGCTACGACGACCTATGCCGCCTCTATACGACCCCGGAGCTCATTCGCTGGTACGCACAGGTGACCGAGGCGAACGAGGAGCTGATGGAACTCTTTGATGAAATGGTCGCCTCGCACCAGACACCCGAGACCTTCGGACTCCGGGTACGCGAAGAGCCCCGATGGGCTGATGGTCACCGCGCCATCAAAGATGCGATACGCCAGAACCATCCGAGTGACCTTCAACGACAGCACCGCCGAGACGATCACGTTTCGCCGTGACGTTATCGAGAACAACCTCGGCGCCACGGAGCGCTTGGTCTCGACTCTGGGGCCGCACTTCGTGGCATCCACTAGCAAGGAGCGGCCGACCCGCATTTGGCGCAATGTGCCGGCGGATGTCATCCGCACCTTTCTCACCCAATACCGGACTCATCCGGATGCGGTGAAAGCCGACTCGATTGCCCTTGGGAAGTTCATTCAGGCGAGCAACGCAGATGGCGAACTCATCGACTGGACCGTTGCGCTGATCTCGGTCAGTGCGGGCCGCCTTCACGTTCTCGGAGGTCATAGTGTCGGACTTGTCGAACGCGAAGGGATTGCCGTTGACGCGGCCAATCTGACGATCCGACGGGTCGTGAGCCCGGGCGACGAGACCCTTGATCTCTCCGAGGAGGAGCGAGCTAGGGCCGTTGAGCGGACGATCGAGAGCTGGCGCGCGGCTGGAAAAGGTACACGCGAGCCAACCGTGCCGATTGGGTGGGCTGTCCGGGAGCAGCGAGCCCGGGAGCGAGCCCTGTTGCTCCTCTATCCGCTCGCCGTGAAGTCCGGCGAGGACCGCATCGGACCAGTACTCGGGTTCGCCATTAGCTTCCCGAAGGCCAGCTCTGACAAGGAGATCGAGTACGCGGCGAATCAAGTCTACTGGGCATCCGAGTACGGCTGGGAGAACCAGCTATGACGCTGCAGGAACGCTGGGCCGAGCTCGAGAGGGCCGCACCTCGTGATCCTGGCCATCTTCGATCCTTGCTACCGGTCGACTGTGCGGCCGAGGTCTACATCGCCGTCGCCGAGCCTTCGGGGTGCCGCATGCTGACGTTTGCCTTCGCGTCCGATGTGGAGGTGAGACCACTGGTCGACCTACGCCTCCGGGGCCTCGAGATTTCGGAGGCACCGTTCGCCGTTGGGTCACGGGGACCCACCGTTTCCATTGCCACGCGATCCCGCGAACACAACGAGATCTTCGCTCACCTGGCGGATGACGTTTTGGAGGCGCTGGGCGGGATGACGGAACCACCTAGCGTGGTGTCAGCGGCTGCCGCTCGACTAACTCATTGGCAACGGTTCTTGGAGCGCTCATCACCGGATGGTCTGTCTCCGGAGGCTCAGTCGGGCCTATTCGGCGAACTCTGGTATCTCCGCGAACAGGTGATCACGGCGGTCGGAGCGCTTGATGGGGTCAAGTCGTGGCGCGGTCCGGAGCCGGGCGTACAGGACTTCCAACTCGGTAGATGGGCCGCAGAGGTGAAGACAACTCGTCAGACCGCCCCAGCGTCAGTCCGTATCGCCAATGAGCGGCAGCTTCAGTCCACCGGGATTGATGTCCTCGGGCTGGTTGTGGTTGCCCTCGAACCTCGATCCGGGGGCGACCCGTCTCTCGTCGATATGGTCAATGCGCTGCGAGCCGATCTCGCGGAACACACGGAGGCGAGGGCGCAGTTTGAGGACCTGCTGATAGATGCTGGGTACCTCGATGAGCACGCGCACCTGTACTCGGACACCTCGTACGCTGTCCGATGGGCGCTCTGCGCGATTGTTGGGGACGGGTTTCCGCGGCTTACAGAGGCGGATCTCCCGGATGGCGTTGGTGATGTCACGTACGGGATCACCATCGATGCGATCAGGCCATTCGCCGTCGACTTCGCCGAGTTCGCGGCGCGCGTGCGCGGAGCATCCGCGTGACAACTGACGAGGATATCGACGCCTTCGCCGTCGATGTCCATCAGGAGGTGCTGGCGGCGGCGGATGCGGCCGAAGATGGCGCCATTCTGTCGGACGAGTTCACCAGGTGGATGATCGGAGTCCTTGCGGACGTCGGTGAGATCGACGACGCAGAAGCGTGCTTCTACCAGACGCGCGGACTCGAGGCGAGTGGATACAGCGTCGACGAGGAGCTCGCCGTGCTCAACCTGCTCGTCACGAGGTACACGGGATCCGAGCCGCCCGTCACTGTTCCCAGGAGCGACGTTGGCACCGCATTCAATCGACTTCGCGAGTTCTACCGACGGTCGCGCGAAGGGCTGTTCCGTACCCTTGAAGAAGCCTCGCCGGCCTTCGACATGGCGCAGTCCATACACGCCCTGGGAGGTGGAATCCGCTCACTCCGCCTCTTCTTCGTGACGGACGGCCTGACGACCTTGGATGTCCTCAAGGGAGATCTCGAGGACGACCTCGAGATCTCGTACCACGTCTGGGATCTCAGGCGTGTTCATCGCGCCGTGACATCAGGCACCGCCCGCGAGCCGATCTCAATCGATTTCTCCGCAAGGTATGGCCGGTCACTGCCATGCGTCACGGCTGGGGAGGGCGATGGCGAGTACACGGCCTACTTGGCTGTGATCCCCGGGGAGGTGCTCGCCGATATCTACGACGAATACGGCCCGCGCCTGTTGGAGAGGAACGTGAGGTCGTTCCTCCAGGCTCGAGGAAAGGTGAATCAGGGAATCCGGACCACGATTCTCGAGGAACCAGCGCACTTCCTCGCCTACAACAACGGCGTCTCGGTTACCGCGGCACGACTCCGTCTCGACCAGATGGCGGACGGGAGCCGCGGCATCGGCGCCCTCGATGATCTACAGATTGTCAACGGCGGGCAGACGACAGCATCCATCCACGCCGCAAAGCGGAAGGATGGCGCCGATCTGTCACGGTTGGCGGTCGCCGCGAAGGTCACGGTTGTCGATCCGGCTCAAATCGACGACTTCGTCCCGAACATCACCAGGTTCGCGAACAGCCAGAACCGTGTCAACGAGGCCGACTTCTCGGCGAACGACCCGTTCCACGTTCAGTTGGAGAAGTTGTCACGCACCGTTTGGGCTCCTGCCGCTGACGGAACGCAGCGCCAGACCCGATGGTTCTACGAGCGTGCTCGGGGCCAATACGCGGACGCCATGGCCAGAGAAGGCACGCCTGGGCGTCAACGTGCATTCAAGGCGATACATCCCGCCGCGCAGAAGTTCTCGAAGACCGATGTCGCGAAGTTTGAGAACGCCTGGGCCTCGCTACCGCATGTTGTCAGCCTTGGCGCTGAGAAGAACTTCCGCGACTTCACGGTCCGGCTGGCCGATCGCGGCAAGGTGGATGTTACCGAGGAGTACTTCCAGCGCCTCATCGCAAAGGCGATCCTCTTCCGGCAGACGGAGCGGCTGGTGTCTGCACTGCGATTCGGCGGATACCGAGCGAACATCGTCGCCTATACGGTCGCCTACCTGAGCAACGCCACAGCCCAGCGCTTGGATCTTGGGCAGATCTGGAAGCTGCAACGGCTCGCGCCGGAGCTGGAGACCGCCACTTCCTCGATTGCGTCGGCGGTTCATCCCGTCATCACGAACCCTCCGCGCGGTGGGAACGTAACGGAGTGGTCCAAGAAGAGAGAGTGCTGGGAAGCCGTGTTGGATCTGACTGTCTCGGCGGTTGGATCACTTCCGGCCAGCCTCCTCCTGCCCGCTGGTCGCGTGGGCAGCCAACCGCGCGTGTTAGGCGACTACACAGATCCGAAGGAGACGGAACTCATCGACCGAGTGGTGGCGATCCCCGCCCAGACATGGCTCGCTCTCTCCCACTGGGCGAAGGAAACCAACAACCTGCAAGGGTGGCAACGCGGGATTGCATTCAGTCTCGGGAAGCAGGCGGGCGCGGGCAAGCGCCCATCTCTCAAACAAGCCATCCAGGCCGAGAGGATCCTCACAGAAGCAGTTCGCCTCGGTTTCAAGTTACCGAAGGACGATGGGTCGTAGTGGGCAGATTCGTGGCTCAGTCGCTCCGGGACGCATCGTCGCCGTCCGGGCGACGCGCAGGAGCCCGTCAGTCACCTCCACGCAGTATCCTGGGCAGGTGAATGTGGACGCCGTGGTGGCCCGAGCCCTCAAGCCCGCCGATCCGGCACGCACGGTCGACCTGAGCACACCATCTCTGCAGCCAAGGTTCCGTTTCGTCGACGTATTCGCCGGGATCGGGGGAATGCGTGCTGGTCTGGAGATGGCCGATGGCCGCTGCGTGTTCACGGTCGAGAAGGACGTGCCTGCCTGCCGCACGTACAGCGCGAACTGGAACGCTGTGGAGCCTCTGAGAGTGCAGGACGTCGAAACCGAGGATTTCGGTGCGTACGACCTGTTTGCGGCGGGGTTCCCCTGTCAGCCGTTCAGTCTCGCTGGCGTTGTGAAGAAGGAGGATCTGAAGCGGAAGAGTCTGAGGGCGGCCAACCAGACAGTGGACGAGGAGCTCGTCAAGAGGTCTCATGGGTTCCACGACCCAGTCTCAGGCAACCTCTTCTTCGAGATCGTCCGCCTCATCGGCGGCCCGTGGAACCTCGAGCAAAAGGAGCTCGAGCGCGAAGCCACGGAGTCCGACGCATACGAGGTCGCCCTAGCGAGGGAAGGGGAACGACTCCTGGGGAGGACAGCGCGCCTTGACGTCATGCCGCCCGTACTTCTTCTCGAGAACGTTCGGAACCTGGAGTCGCACGATAAAGGCCGGACCTTCCGGGTGATCAGGCGTCGACTCATCCGGAGCGGGTACTGGGTGCAGCATCGTGTTATCAGCGGCAAGCATTGGGTCCCTCAGGATCGGCGACGAGTATTCATTGTCGCCTTGAGGCGCGACCTCTTCGATCGGCCATTCGAGTTCCCCGAGTCACCGTCTCGCGTGGTCGGCCTGTCCGAAGAGTTCCTGAGCACGACCGAGATGTGTTGGAAACCCACCGACTGACGCCGGGAGTCTGGGCGGCGCTGGAGAAGCACAGGGCATGGCACGAAGCTCAGTCAAACGGCTTCGGATACTCGATCGCGCCGATGGGAAGGCCAACTAGGACGCTCAGTGCTCGGTACTACAAGGACGGTGCCGAGATCCTCATCCGGTTGCCCGAGGAGATGCAGGAAGAGGGCAAAGCTCCCTGCCGCCGCCTAGCCCCAGCAGAGTGTGCTCGCTTGATGGGTTTCGTACCGCCGCACCTGAAGCGGGCTTTCGTCGTTCCCCACAGCTCTCGCCAAGCGTATAGACAGTTCGGCAACGCCGTGGTCGTGCCGCAGGTCGGCTGGCTGGCACGGGCGATCGTGGAGCAGGCTGGGCCCGTGTTCGCAATCCGGATGGCGGCCGACGCGGGTATCACGGGGCTGTCGACGGGGCTGCAGGGTTCTGGGATCGCGAAGCCGTCGGATGATGTCATCGGGTAGGGCACGGCCCGCTCCAAGCTCAGCCAACGCGTTGGCAACCATGCGCGCTACCCGATCCACCTCACGTCAGGAACTTGGATTTCGTAGGGCGGCATGGGCTGCCGGAATTCGCGGCTACCGTGTGCAACCTCGACTTCCCGGTCGACCGGACATGTACTTCCCACGCCTCCACCTCGCCGTCTTCCTCCATGGTTGCTTCTGGCATCGGTGTTCGATGTGTCGTCTCCCCGAGCCTAAGGCGAACGCTGAGTTCTGGCGACAGAAGTTCGAGGAGAACCTTGAGCGAGACCGTCGCGCCGAAGCGGAGCTCGAGAGACTTGGAATCGAGACGATCATCATCTGGGAACACGAGATCCGTCCCCACGCGACGGTCCGTGCCGGCGCCTTGGCCTTCGAGATCGCCCAAAGACGACGCAAGGCGAGCCTGTAGCGGTACATAGTCCGGGAAGCGCGGATTACGCTCGTTTGGGTCACCCCCGTCTCGCTTGCAGCGCGGTTGGGCGAGGATCGAGCGTCTGTCAATGGCCATCAGGGCTTCCCTGGCCGACCGGCTGACTCGAACCGAGTGCGCACGTCGACCGCAGGCAGGAGCGTCCCCGCGAGTGGTGGGATTGGAGTGAGACTCCTCACGCCGGCTGAGCCGAGCGGTCAGAAGGGTGTGGTCCCAGCGTGTTCGACATGAGCGGCGACGCCAAGGCCCACGGCAGGGTGGCGCTCTCACCGATGACTTGCGCCGGACCCGGCCGGTAGCCCGCAGACCGCAACAAGGCGGCGTCGCCCTCAGCACCCGCCTCCGTGCAGGTAGATACTTGTCACATGGACTCCTCCGCTCTCGACCAGCTGCTTGAACGCGCGCGCACCGCCGACCCGCTCGATCGCATCGAGCTCCGCGACTCGATCGCCGCCCACGGGGAGGCCGCGATCGATGAGCTGACCGACTGGCTGGCGGACCCGCGGCTCGCGGCGTTCGCGGTGCGCGTGCTGGAGCGGATCGGGCGCGACGCCGAGAACCGGGATGCCGTCGTGGCGGAGCTCAAGGCGGTGGATCGCGAGGACCTGGCACCGGGGGTCGGGGGCGACATCGATGTCGCGCTCCAGGGCCTGGGGGTGGTGTCGAGGGGCGGGCGAGCGACGAAGCGACCACAGTCGGTCACCCTTGCCAGGAAGATCCACGGGCTGCCGGGGGTCACGGGTCGGCACTACTGGGTGATGCGCACGAGCCCCGGGCGCCGGGAGCTGATCTGGTCGGAGGCGGCGAAGGGCAACCTGCGCCAGGGCTGGGGCTGGGACGACAGCCAGGACCTCGACGTGATCGCCGAGCGGATCCGCCGCGACAAGCCGCTCAGTGACGAGCAGCAGCTCGCCCGGCGGTCGCTCCGGATGCGGACAGCCGAGCCGGACGGCGTCCAGGTCGACGATCTCGTCCTGGCGCCGCACCTGCCGGTGTGGGGCAAGCTGTCGGTCTTCCGCGTGGCCGGGAGCTATCGATGGGACCGCCTGGACCTGGGGATCGAGGACGGGTTTGGGCACGTGCTCCCGGTGGAGCTCCTCGCGGAGGGAATCGATCGGGGATCACCCGAGGTCAGCGATGAGCTGCGCTCGATGCTCCACCCGCAGACGCGCCTGTACCGGATCGACAACGTGGGCGGGGACGTGGAGCGGCTGGTCGCGGGAGACTGATCTCGGCAGGAGGCGCTGGCAAGCGGCAGGTGAGCGACGGCCTCTACCGTGGCCACCGTGCCGGAAGTCGCCCGTTTCTACGGGATCGTGATCACCACCAATTATGACGACCATCCGCCGCCGCACTTCCTCGCGCGGTACGGCGAGGATCGTGCGTCGATCACCGTCGACGGAATGCTCCTGGCTGGTCTATTGCCGCCCCGAGCGCTGGCCCTTGTTCGATCCTGGGCGGAGCTCCACCGTAGCGCACTGACGGACGACTGGCAGCGGGCACGGGACCAGTTGCCGCTGGAGCCGATTGCACCGCTTGAGTAGCATGACGCACATGATCGAGATCCGCGCCGTTCAGCCGATCCACGGCCGACGCGTTCGCCTCACCCTCTCAGACGGGACGGAGGTCGAACGCGACCTGTCCGCGCTGCTGGATGGTCCGCTCCTGGGGCAGCTTGCTCGGGACGACGACCTATTCGCCCAGGTCAGGGTCGAATACGGGACGCTCGTGTGGCCGGGCGAGCTCGACATCGCCCCGGAAACGCTGATCTGGGACGGTCCAACCCCGACGGACGAGCAAGACCGACGACCTGCCGCCGTCCTGCGGCCCCGGCCTCCGGTCGATCGGCGCCAGTCCTGGGACCGGGCGCACTGATGAGAAGGACCGTGACGCTCGACGACGACGTCGTTGTCGCCCTCGAACGACTCCGACGTGATGCGCGGTAGCACCCGCGCTCGGCGTCTCGACGCCCAGGAGCCGCTGGCCGGCGCCCATCGTTCGCCGCGCCCTGTACCCGCGAGTCTGGCGGCCCGCGCCGGAGCCGCGTCGGACCTTGACCTCGGGTCGCGGATCGGGCTCGCGGCGGACCTCCAGGCCTCGGCGGGCAACGCGGCCACGGCCCAGCTCCTGGGCTTCACCCGGACGGACCGCCAGCAGCCGCCGCCCGGCGGCCTCCGAGCCCTGATGGACGCGAGCGGGCCCGGCAACCGCGGCCTGACGCGCACCAGCTATGGGGCCGATGCGCCGCTGTTCCGCATCGCGCACACGGAGCAGGTGGACACGACATGGCACGTGAAGCCCGGGAGCGTCCACCTCACCCCGCCGCACCACGAGGTCTGGTGGCCGGCGCCGGGCCGCCATCGCATTGGCAAGTACGGTCGCGGGAACCAGATCCTGGAGGTGACCGAGGACTGGTCGGCGAAGCTGCTCGTGGGCGAGAACGAGCACGTGGCCGACACCGACCGCGCGTGGGAGATGACGAGGGGTCGCGTGGAGTCGGTCATCAACGCGATGGCGGCGGGCGACGACTTCACGGGCGCCACGGTGGAGCAGGCGCAGGCGGCGGCCTGGGCGGCGTTCAAGCGCCGGCTCCCGGCGCCGATGCGCCCGGAGGGCGACCAGCCGACCAACGAGGCCCAGGAAGCGAAGTGGGGTACCGAGCCGGACAGGACGATCTTCCGCCGGATGATGCGCGTGACGCGCCAGGCGCGGGACCTCTCGGGCTGGCACACGCCCGAGGAGTCGATGCACGCGATGGAGGGCGACGATCGCATCGACCGGCTCGCCAACGGCTCATCCCACATCCCGGGCACCGCCACGCCGCAGCTGATGCAGGAGGCCTGGGACCGGATCACGGGCAGCGGCTGAGCCGCAGGTCGTGTAGCGCCGGCGCGATGCCGGCGCCCGGCGGACCGGACGTATGCTCCCCCTCATGGACAAGCGATCGAAGGTCATGGGGATCTGGGTGGCCATGGGCATCGTGATCGGTGCGGCCATGGGAGTTGCGACCGACAACGCGGGAGTCGGGATCGGCGTGGGAGTCGTCATTGGAGCCGCGATCGGAGCGGCACAATCCGGGATTGGGCGTAGATAGCGGCCGCTCGCCTCTCCCAGCCCGGGCTCTCCGCCTGATCCCGCCTCGTCCAGTCTTGCCAACGGCAGTGCATGTGACTAGACTAAGTCGGACTAAGTCCACCGCCAGTCGGGAGTCGATGCCCATGCCGGACCTCGTGAACATGCACGAGGCGAAGACCCACCTGTCGCGCCTCGTCGAGCGAGCGGAGGCGGGCGAGGAGATCCTCATCGCCCGTGCCGGCCGACCGGTGGCGCGGCTCGTGCCGCTCGCAGCGCGGACACGGCGCCGGGAGCCGGGGCTGTGGCGGGGGTTCGTCCGCATCGCTCCGGACTTCGATGAGACGCCGCCTGACCTGCTCGATGCGTTCGAGGCATGAAGCTGCTGCTGGACGCGCACACACTGCTCTGGTGGCTGGCGGATGACGCCGGGCTGAGCACGGAGGCGCGGACGCGTATCGCGGACCCCGCGAACGACGTGTTGGTCAGTGCGGCGACGGTGTGGGAGATCTCGATCAAGCGGGCTCTTGGCAAGCTGGAAGCACCGCCCACCCTGGTCGAGGCGATCGAAGCGGCCGGGTTCGCCGAGCTTCCCGTGACGGCAGCCGACGGTGTCCATGCGGGTGGCCTCGAGCCGCATCACCGCGACCCGTTCGACCGGATGCTGGTCGCCCAGGCCGAGCGTGTCGGTGGGGTCGTCGTGACCCGGGACCCGGTGTTCGCCCGGTACGGCGTGAAGACCGTCGGGGCCTGACCGCGGCAGAGGGGGTCGCCCGCCGGGGCGTTGCCGAACCTGGCTACGGCCGCCGGTAGGTGCCCTCGTTGCGGCGCGCCGCGCGGAGGATCACCACGAGGTGCCGCTCGTCATCGATCGCGTAGATGAGGCGCAGGTCGCCCACGCGAAGCCGCCACCAATCACTCCCCACGAGCTTCGTGGCGCCCGGTGGTCGCGGCTCGAGGCCAAGGGCAAGGATCGGTCCCCGGAGGCGCGCGGCTTCACCGGGCGGCAGCCTGCGGAGCTGCCTGGCCGCGGCGGGGGAGAGGTCCACCCTGTACGGAGGACCGCCCGGCTTCAACCGTCCGACCCGTACGTCGCCTTCGTCTCGGCCGCCAGGTGCTCGAAGAAGGCCTCCGCCGCGGTCCCGCCGTCCCGCCGGTACTCCTCCAGCGCTTCGGCCGCCGACGCGCGATCCTCGGCCTCCTCGCGGTTCTCGAGCCAGTCCGAGATGGCGTCGGTCACGATCTCGCGCACGGTCCGATCGGTGCGAGCCGCCTCCACCTTGAGCGAGCGGTACAGGTCTGCGTCGATGTCGAGGGTCACCTTCATCGCCCGAGCATACAGGATGCTGGGTTGCTGGCAAGATGGCCGAGCGGATGCATGGACCCGCGGAGCGGCCCCCACCCGCGTCGGCCGCATACTCCTTCGATGACCGACGCCATCCGCGCCCACCTCGAGACGATGTTCGGCCCCGGGGCGGCGTTCCGCGAAGGCCAGCGTCAGGCGATCGAGGCGGTGGTCCGCGACGGCTCGCGGACGCTGGTGGTGGAGCGCACGGGCTGGGGGAAGTCGCTGGTCTACTGGATCGCCACCCGGGTCCGCCGGGACCAGGGACACGGCCCCACGCTGGTGGTCAGCCCGCTCCTCTCGCTGATGCGCAACCAGATCGAGGCGGCGGACCGCCTGGGCCTGCGCGCGGTGACGATCAACTCGGCCAACCGCGATGACTGGGCCTCGATCGAGGATGACCTGGCGGCGGACCGGATCGATGTCCTGTTCGTGTCCGCGCAGCGGTTCGCGAACGCGGACTTCAACGCCCGCCTCCTGCCCGGAATCCGGCGCTCGATCGGCATGTTCGTGGTGGACGAGGCGCACTGCATCAGCGACTGGGGCCACGAGTTCGTGCCGGACTACCGCCGCATCGGCCGCCTCCTGCCGTCGCTTGGCCCCGACGTGCCGGTGCTCGGAACGACGGCGACGGCGAACGATCGCGTGGTCGAGGACGTGGCCCGCCAGCTGGGTGATGACGTGTCCGTCATCCGGGGGCCGCTGGCGCGCGACACGCTCCACCTCGACGCGATCCCGCTCCGGGACCAGGCGGAGCGCCTGGCCTGGCTCGCGGAGCACCTGCCCGGTATGCCCGGGGCCGGGATCGTCTACTGCCTCACGGTCGCGGACACGCAGCGGGTGGCGGGCTGGCTGCGCGGGCAGGGGATCGACGCCCAGCCGTACAACGCGGACATGGACCCGGCCGAGCGCGAGGCGCTGGAGCAGGACCTGCTGGCGAACCGGCTCAAGGCGCTGGTGGCCACGGTGGCCCTGGGCATGGGCTTCGACAAGCCGGACCTCGGGTTCGTCGTCCACTACCAGCGGCCGGGGTCGCCGATTGCCTACTACCAGCAGGTGGGCCGGGCCGGGCGCGCGGTGGAGAACGCGTTCGGGATCCTGCTGTCGGGGCGCGAGGACGACGCGATCGCGGAGTACTTCCTCGCGACGGCGTTCCCGCCGGCGGCGCGGATGCGCGAGATCCTGGCGGCGCTCGAGGCGACCGACTCGGCCACGATCCGCTCCCTCCAGGCATCGGTGAACCTGCCGTACGGCCAGATCGAGAAGGCGCTCAAGCTGCTCGAGGTGGACGGCGCGGTGGCTCGCGACCGCGGCCGCTTCGTCCGGACGGCTGAGCCCTGGGAGCAGGACGAGGCGTGGGTGGCGGGCGTGCTGGAGGCGCGGCGGCGGGAGCTGGCGTCGATGCGCGACTACGTCGACACCGATGGCTGCCGGATGGCGTTCCTGGGCCGGCTGCTCAACGATCCTTCGGCCGCCGACTGCGGGCACTGCGCGAACGACGGCGGGGTCCGCTGGCCGCGGTCCGTGTCGCCGGCGCTGGTCCAGGAGGCGGTCGCATACCTCCGACGGGACGTGCGGGCCATCGACCCGCGGCGGCAGTGGCCGGAGGGCGGCAAGATCGCGAAGCCCAACGAGATCGGGCGGGCGCTGTGCATCCTGGGCGACCCGGGGTGGGGGAGGGACGTGGCCCGGGGGCTCCGGGCGGGTCCCGGGCCGGATGTGCGGTTCGAGGACCATCTCGCGGGTGCGGCGATGGAGGTGATCCGCGGCCGATGGCGTCCGAGCCCGATGCCGGAATGGGTCACGTGTGTGCCGTCCGCTGCCCGTCCGGGCTCCGTGGAGGCGTTCGCGCGGCGGCTCGCGAGCGCGTTGGCGCTCCCGTTCGCGCCGTGTCTGACCTCGGCCGATGGCAAGCCCCAGTCCGCGATGGCCAACTCCGCGACGCAGGCGGCGAACGCGCGCTCCCGGCTGGGGGTGGTCCCCGCGGCGGTCCGTCGGCGGCCAGTCCTGCTCGTGGACGACCTGGTGGACTCCCGCTGGACGCTGACCGTGGCCGGGTTCGCTCCTCCGCGAGCATGGCGCGGGTCCCGTGCTCCCGTTCGCGCTGGCGGTGGCGACGCCGCGCGGTGAATAGGTCCCATCGGCAGCCGGTCGCGACCTACACTCGAGGTCCACCGTCATCGAAGGGGACCGCGTGGCCACGATCGTTCATCGGCGTCCCATGCGGGTGCCGGCGCCCGAGCTGCGCGGCCCGGGAGCGAGCCTCTCGGCGCTCACGTGGGTTGGCTGGGTCTCGCTGGTGGTTGCCGCGGCCTGGTTCGCGAACGGGATACGCCCCGTTCTGGACATGGGGGACATCCGGAGCTGGAACTGGCTCGAGGTGGCGCGGCTCGCATGGTGGAGCATCACGGACGCCTCGATCATCGCGTTGCCCGCGGCGCTCGAGTGGGGCGTGCCCGGTGCGCGGCTGCGGACGCCGCTGCTGCTCCGGGGGACCGCGCTGCTCGCCACGCAGGTGCTCGGAGGTGGCGCCGTCACGCTGGCGCAGACGTGGCTGTTCGAGGCGACCGACCTCGCATTCGACCTCGAGTCGCCCGTTGGGCTGTCGCTTGGACTGCTCAGGGTGGGTATGGGCGTGATCGGGATCGCGGGGGTTTGGGCGCTCTCCGACGGAATGCTCGACGCCGGTGCCCGCATCGGCAGGCCCCGGCTCGCAGCGGCCATCGTGGTGGGCGTCATCCTGGGGGCTTGGCTCGTAGCGTTCTACCTGCCCCAGGACGACGAGTTGGGATCGGCGCTGGGGCAGCCGTTGTTCTGGCTGAACCTCGCCGCCCTGTTCCTGTACACCGTCGACACGGTGCTGTGGTGCATCGTGGCGGTGCGGCTGTTCGTGGGGTTCCAGGCTCGCCAACGGCCGAGGCGCGCCTGGGCGATCGGGATGCTGGCGGGCGTGGTGCTCATCGCGGCGCGCCTCGTCTCGATCCTGCCCATCCTTGGGGGCCAGCAGGACGCTTGGCTGAGCGTCGTCGTACAGCTCCTCCTGAGCGTCGTCGCACAGCTCCTCCTGGGCGGGGCGCCGTGGATCCTGCTGGTCCTGGCGTTGCTGGCCGGCCTGGGGCGTGGCCGCGAGCGCCGCGACCCCCCGCCGCGCCGGATGCGCCTGTTCATCCGTAACCCGACGGCCTGAGTCGGTCCGTCAGGCAGGGCGGCGGCGGAGCCCGGTCACGACATCGAACCCGGTATCGAACGTCAGGATGTCGTCGATGCCGTGTCGGCGCATGACCGCCACATGGATCGCATCGCGTGCAGATAGCCCCGCGACCCGGGCAACGAGGCGGCTCGCAGCGAGCACCAGCTCACGATCGATCGCAACGACCTCGTCCACCACGCCAAGCAGGGCCTCGATCGCTGGGTCGATGGCCGCAGGCCGGTTGATCGCGGTGTAGCGATCGAGGATCTCCTGCATCACCTCGGCATCGGTCACGAGGCGCTCGCCGTCCGCAACGGCACGCTCCAAGGCCGCGCGGGCCGCGTGCTTGTTCGGATGTTCAGCCCCGACCAGGTACATCGGGATGTTGGAGTCGACGAAGGCCGTCACGACTCCCCGTCGACCCCTGCCTCCGCGTAGCCACGCTCGATGTCGGCCAGGACCGAGTCGATCTCCCCGACCGGGAAGGCATGGGCGCTCGCATGACGAATGACCGCGAGCTTGTCAACCGCCGAAGCGCCGAGCTCGGCCCGGTGCGCGGCTCGCAGCGCCTGACGCACCCACTCGGCCGTCGTCAGATGGCGGCGGCGGGCGAGGCGCTGGATATCGCGCAGCTCAGTGTCCGGGACGAGAACCTGCAACCGCTTAGTCATAAGATGAGCCTAGACGGCTCATCCTCATGAGTCAATCGCTGTCGTCCATCTCCATCGTGAGCGCGTCGAAGTTGATGGCGGCGTCGCACTCCTCGCAGATCGGCGGGTCCCAGTCGCCGGTTTCCGGCAGGTCGGTCCGGCCACACGTGGAGCACACGAACACGGGGAAGACGCCGTCGTCGACACGGTCGTGGAGGACAGGGCGGGCGTGGGGGCGGCGTGGTTCGGGAGCGGGGTCCCGGCGCCGAAACGGCCAGTGCATAGCGTGATGATCGCGCGAGCCCGTGCCACCTGTCTGTCACAGAGCACTTCGGCGATCGAACCTACACTCCCGTCATGCGCTATATCGAGATCGAGGGGATGCGGCTCTCCCGCATCGGGCTGGGCACCTGGCAGATGGGAACCCGGGAGTGGGGCTACGGCGAGGAATACGCCAACGTCACGGCGCCTGCGTTGATCCGGCGGGCAGCGGAGCTCGGGATCACGATGCTCGACACGGCCGAGGGGTACGGCCCGGCCCGCTCCGAGCGGATCATCGGGGAGGCGCTGGCATCCCTGCCGGCCGAGCTCCGCGCGGGGCTCCTGGTCGCGACCAAGTTCACCCCGATCGCCCCGATCGAGCAGATCGTCGCCTGGCAGGTCAACGGGTCTCGGCGGCGGCTGCGTACCGACGCGATCGACCTGCTCTACGTCCACTGGAAGAACCCGTTCGTGTCCGCGCGGCGCGTGATGCAGTCGGTCCGGCCGCTGGTGGAGGAGGGGATCGTGCGTCATGCCGGCGTGTCGAACTTCACGCTCGCCCAGTGGCAGGAGTCGGAACGCGCCCTGCGGGGGCACGTCGTGGCGAACGAGGTGCAGTTCTCGCTGGCCGCTCCTGAACCTGCCGACGATCTCGTCCCGTGGGCGGCTGCCAACGGGCGGGCGGTGGTGGCCTACTCGCCGCTGGGCCAGGGAGTGCTCGCGGGTCGGACGACCATGCCCGGAAGCAGCCGGTTCGCGCGGCCGCAGGGCAGGATGGCCAGCCGGCGGCCGGGCATCGACGCGCTCCGCGATGTGATCGGGGAAGTGGCGACGGCGTACGGCGCCACGCCTGCGCAGGTGTCGCTTGCCTGGGTTCTCGCGCACCCCAATACGATCGCCATCCCCGGCGCCCGCACGGTCGAGCAACTCGAGGAGAATGTCGCGGCCGCCGATCTCGAGCTGGCCGACGGAGAGGTCCGGAGGCTCACGACGATGGCCCGGTTGGTGGGCGGACGCGGGTAGCGATCGGGCCAACCGCCCCGCGGCTTCGTCCGTCGCTCCCCCCCCACCGCTCCGCCTCCGCCTCCGCCTCCGCCTCCTCCCGCGGCTCAACGGTCGGTCGGCGGCGACGTTTGCGTCTCCCGGCGCCACATCTGATGGCTCAGGACCGCGCTCAGGTGACGGTCGGGTCGATGACCGGCACGCACGTTGGTCCGAGCGGACGGTTGGACCGCTGAGAGGAGCGAGGACGGACCGCTGAGCGCGGCGAGCTCGAGATCGTCGAGCGGAGGGTCCCCAGGCGCCAGGTCGTGGGCACGACACCGCAGTCCTGGGGCCCGCCCGCATAAGTCCGCGATGACGGGCGCCTGTCATGGTTGCGCCATGGGAACTCGAGCACGCCCGATGGACGTGGGTGTCGAGGATGCTCGGCGCCTGGTCGAGTTCGCCGTGCGCGAGATCGAGACTGCACGGGTCATCCACGGGATCAGCCGCAGCGCCGCCGCTCGTCGTGCCGGGGTCTCGCCTTCACGATGGGGCCGGCTGGTCCGGCGCGAGCTTTCGGCCCCGCCGATGGAGTTGCTGTGTCGCGCCGCTCGAGCGGTTGGGCTGACCCCGGCACTCTCGCTGTATCCATCGGGCGAGCGGATCCGGGACCGGGCGCAGCTCGCTCTGCTGGATCGCTTCGTCGCGATGCTCGGATCACCGCTCCGGCTCAGGCGGGAGGTTCCGCTCCCAGCTCCCGGCGACCTTCGGGCGTGGGATGGGCGGATCTCGGATGGGGGTGCCACGGCGTCGATCGAGGGCGAGTCGAAGATCCTCGACGCACAGGCGCTCTCGCGGCGCATCTCGATCAAGCAGCGGGACGATCCAGGCAGCGGGGTCGTCATCCTCGTCGTGAACGACACGGCCCACAACCGCCGGATCCTCGCAGAACACCGCGAGGCTCTTCGGTCCCAGTTTCCGCTCGACGGCGCCGCTGTGGCTCGAGCGCTGCGGGCGGGTCGGATCCCGCCACTCAGCGGCATCCTCCTCGTCTGAGTCGGCTGGTGGGACGGGGAGACGCGGCGTCCGGTCCCGCTGCCGCGCCGCGCGCCGGATCAACGGTCGGGCGCAACGGACACCTGGTCCGGCGGGCGGCACGTTCGTTCCGTGGGGAGCTGTCCTGGCCGACGAACGCCTCGGTCGGCGGTCAACTTGTTGGCTCTGGCGGACGGTTGGGCCGGCGCGCGGACCACCGGCGGCGCCCGGCGCGCGGACCACCGGACAACCGGCGGCACCGCGCGAACGCTCGGTTGCGGTGCGGGCCGCGCGGACGCGGGTAGCGATCGGGCCAACCGCCCCGGTCGGGGGACCACCATCGGCCCGTGCGGATGGCATCGCGCAGGGCCGACACTCCGGCGATGGACAGCGACCCGCGTTCCGCGGTCGAGGCACCTGTGCGAGCGGCGCTGGCCGGCGTGATGGGCCGTGGCGTCGCGCTCGTGGGCGCCCTGGTGCTGCTCGCCCTGTGGCCGCTCGTGGCGGACCCGGGCGAGGAGGCCTGCAACAGGATCGCCTGGGCTGCCTTCGGCCTGCTTCTCGGCTACGGGACCTGGATCCGGGGATCGCAGCGGCTGCATGGGCGGCCACCGGACGAGGCGCGCGAGCGTGCCTGGGAGCGCGCGAAGGACATCGACGGCGACGACGCCATGCTGAGCCTCATCATCGCCGGCTGGGTGCCGGTGGGCCTGCTCCTCGCGCTGGCGCTGCTGCTCTGGCCGCGGATCACGGATGCGGATCCGGCGGCGGCCGCGACCTGGGTGGTGATGGCGCTCCCGCCGTTTGCGCTGGCGTGGCTGTTCGCCACGGAGTCGTGGCTCGAGGCCTGCCGCGACGACCTTGCTCGTGCGGAGCACGAAGCGGACATCTGCCTGCGCCGCTACTGGGCCAACGTGGGGCACTGAGCCGCGATCGAACCCCTGGCACCACATCCCGCCCGGTTCGTAAGCCGCGCCAAAGCCAGCCCTGCTAGCCTCGGGCGGTGACCCGGACGCGCCTCGAACCCGAGCAGCTCCTCGCCGACCTGGACCCGGAGCAGCGAGACGCCGTCCTCGCCACGAGCGGGCCGGTCGCGATCCTCGCGGGCGCGGGCTCCGGCAAGACGCGCGTGATCAGCCGGCGAGCCGCCTACGCGATCGGGACCGACGTCGTCCCGGCGGACCAGGTGCTGATCGTCACCTTCACCGAGAAGGCCGCGGGCGAGATGGTCGAGCGGCTGAGGACCCTCGGCTTGCCGGGTGTCACGGCACGGACCTTCCACGCCCATGCCCTGAGCCAGCTCCGGTTCTTCTGGCCGCTCCGTCACGACGGCGAACCGCTTCCCGGCCTGCTCGACTCCAAGGGGCTGATCGTGAGCCGGCTCGCGCGCCAGCTGCCGGGGCACTATCGGTTCACGCCCGCCAAGGACCTCGCCGACGAGATCGAGTGGGCGAAGTCGCGCCGCATCGCCCCCGGCGACTACGAGACCGGGGCCACGGGCCACCGCCGCGAGCCGCCGATCCCTGCCGACCTGTTCGTCCGTGTCTATCGGGGCTACGAGCGCGAGAAGGCCCGCCAGCACCGGATCGACTTCGACGACCTCCTCCTCTGGACCGGCGACCTGCTCGAGACCGACGAGCGAGGCCGCGGCGACCGTCCGCGCGCGCAAGCGCTGGTTCAGCGTGGACGAGTACCAGGACACGAACCCCCTCCAGCAGCGGCTCCTGGAGCTGTGGCTGGGACCCGACAGCCGGGACCTGTGCGTCGTGGGCGACGAGGACCAGACGATCTACACGTTCACGGGTGCGACCTCGACGTTCCTGACCTCGTTCGCGACCCGCTGGCCGGACGCCCGCGTGCTGCCGCTGGACCGCAACTACCGGTCCACGCCGCAGGTCCTGGAGCTCGCCAACCGGCTGATCGCGGCCGAGGGGCGTGCCAAGCGCCTGGTCCCCACGCGCCCCGACGGCCCGCTGCCGACGATCTCGAAGCACCGGGACGCGGCCCGGGAGCTGGCCGCGATGACGACCTGGATCCGCGCCCGCCTCGACGAGGGGATCGCACCCGGGGAGATCGCCGTCCTGGTGCGGATGAACGCCCAGCTGGCCCCGGTCGAGGAGGGGCTGACCCGCGCGGGGATCGCCTACCAGGTCCGGGGCATGCGCTTCTACGACCGGCCCGAGGTTCGCGCGGCGGTGATCGGGCTGCGACGCCCGGCCATCGACGCGCACGGGATCGAGCTGGCGGCCGCCATCCGTGCCCGCTGGGCCGAAGCGCTCGGCTGGGAGGCGGATGCGGCTCCCGAGGGCGATGAGGCCCGCGAGCGCCAGGCGTCGCTGGACACCCTGGTCGCGATCGTCGACGGGCTGGTGGCCGGGGACCCGGCGGCGGACGTGGCCGCCGTGATCGGTGACCTGGAGGCCCGCGCGGCACACGAGCGGGCGGGCTCGGCCGACGGCGTGAACCTGCTGACCTACCACCGGGCCAAGGGGCTCGAGTGGGACGCGGTGTTCCTGCCCAGCCTGGAGGAGGGGATCCTGCCCATCCGCCAGGCGAAGGACGATGATGCCGCGCTTGCCGAGGAGCGCCGGCTGCTGTATGTCGGCATCACCCGTGCCCGCGCTCACCTCGCGCTCTCGTGGGCGGAACGCCGCGAGACCCGCGGCCGGGAGGTCAAGCGCGAGCCGAGCCGCTTCCTGCTCGACCTGCGTCCGCGACCGGGCACCCGGATCCGCCAGCTGCCCCCGACCGGCCAGGCCGCCGAGCTCGAGGCCCGCACCCGTACCCGGCCCGGCGCCTCCGGGGATCCGGTGTACGAGGCGCTCCGTGGCTGGCGCACGGCGAAGGCGCGGGCGCTCGCCACCCCGCCCTATGTCGTCGCCCACGACGCGACCCTGGCCGCCATCGCCGAGGCACGGCCGCGGTCGCTCGCGGCGCTGCGCCGGGTCAAGGGCATGGGCCCGGCAAAGATCGAGGCATACGGCGACGAGATCCTCGCCGTGCTGGAAGCGACGTCTCCGGGGAGCTCCTAGCCGCGCGTCGGCTTCGGCGCGAGCGGGCGTCAGGCGGCCAGGTCCCGCCTTCGGAATGCAACCAGCGCAGCGGCCCAGCCCGCGAGCGCGATACCCGTGAACAGGGCGACGTCACCGGCCGGAAGGACGCCATCGTCGATGAGCTCCGTGGCCCGGAAATGGTTCCACGCGCTCACGGGGGCAAGCCACGACCAGTCGGTGCTGATCTGGGAGACCACGAACACGAGGTACATCGCGATCAGGATGGCGCTCACGATTCCGGCCGCACGACCGCGGCTCAGGGTGGCGACCGCGAACAGGGTCGTGACGCCGGCGATGGCACACCCGAAGAGCCAGCACATGACTCCGGCGAGGAAGAAGCGCCCGGGCTCGAAGGCGGCGCCAGCTACGATCCCGACCACCCACAGCGCGCCGACCGTCGCGGCTGCGACGAGCGCCATCGCGACGGCCTGACCGACGATCGACCCGGCCAGGTACCGGATCCGGGACACGGGCGTGGCCAGTGGGAGGTCGAGGAAGCCGCGGTCCAGGTCCACGGCGACTCGGGTGCCCAGCAGCAGCGCGACGGCAGCGGCCGTGATCGGCCACAGCCACGATGCGATGTAGGTGGTGAAGAACACGCCGGGATCGCTGAGCCCCCCGGTCATCCCGAAGGCGGCCAGGAACTCCTGCGGGAACGCCTCCATGTAGGAGGTGAAGATGGCGTCGTTCTCGACCATGAACGGGTACATGGCGCCCATGATCGCGCCGTATGCCCCCATGCCGACCGCGAGCGCGACCACGAGCGAGCGGTTGCGACGCAGCTCCATCCGGAGTGCGGTCATGCCCGCACCTCCTCGCGGACCGTGGGACTGCCGGGCTCGCGGTACTGGCGGAGGAACAGGTCCTCGACGTCCGGGGTCGTGATCGCGATGTCGGCAACCTCGTGGGCGGCGATGCGCGCCAGCAGCGGGTTGATGTCGCCCCGGACCATCAGGTGGACCTCGCGGCCCGTGAGCGCGGCGATCTCGACGTTGGGCAGCTCGAAGTCGGCGGCGCGTGCCGGCCTCGCGAGCACGAGGTTGATCGAGCGCCAGTGCGAAGCGAGGAGGTCCGAGACGTTCGTGATCTCGACGATGTGGCCGTCACGGATGATGGCGACCTCGTCGCACGCCCGCTCGACCTCGACCAGGTTGTGGCTCGAGAGGAACACGGTGCGGCCATCCTCGCGGGCATCGGCGAGGAGGGCGAGGAACTCGCGCTGCATGAGCGGGTCCAGGCCGTTGGTCGGCTCGTCGAGGACGAGCAGCGGCTCCGTGCCCATGAACGCCGCGACGACGCCGATCTTCTGGCGGTTGCCGCGGCTGAGGCGGCGGATCCGGACCGTGGGATCCAGCTCCAGCCGCTCCGCGAGACGGGCCCAGGCTCGTCGCGGCAGGCCCCGGAGCTTCGCGAGGTAGTCCAGCTGCTCGGCGCCGGTCAGCTCGCCGAGGAACCCCGGGTCCGAGCCGAGGTAGGCCACGTTCGCGTGGAGGCTCGGGGCCATCGCGAACGCGTCGGCCCCGAACAGGCGGGCCGTGCCCCCGGTTGGCCGCAGGAACCCGAGCAGGACGCGGATCGTGGTTGTCTTGCCCGCCCCGTTGGGGCCGAGGAAGCCGAACGCCCGGCCTTCCTCGACCGCGAACGTGACATCCTCGATGCCGCGTCGCGATCCATAGGACTTGGTGAGGCCGGTTGCCTCGATCACCAGGTTCGGCACGCGTCCACACCCCTGTCTGCCGCGGCACCGCGCGGTGTCGCCCCACCGCGCCCGTCGCCGATGCTCGGGTCGAGGCTCCAAGTCAATCGTGGTTCGGCCGTGGATCAGCAGGAAGGGCTGCTGGTCCTGAGGCGGCAGGTCGTGGGTCCCGACCGGCAGACAGGCCTCCGGGTCAGGCGACAGCCGGTTCCCGCCTCGACCCCGGTTCCCGCCTCGACCCCGGTTCCCGCCTCGACCCCGGTTCCCCGCGGATCCACTCGCCGGGTGGGCGCAGCAGGCCAGATTCAGACCAGGTGCGCATCCCGCGGGCATCTGGCCGGACGCTGGGAACGGATTGCGCCCACCTGGTCCGCGGTCGTGCTCATGCCCTGTGCCGCCGCGGTTCCGAAGCGGCCAGATTCCGATGGAGTGCGTGTTGGGCCGCCTGTAGCTGGCCGAAGGCGCACCTCGCAAGAATCTGGCCGCCCTGAGGGCGATCGGCACGCGATAGTGCGCACCTCACCTGAATCTGGCCATGAACGGCCGCGAAGAGACGGATCGTGCGCACCTCACCTGAATCTGGCCGACAGCGGCCGATGGCCGACAGCGGCCGCTGGGCGCCGAGTCCCGCGTTGGGCGGCGAGTCTAGGCCCGCCGCAGCCAGGCCCAGGGCCGAGTCCCGCGTCGGGCGGCGAGTCCCGCGGCGAGCCCGGGCCCAGGGCCGAGTCCCGCGTCGGGCGGCGAGTCCCGCGGCGAGCCCGGGCCGAGGCCTTATGCCACCGGGTCGAGCGCTTCCTCGAACTGGCTCGCGTACAGCTCGTGGTAGAAGCCGTTGGCCGCGAGCAGGTCCTGGTGCGTGCCCTGCTCCACGATGCTGCCCTCGTTCATCACGAGGATGATGTCGGCGTCGCGGATCGTCGACAGGCGGTGCGCGATCACGAACGAGGTCCGGCCCTTCATGAGCCTGGACATCGCGCGCTGGATCAGCACCTCGGTGCGGGTGTCCACGGAGCTCGTCGCCTCATCGAGGATGAGGATCGGCGGGTTGGCCAGGAACGCCCGGGCGATGGTCAGGAGCTGCTTCTCGCCCGCGGACACGTTCGAGGCCTCGTCGTCCAGCACGGTCTCGTAGGCATCGGGGAGCGTCCGCACGAAGTGGTCCACGTGGGCGGCCTCTGCGGCTGCGAGGAACGCTTCCTCCGGGACCTCGCCCTCGGCTCCATACACCATGTTCTCCCGGATGGTGCCGTTGAACAGCCACGCATCCTGGAGCACCATCCCGAACGTCCGGCGCAGGTTGTCCCTGGTTGCCTCGCGTGTCTCGATGCCGTCGACCGTGATCCGGCCGCCCTGCACGTCGTAGAAGCGCATGAGCAGGTTGACGAGCGTGGTCTTGCCGGCGCCCGTCGGGCCGACGATCGCCACGGTCTGGCCGGGCTCCACCGCGAGCGAGAGATCGTCGATCAGCGGCTTGTCCGGCTCGTAGCGGAACGAGATCGATTCGAAGGTCACGCGACCGGCAGCCGGCTCGACGATGACCGTGGCGGGGCGCGGGTCGGGGATCTCCTCGGGCTCATCGAGGAGCTCGAACACGCGCTCCGCGGAGGCGACCGCGCTCTGGAGGACGTTCGCGATCGATGCGGTCTGGATGATCGGCATCGTGAACTGGCGGCTGTACTGGATGAACGCCTGGACGTCGCCCAGGCTCAACGTGCCGGTGGCCACGCGCACACCGCCGATGACCGCGATCGCCACGTAGTTGAGGTTGGAGATGAAGGTCATGGCCGGCTGGATCATCCCGGACAGGAACTGTGCCCGGTAGCTGGCCTGGTAGAGCTCCTGGTTGCGGCGATCGAACTCGGTGATCGCCTCGTCCTGGTGGCCGAACAGCTTCACGATGGCGTGCCCGGTGTGCATTTCCTCGATGTGGCCGTTCAGGTTGCCCGTCCGCTCCCACTGGGCGGCGAACTCCTTCTGGGACCGCTTCGCGATCACCATCGCGACGGCCATCGAGGCCGGCACCGCGAGCAGGGAGATGGCCGCCAGGATCGGGCTGATGGTGAGCATCATGATCAGCACGCCGACCACGGTGAGCAGCGAGGTGATCAGCTGCGTCAGGCTCTGCTGGAGCGTCTGGCTGATGTTGTCGATGTCGTTGGTCACGCGCGACAGGATGTCGCCGCGGCTCTCGCGGTCGAAGTACGCCAGCGGCAGCCGGCCGAGCTTGTGGTCGATGCGGCCACGGAGCCGGTAGACGGTCCGCTGGGTGACGCCGGCCATGATGTAGCTCTGGGCCCAGCTGAACAGCGAGCTGGCCACGTAGATCCCGGCTACGATCCCAAGGATGGGCGTCAGGCGACCGAAATCGATGCCCTGGCCGGGCACCACGTTGGGCATCGAGGCCAGCATGTCCGCCATGTTGGTCTGGCCCTGGGCGCGGAGCCCGGCGACGATCTGGTCGATCGAGAGGTTCTCGACGCCCGGGATCTTGCCCAGCTGGACGCCGACGACGCCCTCGAAGATGACGTTCGTCGCTTCGCCCAGGATCTTGGGCCCGATGATCACGAGGAACACGCTGACGACGCCCAGGAGGAACACCGTTCCCACCAGCAGCCGCTCCGGGCCGAGCTCGCGCATCAGCCGGATGAACGATGCCCGGAAGTTCGATGCCTTTGCGGTGGGCATCATCATCGCCATGTGGGGAGGCCCGCTTCCGGGACCGCTGCCGGGCCGGGGCCGGCCGGAGCCGGGACCCATGGGGCGGCCCATCGGCCCGCTCATGCGACCTCCTCCTCGGTGACCTGGGACAGGACGATCTCGCGGTACGTCTCGCAGGTGGTCATCAGCTCATCGTGGGTGCCGATCCCGGCGACCCCGCCGTTCTCCAGGACGACGATCCGGTCGGCGTGGAGGATGGTCCCGACGCGCTGGGCGACGATGATCACCGTCGCTCCGCCCAGCTCCCGGCCGATTGCCGCCCGCAGGCGGGCATCGGTCCGGAAGTCGAGGGCGCTGAAGCTGTCGTCAAAGACGTAGATGTCCGGCTTTCTCGCGAGCGCCCTGGCGATCGCGAGGCGCTGGCGCTGGCCGCCCGAGACGTTGGTTCCGCCCTGGGTGATCGGCGCCTCCAGCTGCTCGGCCATCTCCGAGACGAAGTCGCGACCCTGCGCGATCTGGAGGGCTCGCCACACCTCGTCGTCGGTTGCCTGCTCATCGCCGTAGCGCACGTTGCTGCCGACCGTGCCACCGAACAGGAATGCCTTCTGGGGCACCATGCCGATCCGGCGCCACAGGTCCTGGCGATCCATGTCGCGGACGCTGACGCCATCGACCAGCACCTCGCCGCCGGTGGCGTCGTAGAGCCGTGGCAACAGGTTGACCAGGGTGGACTTGCCGGAGCCGGTGGAGCCGACGATCGCCGTCGTCTCACCGGGGTTGGCCACGAAGGAGATGTGCGTGAGCACGGGCTCCTCGGCGCCCGGATAACGGAACTCCACGTCGTGGAACTCCACCCGGCCGCGACGCTCGGGAGAGATGGGCGTGGGCGGGTCAAAGATCGAGGGCTCCGTCTGGAGGACCTCGCGGATGCGCCCCGCGGAGACGGCCGCACGGGGGACCATCACGAACATGATCACCGCCATCATGATCGCGAACAGGATCTGGATGATGTACTGCAGGAACGCGGTCAGATTGCCGATCGGCATCTCGCCCGAGTCGACCCGGTAGGAGCCGAGCCAAAGGACCGCGACGGTCGACAGGTTCATGATCAGCATCAGGGCCGGCATCGTGATCGCGAACAGGCGGTTCACGCGCAGGCCCGTGTCCATGAGGTCGAGCGACGCGACGTCGAAGCGCTCCTCCTCGAACTCCGTGCGCACGAACGCCCGGATCACCCGGATGCCGGTCAGCTTCTCGCGCATCACCAGGTTGATGCGGTCGAGCTTGCGCTGCATCGCCTGGAACAACGGGATCGCGCGGCTCATCACGACCAGGATGAGCACGGTCATGATCGGGATGATCACGAGCAGGATCCCGGTCAGGGGCACGTCCTGGCGGAGGGCCATGATCACGCCGCCCACGGTGAGGATCGGGGCGCTGATCATCATGTTCAGCGCCAGCAGGACAACCTGCTGGATCTGCTGGACATCGTTCGTGTTGCGGGTGATCAGGCTCGCCGCACCGAAATGGTTGACCTCCACCTGGCTGAAGGTCTCCACCGTGCGGAAGATCGCCGAGCGCACGTCGCGCCCGAAGCCCATCGCGACCCTGGCGCTGAAGAACACGGCGATGATCGAGGCGATCATCAGCGCGAAGGTGACCACGAGCATGAAGCCGCCGGTGCGCAGGATGTAGTCCGTGTCGCCCTTGGCGACGCCGTTGTTGATGATGTCCGCGTTGAGCTCCGGCAGGTACAGGTTGGCGATCGCCTGGATCAGCAGCAGCACGACCACCAGCACGATCGGCCACCGGTACGGCGCGAGATACCGGCGGAGGATGGGGATCATCGCGACGTCTCCTGCGGGTCTGGCCTGGGGTCTTGGTGGTGGGCCGAGTCGTGGGCCGCCGGGTCGTGGGCCCCTGGGTTGCGGGTCGCCGGGTCGTGGGCCGGGTCGTGGGCTGCCGCGTAGAGGCGCTCCCGGGCCCGTCGCATGGCGAGGGCACCGGTCAGGAAGGCGGCAAGCTCATCGTCGGTGAACTCGCCGAGCATCTGCACGAGGTGTTCGCGACGCTCGTTGGCCATGCTCGCGACCAGCTGCAGGCCCTCGTCCGTGATGGCGACCCGGACCACACGGCGGTCCTCGTCATCGCGCTGGCGCTCGACCAGACCGCGCTGCTCCATCCGGTCCACGATGCCGGTCGCGCTCGCCTGGCTCACGTCCATCGCTTCGGCGAGGCCACGCATCGGCAGCGGGCCGTCGGCCTCGAGGATGAACAGCACGTTGAGATGGACGAGCGACATGCGGCCGCCCGGCCAGTGCCGCATGTTGTGCATCGCCTGCGCCGGGCTGTGCGTGCCCAGCTCCTCGAGGATGTGCGAGAGGGTTGCCTGACGGTCCATAGCCCTTTGTCTTGGGTAGAAGATCAATGCGGCGTGAAGCATATGCGACAGGGCGCCGGGGTGCAAGCGGCCCGGATTCGAGCCGCGCCCCGCCGTGGCACGGCCACGGGCCTCGATCCGTCACGCCCCGGCCGGGGGCCGTGAGCGGCCGCGGCACGACCACGGGCCTCGATCCGTCACGCCCCGGCCGGGGGCCGTGATTCACGCGAGACGATCACGACTGCTGATCAGCGACGGGCTTGCAGGCCTCCGACTCCCCGGTTCACGCGAATCGAGGGGCGATTCACGCGAGAAGATCACCACTGCTGATCGTCTTACCGAGATCTCGCCAGGGGCCGGCGGAATTCCCGTTGTTGATCACGGGTGGTGATCTTTCGGGCCTGCGCGGGGCGGGCGGAGGGGTGCGGCGGAGACGGGCGCCTCGGCCCGGCGAGGGGTGCGCCTGGGCCGGCGAGGGATGCGCCGCGGCGGTGCCGGGAGGCAGGCGCCCCCCCGGGGTGCGCCGCGGCGGTGCCGGCGGGGCGCAAGCCACCCTCCCGGTCCGGCGCTACCCGGTGATCGCCTTGCGGAACCGCCAGCCGGCAAGGCCCATCAGCACCACGGCAAACCCGGCGAGCACCGCGATGTTCGGCAGCACGGCGCCAACGCCCTCGCCGGTGGTCACCAGCTCCTGGAGCCCGAGCAGGGCCCAGGAGTGGGGGAGCAGCCGGGCGAGCGACTGCATCGCGGCGGGCATGATCTGGAACGGGATCATGCAGCCGCCCAGCGCCCCCAGCGCAAGGCCCGCGAAGACCCCCAGTGACGAGGCCTGGTCGGCGTTCTGCGACACGGCCCCGAACAGCAGGGCAGTGGCCGCAGCGACGAGACAGAACAGGCCCATCAGCGCCGCGACGGCGAATGGATCGCCCCAGGCGACATTGAACGCAACGGCGGTGACGGCCACGATGTAGCCCGCCTGGAGGACGGCGACGAGGTACCGCCCCAGCGCCTCGCCGGCGACGATGGTCCACGCCGACGTGGGGGTGGCGGTCATCCGTCGCGAGATCCCGAGCTGCTTGGAGTACACGAGCCGGCCGGCGGCGGTCATCGACGTCAGGAACGTGAACAGCACCAGCTGGGTCGACGCGCCAAAGGTGAACTGCGAGAACCCGGCGAACAACCCGGGCTCACCGACCTGCGTCACCGACACCTCGACGCCGGGCACAGTCGCGTACGCCTCGACGGCCGCGACGCGGGCCTGGTCCGGGGTGCCGAGGCCCTCGGCCACCGATACCCGGGTAGCCGTGGTGATCGCGCCAAGCTGCGCGACGGCCGCCTCGATGGGGGCCCGGAGCCCGGCGGTCAGCGAATCGGTCGTGCCCAGGTAGCGGACCTCGACGGTGCCCGTCCCGTCGAGCCCCGCGCTGAACCCGTCCGGGATCAGCAGGCCGGCCTCGAGCCGGCCGCGCTCGACCTCTGCTCGGAGGGTCGCGGCATCCGTGAGCAGCCGGATGTCGAACCGGGTCCCATCGGCCGTGAGCGTGGTGACCAGCTCCTCGGCCGCGGTGTCGCCGGCGGGGGCAACGATCCCCAGTCGCGCCCGGGAGGTGCCGCCGAACTGGAGTCCGAGCGCGATGATGATGATCGTCGGCAGCACGAACACGAAGAACAGGTCGCTCCGGTCGCGGACCTGGCGGAGCAGGTTCGCCCATCCGATCGCGACGACCTTGGTCAGGCCGGTCATCGTGCCCGCACCACGGATCGTGCCCGTCGCAGGCCGATGACCCCGGTCACCAGCCCCATCGCGAACAGCACCCCGACGGCGGGCAGTGCGTCCACGACGGATCCGCCGCCCTGCATCTCACCGAGGCCGCGCAGGAACCAGCCGTGCGGCGTGAGCAGCGACACGGTCGCCATGATGTCCGGCGCCTGCGCCGCGGCCGGCGAGAACGAGCCACCGAGGACGGCCAGCGTGATGGCCACGGCGGAGCTCGCGGCCCCGGCCGCCTCCGCGGTGCGCGTGAACGAGATCACCAGGGCCGATATCCCGATGGCCGCCGTGATCGCACCGCCGACCATGAGCACGACGCCGACCGGTGGTCCCCACGCCGCCCCGATCAGCAGTGTGGTGGCGATCACCAGCACGGTCATGGCGGCGGTGGCCTGGAGGAACGAGCCGAGCGTCTTGCCCGCCAGCACGGTCCACGGCCGGACAGGCCCCGCCAGGATCCGCCCGAGGGTTCCGTGCCGCCGTTCCTCGAACAGGCTCACCAGACCCGTCTGGGCCGAGAAGAACAGGAACATGATCGGCCATCGACGCCGAGAAGTAGGTCGGGAGGGCAAGCTGGCGCAGGTCCGTGGTGTCGTCCACGATCCGGACCGGCGGGGCCGCGGTCGAGGCGGCCGCGACGATCCGCCCATCGAGCGCCGGGTCGGACGTGGCGCCCGGAGACGCGGCCGCGCCGGCCAGCGTCCTCGCGGTGGCGACCGAAAGCTGCACGGTCACGACCCCGTCTCCAAACCGCTGGGCCAAGGCCCGAGCCACCTCGGTCCCGAGACCCGCATCGCGTGCACCGACCACCTCGAGGGTCACCGCCTGTCCGGCCGAGATGGCCATCGTGAACCCGGGAGGGACGATGAATGCCGCGTCGGCGACCTCATCCTCGACGGCGGTACGCGCAGCCGCCTCGGTCGGGACGTCGGTGATGGTGAACGCCGGGTCGCTCTCGAGCGATCCGAGCACGTCCTGGCGCAGGATCCTGGCGAGCTCGCCGCCATCCATGTCGGCGACGACGTAGACGGCCCCGAAGTGGGACGTCCCGGCCAGCAGCTGGCTGAAGATGACCGCCAGCCCGAGCGGGGCAACGATGGACACGAGCAGCGCCGTGCGATCGCGGATCCGCTGGCGCAGGTCCTTCGCCGCGACGAGCAGGATGACGCGCACGCCGGATCCCGCCCGCTACTCGACGTCGCGCAGCGCGCGCCCGGTGAGGTGCAGGAAGACGGCTTCGAGGTCCGGCGCCACGAGCTCCACGCCCCGGACATGGGCGCCGGCGCCCTCGACGGCGACGAGCAGCCGAGGCAGCACGCGGCCGGTGTCGCCGGTGAGGACCTCGAGCACGTCGCCCAGCACGCCTGCCGATGTCACGCCGGGGACCGCGGTCGCCGCCCGCGATGCCCCGAGGACGTCGCCGTTGAGCGTCAGCCGCACCTGCTCCTGCTGTCCGATGAGGGTGACCAGCTGCTTCTGGGTCCCCTCCGCGCGGATCTCCCCACCGTCGATGATCCCGATCCGGTCACACAGGCGTTCCGCCTCTTCCATGTAGTGGGTCGTGTACAGGATGGCCATGCCCTCCCGGCCGAGCGCCGCGATCGACTCCAGGATCGCGTTCCGGCTCTGGGGATCCACGCCCACGGTGGGCTCGTCGAGGAGGAGCAGGCGTGGCCGGTGGAGCAGCCCGATGCCGATGTTGAGCCGGCGCTGCATGCCGCCGCTGTAGCGGTCCGTGCGGTCGTTGCCACGCTCGGCAAGCCCGACCAGGTCGAGGACCTCCTCCACCCGGGCCTTGAGCCCGGCCCCGCCCAGGCCGTACAGCCGGCCGAAGAACACGAGGTTCTCGCGGGCGGAGAGATCGGGGTAGATGGCCAGCTCCTGGGGCACGTAGCCGATGCCGGCCTTGGCCGCCACCGCCCCGACATCGATCGGCGTGCCGTCAAGCGTCACCTCGCCCGCGTCGCTCGCGAGCAGCCCGCAGACCATCGAGATCGTCGTCGTCTTGCCCGCCCCGTTGGGACCGAGCAGCCCGTAGGTCTCGCCCTCGTGGATCCGGAACGAGACGCCCTTGACGGCCTCGATCGCGCCGTAGCGCTTGCGCAGGTCCCGGACGTCGAGGACGACCGGCCGCTGATCCCGAGCCTCGCCGGGAACCGCTGAGCCGGTGGCTGGCGTGTCGATGGTCATGCGGTTGTGTCTCCCTCGTCTCGGCCCGACCGCGTTCGGCCCATGGTGGGGCACGCATGACGCCCGATGCAAGCCGTTTTGGCCTGCCGGCGCGTGCGCCCGCTTGTGCGCCCGTTCGTGGCTGGTTCACAGGCATCACACAGGCCCGGCCGCGACGGTTGGCGTGTTGCCCGGAGGGGCCGGGCCCATCAATCGGAGGCTCAGATCCATGTCGATCCACATTGCACGGCGGGGAGTCGCAGCGGTGGCGCTGCTGGCGGCCCTCGCCCTCCCGGCGACCACGCTCGCCGCGACCATCGACGGCACGCCGGACAACGACCGGCTTGAAGGCACCGCCGAGGCCGATGTCATCCACGGCCTGGCCGGGAACGACGTGCTGACCGGGCTCGCCGGCGATGACGAGCTGTGGGGCGACGCCGGCCGGGACCGGCTCCGTGGCAACGCGGGCGACGACCGGCTCTACGGCGGCCCGGGTCCGGACGTCATCCGCGGTGGCGGCGGCGCGGACCGGATCCGCGGCGGCCAGGGCCGCGACACGATCACCGGTGGTGGGGGCCGTGACCGCATCTTTGGTGGCCCGGGCAATGACGTCATCACCGTCGGCTACGACAACGCGGCGGACGTGGTCTCGTGTGGCCGCGGCTGGGATGTCGTGATCGTCGGTCCGACCGACACCGTGGCGGCCGACTGCGAGCGGGTGATCCACGTCGCAAGCTGACCTGCCGGACCACCCAGCCTGGGTGCCGACTCCCCCGGGCCACCAGCCGCGGACCCTCGAGCCGGGCGGGCGACCGCCCGGCTCAGCCGCGCTTGCGGACCTTCCAGACCTCCTCGATCGGCCACCGGCGAGCCCACGCATACGGCGCCCAGGCGTACCGGGTCGTGGCCCCCTCGGGCGCCTGTGGCTCCAGCAGGGCCTCGATCTCGAAGCCGGCCGACCGGAACAGGCGGATCCATTCCCCGTGCGACGGATGGAACTCCACGCTGCTGCCGTCCGGCCACGCCACGCGGGCCGGCCCGAAGGCGCTGCGCGCCAGACGCTCCTCGATGGGGTCGTCGTCGCCCGCATCCTCGGCGGTCGCGAGGATGGAGAGCACGTGGTTGGTCAGGACGTGGAGCCGGCCACCCGGGCGCAGCAGGCGGGCGGCCTCGGGCACCCACGCCTCCGGGTCGGCCCACAGGACCGCGCCGTACTCGCTGATCGCGAAGTCGAACGAGGCGTCGGGGTAGGGGACCCGTTCCGCGTTCCCATGGATGAGCGGGAACTCGATCCCGTGCTCCCGCTGGAGGCGGGCGGCCGTCTCGAGCTGCTTCGCGGAGTTGTCGATCCCCACCGGCCTGGCCCCACGCCGCGCCATCCACGCCGACACGTACGCCGTGCCGCAGCCGAGCTCGATCGCGTCGAGGCCCGCGAGATCGTCGGGGAGCATCCGCAGCTCCGACTCGGGCACGTCGAACATGCCCCAGTCCTCGTCGCCGGGCTGCGTCCGCCACGCGCGCTCGCCAGGCTCGACGTACCGCGCCGCCTCGTCATCCCACCACGCCCGGTTGATGGCGACGTGCTCGGGCAGCGGCTCCTCCGGCGGCACGGCTCGGGGCTCGTTCGGCGGCTCCCCGGGCGCGCCCGTCACGGAACCGTCTCGCCGAGGTGCCGGGCGCGCGCCTCGAGGATCACCTCCACGGTCCGTTCATCGACGCTTCCCAGCGAGACCTGGACGTGTCCGACGCCCTCGTCGCGCCACGCGTCGAGGGCTCGCGCCACCGCGTCCGCATCCAGCGGCAGGCTCGACGCCCCGTCCTCGCCGACGGACACCCCGACGGTGACCTCGAGCGTGCCCGGGTCTCGACCCTCGGCCTCGCAGGCGGCCCGCAGGTCCGCGCGCCGCCCGGCGAACCGCTCGTCGGGAAGACCGAACCAGGCCGTGTTCCAGGCATCGGCCCAGCGGGCGGTCAGCCGCAGGACGCGCTCGCCCTTGGCCGCGATCAGGATGGGGACCGTGCCCGGAAGGCGCGTGGGACGGGGAGGCGGCGGGATCAGGAAGGCGTCCTCCACCTGGTGCCACTGGCCGTCCAACGTCACGTGCTCGCCCCGGAGCAGCGGGACGATGATCTGGAGCGTCTCCTCGAACCGGCCGGCCCGGTGGTCGAAGGGGTAGCCGAACGCGCGGTACTCGGGCTCGTGCCAGCCCGTGCCGAGCCCCAGGATGAGCCGGCCGTCGGACACCTCATCGAGCGTCGCCGCCATCTTCGCGGTGAGCGCGGGCGGCCGGAAGCCGGTGCCCAGCACGATCGTGCCAAGGGCCGCCCGGTCCGTCACCGCCGCCAGCGCCGAGAGCAGGGTCCACGCCTCGTGGATGCCGCCGTCCTCCTCGTCGAGACCGCGGAAGATGAAGTGGTCGTAGACCCACAGGCTGTCGATCCCGCCCGCTTCCGCGAGCAACGCGAGCTTGCGGATCCGCGGCCAGGAGCCCGCTCCGGGGGCGTCCGCGTCCGACATCGGGAGCACGAGTCCAGTCTTCATGGCGCGATGGTACGAGACCGCGGGCGTTCCGCGGCGGGGTCGCCCGCCTCTCGCGGCGGGGTCGCCCGCCTCTCGCGGCGGGGTCGGCGCGCCTCAGAGACCGGCGAGCGCCTCGACGATGGCGGCCGCGGCCTGGTCCTCGGTGGCGAGCGGCAGCTCGATGTGGGCATTGGCGGCCCCGACGAGCATGGCGTTGTAGGGCATGTCCGTCGAGTCGCCCGATGCCCGGAAATCGCTCCGGAACAGGACGACCGGCTTGCCCAGGCCGAACGCGTAGCCACACTCCCAGGCCGTCCCGGAGTCCGGGTCGGGGCCGTCCATGATGGCCACGACGCCGTCCGCCCAATCGATCCCCGCCTTGTCCTTGAGGAAGATCGTCCGGGCCGCCCGTTCGCGAGGCGGGTGGAGGTGCGGCACGAAGACCTCGTGGCCGGCGGCCTCGAGTCGTGCCGCGAGCGCCTCGTTCCACTGGCGCTCGGGCGTCGTGAACAGGGGACCGGCGAGGTACAGCTTCATCGGGCTGCGTCTCCGGCTAGTACATGATCGTGCGGGTCAGGTGGTGCGGCCAGAACGTGGCGTGGTACGTCTTCCACAGGCGGTAGTCCAGCTGCGGGATCACCAGCTGCTGGTCCGCCGGGCGGCGGCGGTTGACCGCCTCCGTGAGCGCGGCGGTGGCGTACAGGGTGTGGGCCCGCACCTCGATCTCCTGCTCGGAGTCTCGCGGCAGCTCCACGCCCTCGTTGATCCGGCGCTCCAGCTCGGGCGAGTACTCGAAGATCCGCATCAGCCGCAGGGCCACCGGGACGATGTAGTCCGCGAAGGCGCTCATGGCATCGAGATCCTCGAGGGCAAAGCGGCCCGTCGCCTGGTGCGCGGTGTGCATCCCCCACAGGGCCAGCTGCCCGAGCTTGAACAGCCGGACCTCGTGCCCGTCATAGGTGCTGATGTCGCGGAACCGGGGGAACTCCTCGGGCAACCGTTCAAGGAGCCCGTCGCCACCCGCGTACATCCGCGGCGCACAGGAGCGGACCCAGTTTGCCCAGCGGCCGTCGTAGCGGTCCACGAGCACCGCGCCCACGGCGTTGAGGATCTCCGTCCGCTCGGGGAGCATCGGCATCGGAATCGAGCAGCCGGTGAACACCCCCTCGACATCGGCGAGCGTCGCCTCGGCCATCCAGCGGCCGGTCAGCAGCGGGATGCCGGCGTCGCGGGCGTTGAGGATGTTGGCGAGCATCCCCTCGCTGTCGGACCACCGCGCGCCATCGCGCTCGGCCTCGTACTTGACGCCCGTCTCGAAGTCGCTGAACGCGAAGTTGAGCGTGTTCACGAACAGCTGGAAGTCGGTCAGGATGTCGGGATCGTCGCCGATCTCGAACGGCAGCACGGCCTGTGGCCAGCCGAAGGGCTCGTAGGCCAGCCAGTCCGCGACCCGTTCGATCTCGTCGCTGTTGGTGGCGACGTGGCGCGATGCCGCAACCACGGGCAGGACCGATGCCAGGACAGGGGTGGACCAGAAGCTGCTCTCGCGCATGACGGGGACCTCGGAGGGACGACATTCACGGGCGGGCCGCCCCACCTCAGGATGCCCGGTTGCGGCGCTTGGTGCCGGTCCGTTGTGCGCCCGCTCCGTCAGCCGGCCCGGGCCTCGAGGCGCTGGCCGCCCAGCAGCAGCTTGGACGCCTCCTCCGCGACCATCGGGCGGGCGAAATGGAAGCCCTGCGCCTGCTCGCAGCCCATTCGACGGAGCGCCGCCGCCTGGCTGGGCTCCTCGACGCCCTCCGCGATGGTCTCGAGGTTGAGCGTTTTGGCCATGCGCACGATGACCCGGGCCAGCTCCAGGCCCTGGCCGCCACCCGTGATCCCGTCCACGAACGCCTTGTCGATCTTGAGCACGTCCACGGGCAGTCGACGAAGGTAGCTCAGCGACGAGTAGCCCGTCCCGAAGTCGTCGATCGCGAGCCGCACGCCGAGCGCCCGCAGCTCGAGCAGGCGGTTGAGCGAGGCCTCGGAGTCCTCCATCACCACGCTCTCGGTGATCTCGAGGATGAGCGCCGAGGGGTCAAGCGACGTCACCGCCAGGGCCTGGGCGACCGATGGGACCAGCGACTCGTCGCGGAACTGGCGCGCCGAGACGTTCACGCTCATGGCCAGCGCCATCGCCGGGTACAGATCCTGCCAGGCACGAGCCTGGCGGCACGCCTGGTCGATGACGAAGCGTCCGATGGCGATGATCTGGCCCGTCTCCTCCGCGGTCCGGATGAACACCCCGGGCGGGACGAGGCCGAGGCGAGGGTGGTGCCAGCGAACGAGCGCCTCGAAGCCCGAGATCGACCCGTCACCCAGGCGCACCGTGGGTTGGTAGTGGACGAGGAACTGGCCCCGCTCGAGTCCCCGCCGGATCTCGCCGGTCAGCTCCAGGTGTCGCACCGCGGCCGCGTGCATCGCCGGCACATAGGTCTCGTGCCGGCCCTTGCCGTGTTGCTTGGCCGCGTACATCGCGCTGTCCGCGTTGCGCAGCATCTCGCGGGTGTCCTCGTTGCGCCCGGTGGGGACCGCGATCCCGATGCTCGAGCCGATCTCCACGCCCCGCCCGTGGACCACGAATGGGCTCGACAGGGCCTCGAGGATCCGGTCCGCGACCATGGCTGCCGCGTCCGCGCTGGGCAGATCCTCGAGCAGGATCGCGAACTCGTCGCCGCCGAGCCGGGCCACCGTGTCCATGGGGCGCAGGCAGTCCTGCAGCGCCTGCCCGATCGCGACCAGCAGCTCGTCACCAGCGTCATGCCCGATGCCGTCATTGACGGTCTTGAACTCGTCGAGGTCGAGGAACAGCACGGCGAGGGACTCGCGATTTCGCTTCGAGCGTGCCAGGGCATGCTCGACCCGGTTCGCGAACAGGGCGCGGTTGGCGAGGCCAGTCAGCGGGTCATGGAATGCCTGGTGCTCGAGCTGGTCCTCGAGGACCTTGCGCTCGGTGATGTCGACCAGGAAGCCGCTCCAGTGGGCGGGCGACCCGTCCTCCGGCGCGATCACCGTGGCCTCGTCGCGTACCCACCGAGTCTGGCCACCGCGGTCGATCATCCGGTACTCGATCAGGCTTGTCCGCCCGGGTGGACCCGCAGACGTCTCCACCTCGTCGGCGACGACGAGCTCTCGGTCATCGGGGTGGACCCGGCTGAGCCAGAACCCCGGGACCTGCGTCCAGTCTGATGCAGCAAACCCGAGCCACGCCTCCACGCGGGGGCTCACGTACCGCCACGCGCCCTCGACCCCCAGGTCGGCCGTGTACACGACGGCCGGGACGCGCTCGACGAGCTCGCGGTACCGCGTCTCGCTGGCATGGATCGCGGTCATGTCTCGGGCGCGAAGCCGGTCGAGGCTCAGGGTGACCGCGGTCATGCCGACCAGGAAGATGAAGACGAACAGCGGGTCCGCCGGATTGACACCGTCTGTGCTCGCAAGCGCCAACGGGACGAGGACGGTGCCGCAAAGCACCATCACCAGCCCCGCCCGCAACCCGTGAATGCTCGAATGGCCAACGACGACGAGCGCGAACAGGAGGCCGATGTAGTGGTAGTAGCCGCCGATCAACAGGCCGAGGCCGCCGACGACGAGGGCATCGATGGCTGCCGTGACGAGCGCCAGCTTCGAATCGCGGCGCGCGCCGAACAGTGACGCCGAGACGATCAGGGTGGCCATCACGACGCCCCCGAGGAACAGCAGCTGGCGGTCCGGCGGTACGCCGGCGACCAGCATCGAGGGGGCGAACACGAGCGCGGCGGCGATCGTGATGGCGGCGACGAGGCGCAGGTAGAGCCGTCGCGTGACCCGGGCGTCCACGATGGAGTCAAGGGTGGTGCCCGCGGGCATGATGGACTGCGCGACGCGTTCCGGGAGCATGCTGAGCAGCGCGCGCATCGTCTCGACGCGTGCGGCATCGCCGCCGGTCAGGGCGGGGGTTGCAGGCTCGGGTGGGCGCGTGTCGGCCAGTGTCGGTCCTCCGGGGAGGGGTACCCCGCTAGGATCGCCCCGTGCCCGCCCCCGGGATATCGGCAGGTAGTCCTAGCCGGACCGAACGACCGGGCCCACCCGCTCAGGAGGTCGCGATCACCTCCGCCAGGGCATCCGCGAACGGGCCCAAGTTGGCCGTGGTGAAGCCGGCGACGTTGATCCGGCCCTTGCCGACCACATACACGCCGAACTCGTCCCGGAGGCGGGCGACCTGGGCGGTCGTCAGCCCGAGCAGGGCGAACATGCCGCGCTGGGTCGCGATCGCCGACCAGTCGCCAGGGATGGCGCGGCTGGTGAGCGCCTCGACCAGGGCGCGCCGGTTGTCGTTGATCCGGTTGCGCATGCCGGCCAGCTCGATCTCCCACGCGGCGCGCAGCGTCTCGTCGGCGAGGACGGTGCGCACGATGTCCGCCCCGTGTGCCGGCGGGTTGGAGTAGTTCACCCGGATGGCGATCTTGACGTGGCTCTGGACCGCGGCGGCGTCCGCGGCGCTGGCGGCGATCACGATCATGGCCCCGACCCGCTCCGCGTAGAGCGAGAAGGTCTTCGAGAACGACGTGGACACCAGCAGCTCGGCCCCGGGCCGAACGAGCTCGCGCAGGCCCGCGGCATCCTGGTCGAGACCGTCACCGAACCCCTGGTAGGCGAGGTCGACGAGTGGCAGCAGGCGCCGCTCCTGCACCAGGTCCCCGATGCGCCGCCACAGGTCGGGCGACGGGTCCACGCCGGTAGGGTTGTGGCACGCCCCGTGGAGCAGCACGATGTCGCCCGGGCTGGCCTGGCCGAGGGCCCCGAGCATCGCGTCCTCGTCGATCCGACGACCGCTCGCGTCCGTGTACGGATACGACCGGATCCGGAAGCCGGCAGCGGCAAACAGCTGGGGGTGATTCGGCCAGGTGGGCTCGCTCATCCAGAGCGTCTCGCCCGAGCCGGTCTGGCGCAGCAGGTCGGCGGCAACCCGCAGTCCACCGGTCCCGCCCGGCGTCTGGGTCGCGAGCGCCCGCCCCGACGTCACGGCCTCGTGGTCTGCGCCCAGGGCGAGGGCACGCACGAGCTCGCGATAGGCGACGTCGCCATCGATGGGGCGGTACAGCTTGCTGCCCTCGGCCGCCGCGAGCCGTCGCTCGGCCTCGAGCACGGTCGGCAGCACCGGCGTCTTCCCGGTCGCGTCGACGAACACGCCTGTGCTCAGGTTGATCTTGTCCGTCCGCGGATCGCCGCGGAACGCCTCGGCGAGGCCGAGGATCGGGTCGGGCGGGGCAGGGAGGCGAGCGAGCGACGGGAGCGACACGGGCGTGACCTTTCGACGAGCAGGTGGGCGAATGGGGCGCCAGCGTGAGTCTAGCGGCCCCGGCGGTTTGCGGATGACCCGCGTGATGACCGTGGGTTCGCCACGCCCCGTCGCGACCAGCGCCCGCGTTGCGAGGTCCCCGTCCGTGTTCGACAATCGACCCGTGCCCGACCCGTCCGCCCTCCCCGTGTCCACCGTCGTCACCGTCTATGGCGCGGACTGGTGCGGCGACTGCCGCCGCACCAAGCGCTGGCTGGACGCCACCGACCTGGCGTGGACCTGGATCGACCGGGACGCGGACCCCGCGGTCCGGGCGATGCTCGCCGACGCCGGTTACCTCGCGATCCCGGTCGTCGTGCTGCCGGACGGCAACGTGCTCGTGGAGCCGTCCGACGAGACCCTCGCCCGCGCGCTCCGTCCAGGTGCGGAGGCCGGACACGAGGGCCGTTGAAGCCGCCCTTGCCGTACCGCGCAGCCGTGGAGGTTGGCGCTTCTCGCGTACACTCGCGCGAGGCCGGACAGACGTTCGTTCCGGCGGCAAGAGGTGAACATGACGCAGACCACGAGCATGACGCGCCGCATCGGCGCCGGCTGGGCCCGCTAGTGCCGGGTCGCAAGCGCAGGGTCTTCATCCCGCCCAAGAAGTCGGCGGGCCCGCGGCCCGAACCCGGCTACATCAATCCTCCCACGGGCGTATCCATCAACAGGGCGGCCCTCGACGGGCGCTCGGGGCTGGCACCCGGCGACAAGGTCCGGATCCTCGGGACGGGTCTCTACGCCGGCGAGACCGCCGTGATCGAGCGCATGGCCGGTGGGGTCGTCCCCGCGGCAGTCGTCCGCACCGAGGCGGGGAGCGCGCGCACCGTCCGCACCGTGGACCTGGAGCCGGTCGAGTAGCCGGCGACGGGACCGGCTAGTCCAGACCCTCGGCATCCAGCACGCCGAGCAGCTCGTAGGCCTCGTCGCCCAGGAAGTCGCGCGCGGCGGCTTCGGCCTCCTTGCCGGCCTCCTTGTCGGTCTCCTCGCCGTCCTCGTCGCCGTCCTCGTCCTCGACATCGCCCCCGGCGAGCACCGTCAGGACGCGTGATGGGCTGGGCTCCACGATCCACTCCTCGCCCGTTTCCGGGTCGACATCGAAGAACGACACAGATTCGATCTCGTAGGTCCGGCCGTCCGGGCGGGTCAGGGTGCAGGCCCACGCCTCCTCCTCCTCGCCCTCGGCAGCGCGGATCGTGATCGTGAGGCCGAGCGAGCGGAACAGCTCGCCGATGCTGGTCGGGGTTGCGGTCATGGGGTGGCACCTTTGAGCGGGGAGAGCGCGACAACCGTACTCGGTGGCGGCCGTTCCCGTCGCCGGCCGGAATCGTTGCCCTGCCCGCAACACCGGTCGTGGGCCCCCGCCGTCTGGGTACGATCGCGGCGTGAACCACCACACGTCCGTTTCCTTCTGGCTTGAGAACGCGGGCGACGACCTCACGCCGCGTCCGCCGCTCGACGGCTCCACCGACGCGGACGTGGCCATCCTCGGGGCGGGCCTGACCGGGCTGTGGACCGCGTTCTACCTGCTCCAGCGCGATCCCGCCCTCCGGGTCGTGCTCGTGGAGCGGGAGATCGCCGGGTTCGGCGCCTCCGGGCGCAACGGGGCGTGGTGCGCGCCGGACCTCAACATCAGCATGACCAGGCTCGCCCGTCTCCACGGGGACGACGCGGCGCGACGGATGCAGCAGGCGACCTACGACGCGGTCGACGAGGTGGGCCGCGCGTGCGACGCGGCCGGGATCGATGCGGGGTTCCACAAGGGCGGCGAGATCATCGTCGCAAGGGGACCGCAGGGCATCCCTGCACTCGAAGACGCGCTCCGCGAGTACGAGCGGTTCGGGTTCGGCGACCGGTACCGGCTGGTGGACGCCCCGGAGCTGGCCGAGCGGATCCGCATCGCGGGCGCGCTGCGGGCCCTCGTCTCCGACGACGCGGCGGTTGTCCATCCGGGGCGGCTGACCCGGGGCCTCGCCCGCGTGGTGGAGCGCATGGGCGCCCGAATCGCGGAGGGCACGGCGGCCACCGGCTTCCGGCCGCGGGACGGCTCCGGCCACGCGACCCTGGTCACGGATCGGGGCGACGTCCGCGCCGGGGTTGTGGTCCTCGCGGGCGAGGCCTACCTTGCCGAGCTGCCCCAGCTCCATCGCCAGCTCGTGCCGCTGTGGTCGCTCATCGTGCTCACCGAGCCTGTCAGCGAGGCGCAGTGGGCGGAGATCGGCTGGACGAACCGCGAGGTGGTGGCCTCGACGCGCCTTTCCGTCGACTACCTGTCGCGCACCGAGGACGGCCGCATCCTGTTTGGGGGTCGCGGAGCGCCGTACCGCTTCGGGTCACCGATCCGGCCCGAGTTCGACCGGCACGACCCCACCCACGAGCAGTTGCGCGGCTTCGTTCGCGAGTGGTTCCCGGTGCTCCGCGACGTGGAGTTCACCCACGCCTGGGGCGGCCCGCTGGGGATGCCGCGGGACTGGCACCCCACGGTCGCGTTCGACCCGGCGACCGGGATCGCCACGGCCCGTGGCTATGTGGGTCACGGGGTGTCCACGACCAACCTGGCCGGGCGCACCCTGACCGAGCTCATCACCGGCGGGGACGACCCGGTCATCAGGCTGCCGATCGTCAACCACCGCTCGCGGAACTGGGAGATCGAGCCCTTCCGGTACCTGGGTGTCCGCTACGCGCAGTGGGCCATCGGGCGGCTCGACGAGTCGTCTGCCCGCACCGGTCGCGCTCCGAGCGGCCGCAGCCTCGCGGAGCGCTTGGCGGCGCGCTGACCGCCGCGGTTCGAGCTGACCGGCTCGGTTCACGGGTGACCGCGCGTGGGCACGCTGGGCGGTCGCGCCCGCACGCCGGGCCGCGGAGCGGGAGCGGGATCAGGCCTCGGCGAGCTCCAGGGCCAGCCGTGACTCGGCGCGGCGAACCACGGCGTCGGCGGACTCGCCCTGCTTGGGGCTGGCCCAGCCAAAGCTGAACCGGAGACTGTCGAAGTCCTTGGGCATGGCACGCGGACCGGCCTCGCGGACACGCTCCACGAAGTTGATGGCCGCGATCTCGTCCGTCTCGGTCAACGCCACGCCAAAGCGGGCCGGGCCGATGCGGGAGCAATGATCGCTGGTCCGTGAGGTCCGCCGCAGGCACTGCGCAGCCTCGTGGATCGCATGTCGGGCGACATCCCAGCCCCACGTGCTCACCCAGCGCCTCGATGCCGCTGACCTCGACGATCACGACGGCGAGGGAGCGGCGGTACCGGGCGCTGCGGGCGACCTCGGTGACGAGTGACCGTCGCCAGAAGTCGGGGCCCTGCAGTCCGGTGAGCGGGTCCTCCCAGCCGGCCGGCTCAGGAATGCCGGTGGTGTCCACGCGTCGGTCCTCCGATTGCTGCTGGTGCGCGGTCCTGGGACCCCCGTCATGGGCCGCGCGCCGGAGATTGGAACTTGGGGAATCGTCCGACGTGTTGCGTCGGCGCGCCACGGGACCGTCGTATGGGGTGGCGCGCCGAACGTACCGGTTGCCTGCGTCGCGCGAACGCGACCGGCGGGGCGAATCTAGCCGAACAGGGCGTCCACGGAGAGGTAGCGCTCGCCGGTGTCGTACGTGAAGGTGAGGATCCGGGAGCCGTCGGCCACCTGCGGCAGCAGCTGGGCCACCGCGGCCAGCGAGGCCCCCGACGACACGCCGATCAGGATGCCCTCCTCGCTCGCGGCCCGACGAGCGTATTCGAACGCATCCTTGGCCTCCACGAGCACGATGCCGTCGAGCAGCTCCGTGCGCATCACGCCCGGGATGAACCCCGCCCCGATCCCCTGGATCGGATGGGGCCCCGCGGCGCCGCCCGAGAGGACCGGCGACAGCGTCGGCTCCACGGCGAACACCTTGAGGTTCGGCCAGCGGGGCTTGAGCGCCTCGGCAACGCCGGTGATGTGGCCGCCGGTGCCGACGCCGGTGACGATGTAGTCCAGCCCGTCCGGGAAGTCCCGCGCGATCTCCTCGGCCGTCGTCCGCCGGTGGGCGTCGACGTTGGCCGGGTTGTCGAACTGCATCGGGATCCAGGCGCCCGGTGTCTCTTCGGCGATCTCCTTGGCCCGGGCAATCGCGCCCTTCATCCCCAGCTCGCGGGGCGTCAGGTCGAGCTCGGCCCCGTACAGCTGCATCAGCTTGCGGCGCTCGATCGACATCGACTCCGGCATCACCAGGATCAGCCGGTAGCCCTTGACCGCGGCTACCAGCGCAAGCCCGATGCCCGTGTTGCCCGAGGTCGGCTCGACGATCACCGAGCCCGCCTTGAGCAGCCCGCGGCTCTCGGCGTCCTCGATCATCGCCAGCCCGATGCGGTCCTTGATGCTGCCGCCCGGGTTCTGGCGCTCGAGCTTGGCCCAGACCGAGACGCGGGGGTCATAGAGCCGGTTGATCCGGACGTGCGGTGTGTTGCCGATGGCCTCGAGGATGGAGTTGAAGGGCATGGTGGTTCCTTTCAGATCACGAAGTCGATGGGATCGGCAACCTCGGCCGTCGTCCGGACCCGGACCTGGCTCTGGTGGTAGACGAGGGAGTTGGGGGGCACCGAGTGGGTGAGCCACACGTTGCCGCCGATGATCGAGTCGGCCCCGACGATGGTGTCGCCGCCGAGCACCGTGGCGTTGGCGTAGATCACCACGCGGTCCTCGATCGTGGGATGGCGCTTGGTGCCCGACGCCTGCTTGCTGACCGACAGGGCTCCGAGGGTCACGCCCTGGTAGAGCTTGACGGTGTCGCCGATCACCGCGGTCTCGCCGATCACCAGCCCGGTGCCGTGGTCGATGCAGCAGCTGCGTCCGATGCGGGCCGCCGGGTGGATATCCGCCCCGGTGCGACTGTGGGCGATCTCCGCGATCATCCGCGGCACCAGCGGGATGCCTCGCAGGTGGAGCGCGTGGGCGATCCGGTAGTAGGCCAGGGCGAGGAACCCCGGGTACGCGAGGACGACCTCGGCGGTGCCGTGGGCGGCCGGATCGCCGGCCTCGATCGCCTCGGCGTCGAGGGTCAGCTGCTCGTGGATGTCTGGCAGCCCGGCGCGGAAGTCGGCGGCGAGGCGCTCTGGCGTGTCCGGCAGCTTGTCGCGCAACGGCGCGAGCACCGGCACCAGGGCGTTGCATCGAGCCTCGAGCTCGGCGTGGATCCCGGAGGGCGTCCGCGGGGCATCACGACCGTCGGGGAACAGCAGGTTCACGACCCCGTCCGTGAACGCGGCGACGAGGTCGCGATCCGGCAGCTTGCGGAACATGGCCGCCTCGTCCTCGGCGATATGGGCGGCGAGGGTGGCGAGGTCGGTCGGATGGGCCTCGGGGACGGTCCCCGGAATGGCCTCGGGATGGGTGGAACGACGCGATGACATGGGTCACACCGGAGCTTCGTAGGTGGGGTGGGGGCGGAACGCGTGATCGCCGGACGGGGCCAGGTGGTCAGGCGAAGGCGGCCACAGGTGGGGGCCGGGGCACAGGCCTCAGTGCCGGGTGGGCCGGGCGCAGGCGACGAGCGGCGCGCGCAGGACAGGCGGCGTTATCGCCGCCGAGGACACGCGCAGGAGAGCCGGTAGGACGCCACGCCGCAAGGGTGCCGGTCACCGGCATTCTCGTCAACTCCTGGGCCATCGGGCCCAGGGTTTCGGGGCCGTGCGGCCGTCGACAGCGGCGCGCTACGATGCCGCGATGACCGACACCGATCCCTCCATCTCGCCGGCTGACGTGCGGGCGGGCTTGATCGACGGGCTGCTCGACGCCCGGGCCGCGGAGCGCGAGATTCTCGGCGCGCTCGGGCCGGTGGAGCGTGACACCCCCGCCGACGGCGGCGGGTGGTCGGCCAAGGACATCCAGGCGCACCTCTCCGCCTGGCGGCGTCACCACGCAGAGCGGCTGGCCGCGCTGCGCGACGGGCACCCCCGCCCCGACCTGCCAGCGGCCGAGACGGACACGACGAACGCGGCCATCCACGCGGAGCGGGCCGGCTGGACCTGGGAGCAGGTCGTCGCCGATGCCGATGCCGCCACTGACCTGTTGATCACCGAGATCCGTGCCGCCGACGACGCGACGCTCGCGCAGGACCGGATCGTGGGCACGACCCTCGGCAACGGGCCGGAGCACGACCTGGCCCACCTGCCGGCCGTGGCTGCCCGCGTGCACCTGTCGGACCGCGTGGCTGCCCTCGCGGCCACGGTGGAGGCCTCCGTCGGGCGGGGCCGGTGGCCCTCGCGGTCGGCCGCCTTCGCCCGGTACAACCTCGCCTGCTACCACGCGCTGGAGGGCCGTCTCGATCCCGCGCGCGAGCTGCTGCGACTCGCCCTGCCGGGGGAGCCGGAGCTGCAGGAGCTTGCCCCGGCTGACGACGACCTCGCCGCCCTTCGCCCCGAGATCGCGGCGCTCGTCGCCGGTTGACGGCACCTCGTCAGGCGGACGCCGCCATCCGCGTGGCGGTCCGGCGGGCCAGGGCCATCAGCGACAGCATCGGGTTGACGCCGCTGGCCGATGGCATGGCCGACGAGTCGGTCACCCACAGGCCCGGGACGCCATGGACCTGGCCGTCCGGATCCGCGACGCTCGTCCGCGGGTCGAGCCCGATCCGGCACGAGGACATCTGGTGCGCCGTGAACAGCAGCACCCGGTTGGAGATGATCGGCCGCGCCTTGAGGACCTCGAGGTACGGCTCGAAGGCCTCGCCGCGCCGCCACTCCAGCGGCGGCGTCACCAGCGGGATCACCCGCTCGGCCCCGGCCGCCTGCTGGAGCCGGGCCAGCTCGAGCGCCGCCAGGCGCAGCATCGCCCGGTCGGCAGCGCCGGGTGCGTACCTGACCGTCACGCTCCCGTCGCGCTCGGCCTCGACCCGGCCAACCGTCCGATCGCGAACGATCGCGAGGAACGCCGCGATCCCGTCGCACCGGGTCATCGTCTCGTGGTGGCTGGCGCTGTCCCACCAGGGGAAGCCGGTGGCGATGAGGCCGGGGTGGGTTGGGGCGGCCTCCATCCGGAACCCGTACGCGCCGTCGATATGCGCGAAGGCGTCGCTCATCACGCTCTGCGGGACCCCGGACCAGGGGGACATCGACTCGTCGTAGATGCCGGCGACCGCGGTCACGGGGTGGATGTGGAGCGAGCGACCCGCCACACCGCCGGCGATGCCCGATCGCTGGAGGACGGCGGGGGACAGGATCGACCCGCCCGCGAGCGCGACCATCGGGGCCCGCACGGTGATCTTGCCGCCCGGCACCCGGGCCACGACGCCCGCGGCCCGACCACCCTCGAGGACCACCCGCAGGGCCTCGGTGCGGTCCAGGATCTCCGCGCCACCGGCGCACGCGTCTGCCAGTGAGCGGCGGAGCACCGACTGCTTGGCACCCCGCCGGCAACCCACGGCGCACGGCCCACAGTCGCCGCAGCCGTGCACGTTGCGCGGGATCGTCTCCCAGGGAAGCCCAAGCGCGTCGAGGCCAGCCGCGAGCCGGCCGTTGGGGCCGTTGTGCGGGCTCTCGTCGGAGTTGACCCCGATATCCGCCTCGATCGCCGCGCAGTGCTCGTCGAGGTCATCGCCGACTCCCGCCGCACGCCATTCCTCGCGGACCGCCGCCGAGGGTCGCAGCGAGGACGCCCAGTTGATGACCGACCCGCCGCCGACCGCCGATGCGGCCCGGATGGAGATCCACCGATCGCTGGTCGCCGCCAGGCCGCGGTCGAGGAACAGGGCGCCGAGGCCGTCGAGCTCGGGCCCCCCGAAGCCATCCTCGGTGACCATCGCGGCCCGCTCGAGGACGAGCACCTTCCGCCCGGCCGTTGCCAGCACCTGCGCGGTCACGCCGCCGCCGGGACCCGACCCGATCACGACGACGTCCGCGTCAAGGACCTCGCCGGCGCGTGGCGTGCGCACGCTCACGGCGCTGAAGTCAGCCGGGTCCGGAACCGGCGCGACAAACCCGGTCGTGGCACGCCACGGGCTGTCCTCGATCCCATAGGCGAGCAGCAGGGACAGCCGCTTGAGGTCCTGGAACGCCGTCCGCTTGAGGGCCACGGGGCTCGCGGCAAGGCGTCGCATGTACGCCTCGCGCGCCTCCTGGCCGAGGTCCGCAAACCCGCGCAGCCCGCTGCCGATGCCACCCAGGGCCAGCGTCCCGAGCGGGTTGCCGAGCGCTGCGAGCAGGACATCGAGCTGGCGGCGGAGCGCGGGCCGGTCCAGCGCATCCACCTCGGCGAGGAGCCGGTGGTGGACACCGAGGTCGCTCGCGGAGGGCAAGCCTCCGGCCGCGGGGACGAACGTGTCGACGATGGCGGCCAGGGTCCGGTCGGTGGAGGTCATGGTCGCGAGCCTAGCGCCTCGGTGGCGTCGCGGGAGCCGTCGCGGCTCGGTGCCTCTTCGGCCGGCCGCCGGGCGCGAGCATCGAGATCGTCTTGCGGATCGGCCGTATGCTCCGGGCATATGAATGATCCGCGCCGTCCGTCCCACGCGGACCAGGACCCGGGCCTGATCGCACCGGCGCCTCGGACCCGCCCGCCACGCCCCGGTCGAGTCCGGTCCCGCCTGGTGACGCAACGGCGCCGGACCCGACCCTCGGCATTGCGTCGGCGCGGGATTCCCATGGGGCGCCCGTCCATCGCGGCTGGGCGCAGGTCGGCTCCCACCACCGCTGGATGGAGCCGTTCGTCCTCGCTCTCCTGGCCAACGGCTCGGCCCACGGGTATGGCATCGTCGGCGAGCTCGCGGGCCTGGGCATCACCAACGGCGCCGTGGATGTCGGCCAGGTCTACCGGACGCTGCGGGACCTCGAGAAGGTCGGGCAGGTCCGATCGACATGGTCCACGGGCACCGGCCCGGCACGCCGCGACTACGAGCTGACCGACGCCGGCTGGTCGGCGTTCGACGAGTGGGCCGCGGTGATGAAGGAACGCGGGCGACTCGTGGCCGAGTTCGACGCGCTGTACCTCCAGTGGGTCGCGATGCCGAGGCAGACCACGTCGAGCTGAGCGCCTGAAGCCGGGCGGCGCGAATGGCCCGGCCACAGGGGGGAGAGGGGCAGACTGGTGATCCTCCCCAAGATCCGGGATCCGCGGTTCATCACCGTGCGTCGCGGCGGGAGCCTCCAGGACGACGATCATCGTCTGCTCGCGATCTGGGCGGCCGACTGCGCGGAGCACGTGCTGCACCACTTCGAGCGGGCACGGCCGAACGACGACCGTCCGCGTCGGGCGATCGACCTCGGGCGTGCCTGGGCGCGGGGTGAGATCCCGTGGCGAGAGGCCCGCACGGCGGCCGGCCATGCCAACGCCGCGGCCAGGGACCTGCGCGGGGCGGCACGGCATGCCGCGTACGCCGCCGGCCAGGCCGCGGCGGTGGGCCATGTGGCGGCCCACGAGCTCGGTGCCGCGGCCTACGCGATCCGGGCGGCGCGAGCGGCAGCGCCCGACGACGACGCGCGAGGCGGCCGGCCGCCTGGAGTGCCAGTGGCAGCGCGCCCAGCTCCCCCGCGAGATCCGGGATCTCGTGCTCGACGACCAGCGGCGGCGCAACGAGCTGTGCTGGTTTGCGTTCGACGGCTGACACAGCTCGCACCCGGTGCCCGCGACGGGCCTGGGACTCACCGGAATTGGCCCGGGCCCCTTGACCCATCCGATCATGACGGACGGCCCGCACCTTATATATGTCAAGAACATATAGATATGCATGACAGTTACTGAGCCGTACGGCAAGGAGTCATGTGTTCGACCCCGTCACCGAGATCGATCTGATCCAGATCGGACTCATCCGGGCGCTCGCCGGGACGCACCGGCTGCGGATCGTGCACCTCCTGGGTGAGCACCCGATGGAGGTGCGGGAGCTGGCGCTCGCGCTGGATCTCCCGCAGGCCACGGTCTCCCAGAACCTTGCCGCCATGCGATCCGCCGGCCTGGTGGACGCCACTCGCGACGGACGAACGGTCCGCTACCGCCTCGCCGACCCCGAGATCCTCGCCGCCTGCGACCTCATGCGGAGCGTGATCGTCCGGCGCCTGTCCGCGCTGGGCACCCTCGCCGCGGCCGAGGACGGACTCACGCCCCACCCATTCAGCCACACAGGTGACCACCCGATGAGCGACGCGCCTCTCAACATCGTCCTGTTCTCCGGTACGGCCGACAAGCTGCACGCCGCCGCCACGCTCGCGGCCGGCGCCGCGGCGATGGACCGGCCGGTCAACATCCTGCTCCAGTACTGGGCGCTCGACGCGTTCCGCATGGAGCGCCTCGAGGAAAGCCACGGCCTGGCCTGGGATTCGACGGCAGACGGTGCCAGCCGCCCGGTCAACGGCACCAAGGCGATCCCGTGGCTGGACACCTTCCGGATGGCCAAGGAGCTCGGGATCGCTCTCGATCCTCGCGTGCTCCGGGTCGCTCGACACGCTGGGCATCGATGTCACCGCCCTCGACCCCCTCGTGGACGCCTCGGGCGGCATCGCCACCTTCCTCCTGGCCGCCGACGACGGCCAGATCGTCTTCATCTAGCCCGCCGGGCGCGAGGCACAAGGAGCCGCCGATGGCCGATCAAGAGAAGCTCGTGTTCATGGTCACCCACGGGGCGGACCATCCCGAGCACGCCACCATCCCGTTCGTGATGGCCGCCGCCGCCCTGGCGTCCGACGTGGCCGTCAGCCTGGGCTTCCAGGCCGACGGCGTTGAGCTGATGAAGAAAGGCGTGGCCGAGACCGTCTCCGCCGATGGCTTCCCGCCCCTCGCCAAGCTGCTCGCCGACGTGCGAGAGCTGGGCGCCGCGCTGCTCGTCTGCAACCCCTGCATCAAGAGCCGGGGCATCGCCCCCGACGAGCTCGTCGAGGGCGCGGAGGTCGTCGCGGCCGCCCGCTTCGTCGTCGAGATCACCTCCGCCACCAACTCGCTCGCCTACTAGGAGAACCGAACTGCCATGACCACCACCGTCGCCGAGCTCCAGACCATCACCGCCGCCGCCGTCGTCGACGCCCGCGGATCCGCCTGCCCGGGCCCGCTCCTCGAGGCCAAGAAGAGCATGGTCAAGGTCCCGGTCGGCTCCGTGATCGAGATCTGGTCCACCGACCCCGCCACCAAGAACGACATCAGCGCCTGGTCCGGCAAGGTGGGCCACGACTTCATGGGCGTGCTGGAGGCGGACGGCTACGACCGCGTCTTCGTCACGCGCGGCAAGTAGGCGCCACTTTCCTCATGTCGCCGCGACGAGCCTCCTCGGGGAGCGTCGCGGCGACACCCTCCTGCGCAGGAGCCATGTGTCGATGACCGCACCCGTCGCAACGGAGCCGAACGCTCCCGGAGACACCTTCGTCCCCCGGATCCTCGTGTTCTCCACCAACAACATCAGCGATCCCGGTATCGACCTCGCCGGCAGTGCCCACATGCACTACTCGCCCGGGGTCAACGTGATCGGCCTCCCGTGCACCAGCGGCATTCGGCCGTCGTGGATCCTGCACGCGTTCGACTCCGGCTTTGACGGCGTGTTCGTGGCCTCCGATGGCGACGAGTGCGCCTATCTGCACGACTGCGCGAAGCGCTCGAGCAAGATCATGGCCGACGCCCAGAAGGGGCTCAAGGAGCGAGGCATCGATGGCAACCGCCTGCGCATGGCGGCCATCTGCTCGGTCTGCTCCGAGCCATTCACGAAGCACATGGTGACGTTCACGACCGCCCTGGTCGCGCTCGGTCCCGTGAAGACCGCGGGGTGACCGACATGACCGATACCTGCGCCACCCGCGACGAGGCCCCGGCCGCGCTCGACTACGACGTCCTCGTGATCGGAGCCGGCATCGGCGGCATGGAGTCCGCCCTCAAGCTCGGGGACATGGGCTACAAGGTCCTGCTCGTCGAGAAGGAAGCCTCCGTCGGCGGCAAGATGATCCTGCTCTCGAAGGTCTTCCCGACCCTCGACTGCGCGTCCTGCATCTCGACGCCCAAGATGGCGTCGACGATCCACCACGACAACATCACGCCCTACACGTACAGCCGCGTCGACCAGGTGCGGTCCGCGGCCGACGGCACGTTCACGGCCAAGGTGACGCGCAAGGCGCGGTTCGTCGACATCGACGCCTGCACCGGCTGCCAGAAGTGCGAGACCGCGTGCACGGTCGCGGTGCCCGACCAGTTCAACGCCGACCTGGTCGCCCGACGAGCGGCGCACATCGCCTTCCCGCAGGCCGTGCCCAAGAAGGCGGTCATCGACCGCCAGGGGACCTCGCCCTGCTCGTTCGCCTGCCCGGCCGGCATCTCTGCCCATGGGTACGTCAGCCTCATCCGGAGCGGCCTCGACGAGGAGGCGTACCGGCTGGTGCTGGACGCAACCCCGCTCGTGGGCACCCTCGGCCGCGCCTGCTACGCCCCGTGCGAGGGCGAGTGCACCCGCGGCAGCCTCGAGGGAACGCTCCCGATCCGGAGGCTCAAGCGCTACGCCTCGGATGCGCATGACGCATCGGGCAGCGACAACGGCATGGAGCGCCCCGAGCCCAACGGCCGGCGCGTCGCGATCGTGGGCTCCGGGCCTACCGGCCTGACCGCCGCCTTCCAGCTCGCCAGGCTGGGCTACGGCGTCAAGGTGTTCGAGGCGGCGCCGGTCGCCGGCGGGTTCCTCCGCCTGGGGATCCCGAGCTACCGGTTGCCCGACGCGGTCGTCGAGCGTGACATCGAGAACGTCACCGGGCTGGGCGTCGAGATCGCCGTCAACACCGCGGTCAGCGACCCGTCCTCGCTCAAGGGCGACGGCTTTGACGCGGTGCTGGTCGCCACCGGCACCCACCGCGACAGCGACCTGGGCGTTCCGGGCGAGGATCGCCTGGGCGTGGTCGGCGCCGCCGCCTTCCTGCGCAAGGTCAATCTCGGCCAGCACGAGGGCCTGACCGGCAAGAAGGTCGTCGTGGTGGGTGGCGGCAACGTCGCCATGGACGCAGCGCGCGTTTCCCGCCGCCTCGGCGCCGCCAGCGTGACGGTGGCCTACCGTCGCTCTCGCGACGAGATGCCCGCCCACCACGTGGAGTCGGCCGACGCGGAGAAGGAGGGGGTCGGGTTCCGCCTCCTCGTCGCCCCGGCCGAGATCGTGGGCAACGCCGACGGCGCGGTCGCCGGCCTGCGGTGCACCGCGATGCGCCTGGGTGCGCCGGACGCCTCCGGTCGCAAGTCCGTCGAGCCCATCCCGGGTTCCTCGGTGACCCTCGAGGCCGACCTGGTCATCGCCGCCATCGGCATGAAGCCCGACACGGCCGCCTTCGGCGACCGGGTTGCGGTGCTGCCCAACGGGCGACTCGCGAGCGACACGGCAACCTGCCAGACCGCCGTCGAGCACGTGTTTGCCGCGGGCGACGCGGTCAACGGGCCGACCGACATCACGCGAGCGGTGGGGGAGGGCCGGAAGGCCGCCCACCAGATCGACGCATGGCTGTCGGGACGGGCATTCGACGACTGGGACACCCGCCTCCCGGTGGTGGACAAGGAGGCCGTCCTGGCTCGCCAGAAGGCCTACGCGATCGCTGCCGAGACCCCCAATGGCATGGACCTCCAGCCGGCCCCGGCCGACTTCCGGGAGGTCGAGGCCCCGCTCACCGAGGCGGAGGCCCGCCGGGCCGCCGGCCGGTGCCTCGACTGCGCCACCTGCTCCGAGTGCGGCGAGTGCGTCAGCGCATGCCCCGTCGATGGATGCATCGACCTGCGCGCCCACGACGAGGAGCTCGAGGTCCGGGTTGGAGCGGTCGTCGTCTCGACCGGCTTCAAGCTGTTCCCGGCCGACCTCAAGCCGGAGTACGGCTACGGCCTCTACAAGAACGTGATCACCGGCATGCAGATGGACCGCCTCCTGGCGCCCACCCGGCCGTTCAACACGATCCTGCGCCCGGGCGACGGCAAGGTCCCCGAGCGGATCGCCTACATCCTGTGCACCGGCTCACGTGACCAGACGGTGGGCAACCCCCTGTGCTCGCGGTTCTGCTGCATGTACTCCATCAAGCAGAACCAGCTGCTGATGGGCGCGCTGCCGCTGGCCGACGTCACCGTCCACTACATGGACATCCGGGCGCCGGGCAAGCGCTATGACGAGTTCTACGAGCAGGCGAAGGCGATGGGTGCCAGCTACGTGAAGGGCCGTGTCGCCGATGTCACCGAGACCCCCGAGGGGAACCTGATCCTCACCTACGAGGACATCGAGAACGGTGGCGCCATCACCAAGGCCGAGTACGACCTGGTCGTCCTCGCGGTGGGCGTCCAGCCAAACAGGGACGCCGAACGGCTGTTCAACGTCGGCGAGCTCGCGCTCGACGAGTGGCAGTGGGTGGCGGAGCCGGAGGAGGACGTGAACCCGGGCCAGACCAGCATCCCGGGCGTCTACGTGGCGGGAGCCGCCTCGGGCGCCAAGGACATCGCGGACTCCATCCTGCACGCCGGCGCCGCCGTCGCCCAGGTGGCCGCCCATCTCGAACGCTCGAAACCCCTGCCCCAGATCGAGCTGGTGCCGGCATGAGCGAGCAGCAGGGGATCGACCTCGTCGGCCCGGCCGGGCGTCCAGGCCAAGGCGGAGCCGAGCACGCGAGCGAGCGCACTTCCGGCGTGCGTGAGCGACCGCGCGCAGGCGACAACGAAGGCGTGGGCGTCCAGACGGGCCGGAGGATCGGCGTCTATGTCTGCCACTGCGGCGGCAACATCAGCGACTACGTCGACGTGGAGAAGGTCATCGACGGCATCCGGGACGACGGCGACGTCGTCGTCTCGCGGACCGCGATGTTCGCCTGCTCCGACGCCACCCAGCAGGACATCGCCGCCGACATCGAGACGAACGGACTTGACGGCCTGGTCGTCGCGTCCTGCTCGCCCAAGCTGCATACCTACACGTTCCGGGGCGTGGCGTCCCGCGCCGGCCTCAACCCCTACGAGTACACCCAGGTCAACATCCGCGAGCAGTGCTCGTGGGTCCACACCGACGACCCGGAGGGCGCCACGGCCAAGGCCACGGCCCTCGTCAGGGCCGGCATCGGGCGCACCCGGAACACCGTCCCGCTCGAGCCGATGGTCGTCGAGACCATCCCGCACACGCTGGTCATCGGCGGCGGTATCGCCGGGCTCCGCGCGGCCGTCGGCCTCGCGGACATCGGCCTCCAGGTGACCCTGGTCGAGCGCGAGCTCGAGCTCGGCGGCTGGGTCCGTGGCTTCGGCTCGATGTTCCCCCACGATCGCAAGGGCAGCGAGCTGATCGACGGCCTCGTCGCCGAGGTTCGACGCCGGCCGGCGATCACGGTGCTCACGGGCGCGGAGCTGGTCGGCAAGGCCGGCAGCTTTGGCAACTACCGGGTCACCGTCCGGATCGGCGGCGAGGGCTCGGGCACCATCGAGGTGGCGGTCGGATCGATCGTGGTCGCCACCGGCTTCGACGAGTACCGGCCCGACGAGGGCGAGCTCGGTTACGGCATCGACGGTGTGGTGACGCTATCCGAGTTCAAGGCGCTGGTCGACGGAGCCAGCGGGAACCCGCTCAGCTGGCATGGCCGGCCCGTCCGCGGCGTCGCCTACGTGTACTGCGTGGGCAGCCGCAGCACGGCCGGCTGCGCGAACGAGTACTGCTCCCGGTTCTGCTGCACGGCAACCGTGCAGACGGCCGTGCAGGTCTCCGGCCTGGACCCGTCGATCCGCCAGTACCACCTCTACCGGGACATGCGGACGTACGGCAAGTTCGAGCCGCTCTACACCGAGGCCCGTGACCGGGGATCGGTCTTCCTCAAGTTCGACAACGACGAGCCCCCCGCGGTCGCCACCGGGCCCGACGGGACGCTGACCGTCACGGTGCGTGACCTGCTCACCGAGCGGACGGAGCTTGCGCTTCCGGTGGACCTGGTGGTCCTGGTCACGGGCATGGTCCCGCGTGAGAACCAGGGCCTGGTGGACATCCTCAAGCTCCCCGCGGGCAGTGACGGGTTCTTCAACGAGATCCACCCCAAGCTGCGCCCGGTCGAGACCGTGGTGGACGGCGTGCTCATCGCCGGCACCTGCCAGGGGCCCAAGACGTCCGCCGAATCGGTCATGTCCGGCCTCGCCGCCGTGACCCAGAGCGCGGCGGTCCTCAAGAAGGGGTTCACCGAGCTCGACCCGCTGGTCGCCATCGTGGCCCCAGAGGCCTGCACGGCCTGCGGCGACTGCCTCACGGCCTGTCCCTACGACGCGATCTCCATGGCCGAGGAGGGTGACCGGCACTTTGCGGTCATCAGCCCCACCGGCTGCAAGGGCTGTGGCGGCTGCGTGCCGATCTGCCCCGAGAACGCGATCGACCTGCTCGGCTACACCGACCTCGAGATCACCTCGATGATCGAAGCCCTCGTGGAGGTGCCCGTCTGATGCCTGTCGCCAACCGGGACCCGCGCGAGGTGATCCGCGAGGAGCCCGTCATGCGCCCGAGAATCCTCGCCGCGCTCGCCGATGGCCCGCTCACCGTGCCCCAGATCGCCGACGCGATCCATGCCCCGACGCACGAGACCGTGTTCTGGGTCATGGGCATGCGCCGCTACGGATGGCTGGCGGAGATCAAGGGCTCCGACGCTGACGGCTACTTCCTCTATGAGCCCACCGGGCGGGACCACTGATGACCGCGACCACCATTCCCGCCGGCACCACGCCGGCCGCCTCCACCGCCGTCCGCCTGGACCTGGGGCTGTACCCGGAGATCCAGCGCTACGGCGCCACCGACATCAGCGCCTGCTTCTCGTGCGGGACCTGCTCGGCGACCTGCCCGATGGCCCAGACCGACGGCACGTTCCCGAGGCGGATCATCCGCTACGCGCAGCTGGGCATGAAGGACGCGCTCCTGAGCTCCAAGGAGCTCTGGGCGTGCTACCAGTGCGGCGAGTGCGCCGACACCTGTCCCACGCAGGCCGACCCGTCCGAGTTCATGGCGGCGACCCGCCGCTATGCGATCGCCAGCTATGACCGCACCCGGCTGGCCGCCACGATGTACACCCGGCCCGTCCTTGCGACCGTGGTCGCCGTGCTGCTCGCGGTGTTCTTCGCCGCGTTCATGCTCTCGGCGCGTGGCCCGATGGACCAGACCACGCTCGCGATCTTCGAATGGATCCCGTCCGAGCTCATCCACAACCTGGGCATCGGGCTGATGGTCATCGTCGTCCTCGCCGGGCCTCGTCGGGATCGCGTCCATGGCCCGCGGCATCGCCCGCCGGGAGGGCGAGAGCCCACGATCCGTGCTGGGCTCCCGGGCGGCGCTCGTCCGCACCGGACGCGCGCTGTGGTCCTCGATCGCGCGGGAGTCGCTCGCCCAGGTCCGCTTCCGGGATGAGTGCGAGGCCGACGCCGTCGCGGCCGCCGTGCCCTGGTACCGCCGCCGCTGGCTGGTCCATGCGCTGGTCGTGTGGGGCTTCCTGGGACTGCTCGCGGCCACCGGCCTCGACTACGGCCTGGCCCTGGTCGGGATCAAGGAGACCGGGACCCCGGTGCCGATCTGGTACCCCGTGCGCCTGCTGGGCACGGTCGCCGGCGCGTCGCTGGTGTACGGCGCCACCGTCCTGATCATCGACCGCTATCGAGCCGCGAGCCGCAGCGTCCGGAGCTCGACGACCGCGGACTGGCTGCTGCTTGCGCTGCTCTGGGTGACTGCCGTGACCGGCTTCGCCATCGAGCTTGCGCTGTATCTCCCCGGCGCTCCGGTCTGGGGCTACTGGATGTTCCTGGTCCATGTCGCGGTCGCGATGGAGCTCGTGCTCCTGGCGCCGTTCATGAAGCTCGCCCACGCCGTGTACCGGCCCGTGGCCCTGTTCTTCGTCGCCCTGTCGCGCCAGCCCAAGGAAGGAGCCAAGGCATGACCTCGCAGACTCTCCCCCAGGCCGCCCACGCGCACCACGAGGTGTTGCTCGAGCGCGTCAACCGCATCCCGGACATGGCGGACGCCTTCCTGGTTGCCAAGCCCGACGGCGCCCTCGCGGGCATCGCGGACCTGCGCGGGTTCCTTGCCGGCACGCTCCTGACCCACATGGAGGCCGCGGAGCGGGCGCTGTACCCGGAGCTGGAGCGGATGTTCCAGAACCGGCACTCGATGGCGCCCATGCGTCGCGAGCATGCACGGATCCGTGACCTGGTCGCGGAGTTCGGAGCGCTCGTCGACAAGGACGCTGGCACGGTCACGCTCGGGCGCACGCTCGCCCTGCGGCGGGTGCTGTTCCAGCTGTACGCGCTGCTCAAAGTGCACATCGCGGAAGAGGAAGCCTACCTGCGGATCGTGGAGCACGGCGTGTCCGAGGACGTCGCCGAGGCGGTCACGGCTGCCCTTGCGCACCCCGTCGCCGGGGCATAGGGGCTAGGATGCCGGGGTGACCGACACCCGCCCACACCCCGGCTCCGGCCTGCTCTCGCTGCGCGCCACCAGCGAGGCCCACCACGCGCTGCTCATGCCGCACGTGGACCGGTTGCTCACGCTCGCCGAGATGGTGGGTCGCGTCGAGTGCAAGGCGCTGCACGCGCTGTACAACGAGGAGTACGGGTTCGTCGCGGGCCAGTACCTGCCGCACCAGGACGCGGTTGAGGCTGTCCTGTACGACCGGCTGGAAGCGATCATGGGCCCGCGCCACACCATGGCCCCGATGCGCGAGGAGCACCAGATCGTCCGGTCGCTGATCGCGGAGCTGGGCACCTACCGGGTCCACGCGGACCACTGCACCTGGAACGAGATGGAGGGCCTGGAGCTGCGCCGTGCGCTGTACCGGCTCCACGCTCTGCTGAAGATGCATCTCGCCGAGGAGGAGCAGTACCTCGCCGTGCTGGACCGGAACCTCACGGACGCGGAGAAGGACGACCTGGCCCGACGTCTTGACCACCCCGTCCTGGCGCCCGACCCGGCCTGATCTGAGCGCGCAAGAACCGATCCCGAGCCGAGGAGGCCCAGATGGCCCGCTACCGCGTCCTCGCCTGGCGCGACATTCCCACCCAGCTCCAGGTTGCCGACGATGCCGGCGCGACGCTCAACCAGCCCATGCCCAGGTGGTTCATGCAGGAGGTGAGCCGGATCACCATGCGTGAGGGCCTGGCCGGGACCGACGACTATCTCGAGGCCTTCGCGTGGTCCGAGTGGACGGACCGGCCCGGTGACGCGGCGGCGGTGGCAGAGGCCGTTGTCGCGGAGCTTGCCGCCCGCCACGGCCGGAAGCCCGACGGGCACACCATGCGCGAGGTCTGAGACGGCACCGCGTACGATTCATGCATCCGACATGCCGAGAGGAACCACACCGATGATCGCCGACGCCCCCCGCAAGCTCCTCGTCGCCCAGGTGGCAAGCGAGCTGTCCGCCCACCAGACCTACATGGGCATCTCCCTCTACTTCGCCCGCGAGAGCCTGGGCGGCTGGGCCAAGTTCTTCCACGACCAGGGGACCGAGGAGGCCGAGCATGCCTCGAAGATCATCAGCTTCCTGATCGACAACGAGGTCGAGTTCTCGCTCCCGCCGGTGGGCGGTGCGCCGACCGCCTACGGCTCGGCCCGGGCAGCCGTCGAGGTCGCCCAGGCGAGCGAGCGCAAGGTCACGGCCCAGTTCGAGGCCCTGGCCAACGCGGCCCGCGAGGCGGGGGACAACCGGACCCTGCAGTTCCTCGGCTGGTTCATCGAGGAGCAGGTCGAGGAGGAGCGCACGATGGCGGCGCTGCTCGACCTGATCGACAGCGGGTTGAACCTGTTCGAAGCCCAGAAGCACCTCGACGGTATCTCGGAGTAGCCGCAGCTCAGGCGGCATGCCCGTGTCACCGTTCCGTTTCGCCCGCGCTCGCGTCGCCCGGCTGGTGACGCCCTCCGGACCGCATGACACGCCGGGCGCAACGGTCGTGCGGCCGATCGTCTTCGGGGCGTCGGACGGCCTGGTGAGCAACCTCGCCCTCGTGATGGGCGTGGGGGCTGCCGCCGGCAACGACGCGGGCGTCGTGCTGATCGCCGGCATCGCGGGCCTGCTCGCGGGGGCGTTCTCGATGGCGGTTGGGGAGTACATCAGCGTCCGAAGCCAGCGCGAGGTGCTGGACTACCAGGTCCGCCTCCAGGAGTCGCAGCTGGCCAACGATCCGGCCTCGGAGGCGGCCATCCTGCGTGCGATCTACGTGACGAGGGGGCTCTCCGGCGATGAGGCGGACCTGTCCCTGCTGGGCGCGTCGGTCGGGTAGCGACGCGGGTCGTCTGGCGGGAGCGGCGACGTTCCCTGCCCTCGTCGGGCCCTACTCGGCGGAGAAGTCCAGCACCATCACGTGGCGATAGGTCTCGCCGGCGCGCACCGTCGCCGTCGGGAAGTGGGCGAACCGGGGCGAGTCCGGGAACTTCTGCGTTTCCAGCGTGAAGCCCCCGTACTGGCGGTAGCGGGCCCCACCCTTGCCGGCGACCTGGTCGTCGAGGTAGCCGCCGGTGTACATCTGCAGGCCGGGCTCGGTGCTGCGCACCCGGAGCGTGCGACCTGACGCCGGGTCATGGACCTCGGCCGCCTCGATGAGGCCATCGCTCCCGGGCCCTCGCAGGCACCAGTTGTGGTCCCATCCGGTGCCTCCCTCGACCGCGTTGCCGGCCGCGGCCCCGAGCGCCTCGAGGTGTTGCCCGATGGGGTGCCGCTCCAGGAAGTCGAACGGCGTGCCGGCCAGCGTGAGGATCTCGCCCGTGGGCAGGAGGTCGCGGTCGACCGGCGTGTAGAAGTCGCCGGCGATCCGCATCTCCTGGGCCATCACGGTGCCCGACGCGTGCCCAGCCAGGTTGAAGTACGAGTGGTGGACCATGTTGATCACGGTGGTGGCGTCGGGCACGGCCTCCATCGTGATCCGCAGCGTGCTCCCGGTGAGCTCATAGGTGCTGCGCACCGCACAGGCGCCCGGGAAGCCCATCTCCCCATCGGCGCTGGCGGTCCGGAAGGTGATCGAGCGGCCGCCCGCGTCCACCTGGGCGTCCCAGAACCGGCTGTCCCAGCCCTGCCTGCCGCCGTGGAGATGATGCTCGCCCTCGTTGTGGTCGACCTCGTAGTCCCGGCCGAGCAGGGTGAACCGCCCGCGCCGGATCCGGTTGCCATATCGGCCCACGGTGGCCCCGAAGTACACCGGCCACGCGGCGTAGGCCGCCGCGTCGTCGAAGCCCAGCACGATGTCGGCCGTGACGCCGTCCCGATCCGGGACGTGGAGCTCCGTGAGGCGGGCGCCGTAGTCCGTGAAGCGGGCCGCGACCCCGCCCCCGCCGTCGAGCCGGAAGGCCCGGGCCGGGCGCCCGGCGATCTCGCCAAAGGGTTCCTCGTCGATCATCCGTGCACCGTTTGCGATTCTCCCTGTCGTTGCCCGTGCGCCCACGATGCCGTCACGAGGGTGGAGACCCAGCGTACGCGATGATCGGGCGGCGCGGCGGCTGGTGACAGCTGGGCGATCCCCGCCGGCGGTCGGCCTACCCGCCGAGGAGCTGCAGGATCCCGCGGATCGGGATGGCGACCCAGTCCGGCCGGTTGTTCAGCTCGTAGGTCAGCTCGTAGCACGCCTTCTCGAGCAGGAACACGTCGAGCAGGGCCGCCCAGTCGGCGTCGTCGGACGGCAGGAAGGACGCGCCGGCGGTGGCCTCGCGGTAGCCGGCCAGGAACGTCGCGCCCACCCAGCGGTTCCACGTGCGAACCCAGCCGTCGAGTGCCGCCACGTCCTCGGGCCGGATGGCGGGGCCCATCTCGGGCCGCAGGAGCGAGCCGTAGCTGGCGTAGTGGAACGAGCGGAGCATGCCGGCGATATCGCGCAGCGGCGAGCGCTTGAGGCGCCGCTGGCTGAGCGGCGTGGCCGGCTCGCCCTCGAAGTCGATGATCAGGAGATCGCGACCGGTATGCAGGATCTGCTCGGCGTGCAGGTCACCGTGCGTCCGGATCCGCTTGCCGCCGAGCTTGTGGCCGAGCAGGACCCGCAGCCGCTTCTCGATCTCGCCGCGCCGCTGAAGGATGCGCGCGGCATCCTCGGCCGCGCCATCGGGGAGATCGGCGGGGCGGCGGGCCAGGAGGTCAAGCGCACGCTTGGTGGAGGCGCCGATCGACTGGAACAGGGAGCGCTGGTAGAGCTCGCTGAATGGCTCCGGCTTGAACGCCGGGTCGCCGGCGCCATCGGCCAGCGTCACGTGGAGCTCGCCGATCCGGATGCCGGCCAGCCGGGCGGTCTCGAGGTAGCTGTTGATCGCGCGGTGGACGTCGTCTGGCGCCACCTGACCCGAGGCGGAGATGAGGCTCGCGATGTCGAGGCGCTCCCCATCGGCCAGTCGTGGCTCCGCCGCGGCACGCTCGAAGAAGCCGCCCAGCTCCGCGAGCGTATGGGTGAACAGGTTGCCCTGGTTGGGCACGAAGGCGCTGACGAGGGCGGCCGTCATCGACGAGCCGCCGTCGGGCCGGTACTCCAGCCAGCCAGCGATCGCCGGCGTCTGCAGGAACCCCCGCTGGGTCAGGACGCGCCCGATCTCGAGGTCGGGGTTGATGCCCGGCTGGGTGACCCGGTACAGCTTGAGGATCGCCCGCTCGCCGAAGATGATCGAGCTGTTGCTCTGCTCGCCCCGGATCGGGATTGGCGCCAGGGCTGCCTTGTCGTTGCCCACGATCGCCCGGAACGGCTTCTCGGTTCGACCGGCCAGCTCGCCGCCGCGCCCGCGCAGTCGCTTCTTCGAGCCGATGGCGTCGAGCAGGGCGGACATGAACGCCGGCTCGAACGTGGCGTCGAGCAGGATCTCCCCGTTGCGGTGGCCGGGCTGGGGCGCGACCCGGGCGATCGCCGCCTGCGGGCTGGCATCCATGATCCGGTTGGCCTCGCGGGCCGGCAGGAGCGTGACCGGGAGGAGGTAGAACTCGGAGTCCCCCTCCGTGTACCCGACCTCGGCGAACACGACGGCGGCCATGCGCTCGCCCACCGGGACCGGGACCACATCCTTGATCACCAGCGCCTTGATCCGGCGGGTTCGGCTGCGGAACCAGCGGCGCTTGCGGATCCAGCGAGCCAGGACCGGGGTGAGGGTGCCGTCGCGTTTCCGGTCGAGGAGCTCGGAGAGCGTCGGCGCGGTCGGCAGGATCGCGAGGTCGTCCGAGGTCGCCACGTCGGGAGCCGGGGGCTCCAGCGTGAACCACATGAACGCGTGCGGGCCAAGGGTCAGGAGGTAGGGCAGCTCGCCGATCCGGGGGAACTCGACGCGACCCATCAGCTCGACCGGCACGTAGCCCTCGAACTCGGACAGGTCGAGCTCCATCGGCTGGGCGAAGCGCGACAGGTTGGCGACCACCAGGAGCGTCTCGGTGTCGTGGCGGCGGACGAAGACGAGGATCCGGTGGTTCTCCGGGTGCAGGAACTCCAGCGTCCCGCGGCTGAACGCGGGGTGGCTCTTGCGGAGGTCGATCAGCCGCTTCATCCACCACAGGAGCGACTGCGGGTTCGCCTGCTGGACCTCGACGTTGACCGTCTCGTAGTGGTACTCCGGGTCCACGATGACCGGCAGGTACAGCGACTGGCGGTTGGCGCTCGAGAAGCCGGCATTCCGGTCGCCGTTCCACTGCATCGGCGTGCGGACGCCGTTGCGGTCACCGACGAACACGTTGTCGCCCATCCCGATCTCGTCGCCGTAGTACAGGACCGGCGTGCCCGGCAGCGAGAACAGGAGCCCGTTCATGAGCTCGATCCGCCGCCGGTTGTTGCCCAGCAGGGGGCTCAGCCGCCGCCGGATGCCCACGTTGATCCGCATCCGCGGGTCGTGGGCATAGGCCCGGTACATGTAGTCGCGTTCCTCGTCGGTGACCATCTCGAGCGTCAGCTCGTCGTGGTTGCGGAGGAACATGGCCCACTGCGCGTTGTCCGGGATCGCCGGCGTCTGCTCCATGATGTCGACGATCGGCAGGCGGTCCTCGGCCCGGATGGCCATGAACATCCGGGGCATGACCGGGAAGTGGAAGGCCATGTTGCATTCGTCGCCGTCGCCGAAGTACTCGACCGAGTCCTCGGGCCACTGGTTCGCCTCGGCCAGGAGCATGCGGCCCGGATACTCGCGGTCGATGTGGGCGCGCAGCTTCTTGAGGAACGCGTGCGTCTCGGGCAGGTTCTCGCAGTTGGTCCCCTCCCGCTCGTAGAGGTAGGGGATCGCATCGAGGCGGAGACCGTCCACGCCCATCTCGAGCCAGAACTCCATGGCCTTGATGATCGCGGCGTGGACCGCCGGGTTGTCGAAGTTGAGGTCCGGCTGGTGACCGAAGAAGCGGTGCCAGTAGTAGGCGCTCGCGACCGGATCCCAGGTCCAGTTGGAGGTCTCCGTGTCGGTGAAGATGATCCGCGCGTCCGCGTACCGGTCCGCGTCGTCGCTCCACACGTAGAAGTCGCGCGCGCTCGTGCCCGGCTTCGCCCGGCGCGCCCGCTGGAACCACTCGTGCTGGTCAGACGTGTGGTTGCAGACCAGCTCCGTGATCACCCGCAGGCCGCGGGCATGCGCCGCCTTGATGAAGGCGCGAACGTCGCGCAGCGTTCCGTAGTCCGGGTGGACAGCCGTGAAGTCCGCGATGTCGTACCCGTCGTCGCGGAGCGGGGAGGGGTAGAAGGGCAGCAGCCAGATCGCGGTGACGCCGAGATCCCTGATGTAGTCGAGCTTCTCGGTCACGCCCCGAAAGTCGCCGATCCCGTCGCCGTTCGCGTCGCGGTAGGCGCGCACCGGGACCTCGTAGATGATCGCGTCCTTGTACCACAGCGCCTCGTCACCGACGACGCGGCTCCGTTCCGCCCGAGCGCGGCCAGCGGCCGTGCGCGCGGTCACCATCAGGCCTGCCCGCGGATGTGCAGGATCCTCGCCGGCATCGTGGACGGGTCGATCTCGACCTCCAGCCGGTTGCCGCTGAAGCGGACCACGTCGCCGGTCAGCAGATCCTCGGCCTCGATCGGGCGCCCGGGGTCGAGCCACAGGTCGTAGGTTTCGAGCTCGAGGGTCGCCCGACGCACCTCGGCCGGGTCGAGGCTCACGATCGTGACCACCCGGTCCGAGCGGTCGTCCGTCCGCTTCGACCAGGCGATGAGCTGCTCGTCGTCGATTGGCTGGAGCGCCAGCCCGACGGTCTGCTGCAGCGCGGGGTGGTCGCGGCGGATCTCGTTGACGCGCCGGATGAGGGGGGCAATGCTCACCGGGTCGTCGAGGTTCCAGGTCCGCTGCTGGTACTTCTCGGAGTCGAAGTACTCCTCGCTGCCTGGCTCGCGCGGCGTGTTGACGCCCAGCTCGTAGGCAGGGCCGTAGATGCCGATGCTGGGCATCGACATCGCGGCCAGCACGTAGCGCGCCTGGAACATCGGACGACCACCCTCCTGGAGCGAGGCATGGAGGATGTCCGGCGTGTTTGGCCAGAAGTTGGGCCCGAAGAAGTCCGAGACCGGTGGCGTGGACAGCTCCTCGAGGTACTCGCCCAGCTCGTCCTTCCGGGTCCGCCACGTGAAGTAGGTGTACGACTGGGTGAAGCCGAGCTTCCCGAGCCGGTACATGACCTTGGGCCGGGTGAACGCCTCCGCGAGGAACACGATCTCGGGGTGGTCGGCCTTGATGCGCCCGATGGCCCACTCCCAGAACGGGAACGCCTTCGTGTGGGGGTTGTCGACGCGGAACACGTGGACGCCCTGGGCGATCCAGTAGCGGAAGACGCCCTCGAGCGCCGCCCACAGGCCCGGCCAGTCCACCGATTCGAAGTCGAACGGGTAGATGTCCTGGTATTTCTTGGGCGGGTTCTCCGCGTACTGCACCGTGCCGTCGGGGCGATGCCGAAACCAGGTCGGGTGCTCCGCCACCCAGGGGTGATCGGGTGAGGCCTGGAAGGCGATGTCGAGCGCGACGGCGATGCCCCGCTTCTCGGCGGCGGCGACGAGGGCGCGGAAGTCCCGGAGCGTGCCCAGCTCGGGGTGGATCGCCTGGTGACCGCCGTCGGGCGAGCCGATCCCCCAGGGCACGCCCGGATCACCGGGGCCTGCCTGGGTGGCGTTGTTGGGGCCCTTGCGGAACGTCGTTCCGATCGGGTGGATCGGCGGCAGATAGAGCACGTCGAAGCCGAGATCGGCGAGGTAGGGGAGTCGCTTGGCCACGTCCTTGAACGTGCCGTGACGCTTCGGGTCCGGCGAGGCGGACCGTGGGAACAGCTCGTACCAGGTGGAGAAGCGGGCGAGCTCCGGCTCGACGGCGATCTCGAGGGTGGGCTCGAAGCGCGTCTCGTGGGTGCGGTCGGCGTGGGTGCGCATCAACCGGTCCAGCACCTCGTCGAGCGCCCGGCCGGCGCGATCGCCGCGATGGTGCTCGCTGCGGAGCGCGGCCCCCCAGCTCTCGAGCGCCTTCGCGTCGGCCCTGGCGCCGGCGGTCCTGGCGCGGCTCGCGGCACCATCGACGAGCGCGGCGCCGATCTGGAGGTCCACGCCGACGTCCTGTCCGGCATCGAGGCGCTTCCGGAGATCGCGGTGCCACGTTGCCCACGCGTCGGTCCAGGCGGCCACGGTGAACGCGTGGCGGCCCAGGATCCCGACCTTGAACGAGGCGCGCCACCGGTCGCCGCCGAGCGCCTCCATCGGGATCTCGATCCACTGGGTCGCGCCGGGCGGGCGGTGGCGGAGGATGGCCACGACCACGTCATGGCCATCGGCAAACGCGTCGGCCTCGACGACGACGGTGTCACCCAGGGTCCGCTTGGCGGGGAAGCGGCCGCCGTCAACGCGCGGGGTGAGGCTCTCGACGACCGCGCGCCGCCGCCCGTCCACGGGGAGGTCGCCGGCCCCGGCGGCGGAGGCGCCCGCGGAGGCTGTGGCGGCTTGCTGGGCGCGTGCGTGGTCGGAGATGGGAACCTCCCGGGGCTGTCGGTGGACCGGCACGGCCAGGACGCGTGGATGGATGGGCCCCTGCCAAGCCTGACCCTAGGCCACGTCCGTGAGGGATGTCAACCGCGGTCGGGCGAGGCGTCCGCGACAACGATCGCGGTGGTGAGCGGGGGCAGGCCGATGCCGTTGTCGCCGGTCACCACCGGTTCCCTGGATCCCGCCGCGACCCGCCACCGGGCGTTCCCGGCGCTCCCGGGCCAGGGCACCGTCACGGCCGCGCTCCCGAGGTTCGCCACGACCGAGACGCCATCGCGGTCGAGCGCGATCCAGCCGGCCTCGACGTCGACTCGGACGTTGGGCCGCCGGCCGTCCCGGAGGCCGGGATGCTCACGACGCAGGGCGATCAGCCGCCGATACCAGTCCAGCATTCGGGCGTGCCGGGGTGCCGCGACCTCGGACCAGTCGAGCCGGGACCGTGCCAGCGTCGCCGGGTCCTGCGGGTCGGGGACGTCCTCCGGGGCCCAGCCGAACGACGCGAACTCGCGGCGCCGGCCGGCGCTGACCGCGCTCGCGAGCTCCGGACCCTCATGGTCCGTGAAGTAGCGGAACGGCGTCGACGCCGCCCACTCCTCGCCCTGGAACAGGAGCGGCACGAACGGACCGGCGAGGACGAGCGTGGCGGCGACCATCGCGGCGTCGAACCCGGCGAGATGCTCCAGCCGCTCCCCGAGGGCTCGGTTGCCGACCTGGTCGTGGTTCTGGCTGAACCCCACGAACCGCCCCGGCTCGAGGCCGTCCGCGGCCCGGCCGTGGACGCGGTCGCGATGCGCGGAATGGCGGCCCGCATAGACGTAGATGTCGGTCATCGCCCGCGCGATGTCGGGCAGCCCCGTGAAGTCCTCGTAGTAGCCGCTCCGCTCGCCGGTCAGCGCAACGTGGATCGCGTGGTGGAGGTCGTCGACCCAGGTGGCGTCGAGGTCGTACCCGCCGGCCCCGGGCGAGCGCACGAGGCGCGGATCGTTGAGGTCGCTCTCCGCGATCAGGACGAGGTCGCGACCGATCTCCAGCGACAGGGCGCGGACCTCGGTGGCCATCTGCTCGAGGAGATGGGTCGCCGACGTATCCACGAGGGCGTGCACGGCGTCGATCCGGAGGCCGTCGATGTGGTAGTCGCCAAGCCACATCAGCGCGTTGTCGATGAAGAACCGGCGGATCTCGTCGCTGCCCGCGCCGTCGAGGTTGACTGCGGCACCCCACGGGGTCCGGTACCGGTCGGTCTGGTAGGGGCCGTACGCCCCGGTGTAGTTGCCGTCCGGCCCCAGGTGGTTGTAGACGACGTCGAGCAGCACGGCCATCCCGTGCGCATGGCACGCGTCAACGAGCCGCTTCAGCCCGTCCGGCCCGCCATACGGCTCGTGGGGCGCAAACAGCGCCACGCCGTCGTAGCCCCAGCCGTCGCGGCCCGGGAACGCGTTCACGGGCATGAGCTCGACGTGGGTGACGCCGAGACCGGCCAGGTGATCGAGGCGGTCCACGACCCCGTCGAACGTCCCCGCCGGGGTGAAGGTGCCCACGTGGAGCTCGTAGATCACGGCGTCCGAGAGCGGGCCAGGCTGCCAGTCCGCGTCCGTCCAGCGCATCGCGGCGTGGTCCACCAGCCGCGACGGACCGTGGACGCCGTCCGGCTGCCAGGCCGATCGCGGATCGGGAAGCGGGGGACCGCCGTCCAGCGAGAACCGATAGGCCGCACCTGCGCGGACATCGGACCAGCGCCCGGTCCACCAGCCGCCTCCAGCGGCATCCATCGGGCGCCGCACCGCGGCCTCCGGGCCAGTGGCGTCGGCCGCATCCGTCCCGAGGACGATCTCGACCCGGTCCGCCGCGGGAGCCCACACCCGGACCACCGGCGGCGCTCCGGCACGCGTCGAGCGGTCGCTCACGCCTCCGGCCCGGCCTGGGTGAGCAGGGCCACGGGGAACCGGGCCAGCAGCGTGGCCACGGGCACGTTCCGACCACCCTCGATGATGTCGCCACCGCCGAGGACGCTGGTCCACACACCGGCCGGGAGCGCGACGCTCGTCCGGCCCCACGTCTTCGGGTCACCCCAGGCCGGCCCGCCAAGGCCATGGACCAGGCGAGGCACAACCACCGCGACGGCATCGCGGCGGGTGAACCCGATGAGGCGCTGCGCCCGGGTGCCGGCGATCTTCAGCGGGCGGTAGGACGCGTCCTCGCCGAACAGCGCGGGCCGGAGCCGGCGCAGCTCAAGGGTCCGCGCGATGGTCCACAGCTTTGGCCAGCCCTCGTCCATCTCGTCGAGCACGGCCTCCGGCGATGCGCCCGTCACGAGGTCGAGGACGCGCGCCCGTCGCTCGAAATCGACCGGCCGCCGGTTGTCGGGGTCGACGAGGCTCAGGTCCCACAGCTCGGCGCCCTGGTAGGTGTCGGGCACGCCGGGCACCGTCAGCTTGAGCAGCGTCTGGGCGATCGTGCCGACCCGCCCCGCCGCGATGACCGCGGGCAGGAAGGCCTCGAGGTCCGCGAGGAACGGCCGATCCGCGATCGCCCGCGCCGCGAATGACGCCAGCGCCGCCTCGTAGGCCTCGTCCGGTGCGGACCACGAGGTGCGGACCTTGGCCTCGCGGACCGCCTTGAGCAGGTACGCGTCGAGGCGCTCGGGCTCGATCGGCCACGTCCCGACGAGCGTCTGGTACAGCAGGTACTCGGCGTTCCGGTCGGGCGCGTCGGCCGTTCGGTAGCGCGCGAGCCGCGTCGACCACCGCTCGACGGCCGACGCCCAGTCCCTGGGCATCTCCGAGAGCACGTGGATCCGCGCCCGCACGTCCTCGGCGCGCTTGGTGTCGTGGGTACTGGTGGTCAGCATGGCGTTGGGCGTGGTCGCGAGCCGGGCGGCGTTGGCGCGGTGGAAGTCCGCCACGCTCACGCCGAACCGCGCCGGGTTCCCGCCGACCTCGTTGAGCGAGGTGAGCCGGTGGTAGCGGTAGAAGGCGGTGTCCTCGACGCCCTTGGCCATGACCGCGCCGGTGAGCTGCTGGAAGCGCATCACGAGCTCGGATTCACCCGGCCCGCGGACCCGGAGCGCCAGGATGTCGCCCACGAAGCGGACGAGCACCGGGTCCAGGTCGGGCCTCGCGGCGATCGCGTCCTTGACGGCCGCGGCGATCGTGACCAGGTCCTCGTGGGCGATCTCGCCGGCCTCCGCGCGCACGTAGGTGCGGTAGCGCGGGAATACGACCGCGAGCTCCCGGAGCACCTCGTGGCAGTCGTGGCGGGTGTAGTCGCGATGACGGCGGTGGCTCTCGCAGATCTCGAGGAGGAGGGCGGTCAGGCGGTTCAGCTCGCTGCCGAGGTTCTCGCTCAGGACCGCGAGCTTCGACTCGCGCACGACCGACGCGAGGTCGTCCTCGAGCCCGGTGAACGCGGCGTAGGCCGCCGTCATCGGCGCCTCGCCGTCGGGATCGACGAACAGGCCGCCGACCAGGTTGAGGAACTCGTAGCCCGTGGTGCCGTCGACCGTCCAGTCCGCCCGCAGGCGCTCGCGGCCCTCGAGGATCTTCTCGGCGACGATCCAGCCGCGGGGCGACGCCTCCCGGAGGCGCCGGAAGTACTCGGCGGGATCGCGCAGCCCGTCGGGGTGGTCGACCCGGATCCCGTCGATCACCCCGTCGCGGATCCAGCGCAGGACCAGCGCGTGCGTCTCCGCGAACACGTCCGGGTCTTCCATCCGCATGCCGATCAGCCCGGTCACATCGAAGAACCGGCGGTAGCCGAGATCCCGGACGGCGGCGCGCCAGTGGGCGAGGCGGTAGTTCTGGCGGGAGAGGATCGCGTCGAGCGCGTCGGGGTGCGCGTTCGTGGCGGCGACCTCCGCGTCGAGCGCGCGCTCGATCTCCGGCCGCTCGGACGCGAGCCGCGCGAGCTGGGACCGGAGGACCTCCTTGTCGCGATGCCGCCGGTTCACGCTCGCCCTGTCGAGCGCCGTGGACGGGGGAAGCCGCCCGAGCGCACCACCGATGAAGGCGAGATCGTCCGACCCGGTCCGCCGCCCCGCTGCCGCGACCAGGCCGTCGAGCGCGGTCGGGGAGACCGGCACCCGGTGGTCGTGGTAGGCAACCACGAACGAGCCGCCGTCGCGGACCAGCCGGAGCTCGCCGGCCTCGAGGACGCGGCCATAGTGGTCACCGAGGATGGGCAGCAGGACGAGGTTGCGCAGGTACGACTCGGGCGGGTCCCAGTCCACGTCGAAGTAGCGCGCATAGCGGCTCGACGGCCCGTTCTCCAGGACGTCCCACCACCACGGGTTCTCCGCCCCGGAGACCGCCATGTGGTTGGGCACGATGTCGATGACGTGGCCCAGGTGGTGCCGCGCGAGGCGGCGGCCGAACGCGCGGTGCGCCGTATCGCCGCCCAGCTCCGCGTTGACCCGGTGCGGGTCCACCACGTCGTAGCCATGCTCGCTGCCCGGTGCCGCCTGGAGGATCGGCGACGAGTACGCGTGGCTGACGCCCAGTCGTTCGAGGTAGGGGGCGATGGCCGCGGCCGCGTCGAACCCGAACGACGGACGCAGCTGGATTCGGTAGGTCGCGCGCGGCACGGCGCGCGGGGCCTCGGGCCGCCGCGTCACGCCGGGAGCCCCCGGAGGACGACCACGGTCCGCGGCTCGACGGTCACCGCGCCGCCGGCGCGGATCCGCCGGCCCCGATCGGGGAACGGGCGCGCGGACGCCGTGTCCAGGACCAGGCTGCCACGAACGGGCCGTTTCGGCAGTGGGGACCTTGAAGCGTCGTGGCTCCCAGCCCGTGTTGAACGCCAGGAAGAACGAGTCGTCGCTCACGGGCAGCCCGTGGACGTCCACCAGCCCTTCGCCCGAGAGGAACACCCCGAGCCCCGCTTCGACCGGATCGTTCCAGTGCCCGTGGCCCATCTCCGTCCCATCCGGCGCGTACCAGGCGATCTCCCGGGCCTCCTCGCCGTGGATCGGGCGGTCCTGGAACCACCGCCGGCGGCGGAACGCCTGGTGGGCCTGGCGGAAGGCGATCAGCCGGCGCGTGAACGCCAGCAGGTCCTGGTCGGCGGCCTCCCAGTCGAACCACGAGAGCTCGTTGTCCTGCGCGTAGCCGTTGTTGTTGCCCCGCTGCGTCCGGCCGATCTCGTCCCCGCCGAGGAGCATCGGCACGCCCTGCGAGAGGAACAGCGTGGCCAGCAGCCCCCGCTGGTCCCGCAACCGGGCCGCCATGATCGCCTCGTCCTCGGTCGGGCCCTCGGTCCCGTGGTTCCAGGACCGGTTGTAGGACTCGCCGTCGCGATTGTCCTCGCCGTTGGCCTCGTTGTGCTTGTGCTCGTAGGCCACGAGGTCCGCCAGCGTGAACCCGTCGTGGGCCGTGATGAAGTTCACGCTCGCGTACGGCCGCCGGCCGTTCGAGGCATAGAGGTCGGACGAGCCCGTGAGCCGGTAGCCGACATCGGCGAGCGGCTCCGGGCTGCCTCGCCAGAAGTCGCGGATCGTGTCGCGGTAGCGCCCGTTCCACTCGGCCCACTGGGGCGGGAAGTTGCCCACCTGGTAGCCACCCTCGCCCACGTCCCAAGGCTCGGCGATGAGCTTCACCTCGTTGACGGTCGGATCCTGCTGGATGAGGTCGAAGAAGGCCGACAGGCGGTCCACCTCGTGCAGCTCGCGGGCAAGGGCGGCCGCGAGGTCGAACCGGAAGCCGTCAACGTGCATCTCGCGGATCCAGTAGCGCAGGCTGTCCATGATCAGCTGGAGGCTGTGCGGGTGGCGCACGTTGAGCGTGTTCCCGGTGCCCGTGTAGTCCATGTAGTGGCGCCGGTCGGACATCAGCCGGTAGTAGGCGGGATTGTCGATGCCCTTCATCGACAGCATCGGTCCGAGGTGGTTGCCCTCGGCTGTGTGGTTGTAGACGACATCGAGGATGACCTCGATGTCGGCCGCGTGGAGCGCCCGCGCCATCGCCTTGAACTCGGCCACCTGGCTCCCGCCGCGGGGGTTCGCCGCGTAGCCGTTGTGCGGGGCGAGGAAGCCGATCGAGTTGTAGCCCCAGTAGTTGCGCAGGCCGCGGTCCGCGAGGTGAGCAGTCGTGGATGAACTGGTGGACGGGCATCAGCTCCACCGCCGTCACGCCCAGGCGCTTGAGGTACTCGATGGACACCGGGTGGGCGAGGCCCGCGTACGTGCCGCGCAGCTCGTCGGGGATCCCCGGGTGGCGCGCCGTGAAGCCCTTGACGTGAACCTCGTAGATGACCGTCTGGTTGGGTGGGTGGTGGGGCGGACGATCGCCCTCCCAGTCGAAGTCGGGATCGACCACGACCGAGCGCGGGACGAACGGGGCGCTGTCGGCGTCGTTGCGCGACCCGTCGGGATTATCGAAGTGGTACGGGAAGACGGCCTCATCCCAGGCGACACTTCCCTCGATCGCCTTGGCGTACGGGTCAAGCAGCAGCTTGGCCGGATTGCAGCGCAGCCCGTTCGACGGGTCCCATGGGCCATGGACCCGATACCCGTAGCGTTGCCCGCCGCCGACGCGCGGCAGGTAGGCGTGCCAGACGTATCCCGTCGATTCGGGCATCTCGATCCGCGTCTCGATGCCGTCGTCGTCGAACAGGCACAGCTCCACGCGCTCGGCGACCTCGGAGAACAGCGCGAAGTTGGTTCCCCAGCCCGCGTAGGTGGCTCCGAGCGGGTAGGGGAGGCCGGCCCAGACGACGCGTTCGGTGGTCATCTGGTGAGCCTCGCGGGCATGCGGCGCCAGGGACGGATCGGCTGGGTGAGCAGGGCTGGGATCGGGGGGACCTCTGGGGTCTGACGGCGCCTGGTGTCCGAGGCGCGGTCGATCGGTGATGTGGCGACGCTGACCGTATGGTGGGTGCTCCGGGCTGTCAACCGGGCCCGGGTCGGGGCCGTCAGGGGCGCCGCCGCCCGAGCATCACGTCGCACCACGCGCCGAGCGCGCGCGTCGCCACGTCCGCCGTCCGGAACGTGGGGATACCGGCCGCGTCGAGCCGCTCGATGAACGGGTCGTAGAGCGGCCCGACATCCGCCACCAGCACCCACGGCTTGGTGGTCGCCCGCCAGGTGGCCACCAGGCGATCGGCGATCGCCCCCGGACGCGCCAGGTCCTCGCCGTGCCCGGGACCCGGCGGGAGCGCGTCGAGCGTGTCCGTCACCGGGACGATCCCGACCAGGCCGAGGTCCACCTCGTCCGCATCGAGGACGATCCGGGCCACCGCCTCGTAGACCTCGGCGCCCGCGATCGGGGTCAGGTCGATCGGGTTGTGGACGTCGACGACCGAGGTGATGCCGGCCGCCCCGAGCACGGCCGCGAGGCGCTCCTCCGTCGGGGGCGCGAAGGGTGCCAGGGTCAGCCACCCCAAGTGGTCCGCGATGGTCACGCACTCCGAGCCCGCATTGGTGAGCGCCCCCAGGCGCCGGCCGGCGGGACGCCGCCCGTCGAGCAGGGTGAAGGCGCGGACGAGGTCATCGAACGTGGCCGGCGTGTCCGCCCACGCGACGCCGGCCTGGGCCGCAAGCTCACGCGTCACGACGGCGTCGCCCGCGATCGACGCCGTGTGGCTGGCCGACGCCCGGGCTCCGGCCGACGTTCGCCCGGCGCGATACAGGACGACGGCCCGGCCCTGGGCCGTGATCTCGGCCGCCGCGGCGAGGAACCGGGCACCGTCGAGCGGGCCGAACCCCTCCACGTAGACGCCGATCACCCGGGTGACGGGATCGTCCACGAAATGCGCGAGGTAGTCGCCCACGGTCAGGTCCATCTGGTTGCCCACCGTGATCACGTACCGCGGATCCAGGTGGCCGAGCCGGGACAGGCGGGTGACCGCGAACGCGCCGCTGCCGGTGACGAGGGCGATCGGCGCCGGGGCGCCGCCGGTCGGCAGCTTCCAGGCCGGGATGAACAGCGTGTCGTAGCGCCCCGGTCGCGATCGGATGCCCAGGCAGTTGCCGCCGTTGATCAGTGGACCGCCGTTCTGGCTCCGCCTCGCCTCGGCCACCGCCGCGCGCATGCGCGATGCCCGTTCGTCGCCGCCCTCCTTCTCCTCGAACCCGGCGGGGATCACGATCAGGCTCTCCGCGTGGTCCCCCTCGACACAGGCCGCGACGAGGTCCGGGGCCTGCGCGGCGGACAGCGCGACGACCAGCAGGTCCACCTTCCCGGCCACGGCTGCGAGGGCCGGCAGGTCGGGCACGCAGCGCACGCCGTCGAGCTCGTCGCGACCCGGTTTGAGCACGGTGATCTGGTCGCGCGGATACCCCTCGCGCAGCAGGTTGCCAAGGATCACCCGGCCGGGATTGGCCCCGCCCGAGACACCCACGATCGCGATCGAGCGGGGTGCGAGGAGCCGGGCGATCTTGTGGATCGGCCGCGGTGCCGGCGCCTGCGCGGGTCCCGTGCCGAGCTGCACGAGGACGTCCAGCGCCACGAGCCCGCCCGCCGTCACGGCGACGGGGTTGACCTCCAGCTCCAGGAGGTCCGCGGGGAGGAGCGCAGCGCCAACCTCGAGCAGCACCCGGACGAGCCCCACGAGGTGGTCGAGCGCCAGGCGGGCGGGCTGGCCGCGCTGGGACGTCGTCGCGAGGCGGACCGCGGTCGCGGCCTGGAGGATCGTCCCGATCTCGTCGCGCGCCGTGAGCGCGGGCGAGACGATGGCGATCTCCCGTCCCGGCCGGAGGTCCCGGGCAAGGGCCTCGGTGTGGATGCCGCCCGCGCCGACGCTCACGATCGGCCCGAAGTCGTCGGTCCAGCGGAGCGACACGAGCAACTCGCCGCCGAGGGCATCGTCGTGGGCCACGTGCTCGACGATGAGGTAGCCGTCCGGCCGGGAGCCCGACGCCTCGACAGGCGGCTGCGCGCCCCCGCGCCAGCGCGCCCCCATGTCCTCCATGGCGCTCGCGACCGCGGATCGCCGCCGGGGCACGACCATCACGCCGCCGATCTCGGTCTTGTGCGAGAGGTCGCGCGCCACGAGCTTCACGACCACCCGGTCGCCCGGCAGGTCGGCGAGCGTTCGCCCGTCGAGATCAGCGGCCATGCGAAGGAACCGCCACCGGGGGACCGGGAGGCCGGCCGCCGCGAGGAGCGCAAGGCCCTCGGGCTCCAGGAGCGCGGACCGGCCCTCCCGGCGTGCCGCGGCAACGATCGCTCGGATCGCATCGAGATCGGGCTGGACGGCGTCGGGGTGGCCCATCACCCGCGAGGGTGCACCCGCGTCAGGCGCGGGCGCAAGCGCGGGGTGTCTGTTATCGCCTCCAGACCTCGCCGGTCCTCAAGGCGATCAGGGACCTTGCGGCCACCACCACCCAGAACCCGACGAGGGTGGCGAACAGGACCACGGCGAGGGCTTCGAGCGACCCGGCGTGCCAGGTACGGGCCAGCGCGAGGGTGGCTGCCGTGAAGGCCCCGAGCGGGAAGGTGAACCCCCACCAGCCGAGCCCGTAGGGGAGGGGAGCCTGGCGCAGGTACGCGGCGAGCAGGACGATCGCCGCGGCGAGCCACCAGATCCCGAATCCCCACAGCGCCGTCGCCCCGATCGCGGAGACCACCGAGACGACGGCCGACGCGTCACCCCAGGTCGGAGCACCCGCGGATGCAAGGCGAACCAGGGCCAGGCTCCCGACACCGACCGGACCGAGCCCGATCCACAGGGATGGCGCCAACGGCGCGCCGGGCAGCGGGTGGAACACGAGCCGATCGTAGAGCAGGGATGCGACGAGCACGAACAGCATGAATCCCATGCCCCAGAACGCGTAGCCGGCGACGAGCAAGCCCGGGAGGTCCGCGGCCGCGACGTGCGGCGCGAGTGACACGAGCACGACCGGCACGATGATGTTCACGACCGGCGGGATGAACCACGCCCCGTTCACGGTCTGGGCCTCGACGCCGCGGCTCACGAACAGCAGGGCGGCGAAGGCGACGCTGAGGATGAAGGCGAGGGCAATCCCGACGATCGCGAGGAGGGCCACGACCGCCGCGACGACGCCCTCGTCGGCGACGGACGGCCCGATCGTGGCGATGCCGATCGCGAGGACGAGGAGCCCGCCGGGGAACGTCCCGTACAGCGCCCCGGCGACGGGGTTTCTGAGGTCCGCCCGAGCCTCGGCCGGGTGTCGGAGCCAGCGCAGCACGTACGGGATGCCGAGCGCGATCGCGAGCACCGCCGCGAGACCCACCATCAGGACGCCGATCGCCCGGGCGGCGTCGGCGAGCGAGGCGACGTTGCCAGGGTTCTGGTAGGCGATGATGCCGATGATCGCGGTGCCCATGACCGCGCCGTACCAGCCGGGATGAAAGCCGCGGAGCCGAGCGAGCGGGACGCTCGCGGTGTCCCTGGCGGGGGCGAGGGTGGTCACGTGTGGCGTCCCTTTCGATGTCGCAAGGTGGGCGGTCGGCCATGTCTCAGCACGCGCTGAGCATCTCAGCCATCAGTGAGATGTGTAGGTGCCGATCGTCATCAGCAGGGGGACCGGTCAGACCGATCAGGTTCTGGATCCCGGTCGGGGGGCTCGCGATGTCGCGGTCAGGGCATCGCCGCGAGGATCGCCTCGACATCGGTGTCGGAGAAACCGCCGAAGACGAGGAGACGGTCGCCGCGCGACGCCACATGCAGCGACAGGTCCGAATCGTCCCGATCGACGAAGGCCGTGACGGAGAACCCGGCGACCAGCCGTTCGGTTGGTTTGACGCCTGCAGTTGCCAGGATTCCCGCAATCGCAACGGCGAAGTCGACCGGGTTGACCGTCACCCCGTCATACACCTCGATCTGGAGGTGACCGCCCTCGACGAATGCCGCATCGACGTCGATCTCGCGCCCGAGGTCCGGGCGGGCGCCGAGGCGCTCGAGGATCTCGACCATGTCAGGGTTGCTGATCCGCCCCAGGTGCGGCTCGAAGAAGATGCGGCCGACTCGATCGGGAAGCCCGAGGTCAGCCGGCGATGGCCGCGGTGGGAAGCTCACCGGCTGGGCCGTGAAGGCGAGTCCCGGGCAGGCCTGGCTCACCGTGTCGCCCGGTTCGCTCATCGAGAAGGCGGCGTCGATCACTCCGAGCAGGGTCTGGCCCTCGACGAGCATCAGCTGCGCATCAGGGACTGGCCGACGCGGGTCGTCGATGATCTCCGCGGTCCCCTGGACGAGGTGCGCGCTCGCCTCCACCACGCCGCGGAGGCTCCGCTGGGGCTCCGCGGGCGTGCGTTCGTCGGGCAGATCCGCAAGGAGCGCGTCGAGCCGCTGCCGGATCAGTCCGGCCGCGGCGATCGCCTCCTCGACCTTGCCGGCAATGACGAGCCGGAACGCGTCGCCGAGGGCGTCGCGCTCCGCGAACGCCTGCGCCAGTTGCGAGCAGAGGTCAGCACGCGGCGTCGGAGTGGGAGCCGCTGAGGTGCTGGCGGTGACCGCCCGGTGCACTGATGACGGGAGGCACCCGCTGAGCGCCACGACGACCACGAGTGCCACTATGGCGAGTCCTGGTCTGGACATCCGTTGCCCCTCGTTGCCGACACCGCCGATCAAGCATCGAGCGGACACCGTGTTGCTGGCAAGGGCGACCTTCCCCCGACACGGGGGTGCGGGCCAACCCGCAACGCGCCGCGACCCGTCTTCTCTATCCGAACGCAGTCAACACGCCCCGCGGGTCTCCCGACGCGACAGGACCGGCAGCAGCTGTTGGTAGCTGTTGGTGAAGACGCACCACTCACGCACCACCGGAACGCCACCGCTTGCCGAGCTCGTTGCTGCGAACCGGATGACGGAGGCAGCGCGCACCGAGCGGCAATAGACTGTCGGCGATGGACGAACCCGGTCGGCCTGGCCCTCAGCACCTGGGACAATGGCCCGCGTCACCACCCTCCCTGCCGGAAGGGGGGCAACGCCTGCGCCCGGTCGTCTCGGAGGCGAGACGCTGGCGCCCGGCAACGTGGGGTCTGCTCCTCTGGGGGATCCTCTTCCCGATCCTGTGGACGATGGTGATCGCGACCGTCAGGGAGGATGGGCACCATCTACGGTTGCTGACGGTTCTCGTGTTCGTCGGGGTCGGCTTCGTGATCTGGGCCGTGGGAATGACCGTGGGTGCGATCATCTGGGGCATTGCCGTCCGTCGAGGGCCTTGAACCCGCCTCTTCGGCGCTCAAGCCCCAGACGAGACTCCGTGGGCAAGGGCCCGAGTGTCGGCTGGTGCGTGGCCAGCCGCTCGACGAACCACGCGAGGCGAACGTCAGCGTCTCCTGGCCACCAACAATCTGGCAACGCTTGCTGCCGGTCTCGCGACGCGATAGGCCGGCAGGACGCGCGGACAAGGTGGGGATATAGCCCGCTACAATCGAGCGCGTGCCCTCAACGAACGGCCGAAGATCACGACGAGTGCGACGGTCCCGACGACGACTCCACCGAGTCCCGCCACTGCGCCGACAAGCCAGGCCGTCCCCCAAGCCAGGCCGTCCCCATTGCTGCGAACCCGATCGCCGCCCACCGGACAGTCTCGCGGTTGACCGGCGGATCGAACTGGCGCGAGCCCGAAGCGCGGAGCCACACGAGGATCGCACCTGACAAGGCGAATATCAGCAGGGCAGCACTGGCCGCCGACCAACCCTGCCCGGCGAACCACTGTTCAGCCATCAGCCACCCCTGCGTTCCTGCACCGCGACGATCGACACAAAAGGTCGGTCGAACTGGACAGTTGGGTTGTCAGAGACCATCCGATTGCACGCGGCTCGGACGGATTGTCGCATGGGTGGTTGGGCACGAGGTCACCGGGCTCGGCTGGGCCCGGCAGTTCCCAGATCTTAAGGGGATGCCTTTTCGGACGCAGTGAATCGGGATTTCATAGCCGCCATCGGCCTCGGGCGACCTCCCGGGCCTTGACAGCCCTGCCTTGTCAAGCCCCCGGACCGGGGGTACCCTCGGCCGCGGCGAGGCCTGTCAAGACTTGACAGGTCCGCACTCATTTCCGCCGGAATCGAACCAGGGACCCTGGGGAGGAGTTGCGGTTGGCCGTCGGCACCGTCGCCGAGATCAAGGGTCGCCTGCCCGTCGCGGACGTCGTGGGGGAGGCGGTCCAGCTGAAGAAGGCGGGCACCACCCTCAAGGGCCTGTGCCCGTTCCACGGCGAGAAGACCCCATCGTTCGTCGTGACCCCGGCGCGCGACACGTGGCATTGCTTCGGGTGCGGCAAGCACGGCGACATCTTCACGTTCGTGATGGAGCGGGATTCGGTCGGGTTCCCGGAGGCGCTCAAGACGCTCGCGGCGCGGGCGGGCGTGGAGCTGGACGAGCGGACCAAGGCCGAGGACGCGCGCAACGCGCGGCTGCGCACCGTGCTCGAGTCTGCGATCGCCTTCTACCACGCGGTCCTGGTCAAGTCGAAGACCGGCGAACCTGCCCTCGCGTACCTCAAGGGGCGTGGCTTCACCGACGAGACCATCGAGAAGCACCAGCTGGGCTGGGCGCCCGGCGGCTGGGACCAGCTGGTCCGGCAGCTCGCCAGCAAGCGCCAGGTGAGCGCGGCCGACCTGCTGGAGGTTGGGCTCGCGAGCTCGCGCCAGCGTGGCGGTGGCGCCTACGACCGGTTTCGGGAGCGGGTGATCTTCCCCATCCGGGATGCCAACGGGCACCCCGTCGGCCTGGGTGGGCGGATCCTGGGCAAGGAGGGCACGGGGGATGACGGCAGGGATCACGGCCCCAAGTACCTCAACTCGCCAGCCACGCCGCTGTTCGACAAGAGCCGCACGCTGTACCTCATCGACCGCGCGAAGACGGCCATCCGCAAGACCGGCCAGGCGGTGATCGTCGAGGGCTACACGGACGCGCTGATGGCTCACCAGGCGGGCTTCGAGAACGTCGTGGCCAGCCTCGGGACGGCGCTCACGCCCGGGCAGGTCGCGCTCATCACCCGGTACGCCAAGCGCATCGCCCTCGCCTACGACGTCGATGCGGCCGGCGAGAAGGCGGGCACATTCGGGGCGACGGCGCTCGAGGAGCTGATCCGCCAGCTGGCGTCGAGCGACTCCGGCGTGGAGCTGGACGACGTGCGGGTGGTCCGCCTGCCGGAGGGCCGGGACCCGGACGAGGTCCTGCGGGACGAGCCCGACCGCTGGCGGGAGGACGTCCGGACGGCGCGCCCGATCGTGGACCACCTGATCGATGTTCACGCGCGCGCCAACGACCTCAAGGCGGCCGGCGGCAAGGCACGGTTCGCCGAGGCGGCGATCGAGGTGGTGCGGACCCTCCCGCCGTTGATGCGGGACCCGTACCTCCAGCAGATCGCCCAGCTCTCCGGGATCGGCCCCGGCGCCCTCCTCGTGGCGCTGCGCGAGGGCAGCGGCCGCCGCTCGGACACCCGGTTCACCGCGAACGCCGTGATCGCGGCGGCGGACTCGTTGCCGGTCAACGACATCCTGCGCGGCGTCTCACGGACCGAGCAGGAGCTGCTGCGCCTCGTGCTGCTGGTTCCCGAGGCCCATGACCGCTTGCTCGACGAGCTGGGGCCTGACCGGATGCCCAGCCAGGTGGCCCGCGAGCTGTTCCGGGCCGTGGTCAAGGCCCGCACCCGGGATGACCACGGAGTCCGGCCCCCGTTTGCGCTGGCGGCGATCCTCGAGGGCCTCGACGAGGAGAGCCGTGCCCTGGGCCAGGCGCTGGTCTCGCGACCCGGACCCAACCCCCGGGACCTGTCGGACCGGTCCCTCGCCTACGAGATCGAGCGGCTCGCGCTCGAGCTCGACGACGTTGACTGGCAGGATCGAGCCGGGTTCAACCGCGACGCGACGGCCGAAGCCGAGCGCGACGGTGACACCGCCACGGTGGAGCGGCTGCTCAACGAGCGCCGCCTGCTCAACGAGCAGCGCCGGTCCCTGGACAAGCGCCGCGACCAGACACGGCTCCTGGCCCGGTCCCCGGTGGTCGCCGGATGAGCCGCACAACCAGCCGAACCCACGCCGTCCCAATGCGTTTGTTCGCCACGCGCCCCCACTCCCGGAGGTCCTGCTGATGCCCGATCCCACGGACAAGCTCCTCGTCGAGGCGGTGCTCGCCCGGCCGCGCCGCTCCAAGCGTGAGCTCGAGGAGGCAGGCCTGGTCACCGCGAGGAAGGCAACCGGAGCCGCGGGTGCCGACGACGACGACCTCGACGACGACGACCTCGACGATGACGACCTCGAGAACGACGACAATTCGACGTCCGCCGACGCCGAGCCGGCCGGCGCCGTGCTGTCGGTGAAGGTGGTGACCGAGGAGGCCGTCGAGGGGTTGGTGACTCCGCCCACGGAGGACGCCCCCTCCAAGATCTCCTCCGACTCGGTCGACGAGCCGTCATCGGAAGAGCTCGAGGCGCTCTCGGCCGACATGATCGGGATCGATGACCCCGTCCGGATGTACCTCAAGGAGATCGGCAAGGTTGCGCTGCTGACCGCCGAGGAGGAGGTCGTCCTGGCCAAGGCGATCGAGCTCGGTGAGCAGATCGTCGAGGAGCCGTGGAAGGCGGTCGTCTCGCTCCACGAGTGGACGCTTCACGACACGGAACGCAAGACCCGGACCACCAAGCGCCAGCACCAGCTGCCGTTCGGCGAGGAGACGCACCGGATGGTCGCCGCCGCGCTGGCGGATCCCGGCGCGGCCGACCTGTTCACCGAGCACCCCGACTTCCACCTCGTCCGGGCGGGCCGCGATGTGCAGTCAGACGGCACCAGGGAGCTGCTCAAGGCGGCCAGGAGCCTGCTGTCCGAGTACGCATCCGCCCCGTCCGCCGAGACATTCCAGGTGCTGCTGGACTGGTCCTACCTGTCCGTCCACAACGGCGACCTGGACTCGCGCGACAACCCCGGGCTGCGCGCGATCTACGACTGGACGCGCGACGACGTCGGCGTTCCCCGTGCTCCAGCGCTGGATCGAGGCCGGAACCGACTCCGACCTGCTGCGGCGGATGGGCTACGACCCCGAGATCCCTGCCGGGACCAAGATGCGTGACCGCAAGGGGGACGTGGTCAAGATCGGGCGCGACGCCCGCGAGCAGCTGACCTCCGCCAACCTGCGGCTCGTCGTGTCCATCGCGAAGAAGTACATCGGGCGGGGCATGTCGTTCCTGGACCTGATCCAGGAGGGCAACATCGGCCTGATCCGGGCGGTCGAGAAGTTCGATTTCGAGAAGGGCTTCAAGTTCTCGACCTACGCCACGTGGTGGATCCGGCAGGCGATCACCCGCGCGATCGCGGACCAGGCGCGCACCATCCGCATCCCGGTCCACATGGTGGAGACCATCAACCGGCTCATTCGCGTGTCCCGACAGCTCCTCCAGGAGTTGGGTCGTGAGCCGACCGTCGAGGAGATCGCGGAGGCGATGTCCAAGGGCCAGGAGGTCGTGGTCACCCCCGAGAAGGTCCGCGAGATCATCAAGGTCAGCCAGGAGCCGGTCTCGCTCGAGACGCCGATCGGCGAGGAGGAGGACTCCCACCTCGGCGACTTCATCGAGGATCGGGGAGCGCTGGCGCCCGCCGAGGCCGCCAGCCACCAGCTGCTCAAGGAGCAGGTCGAGGCCGTCCTTGACTCGCTCACCGGGCGGGAGCGCCGGGTGCTCCAGCTCCGGTTCGGGCTCGAGGACGGGCGAGCGCGCACCCTCGAGGAGGTCGGACGCGAGTTCAACGTCACCCGCGAGCGCATTCGCCAGATCGAGGCGAAGGCCCTTCGCAAGCTGCGGCACCCCAGTCGTAGCCGCAAGCTCAAGGACTACCTGGAGTAGAACCACCGGCTGCTGAGCCAGTGGACGAGCCGATCGCGGTTCACCTGTCGCCGGCTTCCCGGGGCGCTCGCGCCACTGATCCGGGCCCCTCCGGACGACACCAACCCACCCCAGCGGCAGGACCAAAGTCCCGCCGCATCGTGGGACCTGGCCGTTGCCACGGTGCCACGCTGGGACCGGTGCGTCCGCGCACCTGGGTCAGACAGGACGAACGAACGGTGGTCCCAGTCGCGCGCAGGCTGTCCACTTGGCGTGCGCCGCAAGGCGTCGTGCCGACCGTCTGGTGGCATGGACTCCGTCGGGGAACAGGATGCGTTCTGGCGTTCCGCGCGTGGCCTCACCAATCGTCGCTTCCTTGCTCGCGGTCCTCCTTGCCCTGACCACGAGCGGCACGGGTGCGGTCCTGTCGGTCGCCGCGACCGACGCCGGTACAGGCCAGTTGCACAGCCTCGGCATTCGAGGGACGGTTGCCCCGGAGGTGAAGACGGCTCTGCGGTCCACGCTGGCTTCAATCGACCTGGAGCCCGAGACGGCGTCCGGCCCCATGGGGACGACGTTCACCATCGTCGCCCGGGTCTACGACTCCGAAGGCACCCTGCTCACCGGATCCGACACGCTGGTGCGCGTGTACTTCCTGTGGGGCAGCCCAAACGACCCGAGCAATGGCTGGAGCCCGGACCTGACGTGCCATACGGGCACCAGCGGCACGTGCTCCGTGGAGTACGTGGCGGCAGCGGCCGGAACAGACACAATCTGCGGACTCAGCGGGAGCTGGTGGCAAGTCCTCAACTGCTTCGAGCCTGTCGGAGCGCCGGAGAGGGACGATCTCGCGGACAAGATCACGCGGATCGTGACCCCCGCCCACGCCGACCCCGACCCCCACGCCGACCCCCTCGCCCACGCCCACCCCGACGCCCACGCCGACCCCCACGCCGACGCCCACGCCGACCCCGACGCCCACGCCGACCCCGACGCCCACGCCGACCCCCTCGCCCACGCCGACCCCGACGCCCACGCCGACGCCCACGCCGACGCCGACCCCGACCCCGACGCCCACGCCCGACCCCGACGCCCACCCCGCGCCCACGCCGACCCCCTCGCCCACGCGCGACGCCCGACCCCGACCCCGACGCCCTCGCCCACGCCGACCCCCACGCCCACGCCGACCCCCTCGCCCACGCCCACGCCGACGCCCCTCGCCCACGCCCGACCCCCTCGCCCACGCCGACCCCCTCGCCCACGCCGACCCCGACGCCCACGCCGACCCCCTCGCCCACGCCCACGCCGACCCCCTCGCCCACGCCGACCCCGACGCCCACGCCGACCCCGACGCCGACCCCCACGCCCACGCCGACCGCGACCCCGACGCCCACGCCGACGGTCGCTCCAGAGCCGACCCCGACGCCGACCCCCACACCCACGCCGACCGCGACCCCGACGCCCACGCCGACGGTCGCCCACGCCGACCCACCGCCACGCTGTCGCCGACCTTCGCCCTCACTGCCGGCGGCGGGCGCTCCCAGGGCACCACACCCGATCTGAGTGGCGGCCGACCGGCATCGAACGGATCGGGCACGCCTGCGAGCGAGACCGCTCCCGGCGGCTCCGACCCTGCCGGCCCGCGGCCCGACGAGGGCCTGGGTGAGTTCGTCGGCTCGCTTGTCGCAACCGCCGTCGATGGGGTCGCTGCTGCGGTTCAGCCAGCCGTGGCCGCCAACGTCGCCACGAGCTTCGGGTTCCCGATGGCCCTCGCCCTGGCCGTGCTCCTGTTCCTGCTGGTGCAGGGCCCGCTGGACGCTCGCGACCCAAAGTTGCGGGCGGCACCGAGGTCGATGTCGGACACGCTGGTCGAATTCGTTGATGAGGCAAGCTGATGAGCGCAACCCGCGAGCGGACTGACGTCGCCACCCTCGGCGATCGCCTCCGCTACCTGCTGGCCCTGAGGGTCGGCATCGCTGTCGTCACAGTGGTGTTCAGCGTCGCGGGCGGAGCCGCCCTCGCCATCAGGCTCGACGGCTTGCTGTGGGCGTCAGTCGGCTATCTCGTCCTGAGCCTTGCCTTTGAGTGGCTCAGCTGGCGCCAGCCCCGGGTCACGTTCACGGCCCTGACCGTGATGCTGCTCGTCGACGGGCTCTATCTGGCCCTCGCCATGTACGCGACAGGCGGTACCCAGAGCCCGATGCGGTTCCTCGTGTACCTCCACCTCGTCGCCGTGTCGCTGCTCGCCTCGTACCGCACGGGCCTCAAGATCGCCTTGTGGCACTCGCTGCTCCTGTTCGTGGTCCTCTATGCGCAGGCGGCAAGCCTGGTGCCCGCGGTGGATGTCCAGCCTGGCGTGACGCTCGAATTCGAGAGGATGCCAGTCCTCAGCGTCACCGCCTTCTGGCTGTTCGCGCTCGCGACGTCGCTGTTCTCGGCCATGAACGAGAAGGAGCTCCGCCAGCGGCGGGCCGACCTTGAAGCCCTCGTCGAGCTCGGGGCGCACCTCGACGATGAGGGAGACCCAGTCCGGCAGGCGCGACTCACCATTGATGCGCTGGTCTCCCGGTACGGATTCCCCCGGGTTGTCCTGTTCGGAATGTCCGACGACCGTCTCATCGCCCTGGCCACGCACGGGGTCGATGAGCCCCCGACCTCCTCGTTGCCGCCGGAGGCTATCGCGACACGGGCCTGGGAGCTGCGGGCGCCGTTCGCGATCCGCCGCCTTGATCCACGGGTCGACGCCGAGTTGGCGAGGGTGCTCCCGGACGCCCGCAATCTCGTGGTGGCGCCGATGCTCGCCGATGGGCGGCCGCTCGGGCTGATCGTGCTGGAGCACCACGCGCGGTCGGTTCTTGGCGTCGAGCGCCGGGTCGTCTCGGTGGTCGCCCAGGCTGCCGTGATCGCGGCCCTCAACCTGCGGAACGCCGTCCTGCTCAAGAATGTCCAGGATCTCGCCGAGCGCGATGCGCTGACTGGCGCCGCCAACCGGCGATCGTTCCAGACCAGCCTCGAACGCGTCCTTGATCCCGCGACGAGGTCCGCGAATCGCATCTCGGCCGTGATGTTCATCGACCTCGACGACTTCAAGGTCGTCAATGACACGCTGGGTCACGCGGCCGGTGACGCGCTCCTGGTGGGGGTCACCGAACGGATCGCGAGCCTGGTACGGAGCGACGACCTTGTCGCCCGGCTCGGTGGCGACGAGTTCGCGATCCTGACCGAGGATCATCCGGATCTTCGGCGCTCGCTTGCCATGGCCGATCGTCTCGTCCGCGAGCTCCGCGCTCCGTATCTCATCGGAGACCAGCGTGTCGTGGTCACGACCAGCATCGGCATCGCGAGCGCCCGCGACGCGATGGGCGACGCGGCCGAGATGGTTCGCAACGCCGACGTGGCGATGTACATGGCGAAGGCCAACGGCAAGGCCGGCTACGCAGTCTTCGATCCTGGGATGCACACGGCGATCCGGGATCGTCACGAGATGGCGATCGAGCTCCAGCAGGCGGTCGAGCTGGATCAACTGGAGCTTCGCTACCAGCCGATCGTCGAACTCAAGACCGGCGTGCTGTCGGGTGTGGAAGCGCTCGTCCGATGGCGCCACCCCGAGAAGGGCCTGATCGCCCCCGGCCAGTTCATCGAGATCGCCGAGGAGCACGGGTCGATCCTGCCGATCGGGCGCTGGGTGCTTGGCGAGGCGTGTCGCCAGGCCGCGGCGTGGCGCCGGGCCGGTGCGGTACCGGCGGATATGTTTGTCGCCGTCAACGTCTCGGCGCGTGAGATCCAGGAGCATGACTTCGTCGAGGGTGTCCGACACGCGCTGCGGGACAACGACGTCGACCCGACCAGCCTCGTGCTCGAGATCACGGAGACCGCGCTGCTGCGAGCGACCCCCTTGACCATCGCGACGCTCGTGACCCTGCGCGAGCTCGGCATCCGGATCTACATCGACGATTTCGGCACTGGCTACTTCTCGCTCAGCCACCTCCGACAGTTCCCGGTGGACGCCCTCAAGATCGCCACCGAGTTCACCCAGGATGCCAAAGCCACATCGCGAACGTCCGGCCTCGCGGCCGCAATTGTCGCGATGGCCCACTCGCTGGGGATCGACACCGTAGCGGAAGGGATCGAGACCAGCCAGCAGGCACGTCTGATGCGGACGATCGAGTGTCGCTACGGACAGGGCTTCTTCTTCGCCCATCCGCTGCTGGCGGCGGAGCTCGTCGAGTCGACCGCTGCCGCCCGCGAGGCGACCCTCGCGGCCGACGGCCCCCCGGCCGGGGTTAAGCCGAGGGTCCGTCGGCCGCGGAGCACGGCCCCCCGGCGATCGCCGCAGACGCCGCTCGCGGCCGATCCCGGGTGACGTCGGCTGGGCCAATCGCCGGGCCGGTCGCCGGGCGGCACGGCTACATCCGCTAGGCTGTCCTCAGACCCCAACGCCGCGTGATGACCATGGTCGTCGGGCAGATCTACCTGGAATAGGAGGCAGCCATGAAGCTCATCGTCGGTTTCCTGGCCGGGCTCGTCGTCGGTGCCATGGGCGCCGTCGCGTACTCGGTGCAATCGGGTCGCGACCTGCGCGAGGCGTACCAGGAGGTCCGCGACGATCTGTCCCGGCGGGACCTCGACGCCCTCGGCGCCCGTCTCGACAGCCGCGTGAGCGAGATGCAGGCGCAGCTCGAGGCGCGGATCACCCAGGTTCGCGAGAAGGCAGCGGCAGCGGTCGACGAGGCGCGATCGAGCGGCGACGCCACCGTGGAGGCGGCCGACGCGGCCGCGACCGAGGTCACGGAGCAGCTGGAGGTCGTGGCGGACACGGCCGAGGGCTGATCCCCCAGGTCATTGCAGCGCAGGCCGCCGGTCCATCACGGGCCGGCGGCTTGTTCGTGTTCGGCCGGGCGACGTGTGCGCCGGGATCGGCCGGGCGACCGTGACCGGGACCCTGGTACCAGCCTGCACCGCTCTCGACCACCCCAGACCCCCCACGACCGCAGTGCCCGCCCGCGGCGTCCGGGCGGACCATCGCCGTGGCCCGATGACCCCCCGGGCGATCCCGCCGAGCGCCCCCACCGGCGACGCTTCGGGTGCACCCCCCCCCGAGTGCCCCACCTGCCGACCCGGAGCCACATGCGCCACGCCCTGCAGATCCTCGCAGCCCTCCTGCTCGCCGCTGTCGTTGCGGCGCCGGCGGCCGCGGCGACGCCCGGCGGAGCCGCGCTGGAGTCGCTGACCGGCACCATCGAGACCGCCTATGTCGAACTTGGCGATGGGCGCGACCACTTCGTCTATTCCATCCGCAACGCCGACGGGATCACCCCGGTCGAGTTCGAGCAGGGCGACCCGCGCTCGATCTCCGGCTCACGCGTGACGGTCACCGGGACGCGCGTCGGCGACGGGCTCCGGGTGCAGTCCGCGGATCCGGGCGCCGGCCTCGTGATCCGCCGGCGAAGCACCTCCTCGGATCTCAACGGGTCCGCAGCCGCGATGGGTGGCAGCGGCACGCTGTCCGGAGGCGCCACGACGGATGCCACCGTCGAGCAGACCGTCGTCGCCAAGTCGATCGCGGTGGTCCTGTTCAACTTCACGGACCTGCACACGACCCCATTCACCAAGTCGCAGGTCCAGGACGCGCTCATCAACAGCTCGACGAGCGCCAGGCGCTTCTTCGAGGAGGAGTCCAAGGGCCGCATGACCGTCAGTGGGGCGGTGTTCGGCTGGTACACGATCGACGCGACCACGACCGGCTGCAGCTGGGGCTCGTGGCGCACCCTGGCCTGGAACGCGGCCAACGCCGCCGGCGCCAATCTCTCCTCCTACAGCAACGTGATGTTCGTGTTCCCCAACACGAGCGCCTGCGGCTGGGCCGGCCTGGGATACGTGCCCGGGACCGAGACCTACCTCAACGGCAACATCTCCGTGCAGGTCATGACCCACGAGCTCGGCCACAACTTCGGCCTGGGCCACAGCAACGCCGCCAACTGCGTGGTCGGCGGGACCCGGGTGATGATCGCCGCGACCACCAGCTGCGCGAGCGTCACCTACGCGGACCCGTTCTCCACCATGGGCAACAACGCGCTCCGCCACAACCACGGGTCGCACCTGGGGGAGCTCGGCTGGCTGACGTCGTCGGAGAAGGTGATCGCCGTTCCCGGCAACACCTACGCCATCACGCCCTACTTTGGCGGCGCCGGCCTCAAGCTCGTCCGCGTCCCGCGCGGGGACGGCAGCTTCTTCGACCTCGACACCCGGATGACCTACGGCGCCTTCGACAACTTCTCGGCGGGGTCGCCGGTCACCGTCGGCACCACGATCCGGATCGGCGTCGGGACCGCAAGCCCGACGGGGTCGCCGCAGGCCACGCTGCTCCTGGACTCGACGCCGGCGACGTCGTCCCTGTCGGACGCGCCCCTGGCCGTCGGCAGGACGATGACCGATCCGGTGTCAAAGCTCTCGATCACGACGCTGTCCGCGGATGCCTCGGGCGTCGTGGTCCAGGTTCGCGACGGGTACGCCCCGACCGCGCCCGCAAACCTCGCCGGCAACGTCACCGGTAGCACCGTCGCGCTGGCGTGGACCGCCTCCACGGACGACACCGCGGTGACCGGCTACCAGGTCACCCGCGACGGCTCGCTGCTGGCGACCACCGGCGGCAGCGCGACCGGGTGGACGGACGCGAGCGCTGCCGGTGGCGAGACGTACACCTACGGGGTGACCGCGGTCGATGGCTCGACCAACCAGAGCCCCGAGAGGACGGTCTCGGTCGACGTTCCTGCCGGGGTTCCGACGCCCACGCCAGGCCCGACCCCCACCCCCACGCCCGCTCCTTCGAGCACCCCGGATCCGTCGGCGACGCCCACGCCGACCGCGAGCCCCGGCTCGTCCGGGAGCGATGCGCAGGCCCCCACGCCCCCGGAGGTGGTGACCGGCGAGTCGAGCACGACGACCGTGGCGCTGACCTGGACCCCCGCCACGGACGACACCGGCGTGGTCGGGTACCGCGTCACCCGCAACGGGTTGCTCGTCGCCTCCCCGTCGAGCGTCACCTGGAAGGACACCGCCCGGGCGCCCGAGACCACCTATCTCTACAGCGTTGCCGCGCTCGACGGCGTGGGCAACGTGAGCAAGGCGACGTCGATCGTCGTCACGACGCTGCCCGATACCACCGGTCCCACGAAGCCGGCCAGGTTCCACAAGGTCCGCCGCTCGGGCGCCTACGTGAAGTTCAACTGGGCCCCGTCCACCGATGACGTCGGCGTCGTCCGGTACCTCGTGTACCGCACCGGCCGCGCGAAGCCCGTCGCGAGCACGAAGGTGTCCCGGATCCGGATCCACACGGTCCGCGGTGCCCGCTACTACGTGCGCGCGGTCGACGCGGCGGGGAACCTCTCGGTCAAGTCGGCGAGGGTGCGCGGCCGCCGGTAGCCGCGACCGGGTCTGCAGCGGCGGGCTCAGCCGGACACGGGGTAGCATCGAGGAATGCCGCCCCAAGCCTATGCCCTCGTCTCGCTGTTCCTGGTGTGCTCGGTCATGGTCGGGATCGTCGCCGTGCGCCTGGCAGTGCTCCTCGGCGGGCCAGTCGGCTGGCGCGCCCATCTGCTGCCCGTGGCTGCCGGGTTCCTCGCGTTCTACCTGATCGGGCACCGGTTCGGGATCTCCATCGGCCCGGAGATCAGCCTGTTCGGCTTCCAGGTCGCACTGCTCGGGGACGTGTTGATCGGGTTCACCGCAGCGCTGCTGGTCGCCGTCGCCCAGGCGGTGGTCGTCCGGTCGGCGCGCGGTCGGGCGGCGGGTCAGCCCTCGTAGCGTCCCGGGTCGTCGCCCGTCGCGATCGGCATCCCGGTGCTCGACCAGTCCGAGTACGAGCCCGGGTAGAGCAGGGGATCCGGGAGGCCGGCTACCCGCATCGCGAGCGCATTGTGGCAGGCGTTGACCCCGGAACCGCACTGGTTCACCGCCTCGCCTGGGTGCCCGGCGTACCGGGCGCGAAGCGTGGCCGGGTCCAGGAAGCGGCCGTCCGGACGCAGGTTGCCGGAGGTCGGACGCGAGATCGCGCCCGGGATGTGGCCGGCGACCGGGTCCACCGGCTCGACATCGCCCCGGTACCGCTCCCGTGCCCGCGCGTCGAACAGCGCGACGTCGCCGATGCGGAGCCGGGTCGCCAGCGCGTCGCGGTCGATCGTGCGCGACCAAGCGCTGCGCAGCGTCAGGCGGGCAGGGGAGGACGGCGGATCCGAAACGGCTGCCGTGAGCGGCCCGCCGGTGTCCACCCATGCGGAGATCCCACCATCGAGCACCCGGACGTCGCGATGGCCAAGGTCGTCGAGCATCCACCACAGGCGGGCAGCCACGGTGCCGCCGGCGTCGTCGTAGGCCACCACCGGGTTGTCGCCGCCGATCCCCAGCGCCGCCATCCGGGTGGCGAACGCCACCGGGTCGGGGAGGGGATGCCGGCCAGGGCCCTCGGCCGCGACGAGGTCCCGGTCCAGGTCGATGAACACGGCGCCCGGCAGATGCGAATCCGCGTAGTCGCGACGACCCTTGGCGGGATCCGTCAGCCACCAGCGAACATCGCAGATCCGCAGCGTCGGGTCGCCCAGCTGGGCCAGCAGCTCCTGGGGCAAGATCAGGCTCATGGCAGCCAGTCTAGGGTGGTCCCGGTTCGCTGAGCGTCCGTTCCCGCGTTGGCGACCACGGTGAGGGCGGTGTCCGCGGATCCCGTGATCGCCATCTGCATCAGGGTCGGCCCCTTCACGCACGAGCCAGGATCCGAAACCCGGGTTTCGCCGCGCGATCCCCGCGTAGGGGCGCTGGATCTGAACCGCATCGCGATCAGGGGCTCCATTGGTCCGGCCACGGGGGACCTCGTGGCGGCCTCGTGGCGCCAGCGACCCTGCTATCCTCACCCGCGGCGCCGCGACGGCGCCCCGAGACCGGCCGTCCGGCCTCTTCGCTCCGGCGTAGCTCAGTGGTAGAGCGGGTGACTGTTAATCACTTGGTCGTAGGTTCGAATCCTACCGCCGGAGCCACTTGCCCTATTGTTACGGAATGCGTAACATTGGCGCATGTCATGGGATGACCTCCTCTCCACCGCGGCGGCGCAGCACGGCTACTTCACGACCGCTCAGGCTGCTGGGCACGGGCTCAGCCGGCGGGCACTGACATGGCGCGCGCAGCACGGCTCTGCCGAGCGAGTGGGCCACGGCCTCTACCGCCTGCCGCACTGGCCCGCCGACGCGGCGGATGAGTTATACGCGCTGCAGGCCATCGCGCCGTTCGGCACGTTCAGCCACCAGACGGCGCTGACCCTGCTCGGGCTGACGGACATCATCCCCTCGACCATCCACTTCACGATCCCGGAGACGTCCCGACGCAGACTCCGTCCGGGCATCACGCTCCACCGCTCGCGTCACGGCGCCACGATCGACCGAGCCCTCCGCGACGGCCTATGGGTCAGCACCGCCCGTCGCGCCCTGCTCGATGCCGCCCGCGAAGGCGCCGATCCCGACCAGCTCGTTTCGGCTACTCGCGCTGCCCGAGCGCGGGCGATGCTCACGCCCGACGACCTGGCCGAGCTTCGACGATACCCGCCCTTCGCGGGCTCCGGGCTGTGACGACTCCGCGGGGCGGAACGCCGGCCGGCCGACGGACCAGTCTCCTCGTCCGGATGGGCAACGCCGCACGGGATGCCGGCGTGGTCCCGCGGCGGATCCATCTCGTCGTCGCGGTCGACCGCCTCCTCGTCCGCCTGCTTGCAGCCGCACCCGGACGATGGGTCGTGAAGGGCGGCTACGCCAACCAGCTTCGACGTCCGGGCGACGCCCGGTTCACCGAGGATCTCGACCTCAGGATCGACGCCGCCATCGAGACCGCGCCCGAGCTTCTGGCCACCGGCTTTGCCGTCGACGTGGCCGATGACTTCAGCTACGAGGTCGCGCTGCCCCCGGCACCCTTGGACGGCCCACCAGGCGGCGGTCTCCGGTTCGCCGTCGTCGCGCGCCTCGCTGGCACCGAGCTGGTCCGCTTCAAGGTCGATGTCAGTGCGGCTGACGTGGTCGTCGGCGAGCTCGAGTCCCACTTCTCCGATCCAGTCCTCGAGGGGCTCGGCTTTCGCCGGTCTCGGTTCCCGGTCTACCCGATCAATCAGCACGTCGCCGAGAAGCTCCATGCCCTGACGCTCCCACGCGATGTCGAGAACACGCGGGCGCGCGATCTTGTCGACCTCGCCTGGTTCATGCGCCACTTCACGTTCCGATCGGAGCCCCTGGCGAGGGCATGTGTGGCGACCTTCGAGCGGCGCTCGACCCATCCGTGGCCGCCCATCATCGATGGGCCGCCGGAGTCTTGGGCTCGACCCTACGCGGCGTGGCGAGCCGAACTCGATCTTGCGGAGCCGACGGCGGCCGCCGCCGCGTCCTCGATCCGTCGGTTCCTCGAGCCGGTCTACTTCGGCACCGTGGGTATGGCATGGGACCCGGTGCGGCAGCTGTGGAGGAGCGAGAGGCTGAGCGCGACGGAGAGTGTCCCTGCTCCGCGTGATCTCCAGGTTGACGAACCTTGAGCAAGCTCGAGCCGCACGATCGTGCTGCGGAGACTGGTTCTGGATCTTCGCGATCGGACGGTGTCGCGACCTGGGACACTGCCGGCGGGCGCTGGAAGGCGTGACCGCCGACCATGTCGACGCGGTGATCGCCGCCATCGACCGGCACGACCCGCAGCTGGCGATCTGGATGCGCGCCGCCGCAGACGGCCTGACCGCGGGCGAGGGCGAGGAGCTCATCAGCCAGGCTGGTCTCCAGGTCTTCCTCTGGTACGAGGTGCCCAGGAAGCATCCGGCAGACACGTGGCGTCCGGTGACGGAGGCAGCCGGCGTCCTGCTGTCGCTTCTCGGGCTCGACCGCTACGCCGCGATCGCTCGATCGCCCACGACGACGGCGATCCTCGACGCGTGGGAACGCTCGCCCGCGAAGGGGTTCGCGGGGTTCCGGGCGGCGCGATCCGCATCGGGCGTCGAACCGCCGGACACCGATCTCCTGGCATGGGGCGAGGTCCTCGGCCTCGAGGAGTCTCTTGCCCGTCAAGCGGTGGAACACGCGCTGGAACGCGCGATCACGGCCGGCGAGCTCCAGCCCGGGAGGGGCGGGTGGCGGCGCGTCGCCGCCGAGGTCTGCAACCAGACGCTCCTGACGCCTGCCGGTGGTGGCGCACAACGGACCGTCCTCCAGGCAGTCCTCGATGAACGCGTCGACACGTGGGTCCGGCTCGCGCGGCCGCCGGCCCTGCAGGCCTGGCGTGAGCGGACGCTGAGCCTGACACCCCCCGACGTGCGGCCGTCGGACGTCGCCGCCGCGGTCGCGCCGATGCGCTGGCTCCTCCAGACGTGCGCAGCGGGTGTCACGCTGACCCCGGCCGGCTACCTGTCGCCCGCCAGCGTGCGCGAGGCCGTCGGACGGTTCGGCTGGTGGGAATGGCCGGGACAGCCGCGGACCGAGGCGGACGTCCACCAGATGGCCGTCCTCCGGCAGACCGCCGCGCGCCTGCACCTCGTGTCGAAGAGGTCACGGAGACTCGCTGTCTCCCCACGTGGCACGGGGCTCGTGGACGACACCGTCGGCCTGTGGCATGCGATCGCGGCAACGCTCGCGTGCGAGGACGAGTACCTCGCGATGCTCAGCGAGCTCGTCGCACACCGGCTCCTCGATGGCCCGGTCCTCGACGACGCGCTCGAACGGGAGATCGGGCCGATCGTCGCAGCGCAGGGCTGGGCGGCGAACGGCGTCCCGGTCACGGCTCGGCAGGCTGGGTTGGCGGTCCACCGTGCCCTCTACCACTGGCGGTTGTTCGGCCTGCTGGACGAGGTCCGCGCGAAGTGGGAAGGCGGGCGGCCGGCCGGGCCGAACACCACCGCGCTCAACGCGGCGGGCCGGTTCACCGCCATCGCGTTCCTGCGTGCTCGTGCCACGGCCCCGCGAACCGACCTTCGCGCCTGACGGCGCAGGGTCCGCACGATGCTCGAACCTCTTGCATGGACCACGGCCTCACGGCTCACAGCCATGGTGAGCGCCCGCCTCGACGCCCTGATCACAAACCCCATCGCGCGGGGCGAGCCTGTTGCGCGGGAGTGCGCTGACCTGACGGTCGACCCGGCTGGGCGATCGTCGAGACCGGGAATCCAGCCAGCTCGCCGCGAGCGCTCCATCTCTCCGCGGCGGACCTGTTCGCGGCGTTGGAGGAGGATCGCCAGCGAAGTCCTCTCATGGTCCGTGGCCCCGCCGCAGTGCCATGGCCTCGCGGCTCCGACCGCGCCCACGTGCAGCGGCGCAGTCCCGGCAGTACCGCTGAACCGGCGAGCTCCGCTCGACGTCGCGCCTGCAGCCCTGGCACTCAATCGGCGTGAGCTTCACCCAAGCGCGTGAACGAAACAGGGCGGGGGAGTGCCAGCTCGGTCGTGGACTCACCTCGCCGTTGCAGTAGACGGGAGGCTCCTGCCCGCCGCACCCTGATCGGTCGCGGCCTTCCAGACCGCGACGGCCTTGCCCTCGCGGCTGGCACGACATCATCGTCCCAGACCTTCCTCCATCAGCGGCTCGAGCCAGTCTGGGATCTCGCGACCACCGACCCTGACGAACAGCGACTCGTACCCGGGCAGGCCCGACAACATCGACCCGACCTGGCCCGACGACATGGATCCCCGGTCGTGCTCGGCCTGGATGAGCAGCGGCAGCAGCCGCACGTCGCCGGCGGTGCAGATGCCGGTGACCTCGGGCCGGGCGAGCACGAATGCCACGGCAGCGGTCACGTATGCCTGCTCGTCCATCGGCTCATACCAGGTCGCGTAGGTGGCGCCCTCGGATGTCTTCCAGAGGTTCCGAGCGATGGTCTTGATCACGCGCAGGCCCACGTCCTGCGCCGTGATCTCCTCCAGCAGGGCGTCAACGTCGTGCTGGTACCGCGCATCCTGCGCGAGGCGGTAGTTCCAGGGCGTGATGACCGAGTCGAACGGGAACCTCCGCAGGGCTTCGAGATGCGTGGCGGGCGCAGCCATCCCGTGCCCGGTGATGCCGATCCCGCCGACGAGTCCCTCCTCCCGTGCCTTCACGGCACCCTCGATCGCCCCTCCCGACCGTGTGGCCCTGTCCAGGTCCTCGAGATCGCCGACAGCGTGGAGCTGGATCAGGTCCACGTGGCTCACCCGAAGGCGCTCGAGCGAGCGACGGATGCTGTCGTAGGCGCCGCTCGACGTCCGGTCGCCGGTCTTGGTCGCGAGGAAGATGCGGTCCCGGATCCGGCCCATCCAGCGCCCCAGGTGGAGCTCCGAGTCGCCATAGTCCGCGGCGGTGTCGAAGTGGTTGATCCCGGCTTCCAGGGCGAGCTCGATGGAGCGATCCGCGACCTCGTCGGGTACGTCAGCCAGCCCCGCCCCGCCGTAGACGAGTACCGAGGTCAGGTGGCCGAGGCGTCCGAAGCGGCGTGTCTCCATCGTCATCTCTCCTGCGGCGGCGAGGTGGCTCGCTCGTTTGCCGGCCCGCACCAGAGCCCGGATGCAGCCATTCGGCGAGGAAGTCGATGACCGGGGCGTGGAGGGTCGGCAGTGCCGGGTGGTGCGAGAGAGGATCGGCCGGGACTCCCGGCCGAGTCAAGAGTCATGGCCAAGTTGGCCAATCCACTCGGTCGGCAATGCGATTGAGCGGGCGTGGCAGCGCGTGCGTCCCCGCCGCGTCTCGGTCGGTGAGCTGGGCTACGACCCGCCTACGTCGCCAGGGCTGCGTTCATTCGACTCGCGATGGCGCCGGCGCAACCGGCCCGCGAGTTCGTCGAGGACCTCGATGGGGGACGCGCCGACGGGCGGCCGTCGTAACCCGCCGTCAGCACCAACCCGGGTCCGCGGTCGCGGGGTCAGTTGGCAAGGAAGACCTGGATCGCGGCACCGAGCGCCGGGCCAAGCGCCTTGGAGAAGGTCGCTGTCATGTGGCATTCGTCGCGGTAGACGATCATCCCGTTAATCACGACCGGCACAGGACCGGTGTCGAGGACGAACTTGGCGGTGAGGTCGATGATCCCGGCGCCGCTGGCCGTGGCCGCGACGGCCTCGGCCTTGCCGAAGTCACCGGCGAACGCGGTCCCGGGCGGGATCGAGCATGCGTCGGCGTTGTCCTGGTGGGCGGACAGGCAGCCGGGGACGTCTCTCTTGGCGTACGGCGTGTCGACGATGACCGCGGTCTTGCCGGGGACCTTGGCGATCATTCGGGCGATGGCCGCGCCGCGAGCTGCGATCGTGTCGTCGCCGGCGGTCATGGGGTGGATCGCCATCCGGCTCATCGAGACCAGGGTCAGGTCGGGCTTGAGAGCCTTGAGCCGGGCGATCGTCGCGTCGTTGAAGTCGGCGCACTCGCGGTACTCGCGCTTGAGAGCCAGGTTGCGAACCGGCATGTCGATGAACGGGCACGAGACCTTGACGAAGGTGACGATCTTCCAGCCCTCGTGCTTGGCGAGACGCTCGAGTGCTGGGAACCAGTGAGCAGCGTGGGAGTCGCCGACGAGCGCGACGGTGAAGTCGCCGCTCTTGTTGCCGTAGATGCAGTTGGGCGGGTTGGTGACACCCTCGAAGGCAAGACACCCGTCGGCACGGAGACGCTCCTCGTCGCCGCGGGCACGGCTGAGGGACGGCTTGACGTCGCTCGGCAGCGAGCCGGTGTTCGCGATGTCGCGAACGGGTGTGGCGGTCGGTGCGACGGTCGGTGCGACGGTCGGTGTGCCGGGCGTGGTGGTCGGTGCGGCCGTCCCGGGGGCCGTGTTGTCCTCGGTCGGCGCCACCATCGTCTGGTCCACCTCGTCGACCCACGGCTCGTCCTCGGCCTCGGCGACCAGGACCGCGTCGGGACCGGCGGCGATGGCGGTATCGGTCGGCGATGCGCTGATGGACGGCCCGGCGGCGAGAGCGACGACCGCAGCGATCGAGGCGAGGCCGATCGAGACCGTGCGCCCCGGCTGGAGGGTCAGTCGCGGCAGACCGGTGCGGAACGGCGTCTCGACGAGCCTCTGGCAGACGTAGGCGACCGCGATCGACAAGGCGACGAGGCCGACAAGCGTAGGGCCATCCGCCGGCGCGCCGAGGACGAACGGCGCGAGCACGAGGATGGGCCAGTGCACGAGGTAGAGGGAATAGCTGATCGCGCCGAGGAAGCGCAGCGGCCTGAGCGACATCAGCCTTCCCGGTCCAAGGCGGCGCGTGCCGCCCGCCAGGAGAAGGACGGTGCCGACGGCCGGCAGGACGGCCGCGATGCCCGGGTACGCGAGGCCTGAACTGTAGGCGAAGGTCGCGACGCCGATCGCCGCGAGGCCGACCCAGCCGCCGATCCCGACGATACGATCAGGGACCTTGGCGACGGCGACGGAGCCGGCGGCAAGCAGGCCACCGAGCCCCAGCTCCCAGGCCCGCGTCGGAAGGGAGTAGAAGGCCCAGTTGGCGGCCGCGTCGGTGAGGAACAGGTTGGCTGCGAACGAAGCGATGGCGACTCCAGCGAGGGCGATCAACACCCGTCGACGAGCGTGGACGCCACGGGCGACCAGGAGGATCAGGGCCGGCCAGATGAGGTAGAACTGCTCTTCAACGGCAAGGCTCCAGAAGTGGAGGAACGGCGACGGGGCGGCGACGCTCGTGAAGTAGTCGCCGGCGGCCATCGCGAACCGGACGTTGCCGATCGACATGGCGGCAGCGGCAGCGTCGAGACCGACCGCCGGTCGATCAAGGGGCGCGACCAGGTTGAGCGAGACGAACAGCGTCGCAACGAGGACGACGGTGGCTGCGGGCAGCAGCCGGCGGACGCGACGCGCGTAGAACTTCAAGAGGTTGATCCGGCCGCTTCGGTCGTGCTCGCGCAGCAGCAGCCCAGTGATCAGGAAGCCACTGATGACGAAGAAGACGTCGACGCCGATGAAGCCGCCCACGAGGCCGAGAAGCCCGGCGTGGAACAGCACGACGACACCGACAGCCAGGCCGCGAAGACCTTCGACGTCGGATCGGAAGCCGCTGCCCGCCCTGGTGGGTTCGCTGGTGGTCACGACTGCATCGTCGTGGCGCGAGGGCGCCCCGTCCGGGACCCGTTCGTACGTCCGATGGTCCGGGGCTCAGCGGTGCGCTCAGCTCTCGCTCGATCCGCGCCCTCGACGACACGACCGGGCTGTCGGCCGCCGTGAAGCCCGTCTCAGGCCGCTCACTGGCTGGGAACACATCGCCCCGGATGACATCTGCGCCGCCTGGCGCCGCTCGCAACCCGATGTCCAGCTCCGCCAGCCGAGGTCTGCCGCCTGGCCAGCCGAGGCCTACTCCAGGTCAGCCAGCACCCGGTTGGCGATGAACCGATGGCCGCGGTCCGACGGATGGATCCCGTCGGCGGTGATGAAGCGATGCGAGCTGCCCGCGAACCAGCCCTCGGCGAGTGGGTCGATGAACCGGGCGCCGTTTGCGCGAGCTGTGCGCCTGAGACGATCCCGCAGCGTCAGGCAGCGAGCCGGTGGAGTCCCATCCTGCCAGATCGGGGCGATGATCACGATCGTGGCATCGGGGAGCGCCGCGCGGAGCTTGGTGACCACCGCATCGGCCGCCGCCGCCGTCGTCGACGCCGACCAGCGCGAATTGTTGTGCCCAGCCGCGATGAACACGATGTCGGGCCTCGCGCGCACGGCCGCACGGACCCTCGATGCGACCGGCTGGCCCGTCCAGCCTGGGTTCATGAACCCTGTCCCAGCCACCGCGAGGTTCACGACCTTCCAGCCGTACTCGGCAGCCACCAGTCGCGGCCATCCCCGAACATCGAGTCCGGCCCCGTTCCAGCCTGTCGTGTAGGAGTCGCCCAGAAAGACCGCGGTACCGCCCGTCGGGATGGCCTTGCCCCGCTTGATGACGCTGATCGCGGTGGGTTGTGATACCTCGACAACGGGCCGCGTCGGGGTGGGCCGCGATTGCTGGATGTCCTCCGAGATGGGCGAGGGCGTCCGGCCCGGCCGCGTGGCGGGCGCGGACGAAGCGGTTGCCGGTGGCGTGGACACGGGTGTCGCGATGGCCGCCAGGACATCGCCGCCCCTGACCGGCGAACTCGGGGGCAGGCTCAACGCCAGGACGAGGGTCGCGAAGGCGATCGCGAGCATCGCGCTCCAGCCGGCCCAGCCGCGCCTCAGGTTCGGTCCCGTCACCTGGCCTCCAATGGGGCAATGGCGGACTAGTACTATCGCCGCGGAGTCTACCCCAGACTTCCCGCATCAGAAGGGGATAGGCTCAAGAGGCCACAGCCTCGGTTCGCCACGTCGCAGAGGGCCAATCTCCCGTGGTCACATTCTCGAGCCCCTTCCGCACCGTCGGTCTCGCATCGCTGCTGGCCGCGATCGTGCTGTCGACGGGGTTCGTCGGAGGTGTGTCGACCGCCGAGGCGTCGTACCCCAGGTCGTACGAGCGACTCTGGAATGACAACTGCCTGGCCTGGGAACGGATCCTGACGCCCAATACCAAGTGCGTCTACGGCGACAAGACAAGCCAGACCGTCATCGCGCTGGTCGGCGACTCGCACATGTCGCATCTCTTCCCCGCCATCGAGCGCATCGCGGTCGCCCGCCACTGGAAGCTGGTCGTGATGGTCAAGGTCTCTTGTGGCTTCCTCGACATGCGCATCCGCAACCTCTATCTGGGTCGCGAGTACACCGAGTGCGCGACGTGGAACAAGAACGTCGTCGCTCGCCTCAACAAGTTGAAGCCGACCCTGACGCTTGTCGCCCAGAGCCGATACGCGATCCACCCCGTGCTCGCGTCGCAGCGCTCGAACAAGGCCAAGGGCCGCGCGGAGGGCCGGATGCTCAGGAAGGTCCCGGGCCAGGTCGCCCTCATCGTCGACTCGCCCCGCCGCGGACAGTCGAGCAGGGGTGACATGGGCGCGATCGAGAAGGTCGCCGCCGCCTACAGCGGCAACAGTCGCATCAACCTGACCAAGGACATCTGCAAGAGATGGCCCTGTTCAGCGTCAACCCACGGGATCACGAAGTTCCGAGACGGCGAACACCTCAACGCCAAGTTCGCGCGAGCGATCCTCGGCGCTCAAGGCCGGATCCTGGACAGGGCACTGGACTCCCGTCTGCCGTAATCGGCGCGCTGCCAGGTTGACCCCCGCAGCCCCGGGCCCCTGAACGCGAGCGCCAGCCTGCCCGATGCCCGGGTGACTCTCGCCACCCACCCGGCTGTGATGCGCGTCACAGAACCGCTTCGGGCATTCACATACGTTCGCACTGTCAAATCAACCAGGCAGTGAGGTGTGAACCAGATGGCAACAGCAGCGCTCGGCGCGCAAGACACGCAGACCCGGACCTGGGTCGGTATCGGGGTCATCGGCGGTGTCGTCGCCGGCATCGTGTTCGCGATGTTCGAGATGATCATGGCCGCGATCCTCAACGGCACCGAGGCGTTCTTCATGCCGCTCCGGATGATCGGCGGGATCGCGCTCGGGCCGTCCGCGATGGACCCCGCGACCTCGCTGCTGACGGCGGGGGCGGCCGGCCTCGTCATCCACATGGTCCTGTCCATGATGTACGGCCTCGCGGTCGCGGGCCTGCTGGCCTTTGTCGGCTCGCTCGCGCGCTCGACGGTCTCGGTCCTGGTCGTGGCGAGCCTCGCGGGCTTCGCGCTATGGATCCTCAACTTCTTCGTGCTGGCAGGGATCTTCGGCTGGACCTGGTTCCCGGATTCGCAGAACGTCGCGGTGCAGCTCGTGGCCCACACGTTCATGTTCGGCACGGTCCTCGGGATCGTCCTCGACCGGTTTGCCTTCCGCGCCAACCGCTGACAAGCGCGGCGACCCCGGCGTCGAGCCGGACAGCGGGAGTGGGATGGACGCGATGATCGACACGAGCGCCACGATCGCGGCGTCCGCCGTGCCCGTCGTGGACGTGGCCACCATGACCGAGGTGGATCGGCTCGCCATCGAGGAGTTCGGGATCACGCTGCTCCAGATGATGGAGCAGGCCGGCTCGCACCTGGCCGAGGTCGTGAGACTGGAGACTGGCGGTGACCTTCGAGACCGCTCGATCGTGGTCGCGGTCGGTCCCGGGAACAACGGCGGTGGCGGCCTCGTGGCCGCACGCCACCTCGTCAACCGCGGGGCGAGAGTCCGCGTGGTGCTGGCCCGTCCGGTGCTCCGGCTGACCGGCGCCGGGCGTCACCAGCTCGCCACGCTGATCGCGATGGGAGCCACCTGTTGCGTGGCGACGTACGACCTGTCTGACGAGGAGCTGGAAACCGCGCTCGCCGAGGCGGATGCCATCGTGGACGCCATCCTCGGCTACGCCGGCCGCGGGGCCCCGCGAGGCGCGGTCGGGCGGCTCGTCGAGCTCATCGTGCGATCCGGGCGACCGGTGGTCAGCCTGGACGTCCCGACCGGCGTCGATCCGGACACGGGCGACGCCGCCGCGACCGCGGTCACTGCCGCCGCGACCCTGACGCTGGCACTGCCCAAGCCCGGGCTGATGACGGGGGAGAGTGCCATCCGCGCCGGCAGGCTCTACCTCGGCGACATCGGGTTGCCGGCGGCGCTCTATGCTCGGCTCGGGCTCGACGTTGGCCCCGTGTTCGCCACCGCCCGGGTCATTCAACTGGACCGCGCCCGATGAGCTCTTCGCCCGCCGCCCGCTCCCTGGCCGAGAAGCTGGGTCTCCTGTCCGAGGTTGCCCTGTTCGCCGGGCTGTCCGATGCCGATATCGAGGCGATCGGTCACGCGACCACGATGACGCACTGCGTCCGGGGTCAGCGGATCCTGTCTCCCGACGACCCGCCGGACCGGATCCACATCGTCAAGCAGGGCCGCGTGCGGGTCTACCGGATCAGCCCCGACGGCAAGCAGCTCACGCTCGACATCCACGAGAAGGGCACCATCCTCGGCGACATGAGCCTGCTGGGGCAGGACCCGTTGCCCGAGGCCTACGCGGAAGCCATCGACGATGGCGTGATCTGCACGATCACCCCCGACGAGCTGCGCCGCCTGATCGAGCGGTTCCCGGTCATCGGCGTGAACATCATCCGCCACCTGTCGCGCCGTCTCCAGAGCGCGGAGCGGGAGCTCGAGGCGATGGCCTACCAGCGCGTGGACCAGCGGCTGGCGCGGCGGCTGATCGACCTCGCGAGCCGGTTCGGCGCGCAGACCGAGCGAGGCACACTGATCAGGGCCAACCTCACCCAGCAGGAGTTGGCCGAGATGGTGGGCACGACTCGCGAGACGCTTGCCCACACCCTGGGCGACTTCCGCCGGCGGGGCCTGCTCGACACCGGCCACCACCAGGTCCTGATCCGCGACGCGGAGCGCCTGGCAGAGGTCGCGGAGGGCGAGGACGCGTAGCTCCGGCTAGACCTCGCGCACGTCGCCGATCTCGATCACGGTCGGCTGGAGCGCCGCGAGGAGCGTCTCGCGCGAGACGCCGGTCGCCTTGACCATCACCTGGCGGTTGGAGGCGCTGGTGCCGGAGAGCTCCGCGACCGCCACGATGTTGCCGCCGCAGTCGGTGACGGCGCGGGTCACCTTCGCCAGCGAGCCCGGCGTCTCCGGAACGAGCATCGTCACGCGAATGCCTGGCTCCCTGGCGCCGAGGAGCTCCACGAACAGCTTGAACAGGTCCGTCTCGGTGATGATCCCGACGAGCGAGCCGTCGCGCACCACCGGCAGGCCGCCGATCTTGTTGTCGGCCATGATCCGGGCCGCATCTTCGACCGGGGTGTCCTCGGTCACCGTGATGACCTTGCTCGTCATCACGTCCCTGACCCTGATCCTGCCCAGCAGGTAGGTGACCTCCCACACGCTGAGACTGGTCGCGGGCGATGGCGACGCATGCAGGAGGTCCTTGTCGGAGACGATGCCGACGACCTTCCCGCGCTTGTCGACGACAGGCAGGCGCCGGATGTGCTCCTTGCGCATCACGTTGAGCGCCTCGGGTACCGGCAGATCGGGCGCGGCCACGATGGTCCGCGTCGACATGCGCTCCTTGACGAGCATGAGGTCCTCCCGTGCCTGGGTGCCGAGGTTGGCTTCCCTGATCTTCGGGTCTGCGAGCACCTCGCTGGCTGCGCCGTTCATGATCACATGACCGACGTCGAGCCCATAGTGCCATCGGCCCGCATGAGCGCCGGCGGGTAGCCTAGTATCGAAGGCATGGCGAACGTGATCGACGAGGCCGCAGGATGACGCTCAGGGTGGGGATCGCGGCCTCGCGGCTGGACGCCGTGTGGAACCTGGACGCGTTCATCGGCTCCGTGCTGCGCGATGAGGCGCCACCCATCACGGGCGAGGACGGTCTCCGCGCGCTGGGGCTGATGCTTGCCTGCGACTGCTCGAGCGAGCTCCGCGCCGAGGTCGAGGTCTAGGTGGGCGACCCTCGGGCCGTCGTGCCGCTCTCGGTCACGGATGCTCCGGCCGCTGGGCGCTACGAGGTGTTCCGGGACGGGGAGCTCGCCGGCTTCCTCGAGTACGTGGTCAAGCGCGGCCGGCTTGCCCTGGTCCACACCGAGACCCTGGCGGGCCACGCGGGGACCGGGGTGGCCGGCACCCTCACGCGGTTTGCGCTCGAGGACGCCCGCGCCCGCGGCCTGCGGGTGATCGCGATCTGTCCGTTCGTGCGTTCCTGGCTCGAGCGCCACCCCGGGTACCTGGACATCGTGGTGGGTGGCGCATCACGCCCTGATTGACGCCCCGCCTACCATTTCCCAATGGCAGACCGCGTCCCGGCCGCTGCCGATCATGCGCACCACGAGGGCGAAGCCCGCCTGACCGGCGCGCAGATCAGCGCGATCAACCGCTTTCCAGACGACAACCCCAATCCCGTGCTGCGCATCGACGCGGACGGTCACTTGATCTATGCCAATCCGGCGAGTGCAGGGGTGCTGCAGGCGCTCGGAATCGCGGTCGGGGAGCGGCTCCCCGGTGAGGCCCTGGAGCGCATTCGTGCGGCCGAGCTGTCGCGCGGGTTCGTCGAGCTGGTCAGCGACGGCCGGACCTGGGCCGTGTGGCCCGTGGCGATCCCCGACCTGTCGTTCACGAACCTGTATGGACGGGATGTCTCGGCGGAGCGGGCGATCGTCAAGTTCCCCGACGAGAACCCGAACCCGGTCATGCGGATCGCGGCGGACGGGCGGCTCCTGTACGCGAACCCGGCCAGCGCCGGGCTCATCGAAGGGCTGGGGATCGCGCCCGGCGACCGCCTGCCGGACGCGGTCCGCGGAACGCTCATGGCTCGCGTCGAGGAGAGCGCGGCGGCCTCGGTCGAGGTGGACGCGGGGGGCCGGACCTACGCCCTGCTGCCGGTGGACGTCCCGGGGTTCGGCTTCGTCAACGTGTACGGGACGGACATCACGGCCGTCAAGGAGCGGGAGCGGCTGGCCCGCGAGAACGAGCGCCTGCTGCTCAACATCCTGCCGGGCCCGATCGCCCAACGCCTGCGCGACGGCGAGCCGCTGATCGCCGATCGCTTCGACGACGTCACGCTCCTGTTCGCCGACATCGTGGACTTCACCCGGCTCTCGTCCAGGCTGACGCCATCGGAGCTGGTCGCCGCCCTCAACGACGTGTTCTCGGTCTTCGACGACCTCGTGGAGCAGTACCGGCTCGAGAAGGTGAAGACGATCGGCGACGCCTACATGGTGGTCGGCGGCCTCACCGAGCGATCGGCCGACCACACGTCACGGGTGGTGGCGATGGCGCTGGACCTGGCGCGCTGCATCGGCGACATCGAGGCCGCGCGCCGGCTCGGCATCGCCTTCCGGGTGGGCGTTCACTGCGGGCCGGTGGTTGCCGGCGTGATCGGCACCAAGAAGTTCATCTACGACATCTGGGGCGACACGGTGAACCTCGCCAGCCGGATGGAATCGCTCGGGGTGCCGGGGAAGGTCCAGGTCACCCACGCGGTCCGGGAGCGACTTGGCGACGCCTTCCGGTTCGAATCCCGGGGCCTCGTCGACGTCAAGGGCAAGGGGCCGATCCCGACCTGGTTCGTTGTCGACCGGGATGCCGCGATGGCGCCCGTGGCGGGCATCCCGGCACCGTCGGTCAGGAGCCCGGAGCCCCGCGTCGACCTCCATACGCCGCGAGGGCATTGACAGCCAGCACGACCACCATCCCGCCCGCGAACAGCCAGGTGGTCGGGGTGGTCCATGACACGTCGCCCGCGGCTCGCAGGAGGCCCAGCAGGATCCCGGCAATCGCGATCGCCTGGGCCTGCACGATCGCCCGGGCGGCCCCGGGTCGACGGTCGATGGCGATCTCCACGCCCACGAACCCAGACAGCGCGAACATCGCCCCCAGCACGCGTCCCGTCAGCGGGGTCAGCGCCCACGGCCAGCTGCCGATGAGCGCGTCCGGCGCGACCACCAGCACGACGCTGACGGCGGCGAGCAGCACGCCGAGCCCGCCCGCGAGGTAGCGCACCGGCCCGGCGAGCGGCGCCCCGGCCTCCACGGTCCAACCCGGGTCGTACTGCCGGTTGCGCCACCAGACCACCGGGATGACCAGCGGCAAGGTGAGGTACAGGATCGCCCACAGCGTGAACGAGGGATGGCCCGGTGTGAACGCCGTCCAGTGGAGCAGCGTCGCGATGCCGAGGATCCCGGCGAACGTCGCGACCGGCAGGAACCCCAGGCTCACCGAGTGCCAGGCACGGGCCACGATCACGCGTCCGAAGAACCAGGCCCCGCCGAGGTAGGTCGCGCCGAGCATCATCGCGGTCATCTCGGGCTTGATCGGCCACGAGAACAGCTGGCCCGAGTTGACCGGGAAGACCCAGAGCATCACGAACGCGACGGTCAGGATCGGCACGATCACGAGGGCAAGAACCCGCGCGACCGGCAGCACGCGATCATCGTTGACCGGCATCGGGGACGGCGACACCATGGATCGGACTCCTCTCGCACCAGTCTCTCGGGAGACATGCGGAGCCTACAACCCGCGAACGCGCATCCAGCAGCCGAGACGCACGAGGGCCTCGCGCCCCGAATGGGTATCCTGAGGGCAACATGAGGCGGTCGCCTCGGACGAGACCCGACCAGAGGCAGGACATGTCGAGCGACTTCACCGGACAGATCCTCCACGTCGACCTCACGAGCGGTTCGATCGAGATCGAGCGCCCGCCCGAGTCGTTCTATCGGACGTATCTCGGCGGCTCCGCGATGGGCCTCTACTACATCCTGCGCGACGTGCCGGTCGGGACGGGCGGCCTGGACCCGGCCAACGTGCTGACGATGATGGACAGCCTGCTGACCGGGGCGCCGATCGCGGGCCAGAGCCGGATGACGATCAGCGCCCGTTCGCCGCTGACGGACGGGATCGGCGACAGCCAGGGTGGCGGCTTCTTCCCGGCCGAGCTGCGGTTCGCCGGCTTCACCGGGGTCGTCATCAAGGGCCGGTCGCCGGAGCCTGTCTATCTCTGGATCCACGACGGCGAGGCCGAGCTCCGGCCGGCGGGCCACCTGTGGGGCAAGACGACGTCGCAGACCACGGACCAGCTCAAGGAGGAGCTCGAGGACGCCAAGGTCGAGGTCGCCGCGATCGGACCGGCCGGCGAGCGGGGCGCGCTCCTGGCCGCGATCATGAACATGGCCAACCGGGCCAACGGTCGGACCGGGATGGGTGCCGTGATGGGGTCCAAGAACCTCAAGGCGGTCGCCGTGCGCGGCCACAACCGGAAGATCCCGATGGCCGATCCCAAGGCCCTCGGCCAGCTCGCCAAGTGGGGTGCGGCGGAGATCCCCAACAACGGCGACGTCCTCGACCTCCGGATCAACGGGACCGAGGGCGTGCTCGAAGGCCAGAACGCGGCGGGCGGTCTGCCGACGTTCAACTACAACGCGGGCCAGTTCGACGCCTACGAGGCGATCGGCGGCACCACGATGACGGCGACGATCCTCACGAACCGGGAGACCTGCTACTCGTGCGCCGTGCGCTGCAAGCGGGCGGTCGAGACGGAGTGGGAGGGACGCCCGATCGAGGAGCGCCACGGCGGTCCAGAGTACGAGACGGCGGCCACGTTCGGCTCCTACTGCGGCGTGGACGATCTCCACGCCATCGCCCTGGCCAACAAGATCTGCAACGAGAACGGCCTCGACACGATCGGGACCGGGGCCACCATCGCCTGGGTCATGGACTGCTTCACCAACGGCGTGCTGTCCGAGGCGGAGATCGGCTTCCCCGCTCCGTTCGGGGACGCGAAGGCGATGATCCGGCTGCTCGAGATGGTCGTTGCTCGCGAAGGGATCGGCGACGTCCTCGCCAATGGCTCCCGGCGCGCGGCCGAGCTGCTGGGCAAGGGCCAGGAGCTGCTGATCGCGGTCAAGGGGGCGGAGGCGCCGGCCCACATGCCGCAGGCAAAGCGGTCGCTGGGCGTGATCTACGCCGTCAACCCGTTCGGCGCCGACCACCAGTCGTCCGAGCACGACGGGAGCATCGAGGAGGGCGCCGGCGACTCGGTGATGGCGCGACAGGCGCTGCTGGGCTTCACCGAGAAGCTCCCGTACGACTCGCTCGGGCCGGAGAAGGTTCGCTACGCGCTCAAGACGCAGCAGTTCTACTCGTTCCTGGACACCGCCGACCTGTGCCAGTTCGTGTGGGGGCCGGCCTGGTCCCTGTTCGGGCCGCAGGAGGCGGTCGATGCCGTGCGGGCCGTGACCGGCTGGGTGGACTTTGACATCGACGAACTCGTCCAGATCGGCGAACGGCGACTCAACATGCTTCGCCTGTTCAACGCCCGCGAGGGTATCGACCGCACGCACGACAAGCTCCCCGCCAAGTTCTTCAAGCCGCTGACCGGGACGGGTCCGACGAGGGGCGTCGCGCTCGACCAGGCGGTGATCGACGGGGCCCTCGACGAGTACTTCCGGCTCGCGGGCTGGGATGGCCGGTCGGGCAACCCGACCCCGGACACCCTCGCCCGCCTGGGGCTCGACTGGGTCCAGTAGCCCAAACGGCCGGATCGGCCGTCATCGACGCGTCCGCAGCAAGAGGGGTTCTGCACACATGGGGCTGATCGGGTCTCGCCGGCCGCTGGCGCCGGTTGTCGTCATCGGGCTGCTCGCGCTCATCCTGGGCGCGTGCTCCGGATCCACCCTCCCGTCGGGCTCGCCCGGTTCCAGCGCGGCCCCGACCACGGCCGCGACCACGGCCCCGACCTTGGCGGGATCGAAGGATCTCATCCTCGCCACCACCACGTCCACCCAGGACTCGGGGCTGCTCGACGTCCTCATCCCGGCCTTCGAGGCCGCCACGGGGTACACGGTCAAGACCGTCGCGGTGGGCAGCGGCGCGGCCCTCAAGCTGGGGACGGAGGGCAACGCCGATGTCCTGCTGGTCCACTCGCCGGCCGCCGAGCAGACGTTCATGGATGCGGGCAGCGGCGTCGACCGCCTGCTGGTGATGCACAACAGCTTCCTGGTCGTGGGTCCCGGAGCGGATCCCGCGGGGATCAAGGGCATGACGTCCACGGCTGACGCGTTCCAGAAGATCGCCGACGCGGGCGCCACCTTCGTCTCCCGAGGGGACGCGTCGGGCACCGAGGCCAAGGAGCTCGGCTACTGGAAGGCGCTCGGGATCACCCCCGACCCTGCCTGGTACATCCAGTCGGGCCAGGGCATGGCGGCCACGCTCCAGATCGCGTCGGAGAAGCGCGGCTACACGCTGGTGGACATCGCCACCTGGGCCGCGACCCGGGCCCAGCTCGACCTCGAGGCGATGGTCGACAACGATCCCTCCCTGCTCAACATCTACCACGTCATCCGGGTGAACCCCGACCTGTGGCCGAACGTCAACGCGGCCGGGGCGGCGGCGTTCAGCGACTACGTGCTGTCAGCCGAGGGGCAGGCGATCATCGGCAGCTTTGGCCAGGACAAGTACGGCATGAACCTCTTCGTCTCCGACGCCGGGAAGTCGGAGAGCAGCCTGACGGCCCCCTGATCCCGGAATCGCCATGAGCAGCGACCTCGTCGAGATCACGCTGCTCTCGCTTGCCGTCTCGGGCGCGGCGACGCTGGTCAGCCTGCTGGTCGGCCTGCCGGTCGGCACCTGGCTCGCCCTGTCCGTGTTCCGGTCGCGGCGCATCGTGCTCAGCGTGGTGAACACGGGGATGGCCCTGCCGCCGGTGGTCGCCGGCCTGTTCATCGCGATCCTGCTGTGGCGCAGCGGCATCCTCGGCGGGCTGGGCCTGATGTACACGCCGGGTGCCATGGTGATCGCCGAGACGGTGATCGCGGCGCCCGTCGTGATCGGCCTGACCGCGGCCGGCCTCGGCCAGCTCGATCCGCGGCTCCAGCTCCAGCTCCAGGGACTGGGGGCCTCGCGCTGGCAGATGGTGTGGTGGCTGTGGCGGGAGGCGCGCCTGTCGCTGCTGGCCGCCGTGATGGCCGCCTTCGGCAGCGTCATCTCCGAGGTGGGCGCCGCGATGATGGTCGGCGGCAACATCTCGGGCCAGACGCGCGTGCTGACCACCTCCATCGTGCTCGAGACGGGACGCGGCGAGTTTGGCAACGCCATCGTCCTGGGCCTCGTCCTGCTCGCCCTCGCGTTCATGGTCAACGGCGTCCTGACCTGGGCGCAGCAGCGGGGTCCGCGCCGGTGACCGGGTTGGTGACCGCGCGGGTGGCCCCGCGGACGCCTGGCCCCGCGCTGCTCGAGGTGAACGACCTCCAGGTCACCCGTGCGAACCGCCGGATCCTCGATATCGATGAGCTCGTGATCCGGGATGGCGAGACGCTGGCGATCGTGGGCCCCAACGGTGCCGGGAAGAGCACGCTCCTCCTGGCGCTGGCCGGCCTGCTCCGCCCGGACGAGGGCACGTTCCTGTTCCGGGACCGTCCGGTGGTGCCCGCCAGGGAGCTGGCCTATCGGCGGACCATCGGCCTCGTGCTGCCCGCGCCCCTCCTGCTCTCGACATCGGTGTTCGGAAACGTTGCGGCCGGGCTCCGGTTCCGGGGCGTCGGCGCCGCCGAGATCCGCGACCGGGTCGATCACTGGCTGGACCGGCTGGCGATCGCCCACCTGCGCGACCGGCCCGCCAGCCAGCTCTCGAGCGGCGAGGCGCAGCGCACGAGCCTGGCCCGTGCGCTCGTCCTTGATCCCCAGCTGCTGCTCCTCGACGAGCCGTTCGTGGCGCTCGACAGCGGAACGCGCGCGCGCCTGCTCGATGACTTCGAGCGGCTGCGGACGGAGGTCCCGGCGACGCGCGTGCTGGTGACCCATCACCTGCACGAGGCCGCGCGGCTGGGGGACCGCCTGGCGGTCCTGCTCGGCGGCCGGATCCGCCAGTGCGACGTCCCGGAACGGGTCGTGGCGTCACCGGTCGACGACGAGGTCGCGGCGGTCGTCCACACCGAGGCACGGGTGCGGGGGCAGGTCGTGGCGTCCGAGGACGGGCTCGTCGTGGTCGACACGGGGGCCGGGACCGGCACCGACATCGACGCCCGCGCGCGGCGGCTCCTCGATACCCACCGGACCACGCAACGGGCAGCGCCCGGCCACGACACCGGGGACCGCGCCGGGGCATGATGTAGGCAGGCGACTTGCCCGCGGTGCGGGCGAGGGCAGGCGCGGAGGGCTTCGATGGCATTCGGCAGCAACGGGGCGATCCTCCGGGTCGATCTCACCAGCGGCACGACCGAGATCGAGACCTTCGACGAGGCCTTCTACCGGCGCTACCCGGGCGGCAAGGCCCTGGCCGCGTACCACCTGCTCCGCGAGATGCCCGCCGGTGCGGACCCGCTGGGGCCGGACAACGTGCTCATCCTCGCCGCGGGCCTGTTGACGGGCGCTCCCGTGTCCACCGCCACCCGCTTCAACGCGATCGCCCGCTCGCCGCTGACCGGCGGCTTCGGCGAATTGGAGGCCGGCGGCTACTGGGGCCCGGAGCTCAAGATGGCGGGCCTCGACGCGATCATCCTCACCGGTCGCTCGCCACACCCGGTCTGGCTCTGGATCCGGGACGGCGTCGCCGAGATCCGCGATGCCCGCGCCCTGTGGGGCCAGGACCCGCCCGCGGTGCAGGCCGCGATCAAGGAGGAGACCGGCGAGAAGCTGTGCCGCGTCCTCCAGATCGGCCGCGCCGGCGAGAACCTCGTCCCGTACGCGATGCTCATGAACGAGCTCCGTCACTACAACGGCCGGACCGGCATGGGTGCCGTGATGGGCTCCAAGAACGTCCGGGCCATCGCCGTCAAGGGGTCCCACAAGTACGGCGAGCTCGCCAACGACGCCGCGGCGCTGGGCGAGATCGGCAGGCGCCTGTCCAAGACGATCCCCGAGCATCCCCAGGGCTGGGACCTGCGCACCAAGGGCACGCCCGGGCTCACGGACGGCCTCAACGCGGCCGGGATCCTGCCCACCCGGAACTTCCGGCTGGGGTCGTTCGAGCAGGTGGAGCAGATCGGCTGGGCCGCGTTCGAGGCGATCCGGAGCGGGACCCGCTCCTGCTATGCCTGCGCCGTCCGGTGCAAGCCCGAGACAGCCTTCGAGGGCCAGCGCTACCGCGTCACGGACACCTACGACGGACCCGAGTACGAGGCGATCGCCGGGTTCGGCTCCAACTGTGCGATCTTCGACATGGAGCTGGTGGCCCGGGCCAACGAGCTGTGCAACGAGCTTGGCCTCGACGTCATCTCGACCGCGGGCACCGTCGCCTTCGTCATGGAGTGCGTGGAGCACGGCCTGGTCGGGCCCGACGAGCTGCACGGCGTGGACCTGCGCTTTGGCAACGGCGAGGCGCTCCTCGAGTCGCTGCCGCTGATCGCCGACCGGCGGGGGATCGGGGAGCTGCTTGCCCTTGGCTCACGCCGGATCGCCGAGCAGCTCGGCGGCGACGCGCTGGCGTTCGCGATGCAGGTCAAGGGCCTGGAGCTCGCGATGCACGAGCCGCGCGGCAAGACCGGCGTGGCTCTCGGCTACGCGACCAACGAGGCCGGCGCGGACCACCTCGTCGGGTTCCACGACCCGATCTTCGTGAACCCCGAATTGGTGCCGTTCAAGGGCGCCATCCCCCTTGGCGGCATCGAGCCCGCCGACGTGTTCTCGCTGGGCGACGCGAAGGTGGGCAACTGGTACACCGGCGAGCGCTGGAACAGCGCCGAGAAGGTCCTGGGGCTGTGCTTCTTCGGTCCGGCCCCGCGGTCCTTCATCCAGGTCGAGGACGTGGTGGCGGCCGTGCGTGCCGCGACCGGCTGGGACGTCACGGTGGACGAGCTGCTCGACATTGGCGAGCGGGCCGTGAACATGGCCCGCGTGTTCAACAACCGCGAGGGGTTCACGCGCGGCGACGACCGCCTGCCCGGCCGCCTCTACACCCCTCTCGAGGGCGGCCCGCTCACCGGCCGGTCCATCGATCGCGAGGCGTTCGAGGCGGCGATCACGGCGCTCTACGAGCTCAAGGGCTGGGACCCGGTCACCGGCGCCCCGACGGCCGAGCGGCTGCACGCCCTCGGCCTGGACTGGACGGTCGAGTCGCCGGCAGGTGCCGGCTGAGCCGGTCGCCGCCGGCATGAAGGTCCACCTCTGGGGCGAGCTCGGCTTCTACGGGCCGGGCAAGCAGGCGCGGTTCGAGTTCCCGCTGCCCGACGAGATGCCCGCGTCCGACGCGCTGCGCCTGATGGGGGTCCCGGAGGCCGACATCGCCGTGTTCGCCGTCAACGGCGAGGTCGTCCGCCTGGGCGAGGCCCGGATCACCCTGGCGGATCGCGACCGGATCGACTGCTTCCCACCCTCGAGCGGGGGCTGAGTCGCCGCGTTCGCCGCGCTCTCCACTCCGCCCGCGTCCCGCCGCGCCCCCGGGTTGCCCGTCCCGCCTCAGTCCTCGCGGTCCCGCAGCTCCCAGGCCACCACCTCCGCCCCGGCCGGAAGGTCCGCGTCGGGCGGGATGAAGATCATCGCGTTGGCCGCCGCCAGCGAGGCCAGCATGTACGAGTCCTGGCCGCCCGACGATCGGGCGAGGAGCCCGTCCGGCCGGTCCGGGTCCGCGACCAGCACGACCCTCGTGATGTGCTGGCGGCCCGACGAGCCGCGCATGGGCTCGGCGAGGCGGACGATCCGCGTGGACCGGCCGAACGCCCGGGGATGGCCCGCGAGCCGGCGCAGGACCGGCCGCACGAACAGCTCGAACGTCACGAACACGCTCACCGGGTTCCCGGGGAGCCCGAACAGCCGGACGTCGCGTCCCTCGATCGTGGCCCGCCCAAACGCGAATGGGCGTCCGGGCTTGATCGCCACCCGCCACAGCGCCAGGTCGCCGAGCGTGGCGAAGGCGGCCTTCACGTGGTCGTGGGCTCCCACCGAGACGCCGCCGCTGAGGATGACCACGTCGGCCCAGGCAGCCCCCTCGCGGAGCACGGTCAGCAGCCCGTCGAGCGTGTCCCGGGCCACGCCCAGGCGCCGGACCTCGGCGCCCGCCTCGGCCGCCTGGGTCGCGAGCGTGAGCGAGTTGGAGTCGTGGATCTGGCCGGGTCCCAGCGGCTGGCCCGGGGGCACCAGCTCGTCGCCGGTGGAGATCACCGCAACCCTCGGCCGCCGATGCACCGCCACCGACGCATGGCCGGTGGCAGCGAGGAGCGCGATCGCCGCCGCGTCACAGGCGCGACCCGCGCCCAGGATGGGGGCGTCCGCGGTGACATCGCTCCCGGGCAGGCGGATGTGGTCGCCAACCTTGACCGGAGCGTAGATCGCGACGCTGGCGGGGATCTCGGAGGCGCCCACGGGCGCATCGGTGTCCTCGACCGGGACCACCGTGTCCGCCCCGTCCGGCAGCATCGCGCCGGTCATGATCCGGATCGCCGTCCCCGCATCCACGCCCATCTCGGGCGGACGTCCTGCCGCAACCTCGCCCAGGACCCGCAGGACGACCGGGCTGGACGCCGATGCGGTCATGATGTCGGCGCCCCGGACGGCGAACCCGTCCATCGCGCTGTTTGGCCACGATGGCACCGTCAGGATCGAGCGGACCGGCTCCGCGAGGACGAAGCCCGGAGCGTCGGCGAGGTCGACCGTCTCGGACGGTAGCGGCGCGACGCCGTCGAGCACGTGGGCCTGGGCGATCTCGAGGGGAATGAGGTCCGGCAGGTCAGGCATGTGAGGCTCCCGCGGTAGACGTGATCGGCGTGCTCACCCGCCAGCATACCGGCGGGCGGGCTCGACCAGCCGCGTGCGGAGACCAGGGCTGCACCCCGCGGTCGCGGTGCCGCTCTAGCGCGACGTGGCGAGGTCCGCGGCAGCCCACGCGAGGGCCCGCGCGAGCTCCAGCAGGAGTGCCTCGTTCGGGTTCGCGCGGTCGTCGCAGGCGAGGTGGTAGCAGGCATCGGCGGGGACCCCGGCACGGCCGCCCGAGCGTTGCGCCTGGGCTGCGGTGAGCTGTTCGGACGCGCCCGCGAAGACGCCCCCGGTGGGGATCCCTGCAGCCGCGAACGGGGCGTGATCGGCACCGAGGCCCGTGTCCACGGGTTCCCAGGCGACACCGGCGGCGTCGAGGGCGGCGGCCAGGCGGTCACGGATCAGCCGCCGATCCCGGGGGTGCCGCCGGCTCGTCGTACACACCCGCGAAGCCGTTCGGCGACGCGAGCATGTCCGCATTCAGATACCCGACGATGCGCGCCCGCTCGACCTCGGACAGGGCATGCACGTAGCTGCTGGAGCCGTGGAGTCCGGTCTCCTCCGCGGCCCAGAACGCGAACCGGAGCGTCGCACTCGGTGTGGCCTCGCTGAAGGCCCGCGCGATGGCCAGGAGTGCCGCCACGCCGGATCCGTCGTCGTTGAGCCCAGGACCGTCGAGGCTCGAATCCAGGTGCGCCCCGAGCATCACGATCCGCGACGGATCGGCCCCGGTGCGCTCCGCGAGCACGGACTTCAGGGATGTCTCCCGGCTGGCGCCGGTTGTGGTCACGCGCGCTCGTCCCCCGCGGGCAGCGCCGTCGGCGAGCGCCTCGGCGACGTCGCGCGAGACGGCCACCGCCGGGATCGAGAGACCGGCAGGGGTGACCAGCGTGGACCGGCGGATCTCGCCCGGACCCGTCGATGGCGTCGCGGTCACGAGCGCTCCCGCTCCGGCCGCCTGGGCGTTCTCCAGCACCACGCGCCGGAAGCACGGGGCGGGGCGCGTCAGGACGATGGCCCCTGGTGTCAGCCCGGTGAAGTCGGCAGGATCACAGCCGGCTCCGTCGGCGACGCGGGCCGCTGGGTCCCAGCCCAGGTCCACGATCGGACCCTCGGCCACCCCCGCGGGAGAGAACATCTGCGACAGCACCTGCGAGCCATCCGAGAAGGTCGGACCGCCGGCAATCGCCACCTCGCTGCCACCCGGGTCCTCGAACACGAAGGTCGTCAGGGGGACAACCGTGGGCGCGTAGCCGAGATCGGCCAGCACCCGCTCGGCGTACTCGGCCGTCGCGAGATTGCCAGGACTCCCCGTGCCACGCGTGCCCGCCTGGTCCTGGGCAATCGCCGCGATCGCGTCGAGATGGGCGGCGATGTCCGCCGCGGTCACGAGGCCCGCCGCCTCGTCCGGGGTCAGCGGTGGCGGTGGCGAGGCGCAGCCACCGGCAACCACCGTGACCAGCAGGCCGGCCACGACCCGCCGGGTGACCGAGCGCCAGGCCGGGGCTGTCGGTCGACCGGGTGACCCACCCACGATCCTGCTCACGTCATGCCCCTCCGCTCACGCGTCCGCCGCGACCAGCCCGTCGATGTAGTCCTTGATCGTCGGGACGGCGAACAGCCGCTTCGCGAAGTACTCGTTGACCGCCTCCATGGCCTGGTCCTTCACGCTGCTCACGTCGCCCGTCCGTCCGGCGGCCCCGCGCCGAGCCTGGAGGTTGTCCCGCAGCGCGAGCAGGTGGCGGACCATCTCGGCCTCGGAGCGGCCCTCGAGCGCGGCGATCGCCGACATGATCAGGTCGTCGGTCTGGCGGAGCATGATGTCGACGTCGAAGCCGGCGCCGGGGCGATCCGCCTCATCGAGCGTCCTGACAAGCGCCGCGACCTGGTACAGCACCGTGGTCGGCTCGTCGAACAGCTCCCGCAGGTAGACGGCCTCCGGGTAGCGGCCGGTGAGCCGGAAGATGTTGTACAGGCGGCGCGCCACCTTGCCCCAGTTCGGATGCTCCGTCGCGTACTTGACCACCTCGTGCTCGAGCTGACCCACGTACGTCTCGACCGAGTCCGTTGCCAGCTCGCCGATCAGCTTCTGGAACAGCGGCAGCGACTCGGGCTCCAGGTAGATCTCCTGGAAGTACGGGTCCACGAAGCCGTCGAGCGGCTCGATCGTGCCGTCGGGAGCCTCCCAGGTGACGTCCAGCATGTTCGAGGCGTTGGCAAGGGCCTGCCGCTCCGGGTCGGCCACGATCCAGTCCAGCTTGCACCAGCCGGGCTCGGCCGAGGCGTCCTCCCAGGTCACCGTGACGGGCTCGCCATCGCGGTGGACCACGATCGCGCCCGTCGCGACCTCGTCCGCCGTCCAGCTGATCGGGCTGCCCTGCGAGACGGCCTTGCCGGCGCGCTCGCCGTCGAACGGGTAGCTGCCGAACTTGACCTCCCACAGCCGGAACGTGGGTCCGACACGCGTGGACAGCGCCTTGTCGCGCATCTCGAACGCGAGCCGCTCGCAGGCGGCCTCTCGAGTCGGCGCGGTGATGTGGATCCGCTCGAAGAAGTCGCAGTCGCCCGGGTACGCCTGGACCCGGCCCTGGGCCGCGGAACCGGACAGCGCGAGCGCGGTGCGGACCTCGGGCAGCCGGTCCGGGAAGCCAACGACCTCGCCCATGGCCCGGAAGCGCGCGAGATCGCCGGGCGTGAAGTCGAGCATGCTCGCCCGGTGGCCGAAGACCCCGGAATCGACGTCCACCACCACGTCGCCGCCAACCGATTCGACCGCGAGCGCGGCGACCCACTCGGCCGCCTCGGTCTCGTCGAGCTCCACTCCCAGCCGGTGCGCCGACTCGATGATGCCCGCCAGGGCCGCTGTCTCGTCGTCCGTCATGCCACGTTCCTCCAGCGGGGTCGCCCGGCTCGCTGCGCGTGCCCCCGGCGCCCCTGGATGCCGGTCCTCGCTAGTATCCGGCGAACACCAACTCGAAGGAGGCCAATGGTCGCCGAGACCTGGATCAGCGTCGACGTCGAGACGTCGGGACCCACGCCGCACACCGGCAGCCTGCTCGCCATCGGCGCCTGCCTGGTCGAGGACGAGACGCGCGGGATCGAGATCCACCTGCGCCCGGAGCCGGGGCTCCCGTGGACCGACGACGCCCAGGCGATCCACGGGCTCGACCGGGCCACGCTCGAGCGCGACGGCCTCGAGCCCGCCGTGGGACTGGCCAGGTTCGACGCCTGGCTCCGGGAGGTCGTGCCCGCCGGATCGCGCCCTGTGTTCGTGGCGCTCAACGCGGCGTTCGACTGGATGTTCATGGCCGACGCGTTCTGGCGGTACCTGGGGCGCAATCCGTTCGGCCCCTCGGCGCTCGACATCAAGGCTCTCTATCTCGGGCGCAACCTGCCCGAGATTTCGCGCTGGGGCGAAACCGGTCGCGTCCGGATGCTCGAGCGGTATCCCGTCCATCTTCCGCACACCCACGAGGCGCTCGACGATGCCCGGGAGCAGGCTGTCCTGTGCCGCGCCATCCTGCGGGAGCCCGCGGGGCCGGGCGCCGCAGCGGAGACCGGCTGAGCTGACTCAGTCCGCACCGGTCATGTCCTTGAGCGGCGAGCGGCGCATCCACTCCGGGCGCTCCGGTCCCTTGGGCCAGTACAGCTCGCGGTGCACGGACTGGAGTGGAAAGCCACGGGCCTCGAGCATCCCGGTGACCGCGTCGACCATGTCCGGGTTCCCGGCCACGTAGGCGACGGTCCTGTCGCCCTGGATCCCATGCACGGAGCAGACGGCCTCAAGGACGTCCTCGACGCGGCCGATCCGCCCCCGCCATCCGTGGTTCCGCGGGTCGTCGGGCCGGGAGATCGTGGGCACGTAGTGCAGGGGGTAGGTGCCGTCTCTCTCCAGTCCCTCCAGGACATCGCGATAGCCGAGGTCGGAGACGTAGGAGACGCCGTTGACGAGCACGGTGTCGACCGGTCGCCCCGTCATCAGCCGCTCCCACAACAGCGACATCATGGGCGCGATCGCGGTGCCCCCGGACACGTAGAGGCGGGGACGGTGATCCGCCGGCTCAAGGGTGGACCCGCCTTCGGGCTTGCTCACCTCCAGGCGCGCACCGGGCTGGAGGCGCCACAGGAGCGACGTGAAGCGGACGACCGGGATGTGCCGGACGTAGAGCTCGTAGCCTTCGGTGGCGGCCACTCGCGGCGGCGATGCCACCGAGTACGGACGCTGCCACAGCCGGTGGTCCGCGACGATGCCCACGGTGACGTACTGGCCCGCCTTGAACGGCGCGGTCTCGTCGGCCTTGATCCAGAACGAGGCGAGCTCCGGCGTGTAGTCCACGCGCTTGACCAGCGTCGCGTTGTACTCGCGCGCCTGGGGGGCGATGACGCGGGGATCGTCGTCGAGGTGGGTCATGCGCGGAACGCTTCCGGTAGTTCGCAGGATCAACCGCCCTTGATGCCCGAAGTGTAGTCGAGCGCCGGGCGGGTCGCGACGCTGGTCACAGGCCGCTCGCTGGGCCCCCAGCTCGCCCGGCCGGCCGGGCGACCGACCCGGCTACTCCAGCCAGCCGAGCCCGAACTCGTCGGAGAGCCTTCGGTACAGCCCATCGTCGAGGGAACCCTTGGCGTTGGCCTCGGCGACAGCATCGAACCACCGGTCGATCCCACCGGGAACGGCCAGGAACAGGTAGCGCGATGACCGCTCGAGCGGATTGCGGATCGCATGGGGAAGGCCCTTCGGCAGGCGTCCCGACGCCGCCCGCCTCCAGGATGGCGGTCCGATCGGGGAGGCGAACCTCCAGCGCCCCCTCGAGCACATACGCGATCTCGTCTTCGCGGCTGTGCACGTGGAGCCGGTTGCCGTCTCCCGGCTCGAACGACGATTCGAAGATGCAGATGGCACCCCCGGATTGCTCGCTCGTGAGCCGGTGCGTCACCCCGAGGAAGTCCAGCACCCTGCCCGAGCCCGCCGGGACGAAGACGGGTTGCGGATCGCCGGGCTCGACTGCTGCCGCCTGCTCATTGCCCGTTGGGTCTGCCATTCTCGAACCCTCCATCGGCGGTGCGCCGCCCGCGTGCCCGGGCGGCTGCCCAAGGCGGCCATGATGACGACCCCCGTATGATCGGTCGATGGGCAAGCTGATCTACTCGATGAACGTCTCGCTGGACGGGTTCATCGAGACGCCCGACCACGGGCTCGAGCTGGGGCCTGGTCGACGATGAGCTGCACGGCTGGTTCAACGACCAGTCGCGCGCCGCGGACGCATTCCTGTACGGGCGCCGGCTCTATGAGCTCATGGCGGCCTACTGGCCCACCGCCGCGTCCGATCCCTCGGCGACGCCGTCGATGCTCGAGTTCGCCGACATCTGGACCGCGAAGCCGAAGATCGTGTTCTCGACCACCCTGACCAGCGTCGAGTGGAACAGCCGCCTTGTCGCCGGTGACGTCGGCGAGGCGCTCGCGAGGCTCAGGCAGGAGTTCGACGGCGACCTCGATGTCGGCGGCCCGACGCTCGCCTCGGCCTTCATCGAGCGCGGCCTCATCGACGAGTTCCGGCTCGTGGTCCATCCCGTGATCCTCGGGGCCGGGACGCCGTTCTTCCCCGGACTCGACCGCCTGACCGCGCTCCGGCTGCTGGAGACCCGGACGTTCGCGTCCGGCGCCATGTATCTCGGCTACGCCGCCACGTAATGGAGCCAAACTCGGCCATGCCTGTCCGCACTGTCATCGAACGCGGCCCCAAGGAGAAGCGGTCGGTGGCCTTCGCCATCGACTGGCCCGGCTGGAGCCGGGGCGCGAAGAGCGCCGAGCTCGCCCTGGAGATGCTCGAGTCCTACCGGGAGCGCTACCGACCCGTCGCGAGCCTCGCCGGCATGGTGGCCGAGTTCGATGCTGCCGGTGCGCTCGAGGTCGTGGAGGACAAGGTCGGAACCGGTTCGACCGACTTCTGGGGCATCTCCTTCTCGCCGTGCACGGTCGAGCAGGGCCCGATGGGCGAGGCGGAGCTCGAGCGCGGGATCACCCTGCTGCAGGCCTGCTGGGCGTTCTTCGACGGCATCGCGGCCCGGGTCTCCCCGGAGATGCGCAAGGGCCCGCGCGGGGGTGGACGCGACCGCGACCACATCATCCGCCACACCATCCGCACCGAGAGCGAGGACTTCGCGAGGAAGGTCGGGTTACGGATCCCGGAGGGCGCGGCGCTCACTCCCGAGGGGCTGCGGAACCATCGGGAGACCTACGTCGCGGCGATGCGCGCGTACCACGCCGGGGAGGTGACCCGGCGCATGCGGTCGTGGACGCTGCCGTTCCTCATCCGGCACTCTGCCTTCCACACGCTCGACCATGCGTGGGAGATGGAGGACAAGGACCTCTCCGCCGGGGACCAGGCCTGACCCACCGTTCGGTCATTGCGCTACTGACGGAGGGCGGCCTCGATCCACTCGCGCGGCGGCACCCCACGCAGGCCGTCCGGCGTGCGGAACAGGCGGCACCGGGGCGTGTAGTCGCCGGTGTCCCGGAAGTCGGGGTCGATGTCGCGGCCGTCCACGCGGATCGTCGGCGAGCCAGGAAAGGCGCGGGCCTCGGCGACCGCCGGATCCGACACGTTGACCGACTCCACGGGTGTGCCCGGCGCCACCTTGGCGATGACGTCGTCCAGCAGGGCTCGAGCGGTCTCGTGCCCTGGGCAGCCGTCGAACCAGAGGAACTCAACACGCTTCATGCCCGGATCATCTCACCGGTTGCCACGGATCGCCGACGCCGCGGGTGGCTCGTCGGTACCACCACGCGGACTCCGATCGGCCACGGACAGGCGCGCGACGCCCGTTCCATGTGGCAGTCGTCTCCGCTCGGGTTCCCGGACGGGAAGGTCACCGGTCCGCTCGACGCGGGGGCCAAGCATCAGGCGACCGGATTCGCGACGGATCACCGTCCCCGGAGATCGGCCAATGCCAACAGACCCACGATCAGTGCCGAGATCCCGAAGTGCGCGAACACCGGCAGGTCGGCAAGGCCGAGTGGCCGGAGCAGGTCGCTCAGTGGGCTGGTCATCACCGCCGTCAGGATGGCAACAGAAAGTCCCCCGACCGCCAGGAGCACCAGCAGCTGGCGAGACCATATCGCCAAGACCGCAAGGACCGGCAGCCAGAACGCCGAGAACATCACGAAGCCGCGACTGAGGAGCGCGACCGGCGAGGGCAGCTCGCACGAGGCCCCGTCCGCACACGCGGGGCCCAGCCTTGGGAACAGCATGATCATTGCGAACGGCAGGCCCAAGGCGAGGAGGGCGAGGCCCGCCTTGCGGGCATCTCGCCAGCCGCGATGCCCCAGCGCCCACTGGCCTGCGTCGCGCTGCTGCCCCACGTGCTCCCTCCTGTGAAGCCCAGCCCGATCGGACAGGCGACGCCGGTGGAAGTATCACACTGCTACCCGTCGGGGTTTCATGCGCGGTCCGCGCGGTCCTAGGGTGAAGGCTCGTCGGGGAGGAGCTCGATGTCGTCTGCCCGCCACCAGCCTGCACCGCTCCCGCCGTTCTGGACGAGGAGGTATCGCTCTCCCGACCGGGGGCGGCGGGCGGCGCCGATCACCCGCAGCCGCGCCGTGACCTGGAGGCTCCGATCATGGAAGACGCCGGCGAGCGGCGGGTCGAGCCACTCGTGATCCACCAACCGTTGCGCGTCCTTCCACCGCAGGGGGCCAGCTGTCGGCATCAGCCCGCCGTCGTCACACCGGTCCCGATCGGGCACGCCACGCCCGTCGCGGTGTGGCAGTCGTACCCATTCGGGTTCTTGGCGAGATACTGCTGGTGGTAGTCCTCGGCGAAGAAGAACTCGGGGGCCCCGCGGATCTCGGTCGTGATCGCGCCGAAGCCGGCCTTGGCGAGCTCGCGCTGGTACATGTCGCGAGACGCGAGCGCGGCAGCCAGTTGCGCCTCGCCGTGGGCGAAGATCGCGGACCGGTACTGGGTGCCGACGTCGTTGCCCTGGCGGTGGCCCTGGGTGGGGTCGTGTGACTCCCAGAACGTCCGCAGGATCTGCTCGTAGCTGACGGCCGCTGGGTCGAACACGATCCGGACGGTCTCGGCGTGGGCGGTCTGCCCGGTGCACGTCTCGCGGTAGGTGGGGTTTGGCGTACCGCCTCCCTCGTATCCGACGGCCGTCACCCACACGCCGGGGATGACCCAGAACTTCTTCTCGGCGCCCCAGAAGCAGCCCATGGCGACGTCGGCGATCTCGAACCCTTCGGGATAAGGACCGGCCAGCGCGCGGCCGTTCACGAAGTGGGCGCCCGGGACCACGATGGGATCGGGGCGGCCGGGCAGGAGCTGGGACTCGCCGGGCATGGATGGCTGGCGGAACAGGAACGACATGGTGGGGGACGACCTCCTCGATGTGGACCAGAGTCTATGCGTGATCCGTGACGGCGCGGTGACTCGGGGGGGAAGGCGCGAAGGGGCCCGCCGCCGCCCCGCGTTTGCGCCAGATATCGGTCCCGCCTGCTCCAGCAACGCGATCCTCGTCGCGAGGGGCCCCTTGCATCACTCCTGGCTGGTATTGAGGGCACCGTGGGGCCGTGCGCGGTCGATGCAGCGGTCCTGGGTGATATCTGGCGCTTCGAGGAGTCGCCGGGCGTTCCCGCCGTCGCGCCGGGCGTTCGAGGCGTCGCGACGCGCGCATCGCGCCGTCGCGGCCCGCGATCACGCCCTCGCGACCACCGTTTGCGCCGTCGCGTCCTGGGTGGCGAGCGTCGCGACCACGTTTGCCCGTCGCGACCTGGGTAGCGAGCGACACGACCCGCGATGGCGAGCGTCGCGCCCCGCGATCAGGCGGCGATCGGTCGCCGGACGCGCGGCCAGAACCAGGCGGCCGCCGCGACCACGATCACAGCGAGCAGGGCAGCGTTTCCGTTCACCTGTCCCAAGGCGATGATGAACACGACCACGGCGGCCAGCCCGCCGACCGTCCGCGCGGCGATCGGCAGCGGGCGGGTGTGGCGCCCGACCCACGCGACCAGGATGGTGATCCCGGCCAGCGGCGCGAGCGCAACGAGCCAGGGTGGCAGGGCGTTCGACGCGGTACATGGCGCGTTCGAACCCGCCACGATGTACCAGCCACCAGGGAGAATGCCCAGCCCGTCGCAGTTCAGTGTCCACCCGTCGGGGTGGGTGACCGCGACGAGGACGGTGACGACGAAGGTGGCAAGCCAGGCCGCCCCGATCCCGCGCCACGAGCCGCGCCGGCGCAACGACGGAACGATCACCAGCAGGACCGACAGGACGACAAGGGCCGGGGACAACTGGAGGAGCACCGCGTCGAGCCAACTCATGGATCGCAATGTTCGCGGGCTGTTGCCGGGCGTCAAGGGCCACCTCGATCTACCATCAGAAGGGCCCGCCAGCCGACCGATGCTCGTGGATCAGCCGCCGCGATCCGCGCTCAGGCGCCGCGACCCGCGATCAGCCGGCCCCCAGCTCCACCACCGGCTTCGCGCGCTCCCCATCGTCAGCAGCGAAGAACGGCTGCGGCGTCCAGCCGGCGAGGCCCGCCAGCAGGTTCGCCGGCACCTGCCCGATGCGGGTGTTGTACCGGAACACCTGGTCGTTGTAGAGCTCGCGCCGGTCGGCGATGACATCCTCGAGCCGGGCGATCTCGTCCTGGAGCGACGCCACGTTGGAGGCGCTCTTGATCTCCGGGTAGCGCTCCACGACGGCGAACAGCTGGCGCACCGCCTGCGACGTCGCCTCGGACGTTGCCGCCTGGGCCGGGACCGGGTCGGTCGAACGGTAGGCCGCCCGGGCCCGCGTGACCTCCTCGAGCACGTCGCGCTCGAAGGCCATCACGCCGCGCACGGCCGAGACCAGGTTGGGCAGCTGGTCGTGGCGCTGCTTGAGCGCGACGTCGATGTTCGCCCAGGCCTTCTCGATCCGGTTCCGCAGGGCCACGATCGCGTTGTACGTCGAGACGGCCACGAACAGCACGACCAGCGCCAGCACGGCGATCGAGAACAGGGCGGCGAGGGCGGCGGGGGTCATGCGGGCAGGCCTCCAAGGATGACGGCCCCGACGATCGCGGACCCGACGGCGAGCACGGCGCCGAGCAGGCCCAGCAGGAATTGGCCCTGCTCGCGCGCGGCGGCGATCGACGGCGCGCCCTCGGCGATGATCAGGGGCGCGCCGTCAACGGCGGCGATCACCAGGGTGTCGGGTCCGATGTCGAACCGGGCGGCGGCCTGGGCCGCCCCCTCCGGGACGATGACTGGGCGGTGCGCCTCGGGGTCCAGCTCCGGCGCACGGACCGGCCGTCCGATCCCAAACCCCGGGATCGCGGCGTTGCCCCAGGCCTCCTCGGGCGTGAGCAGCGTGCCGGACGCGCGCGCGGCGGCGACCTCGGCGGCCACGTCGGGGTCGTCGAGCCCGCCGAGCGGGTCCCCGGCACGGTCCATCCGGTCGGCGCCGAACGGGTCCCGGAGGTGACCGAAGGGGAGCGCCGTGCCGACGATGGTCACGGTGTCGCCGATCTCGAGGCGCGCCTCCTCGTAGTCGCGACCCCCGTCGTCGCTCACGCCAAAGGGTGCGCTCCAGCCATTGAGATCGGGATCGTCCGGGCTCGGCTGGTGGACCGTCAGAAGGGCGGCGATCGCCGCCTCGCGGTCGATGGGCGTCTCCCCATCGGGCCCCACGGCCGGACCGAAGGCGCCGCCGGACCGCAGGTCAAGTCCCGCAGGCGGGTCGCCCATCAGCCCGGTGCGGCCCCGGAACCGGTTGGAGACGCCAAGCCGCGCACCGGCCGGGAAGACCCGGATCGACCCCTCCGCGTCACGGACCCGGAAGCCCACCGCCCGCTCCTCCGCAAACACCTCGCGATCGTCTCGCCCGGTTGAGCGGACCCGGGCGCGGTACCAGACGCACGGCACGCTTTGGAGCGGCGAGACCAGGGTCACCTCGGCGGACTCGATGCTGCCGGTGATCCGGACCTCGCCCGCGGCCAGCGTCTCGATGCTCGAGGTCGCGGTGTCGCTGATGACGGCCGCCGTGCGATATCCGCCAAACCCGCGCCACAGCAGGAACAGACCGGCGCCGATTCCGAAGGCGCACAGGGCGAGGATGGACGTGACGGAGTCCACCTGGCGGCGTGGCGCTCGGCCGGGCTCAGCCGGACCGGCTGCGCATCAGCGCCCCGGCGATGAGCGCCCCGCCCGCGACCATGATCACGACCGGCCAGATGAAGTCCCAGTCGATCCGGACGTACTGGTCGATGAGGAACCACACCCCCAGCGCGACCAGGATCACGCCGGCGACCAGGCCCGCATTGCCGGGCCGGGGCGCGGTCCACGCCGGCTGGGTCGGCTGCGCGGGCCAGCCGCCGGCGGGCCCCTGCGGGGTCGGCTGGGCGGGCCAGCCGTCGGCCGGCCCCGGCGGGGATGGCTGGGCGGGCCAACCCTGGTCAGGTCCCTGCGGGGATGGCTGACCCGCCGACCCGGGCGCGCCCCCGGGAGCGGCTGCACCCCATCCGGACGACGGCCCCTCTCCCCAGGGGGCCCCCGGCTGCCAACCCTGGCCGGGGCCCGGTCCCGATCCCGCGTAGCCGCGCGGCTGCGGGATCCATCCGGCTGGCGGCAGCGGCACCACGAACATCATCACGATGTAGACCAGGACGAACAGGCCGCCCGAGAAGATCGCGAGCAGGACCCAGACGACCCGCACCAGCGACGGATCGATGGACAGCCAGGTCGCCAGACCACCGGCGACGCCGGCGATCACGCGGTCCGATGGATGTCGGTAGAGCCGGTCATTCACAGCCATTCTCCGGGTTGAGCGTCACGCTGCCGAGGTTGGCGGAAATGCGCAGGTCCACGGCGTCCGCCGCGCCGTCGAACCCGTCGGAGATCCACGTGTTGCCGGTCCGGACCAGTCCACGGCTGGCGAAGTTGTTCGATCCAAGCGGCGAGTCCCCGGTCCGGAGCCGGATCGGCGTCCCGGCCGCCACGCACAGCTCGAGCGAGCCGACGTTCACCGACAGGCTCCCGTCGAGGATACCCGTGGGCCGGGGGAGCGTGATCGCGAGCGAACCAGCGTTGACCGACCCGCTGACCGTGGTCGTCCCGGCGGCCTGCCCCAGGTCCACGTGGGCGTCGCCGGCATTGACCGACACGTCGAACGCGGGCACGGTCATGCCGTCGAGCCGGATGTCGGCGGAGCCCGCATTCAGGGACATGCCGACCGAGATGGCTCCGGCCCGTGGCAGCGACAGGTTCCACTGCCACGCCTCCGACCCCAGGTCGATGCCCTTGCGCGACGGCGTCCGCAGGACGAGGCCCGAGGATGTCGTGCCGATCTCGGGCGGCTGTCCGCCCGCCGAGCGCCCATCGAGCTTCCACTGGGTGCCGTCGACGGCCGCCGCCACGAGCTCCCCGCAGCTGAAGTCCAGCCGCACCTGGGTGTCCGCTCCGAGCAATCCGCCCCTGGCGGCAAAGGGCTCACCGCGGTCGCCGCTCCCGGTGGAGCCGCAGGTCGTGAACCCGACCGGAGAGCCGACGCCCGTCGCGACAAGCGCACCACCCATGAGGCCGAAGGTCACCGCCACGACGACCGATCCGACCACGGCGAGCTGCGTCCGCTCGAGCACGAGGCCGAGGCCGATCCCCACCAGGATCAGGGGCCACAGCTCCCACGCCCGGCCAACGAGGTCCCGGTCCAGCACCCCGGCGCGGACAGCCAGGGGCACGGCGCCCAGCACGATGAAGAACACGCCCCAGCCCAGGAGCCCTCGATTGATGCGCATCGCTCCCCAGTCCTCCCTCCGGCCGCCCCTGCCAGCCGCCATCATCCCGTATCGGCGAGCTGCCATCATCCCGCGTCAGCCGGTCGGCGAACAGGCCCGATGTCAGGTTCCGACCAAGCCGCGCGGCCCCCACCGGTCGCGATTTGCTAGCCTGTGTCCCAGATCCGGGCCTGCCTGCCGAGCGTCCGGCCACAGGAGGCGACCGTGACCACCCCCCGCCCGTTCGACGCCGTCCTGTTCGACATGGACGGTGTCCTCGTTGACAGCGAGCCGTGGTGGAACGAGGTCCGGATCGCCTTTGCGCGGGCGCATGGCCGTCCCTGGACCCACGAGGACCAGGCGCTGTGCATGGGCGGCAACTCGGTCGAGTGGGCCGAGGTGATGCAGGCGCGCCTCGGGGTGCCCGACCTCGAGGTCGACGAGATCCTGCGCGCGGTCGTGGATGGGGTCGTCGGAATGTACCGCTCGCACCCCGCCCCGATCATCGACGACGCGCCGGCCCATGTGCGCAGGATCGCCGCCGAGCTGCCGGTGGCCATCGCGTCCTCGTCGCACCGAGACGTGATCGAGGCCGCCATCGCGGCGCTCGGCCTGCGCCCCGACATGGAGGCGATCGTCTCGTCCGACGAGGTCGCCATGGGCAAGCCTGCCCCGGACGTGTACCTTCTCGCGGCATCGCGTCTCGGGGTGGCACCCGGACGCTGTCTCGTGGTGGAGGATTCCATCAACGGCGTGCGAGCCGGCAAGGCCGCCGGCATGACCGTGGTCCTGGTCCCGAACGCGAGCGTGCCCCCGCCGGCCGATGCGCACGCGATCGCGGATCACGTCGTGCCGAGCCTTGCGGAGTTGGTGCCCGGGTCGCTGGCCCCCTCGAGCTGATCGCGCCGGTGGCGCGGCACTGCCCCCGCCCGCGCGGCCATTCCCGTGTGCCGTGCGGCCCTGTTCCGGTCCGGCGCGGCGCTCCATACTCGTCGGCGTGACCCCGACTGCCCTGGCCGGCCCCATCGACCGGCCCTGGCGCGCCAGGCTGACCCGCGCGTTCTGCTACACGGTCGTCCGGGCCCTGTTCAGGCTGCGGATCGAGGGCCGGGACCGCTTTGCCGCCGGTCCCGCGATCTACTGCTTCAACCACCTCAACTGGACCGACCCGTTCGTGCTGGTCGCGGCGCTGCCCGGCAAGCCTCGATACGCCCTGTTCGGTCCCAAGGAGGAGGACATGTCCGCGGGTGGCCGCAACCGGCTCATCGCCGTGGACCGGGATGGCGATCCCGTACCGGCCGGCCAAGGACGACCTGATCGAGACCACCCGCCGGGTGACGCGCCTGCTCGCCGATGGCTGGGTCATCGCCGTGGCGGGGGAGGGGAGGATCCACCGGGGCGAGCGCGAGCTGCTGCCGCTGGCGGAGGGGACGGCCTATTTCGCGCTCCGGTCCGGCGTGCCGATCATCCCCATCGCGCTCAACGGGACGAGCTGGCTGGGCTTCCGGCGAACGATCCGGGTCCGCGTCGGGCAGCCGATCCAGGGCACCGGCCGGCCGTCCCGCGACGCCGTTCGGGCGATGACGGAGGCGACGGCGCTGGCGCTGCGAGCGCTGGTCGCCGACTATCCGGACCCGTCGGCGCCCGGGTGGTTCGGCCGCTGGCTCACCGAGGTCTTCAACGACTGGCCGGAGGGCGCCCGTCCGGACCTTGGTGCGGGGGACGCGGCGGCCATCGAGCCGGATGCGGCCAGGGGGGACGACGGCGCAACGTGACCCCGTGGCGGTGCCGGTTGTGGCATCCTCCTCGGTGATCAGCACAAGCCCGCCCTGGAGAACCCGTGGGAGCCACCGGCCTCTCAGCCGACGCCACCGAGTACCGCGCACGGCTCGCGGACCAGTCCGATGCCCAGATCGATGCCTGGGCCGCCGAGATGATGCGCGATGTCGCGATCCGCCGAGGTGTTGTCCGGGTGGTCGAGGAGTTCCGGGCCGCGGCCAGGCTAAGCGAGCGTGAATTCGAACGGGTGTTCGCTTCCGGAGGCGGACCCCCCGCGACGATCGGCCGGGACGCCCAGGGCCGGCAGATCGTGCCGGCGGTCGCCCTGTGGGCCCTCGTTCCCGGGATCCGGTCCCAGGTTGCGGACGGACGGCAGCGCCTGATCGAGTTCCTGGTCGCCAACTTCGACGAGCTCGTCTACGTCTGACGGGGGCGCGGCGCCGGGCCCCTCCACCGGGCCGGTGTCGACTCCCGGCGTGGTGGAGGCCCTGCGCTCCGGGCGGGTCGATCCGGCCCGCGTGATCGCGGCGCTCAGGCTCGTCCACCCGTTCCCGTCGGTGCTCGACGGCGCCGTCGTGGCGCTGATCGCGCTGGTTGCCGGTGGGGGACTGGCCACGGCCCTGCTGCTCGGGTGCTCCATGACGGCCATCCAGTTCGCGATCGGCGCCGTCAATGATGTGGTCGATGCCCCCGCCGACGCCGGTCGCAAGCCGGGCAAGCCCATCCCCGACGGTCTCGTGACCAGGCGCGAGGCGGGGATCGCCGCGGCGGCATGTGGCGCCGTGGGCCTGTTCCTCGCCTTCGTGGGCGGACCCGCGCTGTTCGTCCTCGCGACCCTCATCCTCGGGATCGGGCTGGGCTACGACCTGTGGGCCAAGGGCACCACGTTCTCGTGGCTGCCATTCGCGGTGGGGATCCCGCTGTTGCCGGTGTACGGGTGGTTCGGGGCGACGGGGGCGCTCCCGGGCCTGTTCCTCGTGCTCGTCCCGGCCGCCGCCAACGCCGGGACCGCGCTCGCCATCGCCAATGCCATCGTGGACATGGAGCGCGACGAGGCGGCTGGGAACCGCTCGATCGCCCTGGCCCTGGGGCGGACGGGCGCCTCGGGCCTGGTGCTCGTGCTCCATGCGGTCGTGGCCCTGCTCGCGACCGCGACCGCGGCCTACGTCGGGGCACCGATGGGATGGGTGGTGGCGGTGCTGGCGGCGTCGGTCACCCCGCTCGGCGGTGCGGTCCTCGGCATCATGGCAGCCGGCCGGGACGGCGTTGGCCTCCGGGAGCTGGCGTGGGAGGTCCAGGCGATCGGGACCGGGCTCCTTGCGGTCGCATGGCTGGGTGCCGTGGGCGCCTCAGCGGCACTCCCGGCTGCCTGACCGGTTGGACCCCACCCCGGTCAGGTGGTGCGTGCGCGAAACCCCATTGGTCCGGGGTGCCTCAGAACGGAGGTACGCCTAACGCATTGGGCGTCACCAGCGTTATTGTGAGTGTCGAACCAGCCTGACCCGAGGAGGGTTTCTATGTCCGTGGTCCATCTGCTTCACCGCTTCCGCGGCCTCGCCGTTGCTCTCGCCGTCCTGGCCCTCTCGGCGGGCGCCGTGTTTGCCGGAGCGCCCCATTTCGCCCCGGCGACGGCACCGGTCGCGCAGTCCGACCCTGCCGCCGAGCCCACCGCCTCTCCCGAGGACACGCGACCAGGACGAGGACACGGAGCAGGACGAGGACACCGACCAGGACGCGGACGCCGGCCGATCCGACCGAGGCGCCCGCCACCGAGGACGGATCGGGGACCGACACCCACGGGTCCATGGTCTCCGCGGCGGCCCAGATGGAGACCCCGGAGGGCTTTGCGAACCACGGAGCCTTCGTCTCCTGCGTCGCCCACCTGACCGGCATCGTCGATCCGGCGACCGTGACGCTCGAGCAGTGCACCGCCGCCGACCAGGCCAAGGCCGCCGAGAAGTCCGCCAAGGGCGCCGCGAAGGCCGCCGAGAAGACCGCCCAGAAGGCGGCCAAGGCCGCGGCGAAGGCCGCCGCCGGCAAGGCCCACGGCCACGGCAAGCCCTCGGGGGGCTGACCACAGACAGTTCTGCCGCCTTTGCCCAGTTGGGCGGCCAGCACTCATGAAGCCGGCGCCGGTATCGGCGCCGGCTTCACTCTTGCCGGGACGGGTGGGCGGGGGCCTGGCGGGCCTCTAGCGGTCGGGGTCCCCGGTCCGCACGACCGCGATCGCATTCTCCAGGCGGAGCTTCGCGATGGTCAGGTACTTGGCGAGGTTGGACCGGTCCGTTGAGCCAATGGCCTCGAGCACCTCGGGGTTCCGGATCAGGTCGATCAGGTCCTCCACCGCGCTGTTGAGCTGCTGCTTCGCGACCACCAGCGAGTCGTCCTGCACCGGCTCCGCGGCGCCCTGATGGGCTGCCCAGTCGCCGGGCTCGTCGTCAGCGTCAGCAAGGCCGGACATCGGAAGCTGGTCCTCGGCGGCCGCATCGGGCGCGGGTCGACGCGCAGGACGACCCTCGATCCGCTCCCGGAGCTTGACCAGGGACAGCTCGTTGCGGGCAACCTGCTCGGCGAGCCTCCGGCGCTTCCGGGGGTCCTGGACCTTCATCAGCTCGTAGGCGTGGGACAGCGTGTCCTTGCGCAAAGACACGAGCTCGCGGATCTCGGGCGGGGCGTCGGCAAGCCGCAGCCGGTTCTCGAGATAACCCTTGTCCTTGCCCAGCTTCTCCGCGAGCTTGCGGATGCTATAGCCATGCTCCTTGACCATCCGGTCGAACATCACCGCTTCCTCGAGCGGCGAGATGTCCTCCCGCTGGAGGTTCTCGATGATCGAGATCTCGAGAGCGGTGTCGTCGTCGATCTCCTCGACCAGCGCGGGGATTGAGAGCATGCCGGCCAGCATCGACGCCCGCCAGCGGCGTTCACCCGCGATCAGCTCGAAGCGGTTCTCGCCGGACGGGCGGAGGAGGATCGGCTGGAGGACACCATGTTCGCGGATGCTGGCGGCCAGCTCCTCGAGGGTGCCCTCTTCGAAGGACAGGCGTGGGTTCTGGGGGTTGGGTTCGATCCGGTCGACGGGGACGACCTTGACGCCGGTCGAGCGATGGGTCGTCTCCGGCGACAGGAGGCTGACGATCGCCGGCGGGAGCTCGCGATCCTCGGACAGTCGACGGGCGGCTGCGGCGCGGAAGTCATGCCTGGCCAAGTTCGATCACCTCCCGGGCGAGCTCACGATAGGACCTCGCGGCCTCGGTACCGCTGGCATACGACGTGATTGGCCGGCCGACGAGGGGGGCCTCGCCGAGCTTCACGGTGTTGCGGATGATGGTGTTGAAGACATGGTGATCACCGACGACGCGCAGCTCGTCGAGCATGTCCTTGGCGAGGTTCGTGCGTCCGTCGAAGAAGGTGGGCAGCAGGCCCAGCACGCGAATGTCCCGGTTGAGCTTGAGGCGGATCGCGTTGATGACCTTCACGAGATTGTTGAGGCCCTTCATCGCGTAGAACTGGGTCTGGACCGGGATGATCACGCTCTCGGAGGCAACCAGCCCGTTGACCGTGAGCAGGCCGAGGTTGGGCGGGCAGTCGATGAGGACGTAGTCGTAGGGATCGATGGCCTCGCGCATGGCCTCGCGAAGGATGGACTCGCGGCCGAGCGCGGTGAACAGCTCGCCCTCGGTGCTCGCGAGATCGATGTGCGCGGGCGCGACATCAATGCCGGTGGTCTCCGTCGGGAGAATGGCCTCGGTGAGCGTCGATCGGCCGTCCGCGAGCACGTCCGCCATCGAGCGGTCGACGGTGTTGAGATTGATCCCGACGCCGGCGGTGAGGTTCGCCTGTGGGTCCATGTCGATCAGGAGTACGCGCAGGCCCGTTTCCGCGAGCGCACCCGCGAGGTTGATCGCGGTCGTCGTCTTGCCGACGCCACCCTTCTGGTTGGCAATCGCGATCACGTGCGTCAAGGACACCACCTCGGAAAATCGGAACGGCACGGGGCCGGGTGGCTCACGGTGAGCCGTGTGCGCATGCTACCGCGCCGGGTGCGGCCGTGGGCGGGTTGTCCACACATGATGCGAGTTGTACACCGTTCTGTGGATAATCTGCCTCCCCAATGCATGCCCCGCGGAAACGGAAACATGGCTGCAACATCCCGTTCACGACACCGACACACGAGGGTGCTGCGGCTGAACGGCCTGCCGTCCGGATCTGGCGGCGATCCTCCGCCCCTCTATGATGAGTCCCGTCCCGACGTCTTTGCGCAAGGACGACACAGCCCCAGACCCGGAGGGAGCAGCAGGTCGTGTCCAAGAACGCGGAACGTATCGCCCGTCTTGAGCGGATGCGCGAGGAGGCGCGCCAGGGTGGGGGACCCGTCCGCGTCGAGCGCCAGCACGCGTGGGGAAAGCTCACCGCCCGCGAGCGCCTGGACCTGCTCCTGGACCCGGGGTCGTTCGTGGAGCTGGATGCCTTCGTCACGAACCGCGCGACGGAGTCCGGCCCGGACCGGCAGCACTTCCTTGGGGACGGCGTTGTCACAGGTCACGGCACGATCGCCGGCCGGCTGGTGTTCGTGTTCTCGCAGGACTTCACCGTGTTCGGTGGCTCGCTGTCCGAGGCCTATGCCGAGAAGATCTGCAAGGTCATGGACCTGGCGATGAAGGTCGGGGCCCCGGTGGTGGGCCTCAATGATTCGGGTGGGGCACGGATCCAGGAAGGCGTGGCCTCGCTGGGCGGGTACGCGGACATCTTCCTGCGAAACGTCCTGGCCTCGGGGGTTGTCCCGCAGATCTCGGTGATCCTTGGGCCCTGCGCCGGCGGCGCCGTGTACTCGCCCGCGATGACGGACTTCACCGTGATGGTGGAGGGGACGAGCTACATGTTCGTGACCGGGCCCAACGTCGTGAGGGCCGTGACCCACGAGGAGGTGGACGCGGAGTCCCTCGGGGGAGCGGGCGTGCACACCGGGCGCAGCGGCGTCGCGCACCTCGCCGCGGCCGACGAGGCCGAGGCGATGGACCACGTCAGGCGGCTGCTGGCGCACCTTCCCCAGAACAACCTCGCCGATGCACCGATCGTCGCGACGACGGACCCCGCGGACCGCATGGACCATGAGCTTGACGATGTCGTGCCCGATGAGCCGCACAGGCCGTATGACATGCACGATGTGCTGCGTCGCGTGGTCGACGATGGCGGGTTCTTCGAGCTGCAACCGGCGTGGGCCGCGAACATCCTCATCGGCTATGCGCGCCTTGGCGGACGCCCCGTGGGGATCGTGGCCCAGCAGCCGTCGGTGCTGGCCGGCGCGCTGGACATCGATGCCTCGGTGAAAGCGGCCAGGTTCGTGCGGACCTGCGACGCGTTCAACGTGCCGCTCGTCACGTTCGTGGATGTCCCGGGCTTCCTGCCCGGGGTCGCGCAGGAGCACGGCGGGATCATCAAGCACGGCGCGAAGCTGCTCTACGCGTATTGCGAGGCCACCGTTCCCAAGGTGACGGTCATCACGCGCAAGGCGTACGGTGGCGCCTACGACGTCATGAGCAGCAAGCACATCCGAGGTGACATGAACTTCGCCTGGCCAACGGCGGAGATCGCGGTGATGGGCGCGGAGGGCGCGGTCAACATCATCTTCAAGGACGCGATCACCGACGCGGAGGACCCGGCCGCGGAGCGCGCGCGTCTTGTTGCCGAATACGAGACGGAGTTCTCCAACCCCTACGTCGCGGCGGCGCGCGGCTACATCGACGAGGTGATCCTCCCGCGCGAGACACGACCCCGGCTCATCCGGGCGCTCGAGGTCCTCGCGGACAAGCGCGACACGAACCCACGGAAGAAGCATGGCAACATCCCGCTCTGAGCCCGAGGTGCTGTCTTTGCGCAAGGACGCACCACCAGGGAGTCCTCGGTGACGCGCCCCGGCGCGCCGTTTGGGCGCGTGCTGGTCGCCAACCGTGGCGAGATCGCGGTCCGCATCATCCGCGCCTGCCACGAGCTGGGGATGGAGGCGATCGCCGTCTACAGCGACGCCGACGCGGAGGCGGCGCACGTCCGTCTCGCAGATGTCGCGGTCCGGCTCGGTCCGTCCGCACCCTCGGAGAGCTACCTCCGGATCGACGCGGTCGTGGATGCGGCGCTCGCGACCGGCGCCGACGCCATCCACCCGGGCTACGGGTTCCTCGCCGAGCGCGCCGCGTTCGCGCGCGCCGTGGAGGCCGCGGGCATCGTGTTCGTGGGCCCCGCCTCGGAGGCGATCGAGGCGCTGGGCGACAAGCTCAACGCCCGGCGGCTCGCCGCCAGGGTGGGCGTGCCCTCCGTGCCCGGAACGCTGGAACCGGCGCAGGTCGACCACCCGGACCAGGTCGCCGAGATCGCGGCGACGGCGCGCTCCATCGGCTTTCCGCTCTTGGTCAAGGCGGCCGCCGGCGGTGGCGGGCGCGGCATGCGCCGCGTGGCGGCGGAGGGTGACTTGGCGGCCGCGCTCGTGTCCGGGTCGCGTGAGGCCCTGTCCGCGTTCGGCGACGGGTCGGTCTATCTCGAGCGCGAGATCCTGCCCGCCCGGCACATCGAGGTCCAGCTGCTCGCTGACGCGCAGGGCAAGGTGATCGCCCTGGGTGAGCGCGATTGCTCGCTGCAGCGCCGCCACCAGAAGCTGGTCGAGGAGGCACCCGCGCCGGGCCTGAGCGAGACCCAGCGGCGGGAGCTGCACCGGATGGCCGTCCGGCTGGGTGAGGCCGCGGGACTGCGCAATGCCGCGACCTGCGAGTTTCTCCATGGCCCGGATGGCAGCTTCTGGTTCCTCGAGGTGAACACCAGGCTCCAGGTCGAGCACGGCGTCACGGAGCTCGTGGCCGGGGTGGACATCGTTCGCGAGCAGTTCCGCATCGCTGCCGGCCTGCCCCTGGGCGACGAGGTGATCGCGGCGGGGGAGCGAGCGGCGACCCCATCCAGTCACGCGATCGAGGTGCGGATCGCGGCCGAGGATCCGGCGCACGCATTCGCGCCCACTCCCGGACGCGTCGGCCGATGGGTCATGCCGGCCGGCCCGGGGGTCCGGGTCGACACCCATATCGAGGCCGGGGAGCGGGTCCCCGCGGAATACGACAACCTGATCGCCAAGCTGATGGTCCATGCGCACGACCGCGATTCCGCCATCGACCGCCTGCGGCGCGCTCTCGACGAGACGGTGATCGGCGGCATCCAGACCACGCTCCCGTTCCACCGGGCCGTCGCCCGGAGCGACGCATTCCGCGCAGGCGACCTGTCCACCGGCTGGGTGGAGGAGCACTGGGACGGCGCGGCCGCACGTTCGGCTGCCGCCCGCCACGCGCTGCTAGCAGCCGGGCTGGCCGCGGTGGCGGAGGCGCCCGCTGCCGCCGGCGTGGCCGCGACTGACCCTCGCGCCACGACTGGCGCACCCGCACCGCGCAACGGCTGGCGAGGTGCCGCTCGAAGCGCAGGCTCGGACCGGTGGCCGGCATGACCCCTGAGCCGCGGGCCATCCGCGTCCGTCTCGCCTCGGTGACGGCGGACCCCGACGATCATCCGATGCGCGTGGTGCGCCCCGCCCCGGCCCTGCGGATGACCAACCCGGGTGTCGGTCACGGACCGCTCGGCGGTGTGACGATGTCTCCTGAGGCGCCGACGGAGGGGGATGTCCTTGCGCAAAGACACGTGCTGGTCGACGACCGCCCGTCCGATGCCCAGCTCCTGCCGCTCGGCGACGGGCATCACCGGCTCGTCGAGGCCGGCACCCACACGCGCCTGGTGCTGGAGGCCACGACGACCGGCGTCGGAGGGATCCGCTCCCGGGAGGTGATCGTCGACGGGTTCCGCTTCCTGGTCGAAGCGGAGGACGAGCGGCTGGCTGCACTCCGGGAGCGGGCGAGCAAGGGTCGCGCGACTGGGGGACAGGTCGGACCACTGCAGGTCAAGGCGATCATCCCGGGTAAGGTGGTCGCGGTCTCGGTGGCGGCCGGGGACGCCGTGACCGCCGGCCAGCAGCTCCTGGTGGTGGAGGCGATGAAGATGCAGAACGAGCTCCGGGCGCCCAGGGACGGCACGATCGAACGAGTGGGTGTCGCTGTGGGCGTCAACATCGAGATCGGCGACCTGCTCGTCGTCATCAGCTGACGGAGGCCCCGTTGGACGAGGACGCGAGGGTAGGGAAGGGGACCGCCGGCGACGCCGGTGAGCCTGGTCGCGAGGCGGCAGCGGGCCCCGACGTCGAGCGCTGGCGGACGACCACGCGGGCGAAGGCCATCGCGGCCTCGGCCGAGCGACGGGACGCCTTCGTGACGACATCGGAGATCCCGGTGGCGGACATCTACACCCAGGCCGACGTGGCCGCGATGGACCCGGAACGGGACATCGGCCTGCCGGGCGAGTACCCGTTCACGCGGGGTGTCCAAGCGACGATGTACCGGTCCCGGTTCTGGACCATGCGCCAGTACGCGGGGTTCGCGACGGCCGCCGAGACCAACGAGCGGTTCCGCTACCTGCTTGGCCAGGGTCAGACGGGGCTGTCCGTCGCCTTCGACCTGCCGACCCAGATGGGCTACGACTCGGACGCCCCGGAGTCGGATGGGGAGGTGGGCCGGGTCGGCGTGCCGGTCTCGTCGCTGGCCGACATGGAGACGCTGTTCGCGGGGATCCCGTTGGGGGCCGTGAGCACCTCGATGACCATCAACGCAACGGCGCCGATCCTGCTCGCGCTCTATGTCAAGGCGGCGGAGCGGCAGGGTGTCGAGCGGGCGAAGGTGTCGGGCACCACCCAGAACGACATCCTCAAGGAGTACGTCGCCCGAGGGACCTGGATCTACCCACCCCGCGCCTCGATGCGGCTGGTGACCGACGTGTTCGAGTTCGCCTCGCGCGAGCTGCCCCGCTGGAACACGATCAGCATCTCCGGCTACCACATGCGCGAAGCCGGGGCGACGGCTGCCCAGGAGCTGGCGTTCACGCTGGCGGATGGGATCGCCTATGTCGAGGCGGCCGTGGGCCGCGGGCTGGCCGTGGACGACTTCGCGCCCCGGCTCTCCTTCTTCTTCGCGGCCTGGTCCGAGCTGTTCGAGGAGGTGGCCAAGTTCCGGGCTGCCCGCCGGATGTGGGCGCGGATCATGCGCGAGCGGTTCGGCGCCCGGAATCCGAAGAGCCTGATGTGCCGGTTCCACACGCAGACCGCGGGCTCGAGCCTGACCGCGCAGTCGATCGACAACAACGTCGTCCGGACCACGCTCCAGGCGCTGGCCGCGGTGCTGGGCGGCACCCAGAGCCTCCATACCAACTCGCGAGACGAGGCCCTGGCCCTGCCGACGGTCGAGTCGGCCCGCCTTGCGCTGCGGACCCAGCAGATCATCGCGTACGAGGCCGGCGTCACCGAGACGCCGGACCCGCTGGCCGGATCGTGGTTCGTCGAGTCGCTTACGGACCAGCTGGAGGCGGCAGCCACCGCCTACCTGGCCGAGATCGACGCCATGGGCGGGACGCTCGCGGCCATCGAGGGCGGGTTCCAGCAGCGCCAGATCCAGGAATCCGCCTACCGCGTCCAGCGCGAGATCGAGCGTGGTGACCGCGTCGTCGTGGGTGTCAACCAGTTCCGTGACGACGAGCCCGGTTCCCGGCCGGTCCTCCTGCGCATCGACCCGGAGGGGGAGCGACGCCAGGTCGAGGGCGTTCGGCGCGTCCGCAGCGAGCGTGACCCGGCCGCCTGGGAGGCGGCGATGCGCCGGCTCGAGGCCGAGGCGCGCGGCGACACCAACCTGCTCCCCGTGATCATCGAGGCCGTCGCCGCGTATGCCACCGTGGGCGAGATCGCGGACCGGCTCCGGGCCACCTGGGGCGTCCACCGCGAGCTGATCACCGTCTGAACGGGAGGCACCGCCATGAGCGATCCCACGCGACGCGTCAACGGGCTGCCCGACCATATCCGGCAGCTGGGCAAGGTCCACCATGTCGCCGTCATCGTCCGCAGCATCGACGAGTCGCTCGGCTTGTGGCGCGACATGCTCGGCCTGGCTGTGGACCTGATCCTGCCAATCGAGCATGACCGGGTGACCATCGCGTTCCTCCCGGTGGGCGAGTCGAAGCTCGAGCTCGTCCAGCCCGACGACGACTCCACTGGCGTGGCGCGCTTCCTCGCGAGCAAGGGTGAGGGGTTCCATCACGTGTGCTTCGAGGTGGACAACATCGCCGAGAGCCTGATGCGCCTGGAGATGGACGGGATCGAGCTGATCGACACGGTCGCCCGCAAGGGTGCGGAGGGACCGGTCGCCTTCCTCCACCCCCGGTCCTGCCACGGGGTGCTGGTCGAGCTGATCGAGAAGCCCGGCGGACCGGCCTGGGCGGCGCTGGGCTACCCGCAGCCCTAGCGCCGCGTCGCGGTCAACCGCGGCGGCGTGGCCGCGGGCAGGGACGACAGCGGGAGCGAGCCGGTCAGGCCGAGCGGCCAACGAGACGGGCGAACCTGGCGACGCGACGGAGGACGACCAGGGTGGTGGCCAGGACCAGCGCCTGGCGCCAGATCCAGCCATGTCCTCCGGGGTCGTCGGGACCCGGGGTCAGGCGACCGTCGTCCGGGTCGATGCGCAGCAGCGGGACGTACGCCATCGACTCCAGCAGCTGATCGACCGGGGTGTGCCACGGATCCAGGCCCGCGAGCAGCGACGGGGCTGCGGTCGACCGGAGCAGGGCCGGGATGATCCGCCGGCGGACGGCGGGCGCACGCACCTCGGTCGCGGTGCCGGTGACCACCCGGCCGGGCAGGACCGCCTCCAGGCGCCGATCGACAACCAGGTTGCGATACCACTCCGTCCGCGGCCCGAACCCGGCGATGACCCACAGGGATCCCTCGGCGATCACGTAGTTGAGCGGCGTCTCACGCACGATCCCGCTCTTCCGGCCCCGGATCCGGAGCAGCACCATGGCGCCTCCGACCGGCGACGAGAGCCACGCCCCCAGTCCCACCCGGGTCAACGGCACCATCAGGAAGCGATTGAGGATGCGGAAGCCACGAACGGACATCGGAAGCGGATCGCCGGGCCGGGCACCGACGGGTGCCTCGCCGAGGTGCAGGTCCGGGCGGTCGACGAAGGCGTCGGGGGTGTCCATGGCGGAAGCATGCGCAGTTGCGCTGCCCGCGGGGAGGGCCGGAAGTCAGAAGGCCCAGGCGAAGACGATGTCGCGAGCCCCCAGTGCCGCCCGGGAGAACGCGACGATCCGACCGGCGAGGTCGCGGATCCAGGGTTTCTCCTCCCGGGGGAGCAGCCCCAGCTCCTCCTCGAGCAGCTCGATCCAGCGGCCGGCGAGCGCTCCCAACTGCTCATCCGGGAGCTTCGCCACGGCCTCGATCCAGTCGGGGTCCACCCGGTCCACGATCCATTCCGAGCTGGAGGCGGCGCCATCGAGCTCCGACCGGGCGTCGAGGAAGTCCATGATCTCCTCGTTCGCGCTCACCGAGCGCACGGCCTCGCTGAACAAGTCCAGCCACGTGGGATCGAGGCCGCCACCGAGCGGCAGGTGGGCGACGAAGCGGTCCGTGTCCGCGAACGCCGCGTTGTCGTCGGTGGAGAGCACCAGGACGATGTCACGGGCGTCGCCCGCGACGAGGTCCATCAGACTGCTCATTTGCGCTGGAGCGCCGATCCTCCTTCCGTTGGCCGGCTGCCGCCCCGGGGCAGCGGATGCCGGCTAGTCTACGGCCTCCGTCACCCGGATTCGCGGGCGTGCGCCGCCCGTATCAACCGCGGTAGCCGGCCTCGCGCAGCAGCGCCGGAAGCTCGGTGGGGGAGCCGGCCACCCGGAACCCCGCGGCCTCGAGCGCCGTGACCTTGGACGCGGCGGTCCCGCGCCCGCCCGAGATGATCGCGCCGGCGTGGCCCATGCGCTTGCCTTCGGGGGCCGTCCGCCCGGCGATGAACGCGACCTTGGGAACGTGTGCCATGTGTTCGGCTGCCCAGGTGGCCGCTTCCTCCTCGGCCGCGCCGCCGATCTCGCCGATCAGGACCAGCGCCTCGGTATCGGGATCGGCCGCGAACAGCTGGAGCACCTGGAGGAACTGCGTCCCGATCACGGGATCGCCGCCGATGCCCACGCACGTGGATTGCCCGAGCCCGGCATCCGTCATCGCCTGGACGGCCTCGTAGGTGAGAGTTCCCGACCGGGACACGACGCCCACCCGGCCCTCGAGGTGGATCGAGCCGGGGATGATGCCGACCTTGGCCCGGCCAGGCGACGTCGCGCCCGGGCAGTTGGGGCCGATCAGCAGCGCGCCGGCTCGCTGGACGACCTCGACCACCGGGACCATGTCCAGGGCGGGGATGCCCTCTGTGATGCAGAAGATCGTCTTGATCCCGGCGTCGACGGCCTCCAGCACCGAGTCCGGGGCACCGGCCGCGGGGACGAAGATGCACGAGGTGTTGGCGCCGGTCTGGTCGACGGCGTCCTGCACGGTGTTGAACACCGGCACGCGCCCGTCGAGCGCGGTCTGTCCACCCTTGCCCGGCGTCATGCCCGCGACGATGTTCGTCCCGTACTCCAGCATCGCCGTGCTGTGGAACGTGCCCTCACGCCCGGTGATGCCATGGACGACCAGCCGCGTGTCCTTGCCGATCAGGATGCTCATGCCGCCGCTCCCTTCGCCGCCGCGACGGCCTTGGCGGCCGCTTCGTCGAGGCTGACGGCCGTTTCGAACTTGGCGGCCCGCAGCAGCTCGGCCGCCTCCTCCGCGTTGGTGCCCACGATGCGCACGACCATCGGCACGGCTCGCTCCTGCTGCGCCCGGGCCTCGATCAGCCCGCGGGCGACCTCGTCGCCGCGAGTGATCCCGCCGAAGATGTTGACGAGGATGGCCTTCACGTTCGGATCGGCGAGGATCAGCCGCATCGCGGCGGCCACCCGGTCCGCCTTGGCCCCACCGCCGATGTCCAGGAAGTTGGCTGGCTGGCCGCCGGCCCGGTTCACGAGGTCCATGGTCGTCATCGCGAGGCCCGCGCCGTTGACCATGCAGCCGATGTTGCCATCGAGCTTGATGAACGTGAGGTCGTAGCGACGGGCCTCCACGTCGGCGGGATCCTCCGCGTCGAGATCGCGCAGCTCCTCGAGACCCGGATGGCGGGCCAGCGCCGAGTCGTCGAGCGTGATCTTGGCGTCGAGGCAGACCAGCCGCTCGACGGGCGCTCCGCCCGCGGTGTGCTCGCGGATCACCGCGAGCGGGTTGATCTCCACCAGGTCCGCATCATTGGCGATCATCGTCCGGAGCAGGCCCTTCGCGATCGCCGCCCCGGCCTTCCAGTGCGCCCCGAACCCGATCCTGAACGCCAGCTCGCGAGCCGCGTAGTCGGGGAGGCCGAGCAGCGGGTCCGTGTACTGGTAGACGATCGCGTCGGGGTTCTCGACGGCGACCTGCTCGATCTCCACGCCGCCCTCGGCGGAGCCGATGAACATCAGCCGCTTCGTGGCCCGGTCGAGCAGCACCGAGAGGTAGTACTCCTTCACGATCTCGGCCGCAGGCCCGACGAGCACGCGCCGGACCGGAAGGCCCTTGATCTCGAGGGCCAGGATCTGGGCCGCCACGTCCTCGGCCTCATCGGCGGTGGCAGCCAGCCTGACGCCGCCGGCCTTGCCCCGACCGCCGACCAGCACCTGGGCCTTGATCACGACCTTGCCCGTCGCGTTTGCGGGGTCCGCGAGGTACCGGACCGCGGCCTCGCGGGCCTGGGTCGGGGTGCGGGCGACGGCCCATGCGGGCACTGGCAGGCCCTGGGCGACGAGGAGCGACTTGGCGTCGGCTTCTTGGATCTTCACGCGACGGGCGAGACCTCCGGCAAGGGGAGCGGACGAGGGCTGGAGCGGACTCCGATCATAGCCCCGGCCTCGCGGACCGGGATCGCGAACCCACCTTCTCCAGCCCAGGGTGTTGGCGCCCATGGCCGATTGGCCCATGCCGCGACGACCTCCGGCCCGGCGGAACACGGGACCAGTCGGGAACCCGCGGGACCAGGCGCACGGCTAGAATGGCCTCACGCCCCACCGTGTCACGCCAGCTCCCGGCGACTGGACCCGGGGCGCGGATCAAGCCAACGCATGCCCATCGCCCGGATCGGCTGAACGCCGGGCCACCATCCTCGACCCGCCGGGGCGGGCCGCGAGTCACGGAGGCTCCATGCTCCTGCGGTATCGGGGCAGCGAGGGAATGCTCGCCTGGGCGTTCCACCGCATCTCGGGTGTCGCCATCTGGGCGTTCATCCTGCTCCACGTCCTGGACATCTGGCTCGCGGGCGTGAACCCGCCGCTCTATGACGACGTCCTCCAGATCTATGCGAGCCCGTTCGGGCGGGTGATGGAGTCGCTCCTCGGGGCTGCTCTCCTGTACCACGCGCTCAACGGCCTGCGGATCGTCGTGATGGACTTCTGGCCGTCGATGACGCGCTACCACAAGCAGCTCTGGTACCTCAACTGGGTGCTGTTCGCGCTGATCGGCCTGCCCATCCTCATCCAGATCATGGCCCCGGCCTTCGGGCTTGAGCCCCCCTTCAGGTTCGGCTCATGAACACCTACGGCGTCACGCGATCCGGCCGCGCACGGCCATCGGGCAGCGGGTGGGAGCTCGCGATCTGGTACCTGATGCGCCTCACCGGCCTGGGTCTGTTCGTGCTGGCCATCTCCCACTACATCGTCGTCCACTTCGTCTACGACCCGGCCATCCAGGATGCCGTCTGGGTCACCGCCCGCTGGGCGAGCATCGCGCAGCGCACGATCGACTGGATGATGCTGGTGTTCGTGCTGTTCCACGCGTTCATGGGCGTGCGAACGGTCATCGGCGACTACACCTCGGGCGGCAGGCGCTCCACGCTGACGCTGGCGCTGTATCTCGTCGGCCTGGTCCTGCTCGCGATGGGCACCATGGTCGTGTTCACGCTGCCGATGCCGCAGGTGCCGGCATGATCCGCGACCACGACGCCCTCATCGTCGGCGCGGGTGGCGCCGGCCTGTGGGCCGCGCTCGAGCTCGCCAAGGCGGGCGTGGACTCGGCTGTCCTGACCAAGCTCTATCCCACCCGCTCCCATACCGGCGCCGCCCAGGGCGGCGTGTGTGCCGCCCTGGGAAACCAGGAGGAGGACCACTGGGAGTGGCACATGTTCGACACCATCAAGGGTGGTGACTACCTGGTTGACCAGGATGCGGCCGAGGTGCTCGCCCGCGAGGCCATCGAGACGGTGATCGAGCTCGAGCACATGGGGCTGCCGTTCAACCGGACGCCGGACGGACGGATCGACCAGCGGCGGTTCGGCGGCCACACGCGCAACTACGGCGAGGGTCCTGTCAAGCGGGCCTGCTTCGCCGCCGACCGCACCGGCCACATGATCCTGCAGACCCTGTACCAGCAGTGCCTCAAGCACGGCGTCAAGTTCTACGACGAGTACCACGTCGTGGACCTCGTGACCGAGGGCGGGGACCTGGGCTCGGGCGGACGCGCCGCCGGCGTGGTCGCGTACCGGATCGCCGACGGCGAGCTCGTCACGCTGCGCTCCAAGGCGGTGCTGATCGCCACCGGCGGCTTCGGGCGCATGTTCCGGGTCACCTCGAACGCGTGGAGCCTGACCGGGGATGGCGTCTCGCTCGCGTACCGGCATGGCGTCCCGATGCAGGACATGGAGTTCTACCAGTTCCACCCGACGGGCATCGTGGGCATCGGCATCCTCCTGTCCGAGGCGGCCCGCGGCGAGGGCGCGTACCTGCTCGACAACGACGGCTTCCGGTTCATGGAGCGCTATGCCCCCAAGCTGATGGAGCTCGCGCCGCGCGACATGGTGAGCCGGGCGATCCACCAGGAGATCCGGGCGGGTCGCGGCATCGACGGCAAGGACTACGTCTACCTCGACGTCCGCCACCTCGGCCGCAAGCTGATCGACGAGAAGCTGCCGGACATCACGGACTTCGTGCGTGTCTACCAGGGCATCGAGCCCTACACGGATCCGATCCCGGTCCAGCCGACGGCGCACTATGCGATGGGCGGCGTGCCCACCAACCTGCTCACCCAGGTGACCCGCGACGCGGCCAACACGGTCGTCCCGGGGCTGTATGCCGCGGGCGAGGCTGCCTGTGTGTCCGTCCACGGCGCCAATCGCCTGGGGACCAACTCGCTCGTGGACCTGCTCGTGTTCGGACGCCGGGCCGGTCGCCAGATGACGCTCGACATCAAGGGTGTCGGGGTCCCGGAGATCGCGCCCGACGTGATGGAGCCGGTTCGCGCCGAGATCGAGGCGATCCGGGGCCGCGAGAAGGGGGAGCGCAAGGAGGCGATCCGCACGGAGCTCGCCGACGTGATGATGGATGACGCCGGCGTGTACCGCGATGCGGTTGGCCTCGAGCGGGCCCGGGCCAAGGTGGCCGAGCTCCGCGGGCGCTACGCCAGCGTCTCGGTCAACGACAAGGGCACGACCTTCAACACGGACCTCCTCGAGGCCCGCGAGGTCGGGTATCTCCTCGACTGCGCCGAGGGGATGGTCGCGGCGTGCATCAACCGGAAGGAGAGCCGCGGCGCGCACAGCCGGGAGGACTACCCTGATCGGGACGACGTGAACTTCCTCACCCATTCCCTCGCGAGCAAGGGCCCGGACGGGGCGGTCGAGCTGGCCTACAAGCCGGTCACGATCACCAAGTTCCAGCCCAAGCCGCGTGTCTACTAGGGCGGGGGAGCGAACGATGACTGTAGAGCTGCGGATCCTCCGCTACGACCCCGAGCGCGACACGAAGCCGCACGAGGAGCGGTACACGGTCGAGGCCGGTCCCATGGACCGCGTCCTGGACCTCCTCCACAAGGTCAAGTACGAACAGGACGGCACGCTGACCTTCCGCCGCTCGTGCGGCCACGGCGTGTGCGGCTCGGACGCGATGCTCATCAACGGCCGCAACCGCCTCGCCTGCAAGATCCGGGTGGACCAGCTGGGCGGCAGGCGGATCACGGTGGCGCCGCTGCCGGGCCTGCCGGTGATGAAGGACCTCGTGGTCGACATGGACGCCTTCTTCGCCAAGTTCCGGAGCGTCCAGCCGTACCTGCAGACCGAATCGACTCCGCCCGAGCGCGAGCGGCGCCAGTCCGCCGAGGACCGGGCCCGCTACGACGACACCACGAAGTGCATCCTGTGCGCCGCGTGCACCACCTCGTGCCCGTCGTTCTGGTCGAAGCCCGAGTACGTCGGTCCGGCGGCGATCGTCAACGCCCACCGGTTCATCTTCGACACCCGGGACGACCACGCCGACGAGCGGCTGGAGATCCTGGCCGACAAGGACGGCGTGTGGCGCTGCCGCACGATCTTCAACTGCACAGACGCCTGTCCGCGGGACATCCATATCACGCAGGCGATCCTCGAGGTCACCGGGGCGATCACGGGGCGGCAGGTCTGAGCGAGCCGTCGCTCCCGGTCATCGCGCACCTGGTCATCCGCACCGACGGGGCGGCTCGGGGCAACCCGGGTCCGGCATCGCTCGGCGCGGCGCTGATCGACGGTTCGCGTCCCGACGCGCTCGACCCGGCCGCGCTCCCCGACGCGACCATCTCGGAGGCGCTCGGCGTCCAGACCAACAACGTCGCCGAGTGGACGGGGGTTCTGGAGGCGCTCAAGCTCGCCCTTCGGCTCGGCGCCGACAAGGTGGACCTATTCCTCGATTCCAAGCTGATCGTGGAGCAGCTCCACGGCCGGTGGCGGGTCAAGGACGCGAAGCTCCAGCCGCTCCATGCCGAGGCGAAGCGGATGCTCGGCCAGGTTCGCCGATGGTCCGCGACCCACGTGCCGCGCGCGCAGAATGCCACCGCGGATCGGCTCGCCAACGAAGCGCTCGACCGGGTGGCTGCCGGCGGCCCGGCCCGGATCGCCCGGGCGCGCCGGGTCACTCCAGGCGCCTGAACAGGGGAGGGGATCGATGCCGGTTGTCGTCTGCTACGGCGACTCGAACACGCATGGCTACGACGTCTCGACGGGCGGCCGGTTCTCGCGCGACGTCCGCTGGCCCGGCGTCCTCGCCGCGGGGCTGCGTGGCGTCGTCGACGTGATCGAGGAAGGCCTCAACGGCCGGACCACGATCTGGGACGACCCCATGCTCGACGGCCGGAACGGGCGGGACTACCTCCTGCCGTGCCTGCGCTCCCACGCACCGGTGGACGTGGTCGTCATCATGCTCGGCACCAACGACACCAAGGGGTTCCTCCACCTCGGGGCCCCCGACATCGCCCACGGCGCCGGGGCGCTCGTGGACCTCGCGTTGCTGTCGGGAACGGGTCCCGCGGGCGGCCCGCCGCGGGTCCTGCTCGTGGCGCCGCCGCCGCTCGGCGACCTCACGACCGCCTCCGAGGTGTGGGGGTTCGGCGAGGCCCGGGCAAAGAGCGAGCAGTTCGCGCGGCTGTACCGCACCGTCGCCGAGCAACATGGGGTCGAGTTCCTCGACGCCGGACCGTTCGCGGATATCGATCCGGCCGATGGGGTGCACCTCACCGCGGCAGGGCAGGGAACCCTTGGGCGCGCGATCGCGGAGGCCGTGCGGAAGATCCTGGCGTGAGGACGTTCGCGCGCCTTGCCACCCTGCTCGCGATCCCGCTGCTCGCGGCCGGGTGCCTCACGACCCGCGACGTGCTGGTGGGCTCGACCTGGACGCTGGCCCAGGTCCACGGCGCCCCGCCGGCCGCCGACGCCACGGTGTCGTTCGAGGGCGATGGGACGTTCACGGTGCGAACCGGGTGCAACACGGTCGGGGGGTCCTACCACCTCGACGGCAACCGCATCCTGCTCGACACGGTCCAGCAGTCCATGGTGGCGTGCAAGGGCGACGTCGCCGAGCAGGAAGCCGCCGTTCTCGCCGTGGTCAAGGGATCGCCCGTCTACTCGATCGACACGGGCACGGGTCAGCTCCGCCTCACGAGCGGTGCGAACCAGGTGCTGCTGTTCGAACCCTGATCCGGTGGGCCCGCGTACAATCCGCGGGCCAGCGAGGCGGCCGGATGGTCGCGCGTCGGCCGGGCAACCGGGCGGCGTGAGGAAAGTCCGAGCTCCCCAGCGCAGGGTGGCGGGTAACGCCCGTCCGCCGTGAGGCGAGGACCAGTGCCACAGTGACGATGCCGGCGCCCTCGGGTGCCGGAGTGAAACGCGGCAAACTCCACCCGGAGCAAGGCCAAATAGGAGGGCGCACCCCGGTTCGCCGGGGGGAAGAGGCGCGCTGCCCAGCCCTCGGGTCGGCCGCATGAGCCGTCGGGCAACCGGCGGCCACAGATGGATGACCGTCCCCGTGGCGCGAGCCGCGGGACAGAACTCGGCTTACAGGCCGCCTCGCTGGCAGATCCCCCAGGGCGCCCGCTTCGCCGTCCCGTGAGTGGCAGCCGCTGGGGCCGCGGACATGGCAGCCGCCGTCCCGCCCGTGGCCGCCGCTACGGCGCCGGCGTGTCGATCGGCAGGCCGCAGTCCGTGAACCAGCGCACCTCACCCGCGTCAAGCGTCACGTGCAGCACGCGCTTGGCAGCCACGCCCTCGATCGTCATGTCGACCTCGACCGGCACCGCTGCCCCGATGGTGGTGGCCAGCCCGTCGGTCTCGTAGTCCCAGCGCTCCGGCTGGCCGACGTTCACCACGTCGATCGCGACGGTGGGATCGGCGCGCTTCGGGAGCTCCGAGAGGCACTGCGCCTCGCCGTAGCGGGCGAGGGCATCCGGGTGCAGGTGCGCGACCTGGAAGGTCGCGTCGCCGGTGCGCAGGGCAGTGGCGAGCTGGGACATGAACGCGGTGATCAGGTCAGCGCCGGACGGCGTGGGGCTCGGGGTGGGGGCGGGCGGCGTCGTGGGCGTGGAGCTCGACGTCACCGTGACGACCGGCGATGGTCCGGTCGTGAGGTGCGAGGGCACGACGACCGCCGGTGACGCGGACGCGGCGGGTGGTGTCGTGGCCTGGGTGGCGCCCGGGTTGGCCGCCATGGCAAGCGCCACGCCACTCGCGGCGGTGATCACGAGCCCGGCGACCAAGAGCGCCGACCCGACGAGGCGGTCGTTCATGGCGCGCCGGTCCCCGCTACGGGCATTCCCGCTCGAGGTGGCCCATCAGCCGCTCGTTCTCGGCGGCGTCGGCGATCCCCTTCATCGCGTCTTCGTAGATCGACCTGACGACCATCAGGGTCACGTCCCTGCGACCGTTCCCGTACGCGTGCGGCGCCGGCGCCACCGCGAGCTCCACGACGCGACAGACGTCCGTGGCAACCCACCGCCCACCCTGGCACAGCCACTGCCGGTCCTTGCGGAGCTGGCGGCTGACGAACGGGACCACGATGACGAGCTCCTGGTCATAGCGCACGCCGGCCGAGAGGTGGGTCGAGTCGAGGTCCTTGAACAGGGTCTCGAGATCGCCCTTCATCATCCGCATCGAGCGCTGGCTGACGCTCGGCGGGCCTTCGACCGCGTTCCCCTGGTCGTCGATCTGACGTGGCTCGAGCCAGTCGGCGAACGGCCTGCGCATCGGGAACACCCGCCATTCGATCCTGGCGTCCTGCGGCAGGAGCCGGAAGATCCGGGTGCCCACCGGTCGCCACTGCTGGGCGCCGTCCGGGCACTCCCGTTTCGGAGGTTGCCCGCCGCCTGGCTGCGGCGTCTCACCCGTTCCCGGCCCGCCACCCGCGCCAGGCCCGCCGCCGGGACTCGTGGGCGGTCCATCCACGCCGCCGCGCGGCTGAGGACCCCCGCCGCCCGGCTGCGCACCACCGCCGGCGGGCTGCGGCCCTCCGCCCGGACCGGGATCGGGCCCGCCGCCCTCGCCGCCCCCGGTCGGGACACCGATGGGATGCGGGGTCGCGTGCTCGAGGCAGGCCTGGAGTGCCTTGCGGACGACATCTGCCTGGCGGCACGCGTGGTCCGCCTGCTGCTCGGCCGCATGGGCCGTTCCGCGCGCTCGCTGGGCCGACTGCTCCGCATCGGCTGCCTCGTCGAGCGCGGCCCGCTCCGCGTCCCTGGCGGTCGCAAGCCTCGCCCGGGCGGCGGCGATCCGGGCCTCAAGGGTCTTGGCGGCCTCCGCCCGGAGGGCCTCGACGGTCTCCGCCTTCTCGAGGTTGTGCACCTCCTGGCGATACCGCTCGCTGACCGCGGATCGCTCGCTTTCCGAAGTCGCCGCGCGGATCTGCGGCTCATAGGTGGCCGCCAGCTCCAGTCGGGCGTCCTCGATCAGGCGCAGGTCGCGTTCGGTGAGCGTCAGGCCGCCCGACGAGATGCTCGATGTTCCCTCGTCAAGATCCTCGAGCTCGACGTCCAGCGCACGTTGGGCGTCCTCACGCGCGGTGGTCGCCTCGCGCGCTCGCTGGCGGGCCTCGGTGGCCTTCGCCGTCGCGTCATCGGCTCCCGCCCGGGCCCGCTGTGCGGCCAGACGTGCCTCCTCACAGGCGCGATTGGCATCGGCGACGGCCGTCGCCAGGTCGACGCAGGGTCCCTTGGTGGCGGCGAGGAGGAGGTCTCGCCCCGGCCCCCCGGCGGCGATTGCGGGGCCCGGCCCTGCTGGCCCCGGCTGCCGCCCGCGGATGAGCAGGATGAGGCCGAGGATCGAGATCACCAGGCCAATGGCCAGACCGGCCAGCGGGATCGCGAGGGAGCCGATGTCGAAGGCCGTCGCGCCCGGCGTGGCCGGGGCGGCCGTGGCCGAGGGTGCGCTGGTGGCCGTCGGAGTCGGAACGGCGGTCGCGGGTGGTGCCGGTGTCGGCGTCGCCGCCGCTGGCGTCGCCGCGGGCTTGGCTGTCATGGCCGGAGCGCGGTCCTGGACGAAGGTTCCATCCGTGCCCACCAGCGGCAACCCTTCGAGGCCCCCGGCGACGAGCGTCCACCCGTCCACCACCACCGGGATCGACGAGAACGCGGTGGTCCCCGGCGCGAACTCGCCGTCAGCAGCCTCCCCGGCATAGATCCGTTGGCCGTCGAACGTGAACAGCTCGGATGTGGTCGGCCACCAGAGCTGGATCAGGGTGCCGTCGACGATCGCAAACCCGTGGCTCTGTGTCTGGGTCCAGGTGGCGGTGGCCGGGTCCCAGTACGCCGTCCGGGCGACCAGGCCCGCTTCGCCCGGCGCATCGGTGATTCCGAGGTACCGGTTGCCACCCTCGAGCGGGTCGCCACCGGCGAGCTGATCCCGACCGGGCGCGACCGGCCCCAGGCGCCCGTCGTGGATGACCAGCGACACGTCGGTGAGGTTGGGTCCATCGACGTTGATCGGGCGGTCCAGGAAGATCGAGGACACGAGCCACGTGGTGGGCAGTGGCGAATCGAGCCGGGCTCCCTCCGTCTGGCAGACGACGCCGGTCTCGGAGCAGCCCAGCGTGCCGCCCCGGAGCGTTGCGATCTGTTCCGGGGCGAACTCGATGAGGTGGGCGAACGCCTCGCGGATGAGGTAGCCGGCCGGTCGCTGACCTGTCTCACCGTCCGGGATCGGGCCCACGAACGGGTCGAACCGACCGGCGCCGCTGGCTGTGACCAGGGGGCGGCTGCTCATCAGCTGCGCGGCCGCGTCGGCGGTCAGGCCACCCCGGGTGAGCGCCGCCTCCCACTCCGCCTGGTCAGCGGATGTCAGGGCGTCGTCGACGGCCCGCGCCCTCGGCTGCCACGGAGCGACCAGAGTCAGGACCAGGGCCGCGCACGCGGCGATGGTCATCAGCGCGCCGGTCCGATGCGCTCGGACACCCACGTCAGGAACCCCCGGGAACGATACGGGCCGACGTCAATCGGGCCATGGGACGTCGGGCGTGCGCCGATGATGCACGATTCCCGGGGGTCAGGACAACCCTGTGCGCGCTCCGGTCGGCAGGGATCTGGTGGCTAGTCCTCGTCCGCGCGGAAGGTGTGCGCGGCGGTGCAGGCGTTGCAGATCGGCATGCTGGTGTCGAGATCACCCAGGGGGATCGGCACCTGGCGGTCCGGGTAGAGGCACTCGACCTCGTAGAGGCGCTCCTGCGGCCGCTCGATCGAGATCAACCGGCGGTACGTGCAGCGCTTGATGCGATGCGGCGCCAGGTGCGAGAGCTCGGCTTCGCGCGGGTGGAGCTGGGTCGGTTCGGCGAGGGGCATGGCCATTGGACTTTGGCTCGATCTCTTCCCGGTAGGTGGCCGTGGCCAACTGTACCGCTGCCTGCAACGGGTGCGGCACTAGCGGACGCGCAGCCTAGCACCCGGGATTCCGACCCGGCAAGGGTCCGGAGGTACTAGACTCGCGCCGTTCGGGGGAGGCCATGGCAGCACTGGGAGGGACAGGGCGCTGAGCGAAGAACCCGAAGACGCGGGCGCGGACCGGACCGGCGATCACGATCATGTGGCTGCATCCGGGCAGTCGGCGATGCGCCCCGCGCTCCCGGTGTTCGGCGATGCCGCCCGCTCGCCAGACCCCTCCGTGTGCCCGTTCCTCCGCCGCGACACCGGCGACGCGCTGCTGGCGCCGTTCTCCAGTCCCTCGGATGACCAGGCGTGTGTCGCGATCGGGTCAGCCCGGCCGCAGTCCCTCCGCCAGCAGGAGCTCGTGTGCCTGCGCGTCGCCCATGCCGACTGCCCGCGCTACCTCCGCGGCGCCATGGTGGGGGATTCGGCGCCTCCGGCTCGGACCGTGCCGACCGTGCCGCGAGCGACGCTCGCAGCGCTCCTGATCCTGATCCTGAGCGCCGGGATCTCCTTCGGATTCGTCGTCCAGCGCGGTGGCATTGCCATGCCGGTCGTCGGTGCCGGTGAGAGTCCCCTGGCGATCGTGGCAACCCCGACGCCCCAGGTGACCGAACCGTCCGTCTCAAGTGGCGCGCCGGCATCGATCACGACGGCGCCGTCGGCGGAGCCGAGCGTGGTCGGCGCCGCGTCTCCGACCCTCGTCCCGTCGCTGGCCCCGACCCCGTCGCTGGCCCCGACCCCGTCGCCCTCGCCCGCGGTCCAGCCAACCCCGACGCCCACTCCCGGGGCGAGCGCGAAGCCAGAGAGCGACCGGTACAAGCTGCTGGAGGCGTGCCCCGACCGCAGCGACTGCTGGATCTATACGGTTCGCTCGGGCGACAACCTGTACTCGATCGCCCACTACTTCGGGCATCCGCTGTCCACCATCTACGCGTGGAACCCGCAGTACCCGGACAAGCACCTGCGGGTTGGCGACGAGATCCGGATGCCGCCGCCCACGCGCTGATGCCACCGCCCACGCGCTAGCGCGGAGAACGACGGCATCCGACCGAGCTTCGACCGGGCCGCGACGGTGGCGTCGGCGGCGAGGCCCCCGGGATCGGCCTGGGCGACCGCGACCGAACCCTGCTCTCGGCTCGCTGGCCAGCTGGGGCGGGCCGCCCCCCCGTCCCGCCGTCCCGCCTGCGACCCGCGTCCCGCCCGTCAGTTCGCCCCAGATATCACCCCCAGCAACTACACGCACGGGCCCACGACCCGTGTGGGCCGCTATATCACCCCCGGGTGATATTCGGAGCCTCCGAGACCGATTTGCCGTCCGTGCATAGGCTTGGGGTGATATCTGGCACATTCGCGCTTTCGCCGCCGCTGGCCGCCGTCGATCTCGGCGCCGGCGAGCGCCTCGTCCAGACGCTTGAGCCTGCGCCCCACGGCCCGACCTCGCGCAGGGTACGCACGATGAAGCGGCCCGGCCCCGCGGCGTCCTCACCGGCCCGACCCCGCGCCCCGACCCCGCGCCCCGACCCCGCGCCCCCCGGCCCCCGCGGCCCCCGCGCCCCCGGCCCAGCGCCGCCGCGACCCCCGCGGTCCCCGGCCCCGCGGCGACCCTCGCGGGCTTGCTCCCCGCGACCCGACGACGGCCTCGAAACGCGCACCTCGTGCGATTTCGCCCATTGACGGCCCCCATTACCGCGCTAGAATGCCAAGCAGTGGCGCAAAGTGGTGGAAAGTGGGGAATGCGGCGGGCAGACCGCCACCAGGACCCAGGTTGATCACTCACCCGGCGTCGCCCGATGTCAGGAGTGACGGGACGCGGTGTTCACCGGCGAGTACCGGCATGCGGTCGACGAGAAGGGGCGCCTCGCTGTCCCTGCCCGCTTCCGCGCCCAGCTCGAGGGTGGCTGCGTGGTCGCGAGGTGGCTCGACACCTGTCTCGCGATCTTCCCGATGCCGGCCTGGGAGCTGCTCTCGACGAAGGTGGGGAGCCTGCCCATGACCGATCCCAACGCCCGGCTGCTGCAGCGGCAGCTGTTCGCGGGGGCCCAGGAGACGGAGCTCGACCGCCAGGGCCGGGTGCTCGTTCCGCAGGGCCTGCGCGCATTCGCGGGCCTCGTGAGCGAGGCGATGGTCCTGGGCAGTCGGGACCACGCCGAGATCTGGGCCCCGGCGCGGTGGGAGGAGTACAGCCAGGCGCTCGAGGATCCGTCGGCCTTTGCGGCCGCCATCGCGGGCCTGGGGATCTGACGTCGCACCACATGCGCTTCCAGGGTCCGCCCGGGATCCGCTATCCGAACCGTGGAGGAGTGATGCAGGAAGGGCATTTGCCGGTGATGCCGGTCGAGGTCATCGCGACCCTGGCCCCGTCAGCCGGCAGCCTGCAGATCGACACGACGGTCGGCGGCGGTGGGCACACCGAGCGGATCCTGGAGGCCGCCAGCCCCGATGGCCGGGTGCTGGGCCTCGACGCGGACGGCGCGGCCATCGAACGCGTTGGACAGCGGCTGGCCCGGTTCGGTGACCGCCTGGTCCTGCGGCGGGCGAACTTCCGGGAGCTGGCCATGGTCGCGCCGGACGCCGGCTTCGGCGCCGTCGACGGCGCCCTGTTCGACCTCGGCCTGTCGTCGTTCCAGCTCGCGGATCGTGAGCGGGGCTTCGGGTTCCGTGCCGGCGGGCCGCTCGACATGCGGTTCGACACGGCTGGCGGCGTCCCGGCCGCCGAGCTGCTGGCGACCCTGACGGCCGACGAGCTGGCAGCCCTGTTCCGCCGGTACGGCGAGGAGCCATCCGCGTGGCGGATCGCGAAGGCCATCGTTGCGGCACGGGCGACGGCATCGATCGAGACGGCCGAGGAGCTGGCGGCACTCGTGGAGCGGACCCTGCCGGACAACCCCCGCCGGCCGAGGCGCATTCACCCCGCGACGCGCGTGTTCCAGGCGCTCCGGATCGCCGTCAACGAAGAGCTGGACGCGCTCGAGGACGGCCTCGCCGCGGCGGTTGACCTGCTGCGGCCCGGCGGCCGCCTCGTCGTCCTCTCCTACCACTCGCTCGAGGACCGGATCGTGAAGCGGTTCCTGGCCGCCGAGCGGCGGGGATGCACGTGTGCGCCCGAGGCGCCGGTGTGCATCTGCGGCAAGGCGCCCCGCCTCCGTCTCGTCACCAGGCCGTCGCTGGTGCCGACGGCCGAGGAGATCACCGCGAACCCACGGGCCAGGAGCGCCCGACTGCGTGCGGCCGAGCGGCTCGCCGCGTGACACGGAAGGAGCGACCACCAGGAACAGACCCACGGCCCGACGCGCCCCACCCGTATCACTCGCCGAGCCGGCGACATCGCCGGCCGAGCCCACGGAGGAGGAGTCCCGTGAGCAAGCGTCATCAGCACAACCGCCGCAAGTCCTACGGTCGCCGCCAGCACGAGCTGCACGAGCGTCGCGGGCGCGACCTCGTCCCCGTCACCGACGACGCCCTGTCCGATGATCTCGGACCGGCCGCGATCGCCGACCGGCTGGGCCTGATCGATCCGCGTTCGCCGCGCCTGCACTACGCGCTGGGCGACTAGGCATGGCGGTCTACGAGGGCGCGCGCCAGCGCCCGATCGTCCTTCCGCGGCGGCCGCGCGTGGAGTTGCGGGCACCGGTCCTTCCTCGGCGTCGAACGCGAGCGGCCGTCCGCGCTCGCCGCGGTCCGTCACGGATCTCGATCGTGCTCGCGGTCATCGTGGTCGGGTTCGCGGGCGCCTTCTTCTCGCTGTCGCAGGACGTCATGGTGTCGGCCACCGGCTACAAGCTCGACCAGCTGTCCGCCGTGCACCTTCGCCTCGAGGCCCAGGCACAGGACCTGTACAACGAGCTCAACCGGCTCGGCAAGGCGCCGGCCATCCGCAAGCAGGCGATCGACGCCGGCCTCGGTGCGCTGCCAGAACCGCTCATCATCCCGGCTCGCTAGCGCCACCCGCGTCGAATGCTTGGCCGGACCGACTCCCGCACCCGGGCGCTGCTGCTGCTCCTGATCTTCGTCGTCCTGGCGGGGAGCCTCGGCGCGCGCCTCGCCTACTGGCAGGTGGTCCGCCGGCAAGACCTCTCGGACGCGGCGAAGAAGCAGTCGTCGATGACCTACGAGATCCCGGCCAAGCGGGGCTCGATCTACGACCGCACGGGAACCGTGGTCCTGGCCACGAGCGTCGAGCGCGACCGGCTTGCGGCCAACCCCGTCAGGCTCTCCTCCCTGCGGCGCCGCCTGGTGGCCGCGAGCCTGGTCCGGATCCTGGGCCTGGAGGGCGACGCCGCGGCCAGCCTGACCGCTCAAGATGATCTCCGAGAGCCAGTACAAGGTCCTTGCGCGCGACCTGGAGCCGGAAACCTCCGATCTCATCCGCCGCCTCTCGGCCGGCCCCAATCCCGAGCTGGAAGGGCTGCTGCTGGAGCCGGAGAGCGTGCGCCTGTACCCGCAGCCTGGCGGCGCCCCCCGGTCGACGCTCGCCGCCCATCTCCTGGGCTTCGTGAATCGCGGAGGCACCGGCCAGTACGGCGTGGAGCAGTACTACCAGGGCGATCTCGCCGGCCGCAAGACGGTGGTTGCCGCGCAGCATGATGCGCTGGGCAATACCGTCCCGGATACCACGGTGGTGATCGAGGAGGGCGTGCCGGGCAAGAACCTCACCCTGACCATCGATGCCTCGCTCCAGGTCGCCGTTGAGCAGGAGCTGCTGGCCGCCTGGATCGCGGACCGGGCCAAGCGGGTATCGGCGGTCGTCATGGACCCGTACACGGGCGAGGTGTTCGCCTACGCGAGCTATCCGTCGTACGACGCGAACCAGTATGCGACCATCGCAGCCGAGGATCCGGGCGTCTTCGTGGACCCCATCGTGTCGACCGTCTACGAGCCGGGTTCGGTGTTCAAGATGCTGACCGCGACCGCTGCGCTCGGCCTGGGCACGGTCACGCTCAAGACGAAGATCCAGGACCAGGGGACGCTGCAGCTCGATGGCGGGCGCACCCACGTGGACAACGCCGACCACCTGTCGAACGGGTTCAAGACCTTTGTCACCCAGATCGCCTTCTCGCGCAACGTGGTTGCCGCCAAGGTCGCGCTTGGTCTCGGCCGGAATACCAAGGAGTCAAGCCAGCGGCTGTTCAGCACCTGGCGCAAGCTCGGCTTTGGCGCGCCGACCGGCATCGACGTCGCCAACGAGGTCAAAGGAATTCGTGCATGACCCGTCGCAGCAGCCGTGGCGGGAGATCGACCTCGCCAACGGTGCCTTCGGGCAGGGGGTTGCCGTCACGCCCATCCAGCTCGCCCAGGCCTACGGCGCGATGCTCAACGGGGGCGTCCTGGTCCAGCCACGGGTCGTGAAGTCGATCGGCGATCTCGAGACGACCCCCATCATCCGCGGCCGGGTGATGTCCGAGCGGGTCTCCCGAGAGCTGATGACCATGATGGACAAGGTGATCACCAAGGTGAGCTTCTACCGTGACCGGACCCTGATCAAGGGCTTCGAGGTTGGCGGCAAGACCGGCACCGCGCAGATCTGGGACAGCGCGGCCGGCGCCTGGAAGGTGAACCTGTTCAACTACTCGTTCGTGGGATACGTCGCCCGCCAAGCCGGGCGGCCGGATCTCGTGGTGGCGATCCGGATCGAGGAGGGGACGCCGACCGTTGTCCGGCGGGGGCAGCTCGAGATGCCGGTGATGAGCTTCGAGCTGTTCCGGCGCATCGCCCACGACGCCATCACCACGCCCGACCTCGTCCCCGAGGTACATGCCATCCCCGCCTTCACGGTCTACCCGTGACGCGGGCCTGTGCGACACTCGATCCCGTGACGGACCCCGCACGGACGCCCGCCCCAACGCCGGCCCTGGCGGCCGATGACCTGCTCGACGCGACGGGTGGGACACTCGTCCGCCGGAGCTCGCGGCCGATCCGGGGTGGCGCGGTGGACTCGCGCCTGGTCCGGCCGGGAACCCTGTTCGTCGCCCTCCCCGGCGAGCGCACCGACGGCCACCGGTTCCTCCGGGCGGCTGCGGACGCGGGCGCGGCCGCGGTGCTGGTGACCCGTGACCCCGACGCGGCCGCCGGCGAGCCGCCGTTCGACGAGCTCGGAGACCTGAGCATCGTCCGAGTGCCGGATGCCCTGCGTGCCCTGCAGGCGATCGCGGCGGCCTGGCGGCTCCGCTTCTCGCCGATCGTGGTGGGGATCACGGGCAGCATCGCGAAGACGTCGACCAAGGAGGCCGTGGCGGGCGTGCTTGCGAGCCGCTTCGTCACCCTGCGGACCGAGGGCAACCGCAACAACGAGGTCGGCCTGCCCCTGACCGTCCTGGACCTGGGCCCGCACCATGGTGCCGCCGTCCTCGAGATGGGGATGTACGCCGGCGGCGAGATCCGCGACCTCGCGGCCATCGGGCGGCCATCGATCGGGATCGTCACCGCGGTGCAGCCCGTGCATCTCTCGCGCATCGGCAGCCTTGGCGCGATCGAGGACGCGAAGGCCGAGCTCGTCGAGGCCCTCCCGGGCGCCGCCGACGGCGGGGTCGCCATCCTCAACGCCGATGACGACCGCGTGGCCCGCATGGCCGGCCGGACTGCCGCCCGCGTCGTCACCTATGGGCTCGCAGCCGCCGCGGAAATCACCGCCGGCGCGATCGTGTCTGCCGGGTTCGACGGAATGCGGTTCCACCTGCGGACACCCGCCGGCGAACGAGACGTCGCGATCCCGGGGCTGGGCCGGCTCGCCGTCCATAACGCGCTCGCCGCGACTGCCGCCGGCCTGGCCGCCGGGATGACCCTCGACGAGATCGTCCCGGGCCTGGCGACCCCGTCGTCGGCCCCGCACCGGTCGGCCGTCGTGCGGGCGCACGGCCTGACCATCGTCGACGACGCCTACAACGCCTCCCCGGGCTCCATGCGCGCCGCCCTCGAGCTCCTGGCCGGCCTGCCGGGACGCCACGTCGCGGTGCTGGGCGAGATGCGCGAGCTGGGTGACGGGCATGACGCCGGCCACCGCGAGGTTGGCGAGGCGGCCGCGCGGGTCCTGGACCTGCTGGTCGTGGTCGATGGCGAACCTGGCGGTGCCGCGGAGGGCATCGTCGCGGGCGCCCGGGACGCCGGCATGGATCCCCGCTGCATCCTGGCTGCCGCGGACCGGGCGGGGGCCGTCTCGCACGTGCGCGCCGCCTGCCGCGAGGGCGACGTGGTCCTGGTCAAGGCGTCCCGCGGCGTGGAGCTCGAGTGGGTGGTGGACTCGCTCGTTGCCGACGATGGAGCGGCACGAGCATGACGCTCGAGCTGATCCAGGGGCTGCTCCTCGCCTTCGCCCTGGTGGTCATCCTGATGCCGCCCTACATCCGGCTGCTTCGCCACCTCGGCTACGCCAAGCAGATCCGCGAGGAGGGCCCGCAGAGCCACATGATCAAGTGGGGGACCCCCACGATGGGCGGCCTGCTGATCATCAGCGTGGTGCTCGGGATCTTCCTCCTGCTGCGCTGGCCGGTCCAGGGCGGCATCATCGCGCCGCTCGCGACGCTCGCCCTGGTGGGCCTCCTTGGCGCGGTGGACGACTACCTCAACGCCCGGACCGGCGAGGGCATCCGTGCCCGCCACAAGCTCCTCTGGCAGTCGGTCGTCGCGGTGTTCGTGGCCTGGCAGATCCAGAGCACCTACCAGATCACCGAGATCCGGGTGCCGTTCGTTGGCGACGTGTTCATCGAGCCGTTCATCTACGTGCCATTTGCCGCGTTCGCGATCGTGGCGGCGTCCAACGGCGTGAACATCACGGACGGCCTCGATGGCCTCGCCGGCGGCACCCTCGCGTTCGCGTTCGTGTCGTTCATGATCATCGCGCTGCTTAACGTGCCCGCCCAGCCGAACACGGCGTTCCTGTGCGCGTTGATCATCGGCGCCCTGCTCGGGTTCCTGTGGTTCAACGTCCACCCGGCCCAGGTGTTCATGGGTGACTCCGGGTCGCTCAGCCTGGGGGCAACCCTGGCCGTCATCGCCCTGATCACCGGCCAGATCCTGGTGCTGCCGATCATCGGCCTCATCTTCGTGGTCGAGACGACCAGCGACATCATCCAGATCGGGTACTTCAAGATCTCGGGCGGCAAGCGGGTGTTCCGCATGGCCCCGCTCCACCACCATTTCGAGCTGGGCGGCTGGGACGAGGAGAAGATCGCGCTCCGGTTCTGGATCGTGGGCATCCTCGCCGGCCTGCTTGGCGTCACGTTCTTCATGGCCTCGATCAATGCGCTCGGCTGACATGACGCTGAGCCCGGTGGACATCGATGGCCTGACCCCCGACGGCATTCGCGCCGGGGCCCTCGACGGGCGGCCGATCGCGGTCCTGGGTCTCGCGCGCAGCGGCATCGCGCTTGCCCGCTTCCTGCACGACGCTGGCGCCGACGTCACCGTCTACGACATCCGTCCCGAGGTGGACCTCGCGCGCGCGATCGATCAGCTCGGGGGCCGCGGCGTCCGGTTTGCGCTGGGTCCCGAGGTGGACCCTGCGTCGATCCTCGCCGGCGCCGCGCTGGTCACCACGTCGCCCTCGATCACGCCCGCCTATCCAACCACCGAGCCCAGGCTCCGCGCGGCGCTGGCTGCGATCGTGGCGGCACGGGCCGCGGGCGAGGCCGGGGCACCGGCGCTGGTCTCGGAGTCAGACCTGTTCCTCCGCCTGTGCCCGGCCCCGACGATCGGCGTCACGGGCACCAAGGGCAAGACGACCACTGCGTCGCTGATCCACGCGATCCTGGCCGCGGACCCGCTGCATCCCGCGGTCCTTGGCGGCAACATCGGACAGCCCCTCGTGGAGCGGCTGTCCGACCTGACGCCGGGGCATCGCGTGGTCGTGGAGCTCTCGGAGCTGCAGCTGCCCGCGCTCTCGCGGGGGACGACGGTCGCGGTCTACACGAACGTCACCTCGGACCACCTGGACCGGCACGGGACGGTCGACGCCTACCGACGGGTCAAGCGCCGCCTGGCGGAGCTGGTGGACCCTGACGGGGCGCTGGTCCTCAACCTCGAAGACCCGGTCGTCGGCGGATATGCGGGCCTGGGGACCGCCCCGGCCGTCCTGTACCGGAACGACCGGCCCGTGCCCGGCGGGGTCGGGGTCGTGGACGGATGGATCGTGTCGGCGGCCGTCGGGCGCCTGCCGCTCGCGGGTGGCGGGGTCGCCGCGACCGGTCCGGGCGGCGGGGTCATGCCGGTCGACGAGCTCGGCATTCCCGGGGCGCACAACGTGTCCAACGCACTGGCCGCGGTGGCCGTGGGGCTCCTGTTCGGGATCGCCCCCGACGCGATCCGGAATGCGGCTGCGGGCTTTGGGGGCGTGGAGCACCGTCTCCAGCCGGTCGGGCTCGTTGACGACGTCCGCTTCGTCAACGACTCCCAGGGCACCCAGCCCGACGCGGTGATCGCCGCCCTGCGGGCCTTCCCCGCGCCGGTCGTGCTGATCGCCGGCGGACGGGACAAGGGCGTGGACCTGGGCCAGCTCGCGTCGGTCGTGGGCGGGACCGCCTTCGCCGCCGTGCTGATCGGGGAGAGTGGGCCCACGCTGGAGCGGCTGTTCCAGGCGGCCGGGCTCGCCCGCACGGCCCGTGCGGCGACCATGGATGAAGCGGTCGTCGCCGCGGACGCCTTCGCGCACCTCGCCCTGGGCGAGGCGCCCGACGGGGCGCTGGCGACGGTCGTGTTGAGCCCCGCTGCCGCATCGTTCGACATGTACGAGGATTACGCGGCCCGTGGTCGCGCGTTCATCGACTCCGTCGGCCGCCTCGCCTCGGCGCGCCGCCCGACCCAGCCAGGCGACGGGAGATCCGCATGAGCACCGTGCCCCTCACGGCCGTCCGGGTCCCCGCCCGGGACCGCACCCGCGCCAACACGCTCCAGCGCGAGCGCCACGAGCCCGAGTACGGGATCCTCGTCGCGACCGTCGCCCTCGCGGCGATCGGCATCCTGATGGTCTACAGCTCCTCGGCGATCAAGGCCTACCTGTCGAGCGCCAACAACACGTTCGCGATCGTCGGCCCGCAGATCCAGTGGGCGGCGCTTGGGCTGGTGGCCATGGTGGTGATGATGCGGGTCGACTACCGCTGGCTTCGGGTGGCGTCCGTGCCCCTGTTCATCGCGGGCGTCGTCGGGCTGCTGCTGGTGTTCATCCCCGACATCAACATCGTGGTCGGAGGTTCGGCGCGCTGGATCAAGCTCGGGCCCCTGCCGGCCGTCCACCCCGCCGAGTTCATGAAGCTCGCGCTGGTCGTGTACCTCGCCTACTGGTTCGCCAAGCGCGGGACCGCAGTCCACGGGGTGCTCAGCGGGACGCTGCCGTTCCTGGTCATCGCGGCCCCGGTGGTGGTCCTGGTGCTGCTCGAGCCCGACCTGGGGACGTCGTCCGTGCTCGGGCTCACCGCGTTCACCGTGTTCTTCGTGGCCGGCGCGAACCTTTGGCACCTTGCGGGAATGGTCGCGGCGGCGGTGCCTGCCGCCTGGCTGTACCTGCAGTTCCATGACTACCAGGTGGACCGGATCTCTGTCTGGCTGAACCCGTGGGTCGACCAGGCCCATCTCGGGTTCCACAGCATCCAGGGCTACTACGCGCTGGCCCTGGGCGGCATCTTCGGCGCCGGGCTGGGCGAGAGCCGTCTGGCGGGCGGCCTGTTCCTGCCCAACGCCTTCAACGACTTCATCTTCGCGATCGTGGGCGAGGAGTTCGGACTCGTTGGGGGCGGGCTCGTGATCGTCCTGTTCCTGGCGATCGGGTATCTCGGAATCCGCACCTCGCTGGGCGCGCCCGACACGTTCGGCGCCATGCTCGCGGCGGGCATCACGGCCTGGATCTGCCTCCAGGCGTTCATCAACATCGGGGTGGTGGTGGGCCTGTTCCCGGTCACCGGCATTCCGCTGCCGTTCGTGTCCGCGGGCGGCTCGAGCCTCATCATCAGCTTCGCCGCCATCGGCATCCTGCTGTCGATCTCGCGCGAGACGGTCGAGAAAGGAACGTGGAACGATGCGCCTGCTGATCGCGGGCGGGGGGACGGGCGGTCACATCTACCCGGCTCTCGCCGTCGCCCGGTCGCTCCGCGCCCGATCCGGCGCGCCTGAGCTCGCCTGGGTCGGCGGGCACCGGGGCCTCGAGCGGGACATCGTCCCGGGGGCCGGCATCCCGCTGCGCCGGCTGTTCCTGCGCTCGCTGCGCTCCGCCGACCGCGACATCCACCTGGTCCTCGATCCGATTCGCCTCGGGTTCTCCCTCCCGCAGGCGCTGGTCCTGCTGCTCGCGCGTCGCCCGGCGGCGATCTTCACGACCGGCGGCTACGTGGCGATCCCGGTCCTGCTCGCGGCCGCCATCCTCCGGATCCCGAGCGTGCTGTGGGACGGCAACGTGGTCCCCGGGCGCAGCGTGCGCCTGGTCGCGCGGCTGGCGACGGTCGTCACGGTGAGCCACCCGGCGACGGGGGCGACGCTCGGCCAGCCGCGGACGTACATGACCGGGACGCCCATCCGCGCGCTCGACACGGTGGACCCCGACGAGGCTCGCGAACAGGTTGGCGGGCGCCCCGGCGAGCGGATCCTGCTCGTGTTCGGCGGGTCGCAGGCCGTGCGCCGCATCAACGACGCCGTGGCCGGCGCGCTCCCGCGCCTGGTGGAGCGGATCCGGGTGGTCCACGTGACGGGCGACGACGGATACCCGGCGGCGCTGGCCGCCCGCGAGGCGCTGCCGCCGGACCTGCGGGACCGCTACCGGCCTTTCCCGTTCCTCCACGGCGACGAGATGACGGCGGCCCTGGCCGCGGCGGACCTGGCGGTCGGCCGCGCCGGAGCCTCCACCCTGGCCGAAGCCGCGGCGTTCGCCCTGCCGATGGCCATCGTCCCGTACCCGCACGCCGCAGGCCACCAGCGCCTCAACGCCGAGTCATTCGCCGAGGCGGGTGCCGCGGTCATCGTCGAGGACGACGACCTCGACGCGGATCGGCTGGTGGACGTGGCGGGGCTGCTCGCCGACCCGGCGCGTCATGCCTCGATGTCGGCCGCCGCCCGCGATCTCGCCCGTCCGGGTGCCGCGGCCGCGGTCGCCGACCTCGTGCTGGCCGTGGCCGGCCGGGGGCCGCTCCCCGATGCCGTCGAGGTCGAGGCCACGGCCCGAGGTCCCCACCGGTGAGCGACGACACGACGTTCGACGCCCTGCGGACCGGCACCGAGATCCAGCGCCGCCTGGGCGTCAAGACGGTGCGCGACGAGCGCCTGGCCCGCCACACCACGATGCGCGTCGGCGGGCCGGCCGACCTGTTCGCGGTCGCCCACAACGCGTTCGAGCTGCGGGGGCTGATCAGGTTCGCGCGGGCACGCGGCATCCCGTTCCTCCTCCTCGGACGCGGCAGCAACCTGGTCGTCGGGGACGGCGGGTTCCGCGGCCTGGTCATCCAGGCCCGGGCCGAGGGATCGCGCCTGGACGGGGATCGCTATCTCGCGGACGCGGGGGTCCCCATGGCACGGGCCGCGACCGAGACCCAGCAGGCGGGCCTGACCGGGCTCGAGTACGGGCTCGCCATCCCCGGGACGGTCGGGGGCGCGGTCTGGTCGAACGCCGGTGCCCACGGTTCGGAGACGGCGTCGGTCCTCGAGTCCGCCACGGTCCTGTTCGCCGACGGCTCGGAACGGGTGCTGCCGACCGACGAGCTTGGGTTCGCCTACCGGCACAGCCGGTTCAAGGCGGCCGGCCCGTCACCCGAGGGACCCGGGGAGATCGTGATCGCGGCCGTGTTCAGCCTCCGATCCGCGGACCCGGCCCAGATCAAGGCCCGTCTCGACGACATCCGGCGCTGGCGCCGCGAGCACCAGCCGCTGGGGATCCCTTCCGCGGGATCCGTGTTCCGGAACCCGCCCGGTGACGCCGCCGGACGGCTGATCGACGCCGCCGGCCTCAAGGGCTACCGTGTCGGCGGGGCTGTCGTGTCCGAGAAGCACGCCAACTTCATCGTCAACGACGCTCGTGGGACGGCCGCCGACGTGCGCCGGGTTGCCGAGCACGTCCGCGCGGAGGTGCTCGCCCGTCACGGGATCGAGCTCGCCTTCGAGGTCGAGTTCGTGGGCGACTGGCCCACGGCCACAACCGAACCGCGGGAGTCAGCATGATGCCGGTGCCGCCGCTCGCCCACGACCCCGCGCTGACGCCGGTCGCCGTCCTCCTTGGCGGTCCTTCGGCCGAGCATGACGTCTCGATCGTGTCCGGGTCGGCGATCGCCGATGCCCTGGCTGCGTCCGGCTATCCCGTGGAGACGTGGCTGATCGACCTCGACGGCGCGTGGTGGCGGCTTCCCGACGGCCACCGGCGCGACGGGCGCCCTCCGGCCGACTACGACGACCCGCCGGTCCTGGGGGGCATTGGGCCGTTCCCGGCCGGCAAGGCGCTGGAGCAGCTCACGGAACGGACGGCAAGACCGGTCGTGTTCCTGGCCCTCCATGGTCCGTTTGGCGAGGACGGAACGGCCCAGGCGCTGTGCGAGGCCGCCGGGCTCGCCTACACGGGGTCCGGGGTCATGGCCAGCGCCGTGGGGATGGACAAGGCGCTGTTCAAGCGGCTGGCACGCGGCATCGGGCTGCCGGTGACCGACTGGGTCGAGGTGCGGGCGGCCCGCTGGCTGGCCGACCGCGAAGCGGTCCTCGCCGAGCTCGAGGCGTTCGCGGCCGCGGGCGGCGATGCGCGCCTGATGGTCAAGCCGGCGCGCCTTGGCAGCTCGGTCGGGATGACGATCGCCCACACGGCGGGCGAGCGCGGGCCGGCGGTCGACGAGGCGTTCCGGTACGACGACCTGGCCATCGTCGAGCGCTATCTCGCCGGCGCCCGTGACCTCGAGGTCTCCGTCCTCGGCAACGAGCCGGCCGAGATCGAGCTGTACGGTCCCGGCGAGATCATGTCCGGTCACGAGTTCTACGACTACCAGGCGAAGTACACGCCCGGCATGTCCAACACCACCGCGACGGCCGAGGTGTCGCCGGCCCAGCGGACGGCCATCCACAAGCTCGCCCGGGATACCTATCGCGCCATCGGCGCCGAGGGGTTCGCGCGGATCGACTTCCTGCTCGCGGGCGAGACGCTGGTCGTGTCCGAGATCAACACGATCCCGGGGTTCACGCCCATCAGCCTGTTCCCGGTCCTGTGCGCGCAGGGCGGCTACGACTTCGCGGCCGTGTGCCGGCGGGTGATCGACCTCGCGCTGAGTCGCGACCGGTCCCGCGTCCGGCACCGTCTCACGGCCGCGGACCTGCCCCGGTGATCCTCGCATGCCGGTGAATCGCGGCCGGGGTCGCCAGGGTCCGGCCGTTCGCCCGCTCCGGCCGTCTGCGCTTCGGCCCGGCGCGCGCCCGGGTGGGGCCGTCCGCCGGACGAAGCCGGTCCGGCGGGCGTCGGCCGGGATCACTCCCACCCGGGCGGGCGCCCTGCTCGCGATCCTGGCCGGCGTCGCTGCGACCTACGGGCTCGCGTCGTCCGATGCGTTCGCCACCCACCGCACGACGGTCACCGGGACCACCTGGACCAGCGAGGAGCGGATCCTCGAGCGGCTCGCGATCCCCCCGGACAGCAACGTGTTCACCCTCCGCACCGGGCTGCTGGAGCAGGCTCTGACCACCATCCCCGCCGTCCGCCAGGCGACCGTCTCGGTCGCGCTTCCCGACGAGGTCCGGGTGGTCGTCAGCGAGCGCGAAGCGCTCATGGTCTGGAGGTTGGGCGAGCGCCGGTTCCTCGTCGATGCCGAGGGTCTCCTGTTCGCGAAGCTGCCGGCCGATCCGCCCGCTGCGGCTGCCGACCTGCCGGTCATCGACGACGCGCGGTTCGCCTCGATGTGGTCCGACGTCGGGTCCACCCTGGACGAAGTCGATCTCGATGCGGCCCTCCGGCTCGCTTCGCTGCATCCAGCCGACGTCGGCAGCGGGGCGCGATCGCTGGTGCTCCGGGTCGATGACACCGACGGGTTCACGATGCGGACCCGACCCGCCTCCTGGACGGCCGTGTTCGGCTTCTACACGCCCACCCTGCGCACGACCGATCTGATCCAGGGCCAGGTCCGCCTCCTGCGCAGCATCCTGGCGGGTCGTGAGACGAGCGTCGCCCGGGTGATCCTCGCGGATGACCGGAGTGGCACGATCATCCCGGTCGAGGAGTCGGCGAGGCCAACGCCGGACGCCACCTCGGCTCCCAAGCCCACGCCGAACCCATGAGCCGTCGCCGCTCCGCCCCGGCGGCGGGTCCCTGCCCGCGAGGGTCGGGTATCGTTAGGGAGACGTTCATCCGGACGGAGGCTGCCCGCCCTTGCTCCTGCCCATCGTGGGACTGCTCATCGGAATCGCGGCCGGGCTCCTGCTCAACGTCAATGTCAACTTCGAGTTCTCCCGCTACTCGGCGGTCGCGATCCTCGCGGCCCTCGACTCGGTCCTCGGAGCCGTTCGAGCTGAGCTCGACGGCGTCTACGACAATCGCGTATTCATCAGTGGCTTCCTCACGAATGCGATCGTGGCGGTGCTGCTGACGTTCATCGGCGACCGGCTGAGCCTTGACCTCTACCTCGTCGCCCTCATCAACTTCGGGTTCCGGATCTTCAACAACGTCGCGCTGATCCGGCGCCACTTCATCTAGCACCGACAGCGAGGGACGACAGGCAGGTGGAACGGGAAGCGGTCCTTGTCGGCATCGACGTCGGCACGTCGAAGGTCTGCGCGCTGATCGGCGAGGTCAGCCGGGATGGTCGCCTCACGATCATGGGTCATGGCACCGTGCCCTCGACCGGGTTGCGCAAGGCCGTCGTCGTCAACATCGACCAGTCCGTCCGCTCGATCGCGGACGCCGTCGAGCGCGCGGAGCGGCTGTCCGGGTGGAAGATCGACCGGGCGTTCGTGGGCGTCGGCGGCCAGCACGTCGAGAGCCTCAACTCCACGGGCCAGGTCGCCGTCACGGCGCACCACCGCGAGGTCACCCGCGAGGACATCAGCCGGGCCATCGAGGTGGCGCGGGCCGTCTCCATCCCGTCCAACCGAGACGTGCTCCACGTCGAGCGCCGGGGGTTCACCGTCGACGGCCAGGAGGGCGTGAAGGACCCCCTGGGCATGAGCGCGCTCCGGCTGGAGGTCGAGGCGCACATCGTCTCCGCGTCCGCCACCGCGGTCCAGAACCTGACCAAGTGCGTGCAGCTCGCGGGGGTCAAGATCGACGAGCTGGTGGTCAACGGCCTCGCCTCGGCCGAAGCTGTCGTGACCGAGACCGAGAAGGAGCTGGGCGTCGCGGTCGCCGACATCGGGGCCGGCACTATCGACCTCACCCTGTTCGCCGATGGCTCGCCGTTCCACACGGCCGTCCTGCCGGTCGGCGGCAACAACGTGACCAACGACGTCGCGATCGGCGTGAAGACGACCCTCCAGGTGGCCGAGGAGCTCAAGGTCCGCCACGGCACGTGCGACCTGCGCGAGATCGAGGACGAGCACATCAGCGTGTCCGTGCTGGGCGAGGAGGCGGGGCGGACGGTCAGCCGCGAGGAGCTGTGCCGGATCATCGAGGCACGGATGCGCGAGACGTTCGAGCTGCTCCGCTCCGAGATGGCGCGCAGCGGGCACGGCATGCTGCCCGCCGGGATCATCCTCACCGGCGGCGCCTCGCAGCTCTCCGGGACCGCGGAGCTGGGTCGCGACGTGCTCCAGATGCCCGTGCGCGTCTCGGGTCCGTCGGGGATCAGCGGGCTCGTGGACACGATCCAGGACCCGTCGTACTCCACGGCCGTTGGCCTGTTGCGCTGGGGCGCGACCCAGATCGCCCTGGATGACCCGATGCACTACGAGTCGGCCCCCGGCGGTGGCGGGCTGAGCCGGATCCGGAGCGCGATCCGCTCGATCTTCCCGTAGCCCGTGCGCAGCGTCGTCCTCGAGGTCAGGACGGGCAGCGCCCGCGGCTTCACCGATCTCACGCCCGCCTGCGCGCGGTTCGTGGCCGAGGCGTCCGAGGGGGGCGACGGGCTGCTCCACGTGTTCATCCCGCACGCCACGGCAGGCCTGGTCGTGGTGGAGCTCGGGGCGGGCTCCGATGACGATGCGCTGGCCGCGCTGGACCGCCTGCTGCCGCGCGACGACCGGTGGCGCCATCGCCACGGCTCGGCGGGGCACGGGGCCGACCACGTGCTGCCGCTGCTCGCCTCGCCGTCGCTCTCGGTGCCCGTGATCGGCGGGGGGCTCGCGCTGGGTCAGTGGCAGTCGATCACGCTGCTCGACCCCAACGAGGACAACGCCAGCCGGCGGGTTCGACTGTCGTTTCTCGCCGGGTAGGCGCGCCCGCGCACCGGCTCCGAAACTGGGGTGATCCGATGCCGGACCACGCGGGTATACTGCGGGTCCTGCACTGACAGACCGTCAACCCCGATCCACCCCCGCGCCAGCCGCTGCAACCCCGGGAGAGCGCCGATGCCGCTGCGATCCGACTCCGAGAACTTCGCCCTGATCCGCGTCATCGGCGTGGGTGGCGGCGGCAGCAATGCCGTCAATCGGATGATCCGGGCCGAGATGATGGGCGTGGAGTTCATCGCCTGCAACACCGATGCCCAGGCGCTCCTCCAGTCGGACGCGCCGCACAAGATCCGCATCGGCGACAAGATCACGCGTGGCCTCGGGGCCGGCGGAGACGCCACGATCGGCGCCCGCGCGGCGGAGGAGGATCGCGACAAGATCGCGGATGCCCTGACCGACTCGGACATGGTGTTCATCACCGCCGGTCTGGGCGGCGGCACGGGATCCGGCGCGGCTCCGGTCGTTGCCGAGATCGCCAAGGAGGCCGGGGCGCTGACGATCGGGGTCGTCACCAAGCCGTTCTCGTTCGAGGGCAGCCGCCGCAAGCTGATCGCGGAGAAGGCGGCCGAGGAGCTCAAGGCAAAGGTCGACACGCTGATCACCATCCCCAACGACCGACTCCGGGACGTCGTGCAGAAGAACACGTCGATCGTCGACGCCTTCCGGGTGGTGGATGACGTCCTCCGCCAGGGTGTCGCGGGCATCAGCGACATCATCACCGTGCCCGGGCTGATCAACCTCGACTTCGCCGACGTGCGCACGATCATGAAGGACGCCGGGTCCGCGCTCATGGGCATCGGTCGGGCCGAGGGCGAGAACCGGGCCCTCGAAGCCGCCCGCCAGGCGGTGGCGAGCCCGCTGCTCGAGGTCAACATCTCGGGCGCGCAGGGAATCCTGTTCAACATCACCGGCTCGGCCAATCTCACCCTGTGGGAGGTCACCGAGGCGGCCGAGGAGATCCGCGCCGCCGCCGACCCCGAGGCCAACATCATCTTCGGGGCCAGCTTCAACGAGCGGCTTGGGGAAGAGGTGATGATCACCGTGATCGCGACCGGGTTCGACGCCCGGCGCCGCGGCGAGACCACCCGCACCGCGGCCAGCGAGCGCACGGGCTCCGCGCATGGCGCCCAGCCGGCCCCCGGTGCCCCGCCGGCCCGTGACTTCCTCGAGGAGCTCGAGCGCCAGCGCACCGAGGTCGTCGACCCGGACGTGCCGCGTGTTCGCGACACGAGGGGCGACGAGGTGGCGGTCCCGGTTCGCCCGGAGCGGTCCGTTGGCGAGCCCCCGGCCCGGAAGGCCGCGGCATACGACGCGGACGACCTCGAGATCCCGAGCTTCCTCCGGCGCCGCTAGCGACTGCCCGCGCACGCGGGCCGCAGCCACATGGAACCCGCCGAGCCCCTCGATCCGGACGAGGTCGAGGGGTTCCGACGCGCCCGGGAGGCCGTGCTCGGTCAGATCGCGGACGCAGCCGCCCGGACCGGACGTGACCTCGCCAGCGTGACGCTCGTCGCGGTGTCCAAGACGGTGCCTGCGGCGCGGGTCCGGGCCGCCGTGGCCGCGGGCCTGACCGTCCTGGGCGAGAACCGGGTCCAGGAAGGCGCGGCCAAGATCCCCACCGTGACCGGCGCCCTGTGGCACCTCATCGGTCCGCTCCAGTCGAACAAGGCGCGCCGCGCGGTTGAGCTGTTCGATGTCGTCGAATCCGTGCACACGATCGAGCTTGCGACCCGCCTCTCGGGCCTGGCCGGCGAGCTGCGGGCGGGTCGCCCGCTGCCGGTGCTGCTCGAGGTCAACGTGGACCGGGACCCGGCCAAGGCGGGGTTCCAGCCCGACGCGCTGGAGCCGGCGGCCGAGGCGCTCGACCGCCTCGGGGCGCTCGAGATCCGCGGGCTGATGACGATCGGGCGCTTCGTGGCCACGCCCGCGGAGGCACGAGCGACGTTCGTGGCCTTGCGCGAGCTCTCGGAGCGAGTGCGTGCCCGCTGGCCACGGCTGGGGCCCGAGCTGTCGATGGGCATGTCGGACGACTACGGGATCGCGGTCGAGGAGGGCGCCACGATCGTGCGCGTCGGCCGGGCGCTGTTCGGGGAGCGAGCGCCCAGGGCCGGTTGAGCGCGCCACGGCCACGCCGGCATTCGTTGCTAGACTCGCCCCGTGGACTTCATCGCCCTGTTCGCCGGCATCCTCGTGTTCCTGCTGTGGGTGCTCGTCTTCGGCCGCGTGCTGTTCAGCTGGTTCGACCCGTCGGGCTCGTCGGGCCTGTCGCGGATGCTGATCCAGACCACGGAACCGTTGCTCGCCCCGGTGCGCCGGCTGCTGCCCCCGGCCGGGATGTTCGACTTCTCGGCCCTCCTGGTCCTCGTCGTGCTGGGGGTCATCTGGCGGACCCTGCTGCGCTGACCGCATGGAGGCACGCTTCACCGTCCGCCTGACGCCTCGCGGCGGCGCCGACCGGATCGAAGGGGTGGTCGACGGCGTCCTCCGCGTCCGGGTGGCGGCGGCGCCGGTGGAGGGCGCCGCGAACGCGGCGCTGGTGCGCCTGCTGGCCGGCGAGCTGGATGTCCCGAGGACCAACGTCCGGCTGGCCGCCGGTGCCACCGGCCGGTTGAAGCGGATCGCCGTCGACGGCCTGACACCGGAACGTCTCCGGGCACGGTGGCCGGGTCTCGCGCCCTGATGCGCGGGGCCGGGCGCGCGCGCTAGAATGCGAGTCCCTTCGGGGATTCGGGCGATTAGCTCAGTTGGTTAGAGCGCACGGTTCACATCCGTGAGGTCACTGGTTCGAGTCCAGTATCGCCCACCACCTCGACCTCTCACGGCGGGCCGGCGGCTCCGCCGTTCGCATTGCTGCGAGGTGCCCAGGGACGCGTCACACGCGCCTGCGACCGCCCGTCGGACTGGACGAGCGCGCGCCTCACCGCCCGGTTCTTCTCCTCCCCGAGCCGCGAGGCACCGGTCAACGCAACGAGGCCCCCTGTCATCGACAGGGGGCCTCATCGATTCGACCTGGCCGAGCGGCCGGGACCGGGCGTCTCGGGATGGCGTCGTCAGCCGGTGGCGAGCCGCCGCAGGACGGCCGGCAGGATCCCACCCTGGCGGAGGTAATCCACGTCGATCGGTCCGTCGAGGCGGGCGAGCGCGCGGAACGTCCGCTCGGTGCCATCGTCGTCAGATCGCGCGACGACGGTCACGACCTGGCGGGGCTCGAGATCGGCCAGCCCGGTGATCGTGAATGCCTCACGTCCGGTAAGGCCGAGCGATGCCGCGCTCTCGCCATCGAGAAACTGGAGCGGCAGGACGCCCATGCCCACGAGGTTGGACCGGTGGATCCGCTCGTAGGTCTCGGCGATGACGGCGCGGACGCCGAGCAACGTCGTGCCCTTGGCCGCCCAGTCGCGCGACGACCCCGAGCCGTACTCGCGGCCGGCGAGGATCACGCACGGCACGCCCTCGTCGCGGTAGCGCATCGCGGCGTCGTAGATGAAGGTCTGCTCGCCGTCGGGCAGGTGGAGCGTGTACGGACCCTCCTTGCCCTCGACCAGCCGGTTGCGCAGCCGGATGTTGCCGAAGGTGCCGCGCATCATCACGTCGTGATGGCCGCGCCGGGCGCCGTAGGAGTTGAAGTCAACCGGGGACACCCCGTTTGCCTGCAGCCACTGCCCCGCGGGTGACCACGCGGCGATCGAGCCGGCGGGGCTGATGTGGTCGGTCGTCACCGAATCGCCGAGGACCACGAGCGCGCGGGCGTCCACGATGTCGGTGAGGGGCGCGGGTTCGGCCGTCAGCCCGACAAAGAACGGCGGGTTGGCGATGTAGGTCGAGGCGGCGTCCCAGGCGTAGCGCTCGCCCTCCGGGATCCGGATCGCGCGCCACTGGTCGTCGCCTTCGAACACGGTGGCGTACGTCTCGCGGAACAGGGCGGGGTCGATGGCCTCGGCGATGACCGCCTTCACCTCGTCGGCCGCCGGCCAGATCTCGGACAGCATGACCGGCCGGCCGTCGCTCCCGGTGCCCAGCGGCTCCGTCGTGAGGTCGATGTCCACGCGGCCGGCGAGCGCATAGGCGACGACCAGCGGCGGGCTGGCAAGGTACGCGGCCCGGACGAGCGGGTGGATGCGACCCTCGAAGTTGCGGTTGCCCGAGAGGACCGCCGCAACCACGAGCTCGTCGGCCTCGATCGCCTTGGCGATCGGCTCGTCGAGCGGTCCGCTGTTGCCGATGCAGGTGGTGCAGCCGTATCCGGCCAGCGCAAACCCGAGCTCCGCCAGCGGCGCCATCAGCCCGGCCCGCTCGAGGTACCCGGTGACCGCGCGCGAGCCGGGCGCCAGCGAGGTCTTGGCGACGGGCGATGACCGCAGGCCTCGGGCCACCGCGTTGCGGGCCAGCAGGCCGGCCCCGACCATGACGGTGGGGTTCGACGTGTTGGTGCAGGAGGTGATCGCGGCGATGGTCACCGTGCCGTGGCCGATCTCGGCCGCCTGACCACGCGCCTCGACGGTCTTCGCGGCGACACCGGCGGTGTGGGGATACGCCGTCCGGAAGTTGTCCGGGACGTTCGGGAGGGCGACCCGGTCCTGCGGGCGGCGCGGGCCGGCCAGGGACGGCTCCACGGTGCCGAGATCAAGCTCGAGGATCGCGTTGAACTCGGGTCCGGCACCGGGCTCCCGCCACAGGCCCTGCTCCTTCGCGTAGCGCTCGACGAGGTCGACGCGCTCGGGCGGGCGCCCGGTCAGCCGCAGGTAGGTCAGGGTCTCCTCGTCGATCGGGAACAGCGTCGTCGTGGCGCCGAACTCGGGGCTCATGTTGCTGATCGTGGCCCGGTCCGTGAGCGTGAGCCCGGCAAGGCCGTCGCCCGCGAACTCCACGAACGCGCCCACCACCCCGAACGAGCGCAGCATCTCGGTGATCACCAGGACGAGGTCCGTGGCCGTGGCCCCGCTGGGCAGCTCGCCGTGGAGCCGGACGCCCACGATGCGCGGCATCGGCTGGTAGAGCGGCTGGCCGAGCAGGACGGCCTCCGCCTCGATCCCACCGACGCCGTAGCCCAGGACGCCCAGCCCGCTGATCATCGTGGTGTGCGAGTCGGTGCCCACGACCGTGTCCGGGAACGCCACCCGGCCCTCCTCGTCGGCGCGGTCCGCGACCACGGTGGCGAGGTACTCCAGGTTGACCTGGTGGATGATGCCCGTGCCCGGCGGCACCACCCGCAGGTCGCGGAACGCCGTCTGCGCCCAGCGCAGCAGCTGGTAGCGCTCGCCGTTGCGCTCGTACTCGCGTCCGACATTGAAGGCGAACGCGCCCTGGCCACCCCAGGCGTCGATCTGGACCGAGTGGTCGATGATGAGATCGGCGGGGACCAGGGGATTCACGCGCGACGGATCGCCGCCCAGCGCCGCCATGGCATCGCGCATGGCGGCGAGGTCCACGACCGCCGGCACGCCGGTGAAGTCCTGGAGGACGACGCGGCTGGGCATGAACGGGACCTCGGCGTCACCGGCACCGCCGGGCCGCCACGCCGCGAGCGTCGCGACATCCTCCTCGCGCACGATGCCGCCGCCGGCATGGCGCAGGGCGTTCTCGAGCAGGATCTTGAGGGTCACCGGGACGCGCTCGAGCGACGTGCCGAGCGGGAGGCCGGAGCCGGCAAGGGCGGACAGGCGGTACAGGTCCGGGAGGCCGTGGCCGAGGGAGGCACGGGCGCCGAAGGCGTTGGGCACGGGCATGCGCTGATCTCCAAGGGGTGGGGACCGGGCGATGAGGGTGCGCCCTCGAACCGCTCGCTACACTCGTCGCGTGGAAGTGTACCGCGCGGACTGCACCCCCGGTCCCGGCCGCGACCGGTGAAAGCCTGGGAGCGCGGCGAGGAGCTGCTGCGCGAGCGTGCCCAGCGCCGCGCGGAGGAGGATGCCGGCCGGCTGGCCGAGCTGGAGGCCGAGGGCATCGACCTCGATCCCGTGCGGACGAGCCGCCACGGCGCCACCCCCCTGATGCTGCGGCCGGCCTCGACCGAGACCGCACCCGCCCGACATCACGCGGCGCCCGGCGAGCGGCCCGTCGTCGGAATCGTCGGCGCGGGGGCCGTGGGGCTGGCGCTCGGCGTCGCGCTGGCCCGGGCCGGCTGGCCGGTTGGCGCCGTCGCGTCGCGTGACGCCGGCCGGCGCGAGCGGTTCCGGGCGCACGTGGGCAACGCCGTCCGCGCCTTCACCGAGGCCCCCGCGCTCGTGGACGACGTCGAGCTGGTCATCCTCGCAGTGCCCGACGATGCCGTGGCACCGCTCGCCGCCTCGCTGCGGTTGTATGCGGGCCAGGCCATCGTGCACACCAGCGGGCTGCTCGGCGCCGAGGTGCTGGCCCCCGCGCTGGCCGCCGGGACCCAGGCGGGCGCCTTCCACCCGCTGGTCGCCTTCGCGGATCTCGACCGGGCCCTCGCGGCTCTCGCACGGTGCGACGATCGCGATCGAGGGAGACGACGAGCTCGCCGCCCACCTGGCCGAGATGGCCGAGGCGATCGGTGGCCAACCTGTGCGCCTCGCGGCAGGCTCCAAGGCCGCCTACCACGCGGCGGCCGTGCTCGCCGCGGGCGGCGTGACCGCGCTCCTGGACACGATCCGGGAGATCGCGGCCGTGATCGGGCTCGACGAGGCGGGCGCCCTCCGGATCTACCTGCCGCTGCTCGAGCAGACCGTCGCCAACGCGCGGGCGCTCGGTGTAGCCGCAGCGCTGACCGGACCGGCCACACGCGGCGATGCCGGGACGATCGCCGCCCATCGCGCCGCGCTGGCCGCCGGAGCGCCCGACGCACTGCCGGTCTACCGCGCGCTGATGGAGCGCTCCGTCGCCGTCGCGGAAGCGCGGGGCACGCTGGCACCGGAAGCTGGCGCACGCCTCCTCGCCGCACTTGCAGCGGACCCGTGACGCGGTACGATGCGCGCATGCAGCACAGCATCGTGGCCCGGTATGCGGCGTGGCCCGCGAGCTTCGTCCATCCCACGACCCGGGCCCGGGAGCGGCGCCTCGGATTGCATTCCGGCCCCGCCTTCACGGCAGCGTCCAGCCGGCGCACGGTGCTGCGTCGTCCCGATGTCGGTCCGCTGACGGCGCTCCATGCTCCGTGGCGGGCGATGGTCGTCGCGCCGACGCGATCGGTCGCCGATGGGCGCCCGCGGCCCGCCGCCGCGATGTCGTGGACGAGCTCGGGCCGTGGCGGCGGCCCACGACGCTCGTCGCTGGCGCCGGCGTGGCGCGCCTGAAGCAGGCCGTCGCCACCTCTGCCGGTGGCATCGTCATCCGCTTCGACAGGGGAGCCCCCCAGCTCGTGGTCGGCCGCCGCAGTCGCGCAGGTGACGGGATGACCTGGACCCTGCCAAAGGGCACGCCCCACCCCGGCGAGACGAGGGAGGAGACGGCGCTGCGCGAGGTCCGCGAGGAGACGGGTCTCGCGGTGCGGATCATCCGTCCCTTCGACAGCATCGAGTACAGCTTCGTCCAGCGCCGCACCCGGATCAACAAGACGGTGCACTACTTCCTCATGGTTCCGACGGGCGGGGACCTGGGGCGCCACGACCACGAGTTCGACGAGGTCCGCTGGATCGGGTTCGACGAGGCGGCGACGCTCCTCACCTTCGAGACGGAGCGAGCCCTCACGGCGCGCGCCGCCGTCGTCGCGACGGATGGCTCGTTTCCGGTCGTGCACGATCCGGGGGGATCCGCTCCATGACCGATGTCAGCGCGCATGCCCCGGTTCCGTCGCCGCTCCTGGACCGCCACGAAGCGCTGGGCGCCAAGATCGTGGAGTTCGCCGGGTGGCTGATGCCGATCCAGTACGCCGGGATCCTCGACGAGCACCGGGCGGTGCGCTCCAACGCCGGGCTGTTCGACCTGTCGCACATGGGCGAGCTGGTCGTCACCGGGCCGGAGGCCGGCAAGGCCCTCGCAGCCGCGCTCATCACGGACCCGCCGGCCCTCGCCGTCGGTCGGGCCCAGTACTCGATGATCTGCGCCCCCGACGGCGGGATCCTCGACGACCTGATCGTGTACCGCTGCGCCGAGGACCGGTTCCTGGTCGTCGCCAACGCCTCCAATGCCAGGACGGTCTCCGATGCGCTCGCCGAGCGCCTCGCGGGGTTCAACGCAATCCTCGACGACCAGAGCCTGTCGACGGGCCTGGTCGCGGTCCAGGGACCACGGTCGCTCGAGATCCTCCAGCCGCTGGCCGACATCGACCTGGCATCGATCCGCTACTACGGCATCGCGGATGGGAGCGTCGCCGGGATCCCGGCCCAGGTGGCGCGCACCGGCTACACCGGTGAGGACGGCTTTGAGCTGTTCGTGGACGTGGACTGGGTCGGGGAGGCGTGGGACGCCGTGCTCGCCGCAGGACGGGATCTTGGCCTGGTTCCGGTGGGGCTCGGGGCGCGCGACACGCTGCGCCTTGAGGCCGGGATGCCGCTCTACGGCAACGAGCTCGACCGGGACACGATGCCCTTCGAGGCGGGCCTCGGCCGGGTCGTCAAGCTGTCCAAGTCCGGCGACTTTACGGGCCGCGCGGCGCTCGAGAAGGCGGCGGCCGCGGGTCCCAGGCGAAGCCTCGTCGGCCTCGTCCTGCGTGGACGCGGGATCGCCCGCCATGGCTACCCCGTGCTCGATGCCGACGGCCCCACCGGTGTGGTCACCTCCGGAACGATGTCGCCGACGCTGGGAACGGCCATCGCCATGGCGTATGTCGCCCCCCGGCACGCCGAACCCGGTACGATGCTGGACGTGGAGATCCGCGGTTCCCGCGTCGCCGCCGAGGTGGTCCCGCTGCCGTTCTACAGGCGATCCACCTGACGTCAGGCCCTGCGCCCGGCACGCCACCATTCAACGGTTATCCCATCGCGCCCGTGCCCGGCCGAGAGGCCGAGCGCCCCAGATCGGAGGAGCCCCATGGTCCCCGGCGACCTGCGCTACACCAAGGATCACGAGTGGGTCCGCGTCGACGGCGACGAGGCCGTCGTGGGCATCACCCAGTTCGCCGCTGACCAGCTGGGCGACATCGTGTTCGTCGAGCTGCCGGCCGCAGGCAGGGCGCTCGACCAGCACGCGACGTTTGGCGTCGTCGAATCGGTCAAGGCCGTCAGCGACCTGTTCGCACCGGTCGCCGGCGAGGTCACCGGGGCGAACGATGCCCTCTCCGGCGCCCCGGAGCTGGTGAACTCGGATCCCTACGGCGAGGGCTGGATGCTCCGCGTGCGGCTCGCCGATCCGGCGCAGGTCGACAGCCTGCTCGACGCGGCGGCCTACGAGCAGCTCGTCGCCGGGGCCTGACCGATGCCCTACGGCCCGCATGCGGCCGATGATCGAGCGAAGATGCTCGAGGCGATCGGCGTCGACTCGGTGGACGACCTGTTCGAGGACATCCCCGAAGCCCTCCGGTCCGGCCCCCTCGCGCTCGACGATCCCGAGCCGGAGCTCCTCCTGACGGCGCGCCTCCAGGCGCTGGCGGCCCGCAACCGCACGGGGCTTGCGTCCTTCCTGGGCGCCGGCGCCTACCGCCACTGGACGCCGGCGGTCGTGGACCAGATGCTGCTCCGCGGCGAGTGGTACACGGCCTACACGCCGTACCAGCCCGAGGTCAGCCAGGGCACGCTCCAGAGCATCTACGAGTACCAGAGCCTCCTCGCGGCGCTCACGGGTCTCGACGTGGTCTCCGCGTCGCACTACGACGGGGGAGCAGCCACGGCCGAGGCCGCGCTCATGACCTGCCGGGCGACCCGGCGCGAGCGGATCCTCATCTCCCGCGGGGTCCATCCCCACTACCGTGCCACCCTGGACACGTACGCCGAGGGCGCCGGCCTCAGCGTGGACGAGGTCCCGCTCGTCTCGGGCGGCCCGCTCGCGGGCACCACGGACCTCGACGCGCTCGCGCGCCTGCTGGGCGAGACCGACCGGCCCGTGGCTGGCGTGGTGGCGGCCCAGCCCAATGTCCTGGGCCTGCTCGAGGACATGCCGGAGATCGGGCGCCTGGCCCATGGCGCGGGCGCGCTGTTCGTGTCGGTCATCGAGCCCGTGAGCCTGGCGGTGCTCGCGCCGCCCGCGGCGTACGGTGCCGATATCGCGGCCGGAGAGGGGCAGCCTCTGGGGATCCCGCTCGCCTACGGCGGGCCGTACCTGGGGATCGTCTCCTGCACGGATGCCCTCGTTCGCCAGATCCCGGGTCGGCTCGTGGGCATGACGGCGGACCTGGACGGGAAGCGCGCGTTCGTGATGACGATGCGCGCCCGCGAACAGGACATCCGGCGCGAGAAGGCGGCTAGCAACATCTGCACCAACCAGGCGCTGCTGGCGCTGGCGGCGTCCGTGTACCTGTCGACCATCGGGCCGCACGGGCTGCGCGATGTCGCGGCGACCGGCGCGGCACGCGCCGCGGAGCTGGCAGCGGCGCTCGAGGCGGCCGGGGCACCGCGGATCCATGCCGGCGCCTACCTCAACGAGCTGGTGGTCCGCGTCCCGGATGCCCGCGCGGTGCATGCCCGACTGCTCGACCGCGGGGTCCTCGCGGGGATCCCCACGGCGGACCTACTGCCGGACGAGCCGACCCTCGCGGATGGCCTGCTGGTGTGCGCCACCGAGGTCACGACCAGCGACGAGATCGCCCAATTCGCCGCGGCGCTCGCCGATGAGCTTGGCGACGCCGCCGTGGCGGGAGGAACACGATGAGCGTCGTCGGCGAGCGGCTGCAGCCCACGATCTTCGAGCGCAGCGCCCCGGGACGCGGCGGGGGCAAGATCCCGCACCCGCCCAATGACGCCCTGGACCGGATCCCATCCGCCGCCCTGCGCCAGGAGCCGGCCGCGCTCCCCGAGCTCGCGGAGCCCGAGGTGGTGCGGCACTTCGTCAACCTGTCCCAGCTCAACTACTCGGTGGACACGGGCTTCTACCCCCTGGGCTCGTGCACGATGAAGTACAACCCCAAGCTCAACGAGTGGGCGGCCCGCCTGCCGGGGTTCGCGGACCTCCACCCGCTCGCGCCCGACGCGACCGCCCAGGGCACGCTTGCGATGCTGTGGGAGCTGGAGGGCATGCTGGCCGAGATCAGCGGCATGGACGCGGTGACGCTCCAGCCGGCGGCCGGCGCCCACGGCGAGCTGACCGGGATCCTCATGATCCGCGCCTACCACCGCTCGCGTGGCGACACGGATCGCAACGAGGTCCTCGTCCCGGATTCCAGCCACGGCACCAATCCGGCCACGGCCACGATGGCCGGGTTCCGCACGGTCACCATCCCGTCGGCCGCCGACGGGAGCGTGGACATCGACGCCTTCCGAGCGGCCCTGGGTCCGCGGACGGCCGCGATCATGATCACCAACCCGTCCACGCTCGGCCTGTTCGAGCACCGGATCGGCGAGCTGCTCGACGCGACGCACGAGGCGGGAGCCCTCGCCTACATGGACGGCGCGAACCTCAACGCGATCATGGGCCGGTTCCGGCCCGGCGCCGCCGGGTTCGACGTCATGCACTTCAACACCCACAAGACGTTCAGCACGCCCCACGGTGGGGGAGGGCCCGGCGCGGGTCCGGTCGGCGTGCGCAAGGTCCTGGAGCCGTTCCTGCCGGCTCCCCGCGTACGGCGCGAGGAGGACGGGACCTTCCGGCTGGAACGGGCCGGCGAGCGCCCGACCACCATCGGCCGCATGCGCAGCTTCTTCGGCAGCACCGGCGTGCTGGTGCGGGCGTACGCCTACATCCGTGCCCACGGCGGATCCGGCCTGCGCGAGGTGAGCGACGATGCCGTCCTCGCGGCGAACTACCTCAAGCACCGGCTCCAGGGCACCTACGACGTGCCCTTCCAGCGGGCGTGCAAGCACGAGTTCGTGGCCTCGGCGTCGGACCTCAAGCACCGGACCGGGGTGCGCACGCTGGACATCGCGAAGCGCTTGATCGACAAGGGCTACCACCCGCCGACGATCTACTTCCCGCTCAACGTCGACGAAGCGATGCTGATCGAGCCCACCGAGACCGAGTCGCTGGAGACGCTCGATGCCTTCGCTGACGCCCTGATCGAGATCGCCCGCGAAGCCGAGTCGGACCCGGAGCTGGTCAAGGGCGCCCCGCATTCGGCGCCGGTCCGGCGGCTCGATGAGGCGACTGCGGCGCGTCAGCCCAACCTGCACTGGAAGGGGTTGGCGGGCGCCCAGACGCCCTGCCCGGACTGACGGCGCACGGCAGTCATCAACGGCGCCGGGCCCGTCTGCTATTCTCCCGGCCGTGGAAGGACGCAGCCTCCGTCAGATTGTCTTGGCCCGCGTGCAGCGCGACCGCGTGGCGATGGTGTGCCTCGTGATCCTGGTCGTGTTCTACCTGGCGGCCATCATCGGTCCCTTTGCGCTCGCGGCACTCGGCTACGACCCGTACACGTTTGACTACGACGCGATCAGCAACTCCGGTGGTGCGCCCGTCCTGCCGTTCGGCGGGATCGACTTCCCCGCGCACCCGCTGGGGGTGGAGTGGGGCACCGGCCGCGACATCCTGTCCCAGCTGCTGTGGGGTCTCCGGATCTCCCTGATCGTCTCGACGTCGGCGACCGTGCTCACGGTCACCTTCGGCGTGGTGATCGGCATCGTCGCCGGCTACAGCCGCGGCTGGACCGACCAGATCCTGGGCCGCGTGATGGACCTGACCCTGGCATTCCCGTTCCTGCTGATCGTGCTCGCCCTGTCGGGCGTCATGACCGATCGGCTGACGGAGCTCGGCGTGCCGGCCGGCAACCCCTCGCGAGTGCTGTACCTGATTCTCGTGATCAGCATCTTCGGCTGGCCATATCTCGCCCGGATCGTGCGCGGCCAGGTGCTCAGCCTGCGCGAGCGCGAGTTCGTGGAGGCGGCCGTGGCGGCCGGCGCCGGTCGCCGGCGGATCCTGTTCGGCGAGATCCTGCCCAACCTGCTGGCACCGATCCTCGTCTACACGACCCTCCTCCTGCCGACGTACATCGGCCTGGAGGCGGCGCTGTCGTTCCTGGGCGTTGGCGTGCTGCCGCCGGACACGACGTTCGGTTCCATGCTTGCCCAGTCGGTCTCGTACTTCAAGACCGTTCCCACCTACCTGTTCATCCCCGGCGGGCTGCTGGTGCTGCTGGTCATCTCGTTCAACCTGCTGGGCGACTCGCTCCGGGATGCCCTCGACCCGAGGGCCGTTCACTGAGTCGGGACAACCGACGGCAACGCGGCGGACGCGCGGAATAGACGCCATGCCATTGGCTGCGTGTACACTGCCGTACAGTCTGCTTCGGGATCAGCCTGGAGCATCGTTAGAGGAGAACCAATGACAGGACCGAACCTGCGGCGTGCGGTCAGCTTGTTAGCTGCCGCCGGGCTGGTGGTTGCGGCATGCGGGTCCAGCACGACCCCGAGTCCGAGCCAGGCTGCCAGCACCCCCGCCGGATCAACGCCAGTTGAGCAGAGCGCCCCCCCGTCCACTCCAGCTGGAGGCCCCCAGACGGGTGGAACCCTCTACCTGCTGATGACCACGGCGACGCGGGGCGCCGACCACTTCCAGGACATCGATCCCCAGCGCGCCTACACCGGCGAGGACATGGCGTTCTTCAACGCCACGATCACCCAGGCGCTGACCTCCTACGTGTACTCACCGGATGATGCGACGGCGTCCACGCTCGTTGCGGACGCCGCGACCGACACGGGGACCGCCAATGCCGACGCCACGCAGTGGAAGTTCACCCTGCGTGACGGCCTCAAGTGGCAGGACGGCTCGGCAGTCAAGTGCGAGGACTACGCCTACGGCATCTCGCGGACGTTCGCGACGGACGTCATCACCGACGGCCCGACGTACGCGATCGTGTACCTGGACATCCCGGCTGACTCGGCTGCCGATAACGGCAGTGCCTATCCCGGCCCGTACAAGGCCACCCCGGAGCAGCAGGCGCTGTTCGACAAGGCGGTCCAGTGCAACGGCAACGAGATCACCTTCAACCTCAACAGGGGCATTGGTGACTTCAACTACGCCGTGACCCTCGGCATGGAAGCCGTCCCGAACCCGACCGATCACCCGGGCGTCGACACCGGCGAGACCTACACCACGATGCCGTGGTCGGACGGCCCGTACATGATCGAGAGCAACACGCCGGGCAACGGCGGCTCGCTCGTGCTCGTGCGGAACCCGTACTGGTCCTCGGCCGCCGACGGTGGCTACCGCGGCGCGTACCCGGACAAGTGGGAGGTCCTCTTCGGCCTCGACCCGACGGTCGTCGACCAGCGGCTCATGCAGCCGTCCGGTGACGACGTCTATGCCCTCCAGTACGGCAACATCCAGCCGGAAAACTTCAACACGATCTTCACCGACCCGAACACCGCCGCAGCCGACTACGCCGGCCGCGCGTTCAGCTTCTTCGACCCCTACTCCAGCTACCTCTGGGTCCGGGTCGACAAGGTGCAAAACGTCAAGATCCGGCAGGCGATGGCGGTTGCGCTCGACCGCGCGTCCATCCTCAAGAACGCAGGCGGCGACTTCGCCGGCGTGCTCGGCGATGGCGTCATCAAGCCGAACCTGGGCTCGGACTATGCCCCGACCGGCTGGGCCACCGATCTCTTCGGTCAGGCCGTCCCGGCGGGCGGCGACCCGGAGTTCGCGAAGCAGCTCATCTCCCAGTCGGGCGAAGCGGCGCCGACGCTGACCTACGACTACTCGTCGAGCCCGGTCAGTGACAAGTCTGCGGCGATCATCCAGAGCTCGCTCCAGGCGGCCGGCTTCACGATCAACCTCAACCCGATCACGTCCGGCTACTACGGAACCGTCTTCGATGACGCCCGTGCGAACGAGTTCGGCAGCTCCGGCTGGGGCCCCGACTGGCCGAACGCCTCGACCATCATCCCGCCCCTGTTCACCCCGAACGGCGGCTTCGATCTCTCGCGCGTCGACGATCCCGCGTGGGTCGCCAAGGTCGACACGGCCCTGTCCGACACCAATCGGCCGGATCAGGCCATCAAGTGGCAGGATCTGAACAAGGAAGCGATGCAGCAGGTCTACGCGATCCCGACCCTGTTCGGCCTCACGCAGACCATCGCGGGCACCCAGGTGGGTGGCCTGTATCGCTGGGCGCCCTACGGCTCGTGGGACTACGCCCAGGTCTATGCGATGGCTCAGTAGCCAGGTCTCCTCTGCAGGAAACCTGGGCGCACTGGGGGAGCGGCATGCCGCTCCCCCAGTGACCATCCCACCGAGTCAGACAGGAGGATCTTCCAGTAGCCGGATACGCGGTGCGTCGACTTTCGTTGATGTTCCTCCTCCTGATCCTGCTGACCGCGGTGGTCTTCATCCTGTTCAACATGCTGCCGTTCGATCCGGCGCGGCTCACGTGCGGCAAGTTGTGCACGCCGGAGCTCCTGGAGGCGAACCGGCACCGGCTCGGCTTCGACCTGCCTCTCTACCAGCAGTACCTCAACTTCGTCGGCGGCATCTTCTTCGGTCGCACCTACGCGGCTGACTCGCCGGCGCCGATCATCTGCTCGGCACCGTGCCTGGGATACTCGTTCCTCCAGCACGCCGAGGTGCTCGACCTGATCAAGCGGGCGCTGCCCGTCACGTTCTGGCTGGCGATGGGCGGCTTCCTCCTCTGGATCTCGGTCGGCGTGTTCGGCGGGATCGTGGCCGCCCTCCGGCGTGGCCGCTGGGAGGATCGGACCCTGATGACGGTCGCCCTGTTCGGCTACTCGATGCCGTCGTTCTTCATCGGCCTCGTCCTGATCTTCTTCGTGGTCCTCGAGTGGCACTGGCTGCCGTTCCCGAGATTCGTGTCCCCGTTCGACAACCCGGTGCAGTTCGTGCAGACGATGATCCTGCCGTGGATCGTCATCGCCGTCCTCAACGCGGCGTTCTACGTCCGCCTGACCAGGAACCAGGTGCTCGAGACCTTTGGTGAGGACTACGTCCGTACGGCTCGGGCCAAGGGCCTGCCGGAGCGGGTCGTCGTCGTCAAGCACGCGTTGCGGGCCGGCCTGACCCCGATCGTGACCGCCGCCGGCATCGACATCGCCTACCTGATGGGCGGCGCCATCATCACCGAGAGCATCTTCAGCCTGCCTGGCATGGGGGTCCTTGCCGTTCGCTCGGTTGTCCAGGCGGACCTGCCGGTGATCACGGGGATCACGCTCGTCAGCGGCTTCTTCATCATCGTGATGAACCTCATCGTCGACCTGCTGTACGGCGTGCTCGATCCGCGAGTCCGGGTCGCATGAGCGGAGACGGCCGGCCGCGCAATCCGACCCAGCAACCGGACGAGAGGCCCTTCCTCTCCGTTCATGACCTCGCGGTCTCGTTCAAGACCGAGGACGGGGTCGTCGTTGCCGTCGATGGCGTCTCGCTGGGCATCGAGCGGGGGAAGACCCTCGCGATCGTCGGCGAGTCGGGCTCCGGCAAGAGCGTCACCGCGCAGGCCATCATGGGGTTGATCGATCGGCGGACGGCCACGCTGACGGGCGAGATCTGGCTGGACGGCGAGGAGCTCGTCAAGATGCCGTCGGAAGACGTCCAGGCGCTGCGCGGCTCGCAGATCGCGATGATCTTCCAGGACCCGATGTCCAGCCTCCATCCGTTCTACCGGATCGGCGATCAGATCATGGAGGCGATCTCGGCTCATCGTTCGATCGGCAAGGTGGCGGCAAGGCGCGAGACGATCGACATGCTGCGACGGGTCGGGATCTCGGCCGTGGAGCGGCGCGTGGACGACTATCCGCACCAGCTGTCAGGTGGCATGCGGCAGCGTGTGATGATCGCGATGGCCCTGATCAACTCGCCTGCGCTGCTGATCGCGGATGAGCCGACGACGGCTCTCGACGTCACGGTCCAGGCGCAGATCCTGGAGTTGATCAACAGCATCCAGGACGAGTTTGGGATCACGGTCATCCTGATCACCCACGATCTGGGCATCGTGGCGGACGTCGCCGACCATGTCGCCGTGATGTACGGCGGCCGGATCGTCGAAGTCGCCCCCACCCCCACGCTCTACGCCCACCCGGAGATGCCCTACACGCTGGGGCTCCTGTCATCGATCCCCCGGATGGATCGCGTCCTGCCTGAGCGGCTGGACCCGATCCCGGGCAACCCGCCGTCGCCGATCAACCTGCCGCCCGGCTGCGTGTTCCAGCCCCGGTGCACCTATTCGAGCAGGGTCACCAGCGGGGCGTGCCTGACGGATCGACCCGAGATCCTGGCGACCGCCCCGGGCCACCTCGTTCGCTGCCACCTGCCGGCCGAGGAGCGCCAGCAGATCTCGCGCGATGTCTTCAATCTCCTTGCCGGAGCCTCCGAGTGACGAGCGATACGAACGGGGCGAAGGAGATCCTCCGCGTCTCCGACCTTCGGACCTACTTCCCTGTCCGCTCGCGGGGGCTGATCCGCCGGACCGTCGGTCACGTGAAGGCCGTCGACGGCGTTGACTTCACCCTGAATGCCGGCGAGACGCTCGGGCTCGTGGGTGAGAGCGGTTCTGGCAAGACAACGGCGGCTCGCTCGATCCTGATGCTCGTGCGACCGACGAGCGGCAAGGTCGAGATCGATGGCCAGGAGGTGACCGGCCTCACGTCCAAGCAGCTGGTACCGGTGCGTCGCAAGGCGCAGATGATCTTCCAGGATCCGTACAGCGCCCTGAACCCGCGCCACACGGTGGGCGGGATCATCTCCGCGCCGTTCCAGATCCAGGGCGTGACGCCCGACGGCGGCATCCGGTCCGCGGTCCAGGAGCTGATGGAGCGTGTCGGCCTCAACCCGGAGCATTTCAACCGCTATCCCAACGAGTTCTCGGGCGGCCAGCGCCAGCGGATCGGGATCGCCCGGGCGATCGCGCTGCGTCCGAAGCTGATCGTGTGTGACGAGCCCGTCTCGGCGCTCGACGTCTCGATCCAGGCCCAGATCCTCAACCTGCTCAAGGATCTCCAGCACGAATACCAGGTCGGGTACCTGTTCGTGGCCCACGACCTCGCGGTCGTCCGCCAGATCTCCCACCGGGTCGCGGTCATGTACCTCGGCCACATCGTCGAAACGGCGGACCGGAAAGTCATCTACCAGCACCCGCTCCACCCGTACACCCATTCGCTGCTCTCGGCGGTGCCGATCCCGGACCCCGAGCGCCAGCGGGAGCGGGCGCGGATCATGCTCCAGGGCGACCTGCCGAGCCCCATCGATCCGCCGAGCGGCTGCGTGTTCCGGACCCGGTGCTTCCAGGCCCAGGAGCGCTGCAGCGTCGAGGTGCCGCCGCTCGTCGAGCTCGCACCCGGCCACAAGGTCGCCTGCCACTTCCCGGTTGAGACCCCTCCGGCAGGAGCGCGGGCGCCCGTCCCGCCGGTGACGGAGCCGGCCGGGATCACGCCGGTCATCTGAGCCGGGTCCGGCGCGCCGACACCGCCGACCGCGGAACGGTTCCTTCAGGGCTGGTCCCAGCCGACCGGCAGGACGCCGAGCAGCCCGGCAATGACGCCGCCGTCGCCTCCCGGGCGCGCGGCACGAAGCGGGCTCCCCGCATCCCATGCCGCGACGTAGGTGGCCAGCACATCGCCGGCGTCGAGCCCGGTCCCATCGGTGAAGGTCAGCCCGCGCCGGAGGGTGCAGGTCCAGGTGGTCGTGTCCTCGCCGGGGGAGCAGCGAGCGGCGAGTCGCGGCTCGACCGTGAGGGTGCCCGGTTCCATGCCATAGAGACCCGCCGACACGAGCGCACACAGCCGGAACGCGTCGGCCGAGCCCTGGTCCCCACACCACGCGCCGTTGGGTTCCGTGGCCTGCATGAACACGAGCTGGTGGCGATCACCCGGGGTGAAGGCCCCGAGCGGATCCATCCCCAGCGGTGACGTCACGACACCGGTGACATCCGCCCGGAAGGCGGCCACCGAACCGGGGTTGACCAGCGGGACCAGCGGGACCGCCGCACGGATCGCGTCGTTGGCTCGTCCGAACGCCGCGGTCCGCACCGCCGGGTCGTCGGTGGCGGCCGCTTTCGCGAGCGCGTCCCGGACACCGTCCACCCGGGACGCGGGCACGCCTGCGACCCCGTCCCCGAACAGCGGTACGAGGAACGCCCCGGGATCCGGCACGTCCGACGCGATCCCCGCGAGGTAGAGCCCGTCGAGCTCGCCGCTCGCGACGGCCTCGTTGAACACCCCGGCGTCGAGGACATCGATCGTGACCGTCAGCCCGAGGTTGGCCGCGAGCTGCGCCTGGATGTCCGCAGCGGCGGCCGCCGGGTCCGGCAGCCCGGGGATGGCCCGGTCGGGAATGTGGAGAGGGTAGGTCGAGGCCAGGTCGAACGACGACGCCGCGAGCGTCGCTGCCGCGGCAGGCGCGTTGAAGGCGAACCAGGGCTCGCCCGTACAGGCTCCGTCGATCACGCACGGCACGACGTGCGTCGGGACGGCGGATCCGGGCGGGAATGCCGCACCGGCGAGCGCCGCACGGTCCAATGCCCCGGCGATCGCGCGGCGCACGTGGGGGTCGTCGAACGCCGGGCCCGTCCCGAACCCAAGATAGGCGGTCGAGATCCCGGCCCTGGGGGCAACGGCGATCTCGGGCAAGGTCGCGATCCGCTCGAGGTCCAGCGGGCCCGGGGCATCGATGCCGTCCACGGACGCCGCCTGGAGGGCATCGGTCCGCCGTGCCGCGTCCGCCGCCCAGCGAAGGATCACCGTCGGAGCGCGGGAGATGGCTGCGGCCTTCTCTCCGGCGCGAACAAGGATGACGGCATCGCTGGAGTCCCAGCGGTCGATGCGGTAGGGGCCGGTTCCGGCAAGCGAGCGGCTGGACTCGGGGTCCGAGGCCAGCCGCTCGATCGCGGCGGTGTCCAGGATCCCGAGCGCCGGATGCGCGATCCGGGCAGGGAAGGCCCCGTCCGGCTGGCACAGCGTGAACCGGATCGTCCGGGCGTTGAGCGTCTCGATCCGTCCCAGCAGCCCGGCATAGCCTCGGAGCCCACACGCCGAGCCGGACTCGGGCCACGCGGCGGGCGTGAACGGGACCTCCTCGATCGGGGCGACGTCGGTTGCCGAGGGGCCGTGGATTGCGCCCGACGGCGCCACCGTCACCGGCGGACCCGGCGCACATGACGCGAGCAGGAGCGCACACGACGCGAGCAGCAGCGCCATGGACGCGAGCGGCCGCGCGAACGGCGTGATCCGCGTGGCGCCCGGGAGCGACCGGTTGCGAACAGGGCGGGGCATGTCGGGTGGCGGCTCCCGCGGATGAGAGGAGAAGTCTCGCCAGCCTAGCAAAGCTGGCGGCGCGGATCGGCCCCGGGGACCTAGACTCATCGGCGTGCAGCCCCTCCGCATCGCTCTCGCCCAGATCGCCCCGCGGCTCGGGGACCTCGATGCCAATCTCGAGCGCCATCACGAGCTCATCGGCGAGGCGCGCGCCGAAGGCGCGGGGCTGGTCGTGTTCCCGGAGCTCGGCCTCACCGGGTACCTGCTCCAGGACCTCGCGGCCGAGGTGGCGATGCGGCTCGACGATCCTCGCCTCATGTCCCTCGCCGAGGCCACCCGGGACCTGTCGGCGGTCGTGTCGTTCGTGGAGGAATCGGCGGACCACCGCCTGTTCATCTCGGTGGCCCTGCTCGAGGGCGGGGAGGTGCGCCACGTCCACCGCAAGATCCACCTGCCCACGTACGGCCTGTTCGACGAGCGCCGGTTCTTCGCCCCGGGCAACACGGTCCGGGCGGCGCCGTCGCGCCTGGGTGTCGGGATCGGGCTGGCGGTCTGCGAGGACTTCTGGCACCTGGCCACCCCGCAGCTCCTGGCGCTCGACGGCGCCCAGATCCTGGTCAACGTCTCCTCCTCGCCGGGGCGGGACCTCGCCCGGGTCCACGAGGTGGGCCTCGGGACGGCCGGCTCATGGCGCGGGCTGATGCGCACGTACGCGCAGCTGACGACCTCGTTCGTGGTGTTCTGCAACCGGGTCGGCGTGGACGAGAGCCTGTCGTTCTGGGGCGGCTCCGAGGTGATCGGCCCGACCGGCGCGCCGATCTTCGGTGCGCCGATGTTCGAGGAGGGGCTGTTCTGCGTCGACGTGGACCTCGCGGAGGTTCGCCGGGAGCGGATCGCGCTGCCGCTGCTGCGCGACGAGCGGCCGGAGCTGGTCGCACGCGAGTGGCGGCGCCTGATCTCGGAGCGTGCCGGCCTGAGCGCCGATGCGACGGCGGAGGACGGGTCCGAGCCGGGCTTCGACGTGGCGGCGGACCGGTGAGCCGGCCGGGTGCCGGCGAGGCCCTGTTCGAGCTGCCCGACGAGCTCGCGATCGACACCGACATCGCCCGCCAGGCCATCGCCGCGTTCATCCGCGGCCAGCTGCGGCAGGCCGGGTTCAACAACGCCGTCCTGGGGCTGTCGGGCGGGATCGATTCGGCGCTGGTCGCGTACCTGACCGCCGAGGCGATCGGAGCGGACCGGGTGCTGTGCGTGATGATGCCCTACCGGACCTCGTCGCCTGCCTCGCGCGGGGACGCGGAGGCGGTCGTGGCGGACCTCGGCTGCGCGGGGGAGGTGGTCGAGATCACCGGGATGGTGGACGGCTACTTCGGGCGCGACGCGTCCGCGGGCGAGGGCGGAACCGGGGCGCTGGACGCGGCGCCGCTGCGCCGGGGCAATTTCATGGCACGGATGCGGATGGCCGTGCTGTACGACCGGTCCGTGACGTGGCGTGGGCTGGTTGTCGGGACGGGCAACAAGACCGAGTCGCTGATCGGCTATACGACCCTGTTCGGCGATTCCGCGTGCGCGTTCAACCCCATCGGCGACCTGTACAAGAGCCAGGTCAGGCAGCTCTCGGCGGCCATCGGGGTGCCGGAGGCCATCATCCGCAAGGCGCCATCCGCGGACCTGTGGCCGGGCCAGACGGACGAGAGCGAGGCCGGCTTCTCATACCCGGAGCTCGATCGCCTGCTGTTCTGGCGGATCGACAAGCGACGCTCGATCGACGAGGTGGTCGCGCTCGGGTTCGACCGGGCAATGGTGGAGCGCGTCGACCGGATGGTCGCCACGTCCGAGTTCAAGCGCCAGGTGCCGCCCATCGCGAAGCTCGGTCCGCGCACGGCCGGCGTCGACTACCTGTACCCGCGCCGTCGGCCCGGCTCGGCGTTCCGCGAGTGAGCGCGGTCAGCACCGGCCGAGCCGACCAGCCGGGCGGGGCCGGCGGGACGCTGTTCATCGTCGCCACGCCGATCGGGAACCTCGGGGACGTCACCCACCGGGCGCTCGACGTGCTGCGCGCCGTACCCCTCATCGCCGCCGAGGACACACGGGTCACCCGCCGGCTCCTCGACCGCTACCAGATCACGACCCCCACCACGAGCTACCACGCACAGAGCGCTCCCGGGCGGGAGGACGAGCTGCTCGCCCATCTCGCGTCCGGCGCGGACCTCGCGCTCGTCACCGATGCTGGCACCCCGGCCATCTCGGATCCCGGCGAGGGGCTGGTCGCGGCGTGGGCGGCGGCCGGCGGGCGGGTGATGGCCGTGCCGGGGGCATCGTCCGTGCTCGCGGCGGTCGCGGCGGCGGGGATCGCGGGGCCACGCTGGTCGTTCGAGGGGTTCCTGCCGCGCAGTGGCCGGGAGCGCCACGAGCGCCTGGCGGCCATCGCCGGGGACACGCGGGGCTGCGTGCTGTTCGAGGGGCCCAACAGGGTCGCGGCCACGCTCGTCGATTTGGCCGCGGCCTGCGGCGATGACCGTCCGGGCGCCGTCTGCCGAGAGCTCACCAAGCTCCACGAGCAGATCCTGCGTGGCTCGCTCGGCGAGCTGGTGCGCGCGGCGCAGGATGGCACGATCCCCGCCAGGGGCGAGGTGGTCCTCGTCGTCGGCTGGGGGCGCGGCCGCGGGAGCCTCGAGGGGGAGATGGACGCTCGCGAGGACGCGCTCGCGGCCGCCCGGGCGCGGGTCGACGTCCTTGTCGGCGAGGGCGTGGCCCGGGGTGAGGCGGCCCGCCGGGTCGCGCGGGAGACAGGTCTCGCGCGGCGGTCCCTGTACGTTGCGGGAGCCACGCCGCCCCCGCCGCCCGAATGACCGGCGTGGCCTGGAGCCTCCCGGATGGCAGGGAGCCGCGGCGCCTCGACATCCTCGCGATGGGCAGCTTTCTTGCCGAGCAGGTCATCCACGTCGAGCGGCATCCGGCGGCCGGCGGGCAGGGCTCCATCCCCATCCGCTCCCTCGCGTCGAGCACCGGCGGTGGCGCGGCGAACGTCGCGGCCTACGCGGCGCGCCTGGGCGGCCGGTCCGCCATCCTCGCCATCACGGGGGACGGGCCGCGCTCGCGGGCCGCCCTGGCTCATCTCGCCGACGCGGGCGTGGACACCGGTGCCGTGGCCGTCCGTCCGGGTCGCGACGCCGATCTCCTCGTGCTCCTCAGCGACCCCGCCGGTGACTGGGTCGCGCTGGAGCAGCTGGACCCGGCGCTCCGCTTCTCCGATACCGACCTGGGACCGGGGGTCCCGTTCGCGGAGGCGACCTGGTTCCACGTGGACGGCTACGCGCATCACTCCGCGGGCAGCCAGCGTGTGGTGGACGAGGCCGTGCGGCTGGCGCGGGCGGCGGGCTGTCTCGTCTCCGTGGACGCCGCAGTCCCATCGAGCCTCGCGGATCCCGGCTACCTGCGCTCGCTGTTCGCACGTGCCGACATCGCGTTCGCCAACCGTGCCGAGGCGACGGCGCTGACCGGCGAGACCCAGGACGCAGCAGCCGTCGACGCGCTGCTCGCGCTCGGGCCGGGGGTCGTCGTCCTCAAGTGCGGGGCTGATGGCTCGCTCGTGGCGACCCCCGACGGACAGGCCCGCGTGGCAGCCATCCCGGTCGATGTCGTGGACACGCTTGCGGCGGGCGACGCGTACGTCGCGGCGATGCTCCTCGGCCTCGCCCGCGGAGAGCCGGTGCTCACGGCTGCCAGACGGGGCGCCGCGGCCGGTGCGCTCGCGTGCCGGACGCCGGGGTCGCAGGGCGGCACGTTCGCCGCCGCCGATGTCGACGCCCTGCTGGCCGACGGGTCCACCCCCGCCGGGCCGACGTCCCACGCCCGCCGCGTGCGGGGCGGCCTGTTCGCGGGCCTCGATGGCCCGTTGCCCGCGTACGTGCTGGTGCCCGGCAGCGAGCACCGCGTCGGGCGGTTCGGGGAGTGCCTCGCAGGCACGCGCACGCTCGCGCGCGAGCGGGACTTCCTGCTCGTCGCCGGGACCCTCGACGGGATCCCGGTCGCGGCCTGCTCGACGGGCATCGGGGGGCATGGCGTGAGCCTGGTGGTCGATGCCCTGGGCAGCCGCGGCGCCACGACGTTCATCCGGGTCGGGGTCACGGGCGCGCTGCAGGAGCGGATCGGGACCGGGGACCTGGTGGTCGCGAGCGGGGCCGTGCGGATGGACGGGACCAGCGACGTGTTCATCGACCCCGCCTATCCGGCGGTGGCGGACACCTGGGTGACCGCGGCGCTCGTCGCGGCCGCGCAGGCAGAGAGGGCCCCGGTGCACGTGGGCGTCGGGGGGACGTCCTCGTCGTTCTACGCCGGCGAGGGGATCCCGGGGTTCGGGGGGTTCGTCTCGGCGTCGATGGCGGGCATCGAGGACGAGCTGCGCGCGGTGGGCGTCCTCGACTGGGACACCGAGACGGCGACCCTGTTCACCGTGGCCCGGCTCCGCGGCTGGCGGGCGGGGCGGATGAACGTCGTCGTGGACGACCGCTCGACCGGGCGCTACAACCCCATCGGCGAGCCGCGGGCGATCGAGGTCGCGCTGCGCGCGGTGCGCATCCTCGCCGCGTGGGACGTTGGCGGCCGCACGACCTGGCAGCCCGGGCGAGGGAGTGGCCGATGACGGAACGGGAGTTCGTCCACCGGGGGTTTGGCGGCGACGCCGGCCCGGACGACATCGCGCCGTACGTGGTGCTCACGCCGTCACGCGAGGAGGCCGGCGCGATCGCCGCGACATGGGCTGACGCGCGGCTCGTCGCCGACCACTACGCGTTCCAGCTGTGGACGGGCCGGGTCGACGACACCCGGCTCACCGTCTGCTCGACCGGAACGGGCTCCGCGAGCACGGCGATCGCGGTGGAGGAGCTCGCGGTCCTTGGCGCGCGGACGCTGATTGGGCTGGGGGCGACGCGGGAGCCGCTCGAGCCCGGTGACGGGATCCTCGTGGCCGAGGGCGCCTTCCGCGCGGATGCCGCGAGCCACGGCTATGCCCGCGAGGGGTTCCCGGCCGTCCCGGACATCGAGGTCACGCTCGCGGCGGTCGCCGCCGTTCGCGGGTCGGCCGCCCGCCTGCTCCACGGTGTGGTCGCGGACGTGGACGCCACGCTCGATGCCCGCGTCGGGGCGCCGCCACGTCGCTCGACGCGGGCAGCGGGGATCGAGACGGCGATCCACGAGTCGGGCGCGAGCCTCGTCCACGCCTCGCCCGCCGTGATGCTGGTCGGGGGGACGGTCCACGGGCTCCGCGTCGGGTTCCTGGCCGCGGATGACACGCCGGCCGCACAGGCACGCCTGCAGCAGGTGGCCGTGGCGACGCTCCTCCAGGTCGCCTCCTGGGACCGGGGAGCCGACGGGAAGCCGATGCCGTTCGCGGAGCGGGTCTCAGCGGTGCCGCCCGGGGGACCCACGCCGGGGCGCTGATCGCCGCCCCGGGCGCTCGTCGCCCGATAGGATGGCGGTCATGTCGGACGCCGCCGCTTCCCGCTCGTCGATCCCGGTCCTCGGTGCCCTGTCACCGGCGGCGAGGATGGCGCTCGTGGCGACCTTCTTCCTGGCCGTGGTGGCCGCCGGGCTCGACCTCGTGCTCCACGTCCAGGGCGCCGTGGTCTTCGTCGTCTCGGCCGTCGCCATCCTGGGCCTCGCGTGGGTCATCGGGCTGTGCACGGAGCGGCTGGGCGCCCTGACCGGACCGCAGGTGGGCGGAATCCTCAACGCGACGTTCGGCAACATCGCGGAGCTGATCATCGCCTTCTTCGCGCTGCAGGCCGGGCTGATCGATGTCGTCAAGGCCTCGATCACGGGCTCGATCATCGGCAACCTGCTGCTCGTGCTGGGTGCCGCGATGCTCGCCGGCGGGCTCCGGAACGGACTCCAGTCGTTCAGCCCCAAGATCGCGGGGTCGAACGCGGCGCTGCTGGTCCTCGCGGCCGTCGGGCTGTTCATCCCCGGCGTGTTCGCGGCCAGCGGCCTCGAGTCGGAGGGCGTGCGGGTCGAGGAGTCCGTGCTGGTGGCCCTCGTGCTGATCGTGGGCTACGGCCTGTCGCTCGTGTGGCAGTTCACCAACCCCGATCGCACGCTCGGCGGGCACGAGGCCAGCGAGGGTCATGGAGGGCCGGCATGGACGATGCGCACCGCCACCGTCGTGCTCCTGGTCACCGCGGCCATCCTCGCCCTGCTGTCCGAGATCCTGGTCGGGTCGATCGAGCCGTTCATCGAGCAGTTCGGGCTGTCTGAGCTGTTCGTGGGGGTGATCCTCATTCCGACCATCGGGAACCTCGCCGAGCACCTGGTCGCGGTGCAGCTCGCGGTCAAGAACAAGATGGAGTTCGCGCTCGCGGTCAGCTTCGGCTCGTCCCTCCAGGTCGCGCTGTTCGTGGCGCCGGTGCTGGTGCTGCTGGGCGTGGTGGTCGGGCAGCCGATGGACCTCGTCTTCCAGCCGCTCGAGATCGCTGGCGTGGCGGCCGCGGTGGGGATCAGCGCGCTCGTGGCCCTCGACGGGGAATCCAACTGGCTCGAGGGTGCGCTCCTCGTGCTCGTCTACGTGATCATCGCCGTCTCCTTCTTCGAGCTCCGGCTGCCGATCCCGCCGCTCTGACGGGTGACCGGCGGCGACGCAGGGGGAGACCGCGCCACCGCCGGGGGGAAGGGGGGGTCAGGCCGCGACGCTCTCCGCGACGGCCTCCTCGAGGAGCTCGTCCTCCTCCCCGTCCTCGTCGTCGCCGGCGGCGACGGAGAACCCGCTGTCGTCGGCCATCGGCTCCGTGGCGTCGGGTGCGACACCGGCGGCCTCCGCCTGCGCCTCGAGCGCCTGCGCCGCCGTCTCGGCCCGGTAGTCCTTGCGGCCCCGCCCCGAGAGCATCTCGACGCCGGAAGCCACGATCTCCGTCTTCCAGTGGCGCTTGCCGGCCTCGTCGTCCCAGGTACGGGTCTGGAGGCGGCCCTCGACGGCGACCTGCTGGCCCTTGCCCAGGTAGCGCCCGCACGTCTCGGCGAGGCGATCCCAGGTCACGATGTTGTGGAACTCCGGTTTCTCCTTCCCGGCCACGAACTCGTGGGAGGCGATGGAGAACTGGGCCACCGCCTTGCCGCCGGCGGTGGTGCGGAGCTCTGGGTCGCGCGTGAGGCGACCGGTGAGGAGGACCCTGTTCATCGCGCTGCGTGTCTCCTTCCGATCGGTCCGCACGTGCCCTTCGGGGGCGCGCTGGTCTGCGGCCGATCCTGCGTGCGGCGGGCATCGACGTCCGGCGGGCGGGGGGGGTGCCGGCCCCAGCGATTCGGGGCTCCGGGCGGGCCGACGGGTCGGCGGGGCCGGCTGGTTCGACGGGAACCGAACCCTAGCGGCCGCCGCTTGGCGGACGCTTACGCAGCGCTCAACGGGGGCTCAACTCCCCGTAGACTCGGAGCGTGCGACTCCCTGCCTCGCTGGCCGTCCTTCGTGAGCTGAGCGTCGCCCGGTACCTGGTCGCCGTCACCGTCAGCGGCCTCGGCTCGGGCATGGCGACGGTGGCGCTCGCGTTCGCGGTGCTGGGGTTCGGCGGGGCCATCGACCTGGGGATCGTGCTGCTCGCTCGAGAGCTGCCGATGGTCATCTTCGTGCTGCTCGGCGGGGTGTTCGCCGACCGCCTTCCGCGACGGACGATCCTCGTCGGCAGCGACCTCGTAAAGGGGGGAGCGCAGGTCGTCACCGCGCTGCTGCTCGTCTCCGGCCTGGCCGACGTGTGGAACGTCGCCATCCTGCAGACCGTGTTCGGCGTCGCCGCCGCGTTCTCGCGACCGGCGACCATCGGCCTGATCCGGGAGGCCGTGAGCGACGCGCGTCTCCAGGAGGCGAACGCGGTCGTCCAGCTCTCATACAGCGTGACGTCGATCGCGGGTCCCGCCACCGGGGCGCTGGTCGTGGCAGCCGGTGGCCCCGCCCTCGCGATCGCCATCGACGCCCTGACCTTCTTCGCGTCCGCCGTGTTCACGGCCTCGATGCGCCTGGCGCCCACGGCGCGGGTCGCGTCCCTGTCGATCGTCAGTGACCTCCGTGAGGGCTGGCGGGAGTTCGTCGCCCGCCGCTGGGCGGTGGCGGTGATCGGCGCGTTCGGGCTGTTCCAGCTCACGTACTTTCCCGCCCTGCTCGTGCTCGGGCCGCTGGTCGCGAAGGAGGCCCTGGGTGGGGCCGCGGCCTGGGGCACGATCCTCGCCATCGAATTGGCCGGGGCGGTGGTCGGGGGCATGTTCGCGCTGCGTGTGCGGGTCAAGCGGCCGCTCGTCGTCTGCCAGCTCCTGGTGCTGCCCGCGGGTCTGCTGCTGGTGGCGCTGGCCGTCCCGCTCCCGCTGTTCGCGATCGCGGCCGTCAGCTTCGCCGTCGGCTTGGGCTTTGCGCTCGGGAACATGCTCTGGATCACCGCGCTCCAGCTCAACGTGCCCGGTCACCTGCTGTCGCGGATCAGCTCCTTCGACTGGCTGGGCTCGGTGGCGCTCAATCCGATCGGGTACGCGGTGATCGGCCCGATCGCGGCGGTCATCGGGACGGGCGAGACGCTCGTGATCGCCGCGATCCTCAACAGCGCCGTGATCCTGGGCAGCGTCCTGTTCGTGCCGTCCCTGCGCAGCATCGGGATGCAGGCGCCAGCTGCCGCCCCCGCGGCCGGGCAGGCCGGGTAGCGGTTCTGCGGGCGAAACCGCCCTCGTTGCCCCACCGTACCCGATCCGCAACCCGGATTTGGGCCCCGGGGCGGGGGACCGTCGCGTATACTCGGCCGGTCCTCGAGGCCGGTCCCAGCCGGCCCCGCGATGGAGGAGAACGCCGTTGCTCGAGGAAGGCGTGGTGTCCGTCCCGTGAGGCGGCCTCCCACCTTCGAGACCCCGGCCCGCCGGTCCCGCGGCGGGCACTCGCGGGAGATGTCTACCTGTGACCCCGGCAGATGCCGGGGTCGGTTTGTTTCCGGAGATGTGCGATGCCCGCGACCGTGATCGTCGGCCTCCAGTGGGGCGATGAGGGCAAGGGGAAGACGACCGACTTCCTTGCCGAGCAGACCGCGATGGTGGTCCGCTACCAGGGAGGCGACAACGCGGGCCACACGGTCGTGGTCGGAGACGAGACGGTCAAGCTCCAGCTGTGCCCGTCGGGCGTGCTCTACCCGCACATCACGTCGGTCATCGGCAACGGGGTCGTGGTCAACCCGGCGACCCTGATCCGTGAGCTGGACATGCTGGCCGCCAAGGGCGTCGACGTGTCCAAGGTTCGCGTCAGCCGCAGCGCGCACGTGATCATGCCGTACCACGTCGCGCTCGACAAAGGCAACGAGAGCCGCCTCGCCGGCGCCAAGGTGGGCACCACCGGACGCGGCATCGGGCCAACCTACGGCGACCGCGCCTGGCGACTCGGCCTCCGGATGGAGGACCTGTGCGACGAGCCCGTGCTCCGCGAGCGGATCACCCGCGCCCTCGTCGACAAGAACCTGCTGCTCGCGAACATGGGCGTGGACACGTTCGAGGTCGAGCCGCTGGTCCAGCAGGGCCTGGCCTGGGGCGAGCGCCTGCGCCCCCATCTCGACGACTCCACGTGGCTTGTCCAGGACGCGCTCGCGGCGTGGCGACCACGTGCTGCTCGAGGGTGCCCAGGGCACGCTGCTGGACCTCGATCACGGCAGCTACCCGTTCGTCACCAGCTCCAACCCCGTGGCCGGCGGTGCCTGCACCGGCGGCGGCATCGGGCCGCTCCAGGTCGACGAGATCATTGGGGTGATGAAGGCCTACGCGACCCGCGTCGGGTCCGGCCCGTTCCCCACGGAGCTGGTCGACGAGGTTGGCCGCGGGATCGCGGACCGGGGCCGCGAGTTCGGCACCGTCACCGGACGGCCCCGCCGGGTGGGCTGGTTCGACACCGTCCCGCTGCGCTACGCGGTCGCGGTCAACTCGAACTCCGCGATCGTGCTCAACAAGCTCGACATCCTGTCGGGGATCGAGACGATCAAGCTGTGCGTGGCCTATGACGATCGACGGCCAGCGGGTGGAGACGTGGCCTTCGTCGGGCTCGGCGCTCTCGCGCGCGGTGCCGATCTACGAGGACTTCGAGGGCTGGGAGGAGCCGATCCACGACATCCGGTCGCTGGCCGGCCTGCCCGAGGCGGCTCGCCGCTACGTGACGGCGCTCGAGGACCACGCGGGGGTGCCGATCGTGTTCGTCTCGGTCGGACCCGAACGAACCCAGACCATCGAACGTGCCTGGCGCCCGATGCGGCACCGGCCAACCCTGCCGGCCTGACGATCGAAGGACGCAGCGTGACCCTCCCCGTCCCGGCCCGCATCCTCGTCCTCGGTGGCGGCGGCCGCGAGCACGCCCTCGCGTGGAAGCTCGCGCGCGAGGCGGGCGTCCGGGAGGTCGTGGCGGCACCCGGCAGCGCGGGGATCGGCCGGCAGCCGGGCGTCCGGTGCGTGCCCGTCGACCCGCTCGACCCGCCCGCGGTCGTGGCCCTCGCACGGACCGAGGCCGTGGACCTCGTGGTCGTGGGGCCCGAGGCGCCGCTGGGCGTCGGCGTGGCGGACGCGCTCGTCGCGGCCGGGATCGCCGGTCTTCGGCCCGGTGCGAGCCGCCGCCCGGATGGAGACGTCGCAAGGCGTTCTGCCACGACGTGGCGGAGGCCGCGGGCGTGCGGATGGCCCGGTCGCGGGCGCTCGGTGGCGGGCAGCAGGCTGAGGCGGCCGCGTTCATCGCGGAGCTCGCCGCGGACGGAGCGCTGGCCGTGCTCAAGGCGGACGGCCTCGCGGCGGGCAAGGGCGTCATCGTCACCGACTCGACCGCACAGGCGCTGGAGCTCGATGCCGTCGTTCCTCGTGGGCCGGGAGCCAGGCGCGCCGGCGCTCGTGATCGAGGAGCGGCTCGAGGGGCGCGAGGCCAGCGTGATCGCGATCTGCGACGGCACCCGCGCGATCGCGCTCCCGGCGGCGCGCGACCACAAGCGCCTGTGCGACGGGGACGCCGGTCCCAACACGGGCGGGATGGGCGCCTACTCGCCGCTGCCCGATCTCGACGACGGCGCGGTGGACGGGTTGCTCCGGACCGTCCACCTGCCGATCCTCGCCGAGCTGGCGCGTCGGGGCACGCCGTTCCGGGGCTTCCTGTACGCGGGCCTGATGCTGACCCCGACCGGCCCCGTGCTCCTCGAGACCAACGTCCGGCTCGGCGATCCCGAGGCCCAGGCGATCCTGCCGCGCCTCGACGCCGATCTCGCGCCGCTCCTGGCAGCCGCGGCGGCGGGCGCCCTGCCCGCCGACGCGCCGATCGCGGCTCCCGGTCCGCCCGGAGGCCGCCGTGACGGTCGTCCTCGCCGCGCACGGCTATCCGGGCGACCCGCGCCGTGGCGATCCGATCGAGGGCATCGAGGACGCCGTGGCCGCCGGGGCGCTCGTGTTCCACGCGGGCACGGCTGCGCGGCAACGTCCCGAGGGCGGCTTTGGGACCAACGGCGGCCGCGTGCTCGCGCTGACGGCCCTGGGCGTCGATCTGCCGGCGGCACGGGCAGCGGCCGAGCGCGCCGCCGACGCCGTGCGCTGGGACGGCATGCAGCGCCGTCGTGACATCGCCCGCGACCTGCCGGCCGGGGCCGCCGTCGCCGCCGCGGGAGCCGCACGATGATCCGGCGCTACACCCTTCCCGAGATGGGCGCCCTGTGGTCCGACGAGGCCCGGTTCGAGCGGCATGCTCGAGGTCGAGATCGCCGTCTGCCGGGCCCAGGTCAGCCGCGGCCTCGTCCCGGCGACCGCGCTCGAGGGGATCGAGGCGCGCGCGCGCGTGGACGTGGAACGCATCGCCGAGATCGAGCGAACCACGGATCACGACGTGATCGCCTTCGTGAGCCAGGTCGCGGAGACCGTCGGCCCCGAGGGACGGTTCCTCCACCTCGGGCTCACCAGCAGCGACGTGGTCGACACCGCCCTCGCCCTCCAGCTCCGCGCCGCCGGCGAGCGGCTGCTCGCCGGCGCGGACCGGCTGACGGCCGCGCTCATCGCCCGTGCCCGGGCAGAGGCGCGGACGGTGATGATGGGTCGCACCCACAGCGTCCACGCGGAGCCCACGACGTTCGGCCTCAAGTGCGCCGGCTGGGCGTTCGAGGTGGCTCGCGGCCGGGAACGGCTGGCAGCCGCGACGTCGGAGATCGCCACCGGCAAGATCAGCGGCCCGGTGGGGACGTACAGCCACCTGGGTCCGGATCTCGAGGCCGAGGTCCTCGCGGATCTCGGGCTGCGCGCCGATCCCGTCAGCACCCAGATCGTCCAGCGCGATCGGCACGCCGCCTTCCTGGCCGCCATCGCGATCCTCGGCGGCAGCCTGGAGCGCCTCGCGACCGAGGTCCGCAACCTCCAGCACACCGAGATCGCGGAGGTCATGGAGCCGTTCAAGCGCGGCCAGAAGGGCTCGTCCGCGATGCCCCACAAGCGCAACCCGATCCTGTCGGAGCGGATCGCGGGTCTTGCCCGTCTGCTCCGCGGCTACGCGGGGACCGCGTTCGAGAACCAGCCGCTGTGGCACGAGCGCGACATCAGCCACAGCTCCGCGGAGCGGGTCATCCTGCCCGACGCGACGATCCTGCTCGACTACATGCTCGCGAAGTCGGTCGGCCTGGTCGGGGGGCTGGTGGTCCGGCCGGAGCGGATGCGCGAGAACATCGAGCGCGGTCATGGCCTCCACGCCTCGTCCCGGGTGCTGCTCGCGCTGGTCGAGACGGCCGGCCTGTCGCGAGAGGACGCGTACGCGATCGTCCAGCGCAACGCCCTCCGGGCCGCGGACGAACGGGTGCCGCTCAAGGGCCTGCTGGCCACCGATCCCACGGTCGCGGCAAAGCTGCCCCTCGCCGATCTCGACGCCTGCTTCGACGACGAGGCGGTCCTGCGCCACGTCCCCGAGATCATCGCCCGGCTCGACGGGCTCGAGGCCGCGATCGAGAGGCGCACGCCGGTGGCCACGAGGCCGCCAGGGGAGGGATCCGATGCTGTCGTCTGACGCGTTCGTCCGGTCCGGCAAGGTCCGCGACCTGTACCGGGTGGGGGAGGACCGGCTGCTGCTGGTCGCCTCGGACCGGCTGTCGGCGTTCGACGTGGTGCTGCCCACCGCCATCCCGGACAAGGGCCGCGTGCTCACCGGCCTGTCGCGCTTCTGGTTCGCCGAGACGGCCTCGATCGTTCCCAACCACCTCCTCTCAACAGACCCGGCCGATGTGCCCATGGAGGTGACCCGGGGCGAGCCCGCGCTCCTCGACGAGCTCCGCGGACGGATGATGCTGGGCCGGCTGGCCGAGGTGCTCCCGGTCGAGTGCGTGGTGCGCGGATACCTGAGCGGCTCCGGCTGGAAGGACTACCGGGCAACCGGCTCCGTGTGCGGGATCGCCATGCCATCGGGGCTGCGCGAGTCGGACCGGCTCCCGGAGCCGGTGTTCACCCCGGCGTTCAAGGCGCCGTCGGGCCAGCACGACGAGAACATCTCCTTCGCGGACGTGGTGGCGCTCGTGGGTCCCGACCGGGCCGCACGCGTCCGTGACGCCAGCCTCGCGCTGTACGCGCACGGGGCGGCCGTCTGCGAGCGGGCCGGGATCACCCTCGCCGACACCAAGTTCGAGTTCGGCGTCCTGCCCTCGGGCGAGGTGATCCTGGTCGACGAGATCCTCACCCCGGATTCGTCCCGCTTCTGGGAGTCGGCGGCCTGGGAGCCGGGGCGCGCCCAGGCGAGCCACGACAAGCAGTTCGTCCGCGACTGGCTGGAGCAGCAGCCGTGGGGCAAGACGGCGCCGGGGCCGGACCTCCCGGACGACGTGGTCGCGGGCACCCGCGCTCGCTACGTCGAGGCCTTTGAGCGGATCACCGGGGCGAGCTTCGCCCGCTACCTGTCGGAGGATGTCATCGCCCGATGAGCGAGCACAACCGCACCTGGCGTTTCGCGGTCAACGTCACCCCCAAGCCGGGGATCCTGGATCCCCAGGGCAAGGCCGTGGAGCGCAGCCTCCCGCACCTCGGGATCGCCGGCGTGTCCGGCGTCCGCGTGGGCCGCCGCGTCGAGCTGTCCGTGACCGCTGCCGACGAGGCCGCCGCGCGCGCGATCGTGGACCGTCTCGCCGGCGAGCTCCTGTCCAACCCGCTGATGGAGCAGTACGGCGTGAGACCCTGGGCGAGGGTGCCGCGCCCGCGATGGCGGGGTCCGGCGGGTGACGGCTCGCGTCGGCATCGTCCTGTTCCCGGGCTCGAACCGCGACATCGACGCGGTCAACGCCCTGACGGTGGCGGGCGCCGAGCCGCGGATCCTGTGGCACGAATCCGTCGACCTGGCGGGCGTCGCCGGCATCCTGATCCCGGGCGGCTTCGCCTACGGGGACTACCTGCGCGCCGGCGTCATCGCTCGCTTCTCGCCCGTGATGCGGGCCGTGGCCGAGTTCGCCGCGCGCGGCGGGCCCGTCCTCGGGATCTGCAACGGCTTCCAGGTCCTCGCGGAGGCGCACCTGGTGCCCGGCGTCGCTGATGCGCAACCGCGGCCTGCGGTTCGTGTGCCGCCAGGTGACGCTCATGCCCGAGCATCTCGACTCGCCGTTCACCCGCGAGATCGGGGAGCGCCGCCCGCTGCGGATGCCGGTCGCCCACGGCGAGGGCTGCTACTACGCCGACGAGCCGACGCTCGATGCCCTCGAGGCCGACGGCGGGGTGCTGTGGCGGTATGCCAACCCCGACGGCTCGGTGGCCGGCCCCGACGACGCCGGCAACCCGAACGGCTCGCTGCGCGGCATCGCCGGGGTTCGGAACGCGGCCGGCAACGTCGCCGGGTTGATGCCCCATCCCGAGACGCGCGGTCGAGGCGATCCTCGGCTCCGACGACGGCCTGGGGATCATCCGCTCGCTGGTGGTCAGCGCCGAGGAGTGGGCGAGCACGGGCCGGATCACCGGCACGCGACCGGTGCCCGCGACCGTCGGAGGCGCGGCATGACCGCCGGCGCCGCCCCGCTGCACCGGGTCGCTCGGGCTCACCGACGTGGAGCTCGAGGCGATCCGCGAGAAGCTCGACGGCCGCGAGCCCAACGACCTCGAGCTCGCGATGTTCTCGCGTGATGTGGAGCGAGCACTGCTCGTACAAGAGCTCCCGACCGCTGCTCCGGACCCTGCCCACCAAGGGCGAGGACGTCGTCGCGGGCATCGGCGAGCAGGCCGGCGTCATCGCGATCGGCGACGGGCTCGCGGTCGCGTTCAAGATCGAGAGCCACAACCACCCCTCGGCCGTGGAGCCGTACCAGGGCGCGGCGACCGGCGTCGGCGGCATCCTGCGCGACATCTTCGCCATGGGCGCGCGCCCGATCGCGGTCCTCGACGCGCTCCGCTTCGGTGACCCGTCCGACCCGCGGACACGGCACCTGGTCGACGGCGTGGTGCGCGGGGTGGGCGGCTACGGCAACTGCGTCGGCGTGCCGACCGTCGGCGGCGAGCTCGTGTTCGACCCCTCGTACCAGGGCAACCCGCTGGTCAACGTGATGGCCATCGGGCTGCTCGAGGACGGGATGCTCACCCACGCCTCGCGCCGACGGCCCGGGCAACCTCGTGGTCCTCTACGGGAGCGCCACCGGCCGGGACGGCATCGGCGGGGCATCGGTGCTCGCGAGCGCGACGTTCGGCGACAGCGACCCGTCCAAGCGCCCCGAGCGTCCAGGTCGGCGACCCGTTCGCGGAGAAGCTCCTGATCGAGGCCACGCCTGGAGCTGATCGCGAAGGCGCTCGTGGTCAGCATCCAGGACCTCGGCGCGGCGGGCATCACCTGCGCCACCGGCGAGACCGCGGACCGCGGCGGGACCGGGATCCTGGTGGACCTGGACGCGATCCCGCGCCGCGAGCCCGGGCTGGAGCCGTTCGAGGTCATGATCAGCGAGTCCCAGGAGCGGATGGTCGCCATCGTCGAGCCGGCCCGCTGGGAGGCCGTGCGGGCCGTCTGCGAACGGTGGGATCTCCCGGTCGCGATCATCGGGCGGGTGACCGAGCAGCCGGACATCGTCGTCCTCACGGCGCCCGACGGCTCGGGGGCCCTCGACGCCGACGGACGGCCCGTGGCCGGCGCGATCGAGCTTGCCCGCATGCCGGCCCGTGCCCTGGCCAGCGAGGCCATCGTGTTCGACCGCGAGTCGCGCCCACCCGCCCGTCGCCGCTCGGCGCCCGCTCCCGGCGCGCCCGCGGAGCCCGTGGACAGCCTGCGGCTCCGTGGCCAGGACCCGGCCGCCGTGCTGACGGCCCTGCTGGGCTCCGCGAACCTGGGCTCCCGCCGGCCGGTCTACGAGCAGTACGACTCCAACGTGCAGTCGAACACGGTGGCCGCTCCCGGGCGCGGCGCGGCCGTGCTGCGGATCAAGGGCACCAGGAAGGCGCTGGTGGCGACCACCGACGGCAACGCCCCGGTGGGCCAGTTCGACCCCTGGCTGGGGGCGGCCATGTCGGTCGCCGAGGCGGCCCGCAACGTGTCCATCACGGGCGCGCGGCCACTGGGCGTCACCAACTGCCTCAACTACGGCGACCCGACCCGCCCGGAAGCCTTCTGGCAGCTCGCGGAGGGCGTCCGCGGCCTCGGCGATGCCTGCCGGGCCCTGGGCCTGCCGGTCACGGGCGGCAACGTCTCCCTCTACAACGAGGCTCCCGGATCGTCGATCGCACCGACGCCCGAGATCGGGATCGTGGGCCTGCTCAGCGACGTGGCCAAGCGGACCGGGCCGGCCCTCACCGCCGACGGTGCCGCGCTGCTGCTCGTCGGCGAGCCAGTTCCCGGCCTGGGCGGATCCGAGTACGAGCGTCTCGCCGGCGCCTCGCTCGAGGACCGCCCGCCGGCCCTCGACCTCGAGCGCGAGCGGGCCCTCCAGGCGTTCATCCGAGAGGCGATCGATCGCGGGCTCGTGGCCAGCTGCCAGGACGTGTCGGGCGGCGGGCTGGCCGTGGCCCTGGCCGAGATGTGCATCTGGGGCGGACGCGGGGCGCGGCTGCGGCTGCCGGTGGGGGACTCGCCCGCGGTGGCCTTGTTCGGGGAGAGCCCGTCGCGGATCCTGTGCGAGGTGCTGCCCGCGCATGCCGGCATCTTTGAGCAGCTGGCGGTCAGCTACCGCCTCCCGGTCGCCTCGCTGGGCACGACGGGCGGCGACCGCTTCCAGATCGACCTCGCCGGCGAGGGGGCCACCGGGGCGGCCGAGGAACGGGGGAGCCGGATCGCGGACGCCATCGACGTGCCGGTCGCCGACCTGCGCCACGCCTGGGAGCACGGCCTGTCGCGGGCGCTCGGGTGGGCGGGTGATGGCGAGACCAGCCACCTTGCCGACGTCGCGCTGCCGGGTGCGGAGGTTGCCGGCTGATGTGCGGCGTCGTCGGCGTCGTCCTGCCCAACCGGGGCCACGAGGCCGCGGCCGTCGCGGCGACCGCGCTGTTCGCGCTCCAGCACCGCGGGCAGGAGTCCGCGGGCGTCGGCGTCTCCGACGGCACCCACCTGATGATCTACAAGGACCTGGGGATGGTGGGCCAGGTTCTTGACGAGCGCCGGATCCCGTCGCTGGCCGGCGACCTCGCGGTTGCCCACTGCCGGTACTCCACGACCGGCTCCACGGTCTGGGAGAACGCCCAGCCCACGCTCCGGCTGGGACCCCGCCGGGCGCTCGCCATCGGGCACAACGGCAATCTCGTCAACACCCGCGAGCTCCTGGACCAGCTCCAGGGCGGGCGCGGCCGGCTGCCCGCCAGCACGGACACGGAGCTGCTGACGGCGCTCCTCGCGGACGAGCCGGCCGATGACACCGTCGATGCGCTGCGCCGCGTGCTGCCCCGGGTCCGCGGCGCGTTCAGCCTCGTCATCCTGGACGCGAAGCGCGTCATCGGCGTCCGGGATCCCCATGGGTTCCGGCCGCTGGTCCTCGGCCGCCTGTCGCTGCCCGGCGACGCCGAGCCCGGGCTGTGGGGCGACGACACCGGCGGCTGGATCCTCGCCTCGGAGACCACCGCGCTCGACATCATCGGCGCCGAGTTCGTGCGCGACGTGGAGCCCGGCGAGATCGTGGTCCTGGAGCCGGGCCGCGACCCGGTGAGCGTCCGGTACGCGGCGGCAACCCCCGCGCTGTGCGTGTTCGAGCTCATCTACTTTGCCCGCCCCGACTCGTACATGGAGGGCGTGAACCTGTACGAGGCGCGCCGCCACATGGGCATGCGGCTGGCCGCCGAGCATCCGGTCGCAGCCGACCTCGTGATGCCCGTCCCCGACACCGGCGCCCCCGCGGCGGCCGGGTTCGCGGAGGCCTCCGGGATCCCGTACCGGGAAGGCCTGGTCCGCAACCGCTACTCGGGGCGGACCTTCATCCAGCCGTCGCAGGCGATGCGCCAGCGTGGCGTCAACGTCAAGCTCAGCCCGCTGCGGGAGGTCGTCCGCGACCAGAAGCTGATCGTGGTGGACGATTCGATCGTGCGTGGCACCACGACCAAGCAGATCGTGGGGCTGCTGCGCCGTGCCGGGGCGGCCGAGGTCCACGTCCGGATCAGCGCCCCGCCGATCTACCACCCCTGCTTCTACGGGATCGACACGGCGATCGAGACCGAGCTGATCGCCGCCCGGCTGTCGGTGGAGGAGATCCGGGAGTTCATCGGCGCGGACTCGCTGGGCTACCTCTCGGTGCCGGGCGTGCTCGCGGCGCTTGACCTCCCATACGACCGGTTCTGCTTCGCGTGCTTCGACGGCAACTACCCGGAGCCGGTGCCCTACGACGCGTCGGAGCGGAAGCTCATGCTCGAGATGGTGGCGCCCGCGTCATGAACGACACCCGGCAGGCCTACGCCCGGTCCGGCGTCGACGTGGGCGCGGGCGAGCGCGCGGTGGAGCTGATGCGCGCGTCCGTGGCCGGCACCCGACGGCCGGAGGTGCTCGGCGGGCTCGGCGGGTTCGGGTCCGCGGTGGCGATCCCGGCCGGGTACCGGGAACCCGTGATCGTCTCGTCCACGGACGGCGTGGGCACCAAGACCGCGATCGCACAGGCGCTGGGCCGGCTGGACACGATCGGGATCGACCTCGTGGCCATGTGTGCGGACGATGTCGCCTGCAGCGGGGCGGAGCCGCTGGCGTTCCTCGACTACATCGCGATCGGGCGGCTGGTCCCCGAGCGGGTGGCGGCCCTCGTGAGCGGCATCGCCGATGGCTGCCGGCAGGCCGGCGCCGCGCTCACCGGCGGCGAGACCGCGGAGCACCCCGGGCTCATGGAGCCCGACGCGTTCGACCTCGCGGGCTTCTGCATCGGGGTGGGGGAGCGCTCGCGCCTGCTCGACGGGACCGCGGCCCGCGCCGGCGACGCGATCGTGGGGCTGGCGTCGAGCGGGCTCCACGCGAACGGCTACTCGCTGGTCAGGGCGCTCGTCCGGGACCACCGGCTGGACCTCGACGTGCCGTACGGCGGGCTCGCCTGTCGCGTCCTTGGCTGCTCGCTGTCGGGGTTCGAGCTCATCGCCGAGCCCGGGCTCGTGGACGCCACCCTGGGTGACGTGCTGCTGACGCCGACGCGCATCTACGCGCGGGACCTGCTCACGATCCGGGCGGACCTCGAGGGGGCCGGGCACGAGCTGCGCGGGATGGCCCACATCACGGGCGGCGGGCTGCCGGGCAACGTGCCGCGGGCGCTGCCCGAGGGTTTGGGGGCGCGGGTCGATCCGTCGACGTGGCCGCTGCCGTCGGTCATGCGCGTGCTCGGGGGTCTCGGGTCCATCGGCGAGGCGGAGCTGCGCGCGACATTCAACGGGGGTCTGGGCATGGTGCTGGTGGTCCCCGCGGAGGCCGCGGCGCGGACCGTGGAGCTGGCACTGGCCCGTGGGGTGCCGGCATGGGTCGTGGGTGAGGTCGTCGAGGCCGCAGCGATCGGCGGGCGGTACGTGGAGGAGGGACTCGCGCAGTGAGCGGTCGGATCGCGGTCGGGGTGTCTGGCACCGGGTCGAACCTTCGCGCGCTGGTCGCGGCGGCCGAGCGCGGTGTCCTCGGGGGCGAGGTGGTGCTCGTGTTCGCCGATCGTCCATGCCCGGGGCTCGAGTGGGCCGCCGAGCAGGGCATCGACACGATCCTCCTTCCCGGCGGCGATGATGCGCCGCTCGCGGACACGCTGGCGGCGGTGGAGCCGGATGTCGTGGTCCTGGCGGGGTACCTGCGCCTGGTCGGCCCGGCGGTGCTCTCCCGGTTCGGCGGGCGGATCCTCAACGTGCACCCGTCGCTGTTGCCGTCGTTCCCGGGACTCCACGGGGCTCGCGATGCTCTCGCCGCCGGCGTGGCGGTGACCGGCGTGACCGTGCTCCTGGTGGACGCGACGCTCGACGGCGGGCCGATCGTGGCCCAGGAGGCAGTGCCGGTCCTGCCCGACGACACCGAGGAGACGCTGCTCGCCCGCATCCACCCCGTCGAGCACCGGCTGCTCCCGGCGGCGGTGGCCTCGCTGCTTGCCGGCGCGCTGAGCGTGGCCGACGGCGCCCGGCGCGCCACCTTTGACCCCGCGGTCGCCGACGCCTCGACACCGGTGCCGCGCCGGGCGCTGTTGTCCGTATCCGACAAGTCCGGGTTGGCGGAGCTCGGCCGCGGCCTGGTGGCGCGTGGCTGGGAGCTGGTGTCGACCGGCGGCACGGCGCGGGCCCTGCGCGAGGCCGGCCTCCCGGTCACGGACGTCGCCGCGGTCACGGGCTTCCCGGAGATGCTCGACGGGCGGGTCAAGACGCTCCACCCGCGGGTCCACGGTGGGCTCCTGGCGGACCGCCGGCGCGCGGACCACCGGCAGGCGCTCCTCGCCGCCGGCATCGCCCCGTTCGACCTGGTCGTGGTCAACCTGTACCCGTTCGCGGACGCCGCCCGCAGGCCCGGGATCTCGTTCGACGAGCTCGTGGAGGAGATCGACATCGGCGGACCATCGATGGTCCGCGCCGCCGCCAAGAACCATGCGAGCGTGGCGATCGTGACCTCGCCGGCACGCTACGAGTCGATCCTCGCGGCGCTCGACGAGCACGACGGCGCCATCCCGCTCGGCCTGCGGTCCGCTCTCGCGGTCGAGGCGTTCCGGCACACCGCGGCCTACGATGCCCGGATCGCCGCGGAGCTGCCGTGCCGGATGCACGACGCCGGCGTCGAGCTGCCCGCGGAGCCCGGCCTGCCCGGGGCGGAGGATCCCTACCCGCCGGTGCTCACGATCTCGATGGACAAGGTCGAGACCCTGCGCTACGGCGAGAACCCCCACCAGCCCGCCGCCCGCTACCGGCGCACCGACCGCGAGCCGCGCGCCGGCGAGGGGCCATTCGTGACCGGCGAGCCGCCGCTCCAGGGCAAGCCGCTCTCGTACAACAACGTGCTCGACGCCTCGGCTGCCGCCGCGCTCGGGCGGCTGATGCGGGGTCCGGCGGTCGTGGTCATGAAGCACACCAACCCGTGCGGCGCCGCCGAGCGCCCGACCCTGCTCGAGGCGTGGGATGCGGCGCTGGCCGGTGATCCCGTGTCGGCATACGGGGGCGTCGTCTCGATCACCGGCACCGTGGACCAGGCGCTGGCGGAGCGGCTGGTCTCGATCTTCCTCGAGGTCGTCGTGGCCCCGGCATTCGACGCGGGGGCCCGCGAGGTCCTGGCCACCAAGCCGAACCTGCGGCTGGTGGTGGACCCGTCGCTCGACCCCACGGGATCGCGACCTTCGGCCACGGCCGTGGACTTCCTGGGTTCGATCCGCACGACCGGAGGCAGCGTCCTGGTCACGGCCCCGGACACCCTCCCGGACGACCCCGCCGAGTGGGTGTGCACCACGTCCCGGCAACCCACCGAGCAGGAGCGCCGGGACCTCGATCTCGCCTGGCGCCTGTGCCGCGGCGTGGTGTCCAACGCCATCCTCCTGGTCCGCGACGGCATGGTCGTGGGTCTCGGCTCCGGCCAGGTGAGCCGCGTGGATGCCTGCCGTGGCGCCGTGGACAAGGCTCGCCAGTTCCAGGGCGAGGCCGGGGCCACGGGTGCGGTGGCCGCCTCGGATGCCTTCTTCCCGTTCGCCGACGGGCCGGCCGTGCTGCTCGAGGCCGGGGTCACCGCGATCGTCCAGCCCGGCGGCTCGGTGCGCGACGCCGAGGTCCTGCGGATGGTCGAGGACGCCGGCGCCGCGATGCTCGTGACTGGGAAGCGGCACTTCCGGCACTAGCACCAGCCCGCGCCTCGGGTCGCGGGGCCGGGCCCGTCGTCGGCGACCAGTTCCGAATCCGACTTGACGGCGTCCCGACCCGGCCCTGCCTGTGGGTCAGGGTTTTGGGGTCGAAGCGGAGGCGACCCCGTGGTTCGCGGCCCGATCTTGACGCTGGGGCGAGAAACGGGGCCGTGGCGCCGTCTCCGCGCCCAGGGAGGTCGCTTGAGGCCCAGAACCGTGACGGACCGTCAAGGATGGAGGGTTCGCCGGCGGCAGGTCCGGCGGTAGGCACCGCCGACCCGCCTCGCCACCGCCCACCCGCCTCGCCACCGCCCGCGCGCTTCGCTGTCCCACTGGGACTCCAGGTCGACAAGCCCAATCGGAGGACCGGTCGTCCGGCCGCGGTGCCGGCCTTCCCGTGCTTCGCCTTCCGCCGCCGATCGCTGCGCTGCTACCATCGCCGGGCCATGTCCGACCGCCCGCGCTACTACCTCACGACCGCGATCGCGTACGCGAACAACGCGCCCGGCCTCCACACGCGTGTACGAGGTCATCGGCGCCGACGTCATCGCCCGCTGGCACCGGATGCAGGGCCACGAGACCCGGTTCCTGACCGGCACCGACGAGCACAGCGTCAACATCGCCCAGTCGGCCGAGGCGCTCGGCCAGACCCCGCGCGAGTTCGTCGACGAGAAGGTGGCGCTGTTCAAGGCGGCCGAGGACGCGCTGCTGATCAGCCCCGACCGGTTCATCCGGACCACGGACCCGGACCACTACCGCTCGGCCCAGGAGATGGTGCGCCGCGCCTACGACAACGGCGACATCTACCTCGGCACGTACGAGGGCTGGTACTGCCCGTCCGAGGGCTTCAAGGCGCCGTCGGACCTCCACGAGACGGCGACCGGGATGCAGTGCCCCAACCACCCGGGCGTCCCGCTCCAGTGGCTCTCGGAGCGCAACTGGTTCTTCCGCCTGTCCAACTACCAGCAGCGGCTGCTGCGACTACTTCGAGGCGCGACCCCGAGTTCGTCCAGCCCGACTACCGGCGCAACGAGATGCTGGGCTTCATCCGCCAGGGCCTGGAGGACTTCTCGATCAGCCGCGCCGGCGCCACCTGGGGCATCCCGTTCCCGATCGGCGAGGACGGGCAGACCGCCCAGCGCGAGGACGGGTCCTGGGACCCGGAGGCCGGCACGATCTACGTCTGGTACGACGCGCTGATCAACTACATCACCGGTGCCGGGTTCCCGGACGACCTGGACGCGTTCCAGCGCTGGTGGCCGGCCGACCTGCACGTCATCGGCAAGGACATCGCCCGGTTCCACACCATCTACTGGCCGGCCATGCTGTGGTCGGCCGGCATCGACGCCCCCGCGCATGTCTGGGTCCACGGCTGGCTCCTGGTCCAGGCGCGGCGAGCGGATGAGCAAGAGCCGCGGCAACTTCCTCGACCCGCACGACGTGGTCGGCGGCGTTCGGCGCGGATGGCGCGCGCTACGTGACCCTGCGCGAGGTCGCCTTCGACCGGGACACCGAGGTGTCCTGGGACTCGTTCGTCCGGCGCTACAACGCGGACCTCGCCAACGACTTCGGCAACCTCGTCAACCGCACCGTGTCGATGGTCAACCGCTACCTCGGCGGCGAGCGGCCGGCACCGCGGCCGGCGGGGGACTCGCCGCTCGCGGAGGGCTGGGCGGACACGCTCCGCCTGTACCGCGAGAAGCTGGACGGCCACCTGCTCCACGATGCGCTCGCGGAGCTGTGGGAGTTCGTCGGGGGCGCCAACAAGACGGTCGATGCCGAGCAGCCGTGGACGCTCAACAAGCAGGCCAAGGCCGGCGACGAGGCGGCCGCAGCCCGGTTGCGGGCCGTGCTCGGTGATCTCGTCGAGACGTGCCGGCTGGTGGGCACGGCGGTGGCGCCGTTCATGCCATCCATGGCGCCGCGGATCCTCGAGCAGCTTGGCCACGACTGGAGCTACGGCCCGGACGGCAACGGCGGCCCGGACGTGCTTGAGCTCCTCGCGTGGGGCGCGGCGACCGGCGAGGGACGCGTGACGGACACGCCGACGCCGCTGTTCCCGCGGATCGAGATCGAGGCGGTCGAGGCAGACGCCACCTGATCGTCGTACGGTTGCGGACCCGATGCACGAAGGAGGCTGCGATGCCCAGGGCGAGATCACCCACGTCGAGCTCCGCGGATGACCCGGAGCGGGCCAGCGGTTCTACGCCGCCGTGGCCGGCTGGGAGTTCGGCGAGCAGCCCGGATGGAGGCGACTCCTGTTCCAGACCGAGGCGCGCCACGGTGGCGCCATCGGCAAGCGCGGGAGACCATCGCTCGCCAGCTCCGCATCTACATCACGGTGGACTCGCTGGAGGAGGGCTGCGCGGCCGCGGAGGCCAACGGCGGCACCGTGATCGAGCAGCCGCGGACATCGGCGGCGGGTTCGGTCGCTTCGCGGTCGTTCGTGACAGCGAGGGCACCGAGGTTGGCCTGGCAGTCCCCGTCCGGGACGCCGGCTGACCACCGGCTTCGCGCCACGAGCCTCGGCCCGGCGACGACCGATGCGCCTGATCGACTCCCACGGCCACGTCAACGCCGACCGGTTCGACGACGACCTCGACCCGTGCTCGACGGCACGTGCGGCCGGGCTCGAGCGGCTCCTGGTCCCAGGCTGGAACGTCCGCTCCTCGGAGCGGGCGCTGGAGGTGGTGGCAGCCGGCCTGGCTCGATGCTGCGTCGGGATCCACCCACGATGCCGCCAGGGTCGACGAGGCGGGTTGGGCTGGTCGAGGCCTGGGCGCGACGAGCGGGTCGTCGCGATCGGGAGACGGGGCTCGACTCGGACCGCATGTTCTCGCCGTGGGAGGCGCAGCTGGCGAACCTGCGCCGGAACCTCGCGCTGGCGCTCGCGACGGGCAAGCCCGCGATCCTCCACTGCCGGTCCCGGGCCGGCGAGCGCGACGCGCAGGACGCGCTGGTCGCGGAGCTGCGAGCGGCGGGGTTCGACGCCGCAGCCGCCCGCGACGCCTTCGGCGATCGTCCGCCCGCGGTCGTGCACAGCTTCTCGGGACCGGTGGACTACGCCGAGGAGATGCTGTCGATGGGCCTCGCGATCGCGTTCGGCGGCCTGGTGTTCCGGCGCGGCGAGGAGGCATCGGCGGAGGTCGCGTCGATGGTCCCTGCCGAGCGGCTGCTGCTGGAGACGGACTCGCCGTTCCTGTCGCCGCCAGGAGCGCCGCGCGGCCGGAACGCCCCCGAGCACGTGGTGATCACCGCGCGCTGGGTCGCGGAGCAGCGGGGCGTTCCCGTCGAGTCCCTGGGCGACGATCTCGTGGCCGCCTACGACGTCACGTTCCCGCGATCGCTGGCGCGCTGACACCAGGGCCGATCTTCGCCCCGCAGGTTGACAACACCCGGCAGCCTCCGGTACTTTGTTGGCACTCTCAACGTGAGAGTGCCAAACCCGAGCGAGACGCGATCTTGCAGGGTGTCGGGCAACCGGACATAGAACCGTCCGCCGCGACACCCGGCCCCGCGTCGCAGCCGTCGGCGCGGCGCTCACCAGGAGGATCACCGGACAGTCGTGGGCGGGTATCGCGCCCGATCGTTCCGGAGCCAGCCAACCCGGCCATTGGCGGCCGTGCCCGGTCGCCACAGGAGGAAACGAACCTTGGCCAATGCCTCTTCGACGAAGCTTCGCCCGCTTGGCGATCGCGTCGTCATCAAGCCCACGCCCCGTGAGGAGATGACGAAGTCGGGGATCGTCTTGCCGGATACCGCGAAGGAGAAGCCCCAGGAGGGCGAGATCCTGTCCGTCGGCCCCGGCAAGGTCCTCGATGACGGCTCGCGCAGCGCGATGGACGTCTCGGTCGGCCAGAAGGTCCTGTACGCCAAGTACGCCGGGACCGAGTTCAAGGTTGACGCCGAGGAGCTCCTCATCGTCAGCGAGAAGGACATCCTCGCCATCGTCGAGGACTGACGATCCTCGCGCCGATGGCTCGCGGGAGCGTCGCCTCGGCGCTCGGAGCGCGAACGGCGACTCACCCGCTGGCGTCGCCCACCACCCTGAACACCATCCCGGAGGGATCCTGACTTGGCCAAGCAGCTCATCTTTGACGAGACCGCTCGTCGTTCGCTCAAGCGTGGCATCGACCGCCTCGCCGACGCGGTCCGCGTGACGATCGGCCCCAAGGGCCGCAACGTCGTGCTCGACAAGAAGTTCGGCGCCCCGACCATCACCAACGACGGCGTCACCATCGCTCGCGACATCGAGCTCGAGGACCCGTTCGAGAACATGGGCGCGCAGCTCCTCAAGGAGGTCGCGACCAAGACCGACGACGTCGCCGGCGACGGCACCACCACCGCGGTGGTCCTGGGCCAGGCGATGGTTGCCGAGGGCCTGCGGGTCGTGACCGCCGGCGCCAACCCGATGGTCGTCAAGCGCGGCATCGAGACCGCGGTCGCGGCCATCGTCGACGAGATCAAGCGCACCGCCCGCCCCGTCGAGACCCGCGAGCAGATCGCGGCCGTCGCGGCGATCTCCGCGGCGGATCCCGAGGTCGGCGAGATCATCGCCGAGGTGATGGACAAGGTCGGCAAGGACGGCGTCATCACCGTGGAGGAGGGCCAGTCCCTCGGCCTCGAGAAGGAATACACCGAGGGCATGCAGTTCGACCGGGGCTACCTCTCGGCGTACTTCGTGACCAACTCCGACCGGATGGAGGCCGTCCTCGAGAACCCGGTCATCCTGATCACCGACAAGAAGATCAGCGCCGTTCCGGACCTCCTGCCCGGCCTCGAGAAGGCTGTCCAGCAGAGCCGGCCGATGCTGATCATCGCCGAGGACATCGACGGCGAGGCCCTGGCCACGCTGGTCGTGAACAAGCTCCGCGGCACCGTGTCCGTCCTGGCCGTCAAGGCCCCGGGCTTCGGTGATCGCCGCAAGGAGATGCTCCGCGACATCGCGACCCTCACCGGCGGCACCGTGATCTCCGAGGAGATCGGCCGCAAGCTCGACTCGGTCACCTTCGAGGATCTCGGCAAGGCCCGCCGCGTCGTCGCCACCAAGGACGACACGACGATCGTCGACGGCGAGGGCTCCCCGGAGCAGATCAAGGCCCGCATGACCCAGATCAAGGCGCAGATCGAGGACACCACCTCGGACTACGACCGCGAGAAGCTCCAGGAGCGCCTCGCCAAGCTGGCCGGCGGCGTCGCCGTCATCAAGGTCGGCGCGGCCACCGAGGTCGAGCTCAAGGAGAAGAAGCACCGCATCGAGGATGCGCTCTCGACGACCCGTGCGGCCGTCGAGGAGGGCCTCGTCGCCGGCGGTGGCACCACGCTCCTGCAGGCCATCCCGGCGCTCGACAAGATCAAGCTCGATGGAGACGCCCAGGTTGGCGTGGACATCGTCCGCAAGGCCCTCGAGGCCCCGGCGCGCCAGATCGCCGACAACGCCGGCCAGTCCGGCGAGGTCGTGGTCAATGCGGTCCGCGGCATGAAGCTCGGCGAGGGCTACGACGCCCTGGCCGGCGAGTACGGCGACATGTTCGAGAAGGGCATCGTCGACGCGGCCAAGGTCACCCGGTCCGCGCTCCAGAACGCTGCCTCCATCGCCGCGATGGTCCTGACGACGGAGACGTTGATCACGGACCTCCCGGAGAAGGAGAAGGCCGGCAACGGCGGCGGCCACGAGCACGGCGGCGGGGGCATGGACTTCTAGTCGCACAGGACGCGTCCGCGCTGGTCGGACGCACGCACGGAAACACGCTCAGAGGCGGGTGTCCCCAACGGGGATGCCCGCCTCTGTGGCTACCTGGCCTGCGACCGGGGGACGACCCCGATCGCCCTGCCGCGAGCTGGCGGCTCGGGTCCGACCCGCATCAGGTCGTCTCATGGATAGCGCTCAAGAGGCGGCCTTCCCGGTCGTGCCGGGTGACGGTGGTGACCCGTGGCGCGGCGATGGCCGTGGTCACAGCCGCGGCAGCCGCGGTGAGCGCTTCGACGAGGGCGGCTGTGGCGTCCAGCGTGGCGGTGGTCGTGCGGTCCGGTTGGGGCGCGGTGAGGGCGTCGATGATCGCAGCGGTCTGCTCGTGGATTGCCCTGGCGAGCGTCTGCTTGAGGGCCTCGGCGCGGGCGGCGGCGAGGACGTCCTCGAAGACGTCGGCGGCGTCCACCATGCCTTTGACGTAGCCGTCGGCGTACTCGGCTCCCGCACCGGCCGAGGCTGCGGCCCTCGCGGCCATGATGCTCAGCTTCTCGGGAACGACGATGTCGCTCACGCGGTGACTCCTGTCCTGGTGGAGATGGCGGGGCGTCGCGGGGCTCTGCGATCTCGGCAATGATGAACGGCGGGAAGCGCCGCTGCCTGGCGGCTGTTGCGCGAGCCAGCATGCGGACCGGGTCGGTAGACTCGCCCCGAGAACCATCACGCAGGGAGGACAGGGATGAACCGGGTCACGATCCGCCGTTTCGACATCGTTCGGACGGCGAACATCGCCGCCGCACTGTATCTCGTGATCACGCTGGTATTCAGCCTCGTGTTCTTCCTGCCATTCACGCTGCTGGTCAGCGTGGCCGGGACCCAGTACGGCGGGAGCGGGATGGGCGCGATCCTCGGGGCGGGCGTGGTCGGCGTCCTGATCTTCGCCGTGATCGGCGGGCTGATCTACGCGGTGATCGGCTGGATCATCACGGCGATCATGGTGGCCATCTACAACTTCGTCGCCGGGCGGATCGGTGGCCTCCAGGTCGACGTCACGTTTGATGGGCCGATGCCCGGATACGGCGCCCCAGGTGGATACGGAACGCCCGGCGGGTACGCCTACCCGGCGGGGTACCCGGCGCAGCCCGCGCCGTCACCGGGCCCGGGGAGCGGCCAGCCGCCGGTGCCGCCGTCGGGCTGGGGCCAGCCGCAGGCGTGATCCCGGCGTCCGTGCTGCGCGCACGGGTCCCCACCCGGACGCACCCTAGAATGGTGGGGTGAGTCCCACCCCTGCAGGCGAGCCGCCGAAGCGTCGCCGTACCCGACGCGAGGCGCCATCGGCGCAGGGCACCTGGCTCGAACCCGAGGCCGGCGCGGTGCCCGGTGGCACGTCGGTGACCGACGAGGGGTCACCGTCCGGGGTGCCTCCCGCGGAACCCGACTGGATGCGGGACCTCCCGCCCGAGCCCGATGTGTCCGCGAGCCCGGCGCTGGCGCCCGAGGAGATCGCCGCCGCGCTCGCGGCCCGACGCGAAGCGCGCGCGCAGGAGATCACCAGCCACCTCAACGCCGAGCAGGCGCGGGCCGTCACGACCACCGACGGCCCGCTCCTGATCCTTGCCGGCGCGGGCTCTGGCAAGACGCGGGTCGTCGCCCACCGGATCGCGTACCTGATCGGCGTCAAGGCGGTGCAGCCCCGGCGGATCCTCGCGGTCACGTTCACCAACCGGGCCGCCGGCGAGCTCCGCGAGCGGATCGCCGCGCTCACCGGCGATGCCGGCCGGGATGTCGAGGCGGGCACGTTCCACGCGCTCTGCGCTCGCGTCCTCCGGCGGGACGGGGAGGCGATCGGCATCGACCGCCGCTTCGTCATCTACGACACCGACGACCAGCAGCAGCTGATGAAGCGGATCCTGGCCGAGCAGGACCTGCCGGCAACGGGCGAGTTCCGGCCGGCGGCGATCCTGGGCGCCATCAGCCGCGCCAAGAACGACATGCTCGACGCGACGTTCCTGGCCCAGAACGCGGTCAACCACCGGGAGCGGGTCATCGCGCGGCTGGCCGCCCGCTACGAGGAGCGGCTGCGCGAGGTCGGCGGGCTCGACTTCGACGACCTGCTGCTGCGCGCGGTGGAGCTGTTCGAGCAGGCGCCGGACGTGCTGGCGAGGTACCAGCAGCGCTGGCTGTATCTCCACGTCGACGAGTACCAGGACACGAACCGGCCGCAGTACCTGTGGGTCAAGGCGCTCGCGGCAGCCAACCGGAACCTGTGCGTGGTGGGCGACGACGACCAGTCGATCTACGGCTGGCGCGGCGCGAATATCCAGAACATCCTCGACTTCGAGCGCGACTACCCCGAGGTGACCGTCGTCAAGCTGGAGCAGAACTACCGCTCGACGCAGCTGATCCTCGACGCGGCCCACGCGGTGGTCTCGCGCAACGAGCGGCGCACCGACAAGAAGCTCTGGACGCAGAACCAGGGCGGGGTGCCGATCCAGCGCTTCGAGGCCTTCAACGAGGAGGAGGAGGCGGAGTGGATCGCGCGCCAGGTCGAGGGGCTGGTGGGCGCGACGGGCCGGTCGTCGTGGCTGACGCGCCGGGCCGACGACGACGAGTCGACCCGCTTCCGTCCTCGGGACCTGGCGGTGATGTACCGGATGAACTCCCAGTCCCGCGCGATCGAGGAGGCGTTCCTGCGCTACGGGATCCGCTACCAGCTCGTCGGCGGCACGCGCTTCTACCAGCGGCGCGAGGTCAAGGACGCACTGGCATACCTGCGGGTCCTGAGGTCAGACACCGACGCCGTCAGCTACGAGCGGGTGATCAACGTTCCGGCACGCGGCATCGGGGACAAGAGCCTCGAGGGGCTGCGGCGCTGGGCAGACAAGCACGAGAACTCGATGTACGCGGCGATCGAGGCCGCGGGCAGGGGCGAGGTCGAGGCGCTGACCAGCCGCGCGAGGACAGCGATCGGCGAGTTCTTCGCGCTGGTCGCCCGGCTGCGGCGGCGGATCGGGGTGCTGCCGCTCCCCGAGCTGCTCGACGAGGTCCTGGAGCAGTCGGGCTACCGCGCGATGCTCGCCGATGGCTCCGAGGAGGGCGAGGATCGCTGGGCGAACCTGCTCGAGCTGCGTGCCGTGACCACCCGCTACGACGACCTGGCGCCGGAAGACGCGCTGGACCGGCTGCTCGAGGAGACCGCGCTGGTCGCGGACCAGGATTCCTACGAGGGCGAGAAGGACGCGGTCACGCTGATCACGCTCCACGCCGCGAAGGGCCTGGAGTTCCCGGTGGTGTTCATCGGGGGTCTCGAGGAGGGCGTGTTCCCGCACAACCGGGCGCTCGACGATGAGAAGGAGCTCGAGGAGGAGCGGCGGCTCGCCTACGTGGGCATCACCCGCGCCAAGCGGCGGCTGTTCCTGTCGCACGCGTGGCGCCGCGCGACCTGGGGCGGCGGGGGGATGTCGATCCCGAGCCGGTTCCTGCTCGAGATCCCCCAGGAGCTGATGGTTGGCCCGCAGCTGCGTGGTGGCGGCGACCTTGGCGCGGACCTGGACCCGGACGTCGTGTTCCGCGAGCGGGGGTCGCGGCTGGGTGCCGGGATCCGCGCCGGCGGTGGCGCATACCGGCAAGGGAGCGGGCGACCGGGAGCGCCGGCACCTGGCGAGGCCTTCCGGCCGACGCGGGACCTGGGCGCGAAGCGCGATGCGTTCGCCGCCGGCGCGCGGTCCGGCTCGCTTGGGCGACAGGCGCCGGGGATCCTGCCCTGGGATGAGCCAGCGACGGACGACGCGGTCGAGGGCGTCTCGATCCGATCCGGCCCGGGGCCCCGGGAGCGGGGCGTCGTGCCTGCCCGGCCCATCGTCCCCGGCGAGCGGCGCTACCGGGACGGGGATCGCGTGCGACACGCGCGGTGGGGCGACGGGATCGTGATCACGTCCAAGCTGACCCGCGACGACGAGGAGGTCCACGTCGCCTTCAAGGATCCGCAGGTGGGCCGCAAGACGATGCTCGCCTCGCTCGCGAACCTGGAGTTGCTCGGGTAGCTCGGAGGTGGCGCCGGCTGCGCCGTGACAGGTTTCCGGGCGCCTTGGCACGCCCATTCCGCGGCGACCGCTGCCAGCAAGTCAGAGGACGACTGATGGTCCGTGAAGCTGGCGCCATCGCCTGTGACTCGCGACTACCTGACACGAACAGGCGCCGAATCGGACGATCCGGCCGCTCCACGGGACGAGTAGTCGTCCTCTGACTCTGTGGCACGAAACCGGCCGTCGAGGGGCTCACGAGCCCCGGCCGTCGAAAGGGACCCGAGCCCCGGCCGTCGGGGACCGGTCGCGCGACGGCCCGCGTCAGCTGAGGTGCGGGATGTGCTCCGGGTAGTGCTCGACGGAGTCCGAGATCACCGTCTGCGCAAGCGTGCCATCCAGCCACGGCTGGAAGTCATCGCGGAACAGCTCGTCCTCGGCCACGCCCTCGACCAGCCCGACCAGTCGCGTGAACGAGGCCGCCTCGCCGGTTCGCACGTCGGCTGCCGTTCGCTCGCGGTTCTCGGCCAGGATCAGGGCGTTCCAGGCGTCGGTATCCCACGACTCGTCGTCGCCCGGGTACGGGTCGACCCCGGTCCGGGTGCCCTCGATCACGTTGGAGGTGTGCTCGTGCCACCACTCGATGTGGGCGACCACGTCCTTGCGGGTCCAGCCTTCCATTCCCGGCGCGGGGTCCAGCAGCGCCTCGTCGTCGAGGGCCGCCAGGGCGGTCGCGATCGAGGCATGACCGGTGCGGATGTCACGGAGCAGCGCGTTCTTGTCCATGGGGCGCAATCTACGCTGTTGGCGGGCGGGGCGTGGCGCCGGCGACAGATGGGCGGCGTTCGAGGCGGCCGACGGCCTATGCTGATCGCCATGCCGACCCAACGCCGCCCCGCCATTGCCTACCCCCCGCGACGGGCTCGCGCCATCGATCTGGCCAAGGTCGTCTCGGTGCGGGACTTCGAGCCTCCGGCCCGCGAGCGGCTGCACCCGGCGGCCCTCGCCTACTACGAGGGCGGTGCCTGGGATGGCGTCACCGTGCGCCGGAACGAGACGGCCTGGGACCGCTGGCACCTGCGCCCGCGCGTCCTTGTCGACGTCTCCAGCATCAGCCTCGAGACCGCCGTGCTCGGCCGCCCCGTTGCCCTCCCGATCGGTGTCGCCCCGGCGGCCCTCCACGGCCTGGCCCATGCCGATGCAGAGCTGGCCACGGCCCGGGCAGCGGCCGCCGCCGGCGCGATCAACGTCGTGTCCACGGTGGCTTCGCGCTCGATCGAGGAGATCGCGGCCGCCGCTCCCGACGCCCGGCGCTGGTTCCAGCTCTACGTGCAGGCGGATTGGGGTCTCACCCGCAGCCTCGTGGAGCGGGCCGCCGCCTCCGGATACGAGGCGCTGGTCCTCACCGTGGACACCCCGGTCCTCGGCTATCGCGACGAGATCCTCCGCCTGCCCTTCGACCCGGGCGAGGACGCCTACCCCAACCTGCCCAAGCGTGAGGCCTGGGGGCACCGCGGCGAGCTCGACGAGATCCTCGACCTGCGCGGCGTCCCGCTCACGTGGGACCGGCTCGACGAGATCCGGTCGTGGGCGCCGCTGCCACTTGTGCTCAAGGGAATCCTGACCGCGGAGGATGCGCGGCTCGCGGTTGATCACGGAGTGGACGCGGTGTGGGTCAGCAACCATGGCGGCCGCCAGCTTGACCGGTCGCCCGCGGCGCTCGACGTGCTCGAGGAGGTGGTCGGGGCGGTTGAGGGTCGTGCCGAGGTCTACCTCGACGGGGGGGTCCGGCGTGGGCCGGACGTGCTGATCGCCCTCGCGATGGGTGCAAGTGCGGTGTTCGCGGCGCGTCCGTTCCTGTACGCGCTCACCTGCGCGGGCGAGGCCGGGGTGGCGCGCGCCTTCGAGATCCTGCGGGCGGAGATCGACCGGGCGTTCGCGATCGCCGGCGTGACGTCACCGGCCGGGATCACTCGTGACCACGTCGGACGGCGATGACCGAGACGCTCCCCGTCGATCCTGCCCTCGTCGACGCGGCGGCCGCGCTGCCGCCGGACACCGCCACCGCCCGTCATCGTGAGCTGGCCGACCTCGTCCGACGGGCGAACCGCCGCTACTACGAGGAGGACGACCCCGATCTCCCCGACGCGGAGTACGACGCGCTGTTCCGCGAGCTCGTCGCCCTCGAGACGGCCTTCCCGGAGCTGATCACGCCGGACTCGCCGACCCAGCGGGTGGGCGGCGCCCCGGCCGGTGGCCGTTTCCCGGAGGTCCGCCACCAGCGGCCGATGCTCAGCCTGTCCAACGCCTTCAGCCACGACGAGCTCCGCGCGTTCGATGCCCGCGTGCGGAAGAGCCTCGGCCTGCCCGCCGCGCCCGAGCCGGCGGAGGGTCTCGCCTACATCGCGGAGCTCAAGATCGACGGCCTGGCCGTCTCCCTCCGCTACGAGCGAGGGCGGCTGACGCTCGGGTCCACGCGCGGCGATGGCACGACCGGTGAGGACGTCACGCCCAACCTTCGGACGATCCGGGCGATCCCGGAACGGCTGCGCGAGCCGGTGACGCTCGAGGCCCGCGGCGAGGTGTTCATGCCCAAGGCGGAGTTCGCCCGGATCAATGCCGAGCGGGAGGAGCTCGGGCTACCGCTGTACGCGAACCCGCGCAACTCGGGGGCGGGGAGCCTTCGGCAGAAGGACGCCGGGGTCACGGCCGGTCGCCAGCTGGCGGCATGGCTGTACCAGCTGCACGAGGACGCTCCGCCCGCCCAGGCCGGCCTGTTCGAGGAACCGGCTCGTGCCCCCGGGGAGGACGGAACGACGACCGTGTCGGTGGCGAGCCAGTCGGCCGCCCTCGCGCGCCTCGAGGCCCTCGGCTTTCCCGTCAACCCGGAGCGGGCCGCCGGCCTCGACATCGACGGTGTCATCGCGTTCACCGAGCGCTGGCGCGAGGCGCGCCACGACCTGCCCTACGAGACCGACGGCGTCGTGGTCAAGGTCGACGCCTTCGACCAGCAGGCCCGCCTGGGCATGGTGAGTCGCGCCCCGCGCTGGGCGATCGCCTTCAAGTTCCCGCCCGAGCAGGTGGAGACGGTGGTCGAGGACATCGTCCCGTATGTCGGCCGGACGGGCACGCTCACGCCCGTCGCCCACCTCCGCCCGGCCAGGGTGGCGGGGTCGACCGTCGCCCGGGCCACGCTCCACAACCTCGACGAGGTCCGTCGCAAGGACATCCGGATCGGGGACACGGTGGTGCTCCAGAAGGCCGGCGACGTGATCCCCGAGGTCGTCCGTCCGATCCTCGAGCGGCGCCCTGCCGACGCCCGCGAGTACGAGGTCCCTGCCGCCTGCCCGGTGTGTGCGACGCCTGTCGTCCGGGACGAGGGTGCGGTCCGGCACTACTGCCCGAACCCCGTCTGCCCCGCGCGCCTCTCGCAGGCGTACCAGCATTTCGTCGGGCGCGGCGGCATGGACATCGAGGGCGCCGGGTGGGCCGTGCTGACCCAGCTGCTCGAGCGGGGCATGATCCACGGCCGCGCGGATTTCTTCGCGTTGACGACGGACCAGCTCGAGAGGCTGGAGCGGTTTGGCCGCAAGAGCGCGGAGAACCTGGCCGCCGCCATCGAGCGCGCGAGAACCGGCCGGCCGCTGGCCAAGGTGCTCAACGGCCTGGGGATCCCGCAGGTCGGGGAGTCCACGGCCGTGGATCTCGCCCGGTTCCTTGCCCGGCGCGTCCGCCCCGGGGCGTTCCCGCCCGCCGCGCCCGATGCCGTGCCGGACCCGTGGTTCGCGGCGGTGGAGGCGGAGCTCCGCCGGATCGCGACCGAGAGCCCGGACACGCTGCAGGAGGTGAGTGGCATCGGGCCGACCGTCTCGGCCGCGATGACGGGGTGGTTCTCGGACCCGGCCACCGCCGATGCGCTGCTGGAGATCGTCCTGGCCGGCGTGGTCCCGGAGCGGCCGGTTGTCCCCGATGACGCTGCGGACGGCACCCCCGGCCCGCTGGCGGGGAAGACGGTGGTCGTGACCGGCACGATGGACGGCTTCAGCCGCGAGGAGGCCGAGGACGCGATCCGGGCGGCCGGTGGCAAGCGCGCGGGCTCGGTGTCGAAGAAGACCGACTATCTCGTCGCGGGTCCCGGCGCCGGCTCCAAGCTCGCGAAGGCGACCGAGCTGGGAGTCCCGGTGCTCGACGAGGACGCGTTCCGGCGCCTGCTCGCGGGCGATCCGGTCGAGGGGACAACGGCAGCGGAGGCGCCTGAATGAACGACGCGGAGCAGCGCCTGGCGAAGCGCCTGGCCACGGACCTCGAGCGCATCCTGGGGACGGGAATCCTGGTCCAGGATCTCGAGATCAGCGGCGAGGGACCAGTGGCCATCAACGTGGCCTGCCTGGTCGACGGGACGGCGCGCGAGATCCACGCCGAAGGCGAGAACGCGATGGCCGCGCTGTCGGACGTGATCCACCTGGCGGCGGAGATGCGGCTGTCGGCGGCGTTCTGGCAGATGGTGGGGCCCGCCTGACGCACCCCTTGCCGCTCCTTCCCCTCACCCCCCTACCGTCGCCCTCGCTCCTCACCCAGGCTGCCGCGAGGTCCACGCACAGGTCGATGACTGAAAAAAAAAAAAAAAAAAAAAAAAAAAAAAAAAAAAAAAAAAAAAAACGGGACGCCACGTTGCTCGCGAACGCGGCGATGGTGAGCGGGGGCCATCCGGCCCTTGCTCACCAAGACGTTGGCCAGAAAGGGGGATAATGCCGCGGTCCGGCTCGACCAACGTGCACGGGTGTCGCCGGCCGAAGGAGGAGTCAATGTTGTTGCGCAGACAGCTGTCCATGCTCGGGGCTGCGGCCGTTCTGGTCGCAGCGTGCTCCGGAGGTGGAGCCACCCCGGCTCCCACCACCGCGCCGACCCAGGCCCCCGAGAGCATGGCCCCCGAGAGCACACGGCGCCGCCGGAGATCAAGTGTGCAACCCCCCCCCCCTCACCCCTACACCCCCCCCCCTGGCCCCCGAGAGCATGGCCCCCGAGAGCATGGCGCCCGAGAGCATGGCGCCCGAGAGCATGGCGCCTGCCACTCCTATCCCCGGCGGCCTGCTGGACAAGGTCCTCACGGCCGGCAACATCGTGATGTCGACCGATCCCCAGTACCCGCCGCAGTCGGTGATCACGAAGGACGGGACGTACGAGGGCTTCGACATCGACGTCGGCACCGAGATCGCCAAGCGGCTGGGCGTGACGATCTCATTCGAGACGCCTGACTGGGACGCCCTCACCGCAGGTTCCTGGAGCGGCCGCTGGGACTTCAGCGTCGGCTCGATGACGATCACGACCAAGCGCCAAGAGGTCCTGGACTTCACGATCCCGTACTACTACACCCCCGCCCAGATGGCGGCTAGGGCCGATACCGGGATCACCACCCTCGACGGCCTGGCCGGCAAGACCGTCTGCGTCGGCAAGGGAACCACCTACCTGGACTGGCTCAAGGGCACCCTGGACTTCGGAACCGAATCGCCACAGACGGCGCCGCCCGCCGGCGTCAAGGCGACCACCCTCAAGACGGACCGCCAGTGCGCCGAAGCCTGGAAGGCCGGGCGCAAGGAATTCGAGGGCTGGCTCAGCTCCTCGACGACTGTCCAGGCGGCCATCGATGACGGGCTGCCCGTTGTCAAGGTCGGTGACCCGGTGTTCTACGAGCCGCTCGCCGCGGCGTTCGACAAGAGTGGCCCCGACCCGACAGACATGGTCGCGAAGGTGAACGAGATCCTGCAGGCCATGCACGATGACGGCACCCTCACCGCGATGTCCATGAAGTGGTTCGGGGAGGATCTGACCATCAAGCAGGGAGGCTGACACCAGGCAAGCCTGCGAGGCCGCGCTTCGTGCGCGGCCTCGCCCTAGCTGGAGCAGCTGATGATGAGCTCAGGCAGCGGGGCGCACGCGGCGGCCGAGGCCTCGATGGGGGGCCAGCGCCCGGCGGAGATCGTCGCCGCGATCGCACGATCGCGGTCGCGGGCCCGTGGGCGCTTCCGGACCACCTTCGTCCTCACCTGGGTAGCGCTCGCGAGCGTCCTCGTCGGGTCGCTTGCGTTGGGCGGCAAGATCGACGGCGAGTTCATCCTCGAATGGGCCCCGTACATCCTGGGCGGCGTCCCGCTCACGTTCATCATCTCCATCGCGTCGATCGCCGTCGCGGTCGTGCTGGCCACGCTGGGATCGCTGGGACGGCTGAGCGGCAATGCGGTGATCTACGGGATCGCCAGCTTCTACGTGTCCCTCGTGCGGGGCACACCGCTCATCGTCCAGCTGCTGTTCTTCTACCTCGCGCTGCCGCAGATCTGGGAGGGGTTCGCCCAGATCGACCTCGTCGTGCTGGGCATCTCGGCGCTGGCGTTCAACTACGGCGCCTACATGACCGAGATCTTCCGCGCCGGGATCCAGGCCGTGCCTCGGGGCCAGGTGGAGGCGGCGGCGGCGCTGGGCATGCAGGACCGGACCATCATGCGCCGGATCGTGCTGCCGCAGGCGATCCGGATCATCACGCCGGCCATCGGCAACGAGTTCATCGCGATGATCAAGGACTCGGCGCTGGTCTCGCTCCTCACGGTCCAGGAGCTGCTGTGGCGGGCACAGGAGGTCGGGCAGTCCCACTTCCGCAGCCTGGACACGCTGCTGCTCGCCGCCGTCGTGTACTGGTTCATGACCATCATCCTGAGCCTGTTCCAGGACCGGCTCGAGAAGCGGCTCGCGGAGGGTGACGTACGGCTGTGACGACCATCGACGAGCGCGACCCGTACGCCCGGCCGGGAACCCTGACGCCCGCCGGCGCCGAACCGATCGTGCGGGCCCTGGGGATCCAGAAGTTCTTCGCCGCCAACCACGTCCTGAAAGGCGTGTCCATGGAGGTCTACCCTCGCGAGACGGTGTGCCTGATCGGCAAGTCGGGGAGCGGCAAGTCGACCCTGCTGCGCTGCATGAACTTCCTCGAGGAGCCCACGGTCGGGAGCATCGAGATCGACGGCCTGCGCGTGGATGCCGACCCGCTCCACGGCCGGAGCCGGGAGCATCGCGAGCAGATCCGCCAGATCCGGCTGCGGGCCCAGATGGTGTTCCAGGAGTTCAACCTGTTCCCGCACCTGAAGGTGATCGACAACCTGATCGAGGGTCCAATCCGGGTCAAGGGCGTATCGCAGGACGAGGCGATCGTGACCGCGGAGAAGTACCTCGACAAGGTCGGCCTGGCCGAGAAGCGGGACGAGTACCCCGGGCGCCTGTCCGGCGGCCAGAAGCAGCGCGTCGCGATCGCCCGGGCGCTGACGATGGAACCCAAGGTCCTGCTGTTCGACGAGCCGACGTCCGCCCTCGACCCCACGCTCGTGGGCGAGGTGCTCAACGTGATGGAGGACCTGGCTCACGAGGGCGCGACGATGATCGTCGTCACCCACGAGATGGCCTTCGCCCGCGAGGCGGCGGACCGCGTGTACTACATCGAGGAAGGCATGTTTCTCGAGGTCGGGCCGCCCGACCAGGTGATCGACGCGCCGCAGGACCCGCGGACGCGCGAGTTCCTCGCCCGGACGCTCGGGGCGGCGCATGTCCGCCCCAACAGCGACCCCCACGTCCCGGACGACGGAGTCCACCTCCACCCGGCACCGGGTCCGGCTCCCCAGCCCGGGAACGAGGGTCTTCGCGCCTGATCGATGGGCAGCCCCCGGCCGGCGCGGTCCGGCGTGCCCACCCGCGTATCATCGGGGGCATGGCCTCGCTGACCCGCGCCGACGTCGAGCATGTCGCCCACCTTGCGCGCCTTGGCCTGACCGGACCCGAGATGGCGCGCCTCGAGGGAGAGCTCAACCACATCCTCGAGCAGTACGCGAAGCTCGCCGAGCTGGACACTGACTCGATCCCGCCGACGGCCCAGGTGATCGAGCTCGAGAACATCCTGCGCGAGGATGTCGCTGGTCCTTCGATGGACCCGGAGGCCGTGCTCGCCAACGCTCCGCGGCGCGAGGGCGACCTGTTCGTCGTGCCCGTGATCCTGGGCGGGGACTGACGCCGCCGATGAGCGATCCGACGCTGCTCGCGGCACACGAGATGGCGGCTCGCCTCCGTGCCGGTGACACGACGGCGCGCGAGCTGACGATCGCGCACCTCGAGCGGGCGCATGCGACCGATCGTGGGCTGCATGCCTGGCTGTCGATCGACGATGATCGCGCCCTTGCCGAAGCCGACGCCGCCGACACCCGCCTGACCGTCGCGCGCGCCGGAGGCCCGGCGGCGATGGAGGCCCTTCACCCGCTGCTCGGCGTGCCCGTGGCTCTCAAGGATCTGGTGTCGGTCAAGGGCGGCCAGTGCACGGCCGGCTCGCGGATCCTTGACGGCTACCGGGCGCCGTACGACGCCCACGTCACGGAGCGTCTCCACGACGCGGGCGCGGTGATCCTGGGCAAGACGAACATGGACGAGTTCGCCATGGGTTCATCCACGGAGCATTCGGCCTATGGACCCACCGCCAACCCGTGGGACCTGGACCGGGTGCCCGGCGGGTCCTCCGGCGGCTCCGCGGCCAGCGTTGCGGCGTACCAGGTCCCGGTCGCCATCGGGACCGACACCGGCGGCTCGATCCGCCAGCCCGCCGCGCTGTGCGGCGTCGTCGGGATCCGGCCAACGTACGGCCGGGTGAGCCGCTACGGGATCGTGGCCTTTGCCAGCTCGCTCGACCAGATCGGGTCCTTCGGCCGTGACGCGCGTGACGCCGCGACCGTGCTCCACGCGGTCGCCGGGCGGGACGCCCGCAATTCCACCAGCGCACCGATCGCCGTCCCCGACGAGCTGCTGCGGCTGCCGGCCGCGGACGACGAGGCCGCCGCGTGGCTGGTGGGGAAGCGCTTCGGGCTGCCACGCGAGTACTTCGTCGAGGGCATGGAGCCCGGGGTGGAGGCGCGGGTCCGCGAGGCGGTCGCGACCCTCGAGGCGGCCGGCGCGACGGTCGAGGAGGTGAGCCTCCCGCACACCGACTACGGCCTGGCCGCGTACTACATCGTCGCCCCCGCGGAGGCGTCATCCAACCTCGCCCGGTACGACGGCGTCCGCTTCGGCCACAGCGTCCTCGACGCGGGCGACTCCATCGCGAACACGGTGGCCACCCGCGGTGAGGGGTTCGGGACCGAGGTCAAGCGCCGGATCATGCTCGGCACCTACGCCCTGTCGGCCGGCTACTACGACGCGATGTACCTCAAGGCCCAGAAGGTCCGCACGCTCATCCGCCGCGACTTCGACCGGCTCTGGGCGGCCGGCTTCGACGCCCTGGTCGCGCCCACGTCGCCGCAGGTCGCCTGGCCGCTGGGAGCGAAGCTGGACGACCCGGTCGCGATGTACCTCGCCGACGTGTGCACGCTGCCCGTCAACATGGCGGGCCTGCCCGGGATCTCCGTCCCGTGCGGCCTGTCGGACGGGCTCCCGGTGGGGCTGCAGCTCATCGGGGCGCCTTGGTCGGAGCTGACCCTGCTGCGTGCGGCACGGGCGTTCGAGGGTGTCACGGCAGGCGTGGCGTGGCGCTCGGTGCGGCCGCGCGACCTCGACCGGCTGGTGGACCCCGCCGTCGCGGAACCCAGGGTGGGCGCCGGCGCCTGACGCACCGGATGGCCGGGTTGCTGGGTCGCGGGATGGCCTGTGCCACCCCGCGAACCATCCCGCGCCGGCCGCCGCTACCCCGACGTCGGCCGCGCCGGTGCGCGCTGACGGGTGTTGCCCTGGAGTCCACGACTTCGCCGCCGTCGAGCCTCACGGTCCTCCGAAACCCGGAAGTCGTGGCGTGCCGGTCACCGGACCCGCCAACGCGGGCGAAACCATTGACCCCGGGGCAGCATGGCGGCCCACCCCGAGCGGCCCGAGGCGAAATGGTGGACTGGGAGGCATCAGGCGGGTCTCGGGGCAGCGGCCGGTGGCGGATCGCGGAATGCGGGTCGTGGCGCCCGGTGATGCCGTACAATTCAGGGATGCCGACCCATCCGACTCCAGACCGCGCCCCGCTCGTGGACCGCGCCCCGCTCGCGGACCGCGCCCTCAGCCAGCGGGTTCGCGCCGTACCCCCGTCGGGCATCCGGCGCTTCTTCGACATCCTGGCCACGATGGACGACGTCATCAGCCTCGGAGTGGGCGAGCCCGACTTCGACACGCCGCGCGAGATCGTGGAGGCGGGCGTCGAGGCCCTGCGCGAGGGACGCACCCACTACACGAGCAACTACGGGACGATCGAGCTCCGGCAGGCCCTCGCCGCGCACCTCCAGCACCGATACGGCGTGACCTACGACCCGGCCACGGAGATCCTGATCACGGTCGGTGCCTCGGAGGCGGTGGACCTGGCCCTGCGCGCGACATGCGACCCCGGCGACGAGGTGATCCTCCACGAGCCCAGCTACGTCGCCTACATCCCGGCGATCGTGTTCGCCGGCGGCACACCGGTCATGGTCCCCACGAGGTTCGACGACGACTTCGCCCTCGATCCGAAGGTGGTCGAGGCGGCGATCACGCCCCGGACCAAGGCGCTGTTCCTTGGCTATCCGGCCAACCCGACCGGCGCCGTCCTCGACGACGCGGTCCAGGACGAGCTGGCCCGGATCGCGGTGGAGCACGACCTGCTCGTCTACAGCGACGAGATCTACGACCGGCTGGCCTACGGCACCTACCGTCACCGGGCCCTGAGCTCGCTGCCCGGGATGCGGGAGCGCACGGTGCTCATGGGCGGGTTCTCGAAGGCATACGCGATGACCGGCTGGCGCGTGGGCTGGATGTGCGCGCCGGCGCCGATCCTCGAGGGGATCGTCAAGGTCCACCAGTACGGGATCATGTCCGCGCCGACCGTGGCCCAGGACGCGGCGCTGGCGGCGCTCCAGGGCGGCGAGCCGGCGGTCCAGGCCATGGTCGCGGAGTACGACCGTCGCCGCCGGCTGCTGGTGGATGGCCTCAACAGGCTTGCCCTGCCGACGTTCGAGCCCCGGGGCGCCTTCTACGCCTTCCCCGACATCAGCTCAACCGGGCTCACGTCCGACGAGTTTGCCGAGCAGCTCCTGCGCGAGGAGAAGGTGGCCGTTGTGCCCGGGAGCGCCTTCGGCCCATCGGGTGAGGGTCACGTCCGAATGTGCTACGCGACCGCCTACGAGCAGCTCGAGGAGGCGCTGGTGCGGATCGAGCGGTTCGTGGAGCGACACCGCTACTAGCTCCTGGAGCGACACCGCTACCATGGACGCGAGCCGGCTTCCGAGAGGATGACATCCGGCCCTTCCACGCCGTGCCGGATGTCGCGCACCCTGCGCCTGCGGGCGGGACCGCGGTGTCGGGCGCCGCGGCGACCCGTGGAGGTGCGTCCATGACCAGAGCGCTCGTCGTCCACCACGACATCGACCTTGCCGACCAGGAGGTCGAGTCCCTCCGCCGCCTCGGCTACCAGGTGGACCAGTGCAGCGGTCCGACCGCCAACACCTGTCCCGTGCTCAATGGCGGCACCTGTGAGCTGGCGGCGCGGTCCGACGTGCTCATCTACGACGCCTGGGCCAGCGGGGACAGCGACGGGTCCACCGAGCTCATCGCGGGCCTGCGTCGCCTCCATCCCGACGTGCCCATCGTGCTGACGTTCCCGGGCATGGGCCTCTCCGGCTTCGACGACGAGCCAACCCACGGCGTCGTGCCGCTCGAGGGTCAGCCGACCGGGGCCCGGCTCCACGAGGCGATCCAGCGGGCGCTCGAGACGATCAAGAGCCCGCCGGCCTGAGATCCGGTCCGGTCACTCGAGCGAGTCGTCGTACTCGAGGGGCGCGCCCGCGACGAGGTCGCGCAGCCACCAGCCGCTGTCCTTGACGACCCGCCGCAGGTCCCCATCGAAGTCCACCCAGGTGATGCCGAATTGCTGGGTGTAACCGGCCGCCCACTCGAAGTTGTCGAGCAGCGACCATGCGAAGTAGCCGCGGACATCGCAGCCGTCGTCGATGGCCCGGGCAAGCTGGCCGAGATGGGTGGCCAGGTAGTCGACCCGGTCGGCATCGTGGACCTCGCCGTCCGGTCCCGGCCCGCTTGCGTCGGCGCACCCGTTCTCGCTGATGTAGATCGGCGGGTGGCCGTAGTCGCGGTCCACGCGGCACACGAGTCGGCGGAGCGCCGCCGGCCAGACCTCCCAGCCGAATGATGTCCGCCGCCCGGGTCCCTCCAGCCGGCGGATCGCCGACCGGGGCTCGGACGGGTCGTGGGCGATGATCGCCCGGGAGTACATGTTGAGCGCGACGAAGTCGAAGGTGGTCGCCATCGCCTCGAGGTCGCCGGACCGGATGTCCATCCCCGCCAGCACGGCGTCCTGGTCGACGAACGCCACCGGGTAGGCCCCCCGCACCAGCGGGTCCAGGAACCAGGCGTTTACCCGCGCGTGGTGGCGCTCGGCGGCCGCCACGTCGAGCGGGTCCTCCGACGCCGGGTAGGCGATGTCCATGTTGAACGCGGAGCCCACCGCGGCGCGCGGGGCAGCCGCGCGGACGGCACGCACGCCCTCGGCGTGGGCGAGGTTGACCACGTGGCTCGCGCGCAGGGCGAGATCCGGGTCGCGGAAGCCCGGCGCATGATCGCCGTCCTCGTACCCCTGGAACACGAACACCTGCGGCTCGTTGAGGACGACCCAGCTGTCGATCCGGTCGCCCAGCGCGCGGACGACCGTGTCGGCGTACTCGGCAAACCTCCCGATGATCGACCGGTCCGCCCAGCCACCCGCGTCCTGCAGCCAGCCTGGCAGGTCCCAGTGGTACAGGGTGGGAAACGGCCGGATGCCGCTGGCCAGCAGCTCGTCCACCAGGCGGTCGTAGTAGTCGAGCCCACGCTGGTTGACGACCCCGTCGGCCGCCGGCACCACGCGCGGCCACGCGATGCTGAACCGGTACGCTCCCAGCCCGAGGCGGCGGAGCAGCGCCACGTCCTCGGGGTACCGGTGGTACTGATCGCACGCGGCGTCGCCCGTCGACCCGCCGAGGATCCGGCCGGGCTGATGCGCGAAGCGATCCCAGATCGACTCGCCCTTGCCGTCCTCGCGCCAGGCTCCTTCGACCTGGTAGGACGCCGTCGCGGCGCCCCAGGTGAAGCCCGGGGGGAACGCGGCCTGCCTCAGCATCTCCCGATCCCTCCATGTGCTGTCCCGGTCCCGCGCCCTGGCGCCCGGCGTCCGTGCGGCGATGTTGCCGGTGTGATCATGCCAGCGTGACGTGCACCCGCACGGACGCCGTCCCGGGTGGCGGCAGGGGGATCCGGGTGCCCTCGATCGCGACCCCGTCGACCACCAGCTCGACCGCGGGCCGGGCGACGGACGCTGGGCCGGGTGCGGACGGCCCGGTCCGGGTGCCGCGCTCGACCTCGATCTCGTAGCGCACGCCCCGGAACCGGCGGGTTGCCTGGAAGCCGGGCCACCCAGCGGGGATGACCGGCTCGACCCGGAGCCCGTCATGCTCGGGCCGGATGCCAAGGATCCACTGGCTGATCGCGACCAGGTTCCAGGCCGCCGTCCCCGTCAGCCAGGAGTTCTTGGCCTCGCCGTGGGTGGGCGCATCGGGGCCGGCGATCATCTGGGCGTAGACGTACGGCTCGCAGCGGTGGACCTCGGAGATCGACTCGCGGGCCGAGGGGTTGATCCGCAGGTAGTAGTCGAGGGCGCCTTCGGCGTTGCCGGTCATCGCCTCGGCGATGATCACCCACGGGTTCGCGTGGCAGAAGATCCCGGCATTCTCCTTGTAGCCGGGCGGGTAGGACGAGATCTCCCCCAGCTCGACGTGGTAGCTCGCATAGGCGGGCTGGAGGAGCGCGATGCCGTGCGGGGTCGCCAGCCGCTCGCGCACCGAGGCGAGCGCCACCCCGGCCCGTCCGTCCTCGAGGCCGATGCCGGTCATCGTGACGATCCCCTGCGGCTCCAGGAAGATCTGCCCCTCGTCGTTGCCCGCGGATCCGACCGGCCGGCCCCGGTGGTCGTAGGCCCGCCGGTACCAGGCGCCATCCCAGGCATGGGCCCGGATCGAGGCGGTCATCGTGGCGGCCGCCACACCGTACCCAGACGCCTCGGCCGGGTCGCCGTGCCGGGTTGCCAGCGCCTCCGCCTCGTGCGCCGCGAGCACGAACAGACCCGCGATGAACACTGACTCGGCGACGCCGCCCTCGTGGCTGTGGGCGGTCTGGAACGGCTCGCCCGGCTGGTCCGAGAGGGTGTTCAGGTTGAGGCAGTCGTTCCAGTCCGCCCGCCCGATCAGCGGCAGCCCGTGGGGTCCGAGCCGGGCGAGCGTGTAGTCGAGCGACCGGCGGAGATGGTCGTGAAGCGGCGTTGCGGACCCCTCGGCGTTGTCCCACGGGACGGGCTCGTCGAGGATCGCGAGATCGCCCGTCTCCCGGACGTACGCCCCGGTGGCCAGCACCAGCCACGCCTGGTCGTCATTGAAGCCGCTGCCGATGTCGTGGTTGCCCCGCCGGGTCAGCGGCTGGTACTGGTGGTACGCGCCGCCGTCGGGCAGCTGGGTCGCGGCGATGTCCAGGATCCGCGCCCGTGCACGCTCGGGGACGACGTGGACCAGCCCCAGGAGGTCCTGGCTCGAGTCGCGGAACCCCATGCCCCGGCCGATGCCGGATTCGAACATCGACGCCGAGCGCGACAGGTTGAAGGTCACCATGCACTGGTACGGGTTCCAGGTGTCGACCATCCGGTCCACGTGGGGGTTGCCCGTCCGGACCTGGAAGGCGCCGAGGCGATCGGCCCAGTCCGCGCGCAGCGCGGCGAGGTCCACGTCCACCTGCCCGGTGTCCCGGTAGCGGTCGGCCACGGCCCGCGCCCGGTGCATGTCCGGGCGGGCTGAGCCGGGCGGGTCATAGCGGGCGTCCGGCGGGTTCTCCGTGTAGCCGAGGAGGAACGTCACGTCGCGCGACTCACCGGGCTCGAGCTCGATGGCGGTGTGGAGGGCCCCGACCGGCTGCCAGCCGTGCGTGATGGAGCCGCCGAGCTCGCCCCGTTCCACCGCGAGCGGGCGATCCCACCCCCGGTACGGCCCCAGGAACGCGTCGCGCGCCGTGTCGAAGCCGGCGACGGGCCCGGGCGTCGCGAACCACGCGAAGTGGTTCCGCCGCTCGCGGTACTCGGTCAGGTGGCACACGATCCCGTCCTCGACGTGGACCTCGCCCGTCGACAGGTTCCGCTGGAAGTTCGTCGCGTCGTCCTGCGCGTCCCACAGGCAGAACTCGACCGCACCGATCACGGACACCCGCGCGCGGTCCGGCCGGTCGTTTCGGATCCGGGTGCGCCAGACCTCGACCGCTTCGCCCGGCGGCACCAGGTACAGCGTCTCGGCGTGGATCCCCCCGCGGGCGGCGGCGATGACCGTGTAGCCCAGCCCGTGGCGGCACGAGTATCCCTCGAGGTCGCGCTGCATCGGCTGCCAGCCCGGGTTCCAGGCGTCCCCGCTGTCGTCGTCGCGGAGGTACAGGAACCGCCCGCCGACATCGAGCGGGGCGCCGTTGTAGCGGTACCGGATCAGGCGGCGCAGGCGGGCGTCCCGGTAGAACGCGTACCCGCCGGCCGTGTTGGTGACCAGCGAGAACAGGTCCTCGGTCCCGAGGTAGTTGAGCCAGGGCAAAGGAGTGTCCGGGCGCGTGATGACGTACTCACGCCGCTCGTCGTCGAAGTAGCCGAAGCGCACGCTGGACCTACTTGTCCACGCCGGTGATCACCACGCCGCGCATGAACGCGCGCTGCGCCAGCAGGAACACGACGATCGGGATGGCCATGGTCATCAGCGCTGACGCCTGGATCAGGGTGGGCTGCGTCGCGTACAGCGCGTTGTACTGCTGGATCGCGATCGACACGGGCTGCAGCTCGGGCTTGCTGGCGAGATAGAGGAGCGGGACGAAGAAGTCGTTCCAGGCGAAGAAGAAGTGGAACAGCGACACCGCCGTGATCGCGGCCACCGACTGGGGGACGATCACCGAGCGCAGGATCCGGAACGGCCCGGCGCCGTCGCACATGGCCGCCTCGTCCATCTCGCGCGGGATCGACATGAAGTACTGGCGCAGCAGGAACACGTTGTACGCGTTCGCGAAGCAGTGGGGGATGATCAGCGGCAGCCACGTCCCGTTCCAGCCGAGCCAGGTGAACATCACGTACTGGGGGAGCAGGGTCACCTGGAACGGCAGGATGATCGTCGCGATCAGGATCACGAACAGGACGTTGCGTCCCGGGAACCGGAAGCGTGCGAAGCCGTACGCGACCAGGATCGACGAGGTGACCGCGCCGATCGTGCTCAGCAGCGCGATCCCGACCGTGTTGCGCAGTAGTCGCGGGAAGTCGAGCTGGTCCCACGAGACGGTGAAGTTGTCGATCAGCGGGGCAAACGACCACGACTGCTCGAGCGTCCGCCAGCGGCCCTCCCACGGGATCGGGGCCAGGGTCGGGTCCGACGGGTCCACGAACACGCTCGACTCCCGGCCGGGCTCCACGAGGGCCAGCGAGCGCGTGGAGCCATCGGGCATCGGGACCTGGTACACGTTGTAGCTCTCGCCGTCGATCTCGAACGACTGGGGCAGCGCCGGCCAGATCGGGGCGCCCGGGACGGTGGACTGGCCCGGCTGCTGGAGCGCCGTGGTCACCATGTACAGCAACGGCAGCAGGTACGCCCCGACGATCACCGTCGTGAACATCAGCAGCATCGAGCGGCCCAGGAACCGGCGGTAGGAGCGGGCGACCGCGGAGCGATCGGAGAACGCCCGCTCGTGGGATCGCGCGACCGCCGTCACCGCTCGCCCCCGGCGTAGTAGACGCGGTTCCGGGCGAACGCGAACAGGACCAGCGTGAGCGCCAGCACGATCACGAACAGCAGCCACGCGATCGCCGCCGCGTAGCCCATGTGGTTGAACACGAACCCTTCGCGGTACAGCACGAGGTTGATGAACAGCGTGGCGTTGTCCGGGTCACCTCGGCCGTTGGTCATCGTGTAGGCCTGGGTGAAGTACTGGAAGGTGCCGATCAGGATGATCACCAGGTTGTAGAGCAGGACCGGGCTCATCAACGGGATGGTGATCCGCCGGAACTGGGTCCAGCCCCCGGCGCCATCGATCCGTGCGGCCTCGTAGAGCTCGGTGGGCACCGACTGCAGGCCGGCGATGTTGATCAGCATGAAGTTGCCGATCCCCCACAGCCCGATCATCGACAACGCCGGGTAGATCCAGGTCGTGTTGTTGATCCAGTCGGGCTCGGGCAGGCCGAGCGCCCCCAGGATCGCGTTGAGCCACCCCGTGTCGGTGTTGAGGAAGCCCATCCAGACCAGGGTCGAGGCCACCAGCGGGATCATCATCGGCATGTAGACCAGCGCCCGGAAGGGGCCCTTTGCGGGCAGCTTGGGGTGGTTGAGCAGGACCGCGAAGCCGAGGCTGGCCGCCATCGTGAGCGGGATCGCGATCAGGGCGAACTTGATCGTGGCGATCACCGAGGTGGCGATGGTGGGATCGGTCACCATCCGCGCGTAGTTGTCCAGGCCCACGAACCGGATGTCATCCGGGTGGACGAGGTCGAAGTTGGTCAGCGACATCACCAGCGAGGCCACCATCGGTCCGGCCGTGAACAGCACGAGCCCGATCAGCCAGGGGCTGATGAACACGATCCCCCAGGCGACCTCGCGCGCGGCAGGGCCATGCAGGGACGGCATGGACGGCCGGCGGAACCGGCGCGGTCCGTCAGGCGCGAGCGAGACCTCGGGCAGGTCCTCGATCGTCGCGGTCATCGGCCTCGCTCCAGGTGGGGGTCGTGATCAGGGCGCCCGGCCGGAGCCGGGCGCCCTGGGAGGAGAGGACGAGCCTACTGCCCGCCGGCCGCGTCGAAGATGCCCTGGAGCGTCTGCTGCAGCGCATCGAGCTCGGCGTTGATGTCGAGCCCCGGCGTGGTCCGGTACTTGTTCTGGAACGCCTGCCACGCCGCCTTGCTCTTGGCGTAGTCAGGGACCCAGGACTGGTGGTTGGGGATGTCGGGGTAGCCGAGCATCGCCTGCGGGACCGACCAGTCCAGCTTCACGTTCGGGTACTGCGCATCGACGCTGTCGAAGAACGCCTGCTGGAGGGACGGGTCGGCCGGGAAGGCGCCGTAGACCTGGAGCAGGTCGCCCGACGCGGCAAGCGCGGTGAGCGCCGCGAACGCGGCTTCGGGGTGCTTGCTGCCCTTGAGGATGCTGAACGTGTCGGCGTGGAGCTTGGCGGTCGTGACGCCGTTGTACGACGGGGCGACGGCCCAGCCGAAGTCCTTCACGATCGGCTTGGCGGGGGCGGCCGGGTTGACGCAGCACGAGTACCAGCTGTGGGTCTCGTCCATCGCGAGGTTGCCCGACTGGAACTCGTTGCCCTTGGCCAGCAGGTCGCCGTTGATCTGGTTGTTGTCGGGGATGAAGTGGTCGGTCCAGACGCCGGCGTTGTACCAGGCCTCACCCGTGCGGACCGGGTCCGCCACCTGGGCAGTCTTGCCGTCCGCGGCGAGGAAGGAGCTGGCGCCGAACAGGGATGCCTCGGCGAGCGGGCTGTTGTCAGACCACTGCATGTCGAAGCCCCACTGGACGATGTTGTCGGGGTCGAAAGCCGCGCTGGTGGCGTCGTTGCCGTTCTTGTCCACGGTGAGCCGCATGCCCAGCTGACGAACGGCCTCCATGTCCCACGGCTTGCCTTCGTACAGGTCGCCGACCTTGGACGGCGGGTACGCAAGCTTCGCCTCGTCGAACAGCTTCTTGTTGTACCAGAGGTAGGAGGGGTAGGTCGCGAACGGGACGCCGATCGTCTCGCCGGCCTTGCCCATCTTGAAGAAGTCGACCAGCGCCGAGTCGTAGCGGGTCATGTCGTACGCGGTCGAGTCGATCAGCGGCTGGAGGTCCATGAGCTGGTCGATGAACAGGTTCAGGCCCTCGACGCCGACGGGGCCGATGATGTCCGGCGCGTTGCCGGCGGCGATCTGCGTCTTGAGGATGTTGCCCGCGACCTTGTTGTCGTAGATCTCGAGCGAGATGTAGACGTCCGACTGCGAGGCGTTGAAGTCGTTGACCACCTGCGTCTGGGTCGCGACCTGTTGCGGCTGGCCGCCGGTGCCCAGGCCAACGAACCAGCGGACGACGGTGCCGCCGTTGGGCCCGGGCTCGTCGGGGACGATCGGGGCCGCGGTGACGAGCGGTGTCGGCGCCTCGGTGGCGGGTGCCGTGGTGGCCGGGGCCTCGGTCGGAGCGACGGTGGGGCTGGGGGTTGCCGCCGTGCCGCTGCACGCGGCGACAGCGATGACCACGGTGCCCACCAGCGCGGCGAGCCGTGCGAATCGGGATCGTTGACGATCCATGTTGGTGCTCCTCCTCCTGGATGTGGTTCGAGCGATGCGGACCTCGGTGGGGGGGCGGATCAGGCGCGCCCGGTCGCCGCTGCCGGTGATGTCAGATGGCCTCCCTCCCCGCGCTCGAGGCGCGTACCAGGAGCCGCGTGGCCAGGACGACGCGCCGGGGCGGGCGGTCGGGCCGCTCGACGGCGTCGAGCAGCAGGTGGACCGCTTCGGGCCCCATCTCCTCGATCGGCTGGCGGACGCTTGACAGCGGCGGACGCGTGGTCGCCGCCACGGGGGAGTCGTCGAAGCCCACCAGCGCGACGTCATCGGGGATCCGGAGCCCGCGCGAGAGCATGACGCCCAGGGCCCCGGCTGCCATCAGGTCCGAGGCCGCGAACACGGCATCGAGATCGGGGTGGGCGTCCAGGAGACGTTCCATGGCCGCGGCTCCGCCCTCGTAGCTGAAGTCGCCCTGCGCGACCAGGGACGGGTCCTCCGCGCGGCCGGACGCGCGGAGCGCGTCACGGTAGCCGTTGAGCCGGTCGACCCCCACCGCCATGTCGGCGGGACCGGAGATGGTCGCCACGCGGCGCCGGCCGAGCTCGAGCAGGTGGCGGGTGGCGCGACGACCCCCCTGGCGGTTGTCGACGTCGACGTAGCTCACGTCGACCCCCGCCGGTGGACGGCCCACGCACACCGACGGGACGCCACTGGCTGCCAGTGCCGACGGGATCGGATCCTCGCCATGAAGGCTCACCAGCAAGGCCCCGTCCACGTGGCCGCCCGTCAAGTAGCGGATAGTGCGCCCCTCGTCGCCGGGCTCGGGCATCAGGAGGACCAGCTGGAGGTCGCGGCTGGCGAGCGCCCCACTGACCCCGCGCACGATCTGGGGGAAGAACGGGTCCGAGAACAACCTGCCAGGCGGCTCGGTGATGACGACGGCGATCGAGTCGCTACGCCGGGTGACCAGGCTCCTGGCCGCGCGGTTGGGCGTGTAGCCAAGCTGGCGGACGGCGGCCTCGACGGTGGCCCGGACGTCGGGGCTGACCCTGGGGCTCCCGTTGACCACCCGCGACACCGTTGCCCGGGACACGCCGGCGACGCGGGCGACCGCCTCGAGCGTCGCCGTGCCGGGGGTCCGATCGCGCGGGTTGATTGCGGCCAAGGTGTGCCTCCTGTGAGAGCGCTCTCACACTCACCGAGGACGATAACACCGTCTGTCAAGAGAGCGCTCTCACGATTGGATGGATGCGATCGGGCGGCGTGATGGGAACGGGACGGTTGCGATGCCAGGCCCCGGCGCCACGGTGATCACGTGGCCCTTGCGTGACGTGTGGACGAGCGGCGCGGTGGATCCCACCGCAGGTCGCCCGTCGTGCCGGGTGTGCGAAACTTGCCCTCGATGCTGTCCGCCGTCCTGGTCGCCTCCGGCCTGTTCCTGACCGTCTACGGCAGCCTGCGTGGATACGCGGCGGCCCGCCTGGCGCTGCTGCCGCTCGCCCGGGACGGGGAGCCGACACGCACCCTCGTCGAATCCGCCCGTCCGCTGCACACGCGCACCCGCGTTCGGGGCGCCGCACGCCGGCTGGGATTCGCGCTCGCGTGGCTGGCCATTGCGATGTATGGCCTGTACCTGGCGACGGTCGGGCTCGAGTTGCCGGCGTGAGCATCGCCGCGACCCCCGCGACCCACCTCCTGGAGCGCTACGAGGTGGTCATCGGCATCGAGATCCACTGCCAGCTGCGCACGGCGTCCAAGATGTTCTGCGCGTGCTCCAACGCCTACGCGGACACGGCCCCCAACACCCACGTGTGTCCCGTCTGCCTTGCCCTGCCCGGCGCCCTCCCGGTCATCAACCGGCGGGCCGTGGAGCTCGTGATCGCGACCGGGCTGGCGATCGAGGCCGAGATCCCGGAGCACTCGCAGTGGGAGCGCAAGAACTACTTCTACCCGGACCTCCCAAAGGGCTACCAGATCAGCCAGTACGCGATCCCGCTGGCGGCCCGCGGGCGGCTGACCGTCGACACCTCCGCGGGCCCGTTCACGGTGCCGATCACGCGCGCTCACCTCGAGGAGGACACGGCCAAGCTGATCCACGCGGACGTCCCGGGAGAGACCGGGGGCCGCGGGTCGCTGCTGGACTACAACCGCTCCGGCGCGCCGCTCATGGAGATCGTCACTGAGCCCGATCTCCGGACCGCCGAGCAGGCCCGCCGTTACGCCGAGGAGCTGCAGCTGCTGCTCCGGGCGATCGGGGTATCCGACGCGGACATGGAGCGCGGCCAGATGCGCGTCGAGGCGAACGTCTCGCTCCGTCCGCGGGGCACGAGCGCGCTGGGGACCCGGGTCGAGGTCAAGAACATGAACTCCTTCCGCGCGGTCGAGCGCGCGATCGAGTACGAGATCGACCGGCAGGGCCGCGCGCTGGACACCGGCGAGCCGCTGTTCATGGAGACCCGCGGCTGGGATGACGGCCGGCAGGCGACCTACCGGATGCGTTCCAAGGAGACATCGGAGGATTACCGGTACTTCCCGGATCCGGACCTGCCGCCGCTCCACGTGGACCCGGCGTGGATCGAGGAGGTGCGGGCGACGGCCCCGGAGCTGCCGGCAGCCCGGCGCGCGCGGTACGAGTCCCTGGGTCTCTCCGCGTACGACGCCGCCGTGCTGGTGGCGGACCCCCTCATGTGGGGCGCCTTCGACGCGATCCGCGCGGCCGGACGTGACGTGCCCGTGAAGGACATCGCCAACTTCGTGGCCGGGGCCCACGCGCGCGCGATCAAGGTGACCGGCCCCAACGCCCATGGCCTCGCCGACGCCGCCCGCCCCACCGAGGTGGCAGCGCTGCTGGGCGCCATTGCCGGCGGGCAGGTCTCACGCCAGGTCGGACGGGACCTGCTGGCCGAGCATCTCGGATCCGGAGCGGACGCGGCGCAGCTCCTCGCCGGCGCCGGCCCCGGGCCGATCAACGACGACGCCACCCTGTCCGGCTTCGTGGAGGCGGTGATCGCCGACAACCCGAAGGCCGTCGCGGACTACCGGGCCGGCAGGCCGGTGACCGGGTTCTTCGTGGGGCAGGTGATGAAGCGCAGCGCCGGGGCGGCCGACGCGGCGCGGGTGACGCAACTGGTGCGCGAGCGCCTGGACGAGGGAGGCTGACCGGTGGGATTCATGGGCCTCGGGCTGATCGCGGCCGGCATCGTGTTCATCGTCGTGGGCGTCGCGCGCGCCCGCGAGCCATATCGGCGATACATGGCGCTGCGCGAGCAGGACGCCAACGTCGCCCGCTACGAGGCCTGGCGTGGCGGATCCCGTCCCGATGGCAAGACCGGCGCATCCGTGGCGATGCAGTTGCTCCGCCGCCAGGCGCAGATCGGTGGAGGCATCGTGCTCGCGGGGTTCGTGCTGGTCGTGGCGGGCTTCCTCGTCAAGTAGGAACCGGAGCCGCGGCCGCCGCCCGCCGGCCCGCCCCGTCACGCGCGATCGGCCGCCGCCGCCCGCCGGCCCGCCCGTCACCAGCCCCGCATGACTCCCCGTCAGCGTTTCGGGATCGAAGCGGGGTTGAATGCCCGAAGGTCGTTGGATTCGTGACCCTGAGTCCCGGATACGTCCGCAGCAGGCCGGGACGACCGTGTTGCGCGCCCTTGGGCCCCAGAACCGTGACCGCGAGTCACAATCCTCCCCTCCGCTGTCCGAGACGGTCGCCGGGTGCGTTGCGGTGGAGCCCCGCATGGGTATGGCCACGGGCGCGAGTCGCGGGGCGCGAAGCCACCCTAGACTTGCCGCGGGCGGGGCCACCACGACACCCAGATGAGGACGGCATGCGCGAACGGACGGACGGCGAGGGCTTCGCGACGCGGGCGATCCACGCTGGGGAACGGCCCGATCCCACCACCCACGCGCACAACACGCCCATCTACGCGACCGCGACCTTCGCCTTCGACACCGCCGCCGAGAAGGAGGATGCGGTCGACCGGGCGCTCGAGTGGGACCCGACCTCGTACTTCTACTCGCGCACCGGAAACCCCACCAACCGGGCCCTCGAGGAGAAGGTCGCCAGCCTCGAGGGAGCGGAGGACTGCGTGGTGTCCTCATCCGGGATGGCCGCCGTCGCCTCGACGCTGTTCGCCCACCTCGACGCGGGTGACCACGTCGTCCTGGGCGACGAGCTGTTCGCGATCACCCGGGTGCTATGGGAAGAGGACCTCCCGCGCCGGGACATCGCGGTGACACCCGTGGACATGACGGACCTCGCGGCGGTGGAGTCGGCGATCACGCCGCGGACCCGCCTCCTGTTCATGGAGACCTCCACCAACCCGCGCCTGCGGATGGCCGACCTGCCGGCACTCGCCGAGCTTGCGCACCGCCATGGGATCCTGGTCGTGGCCGACAACACGTTCCTGGGCCCGGCCCTGTTCCGACCGCTGGAGCATGGCGCGGACCTGGTGGTGCATGCCGCCACGAAATACCTCTCCGGCCACGGGGACGCGGTCAGCGGCGTGGTCTCGGGTCCCAAGGCGCTCCTGGATCCCATCCGGAAGCAGGTCGACATGTTCGGCCAGGCGGCCAACCCGTTCGCCTCGTTCCTGGTCCTCCGCGGCGTCCGGACGCTGCCGCTCCGGTCCGCCAGGGGCTCCGAGAACGCGGCGGCGCTGGCCGGCTACCTCGAGTCACACCCCAAGGTGGACTGGGTGCGGTATCCGGGGCTCGCGTCGCACCCCGATCACCGGGTCGCGCGGCGGCTGCTCGGGGATCGCTTCGGGGCGATGGTGACGTTCCGTCCGAAGGGAGGCACCCCGGCGATGTCGGCCTTCACCGACCACCTTCGCCTGTGCGACATCGCGGTCAGCCTGGGCGACGTGTTCACGCTCGTGTACCCGCAGCCCAAGCGCGACGGGCTGATCCGCGTCTCGGTCGGCTGCGAGGACGTGGCGGACCTCGTCGACGACTTCGCCCTCGGGCTCTCGTTCGTCGCCTAGCCCGCCTGGCCTCGCCGCGCCCTGGCGGGCGCTACTCCCGGCCGAGCGCCGCCGCGGCGGCCATCGCCGCGCCGATGGTCAGGTCAACCCGGCGCGTCACCTCGTCTTCGGGCGGCCGGAACCAGGTCTCGTCGCCGCCTGGTCGGACGGCTTGATCGAGCGACGGGTCGGCAATGATGTCACTCACCGTGAGGATCGACCCTGCCCGCACCGGCCGGCCCTTGGCCCGTTCACGCATGGCCAGCAGGAAGACCGCCGCGGACTCCATCTCGACGGACAGGTAGCCGCGGCGGCCCCAGCGGGCCACGCCGTCCGGGTGGGGATCGTAGAACACGTCGCTGGTCACGATCGGGCCCGTGTGGGTCACCAGGCCGTTGGCCAGCGAGGCGGTCACGAGCGCCTGGACGACGTCGAAGTCCGCCGTCGGCGCGGTCGGCTCGTTCGCCCCGAGGATCCCGCTCATGCCCGCCGCCCCCACGGCCGCCAGCGCCACGACGGCATCCCCGATACCCAGGCTGCCAAACCCTCCCGTCGTCCCGACGCGGATGAACGTCGTGACGCCGAGGTTGATCAGCTCTTCCATGACGATCGAGGTGGTGGGCGCGCCCATCATGGTCGTCTGCACCGAGACGGGGACGCCATCGACCGTTCCCGTATAGCCCAGCAGCCCGCGATGCTCCGAGACGAGCCGGGAGCCCTCCAGCCCACCGTCAAAGCGGGCGGCGATGCGGGTGGCGCGATTGGGATCGCCGGGCAGCAGCACGACGGACGCGTAGTCGCCGGGCTCGGCGTGCAGGTGGATCTGGGGCATCGGGACCTCCGGGTCTGGCGCCGACGAGGCGGGTTGCGGGAGCGATCGGGTCCAGTATGTGGCCAGCGGCGGGAGGCCGGCGTCGGTCGCACACCACGATTCTCAGGGATTTGCCGCCAGCCGCCAATGCTCGACGGCAGTGCAGCGGTCCATCACCACGGACAGCCCGGCCTCGTGGGCGATGCGCCCCGCCTCGGCGTTTGCGATCCCCTGCTGCAGCCACAGGCACCGCGCGCCGACCTCGACCGCCTCGCGAGCGTGGGGCACGCAGGCATCGGGCCGCCGGAACACGTCGACGAGGTCCACCGGTCCGGTCTCACGCACCGCGTCGGCCAGGGTGGGGAAGCAGCGGAGCCCGAGGACCTCCTCGAATGCCGGGTTGACCGGGACCACGTCGTAGCCCGCCCGGAGCAGCGTCCGCATCACGCCGTGGACGGGACGTCCGGGTTTCGCGGACGCACCGATGACGGCGATCCGCGGCCGCGAACGGAGCAGCTCGCGGATCCCCGCGTCGTCGAGGAGTGGGACGGGAGGACGCCCATCCTGCACGGCGATCAGGGTCGCCAGCCAGTCCTGCTCTGATTTCGCGGTCACCGCGCTCGGTCTCCGTGGGGCACACTCGCCGGAACCCGCAAGACAGCCCATTCGGCCCCCCGGGGGATGGCATTGTCGCGCTACAGTACGGCAGACCCGGTCCTGTCGAGGGAGCCCGGGATCTCAGGAGGAGTTCACGTTGCAGATCTCTCGCAGGCTGGTCGCGCTCGGCGCGGCGTCAGCCATCCTCATCACGGCGTGCTCGGGTGGCTCGGCCACGCCGGCCCCGACAACGGCCCAGGAGTCCAAGGCTCCGGCAAACGACTACAAGGCGTGTGTCGCGTTCGACACCGGCGGCCTTGGTGACAAGGGCTTCAACGACCTGGCCAAGAAGGGCCTCGACGATGCCGCGGCTCTCGGGTTCCAGACCGCCTCGGCCGAAGCCCAGGGCGCCACGGACTACGAGGCGAACATCCAGCGGCTGATCGACCAGGGCTGCCAGACGCTCATCACCGTCGGCTTCCTGCAGGGTTCGGCCACGGCGAAGGCGACGCTCGCAAACCCGGATATCGCGTTCGGGCAGGTCGACGCCACCTGGAACTCAGCTGGTGACGACTTCACTCCCGGCACCGCGGACGATCCGCCTCCCGGCGTTCCCGCGAACTTCACCGGGCTCGACTATCAGGTCGACCAGGCCTCCATGCTCGCCGGCTACCTGGCCGCGGGATGGAGCAAGTCCGGCAAGGTCGGGACCTTCGGCGGCCTTGCCTTCCCGGGCGTGACCCGGTTCATGGATGGCTTCTACGCCGGCGTCCAGTACTACAACCAGCAGAAGGGCACCAGCGTCGCGGTCATCGGCTGGGACGGCTCGCTCCCGGATCCGACCACCACGGGCACCTTCGTCGGTGGCAGCGGTGGGACCGACACCTGGAACGATCCGTCCAAGGGCGAGCAGTTCGCCAAGACCTTCCTCGACCAGGGTGTGGACATCGTCCATCCGGTGGCCGGTGAGACCGGCAACGGGACGATCAAGGCGATGCTCGCGGCCGGCAAGTGGGCGATCGGCGTCGACAACGACCAGGCGATCACCCTGTCCGAGTACGCCGGCGCGATCCTCACGTCGGCTCAGAAGGCGATCGACGTCTCGGTTCTCGACGTGATCCAGAAGACCGCCGCCGGAAACCGCGGTGGCGAGGATTACTCGGGCACGCTCGCCAACAACGGCGTGCTCCTGGCCCCGTACCACGAGTTCGACAGCCAGATCTCGGCCGAGATGAAGAGCGAGCTCGATGCGCTGAAGGCGTCGATCATCGACGGCAGCGTCACGGTCTGCAGCTTCCTCGGGCGCGGCTGCTAGCGGTCGCGTGAGATCCTAGAGCCACCACAGCCGCCCCCGGCCCGCCACGCGGACCGGGGGCGGTCCGTTGACATCGAGGTCTCGTTGATGCGGCTCGAACTGCGCGACATCACGAAACGCTTCCCGGGCGTGCTCGCCAACGACCGGATCTCCATCTCGGCCGACCGCGGCCAGGTGCTCGGCCTGCTGGGCGAGAATGGCGCCGGCAAGACGACGCTGATGAACATCCTGTCGGGCCTGTACAAGCCCGATTCCGGCCAGATCTTCATCGACGGCGAAGAGCGCGTGTTCGAGGATCCCGCCTCCGCCATCCACGCCGGTGTCGGGATGGTCCACCAGCACTTCATGCTGGTCCCGGTGTTCGACGTGGTCGAAGCCGTGGCGCTGGGGGCGGAGACGGTCACCGATCGCCTCGGAACCTTCGACCGTGCCGCGGCACGGAAGCGCATCGTGGAGCTGTCCGACCAGTACCGCCTCGGCGTCGATCCCGACGCGAAGATCGAGAACCTGCCGGTCGGCGTCCGTCAGCGGGTCGAGATCCTCAAGGCGCTGTATCGCCACAGCGACATCCTGGTGCTCGATGAGCCCAGCGCCGTGCTCACGCCGTTCGAGACGGAGGAGCTGTTCGGGATCATCCGCTCCTTGACCTCCGCCGGCACGACGGTGATCTTCATCACCCACAAGCTCAACGAGGTCCTCGAGGTCGCCGACAGCGTCGTCGTGCTGCGCCGCGGAGGCGTCGCCGGTACGGCCGACCCCAAGACGACGAGCCGCCAGCAGCTCGCCAACCTGATGGTTGGTCGCGATGTCGAGCTGATCGTCCCGAAAGGCCCTGCCCACCCGGGCGACGTCGTGCTCAGCCTGCAGGACGTCCAGGTTCGCGACGATCGCCTCGAGCTCGCCGTCGAACGGCGTCGACCTCGACGTTCGCGCGGGAGAGATCGTGGTCATCGCCGGCGTCCAGGGCAACGGCCAGACCGAGCTGGTCGAGGCGATCGCCGGCCTTCGCTCGTTTGACGCTGGCCACGCATCCATCTCCGGCCATCCAATCGAGAATGCGTCGCCGCGCGAGGTCTCCGATCTTGGCGTGGCCCACATCCCCGAGGATCGGGGGCGTGACGGGCTGATCAGCACGATGACGGTCGCCGAGAACTACATCCTCGACACCTACCATCGCCAGCCGTACAGCCGGCGGGGGGTCTTCGACCTCAAGGTGGTGGCGGAGCGTGCGGCCCAAGGGGTCGAGGACTTCGACATCCGGACCCCCTCGATCGACACCATGGCGGGCTCGCTGTCGGGTGGCAATCAGCAGAAGGTGGTCGTGGCGCGGGAGTTCTCGGTCCCGGTCAAGCTTGTCCTCGCGGCCCAACCGACACGGGGCCTGGACGTCGGCTCGATCGAGTACATCCATCGCCGCCTCGTCGAGCAGCGCGACGCCGGGGCCGCGATCCTGATCGTCAGCACGGAGCTCGATGAGGTCCTGGCCGTCGGTGACCGGATCGCGGTCATGTTCGAAGGTCGGATCGTCGGCATCGCTGTCGGGAGAGGATGCGACGTACGAACAGCTCGGCCTGCTGATGGGCGGCGCCGAGTTTGGCGGAGGGGCAGCCGCGTGACGACCTTGAGCAGACTCATCCGGAAAGGTCTCGTCCCGCTGCTGGCCGTGGTCACGGCCCTCCTGTTCGGGGCCGTCGTCATCATCCTCACCGACTTCGCGAGCCTCGCCAAGCTCGGGACGGATCCGCTGGGCGCCATCGGGGGCGCCATCGGCGGGGTGATCAACGGCTACGGGGCGATGCTCGCGGGCGCATTCGGCGATCCGGTCCGGATCCTGACCGCGCTCGAGACCGGGGATGCCGCGGACATCGCCACCGCCATCCGACCGTTGACGGAGACGCTGGTGGCCTCGACGCCGCTGATCCTGGCGGGGCTGGCCGTGGCCATCTCGTTCCGGGCCGGCATGTTCAACATCGGCGTGGACGGCCAGCTGATGATCGGCGCCCTTGGGGCCACGATCACGGCGTTCGTGCTCCAGGGCCAGGTGCCCGCCTTCGTGATCCTGCTGGCGTCGATCGCGGTCGGGGTTGTCACGGGCGCCTTCTGGGGGTTCATCCCGGGGTTCCTCAAGGCGCGCACCGGGGCCCACGAGGTCATCACCACCATCATGCTCAACTATGTCGCCGCGCAGGTCGTCTTCTTCGCCTTGCGGTCGCCGACATTGCGAGCCCCCGGCAGCACGGCCCCCATCTCGAAACCGATGTCGACATTCGTCGACATTCCGCTCATTCTCGATCTGCCCGCGATCCGCCTCGACTATGGGTTCGTGGTTGCGCTCCTGATGGCCGCGGCCGTGTCCTTCCTCCTGTTCCGCACGACCAAGGGCTACGAGCTGCGGGCCGCTGGGTTCAGCCTGACGGCGGCACGCTACGCGGGGATGAGTGCCGGTGGTTCGATCATGCTCGCCATGGCCCTGTCCGGGGCACTGGCCGGTCTGGCCGGCTCGTTCATGGTGATCGGCACCGTCGGCCAGCTTTCCCTTGACCTTTCCGGCGGGATCGGCTTCACCGCCATCGCCCTCGCCCTCCTGGCCGGGCTCCGGCCGATTGGCGTGGTGCTCGCGGCGCTCCTGTTCGGGGCGCTGACCTCTGGCGGCAAGCTGATGGGGATCCAGTCCGGGATCCCGTTTGACCTGCTGGTGTTCATCATGGCGCTGGTCATCATGTTCGTCGCGGCCCCTGGCCTCATCCGGTCCATGTGGCGGATCAAGCGCGACGAGCCGGAGCCCGACCTCGCGATCCCGGCTCAGCCGCAGGCGCCGCTGTGACCGCCGTGACGCACGCGGCGGAGGTCAGTGGGGGTGGGGTCGCCGCCCGGCGCGCGGCGCGGGACGCGCGGATCCGAGGCATCGCGTTCGCCGCCATCGGCCTGGTGGCCTTCTACTTCGCGAGCCAGAGCCTGGAGACGTCCACGACGTTCTCGTTCTGGATCGATGCCCAGGGCGGTGACAGCGCGGTGCTGGAGACCTCGGCCGGCATCCTGTGGATCGTTGCCGGTCTCGCATCCGTGGTGATCGGCGCGCTCCAACTTGTGCGAGGCGCGGGGTTCCGATGGCGACCATGGCTCCTCGTCCTCGTCTGGCCGTGGGTGGTGGCCGTCCTCGCGAGCGTTCTTGACGGCAAGCCCGCGAACCTCACGGGCATGATCGCCGGAAGCCTCGAGCTCGCCGTGCCGATCACGATGGGCGCCCTCGCCGGCATCCTGTCCGAGCGGAGCGGGATGCTGAACATCGCGCTCGAGGGCAAGATGCTCATTGGGGCGTGCGTCGCCTCGGTCGCCGCGAGCATCGCCCTGCTGGTCACCGGCGAGCCGTTCGTGGCGACGGTGATCGGCGTGGCGGCCGCCATGCTCGCTTCGGGAGCGGTCGGCGTGCTGCTCGCCTGGATGGGCATCCGCCACAAGATGGACCAGATCATCGCGGGCACCGTGATCAACATCGGCGCGGTCGGGATCACGAACTTCCTGTTCCTGCGGGTCCTGAGTCGGAACACGCAGTTCAACAGGCCGCCGACCATCGAGCCCTGGCGGGTGCCGGTCCTGGCCGACATCCCGGTTCTTGGTCCGATCCTGTTCTCCGCCAAGCCGTACGTCTACTTGATGTACGTGATGGTCGCGGTCCTCACCTACATGCTGTTCCGGACCCGCTGGGGGCTCCGCCTGCGTGCCTCCGGCGAGAAGCCCGCCGCGGCCGGGACGGTCGGGATCGACGTGATCGCCATCCGGTATCGGGCGCTGCTGCTCGCGGGGATGATCTCCGGTCTCGCCGGGTCCTACCTGTCGCTCTCCATCGCCGGCAACTTCGGGATGGAGATGGTTGCCGGCAAGGGCTTCATCGCGCTCGCGGCGATGATCTTTGGCGCGTGGCATCCGGTCGGTGCCCTTGGGGCGGCGCTCGTGTTCGGCTTCGCCGGAACCACCCAGACGCTGCTGGCGATCCTCGGTGTCAACGTGCCGCCACAGTTGCTCAACAGCGTCCCGTACGTGGTCACGATCATCGTGGTCGCCGGCGTCGTCGGACGGGTCCGCGGTCCCGCGTCCGCGGGCCAGCCGTACGAGCAGGGTTGACGGGCATTCGATGGCGCGACTCGTTCGACGCAGGCCGCGCCTTCGGGCCGGGCTGATGTCCCGGTGAGCGCCGGCTACAACGTCAATGAGTGGGGAGAGGTCCACGCGATCCCCACCTACCACAAGGCCGCCGCGGGTGAGCGCTCGGCCCCGTTCGGGACACCCGATCGGCCGCTGCCGCTGATCATCGACAGCGACCCTGGCCTGGACGACGCGCTCGCGATCGGCCTCGCCGCGGCCAGCCCGGCGCTGCGCCTGCTCGCGGTGACCACGGTGGGTGGCAACGCGGATGTGACCCGCTGCACGGAGAACGCGCTCGGGCTCCTCCATGTCTACGGGCGCGACGACGTGCCGGTCGCCGAGGGTGCCGCCGGGGCGCTCCTGGGCTCGGTCGTGCGGGCCACCGAGGTCCATGGGGAGAGTGGCATCGGCACGATCCAGCTCCCGCCCGCGGTCAACGCCCCGCTCCCCGAGGGAGCCGTGGCATTGATGGCCCGGCTCATCGCCGAGAGTCCGGAGCCGGTCGTGATCGCGCCGATTGGCCCGCTCACGAACATCGCCCTGCTGCTGCGTCTCCACCCGCACCTGGCATCCCGGATCGCCCACCTGTGCCTGATGGGGGGCTCGATCGGTGAGGGCAACACGACCGCCTCCGCGGAGTTCAACATCGTGGCCGACCCAGAGGCCGCGGATGTCGTCTTCCGGTCCGGGATCCCGATCACGATGATCGGTCTCGACGTCACCCACCAGGCGCTGCTGGATCGCACTGCCGCCCGCGAGCTCCGTGGGCTCGGGACCGCCTCGGGGCGTGTCGCGGCGGACCTCACGGACTACGCGCTCGACCGGAACCTCGAATGGTCCGGGGCCGCCACCACCGCGATCCATGACGCGGTCGCGATCGCCCACCTGCTGGTGCCGGACCTGGTCGCGGTCGCGCGCTACCACGTTGCCGTGGACACCACGGGCGGACCGGCCCGCGGCCGAACGGTCTGCGATGGACTCCCATACCGCCTGCGACGCGACGGACGCAGCCCGAATGCCGACGTGGGCATCGTGATCGATCGCGAACGCTTCACCCGCCTGCTCGTGGACGCCTTCGCGAGGCTCCCGTGACCGGTTCCGCGGCGTCCAGGACGCCTATCCCGGTCATCCTCGACTGCGACCCGGGGCACGATGACGCCCTCGCGATCACGCTCGCCCTCTCGCGCCCGGAGCTCAAGGTGCTGGGCATCACGACCGTCGGTGGCAATGCGCCCCTGGCCGCGACGACGCTCAATGCCCTCCGCGTGCTCGCGCTCCTGGGTCGCCCGGACGTGCCGGTCGCGGCGGGCGCCGCACAGCCGCTCGTCCGTACGCTTGAGACCGCCCCCGAGGTCCACGGGACGAGCGGCCTCGATGGCGCCGACCTCCCGGAGCCGGTCTCCGCCCCGCGCCCGGAGGGCGCCCTCGAGTTCCTGCGGGCCACCCTCGCCGAGGCCGCGGCGCCCGTGACGCTGATCCCCACCGGGCCGTTGACCAACATCGCGCTCCTGCTCCGGACCTATCCGCATCTCGCGGACCGGATCACGCACATCTCGCTGATGGGCGGCGCGATGCGCGCCGGCAATTGGACACCCGCCGCCGAGTTCAACATCTGGGTGGACCCCGAGGCGGCACGGATCGTCTTCCGCAGCGGCCTGCCGATCACGATGTGCGGCCTCGACGTGACCCACAAGGCGCTGTTCGGGTTGGCGGAGATCGACCGGATGCGGGCGCTTGGCACGCGTGCCGCGGGGGTCTTCGCGGACCTGCTGCTGTTCTTCACGCGGTTCCACCTCGAGCGCTACGGGACCGCCGACACGCCGATCCACGACGCCGTCGCCGTCGCGGCGGTCGCGCTGCCGGAGCTCGTGACCACGCACCGCTACCACGTGGACGTCGCGGTCGACTCCGACATCACGAGGGGCCGGACCGTCGTGGACGACCGGGGGCAACCCGGCCAGGTCCCGAACGTGGACGTCGCGCTCGACATCGACCGGGGTGCGTTCGGCGACCTGCTGATCGAGGCGGTCGCCAGCTTCGGCTGACCGGTCGGGGGCCCGGGCTTCGGGCAACGGTCGCGTTCGCCGTCAGGGGGCGAGCCAGACCCGGTACTCGGTCACGTTGACCGGCGACCCGTCCTTGGCCGAGGGCTCGAAGACCCGGAGCGTGCCGTACTGGGCCTTTCCGATCTCGTAGGCGACGTCGGTCTTGAACGTCCCCCAGCAGCCGGTCCCGCAGCTTGCCTTGACCGGCTGCTCGACGAGGACGTGGCCCTTGCCGTCCAGCAGCTGGACCATGAACTGGGCCTCGAACACGTTGGCGATCCCGGTGAGGCGCATCGGGTTGCCGGCCGCGGCACCCCAGGCCGGGCGGTCCACGAAGATCGCCGGCAGCAGCCCAGGCAGCTGGAAGTCGGAGCGCCCGACCGTTGCCCCCGGTTCTGCGCCCTCGATCTGGAGCCGCACCTTGTTGACGGTGGAGAACTGGGTGAGGGTGTAGACGACCTGGGCGGTTGCGGTGCCCTCGGTGAAGGATGCCGCTGCGCCGCTCCACCCGCTCGACAGGACGACCTTGGCGACGCCGCTGCTGATGGCAAGGTCGAGGATCTTCACCCCCCCGGGGATGCTCGTGGACATCGCGGGCGACGCTTCGAGCTCGGCCCCCTTCGGGCCCTCGAGCAGCGCGGTCAGCGCGGCACGCGCGAGCGCCTTGGTCTCCGGGACCCGGCGCAGGACCGGGACCAGCCCGGCGTTGTCGGTGGATGACCCGAGCATGAAATAGGCGCGGACGAGCGTGGTGGCGGTCGGCGAGGCGGTCGGCTCGGGGGTTGCCGCCGCCGACGGGCTGGCGCCGCCCGGGATCGCGGACGACGACGGCTCGGGCACCGAGGTCGCGGCAGCAGACGGGGACTCGGGCGCAGCGTCCGAAGGAGCAGGGGCGCCCGGGCTGTCGGCCACGGCTGCGGGGCTGGCCGGAGTGCCAAGCGGCCCGGCTGCCGGCGCGCACGCGGCCGCGAGCATGGCGATCGTTGCCACGAGGGCAGCGGCCCTGACAGAACGCACGGAAGGCTTCATGGCTGGGTCCCAAGTGTGGTCTCGAGGGCCACACCATCCTGGTCCGTCTCGGTATCGGAAGGCTCGCCCGGGGGTAACAGTCCCGTCACCGGCAGCGAGAGGGCGAACACCATGCCCCCTCCGGGCCGCGCCCGGGCACGGAGGGACCCGCCCAGCAGCGTCGCATGCTCCGCCGCGATGGCGAGACCGAGGCCCGAGCTGCCACCCGCCCGCGAAGGATCGGCCTTGTAGAACCGTTCGAACAGGTGAGCGACCGCGTCGCGGGGCACACCCGGCCCACGGTCGGCGACGACGATCACCGGCCCGTCACGGGTCGCCTGGAGCGCGACCTCCACCGGGGATCCGGGCGCATGCTCGCGGGCGTTGTCGAGCAGGTTGCCCAGGATGCGGTCAAGCCGGCGCGGGTCGGAGTCGACGATCAACGGCCGAGCCGGCAACGCCACGGCGGCGTCGGGCAGCCGTGCGGCGACCGCGCCCGTGACGATGCGCCCCAGGTCCACCGGCTCCGAGGCGAGGCGCTCGGCACCCGCGTCAAAGCGCGAGATCTCCATCAGGTCGTCCACCAGGATCCGCAGCCGCCGGATGTCGGTGACCATGAGCTCCGCGGCGCGCCGGGACTCCGCAGGGATGGTCGGCAGCTGGCCCTCGAGCAGCGACGCCTCCGCGACGAGGGCCGTAACCGGCGTGCGCAGCTCGTGCGCCACGTCAGCCACGAACAGCCGGTTCTGCTGCTGGGAGGCCTCCAGGCGCGCGATCGTCCGGTCCAGCCCGTCGGCCATCCGGTTGAAGTCGACCGCCCACCGCCCGACCTCGTCGCGCCCTCGCTCAGGGACCCGTGCCGACAGGTCGCCACCGGCGATCGTCCGCGCGGCGCGGCTCGCGTCCGCCAGCGGACGCAGCAGCCAGCGCGAGATGAGGCCGGCCACGATCAGCGCGACGCCGATCGCTGCCGCCGCGGCGGCGAGCAGGCCCAGGCGAAGCTGCGCGAGGACCGTTTCGAGGGGTTGTGCCGGGAACACGAAGTAGAGCTCCGGGTCGCCGCCCTGGCGGCCGCCGATCACCAGCGACGGATCCCCGGCGACATCCTGCCACGCGTACCCGATCTCGCCCCGGGCCACGATTGCCCGCAGCTCGGGGGCGATCGACGCCGCCGTCGGCGCCGAGCTGGCGGGATTCCGGTCCGCGTCCGGCCAGGCGAGCAACGTGCCGTCGCCGAAGTCCACCAGGAACCGCTCGGTGCCATTGAGCGCGAACGCCGTGGGCAGCCCGCTGGCCCGGAACGTGGCGACGTCGACCGGCGCTGGATCCGCTCCGGGAAGCAGGACGGACAGGTCGTAGTCGACCTGCTGGCGGGCGTCGGCGACGGCCCGTGTCCGCAACGAGAGATCGACGAACGCGTAGACGCCAACGCCGATGGAGGCCACGGTGATCGCGACCAGCCCGACGACCGTCAGCGCGAGTCGGCCGCGGATGCCCATGCCCACCGGCGCCTATGTTCCCGGCCGGGCGGTCTTGTACCCGGTCCCGCGCACCGTGAGCACCAGCTCCGGGACGGCCGGGTCCCTCTCGATCCGCGCCCGAAGCCGGCCGACCGCGACATCCACCAGGCGCGAATCACCGAGGTAGTCGTAGCCCCAGACGCGGTCCAGCAGCATCTCGCGGGTGAACACCTGGCCGGGGTGACGGGCAAGCTCGACCAGCAGATCGAACTCGGTGCGGGTGAGCGCGAGCTCGACCCCATCACGGTCCACGCTGCGCCCGGCCGTGTCGATCCTGAGCGGGCCCAGCTGCAGGAGCGCGACCTCGCCGGGTCCGGCTTCGGCCCGCTGGCGGCGCAGGGCGGCCCGGATCCTGGCGACGAGCTCGGGCATCTCGAACGGCTTGCGCACGTAGTCGTCTGCGCCCGACTCCAGCCCGACGACCACGTCGATCGTGTCGCCGCGCGCGGTCAGCATGACCACCGGGGTCGTGGATTCGCGGCGGATCGCCCGGCAGACCTCCAGCCCGTCCAGGCGCGGCAGCATCACGTCAAGCAGGACAAGGTCCGGCGATCCGGAGCGCCACCGGGCCAGGCCCTCTTCGCCGTCGCTCGCGGTCTCGACCTCGAACCCGGCCGTGCGGAGCCCCAGCGCCACGACCTCCCGGATCGACGGGTCGTCCTCCACCAGCAGGATGCGCGCGTCCACGGGTGGAGTATGGCAGCGGGCCCTACGGGGTGCCCCGGTCCCTCGCGAGCTCCTGGAGTCGGTCGTCGGAGATCCCGAAGTGGTGGGCGATCTCGTGGTGGACCGTATCGATCACCTTCGCCCGGAGCGCCGCAGGCGTGCGGAAGTGGGCTTCGAGCTGGCCACGGTAGATCGTGATCCTTGACGGCGTGGTCGCCCAGTCGGCCCCGAGCCGGCTGCGGGGGACGCCGGAGTAGAGGCCATATAGGCCGTGGGCGTGGGTCACGGCGAGCTGCTCGGGCGTCGCCCAGTCCTCGATCACGATCGCCACGCTGCCAAGCCGCTCACGGAACTGCGGCGGGAGGGCGTCGATCGCCTCGACCACCCAGCTCTCGAACGTGTCGTCGTCGATCGGCGCGTCCATTACCGGCAGCGTAGCCCGGATGCCCGCATCGCCGCCTGCTGGCGCGTCGACGGGCGCCCGCACGATTCCCGGGGACGGTGGATGATCATCCGGAGCGGGCCGCCGCGCCTCTTCGGGAGATGACCATGCAGATCGGACTCATTGGACTGGGCAGGATGGGCGCCAACATGTCGCGCCGGTGGCTGGGGGCCGGCCACGCCGTTGTCGGCTATGCGCGCCACGCCGAGACGGTGGACGGGCTCGTCGCGGACGGCGCCATCTCGTCCGGTGCCACGTCGCTCGTCGACCTGGTGAGCCAGCTCGCGACGCCGAGGCTCCTGTGGCTGATGGTCCCTGCGGCCGCCGTCGACGCGACGCTCGACCAGATCGTGCCGCTCCTGGCCCCCGGCGATGTCGTCGTTGACGGCGGCAACTCCCACTACGTGGACGACATCCGTCGGTCCGCGGCGCTGGCGCCGAAGGGGATCGCCTACCTCGACTGCGGGACGAGCGGCGGGGTCGTCGGCCTGGAGCGCGGCTACTGCCTGATGATCGGCGGCTCGAGCGACGCCGTGGAGCGTCTCGACCCCGTCTTTCGTGCCCTGGCCCCGGGCGTGGATGCGGCGCCCCGGACACCCGGGCGGACGGGAACGCCCGATGCTGCCGAGAACGGCTACCTGCACTGCGGACCGAGCGGCGCCGGCCACTTCGTCAAGATGGTCCACAACGGGATCGAGTACGGCGTGATGGCCGCCTATGCCGAGGGGCTGAACATCCTCCGGCATGCCGACGCCGGCCTGCACCAGCGCGAGGTGAGCGCCGAGGTCACGCCGCTGCGTGACCCGGAGCTGTACCAGTACCAGCTCGACATCCCGGCCGTGACCGAGGTCTGGCGGCGCGGCAGCGTGATCGCTTCGTGGCTGCTCGACCTGACCGCCGAGGGGTTCCTGCGCAGCGGGGACCTGTCCGACTATGCGGGCCGGGTCTCGGACTCCGGCGAGGGCCGCTGGACCAGCATCGCCGCCATCGACGTGGGGGCTCCGGTCCCGGTCCTGACCACGGCCCTGTACGAGCGCTTCATGTCGCGCGGCGAGGCCGACTTCGCCGACCGGGTCCTGTCCGCGATGCGCTTCGGGTTCGGTGGCCACGAGGAAGGCAAGGGCTAGCCTGACCGTGACTGCCAGCTCCGGCCGGCGGGCTGCCGCCAGCGCCGCCCAGCCCTCCGACGCCGTCGTCTTCTTCGGGGCGACCGGCGACCTTGCCTTCAAGCAGATCTTTCCGGCCCTCGCCGGGCTCATCCGTGACGAGGGTCTGGAGGTGCCGATCATCGGGGTCGCCCGTTCGGGCGACCTGGACAGCCTCAAGGTGCGCGCCCGGCAGAGCCTCGAAGCCCATGGAATCGGCGATCCCGACGCGATCCGGGCGCTGACGGACCGCCTGCGCTACGTCAAGGGCTCCGACGACGACGCCGAGACGTTCCACGCCCTTCGGCAGGAGCTCGGCGAAGCGCAGCATCCGCTGCACTACCTCGCCATCCCGCCGGCGCTGTTCGCGGAGGTGGTCGGCCACCTGGAGGCGTCCGGGTGCGCGGCCGGGGCGCGGATCATCGTTGAGAAGCCGTTCGGGCAGGACCTCGCCTCGGCGGTGGCCCTCAACGAGACGATCCACGCGGTGTTCCCCGAGCCGGCCATCTTCCGCATCGACCACTACCTGGGCAAGGAGCCGGTGCAGAACCTGCTCTACTTCCGGTTCGCCAACTCGTTCCTCGAGCCGATCTGGAATCGCGACCACGTCGCCAGCATCCAGGTCAACATGCCCGAGGCGCTCGATGTCGCTGACCGAGGGGCGTTCTATGACCAGGCGGGAGCGATCCGCGATGTGGTCCAGAACCACCTCCTCCAGGTCGTCAGCCTGCTCGCGATGGAGGCCCCGTCGGGCCACACGCCCGAGGCCGTCCGAAACGAGCAGTTCAAGGTCCTCGATTCCATCCGGCCCGTGGCACCGGCCGACCTCGTGCGCGGTCAGTACCGGGGCTACCGGGAGGTCAAGGGGGTCGCTCCGGACTCCACGGTGGAGACATTCGCGGCCCTCCGCCTGCACGTCGACACCTGGCGCTGGGGCGGCGTGCCGTTCTACATCCGGACCGGCAAGTGCCTGCCCGTCACCGCGACCGAGGTCCTCGTCGAGATGCGCCGCCCGCCGCAGGCCGTGTTCGATGAGCCGGAGCCCGCGGACGCAAGCGCCTTCCGGTTCCGGCTGTCGCCCGACATGTCGATCTCGCTTGGAGCACGCGCCAAGAAGCCCGGCGAGGCCATGGTCGGCGAGGCCGTCGAGCTGTACGCCTCGCACCAGGCCGGCACGGAACGGCCGCCGTACCAGCGCCTGATCGGCGACGCGATCCGGGGCGACCAGTCCCTGTTCGCTCGCGAGGACTCGGTTGAGGCGGCGTGGCGGATCGTGGATGGCGTCCTGGCGCAGACCCCCCCGCCACTCGTGTACGAGCCCGGGTCCTGGGGCCCGCCGGAGGCCGCGAGCGTCCTCGTCCGAGGCGACCGGTGGCACGAGCCCGCGGCGCGAACCGGAGTCGCCGGATGAGCGGGCCGGGCGGCACGCTCGCCCCGGGGGCGCCCGGTATCCCGCCGACCTGGTCCAGCAGCGACAAGGACGCGATCGGAACCTCCCACTACGCGAGCCGCGTGTGGTTCACGATCGGGCGCGGGATCCTCAACGAGGTCTACTGGCCCCACGTCGACAGGCCCCAGATCCGGGACCTCGGCTTCATCGTGGCCGACGATGCCGGGTTCTGGAGCGAGGTCAAGCGTGATGCCGAGCACGAGGTCCGCCACGAGCGGGACGGGATCCCCGCGATCACGATCATCCATCGCCACCCGCGCTACGAGCTGATCCTGCGGATCTGTGCGGACGACCATGCCGATGTCATCCGGATCGAGGCGCGCCTCGTCGACACGCGTGCCGACGGCGACCCGGGACGGGCGGCCCATCCGCTTCGGCTGTACCCGCTCCTGGCACCGCACCTGGGGTTCGGCGGCCTGCACGGGCGGGCCTGGACCGGCGCGACGAAGGGGCGGCCGATGCTGTTCGCGCAGAACGGGCCTTGGGCGCTGGCGCTGGCCTCGGATCCGGTCCCGCTCCGCCAGGGCGTCGGTCACGTCGGGGTGTCCGACGGCTGGCAGGACTTCACGGCGAACGGCCGCATGACCTGGACCCATGGTCAAGCCGGTCCAGGGAACGTGGCCGGCACGACGGAGCTCGCGCTCGATGGCGGGACCGCTCACCTCGCCCTCGCGTTCGGCGCCACACCCGACGAGGCGGGGCTGGAGGCCTGTGCGGCCCTGGCCACCCATTTCGATGGGGCATGGAATGAGTACGTCACCAACTGGGAGGGCTACGTCCGCACCCTGGCGGACCCTCCGGCAGACCTGCCCGCCCAATCCCGGGACCTGTACCTGACCTCGGCCGCCGTGTTGCGATCCCACCAGGACCGGACGCTGCCCGGCGCGACCGTGGCCAGCCTGTCGATCCCGTGGGGCAACACCCGCAACGACCGGGGCGGCTACCACCTCGTGTGGTCCCGCGACCTCGTCGAATCGGCAGGCGCGTTCGTGGCCCTGGGGGCCGCGGCAACCGCCCGTCGCACGCTCGGCTACCTGGTCGCATCGCAGGAGCCGGACGGGCACTGGCCGCAGAACCAGTGGGTGGATGGGGACGCGTACTGGAGCGGCCTCCAGCTTGACGAGGCGGCGTACCCGATCCTCCTGGCCGGGGCTCTCCGCAGCGGCGCCACGCACATGCACGGCAAGACCGGGAGCCACGTGGAGGCGTTCCAGAACCTTGTCACGGCAAGCTTCCTGGACGCGATGATCGCGCGCGCCGCCGGCTTCATCGCCCGGACCGGCCCATCCACCAGCCAGGATCGCTGGGAGGAGACCGCCGGGCTGTGCCCCTCGACGCTGGCGCCAGTCGTGGCCGCCCTCGTGGTCGCGGCGGAGCACCTGCCGGGGCCGGCCGCCGCCTACTGTCTCGAGCTGGCCGACGACTGGAACGCCTCGATCGAGGACTGGACCTACGCGCGGGGTTCCCGCCTTGCCCGGGCGCATGGCGTTGACGGGACCTATGTGCGGATCGCGTCGCCAGACGTGCTCGCGGGGGCGCCGATCTCGACGCCGGTCCCGGTGCGCAACCGGCCGGCCGAGTTCTCGATGGTGCCAGCCGACGAGATGGTGGGCACGGACTTCATCGCGCTCGTGCGGTTCGGACTCCGGCTGCCCGATGACCAGCGGATCGTCGCGAGCCTCGCGGTCGCCGACGCGCTTCTCCGGACGGAAACCCCGAATGGCCCGGTCTGGCATCGGTACACGGGCGATGGCTACGGCGAGCACGAGGATGGCGGCCCGTACGATGGGACCGGGCTCGGTCGCGGCTGGCCGCTGCTGACCGGGGAGCGCGGCCACTACGAGCTCGACGCCGGCCGCGACGCCCGCCCGTACCTGGAGTCCATGCGCCGAATGGCGTCGAGCGGGGGCATGCTGCCAGAGCAGGTCTGGGACACGGCGCCGATCCCCGGACACAACCTGTACCCCGGCCGGCCAAGTGGCTCGGCGATGCCCCTGGCGTGGGCGCACGCGGAGTACATCAAGCTCGTGCGCTCGATCGCCCTGGGCCACTCCATCGACCGCCCCGAGGCGGCCTGGCGTCGCTACCGGGGCAAGCGGCCCGTCGCGACGCGGGCGACGTGGCGCTTCACGGCCCAGCGACCCACGATGCCCGCTGGACGCACCCTGCGCCTCGAGGTCATGGCGCCGGCGCGGGTCCACTGCTCCGTCGACGGCGGCGCAACGTGGACGGACCTCGAGACGCTCGACACGGGCCTCGGGGTCTGGCTGGCCGACGTCCCGGGATCGGATCGCCTGGCGCCCGGCGCGTCGGTCGAGTTCACGTTCTGGTGGCCCGATCCCGGACGCTGGGAGGGACGCGACTTCCGCGTCCGTGTGGCGGAGACGGCCACCAGCGACGGGTGACGCAGACCGCGAACCCTCCAGCCCCGGCGTCGAGCGGAGAGCGACGGGGTGCGCACCGGCTTCACCTCGACGCGGTGGGAGGGGTCAGCCCGCAATCCGGAGTGGTGCACAGCTCAAGGCCCAGCACGGACAGGCCCTCCGCCAGCGGGGTGAACCCCAGGTTGCCGTCCAGGCTGCGCGAGGTGACCCCGGCCGGGATCCCCCGCACGAGCACCACGCTGCCGGAGTCACCGCTGCCCACCTGGAGGCGCGAGACGATCAGGCACGCGAAGTAGTCCCCGTCCTGATCGGTCGGGTGGAGATACTCGCCGATCCCGGCCACGGTCCCGGTGCGGTAGCTGCCCCGGCCGTCCATCTCGATCGGATCGTCGACGGCGATGTCGGCGCATCCCAGCGGCCGCGTATCCGGCGCGAGGATCCGGTAGCCGCCCGTTCCCAGGTCGATCTCGTTGAGATGGCCCCAGGGGATACGGTCGGGCGCCACGATGAGGGAGTTCATGTCCGATGGCTTGCACGTGTGGTCGGGGTGCGCGCACGCGGACTCCGTGGCCGTCGGCCCGAAGACGCCCTGGACGGTCCCGTCCGGCGACGTGGCCACCGTGCCCTCATCCGCGCAGTGCGGGGACGACGTGAGCACGACGGAGCCTCCGAGCCGCGCATAGACGCCGGCCGAGCAATAGCCCGGGATCCACTGGCCGGCAAGCACCGGCGGGTCATACACGGGCGTGGTGCGATGGGGCGTGAGGATCACGCGGCCGATCGTGACAATCGCGAGGGCCAGCAGGAGCCCGGCCAGGGCCACGATCACCAGGCGGACGACGCGAATGCGAGCGGTCATGTGCGTGCACCGTGACACCGCGACCCCGGATCCGCCAGCCCCCTGAGGTCCTGGGACCCGCCAGTGGGATCGCGACGCAGCCCTTGCAGCCCGCCATCACGGCCCTGGCCCAGCCCTGACACCACCACCTACGCGTCCAGGCGGAGCTCTCGCTTCGCCAGCCGATAGGCCCCCTCGATCGCCAGGCGCCAGTGCGAGCATCGCGGCCAGGATCCACAGCTTGGCGGGTGAGGTCGTTGTCGTCTGCCAGATCAGGGCACTCAGCGCAACGAGGCACGCGCCGGCCCCGACGACCGAGATCCAGACGCGACTGCCGGCGTGGGACGCGTGCCGCGCGTTGGCGGCGTTCACCGCGGCGAAGATCAGCAGGAAGCCCGCGCTGCCCAGCGTCGCGATGCTGGTCAGGTCAAACACGTTGGCGATCAGCAGCGTCAACCCGGCCGTGATCAGCAGTCCCTCGAACGGCTGGCCCCACACCTTGCGCTCCAGCGTCGCCGGCAGCTCGCCGTCGCGCGCGATGCTGTAGCTCAGGCGCGCCGCGCCGTAGAGCGTGGCATTGATCGCCGAGGCCGTGGACAGCATCGCGGCGATCGCGATCAGCGTGAAGCCGGTCTGTCCGAGAAACGGTCGGGCCGCTTCCGCCAGCGCGTAGTCCTTGGCCGCCACGATCCTGTCCACCGGCAGATTGCCGACGTGACGAGCGCGACCAGGACATAGAGCGCGATCACGAACCCGACCGCCGTGAAGTACGCGCGCGGCAGCGTCCGAGCCGCGTCGTTGACGTCCTGCGCCGTGTTGGCGATCAGCTCGAAGCCTTCGTAGGCGAGGAAGATGATCATCCCGCCTGCCGCCAGCTGCAGGGGCGGCGACCAGGTGCCTGGCGCGAGCTGGCCGGTGTTGATGCCGGTCAGGCCGGCGCCGACGAAGAACAGCAGGATCGCGACCTTCAGGCCCACGATCCAGCTCTCCGCCCTCCCGATCAGCTCGGCGCTGAGCAGGTTCAGCCCGCCGATCGTGATCACGCTGAGGCTGATCAGGACGTGCGTTCCAATTCCCTGCCAGGCCTGTGGCAGGAACGTTGCGCCATAGCTGCCGAACGCGAATGCGTACAACGAGAGCATCACGACGTAGCTCAGCCACAGCAGAACGTTGAGGCTGCCGGTCAACATGCCGGACCCGAAGACGCGATCCAGGAACGTGACCGTCCCTCCGCGGCTCGGGTAGGCGACCGAGAGCTTCGTGTACGAGTACGTGGTGAGCAGCGCCACGACGCCCGCCAGCGCGAAGGCCACCGGCGTGCCGCCGTGCGCCAGCTGCACGGCCAGGCCCAGGACCGCGAAGATCCCGCCCCCGACCATCCCGCCGACGCCGATGGCGACCACCGCCCAGAACCCGATCTTGCCGTTGCCTGCGTTGCCCACGAGCCGGTCACCTCCCGAGCCACTGCCCGCTCCCTCGGCCAACCTCCGGCTGCCGGCGCGCCACAGGCCGGTCGGCGAATGGCTGGGCAGTCTCCACAGCGACCCCATCAGCGTAGCCGGTCGGCCGAACGCGCCCGGAGCGGTCGGGCGATGACGGTGAGGAACGACGGTCCTCCCGGTACCATTGCCCTCCCGATGACCATCGCTCCGAACGACTTCGTCCACCTCCACACCCACTCGGAGTTCAGCCTGCTCGACGGGCTGGGACGGATCACCGACCTCGTCGACACCTCGGTGAAGCACGGGTTCGACAGCCTCGCCGTCACCGACCATGGCGCCCTCTACGGCTCGGTCGCGTTCTACCAGGCCGCCACCAAGGCGGGGATCAAGCCGATCATCGGCGTCGAGACCTACGTGGCGCGGCGATCCATGACGGACAAGGAGGGCAAGGCGGACAGCCAGCCCTTCCACCTGGTCCTCCTCGCGACGGACATGACGGGCTACCAGAACCTCAACCGGCTGATCACCGACGCCCACATCGACGGCTACTACTACAAGCCGCGGATCGACCGGGAGCACCTCGCGAAGCACAGCGAGGGCCTGGTTGGAATGTCGGCCTGCCTGGGTGGCGAGATCCCCAAGGCGCTCGAGGTGGACGACTGGGAGCTGGCCCGCCGGCTGGCGGGTGAGTACAGCGACATCCTGGGCAAGGACCGCTTCTACCTGGAGCTCCAGGACCACGGCATCCCCGAGCAGCGCCGCCTCAACGAGCAGCTCCTCCGCCTCGCTCCGGAGATGGACCTGCCGCTCGTCGTCACCAACGATCTGCACTACGTCCACCAGCCGCAGCACGAGGCGCACGACGTCCTGCTGTGCGTGGGCACCGGGAGCAACCTCGACACGCCCAACCGGATGCGGTTCGAGGGCCAGGAGTTCTACCTCAAGACCGCGGCCGAGATGTTCGCGCTCTTCCCGGACCAGCGTGAGGCATATCTCAACACGCGCCGGATCGCGGACATGGTGGACCTCAAGCTCCCGCTGGGCGAGCTGCGGATCCCGCACTTCCCGGTGCCCGAGGGCGAGACCGTGGAGACGTGGCTGCGCAAGGAGTGCGAGGCGGGGCTCGTCCGACGCTACGGCGGGATCACGCCGGAGCTGCAGCAGCGCCTGGACTACGAGCTGGGCGTGATCATCTCGATGGGCTACGCGGGCTACTTCCTGATCGTGGCCGACTTCGTGCAGTTCGCCCGGCAGCAGGGGATCGCAACCACCTGCCGGGGCTCGGCGCCCGGGTCCATCGTGACCTACACGCTGGGCATCACCCCCGTTGACCCGCTCCACTACGGGCTCCCGTTCGAGCGCTTCCTCAACCCGGACCGGGTGACGATGCCCGACATCGACGTGGACTTCGAGGACGAGCGCCGGGACGAGGTCATCAACTACGTCAGCCGCAAGTACGGCCAGGACCACGTGGCCCAGATCATCACGTTCGGCACGATGCTCGCGCGGGCAGCGATCCGGGACGTGGGTCGCGTCCTGGGCATGAGCTATGGGGATGTGGACCGGATCGCGAAGGCGGTTCCCAACCAGCTTGGCATCAAGCTCGAGGAAGCGGTCCAGCTGTCGCCCCAGCTCAAGGACATGCAGGACGGCGACCCCCAGATCGCGAAGCTGCTGGGCCTCGCGCGCCAGCTGGAGGGCGTCGCGCGGAACGCATCCACGCATGCCGCCGGGGTGGTGATCAGCCGCGAGCCGCTCACCGAGCTGATGCCGCTCCAGAAGGCGACCAACTCGGACGCGCTCATGACCCAGTACGAGATGCACGGCATCGAGGCGCTCGGGCTGCTCAAGTTCGACTTCCTGGGCCTGTCCAACCTCACCATCCTGCGCAAGGCGGTGGAGCTCATCCGCGAGCACCGGGGCGTGGTCGTGGACCTCGAGACGATCCCGCTCGACGATGGGAAGACGTTCGAGCTCCTCGCGTCGGGCGAGACGACCGGCGTGTTCCAGCTGGAGTCCGCGGGCATGCGGCGCTACGTGCGCGAGCTCCAGCCGTCATCGGTGTTCGACCTGGCAGCGATGGTCGCGCTGTACCGGCCGGGCCCCATGGACAACATCCCCTCCTACATCCGGCGCAAGCACGGCCAGGAGCCGGTCGTCTACCTCCACCCGCTGCTGGAGCCGTTCCTGAACCGGACGTACGGGATCTTCGTGTACCAGGAGGACATCATGGCCGCGGCCATGGCCCTCGGCGGGTTCACGGGCCCCGAGGCGGACACGCTGGGCTACGCGATCCGCAAGAAGAAGTCGTCGGTCCTGCGGTCGATGAAGGACAAGTTCGTCACCCAGGCGGCCGAGCGCGGGGTCCCGGCCCAGACGATCGACGCGGTGTTCAAAGCGTTCGAGCCGTTCGAGCGCTACGGCTTCAACAAGGCCCATGCCACGTGCTACGGGCTGATCGCGTACCAGACCGCGTACCTCAAGGCCAACTTCACGGTCGAGTACATGACGTCGGTGCTGACGGCGTTCCGCGACAACGCGGAGAAGGTCGCCGCGGCCGTCGCCGAGTGCCGGCGGCTGGGCATCGACGTGCGGACCCCGGACGTCCATCGCTCGCACCTCGGGTTCACGGTCGAGGACGACGCGATCCGCTTCGGGCTGCTGGCCGTCAAGAACGTGGGCGAGAGCGCGATCCAGTCGATCATCGACGCGCGCGAGGAGGGCGGCGACTTCCGCTCGCTCACGGACTTCTGCACGCGGGTGGATCTGCGGTTGGCCAACCGCAAGGTGCTGGAGTCGCTGGCCCGGGTCGGGGCGCTCAACATGCTCGGCTACCCGGCCCAGATCCTGCTTGGCCTTGACGATGCGCTTGCGGCCGGCCAGGCGGCGCAGCGGGATCGCATCAGCGGTCAGACGTCCTTGTTCGAGATGGGAGGCGACGAGGCGGCAACGCTGGAGCGACCGCTGCCAGCCACGCCGGAGACGCCGGTCCGCGAGCGTCTCCGCTGGGAGAAGGAGCTGATGGGGCTCTACCTCTCCGACCATCCGATGGGCGAGGTCGCCGAGCGGGTCGGGGAGTACGTCACGGCCTACAGCGGAGACCTCAAGGACGAATTGCTCGATGGCCAGCGCGTGGTCCTGGGTGGCATCGTCACCGGCATCCGGACCATCCTGACCAAGGCGCGGTCCACGATGTCCGTGGTCACGCTCGAGGACCTCCAGGGCACCCTCGAGGTAGTGGTCTTCCCCAGGACCTACGAGACCACGGCCGGCACCTGGCGCGATGGCGCGATCCTGCTGGTTGCCGGTCGTGTCGATCATCGGGGCGACGAGGCCTCGCTGCTGGCGGATTTCGGTCTGGGACTGGGACACCGTTGCCGAGCGCGGACCCGAGGCGTTCGCCCGCGAGGTCGGGTCGCTTGACAAGCGGGCTCGACGCGGTCCCGGAGGCGCCAACGGCAGTGGTGGCGGGGGCGGAACAGGCGGCGGGCGCCGTCCATCCGACGCCGGCAGCGGGCCACGTCCGGTCGAAGCCTGGGCGGCGAGCCCGCTCCGCGGAGCCGTGGCCCAGGAGCCGGCCCGCTCACCGTTGCCGCCGATCCGGCCCGCCGAGCCGCTGCCCGCCTACTCGGAGCCGCCCGACCTCGCATCGGCGGCCGATGCCGGCGGCCCGGGTGGATCGGAGGAGGCCCCGCTCCCCGAGGAGGAGCGGCTGCGCGCTGCCCGGGCGGCCCAGGCGCCGTCCCGGCCGGTCGAGGCAGCCGCCGGGGCCGTGCTCAACGTCCGGTTCACCCGCGAGGCGGGCACCGACCGCGTCGTGTCGGCGATGCAGGCCTTCAAGGCGCTGCTCCGCGAGCGTCCCGGTGCAACTCGCGTCGTGGTCCACGTGCCGGCGCCCGGCGGGTCCGCGCTGCCGATGGAGCTGCGTGGCGTGGCGTACGACGCCGAGCTCGAGGCCGAGGTTCGCCGCCGCGTCGGCGACGGCGTCATCGACATCCAGCTGAGCTGAGGAGCCCGTCCGCTTTCCTCGAGGGTCAGCCCTGCTGGAGGTCGCGGACGGCGCGCACGCCCGAGAGCTGCTCGTGGAACTCGGCGCGGATGGCGTTGAGATCCGGGCGCTCGACGTCCAGCTCCTCGGCGAGGCGGTTGGCCAGCCACGACTCGGTGGCGTCGATCTCGTCGTCAGCCGCCATCACGAGGTAGCAGCACCGGAGCAGGGTCCTGCGCTCATCCGCGGTCGAGATCGACTTGAACTCGCGCGTGACCAGGTAGTCCTCGGTCGCCCCGAACGAGCCCGCGAGCCCGCCGGCGAGATCCACGATCAGGTCGGCGCTCGCGGCGTCGAGCCCTTCGGCCGCGACGATCCGGCGCATCTCGGCCCGCTCCGCGTCGTTCATCCCGTCGGTCGCCTGGGCCGCGCGCCCCAGCAGGTAGGCAAACGCCGCGAGGTGGCGGGCGCGGGCCGGCGGCAGCATCGAGAGCCTGGCGGACAACAGGCGGACGCTCTGGGTGTCGCCGGGCACGGACGCCGGCAGGGGCGCGTTCGGGTCACCCGGGACGTCGGGCGAGGCCGGCTCATCAAGGCCGAGGACACGACGGAAGAGGCTCAACAGACCAGGCTCCGGGTGCGGCTGGAGGCATTCTCGGGCCGGTCGCGGCCCGAGCGCTGGTAGCGAAGGTGGGATTCGAACCCACACGAGGTTGCCCTCAGCGGTGTTTGAGACCGCCGCGTCTGCCATTCCGCCACTTCGCCATGGCCAGGTCATCGTAGCGGAGCGGGAACCGGTGGCGCCGGCAGGGCGTCCCCGGGAGGATGCCCAGCCAGACCGCACCCCGATGCTAGACTCGGCGCGCCTCACCATCGCCGCCAGGAGGGCCGCGCCCGTCGTGCAGGACGCCCGGCCGACGGAGGCCGTCGACGACCCGGTCCAACGCCGTGACCTGATCCTGATGGAGCAGGCGCGGGAGGGCAGCCTCGACGCCTTCAACAGCCTCGTCGAGTGCTACCAGGACCACCTCTACAGCCTCGTTGCGCGGATGGTCCCGGATCGGGACCAGGCGTCGGACGCGGTCCAGGAGGCGTTCTTCTCCGCGTACCGCAACATGCGGTCCTTCCGCGGCGGCAGCGTTCGCTCCTGGCTCAGCAGGATCGCGATCAACGCCGCCATGGACATGCAGCGGCTCAAGAAGCGTCGCCCATCACAGCCGTACCCGGAGCTCGAGGACGAGAGCTGGCAGCCCCCCGCGGGCGAGGACGCCGACCCGGTCCGGACCGCGATGCAGGGGGAGCGGACCCGCGTGCTCAACGGTGCCCTGGCCACGATCACCCCCGACCAGCGCCAGGCCATCGTCCTGTTCGACGTTGAAGGGTACGACTACGCGGAGATCGCCGAGATCACCGGGGTCTCGCTGGGCACCGTCAAGTCGCGGATCCACCGTGGACGGCTCGCGCTGCGGGACCGTCTCGAGGGCCACCTGGGCCTGTTCCGCGGAGAGGGTGACTGATGCCGTCCGTCCCCGCCAGCCCGCACGCCGATCACGACCGGCTCCTCGTTGCCGCCTATGCCGCGGGTGACGCGACCGGCGCTGACCTCGAGGCGGCCCGGACCCTGGTCGCCAGCTGTGCCGACTGCGCCGTCCTCCACCGCGACCTGCGCGTCATCGCCGCGGCCCTGCCGGCCCTGCCGGCCCCGGTCAGGCCTCGCGACTTCCGTCTCACGTCCGCCCAGGCGGCGGGGCTGCGACCCCCCACCTGGCGCCGGCTGCTGGAGCCCTTCGCGGGTCCCCGGTTCGCCTTCGCCGGCCCGCTCGGCACCGGGCTCGCCACCCTGGGCATCGCCGGCCTCCTGGTCGCGGGCTCGCTCGGGGCACCGCTGGCAGCCACGGCGCCGACCGCGGGAGCAGGGACGGGGGGTGGGGCGGCCGTGCCACAGCCGGCGCCGGCCGTGGCTGCGCCGGAGGCGCAGGACGCCTCGCCGAGCGTGCTCGAGTTCAAGCGCCAGGAGGAGGCCTCGCCCGCTCTCGGCCCCGCGGGTCCGGCTGTGGCCGACGGCGAGGCGTCCGAGGCACCGGGTCCCGAACGCGCCACGGTTGGGAGCGATGCGGCGGGTGCCCCCAATGCTGAAGCGGTAACGCCGCCCCCGGGCGATCTCTCGGCCGAAGACGACGGTGTGGATGCCGTCGCCGGCCACGCGCTGCCCCTCCTCTCGGGCCTCGCCCTGGTGGCCGGCGTGTTGCTTGCCGGGCTCCGGCTCGCCGGCCGGCGCCTAGGCGTTCTCGGCTGACGGAACCGCGGGCGGGGCCGGCTCGTCAAGGCAGGGTCATGCCGTCCGTCCCCGCCAGCCCGCACGCCGATCACGACCGGCTCCTCGTTGCCGCCTATGCCGCGGGTGACGCGACCGGCGCTGACCTCGAGGCGGCCCGGACCCTGGTCGCCAGCTGTGCCGACTGCGCCGTCCTCCACCGCGACCTGCGCGTCATCGCCGCGGCCCTGCCGGCCCTGCCGGCCCCGGTCAGGCCGCCTCGCGACTTCCGTCTCACGTCCGCCCAGGCGGCGGGGCTGCGACCCCCCACCTGGCGCCGGCTGCTGGAGCCCTTCGCGGGTCCCCGGTTCGCCTTCGCCGGCCCGCTCGGCACCGGGCTCGCCACCCTGGGCATCGCCGGCCTCCTGGTCGCGGGCTCGCTCGGGGCACCGCTGGCAGCCACGGCGCCGACCGCGGGAGGCGTTTCGGGACCGGAGGCCGCTGGTGAGCCGGTCGATGGCTCCGGTGCCGTCAGCACGGAATCCGAGGCTCCGGCCTTCGTTGCTCCCGCGCAGGTGAGCGCGCCGTCGGCCTCCGCGGAGGCAGCGCCGGACGTCCTGCAGGCGCCGCGGCCGAGTGCGCGGCCCGGCGACGATCGGGACAACACCATCGACCACCTCCGCTCGCCCGGCGACGAGGCACCGGTCGGCGCCCCGCACGCGAGCGGCGTCGACGACGCGGCTGCGGCGGGCTCGCCCCTGCCCGAGCTGGCTTCTCCTGGGCGGGGGCTCGCCGGGCTGCCGGGAGCATCGGATGCGTCAGGGTTGCCAACGGCCGCCGAAGCGCCGCTGCCCCCGGCGCGATCGTCAAGCATCCCGCTGCTCGTGCTGGCCGGGCTCATGCTCGCGACGGGGATCGGGCTGAGCGTGCTCCGGCTTGCGGCGCGCCGCCTCGCCTGAGCGGGGGGTCAATCCCGGAGGGGGATGGCGACGCGGAAGCTGGCACCCTGGCCGGGGACGCCGTCACTCTCGGCGCTGACTGAGCCGCCGTGCGCCTCGGCGAGGTCCCGGACGATGGCCAGCCCGAGGCCGGTCCCGCCGGTATCCGATCGGCGCTGGTAACGATCGAAGATGCGCTCGAGGTCCCCGGCCGGGATGCCCTCACCGGTGTCATGCACGGTCAGCACCGCCATCTGGCCGACCGCGCGGACATCGGCCTCGACGCGCCCGCCCGGGGGCGTGTGGCGGATCGCGTTGGCCAGCAGGTTCGCGACGATCTCGCGATAGCGCACCGGATCCACGTCCGCGACCAGGCGTGCGCCGCCCGTTACGAGCAGGCCCACCCGCTTCGCGGCAGCCATCGTCGACTGGGCGGCGGCGGCTTCCCGGGCGACGGTCGGCAGGTCGGCGGGCTCGCGATGAAGGGTGAGCGCACCGGCGTCCGCGAGGGAGAGCGTCCGCAGGTCATCGAGGAGCCGGTCCATCACGGCGGTCTCGGCAAGGATCGGCGAGAGGTGATCCTCGTCCATGGGGTGGACGCCGTCGAGCATGGCCTCGAGGCCGCCCTGGATGACGGTCAGCGGCGTCCGGAGCTCGTGGGTGACGTCCGCGAGCAGCGACCGCCGATCGTCCCGAGAGCGGTCGAGACGCTCCGCCATGGTGTTGAACGACAGCCCCAGACCACGCACGGGCCGCGGGCCTCGCGGATCCACCCGCACGCCGGGCTCCCCATCGGCCAGGCGGGTCGTCGCGGCTGCGACCTCACCGAGCGGCCGGACGGCCGTCACGAGCACACGGATGCCGGCGAGGAGCGCGACAACGAGCACCACGACCACCGCGACCGCGGTCAGGGACGACGGAGCCGCCGGGGGGGCCAGCAGGCCGAGCAGCGCCCCGGTGACCCAGGTCGCGAGCGTGGACAGGAGCGCCACGACCAGGATCATCCCGATGACGAGACAGCCGAGGAAGGTCAGGCCCCCTCGGCGATGACGCCGGGATCCGGTGCCCCACCGGCCCGGCCGTGGGCGATCGGTGCCGGGCCATGGCGGGCCGTCGCGCCGCCGGTGGTCGCGCCAGGTCACGCGTCCGGATCCGCGAGCGCGTAGCCGACACCATGGACGGTCCGCACGTACCTGGGCGCGGCATCGTCCGGCTCGAGCTTGCGACGAAGGTTGCGGATGTGCCCGTCGATGGCCCGCTCGTAGGTCTCGAGGCTGAACCCGTGGACGGCGTCGAGCAGCTGCGATCTCGTCCAGACGCGCCCCGGTTCCCTCGCGAGCGTCGCCAGGAGCTCGAACTCGGTCGGCGTGAGCTCGACGGCGCGACCGGCCGCGGTGACCCGGCGGCGCACCAGGTCGAGCTCGAGGTCCCCCGCCGTGATCCGCTCGTCCGTGAGCGGGGTTGCCTCGGCGCGTCGGAGGACGGCGCGAACGCGGGCGACCAGCTCGCGGGGGCTGAATGGCTTGGTGACGTAGTCGTCCGCACCGAGCTCAAGCCCGGCCACCCGGTCCGCCTCGTCGCCCCTGGCCGAGAGGACCAGGATCGGGACGCGCGAGCCTCGCCGGATCGCGCGGATGACGTCGAGGCCATCCATTCGCGGCAGCCCAAGGTCCAGGACGAGGGCATCCGGTCGGCGCGCCCGTGCCAGCGCGAGGGCACCCGGCCCGTCGGTCGCGACCAGGACGGCGAAGCCGGCGTGCTCGAGATAGTCGCGGACGAGGCCCGCGATCTGGGGCTCGTCCTCGACGACGAGGATCGTGCGCATGGAGCTCCGGAACAGGAAGGACGCCGGGCGAGGATACCCGCCCGGCGTGGGGGTGAGGAGGCGTCAGGCGACGGGGGGCTGGTCCGTGCCGGTCGCACCCGTGGCCGCGTCGGCCTCATGGAGGCGGCGGTGCATGTCCGCGACCCAATCGCGGCGGGTGTCGGATCCGGGAGCCCAGTGGCCGGGGCCGGTCCACCGGCCGGTGCCCAGGGCCCGGCGGCGCACGCCGCCGACCGCGAAGAACACGAGGCCAACGAACATGAGGAAGAACAGGAACCCGAAGCCCCCGAACCCCCCGCCGAGGACGACGACCCCGCCGGCGGCGGCGACGTTGGAGGCCACCCCGGCCTGGTAGCCGATGACGCCCGCGGTGAGGGCGACGGCGCTCGTGAGGAGGAGGCCGAACAGTGCGCGCATGGATGATGATCTCCGTGACAGGTGCCGGTCCCGGGTGCGCCGGGCAGGTGGTGCGTTGATGAGGCTCATCGTGGCGACCGGATGTGCAGAACCTGTGCGCAGCCTGTCGCGATTCGATGGGCCCACAGGAGACCGAAGGTGACGATCGAGCGGTGGGGCGGGACGACGGTGCTGGTGGTCGAGGACTCGGGCCCGGTGGTCGCGGGCGCCGGTGCGCGAGACCTGCTCGGGGATGCGTTCGCTGCCGGCGCAACGCTGGTGGCGATCCCCGTTGAACGCCTTGCCCCGGCGTTCTTCGACCTGCGGACCGGCCTCGCGGGGGACATCCTGCAGGTCTCGGCGGTCTACCGGATGCGCCTCGCGGTGATCGGGACGCCACCCGAGCCGGCCGCATCGTCGCGGGCGTTCGCCGCCCTGGTTCGTGAGTCGAACGCCGGCCGGCAGCACTGGTTCCTCCCGACCCCCGAGGCCCTGCGCCTGCGTCTGGAGAGCGATGCCGGCTGACCTGACCGGCTGCGACGGCACCGTGACCGAGGGGCCCGCGGCTACACTGGTGCCCCAACCCGCAGGTCCGGAGCCGATGGAACGCCTCCTGCTGCTCGACGGCAACGGGCTCATCTACCGCGGCTATTTCGCGCTCATCGACCAGCCGTTGACCACGAGCCGGGGCGAGCTGGTCACCGCCGTCTTCGGCTTCACCAACATCGTCCTGCGCGCGATCGCCGACACGCGGCCGGACCGGATCGCCGTTGCCTTCGACCTCGGCAAGCCCACCTTCCGCCACGAGCGATATGCCGAGTACAAGGGCACCCGCACCAGGATGCCGGACGACATGCGCGAGCAGATCCCGAAGGTGCGCGAGGTCGTTGCGGCACTCGGGATCCCGGTGTACGAGCAGGAGGGCTTCGAGGCCGACGACGCGATCGCCACGCTGGTCGGCCAGGCCGAGGCGGCCGGTCTCGAGACCATCATCCTCACCGGCGACCTGGACATGCTCCAGCTGGTCAGCGAGCACACGACGCTCATGGTCAGCCTGCGCGGCGGGATCGCGAACACGGTCAGCTACGACCTCGCGAAGATCCAGGACCGCTGGGGCCTGCGGCCCGACCAGATGCTCGACTACAAGGCGCTCAAGGGTGACCCCACCGACAACATTCCGGGCATCCCCGGAGTGGGGGAGAAGACCGCGTCGAAGCTGATCGCGTCCTGGGGGAGCCTCGACGCCCTGTACGAGCACCTCGACGAGGTGATGCCCGAGAAGCTGCGCCCGCTCCTGCAGGAGCACCGCGAGCAGGTGCTGGAGAGTCGCGAGCTGATGCGCCTGGTCCGGGACGTGGATGTCGAGCTCGACCCCGAGCAGGGTCGGGTGGGGGAGTACGACCGCGAGGCCGTGGTGCGGCTGTTCCGGGAGTACGAGTTCCGGACGTTGATCGACCGCCTGCCGCCGCTCGTCGGCGAGCGACCCGAGGATGCCGTCGCCGCCATGCGCGAGCTCCGCGAGGCCGGGTTCCCGGCGGCCCAGGGCCGTGGGCCGGGCGCCGGCACGGGACCCGGTGGCGGACGGTACGGCGGCCCCGTGAAGCCGCGACCGGATGACGGCTCGCTCCAGCTCTCGATGGACTTCGACATGGTCTCAGGCGGCGGGACCGCAGCGGCCCCCCAGCCGGCCCAGCACCCGGTCGCCGTGACATCGGCCGCGGTTGAAGCCCGGGCCGAGGCGATTGCGCAAGCGGCCGGCGACCTGCCTGGAGCCCTCTCCGCCGCCATCGTGGATCCGGGACGGATCGAGCTCGCGGACGAGGCACGCGTAGCGACCCTGGAGGCGTGGCTGGCCGGCCTGGACGCCATGGGCGTCGCGCTCGTCGTCGACGACCCCCGCCCACTTGCGGGGACGCCGATCGCACTCGCCGTCGCCGGCCCCGACGGACGGGTCGTGGCGGCCGATGGTCCGGCGGCGGCACTCGCGCTCCGGAAGCTGTTGGAGCGCCTCGGCACCCCGCTCGTCGGCCACGAGGTCAAGTCGCTGCTCACCGCCCGCTTCGCCGACGAGCCGGACACGATCTCGACGCCGGTCGCGTTCGACACGCAGATCGCCGCCTACCTCGTGAATGCGGCGCTTCGGGCCCAGAAGATCGCCGATGTCGTGGCAGAGCGTCTTGACCTCGTGCTGCCACCGGCGGCCGCGGGGCTGCCGGCCACGGCCACCGCGGGCCTGGAGGCGCTGTCGGTCCTGGCCGTGCGCCCCTCGCTTGAGCAGTCGCTCCGCGACGAAGGCGCCGAGCGGCTGTTCGCCGAGATCGAGCTGCCGCTGATCCCGATCCTCGCCCGCATGGAGGCCGTGGGCATCGCCCTCGACCAGGGCGCCCTGTCCACGCTGGAGCGCGAGTTCGCGACCGAGATCGATCGCCTGGAGAGCGAGATCTTCGCGGTCGTCGGTCACCAGTTCACCATCGGCAGCCCCAAGCAGCTGGGTGAGCTCCTGTTCGTGGAGCTGGGCCTGCCCAAGGGCCGCAAGACGAAGACCGGCTACTCGACGGACGCGACCGTCCTCGAGGAGCTCCGCGGCGTCCACCCCGTCGTCGAGCTCGTCGCTGGACTGGCGCACCTACACCAAGCTCCGCTCGACGTACGTCGAGGCGCTGCCGATCCTGCTGGGGCCCGACGGGCGGCTCCACACCCTGTTCCACCAGGCCGTGGCCGCGACAGGGCGCCTCTCCTCGTCCGACCCGAACCTCCAGAACATCCCGATCCGGACGCCGCTCGGCCGCCGGATCCGGCACGCGTTCGTGGCCGGGACGCCGGACACCACGCTGGTTGCCGCGGACTACAGCCAGATCGAGCTGCGGATCCTCGCCCACGTGTCGGGCGACGAGCACCTGCGCGACGCGTTCGCGCGCGGCGCCGACATCCACCGCGAGACCGCGGCCCGCGTGCTCCGCAAGGCGCCCGAGGACATCACCCCGGACGAGCGATCGATGGCCAAGATGGTCAACTTCGGGCTGGCCTACGGCATGAGCGACTTCGGGCTCTCGAGCCGGGCGGGGATCAGCCGCCAGGATGCCCAGGAGTTCATCACCAGCTACTTCGCGGCGTACAGCGGGATCAGCCGCTACATGCTCCATATCCGCGAGACCGCGGCCGAACGGGGACACGTGGCCACGCTCCTCGGTCGCAAGCGCCAGATCCCCGAGCTCCAGTCGGCGAACCGGGCCCTCAAGGCGGCGGGCGAGCGGATGGCCATCAACATGCCGATCCAGGGCACGGCCGCCGACATCGTCAAGATCGCGATGATCCGGCGCGGACCACGCGCTGCGCGAGGGCGGTTTCCGGTCGCGGCTCCTGCTCTCGGTCCACGACGAGCTGCTGCTCGAGACGCCGCGCGACGAGGTCGACCGGCTGGTGCCGGTCCTGCGCGAGGCGATGGAGGGCGCGCTGCCGCTGTCGGTGCCGCTCACGGTCGACGTGAAGGTGGGCGACTCGTGGGAGGGGATGACGCCGCTGTCGCGCCCGGATGCGGTCCTCGCCGAGGCGGACGAGGCGCCGGCGATCATCGAGGGGTAGCGGAGGCTAGGACCCGCGTCAGGCGGCGATGGGATCGGAGGCGCGCCGCCGGAGCCGGCCGCCGGTGAGGGCTGGCGCAACCAGCGCCACGATCAGCGTCGCGGCGAGCGAGAACCCCAGCGCCGCCGCGAGCCCGTAGGCGTCCGCGGCCGCTCCGATCAGGGCCGGGGCGATGACCAGGCCGATCCTGACCATCCAGGACACCAGCGCCACGCCGTGGCGGGCGGGGATCCCAGGTCGGGATCCGGCGGCCAGGACCATCACCGGGAACATCGACGAGGACCCGAGGCCCACCAGCGCGAAGCCGGCCAGGGCGAGGGGCGCGATGTCGAGCGGCGCTGCCACGATCACCATGACCACCGCCACCGCACCCACCAGCGCGCCCGCCCGGACGACCACGGTCGAGCCCCAGCGATCGACCCAGCGGTCGTTGGTCATGCGGCCGACCACCATCGCGCCCATGTACAGCACGAACCCCGTGGCTGCGATCCCGGCCGGCTGGCCGAGGACGTCGGAGAGGTATACCGAGCTCCATGTGGCAGCGGAGCTCTGGAGCATCACGCACAGGATCCCGAGCATGGCGACCGGCAGCAGCACCCGCACCAGCCGCGGGGCATTGCGCGGGTGGATGTGCTCGGCCGCGGCCCCGTCGTCGACATGGGCATCCGCGACGGATGTGGGGAGGAACTGCCGGCCTGCCAGGATCGCGGTGGCGGCGAGGGCGAGGGCGGCTGCGGTGAGATGGATCGACACCGGCACCCCGACACCGGCCGCGATGGCGCCGGCCGCTCCCGCCGCCATGCTGCCCAGGCTCCAGATCCCGTGGAACCCCTGGAGAATGGACCGCCCGTACTGCCGCTGGAGCCCAAGGCCGTGGGCGTTCATCGACGCGTCCATCGTGGCATCGAACATGCCCAGGACGAGGTAAGCCGCGGCGAGGGTCATCCAGGATCCCGCAAGACCCACGCCGACCAACGTCAGCGCCGCCGCTGTCCCGGCCACCATCGCGACGCGCCCGCTGCCAAAGCGGCCGACGAGGACCCCCACCAGGCCGCCCGCGAGCAGGCCGCCGAGCGGCATCGCGGCCACCGCGGCCCCCAGCTCGCCGTTGGACAGGGCCAGGCCGTCCTTGATGGCGGGGAGCCGCGGGATGATCGACGCGGCGACGGCGCCGTTCACGAAGAACATGGCGCTCACGCCGATCCGCGCGGCGCGGGCGCGGGTGGGTGTGATGACGGGCGACGGGCTGGCAGGCATGGGCCTGTCATGGTGCCTGAAGGACGGACGCCGCGCGAAGCCGGCAAGGGACTCCCTGCCCCGATGGCGCGCTTCCGGCGCGCGTGCCCTATCGTCTGGACGATGCCTGAGCTGCCCGAGGTCGAGACCGTCGCCCGCGATCTCCGGCGCCGACTGCTGCCCGAGGGGGCGGGATCCGGCCCGGAGATCACCGGCGCGCGCATCGCCTGGGCCAGGACCCTGCGTGACGGCGATCCGGCGTCGTTCGCGCACGCGGTGACCGGCCGGCGGATCGAGGCGGTCGGCCGGCGCGGCAAGCAAGTCCTGCTCGACCTCGATGGCGGCAGCTTCCTTGCCATCCACCTCAAGATGACCGGCCAGCTGTTCGTGGTGCCGGCGTCCATCCCCCTCGACCCGTACGAGCGGGCAGCGCTCCTGCTCGGCGACGGGCGGGAGATCCGCTTCCGGGACGTGCGCAAGTTCGGGCGGATCGGCCTGTATGCGGCGGACGACGACCCATTCGACGGCCTGGGCCCGGAGCCGCTCGACCCGCGGTTCACCCTCCGTGCGTGGCGCGCCCGGCTCGATGGCCGTCGCGCCCGCCTCAAGCCGCTGCTCGTTGACCAGTCGTTCGTGGCCGGCGTGGGCAACATCTACGCCGACGAGGCACTGTGGCGCGCCCGGCTCCACCCGCTCCGCTCCGCCGCCTCGCTCCGACCCCGTGATCAGCGGGTCCTGTACCGGCACGTCCGCGAGATCCTTGCCGAGGCGGTGGACCGGCGTGGCAGCTCCATCGACGACTACACCGCGCCCGACGGCGACGGGGCGATGCAGGAGCAGCTCGACGTGTACCAGCGGACGGGCGAGCCGTGCCCGCGATGTGGACGGCCGATCCGGCGCATCGTGATCGGGATCCGGGCGACGCACTTCTGCTCGTTCTGCCAGCGGCTGCCGGCCGCCCAGCGGCCGGCAGCGCGGGTGCTGCTGGCGACCATGACCCCGCGTCCCGGCCGGGACGCGAGCGGGCGCCGGGGCCGACGCTGGGTGGACCTCGAGGGAGACGGGTCCCTGGGACGGACGGCCGACGAGGCGTCCCGGGCGCGGGAGCGTGCCGCGCGGACGAAGGCCGCGGCCGCGGCCCGGCGAGCGGCCGCGCGGGCGGGGGCCGCCCCGTGAGCCTCATCCGCCTCGAGGGGGTGGTCCGGGAGATCGGGACGTTCGTGATCCTGGACCGGATCGACGCCGCCATCGCGCCCGGCGAGCGTGTCGGGCTGGTGGGTCCCAACGGCGCGGGCAAGACCACCCTGCTGCGGATTGCGTCCGGCCGCGACGAGGCCGATCGCGGTTCCGTGACCCGGCGGCGCGGGCTCTCGCTCGGGCTGCTGAGCCAGGAGGCGCACTTCGACGAGTCCTTCATGGCGGCGCCGGACCTGCGGTCCGCGATCCGCCACGGTGCCGCGCACCTGGAGGCGATGGCCGTCGAGCTTGAGCGTCTCGAGCACGGCGGTCACGCGGCCGGTACGCACTACGCCAACCTGCAGCACCGGTTCGAGATCCTCGGTGGGTACACCCTCGACCAGCGCGTCGACGAGGCGCTGTCCGGGCTGGGCTTTGCCCGTGACGAGTGGCTGCGCCCGCCGACGGCGATCTCCGGGGGGCAGCAGACCCGTGCCGCGCTCGCCCGGCTGGTGATCGCGAACCCGGACCTGCTCATGCTCGACGAGCCAACCAACCACCTCGACATCGGCGCCATCGAGTGGCTCGAGGAGCATCTCCGGCGCCGCTCGGGGGCCCTGCTGGTCGCGAGCCACGACCGCGCCTTCCTCGACGCGACCGTGACCCGGATCTGGGAGCTGCGCGACCGGCGCCTGACGGTGTTCCGCGGCGACTACAGCGCGTACCACCGGCAGCGGATCGAACGCGACGCGCGCGCGGAGCGCGAGGCGGAGGGCCAGCAGGACGCGATCGAGCGCGAGATCGAGCTGGTCCAGCGCTATCGAAGCCAGCGCAAGCACGTCAAGATGCACGAGCACGAGGCGCGGCTCGAGAAGCTCAAGAGCGAGAGGACCGAAGCCCCGCGGACGTCCTCGCGCAGCCTGCGCCTGCACGGCAGTGCGCTCGCGGGCGGGCCGGTCCGCAGCGGGGAGCTCGTGATCCGCCTGGAGGACCTGGCCGTGGGCTACCTGCCCGGGCGCGGAGCCCTGCTGCCGGACGGCTCCGCCGCCCCGGACCCGGTGACGGTGGCGCGCGCGCCGTTCCTGGCCGCCCAGCGCGGCGAGCGGATCGGCATCGTGGGGCCCAACGGCGCCGGCAAGACCACGCTCCTGCGGACGATCGCGGGCGACCTGCCGCCGCTCGACGGCACCGTCGCCTTCGGTCACCAGGTGCAGCCGGGGTACCTCGCCCAGCTGCGCGATGCCGCGATCCCGGGCGCCACGGTCCTCGACGCGATCCTGGAGGCGATCCCCGTCACGCCCGGCGAGGCGCGCGGATACCTCGCCCGGTTCCTGTTCCGTGGTGACGACGTGTTCAAGGAGGTCCGGGCGCTCTCGGGCGGCGAGCGCTCACGCCTGGAGCTCGCGCTGCTCGGGATCCTGCCCGCGAACGTGCTCCTGCTCGACGAGCCCACCAACCACCTCGACATCGCGGCCCGCGAGGCGATCGAGCGCTTCCTCGCGGAGTCACCGGCCACGCTCCTCGTCGTCTCGCATGACCGGCGCCTGCTCGAGACGATCTGCGAACGGCTGTGGGTGGTGGACGAGACGCTGGCGGTGCCCTTCGACGGCGGATACCGGGCCTGGCGCCAGGCGGTTGCCGACGGCTGGACGGTGGAGGCCGAGGCACAGCGCCGCCAGCACCGGCTGCACCCCGCGGCGCCGGGGTCCCGGGCCCTCGGACAGGGTGCGCCACCCCCGCGTCGGCGGGCATCGTCTCCCGCGGACCGTTCCGAGCCGCCGCGGGTCTCCACGGCCGCGACCTCGACCGATGCGCCCGCCAAGGGGTCGAAGGCCGCCCGCCCGAAGACGCGCCGAAGCTGTCCAAGGATGCCTACCGCAGGCGGCGCGAGGCCCTCGATACCGAGCTGTCGAGACTCGGGCTGCGCCGGTCCCAGCTCGAGCTCGCGATGGGCACGCCGGCGGTCGTGGCCAACTTCGTCGAGATGCGCCGCGTCACGAGCGAGCTCGCCGACGTCGATCGTGCCCTCACCAGCGCCGAGGATGCCTGGCTGGAGCTCGAGGAGCAGGCGCCGTGACGGCCGCCCCGCCCCGCCCGGACGGTCCGCATCGGGATCACGGGGCCGATCGGCTGCGGGAAGTCGACGGTGGCGCGATGGCTCGCCGAGGCGGGAGCCGTGGTCGTGGATGCGGACGAGGTTGCGCGCGCCGTGACCGCTCCCGGCGAGCCGGTCCACGACGCGATCCTGGCCCGCTTCGGCGCGCCGGTGATCGCGCCACCTGACGGCACCCTGGACCGCGCGGCCCTCGGCACGGCTGGTGTTCGCGGATCCGGCGGCGCTGCGGACCTGGAGCGACTCGTCCACCCGGCGGTCCGGCCGTGGATCCTCGCCGCGATGCGACGCCGAGGTGGCAGCGGTGCGCCGGCCGTCGTGGTCGAGGCGATCAAGCTCGTGGAGGGCGGCCTGGCGGCGGTGTGCGACGAGGTCTGGCTGGTCGCCTGTGATCCGGAGGCGCAGCGTGCCCGGCTCACGGGCGCGGGGCACGCCACCGCCGACGCGGACCAGCGGATGGCCGCCCAGGCAGGACTGGTGGACCGCCTCCGCCCCCTCGCGACGCGCGTGCTGGACACATCGGGCGGAGCGGACGAGACGCGGGCCGCGGGCCGCGGCGAGGCCATCGCGGCGAGCGCGACCGCCGCGCAACGCCTGAGGCTGGGCGACCGGCCGGGCAACGGAGGCGCGCGGCCGGGCAAGCCGCGTCGCGTTCGGGTCACCGCTCGGCCCGTCGAGCGGGCCACCGCGCGATCGGGTCAGTCGCCCGGGCGATGCGGGCGGACCGACGGATCGAGCGCACGCCATGGGCGGGGGACAGGCTCGGCGGCGGCGTGGCGCCGGGATGGGCGGGTCCGAGCGGCGCCGCGCCCGATCGACGGAGGGCCGACGGCTGCGGGATCGGCAGGCCATATCGCTGGATGATGCGGTTGGTCGTCGCGCCCAGGGCGGAGACGTCGAGGACGCGCAGGTCCTGCGTCGGGGCGCAGGGCCAGGCTGAACTGCTCGGCCCCGTCGGCCTGCAGTGGCTGATCTCCTCGGCGACCACGAGCGGCACCTTGAGGATGTAGTACGTGCCGGACGCGAGCCAGGATCGTCATGTCCTGGTACGTGATCTTCGTCGAGGGTCCGATAGTACCCCTTGGCGTGCGTCTACCGGCGCCGGCGCGCCGCGCGTGCCCGATGGTGCCGCGGAGGCCTCCGGCACGGCCACGGGGCAGTGACGAACACGTCCACCGCCATGCCCGCGCCGAGCACACCGCCGACGGCGCGATCATCGGACACGGTGATCGAGACGGCGCGCCACGCCTCGGAGTCCGGGGCGACGGTCTCGTCCGGCTCGCAGGATCGCGAAGCCCAGGCCCACGGTTCCCGATGCGAGCAGGTTGGCGGTGATGAGCTGGCCTTGGGCGACATCGACCGCGAGCAGGTGGCCGACCAGCTGGCCTGGCGTCGGTGATCAGGGCCGCGTTGGTCGCGTCGAGGGGAATGTCCTAACGGAGCAGCAGGTCCGCGGCCTCGATCGGCTTGCGGGCGAGGATCGGCTCGGCGGCGACGTAGCCCGCGACCGTCTTGAGGCCGCTGGTGCCGGCCTGTTGCTGGGCGTTGTTGATGAGGAAGAACGCGGACGCACCGCAACGAGCGCGAGCACGACGCCCAGGAGGACGATCCAGCGACCCTTCCTGGACGGGTCCCTGTACTCCAGCTCCATCGACTGACCTCCCGGGCAGGACCGGCGGATGCCGGCGGTGGTGGTGCCGCATCCCCTCCGGCCTGGGTGTCTCGGGACGCCGACCGTGCCGCCTGACCGGCGGCAGGGTCGTGAGTGACACGCGCCGGCGTGCCGCTTCAACGGTGCCTGCTGCGCACCAGCCGGGGCGACTCCCCGTTGGTACCAGCGACCCCTGACGTGTGGCGTTCGCGGACCTAGAACGGACGTTCGATATCCGGCTTCCCGTGGTAGGATCGAGGCGTGCCCGACTTCCGTCTCGTCGCGCCGTTCAAGCCCACCGGCGACCAGCCGCAGGCGATCGACCACCTGGTGGACGGGCTGGCCCGCGGGCTGCGCCATCAGACCCTGCTGGGCGCACCGGCACGGGCAAGACGTTCACCATGGCGGAGACGATCGTTCGCCACAACAAGCCCACGCTGGTCCTCGCCCACAACAAGACGCTGGCCGCCCAGCTCTACGCCGAGTTCCGGGAGTTCTTCCCCGACAACGCCGTCGAGTACTTCGTCAGCTACTTCGACTACTACCAGCCCGAGGCCTACCTGCCCCGGTCGGACACCTACATCGAGAAGGACTCGAGCCGGAACGAGGAGATCGACCGGCTCCGGCACGCGGCGACCCACGCGCTGTTCGAGCGCCGCGACGTCATCATCGTGGCCTCGGTGTCGTGCATCTACGGCCTGGGGGCGCCGGTGGACTACGGCGCCACGGTGCTCCGCCTGCGGGTCGGCGGCCAGTACCGGCGCGACGCGGTCCTCCGCCACCTGGTCGATCTCCAGTACCAGCGCAACGACACGGCGCTTACGCGTGCCCGCTTCCGGGTTCGCGGGCGACACGCTGGAGATCGGGCCGGCCAGCTCCGAGATCATCGTCCGGGTCGAGTTCTTCGGTGACGAGGTGGAGCGGATCACCGAGCTGGACCCGCTGACCGGCGAGCTGCTCGCCGAGCGCAAGGACCTCAACGTCTTCCCCGCGACCCACTTCGTGACGCCCCGGGACAAGCTGGGGCTCGCGGTCTCGACCATCGAGGCCGAGATGGAGGAGCGCGTGGGCCAGATGGAGGCCGAGGGTCGGGCGCTGGAGGCGGCCCGCCTGCGCCAGCGGACCACGTTCGACCTCGAGATGCTGCGCGAGCTCGGCTACTGCTCGGGCGTCGAGAACTACTGCCGCCACCTCTCGCAGCGCGAGCCGGGCTCGCGGCCCTGGACGCTGCTGGACTACTTCCCGCCGGACTGGCTGCTGATCGTCGATGAGTCGCACATGACGATCCCGCAGGTCGTCGGCATGTACAAGAACGACCGCACGCGCAAGGAGATCCTGGTCGACTTCGGGTTCCGGCTGCCGTCGGCGCTGGACAACCGGCCGCTGACGTTCGAGGAGTTCGAGGTCCACGTCAACCAGGCGGTCTACGTCTCCGCGACACCCGGGCCGTACGAGCACGAGAAGAGCCAGCAGACCGTCGAGCAGCTGATCCGGCCCACCGGCATCGTGGACCCGCCGATCAGCGTCCGCCCCACGGACGGCCAGATCGACGACCTGCTCGAGGAGATCCGCGGCCGGGTCGAGCGCGGCGAGCGGGCGCTGGTCACGACGCTCACCAAGAAGATGGCCGAGGACCTGGCCGACTATCTCAAGGAGCTGGGCGTCAAGGTCCAGTACCTCCACAGCGAGGTGGACACCCTGGAGCGGGTCGCCATCCTGCGGGACCTGCGGCTTGGCGTCTATGACGTCCTCGTCGGCATCAACCTCCTGCGCGAGGGCCTCGACCTGCCGGAGGTGACCCTGATGGCGATCCTGGACGCGGACAAGGAAGGGTTCCTGCGCAGCGCCTGGTCGCTCATCCAGATGGTCGGCCGCGCGGCCCGAAACACCGGCGGCGAGGTGATCATGTACGCGGACCGGGTCACGGAGTCGATGAAGGTCGCGATCGAGGAGACGGACCGCCGGCGCGCCGTCCAGTCACGCTACAACGAGGAGCACGGCATCGTGCCCACGACCATCGTCAAGAGCATCCGGGACATCAACGACCGGCTGCGCGCCGTTGCCGAGCGCACCGTGGTCTACTCGTCGGAGCGGAGGGCGGCGAACCTCGAGGCCGCGGACCGCGCCGAGGTGGAACGCATCGTCGCCCGCATGGAGGCCGAGATGAAGTCGGCGGCCAAGGAGCTCGAGTTCGAGCGGGCCGCCGCCATCCGCGACGAGATCCAGCAGGTCCGCCTCCGGGTGCTCGAGCAGGACGCGTCCGTGGTGGTGGCCCGCGCGGCCGAGCGCGCGGCCAGGGATGCGCTGCTGCCGGCGAAGGAACGGGCGGCCGCGCACCGCCCGGGGGGCAAGGGTGGCTCGCAGCACGCCGAGCCGGCGTTCGAGGTCACCGAGGTCACGGTGCTGCCGGCGGGGGAGGACCCCTCACCGGGTGACGGCGACTCCACCGGCACGGCGACCGAGCTGTTCCCGGGGATCCGCGACGAGCACGAGGACGAGGACGGCGGCTGGCAGGCCAGGTGGCTGGACCGGCCGACCTGGGATCGCTCCGTGACGCCCAACATCCGGCGCCGGACGGGCCAGCGGCCGACGCGCCGCACCCGCGGCTACTGAGCGGGTCGTCCTGCCGTGCCGCGAGACCTGGGTCCCGATGTGACCGAGGACGTGCGAGATGGGCCGCCCCCGCCCCTCGACGGCTTCGCGCCGCTCGCCGTGTGGCTCGAGACGGACTACGACGGGGGACGGATCGCCGGCTGGGTGCCCGACGTGCCCGGGGTGCTCGCGGTCGCCCGGACCCGGGAGCGGGCGCTCAGCGGCGCGCTGACCACGACCGGGCGCGTCCGGGAGTGGCTCGAGGCGCACGGCGACGAGGCCGGGATCCCGCGCATCTGGCGCCCGGACGCGGTGGGTGAGCTGGCCGCCGCGCACGAGGCGGATGGCTACGAGGTCAACGCCACCCTGCCAGCCGACCTTCGGCGGATGACCCAGGAGGACGTCGCCACCGCGATCCGCCGCCTGCAGTGGAACCGCGAGGACCTGCTCGCGACCGCCGACCGGGTGGAGGCGTTCGAGGCGGTGCACGGTCCGCTCCCGGCCGAGGCCACCCGGGGCGAGCGCTCGTCCGAGGCGGTGCTCCGCCACGTGGCCGGCTCCGAGGCCTGGCTTGTCGGCCGCCTGCCCGGTGGTGGCCGCTACGACGGGCTGCTGGACGGCGTCCCGGTGCGTGACGTCCTCGCCGGCTCACGGGCGTGGGCCATGGAGCGGTTGCGGGCCCTGGGACGGTCCGACGACGGCGCCGAGGCCACGGACCGCCACGGCGAGACCTGGACGCTCGCGAAGGTCCTGCGCCGGATGCAGGCGCACGGCTTCGACCACCGCTGGGAGCTGGAACGGCGCCTGGTGCGGGTCGACGGCACGGCGGATCGCGTGGATGTCGTGATGGACCGCGTGCCGGAGACGGGCCGGGTGGTGGCCCTCCTGCGATCGGTGGGCTGGGACCTGCGGGCGTCGGAGCCGGCGTCGCTGGAACGGGCGATCGCAGGCACGCCCGAGTTCGCGACCGCGTGGGACGGCGAACGCCTGGTCGGGACGGCCCGCTCGATCACCGACGGCGGCCAGAACGCGCTGATCGCGACGGTCGTGGTGCACCCGGACTACCAGGGGCTCGGGGTGGGGGAGCGGATGATGCACCGCCTCACGGACGGTCACGATCTCGTGCGGTTCTCGCTCGCCGTGGCGCCCGGGCTGGACGCCTGGTATCGGAAGCTGGGGTTCCTGCCGGATCCCCACGCCATGTTCCGGCCCCGGCGGCGCCGCTGACCGCCGGCCCGAGGTAGCCTTCGTCCATGCGCACACCCGTCCGTTCCGCTCGCCGCGGCGTCGTTGCCCTGGGCATGCTCGCCCTCGTGCTCGTCGCCGGCGCCTGTGGGCCGGGAGGCGCCGCGGACGGCCCCGGTGCCGTCGTCGACCAGGCCCTCGCGATGACCGCGGCCAAGGACCTCGACGGGCTGCGGACCCTGGCCTGCCCGGGCCAGGAGGACATGATCCGGGACCAGCTCGGGCTGCCGGGTGCGGTCGGGGCGGAGCTGCTGCCCGGTCTCGATACCCAGGCGCTCATCGACGCCCTCCGGCTCGACGTCTCTGGCCTGACGGCGGGCGAGCCGGCGATCGATGGCGACGTGGCCCAGGTGCCTGTCACCGGCACGCTCAAGGTCACCTTTGACGCCGTGGCGATGAAGCCCATCCTGCGGCAGGTGCTCGACCAGCAGGGCACGACGATGACCGACGACCAGTTGGACGCCCTGCTCAAGACGCTCGAGGCATACGGGCAGGATGTGCCCATCGAGCAGTCGGTGCGCCTCCTCCGCGAGGACGGTGCATGGAAGATCTGCCAGGACTCGGTCGCGCTTCCGTCCGCATCCTGAGCGCGCGCCCGGCACGTGTGAACGGCTGTTCGATTTGAGCCGAACCCGGTACACTGGACCCGTGCCCCAGGACCGGATCGTCGTGCGCGGAGCGCGCGAACACAACCTCAAGAACGTCGACGTCGCCTTCCCCCGTGACCGCCTGGTCGTGATCACCGGGCTCTCGGGAAGCGGCAAGTCCAGCCTCGCCTTCGACACCATCTACGCCGAGGGCCAGCGGCGGTACGTCGAGAGCCTGTCGGCCTACGCCCGCCAGTTCCTGGGCCAGATGGAGAAGCCGGACGTCGACCAGATCGACGGGCTGTCGCCGGCCATCTCCATCGACCAGAAGGGCGCCTCGAAGAACCCGCGGTCCACGGTGGGCACCGTGACCGAGATCTACGACTACCTGCGGCTCCTGTTCGCCCGCATCGGGCATCCGCACTGCCCGGTCTGCGGGCGCGAGATCGAGCGCCAGGCGGTGAGCCAGATCGTGGACCAGGTGCTCGATCTGCCCGAGGGCACGCGCCTGCTCGTCCTGGGGCCGCTGGTCAAGGACCGCAAGACCGAGGGCGACCGGGTCTTCGAAGGGGCCCGCAAGCAGGGGTTCGTGCGGGTGCGAGTCGACGGCGTGCAGTACGACCTGTCCGAGGCACCCACGCTCGACAAGTACAAGCGCCACACGATCGAGGTGGTCGTCGACCGGTTCGTCGTCCGGCGCGCCGAGTCGCCCGAGGGCTGGGCCCGCGACGACCGCGGCCGTCCCATCGACCCGGAGACGGGCCTCGCCGTCCCGGACCCCGACACCACCCGTCTCGCGGATTCCGTCGAGACGGCACTGCGGCTGGGTGAAGGCGTGGTGATGGTCGCCCCGGTCCCGAGGGACGGCGAGGCGCCCGCCTTCGAGGAGCGCCGGTTCTCCGAGCGCTACAGCTGCCCGTACGACGGCACCACGATCGACGAGCTCGAGCCCCGCTCGTTCTCATTCAACTCGCCCCATGGCGCCTGCCCAACCTGCACCGGCCTGGGAACGCAGCTGGTGATGGATCCGGCGCTCGTGCTGCCGGACCGGTCCAAGAGCATTCGAGCCGGGGCGCTGGCGCCATGGAACAAGATGCCCACCGAGATCTCGTGGCGCATGAAGATCACGGACGCGGTGTTCGCCTCGCACGGCTGGAGCACGTCGACGCCCGTGCAGGACCTGCCTCCGGAGGCCGTCGAGTACCTGCTGCGTGCCCCCAAGGACGAGAAGGTCGTGGTCCGGTACCGGCACGAGCGCGGCGAGAACAGCTACGTGGCCACGTTCGAGGGCGTGATCACCAACCTCGAGCGTCGATACCGCGAGACCGAGTCCGAGTACATCCGCACCGAGCTCGAGAAGTTCATGGTCCAGAAGCCGTGCCCCACCTGCCGGGGGCGGCGACTTCGCCCCGAGGTGCTCGCGGTCACGGTCGACGGCCGGGACGTCAGCGAGATCGCCGGGCTCTCGGTCACCGAGGCGCTGGACTGGTCGGCCGGCCTGGCCGAGCGGGTGACGGAGCGCGAGGCGACGATCGCCCGACAGGTGCTCAAGGAGATCACCGCCCGGCTCGGGTTCCTCGTGGACGTCGGCCTGGACTACCTGACCCTGGACCGCGCGAGCGTCAGCCTGTCCGGCGGAGAGGCCCAGCGGATCCGCCTCGCGACCCAGATCGGCACCACGTTGATGGGCGTGCTCTACATCCTGGACGAGCCCTCGATCGGGCTGCACCAGCGGGACAATGCCAAGCTGATCGCGACGCTCACCCGGCTGCGGGACCTGGGCAACACGGTGCTGGTCGTCGAGCACGACGAGGAGACGATCCGGACGGCGGACTGGGTGATCGACATCGGGCCCGGGGCGGGCGAGCACGGCGGCCACATCATCGCCAACGGGCCCCTCGAGGCAGTTCTCGCCGAGCCGCGATCCATCACCGGGGCCTTCCTGCGCGGCGAGCGGTCGGTCGCGGTGCCCACCCGGCGGCGGCGCGGGAACGGCAGGCACCTGGTCGTCAAGGGCGCACGCGAGCACAACCTGCGAGACGTGAACGTCCGCTTCCCGCTCGGAACCTTCACGGCGGTGACCGGGGTCTCGGGCTCGGGGAAGAGCACGCTCGTGGACGAGGTGCTGTATCGGGCGCTGGCTCGCGAGCTCACGGGCTCGCGCGCTCCGGTCGGCGCGCACGACGCGGTCGAGGGCGTCGCGCACATCGACAAGATCATCGAGATCGACCAGAGCCCGATCGGGCGCACGCCGCGCTCCAACCCGGCCACGTACGTCGGGCTGTTCGGTCCCATCCGGGAGCTGTTCGCGGGCACGCCCGAGGCTCGGCTGCGCGGCTACAAGCCGGGTCGCTTCAGCTTCAACGTCAAGGGCGGCCGGTGCGAGAACTGCAAGGGCGACGGGATCATCAAGATCGAGATGCAGTTCCTGCCGGACGTGTACGTCCCGTGCGAGGTGTGCAAGGGCAAGCGATACGGGCGCGAGGCGCTGGACATCCACTACAAGGGCCGGACCATCAGCGATGTCCTGGAGATGACCGTCGAGGAGGCCGTCGAGTTCTTCTCGGCCGTGCCCAACGTGCGCAACAAGCTCCAGACGCTGTTCGATGTCGGGCTCGGCTACGTGCACCTCGGGCAGCCGGCGACGACCCTCTCGGGGGGCGAGGCACAGCGTGTCAAGCTCGCGACGGAGCTCTCGCGCCGGGCCACGGGCAAGACGCTCTACCTCCTGGACGAGCCCACCACCGGGCTCCACTTCGCCGACGTGGACAAGCTGCTCCACGTCCTGCACCGGCTCGTGGACAATGGCAACACCGTCCTGGTCATCGAGCACAACCTTGATGTCATCAAGACCGCGGACTGGATCGTGGACCTTGGACCCGAGGGTGGGTACCGCGGTGGTCGGGTCATTGCCGAGGGGACGCCGGAGCAGGTCGCCGCGGTCGCGGGCTCCGCCACAGGCGAGTACCTCGCCCGCGTCCTGCGCGGGGATCCGCTCGTCCCCCTGAGCCACGTGACCTTCGCCGACGAAGCGGGGCGGCCGGGCCCAGGCGGGGCTGGCGGGACTGGCGCCCTGCCGCTGCCCGAGATCGTGCCGTCACGGAAGCGGGTCGCGGCGGTGCGATCCGCGGGCGAGCGGGCTGCCGGCGCCTGACGCAGGTCACGTTGGGGCCAGCCGCGCCTGACGCGGGTCACGCGGGGGGCTACCATCCCCTCATGCCCGAGATCGACTTCGCCTTCCTCGCCGACGCGGCCGAGACGCAGCCTGGCCAGAAGTTCCACGTGCTCGGCGGCGGGATCACCCGGATCGGTGGACGGACCTTTCCGCTTCGCCATCCGCACCTGGCACTGGTCGTGGGGCTCGTCGTCACAGCGCCGGAGACGGAGCACGAGCACGAGCTCCGGATCGTCCTCCTCGATCCCGACGGTGCCGAGGTCACCGGGGCGACCGGCAGCCTGGTCGCCCACGCGAACCCTGACGCCCGCGATGCGATCCTCACGTTCAGCATCGACCTCTGGAACCTCACGTTTCCGGCGCCGGGCGACTACTCGTTCCGGATCCTCGTGAATGGCTCGGAGCGCAAGCGCCTGGGGCTCGTCCTGGTGCGGCCGCCGGCGGCCGCAGGAGACGCGCCAGCGGGCGGTGCCCCCACCTCGTGACGGTTCGACGCGGGGAACGCGCGGTTCGGCGCGGACCAGCGCGCCACGAGCGGCCGGTCATCGACGATGTCGCGCTCGCGGCGGCGCGCACCGCTGACCGTCTGGTGGCGGCCGCACGGGAAGCGGGGAACGCGCGGTGGGTCGCCTACATGGAAGCCATCCCGGATCGACTGCGCGACGACGAGCTCGTTGACCTCCGCCGCGCCGCGCTCCGAGCCCGTGCGGCGTTCGGCCCCAAGGATTCGATCCGCGATTCGCTGCCGGCCGACGTGACCGAGCCATTCCTCGTCGCCATCGACCGGCTGCTCAAGGAGCTCGCGAAGCGCGAGCTGAGCGCGGACGGCTGATCGGCCCCGCGGTCTGAGACCGGGCCACGCCGACCCGGTGCCCTCGCCCGGGCTGAACGCCCCGACGACCCGGTGCCCTCGCCCGGGCTGAACGCCCCGACGACCCGGTGCTCTCGCCCGGGCTGAACGCCCCGACGACCCGGTGCTCTCGCCCGGGCTGAACGCCGAGCGTTCCCTACCGCGGGTGACTACCGTGGACGCGCCCCCTCAACCGCCACCCTGAACGCGGGCCGTTCGAGATGCGCCGACCGATGGCTCGGAGCCCTGAATCCGAACCCAAGGCGTTCCACGTGGAGGCTGGCGATGCCCGGAGCCGCTGCAAGGAACGGCCAGCGTTCAACAAGTGCGACCGAACAGGGACCACGGGGCGCGACGCCGGTCGACGGTCAGTAGAGGTAGGGGAGCATCCGCCTCGTGCGGGCCGCATACGCGGCGTATTCCGGATACCGCTCCCGGAGCCAGGCCTCCTCACGACTCGACTTGAGCCGGAAGAAGGCGAGCAACAGGGCCGCCCCCAGGAGGGCCGCCGGGGCGGCCATGAACAGGGCCCAGCCGGTGGCGGCGAGCACGATCCCGCCGTAGATCGGATGGCGGACGAGCCCGTAGGACCCGGTCCCGACGAGCTCGGCTCCGTCGCGCGGGTGCGGGAGTGCCGTGAGCGCGGCGCGCAGGTCGTACAGCCCGCGCAGGGCGAGCATCCCTCCGGCGGCACCGAAGCCCATGCCCGCCACGACGAGAACGATGCGCGCAGTCCCGCTGGTCGCGGGACCGGTCGACCCGGCGACGAAGACGAGCGCGAAGAGGACGAACTGGATCGCCACCCAGCCCTCGCCGCGTGGACCGAGATCCGGCAGCCGGCTCGGCTCATGGAGGAGGCTGGGCTCCGCGGGCAAGCCCGGCTCAGAGAGGAGGCTCGGCTCCGCGGGTAAGCACGGCTCGGGGGGATGTCCCGGATCCGGAGACCGGCTCATGCCGACCGAAGCCAACGAACGGGCACGGGGACGGCCAGCGTCGGGGTTGCGATCACCGCGCCAGTCTAGGCGGCACGCGCCCGGTGAGGAGCCGCCAGCTCCCAGGGTTCGAATGCCTCGCCGAGGAACGGGGACGGGCTGTCCGGGTCGTAGAGCAGGGTCAGGGAGCGCCGTGCGCGCGTCCAGGCGACGTACGCCAGCCGCCGCTCCTCCTCCAGCGCCCGCTCCGGCTCGGTGGCATCGGTGACGGAGCGACGGCCCGGGAACCCGTCGGTGAGGACGAGGACGTGGTCCCACTCGAGTCCCTTGGTGCCGTGGGCCGTGGCTAGCGAGAGGGCGGCGTCCTCCCGCCGAAGCTCGGCCAGGCGGACCCGTCGCGCGTCGACAGCAGCCCGGAGCACGTCGATGGACGTCACCGGGGCGGCCCACCCGAGCAGGGCCGTGACGAGGTCGGATAGGGCCGGCTCGTCGCCTGGGTCGACCGCGGCGGCGGGGGCCGCGCCGGTGACGGCACGTGCCTCCTCGGCGCGAAGCTCAGCCCGCAGCTGCCCCAGGGCCAGCAGCAGGGCTGTCCCCCCTGCCTCGAGCCCGGCCGCGCGGTCCATCAGCCCATCGAGCCGGGGATCCTCGATCGGCAGGACGAGGGACGGCGCCCGGAACGGGACCCCGAGATCCAGGGCGGCGACGATGGCGGCGAGCAGCTCCCGGTTCGTTCTCGCGAGGACTGCCCGGGACGAGCCATCGCCGGGCCACGCCGCCATGACCCTCCGAACCCGGACCGGATCATCGGAGGCATCGCCGGCCAGGATGATCGCGCCGCCCGACCGGGAGCCCGCAAGGATCCGCTTCGCGAACCGCTCGCGGTTGTGCTCCACCAGTCGCACGGCGCGCTCGACGACCGGGGGAGGACACCGGTAGTTGGTCTCGAGGTCCACCCGGCGCAGGCCGGGCAGCGCGGCCGCCAGCCCCAGGACGCGGCGCACGTCCGCGAGCCGCCAGGAGTAGATCGTCTGGTCATCGTCGCCCACGAGGAACACGTCGTTCGCCGGCGCGGCCAGCAGGAGCGCGAGCTCGAGCTGGGTTCGATCGAGATCCTGCGCCTCGTCGACGAGCAGCCTCGCGGTCCGTCCGCGCCAGCGGGCAAGCAGCGACTCGTCGGCACGGAGCTCGGCCAGCGCCCGCACGAGCAGGTCATCGAAGTCGACGCCGCCGGTGGCGCGCACGGCCTCCTCGTACGCGACGAACGCCCGCGCCACGGGGCCGGGCGCCGGGTCGGCGGCGACGTCGGCGGCGGTCACCCGCAGGTCCAGCTTGAGGCGCGAGAACGCCAGGTCCAGCCGGCCGCGATCGCCTGCCGTGATCCCCGGGAACAGCTCCCGCAGGACCTGGTCCCGGTCGGCGAGCGGCTCCACCGGGATGCCCGCATCGCCCAGGATCTCGCGGCCCAGGGCGTGGAACGTCCGCACCCGCACGGAACCCGCGGCGATCCCGAGCACGGCCAGCGCGGCGTCGACCCGGTCGGTGAGCTCCTCGGCGGCACGCTTGTTGAACGCGACGATGCACACGGTCGCCGGGTCGGCGCCGCCGTCCACCAGCCAGGCGACGCGCGCGACCAGCGTCGTGGTCTTGCCGCTCCCCGCAGGTGCGACGCACAGCACGGGACCCGGCGGCGAGGTCGCCGCGGCGCGCTGATCGGCTGCCAGGCGCGCGAGTCGTTCGACCACCGAGGGATGGGGAGGCATTGCCATCCCCGGATCGTGCGCCACGCCGCTTATCGCCGGCTTGCCGGTGCCATCGGGCACCAGTTGCCAGGCCGCACCATAGCGGTTCCGCGCCGCACCATAGCGGTTCCGCGCCCCAGCGCGGCGCCGGGTCGATAATCGGCCACGTGAACTCGGCGCTGAAGGCAACCCTCGCGACCCTCCCGGACCGGCCGGGCGTGTACCTGATGAAGGACGCCCGCGGCGAGGTCCTGTACGTGGGCAAGGCCCAGAGCCTCCGCAGCCGCGTCCGAAGCTACTGGCAGAAGCAGGCACCCGGCGGCCGGGGCGAGGTGCACCGGATCCGCCAGGCGATCGAGCGGGTCACCGACCTCGAGGTCACGGAGGTGGACTCGGTCAGCGAGGCCCTCCTGCTCGAGGCGAACCTCATCAAGCGGTTCAAGCCGCGGTTCAACGTGAGGCTCAAGGACGACAAGAGCTACCCGTACATCAAGGTCACGCTGGCTGACGACTTCCCGCGCGTCGAACGCACGCGCAAGCTGCCCAATGACGGGTCGCGCTACTTCGGGCCGTACGCGTCGGCGTCGTCCGTGGACGAGGCGATGAACCTCGTCCGGCGCCTGTTCCCGTTCCGGACCTGCACCATCGAGATCAAGGAGGGCGTCCGGGCGCTCGCCCGTCCATGCCTCCTGTACCACATCAAGCGCTGCCAGGGCCCGTGCATCGAGGCGATCTCCAGGGCTGCCTACCGGCGCGACATCGCCCAGGTCGAGCTGTTCCTCGAGGGCAACGCCGAGGTCCTGCTGGACGGCCTCGGCCACGAGATGCACGTCGCCTCCGAGGCCGAGCAGTACGAGAAGGCGGCGGTGGTCCGCGACAAGATCCGCGCCATCGAGCGGACGATGGAGAGCCAGAAGATGGCCGCCTTCGCCCGCACGGAGCTCGACCTTGTGGCGCTGGCCCGCAAGGATGACCAGGCTGCCGTCCAGCTGTTCGTGGTCCGCAACGGCAAGATGCTGGGCCGGGACGTGTTCTTCCTCGATGCCCACCACGATGTCGCCGATGACGAGGTGCTTGGCCAGTTCCTGCTCCAGTACTACGCCCGGGCGACCAGCGTCCCGCGCGAGGTGCTGGTCCCGCGGTCCGTGACCGAGAAGGCCGACCTCGAGGCGTTCCTCGCGCTGCGTCGCGGCAGCGGCGTCCACCTGCGCACCCCCCTGCGCGGCGAGAAGCGCCAGCTGATGGACCTGGCGACCCGGAACGCCCAGGAGTCGCTCGCCCGGGAGGCCGCCCGCTGGCTCGCCGACGAGGGCCGCACGCTCGGCGCGCTCGAGGAGCTGGCGTCGGCGCTCGGCCTGCCCGGGCCGCCGATGCGGATCGAGTGCTACGACATCAGCAACCTCGGCGGCGCCCAGACGGTGGGCAGCATGGTGGTGTTCGAGGAGGGCCGCCCTCGGACCGGGGAGTACCGCCGGTTCCAGGTCCGCGGCGTCCAGGGGCCCAATGACTTCGCCAGCCACCAGGAGGTGCTGCGCCGCCGGTTCCGCAACACGCGGGCGGGCGAGGAGGGGACCGAGGAAGAGCGCCGCTGGGCGATGCCGGACCTGGTGATCATCGATGGCGGCCGGGGCCAGGTGAGCGCCGCGAAGGAGGTCCTCGACGAGCTGGGGCTGCACGACCTGCCGATGGTCGGCCTGGCCAAGGAGCGCGAGGAGCTGGTCCTCCCGGATCGCGATGACCCGGTGATGCTGCCGACCACCTCCCAGGCCCTGTACCTGGTCCAGCGGCTGCGCGACGAGGCGCACCGGTTCGCCATCACGTACCACCGCAACCTGCGCAACAAGCGCGCGGTCAAGTCGGCGTTCGACGACCTGCCCGGCGTGGGTCCCAAGCGCAAGCGTGAGCTGCTCAAGGTGTTCGGCTCGGCAAAGCGGGTCCGGGAGGCGCCGGTTGAGCAGGTGGCCGCGGTGCCCGGCATCGGGCGGGCGCTGGCGGAGCGGATCAAGGCCCACCTCGAGTCCTGATCGATCCAGGGCCGGCGGCGTTCTGGGCCAATGTGCCGTCCGCTGCGGCCGGCGCGACGACCCCGGGGGACCGCTGGGCGGCGCCGCACGACCCGGCCGCTCCCTGTATCATCCCGCCCCGATGCGTCGCGCCGGTCCGATCCTGATTGTCGTCGTGGGTCTGCTCGCCTTTCTGGCGAGCGTGTTTCCGCTTCCCATCCCCGCCCTGAGCTCGTCCGGGCAGGCGCGGAACCTCGAGACCAAGCTGGGCCTCGACCTCACCGGCGGCCTGCGGATCGAGTACCGGGTGCTCCCCGCCGAGGGCAAGGTTCCTGCCCCCAGCGACCTCAACATCATGCGCCAGATCATCCTCAACCGGGTCGACAAGTCCGGCGTGTCGGAACCGACCGTCGTGGTCCAGGGCTCGGACCGCGTCGTGGTCGAGATGCCGGGCGTGAAGAACTTCGAGCAGATCGAATCGCTGATCGGCACCACGGGTCGGCTGGACTTCATGCCCCTCGGGCCGGCCGTGGGCGGCGCAGCGCCGGCCTCACAGGGCCAGCAGCTCGACCCAACCTGGATCAACACGAAGTGCGCGGATGTCGAGCAGATCAACTGCGTGCTGTTCTCCGGCAACCAGGTCGCCGCCGCGTCGATCGGTGCCGACCAGAACGGCCAGCGCACGGTCGACTTCACCCTCAACGCCGAGGGCAAGGACCTGTTTGCCAAGTACACGACGGGTCATATCCAGGACTTCTTCGCGATCGTCCTCGACGGCGAGGTCATCAGCGCCCCGGTCATCCAGTCGTCCATTCCCAATGGCCAGGTCCAGATCAGCCAGGGTGGCATCGGCGGCTACCCGCTGGCTGAGGCCCAGAACCTGGTCACGATCCTCCAGTTCGGCCAGCTGCCATTCCCGATCGAGCCCCTGTCCCGGGCGCAGGTCAGCCCGACCCTGGGCGACGCGTTCCTGCGCCAGAGCCTGCTGGCGGGTGCGATCGCCGTCCTGATGGTCCTGGTGTTCATGGTCGTGCACTACCGGCTCCCGGGCCTCGTGGCCAGCGGAGCGCTCGTCTACTACGCGCTGGTGGTCCTCGCCCTGTTCCGGATCATCCCGGTGACCCTCACCCTGGCCGGCATCGCGGGCTTCGTGCTCTCGGTGGGCATGGCGGTCGACGCCAACATCCTGATCTTCGAGCGGACCAAGGAAGAGATGCGCGTGGGCAAGAGCCTGCCGGCGGCCATCGAGGCCGGGTTCAACCGGGCCTGGAACTCGATCCTCGACTCGAACGTGTCCAGCCTGATCACGGCCACGATCCTGTTCCTGTTCGGCTCATCGACCATCCGCGGGTTCGGTCTCGTGCTGATCATCGGCGTGCTGGTCTCGATGTTCACCGCGGTCACCGTGACCCGGACGGTCATGCGGATCGTCGTTGCGCAGCCGTGGGCTCGCAAGGCGAGTCTCTACGGGGTCACGGAGGAAGAGTTCCTGGCCCGGCCGACGTCCGGCCGCGGCGCCCTTCGGCGAGAGGCGCGCGGGCGTGTTTGACGTCATCGGCAAGCGGAAGTGGTTCTTCGCCTTCTCCCTGCTCGTCACCATCCCCGGCCTCATCTTCATTCTCCTCGGGCCCATCACCGGCGGCGCGGTCGGCCTGCAGTACGCGATCGACTTCACGGGTGGCACCGTCTGGTCGATCCGGTTCGAGAACCCCGCGGTCACACCCGAGGAGGTCAGGGCCATCGTCCAGGCGGAGGGCTACGACGCCTCCGCCACCAAGACGGGCGACTTCATCGAGATCCGGACCAAGGAGGCCGCCCTGGCGGCGCCGGTGCCGGTCGCGACGCCGCTGCCGTCGGTTGCGCCGTCGGCGTCGGTGGCCGCGTCCAGCTCGCCGGCCGCGTCCGTGGCCGTGTCACCCTCCGCCGTGCCCTCCGCGTCCGCCGTGCCGTCAATCTCGACCGCTCCGTCGGCCGCCGCGAGCGTCGTGCCCTCGCTCGCCGCGAGCGTCGTGCCCTCGGCATCGGCGAGCACCGCTCCCTCCGCCGCCCCGTCGGCCTCCCCGAGCGTCGCCCCGTCGGCCTCCGCCGCCGCCTCGGCCTCCCCGTCAGCATCGCCGTCGGCGGGTGTCGGCGCGACGCTGCCATCGACCGGCAAGCTGGGCGAGGTCCGCTTCGCCCTGGAGGCCAAGCTCGGCCCGATCGCCGAGCAGCAGTCGCTGACGTCGGTCGGCGCGGTCGTCTCGAGCGATCTCATCCTGCAGGCCCTGACCCTGATCTTCTTCGGATCGATCGGGATCCTGCTGTGGATCACGTACCGGTTCCGCGACTTCAAGATGGGCGTCTGCGCCCTGATCGCGCTCCTCCACGACGTGCTCGTCGTGGTCGGCGTGTTCGCGATCCTGGGGACGCTGGTGGGCCTCCAGATCGACAGCCTGTTCGTGACGGCGATGCTGACCGTCATCGGCTTCTCGGTCCACGACACGATCGTGGTGTTCGACCGGGTCCGCGAGAACCGAGCCCGCCACGTGGGCGAGCCGTTCGACCAGATCGTCAACCACTCGATCCTGCAGACGTTCGGCCGCTCGATCACGACAAGCCTCACCGTCGTCATCACTCTCCTCGCGCTGCTCCTGTTCGCCGGCGAGGCGATCGGCACCTTCGTCCTCGCGCTGCTCCTGGGCATCGTGTCCGGGACCTACTCATCGATCTTCAACGCGAGCCCGCTCCTCGTGGTCTGGCATCTCTGGGAAGACCGCAGGAAGGGCCGCGAGCTCGCGGCTCGCCCAAGCCGCCGCGCGGCCACGTGATCACGGGGCCCGGTTGTCGCCGGCGCCCGTCATCCGCTCCGCGCCACCGTCAAGTGGCAGATACGTCCGCCGTGGCATTCTGCGTGCGATGATCGACGCCCGTCACCGCTGGATCTTCGCTGAACCGCTCCGGCTCGATCCGGGTCTGCGCGCGGCCGCGCGGGCCCTGGGCGTCGGCACCGTTGCCGCCACGGTGATGGCCCGCCGCGGCATCGCGGACGAGACGGCCCTGGCGGCCTTCCTGGGACCGGCGATCGCCGGCCTCAACGATCCGCGGCTCCTGCCCGACTCGGCGCTGGTCGTGGAGCGCATCCGCCGGGCGCGCGAGCGGGCCGAGCGGGTCATGGTCTTCGGCGACTTTGACGCCGATGGCCTCACCGGTCTCGCCCAGCTGGTCATCGTGCTCCGGCGGCTGGGTCTCGAGGCGCACCCGTACGTCCCGTCCCGGCTGGAGGAGGGCCACGGGCTGTCGATGGCGGCGGTGGAGACGGCTGAACGTCTCGGACTCGCGCTCATCGTCACGGTGGACACGGGATCCACGAGCGTGACCGAGATCGCCGCGGCCGGGTCGCGCGGGATCGACGTCATCGTGACCGACCATCACCACCTGCCGCCCGTGCTCCCCGCGGCCGTGGCGATCGTCAATCCCCACCGGGCGGACTCGACCTACCCGGATCCGCGGCTGTCTGGCTCCGGGGTCGCCTTCACGGTCGCGCGGCTGCTGCTCGGGGAGCTGGCGGGGTCGGAGGCGGATGCGCTGGACCTCGCGGAGCTCGCCACCATCGGCACCGTGTCGGACGTGGTGCCCATCCTGGGGGAGAACCGCGCGATCGCCAGGCTCGGCCTCGAGCGGATGCGCACCACGCCACGGCCCGGGATCGCCGCGCTGCTGGAGCGGGCCCGCGTGGCACCCGCGACGGTTGACCTCGAGACGGTGGGGTTCGTCCTGGCGCCGCGGCTCAATGCCGCCGGGCGGGTGGGGGAGGCCCTCGACGCCGCACGCCTGCTGCTCGCCGAGACGCCGGCAGAGGCCGCCGGGCTTGCGGCCACGCTGGAGGCCGCCAACTCGAACCGCAAGGACCTGATGCGGGCGGCGATCGCCGAGGCCCGGGCCGCCGTCGGCCTGCCGGACCCGGGTGCCGTTCCCGGCCAGGAGCCGCTGCTCCCCGGGCCGCGGCCGGACGTCGGACCGGTGATCGTCGCCGGCGATGGATCGTCCCCGGCGATCGTTGCGTACGGCCCGTGGCCGATCGGGATCATCGGCCTCGTCGCCGGCCGCCTGGCCGACGAGGCCGGCCGGCCGGCCGTGATCGGGACCGTGGTCGGCGATGTCATCCGCGCGTCCTGCCGCAGCGATGGACGGCTGGATCTCGCGGAGATGCTGGCCGCGTGCGGCGACCTCTTCGTGCGCTTCGGCGGCCACGCGGCTGCGGCGGGTTTCGAGCTGCCGGCGGACCGCTGGGAGGCGTTCTCGGAGCGGTTCCTCGCCCTGGCGGCCGCGGCAGGTCCACCCGACCCCCGGACGCCGCTGGCCGTGGACCTGGCACTGCCGGCCGAGTACGTGGACTACGCGCTGTATCGGGACCTCGCTCGCCTGGCGCCATGCGGCCCCGGCAATCCCGAGCCGCTGGTCGCGGTCCTTGGGCTCACGGTGCAGCGGGTCCGGGCCGCGAACGGCGGCCACACCCAGCTCGTCCTGCGCCGGGAGCGGGACGTCCTTGACGGCATCGCCTTCGGCCGGGCCGACCTGGCCGTGCAGCTGGCCGAGGGGGACCGGGTCGACGTCGTCGCCCGCCTCGTCAGCCGGGTCTTCGGCGGTCTCGAGACGCTCCAGCTCGAGGTCCGTGACGTGGCCGCCAGCGGCTCCCACCCGCGGGCCAGGGACGTCCTGGAGCGAGCCGCCGGCAGGACCGGCATCCCCGTCGGGCCCGGAGAAGCCGTGCCCGTCTCCGGAGGCACCGCATGACCCGCTCATCGCGCGCTGGCCGTCCCCGCGCCGCCCGTCCGCCGTCCGGTCGGGACCCCTATGGTCTGCTGCCTGCAGGGACTCCGATCGCCGCGATCGTGTCGGTCGTCGGCCTGGTGGTCGTGGCCGCCGTGTCGCTCACGTTGCTGTCTGGCCAGCTCCCCAGCTTCGGTGGTGGCGGCGCCGGCAACAACGGCGGCAGCGGAGGTCCGGCGCCGACGGACGACCCGAAGGTGATCAAGACCCCCACCCCGTCCGGCATCGTGGTCGTGCCGACCGAGGAACCGGGGCTGGAGATCCCGGGCACGTTCGTGTATGCCAAGGATGGCAACATCTGGGTGCAGTCGAACGGGCAGGCGAAGCAGCTGACCAACAGCGGCAGGGACAGCATGCCGTCGTTCTCGGGGGACGGGAGCGCCGTGTACTTCGTGCGCACCCGGGCGATGGAGGGCGCCTGGAGCGTGAACGGGGTGATCCGCAAGTACGACATGGACGTGCCGGCGATCATGCGCATCCCCACCGCCGATGGCCCGGTCGTCAAGGTCTATGACGGTCTCGTGGACCCGCCGGGCACCCTCAAGTGGATGGGCTTCATCCGCAACCCGGTGGTGTCCCCGGATGGCAGCACGATCGCGATGGTGAGCGACCTGCCCGATCCAACCCGCAGCGACGTCACCCTCAAGCTGCTCAACGTCAAGAACGGCAAGATCACGGACCCGGGTCTCGACCAGCGTTCACCGCTGGGGCACCAGGACGCGGCCTGGCGCCCGGATGGCCAGCGCATCGCCTACGTGCGCAACGACCGGGACGGCGCCAAGGGCACCCCGCGGATCTACCTCTACACCCCGTCAACCGGCAAGACGAAGGCGGTCACGGGACCCGGCTACCTCCACCCGGCGTGGTCACCGGACGGCCGCTACCTTGCCGCGACGCGCACGAGCTCGTTCGGGACGGACGTGGTCATCCTCGATGCCTCAAGTGGTGCCGAGCTGGTCCGGATCACGGACGACGGCAACAGCTGGGGGCCAGTGTGGTCGCCGGCCGGGAACCAGATCGCCTACCTGCACGTGTCGGGGCAGGTCGTTGACCTGCGGCTGGCCGTCCTCGGCGGTGCGGCGCCCGCGTGGACCGTCGACGACACGGTCGACCTGACGACCAATGCCGGGCTCGAGAGCATCTCGCGGCCGGGCTGGTGGATCCCGAAGGACCAGCTGCCGGCGCCCACGCCTTCGCCCACTCCCGTCGTGTCCCCCGCGGGCTCGTGATGCCCGGTTACCTGGAGCGGCTGGCGGCGCGGACGGCGTCGACCCGGACGGTCCTGTGCGTGGGGCTGGACCCCGACCCCGCCGCGCTCCCGGCCGGCTTCCCGGCGGGCCTCGCCGGCGTTGAAGCCTTCTCGCGGCTGATCCTCGAGGCATCGCTCCCGTACGCCGCCGCTGTCAAGCCCAACCTCGCGTTCTTCGAGGCATACGGCTCGGCCGGGCTCGCGGCCCTCGAGCGGCTTCGCGCCGGGATCCCGGCCGACGTGCCGGTAGTGGCCGACGCCAAGCGCGGCGACATCGGGACCACGGCGGCCAGGCAGGCCGTGGCCCTGTTTGACGTCCTCGGGGCCGACGCGGTGACCGTCAACCCATACCTCGGCGAGGAGGCCATCGCCCCGTTGCTCGAGCGCCCGGACCGGTTCGCGTACGTCCTGTGCCGGACCTCGAACCCGGGAGGCACCGAGCTCCAGGGGCTCGAGGTTGCCGCGGATGACGCGGCCGGCGATCCGTCGGAGCCGCTCTGGGCCCGTGTCGCCCGCCGGGCGACGGCCTGGGGGCCCGGTGGCACGGTCGGGCTGGTGGTCGGCGCCACGGCGCCCGCCGAGCTCGCCGCGATCCGGATGCTGGCCCCGGGCCTCGCCTTCCTGGTGCCTGGCGTCGGCGCCCAGGGGGGTGACATCGCCTCCGTGCTGGCCCATGGCTCCGCGATCGGCGGACCGGCTGGTGGACGCCCTGGCGGCGGCCTGCTCGTCAACGTGTCGCGGGGGATCGCGCAAGCGGCGCTCGACGGACCGTCCGGCGGGGGGTCAGGGGACGCCGGTGGGCGCCTGGCGGAGGCCGCGCGAGCGTGGGCGAACCGGCTCGCTGTGCTAACCTGACGCCCTTCAATATCAGGGAGCGGACCGCTCCGTCACGAGGTCGACGCTGGTCATGCCGTTCAATATCGGACCGGGTGAGCTCATCATCGTCCTGATCATTGCGCTCATCGTCGTGGGCCCGGGCCGTCTGCCGGATGTCGGCGCCTCGCTGGGCAAGAGCATCCGCGAGTTCCGCAAGGCGGCGGCCGACGTGAAGGAGTCCACGAGCATGGACGCCCCGGCCGCGCCGGAAGCGCCAGGCGCAGCGCCGGCGACCCCGCCCGCGCAGGCGGCCCTGCCCGCCGTCTCCTCGGCGCCCCCCGTGCCCGCCATGCCGCCCGCGTCGGCAGCCAGCCAGGTCGCGGCCCCGGTTGGACCCGCCGCAGGCGCTGAAGGCCCCGCAGCCACGGAGGCCCAGGAAGTCGCAGGGGCCGAGGCGGCCGCCGCGCCGGCATCCGAGTGGCCGGCCGAAGTCACCCCGGTCGACGAGCAGCAGTCCACGCCGTCGGCGTAGCACGTCAGCCACGCCCCGGACCGCGCCCGCATGGCCGAGATCGAAGCTGGCGGTGAGGACACCGCCCCGGCCCGGGTGACGGACCCCGCGCCGCCGTCTCCGTCCCCAGCCTCGGCCTCGCCTGCCCCGGCGCCGGGCGAGATGTCCCTCGTCGGTCACCTGGTCGAGCTGCGCAACCGGCTGGTCAAGTCCGTGATCGCGATCGCGCTGGGGAGCGTCGTCGGCTTCATCTTCTGGGAGCAGATCCGGAACGTCCTCCTGGACCCGCTGCCCACCAAGACCGTCCAGGTTCTCGGGCCTGGAGACGCGTTCGCCATCGCCCTGCGCATCTCCGTCGTCGCCGGGATCATCCTCGCGATGCCGGTCCTGCTGTGGCAGATCTGGGCGCTTCGTGTCCCCCGGCCTCACCGACGCGAGAAGCGGATCGTCCGGCCGTGGATCCCGCTGGCGCTGTGCTTCTTCGCGCTGGGCGTCGGCATCGCCTACCTGGTGCTGCCCGCTGCCGTCGGCTTCCTGCTCGGGTTCACGGACAATCAGCTCGTCGCCAACCTGGCGGCGGGTCCGTACTTCGACTTCGTGACCACGATCTTCCTCGCCTTCGGCCTGGTCATGGAGTTCCCGATCGTGCTGTTCGGGCTGTCCCGGGTGGGCATCGTCACCTCCCAGCGCCTGGCTTCCGGCCGGCGGATCGCGCTGCTCGGGATCGCGATCTTCGCGGCGGCGATCACGCCCGGCGGTGACCTCGTCAGCCCGATGGCGCTGGGTGGCACGATGTACCTGCTCTTCGAGCTGACCATCCTGTTCATCAGGCGCAGCGGCAAGTGAGCCGGTCGGAGCTGGCATGACGGACGACGAACAGCCCCTCCTCGACACCTCCACGGCGACCGACCGCGGGCGTGGACCGCCGGCCCGGGCGCCACCGGGATGGGCCACCGGGTGACCAGCAGGTGGTGGTGCTCACCGGCCTGTCGGGGGGCGGCAAGACGGCCGCGGCGAAGCTGTTCGAGGACCTGGGCTACGTCGTCGTCGACAACCTGCCGGGCGAGCTGCTGCGCGACCTCGCCGACCTGATCGCCACCGACCCCGCCGCTACGGCCGGACGGCGATCGTGCTCGATGTCCGGACGGGCGACGTGCCACTCGCGTTCGGGGCCATGCGCGGGCGCGCTCGAGGGACGCGGGATCCGCCCGGTCATCATCTTCCTGGAGGCGCGCGACGACATCCTGATCCGGCGCTTCAGCGAGACCCGCCACCGGCATCCACTGGCCGACGAGCGGGGGATCGCCGCGTCCATCGCGCAGGAGCGCGCGATGCTGGACTCGGTTCGCGCGCAGGCGGACGTGATCCTCGATACGCAGCGACCTCGCCCTGCGCGAGCTGCGGGAGCGGATCTTCGCGCGCCTCGGCGATGTCCAGGGTTCGGAGCGGCTCGTCGATCCAGCTCATCAGCTTCGGCTTCAAGTACGGCGTGCCGCTCGAGGCGGACCTCGTGCTCGACGTCCGGTTCATGAAGAACCCGCACTACATCGAGGCGCTGCGGCCGCGCTCCGGCCTCACGCGCCGAGGTGCGCGACGTACGTCCTCGGCCAGCCCATCGCGGCGGGGTTCCTCGACCGGCTCGAGGATCTCCTCGACCTGCTGGTGCCGGCCTATGTCGAGGAGGGCAAGACCCGGCTCACGATCGCGATCGGGTGCACCGGCGGCTGGCACCGCTCGATCGTGATGAGCGAGGAGCTGGCGCAGTGGCTCCGGGAGCGGGACTTCGGACCCGTCTCGGTCTTCCACCGCGAGCTTGAGCGGTGAACCTCCGCCGCTGGCTGGCCGTCGGGCATCGGCGTCAAGCGCTGGCTCCTGGTCGCCTTCCTCGGGCTGCTCGTCCTCGCGATCGGCGTCGCACACGTCATCCGCCAGGTCACCGCCTCCGCCGAGCCCGGCGGCCCGGTCATGACGGTGCTCGACGTGCTGACCCTGCAGTTCCTGCCGTACCAGCTGCGCGGGCTCATCGCGGGCGTCCTCGGCCTGGCCCTGTTCCTCCTCGGCGCCTACCGCCTGGTGCGTGCGCTGGTGGACCCGTTCGCGCTCTGGGACCGCGACCAGCCGATGGTCGAGGTCATCTACCAGAAGCGCTTCCTGGCAAGGGGCCCGCGGATGGCGGCGATCGGCGGTGGCACCGGCCTGTCCGCGCTCCTTCGCGGCCTCAAGGAGCACACCTCGAACCTGACCGCGGTGGTCACCGTGGCCGACGACGGGGGATCGTCGGGCGTCGCTGCGGGCCGAGCTGGGGATCCCGGCCGTGGGCGACATCCGCAACTGCGTGGTCGCGCTTGCCGATGCCGAGCCGCGATGGGCCGGCTGCTCCAGTACCGGTTCCCGGGCACCGGGCCGGCTGTCCCGGCGGCCGACTCCGAGCATGGCCTGCCCCCGGCTCGCGGGGCCGAGGCGCTCTCGGTCGGGCTGGGCGGGCACGCCGTCGGCAACCTGCTCCTGGCCGCGCTGGTCGCCCTCGAGGACGGTGATTTCGAGGAGGGCGTCCGCGAGATGAACCGCGTGCTCGCGGTCCGTGGGCGGGTGCTCCCGGCGACCGGCACCGCGCTCAGCCTGCACGCTCGCCTGCGCGACGGCACCGAGGTCGAGGGCCAGAGCCGGATCGGCGCGCACCGCGGCCGTGGAGCGGGTGTGGGTGACACCGGCGGATGTCCGCGCCTGCGCCGATGCCCTGCGGGCGATCGAGGAGGCGGACATGATCGTCATCGGCCCGGGCAGCCTGTACACCAGCATCCTGCCCGGCCCTGCTGGTCCCCGGGATCCGCGAGGCGATCGCGGCCTCGGGCGCGCTGCGTCGTCTTCGCGTGCAACGTGGCCACCCAGGCCGGCGAGACCGGCGGCTACGACCTCGCCGACCACATCGAGGCGCTCGACCGCCATGGCGCCGGCGAGCCTGCTGGACGTCGTCCTGGCCAACAACCGGTTCGAACGCCGCCGCGCCCGAGGGCTGGCTCGGCGAGCCGGTCCGCCTCCGGTGGCCGCCGGACCGGAGCTGGCAGGCGCCGGCCCGCGGCTCGTGCTCGATGACATCGTCGACCCGGCCAACGCCCATCGCCACGACCCGGCCCGGCTCGCTGCCGCGATCATGCGGATCTGGGAGACGGCAGGGCGGCCACCGGCGCCGCTCGCCTCCACGCGCGCGCGTGCGCGCGTCCTGACGGGAGCCGATGTCCGGCTCCGACCGCGACCTCGTGGCCGCGCTGCGAGCCGAGCTGGCCGCCATCGACCCGGCTCGCGCCTGCGACCGACAGGCCGAGATCGCCGGGCTCGGAGCCCGAATCCATGCCCGGGAGCCGGCCGTCGCCCGTCTCGTGGTCCGCCTCGGCGGGCACGCCCGCGAGGGTGCGGGAGTCTCCCGTCGCACGTTCCTGCTCCCCGAGGCCGACCTGCGACTGGGACTGCCGCGGCCGACCACTGCCGCCTCGCCTGGCTGCGCGGCCGGTTCCTCGCTCGCGGCTCGCTCAGCCTTGCGGCCGGCCGCGGCGCACCTCGAGTTCACGGTGCCGGCGGAAGATGCGCGGCAGCTCGCGACCCGCCTGGCCGATGTCGGCCTGCCCGCGTCGTGGCGCCTTCGCCGGGGGCAGGGAGTGGTGACCTGGAAGAGCACCGAGTCGATCACCGCGTTCCTCGGGCGGATCGGGGGCAGTGCCGCGCTCCTCGAGCTTGAGGCGCGGAGCGTGGCGAGGACCCTGCGCGGGGAGCTGAACCGGGTGCTCAACGCGGAGTCGGCCAACCTCCAGCGGTCGGTCGAGGCCGCCGGCCGCCAGCTGGCCGCGATCGACACCCTCGAGGCGGACGGCCGCCTCGCGACCCAGCCGCGCACCGTGCGCGCCGTCGCCGAGGCCCGCCGCGAGACCCCGGAGGCGTCCCTGTCCGACATCGCCGCCCGCCTCGAGCTGCACCGGAGCACCGTCCAGCGGGCGCTGGACCGGCGTGGAGCGCCTCGCGCTCCACGACGACGAGGGCGATCGGGCTGCGCCACGGGGGGCCATCCGGCGCGGGTCCGGGGTGCCTCGACGGCCGGCGGTCTCCGGGCCGCGCGGCGGGTCCCGGGAGGCCGGTCGGCCGTCGGTAGGGCCGCCGCCCTCTGGCATCATTGCGGGCATGAACCGCCCGATCGTGATTGCCGCCAACTGGAAGATGAACACCACCCCCGCCGATGCCGGTGAGCTCGCGCGGATCATCGCCTCCCGGACGCAGGGAGCCCGGGGTCACCCGGGTCATCTGCCCACCGTATGTCTGCCTGACCGCCGTCCGGGACGCCCTGGTGGGCGAGGACGTGGGGGTTGGTGCCCAGAACGTCCACCATGAGCTCGCCGGGGCGTACACCGGCGAGGTGTCGGTGCCCATGCTGGACGGCCTCGCGACCTGGGTCATCCTCGGGCACTCCGAGCGCCGCGCCTCCTTCGCCGAGACCGACGCCCTGATCGGCAGCAAGCTGGACCGCGCCGTGGCCGGCGGCCTCCGACCGATCCTGTGCGTCGGCGAGGTCCTCGCGGACCGCGAGGCCGGCCGCGAGACGCAGGTCGTCAACGCGCAGCTCGTGGGCGCCCTCGAGGGGCGTGATCCCGCCGCGCTCCTCGCCGCGGGGATCGTGATCGCCTATGAGCCCGTGTGGGCCATCGGGACCGGCAAGAACGCCTTCGGCTCCGATGCGGCAGCGATGGCCGACGCCATCCGGACGAGCCTGCGCGGCCTGGGCTGGGGCGACGGCGCCGAGGCCACGCCCGTCCTGTACGGCGGCTCTGTCACGTCCGCGAACATCGGCGAGTTCCTCGCCGAGCCGGGCGTGGACGGGGCGCTCATCGGCGGGGCCTCGCTCAAGCCGGACGAGATGGCCGGCATCGCCGCTCGAGCGGGGATCACGGCGCAGGCGCGCGGCCTCGCCTCGTGAGCGAAGGGCGTCCCGGCCGCGGCCCATCGTCCTGGTCGTGCTCGACGGGTTCGGCATCGGCCCCGACCCGGCGAAGGACGCGATCGCGGCCGCGTCGATGCCCCGCTGGCGGGCCGCCCTGGCCCGCCGGCCACACTCGGCGCTGCGCGCGTCGGAGGATGCCGTTGGCCTGCCCGCGGGCCAGATGGGGAACTCCGAGGTGGGACACCTCAACCTGGGCGCGGGACGGCCCGTCCTGCAGGACCTGCCGCGGATCGACGCAGCGATCGCCGACGGCTCGTTCGCGACGCGACCCGCGCTGCTGGCCGCGTGCGAGCGCGCGAAGCGGACGGGTCGTCTGCACGCGGTGGGACTCATCGGCCCCGGGGGCGTCCATGCCAACGACCGGCATCTGGTGGCGCTCGTCGAGCTGGCGGCGCGCCTCGGCGTGCCAGCGGTGAGGATCCATGCGCTGCTCGACGGTCGTGACACGCCGCCCAGCTCCGCCCTGGCGTTCATGCGAGACCTTGAAGCCCGTCTGGCCACGGCGCACCCGGACGTGCGGATCGCCTCGGTCGGCGGTCGCTACTACGCGATGGACCGTGATCGGCGCTGGGAGCGGACCGAGCGCGGCTACGACGCGATCGTCCACGCCGAGGGGCTGCACGCCGCGTCCGCGGTCGGGGCGATCGAGGAGGCCTACGCACGCGGCGAGACCGACGAGTTCGTGGCCCCAACGATCGTCGACGGCACCGAGGGCGCCCTGCGCGACGGCGACCCCATCGTGCACTTCAACTTCCGGGCCGACCGGGCGCGCCAGCTGACGCATGCGCTGTCGGAGCCGGACTTCGCCGACTTCGACCGCACCTCTCCCTCCGGACGGCCCGCTCCCGCGGACCTGCTGGTCGTCACCATGACCGAGTACGAATCGGGGCTGCCGGTCGAGGTGGCCTTCGGACCCGAGGAGGCGCGCTCGCTCGCCCAGGCCTTCAGCGAGGCCGGCTGGACGCAGTTCCACGTCGCGGAGACCGAGAAGTACGCCCACGTCACCTACTTCTTCAACGGCGGGGTGGAAGCTGCCTGGCCGGGCGAGGTTCGCCGGCTGGTCCCGTCGCCCAAGGTCGCGACCTACGACCTGCAGCCGGAGATGAGCGCCGCCGGCGTGACCGAGGAGCTGGTCGCCGCGATCGGGAGCGGCCGGTACGACTTCATCGTCGCCAACTTCGCGAACCCCGACATGGTCGCCCACACGGGTGTCTGGGATGCCACGGTGACGGCGCTCGGGGTCATCGACGGCTGCCTGGGCGCGGTCTTCGACGCGATCGACGCGGTCGACGCCGCGGACCACGACGGGCCGGGGTGCTGCCCTGCTCGTCACCGCCGATCACGGCAACGCGGACGACATGATCGACGACGCCGGCAAACCCGTGACCAAGCACTCGCTCAACCCGGTTCCCCTGCTCGGCATGGGCCGTGCCCTCGACGGCCGGACGCTGCGGGACGGGGTGCTCGCCGACGTGGCGCCCACCATTCTCGATCTGGCGGGCCTGCCGCGCTGGGCGGGCATGACCGGCCGGTCGCTGCTGGACCCGGCGTGACGGCGATGGAACGGCTCGGAGGGCGGGGTCTGCTACCATCCGCCTCCGTCACCCAACGGAGGTTGCCGCACTCGTGAACCCTATCCTGGCCGTCGGACAGATCCTGCTCAGCATCGCGCTGATCGCATCCATCCTGATGCAGGCGCGCGGTACGGGCCTGTCCGGCACGTTCGGCGGCGACTCGGGCGTGTACCGCAGCCGCCGCGGCGTGGAGCGCCGGCTGTGGCAGTTCACGATCCTGCTGCTCGTGCTGTTCATCGTCTTCGCGCTGGTCTCGTTCATCTTCGTCCGCTGAGCGCGGCCCCTTCCCGGCCGCATCGCCGAAGCCCGAGCCCATGAACCGCCTCGATCGCGCGGTCGTTGCCGTGCTGGTCCTGGTGCTCGTCGTCCTCGGCGGCGTGATCGCCACGCCGCGCCAGCCGGCCGCGACCGATCCCGGTCCACAGACCGAGCCGACGCCTGACCCCACCATGCCCCCGCCGATCATCCTGCGCGAGGGCGTGGTTGGCATGCCGACGTCCATCACCCCGGTGACCGCGCGCAGCCGTGCCGACCGAGTGCTGGTCGGCCTCGTGTTCAGCGGGCTCGTGCGGCTTGGCCCCGGCACCACCTACCAGCCGGATCTCGCCGAGTCATGGTCGACCGACGACACGGGTGCGGTCTGGACGTTCACCATCCGTCGGGATGCCATCTGGCAGGACGGGGTGCCCGTGACCGCGGACGACGTGGTGTATACGGTCGGCGCGTTGCAGAGTCCAGACGCAGCGGGCGCCGCCGCCGGGGCCTGGGCCGATGTGACCGTCGAGGCGCTCGATGACCGGACCGTTCGCCTGACCCTTGGCACGCCGATCGCCGGCGTCCTGGCGCTGGCCACCCAGCCTCTCCTCCCGGCCCACCTGCTGGGCGACGTTGCCTACGCGGATCTCGCGACCAGCAGCTTCGCCCAGCTCCCGCTTGGCAGCGGACCGTTCGCGCTGCTGGACGTGAGCGACCAGGGAGCGACGCTCGTGCCCGCGTCCGGCGTGCTGCCGCCGGAGCTCGAGGAGCCAGCCGGCGGTGCCGTCCCCGACGCCTTCGGGTGATTCGCTCGCCACGCCGGCGCCCCAGGCGACCGCGGCGTTGCCGCAGGCCCTACCTGGACGAGCTCGAGGTCCGCTTCTATCCGGACGAGACCACGCTGGCCAACGCGCTGGAGGCCCGCGACGTGGACGTGGCCTCGGGTCTCTCGGCGGCCACGCCTCGCGGGGGTGACGAAGGACGCAACGCTCGAGCGACACGTCTACCCCAAGACGACCCTGTCCGCCGTGCTGCTCAACCTGCGCGTCAGCCACAAGGAGCTCCGCGACGAGACCGTCCGGACCGCGCTCCTCGGGGCGATCGACCGCGACCAGCTCGTCGCCAGCGTGCTGGGCGGCAACGCGACCCGGGCTGACGCCCTGATCCCGCCGACGTCCGGCGTCTACGACGCTTCGGCCGCCGGCTCCGTCGCCTACGACCCCAAGGCGGCGGGCAAGGCCCTGGAGAAGGCGGGCTGGACGAAGAAGGACGGCAAGTGGGTCGCGCCCGGCGGCAAGGCCCCCTACGAGCTCGAGGTCCTGAGCGTCCCATCCGCTGCCAACCCCCGCCTCGCCGCGATCGCGGACAGCGTGCGACGAGCGTGGCGTGAGATCGGGTTCAACGTCGTGGCGGTCACGGTGAAGGCCCCCGACCTGGCGACCCGCCTGCGCGAGGGGAGCTTCACAGCAGCCGTCGTCGACATCGCGGAGGGCCTGGAGCCAGACCTGTATCCGCTGCTGGCGACGTCACAGGTCCAGTCGACCGGGTCCAACCTCGCCGGCTACCAGGACCCGACCCTGGACCCGCTCCTGGAGGCGGCACGCGCGCCCGGAACGCAGGAGGAGCGCGCTGCGGCGTGGAAGGCGCTCCTCGTCCGGCCTGGCCACCCGGCAACCCATCTTGCCGCTCGCATGGATCGACGAGATCATGCTCGCCCGGGGCCTCGAGGGCGTGACTCCGCGGCTCATCGTGGACACCGGCGACCGGTATTGGGATGTGCTAGCATGGCGCCTCGCTGCAGACCGGTGAGCCCTCGGGGGCCCCGGTTCGTGGTCGGGCCGAGGTGGCGGAATGGTAGACGCGCTGGTTTCAGGTACCAGTGGCTGCAAGGCCGTGTGGGTTCGACTCCCTCCCTCGGTACCACCCTCACGTGGGGGCCTCCCGACGCCGGCGAAGGTGCACCAGCCCAGGTGGCGGAATTGGTATACGCGTACGTTTGAGGGGCGTATGAGGCAACTCATCCGGGTTCAAGTCCCGGCCTGGGCACCACCCTCCTGACCTCGATTGCGGGCGGCCGGATGGCCGCCCGTTTGCCATTCCGGGCGGTTAGCTCAGTTGGTCAGAGCGCCTCGCTTACACCGAGGATGTCGGGGGTTCGAGTCCCTCACCGCCCACCATTGTCCTGAGTCGCGTCATCGGCGACGCGCGCCCTCCGGCGAGCGAGCACCTGTCCGGTTGCACGCAGGGAACCAGTCAGCCGGTTCGCCGCGATCGAACGGGGGGCCTGCGCGGCAACCTTGCCCGCGCGGCCCTGGTCCTTCTCGTGCTGCCCTGCCCGCGCGGCCCTGGTTCTTCTCGCGCAGGCGCACGTTGCCAGAATCCGATGAGTTGCGCATCGACCGTCTTCCTGGCCTCCGTGGTCGCCGAGTCCACCTCGCGTCGAGCCGCCCCCGTGCTCGATGCGCGCGGGGAGCCGGCCAGTCTGCCCGGGAGCACTGGCCAGTTGTATCTGGCCCAACGCGCACCCCACATGAATTGGCCGGGTCGGACGCGCTCGGCAGGCGATAACGCGCACCCCACATGAATCTGGCCGGGTCGGACGCGCTCGGCAGGCGATAACGCGCACTCCACATGAATTTGGCCGACTGGACCGATGGAACCGGGCCCGTCGTCCGTCGCGCCCGGCCCGTCAACACCCGCGGGACCCGACCTCCTCCCCGGAGCGCGGTATGCTGATCCCCAAGGGACTTCGAGCCCCCGTCCACAACCAGGAGGCCCAGTTGGAACTCATCGTCATCCTGGCGATTGTCGTCGTCATCGTCCTCGTCCTCGTCGGGATCTACAACGGTCTCGTGACCCGCCGCAACCGCATCGACGAGGCGTTTGCGCAGATCGAGGTCCAGCTCAAGCGCCGGCACGACCTCATCCCGAACCTGGTCCAGGCCGTGAAGGGCTACATGGGGTTCGAGCAGGATGTGCTGACCCGGGTGACCGAGGCACGCGCCTCTGCCGTCGCCGCCGGCGCCCAGGGTCCCGTCCAGCAGGCCCAGGCCGAGAACCAGCTGACCGGCGCGCTGCGGAGCCTGTTCGCGGTGGTCGAGAACTACCCGGACCTCAAGGCCAACCAGAACGTGATGCAGCTCCAGGAGGAGCTCACCACCACGGAGAACCAGATCAGCTTCTCGCGCCAGCACTACAACGCCACGGTCCTGGACTACAACAACACGATCCAGACCATCCCCAGCGTGCTGATCGCGGGGCCGATGGGCTTCGCCAAGCGCGAGTTCTTCGACGCTGAGCCCGAGGCCGCCAACGTCCCCAACGTGGACCTGTCGCTGAACTAGGTCGCAGCGCAGCCGACGCCGCGCAGAACCACCATGGCAACGACCTTCTACGGCCAGATCGGGGCGAACAAGCGGAACTCCGTTGTGCTCGCCCTGGCCGTGGTGATCCTGCTCGGCCTCCTGGGCCTGTTCATCGGGTGGGGGGTGACGGGAGATCCAAAGGCCGCGGTGCCGTCGACCCTGATCGCGATCGGCGTGGGGCTGCTGGCATCGCTCGTCTCCTACTACCTGGGCGATTCCCTCGTCCTCGCGACGTCCGGGGCGCGCGAGGTCAAGCCCCCGGACCTGCCGCAGCTCCTCAACGTGGTCCAGGAGCTCGCCATCGCGGCAAGCCTGCCCATGCCCAGGGTCTACCTGATCAACGACTCGGCCCCCAACGCGTTTGCGACCGGGCGCGACCCGGCCCACGCGTCCGTGGCGATCACGACCGGCCTCCTCCAGAAGCTCGACCGGGAGGAGCTCCAGGGCGTCATGGCCCACGAGCTGAGCCACGTGCGCAACTTCGACATCCGCTTCTCGCTGATGGTCGGGGTGCTGGTCGGATCCATCGCCCTGCTTGCCGACTTCTTCCTGCGCTTCACCTTCTGGGGCGGCATGGGGAGGCGGGGGAGGAGCCGTGGCTCCTCCGAGGGGGAGGGGGCATCCAGGTGGTGATCATGGTGGTGGCGATCGTGCTCGCGATCCTCGCCCCCATTGCCGCGCGCCTGGTCCAGCTGGCGGTGAGCCGGCAGCGCGAATACCTCGCCGACGCCTCCGGCGTGGAGCTCACGCGCAACCCGGTCGGGCTGGAGCGAGCGCTCGCCAAGATCACCCTCGACACCGAGCCGCTCGAGGTCGCGAACCGCGCCACGCAGCACCTCTACTTCGACAATCCGGTCAAGGCGGCGACGGGATCCAAGCGCGGCCTGTTCTCGACCCATCCACCGGCCCTCGAGCGGATCAACCGCCTCCGGCAGCTCACCGGCCAGCCCCCGGTACCCGACGCCCGGCTTGTCCTCGACCCGTCAGCCCAGGCTGCGTACGTCCGCACCGGGGCCGCCGGGCCACGCTGAAATGCCGTTCCCGGCTGGTTGCTGGCCCTTCGCGTCCCGTGCTATTCTCCGGCGCGCCGACGGGCTCCCGTGGGGGTCCGGGACCGGGCCGAGATAGCTCAGTTGGTAGAGCACGCGACTGAAAATCGCGGTGTCGCCAGTTCGAATCTGGCTCTCGGCACCATCACCTGGTCGGTCATCGAGCGGAAGTGGCTCAGTTGGTAGAGCATCACCTTGCCAAGGTGAGGGTCGCGGGTTCGAGTCCCGTCTTCCGCTCCACTCCCCCTGTATCCTCGACATAGCCCGGCACCGCTGCCCCTTCGTCTAGCGGTAGGACAGCGGACTTTGGATCCGTTAGCCGAGGTTCGAATCCTCGAGGGGCAGCCAAAACTGAATCCGGCCGGCCCGCGAATGGACCGGTACCACGGGGCGACGTGGTGAAGTGGCTCAACACGGAGGTCTGCAAAACCTCTATTCATCGGTTCGAATCCGATCGTCGCCTCCACTTTCTGAGGACGAACAGGCCCGCTGGGTGACCAGCGGGCTTTCGTTTGGTCGGGAGTTTGGTCGGGAGTTCGAGCTGGGCGGTGCCAGGGGCTCGACGCCTCCATTCCCAAGCCTGTGGTCGTGCTCGTGGTGACCTACCACCGCGCGCTCATGTGGATGCTCGCCCCGCGGCTGCCAGAGCCCGCGGACGGAGTCCAGGCAGATGAGCAGCGGATGTACTCAAGACCGCGCGGAGATAAGGCGTCTGCCCGAGTGCTGCGACGCGGCGGCTGCCGGCCAGCGTACCGGAGAGCCTCGGCAGCGACGCGGATTTCGACGAATCGGTGCCGGCGGGCAATGCAGCGGCCAAGGCCGGAGGGCATCATGCTCGTGGACCTCGGATGATCCGGATCACCGTCCAGTCGATGGGAGGGAAGGATGCAGCAGGGCAGGGCAGTCAAGGGCACGGTCGTGGCCACGCTCCTCGCTTTGATGGTCGCCGCGTGCGGAGGCAGTGCAGCGCCGGATGTCGCAGGGAGTCAGGCGGCCACGCAGCCGCCGGTCACGCCCAATGCGCCAACCGTCACGCCGACACCGGTCGACACGCCCACCCCGACATCCTCGCCGGAGCCCGCCCCGACACCAACGCTGCTTCCGATAGCGAGCCTCTTCAAGGCCTCGATGGCGAAGCCTTCCGCTTCCAAGGTCCGCTCGGCAATCAAGTCGGTTCTGGCGCAGTACCCGGGTGCTACTGACACCAGCGGCGAGAGCAAGTGGGTCCTCCAGACGTACCTGGACACGTGGAAGCACTGCCAGAGCGGAGATCCGACTCTGAAGGGCGACCCCGATACCAACAAGGCGCTCTACTGCGAAGCGCTGATTCGCAGGACTTGGGACAACTACTCGACGTTCAAAGACCTCGAGTTCTACAACCTGGCCGGGATGGTCTATGCGTACGCGAACGCGACGCTGCCGAAGCCCTATGTCGCGGGGATCAGGGACGGCCTCAGCCACTAGGGTCAATCTGGCCGTGTTTGCTAGGACACCACGTACTTGCCGCGGGCGCAGCCTGACACCTCGAACCCTGTGTCTCACCGCGCGTTCGAGGCGACTTGGCCGCTGGTAGGGCCGGCAGATCCTTCAGCGAGCGGCATGGCGGCACGGCCAGGCACGCCTCGCTTCCTCGTCGCAGTCCGCGAACGGCTCGATTGGGTGATCTGGACCTCGCTCTTCGCCGGGCGCCACTCTCTATCAGCCATCACCGTCGCCTGAACTGACGTATCGCAGCAGGAGCGGTGCGGGCAGGGATCGACCACCGTCCGACGTCAGGGGCAATGCAGCGGCCAAGGCCGGAGGGCATCATGCTCGTGGACCTCGGATGATCCGGATCACCGTCCAGTCGATGGGAGGGAAGGATGCAGCAGGGCAGGGCAGTCAAGGGCACGGTCGTGGCCACGCTCCTCGCTTTGATGGTCGCCGCGTGCGGAGGCAGTGCAGCGCCGGATGTCGCAGGGAGTCAGGCGGCCACGCAGCCGCCGGTCACGCCCAATGCGCCAACCGTCACGCCGACACCGGTCGACACGCCCACCCCGACATCCTCGCCGGAGCCCGCCCCGACACCAACGTCGGCGCCGTCATTGCTGCCGATCTCCAGCGTCTTCGAACCCCCAGTCGCCCCGAAGCCGAACGCGACGAAGGTGGCGAAGACCCTCAAGGGGGCCCTCGGGAGCACGCCTGGTTCCACCGACGACCTGTACACGGAGGCGGAATACCTTGGGGCGTGGGGGGAATGTCACAACCTCAGTATCGAAGGAAAGGGCCGCGAAGCGACCTGCGAGCTGTTGCTGGGCAGGCTCTACTACGTCTACACGCAGACCGGTGAACAAGCCTTCTACGACCTGGCGAAAGCGGTGTACGCCCAGGCGTCGGCGACTCTGTCCGACTACCAGGTGAAGGTCCTGAGGGAAAACCTGCTGAGTGGAGGATGGAACTATCCGTAGCCGATCCCGCATGCGAGGACCACGCAACGCGTTCGAGCCGACTCGGCCGCTGGTGTGGCCAACGGGCCCTGCACCGCGAAGGGCCTGGTGCAGCCGACGGGTGGACCGTGTGTACGCGCAGATAGGCAACCCTGCTTTCCATGACGTCGCCAAAGAGGTGCTCCAAGAGGCTGCAGGGACCCCCAATCTGGGGACCCGCTGCACGCATTCATCGGTCGTGATCGTCGCAACGCGCGAATGCGACCGCTGGTCAGCCTATCCGCCGTGGGGCTCGCCAGATGATCGGCTCGGCGATCTTGCGTGAGACGCTAGATCCCATAGGGTCTTGTCAAGCCTCGGCCCCCCAGTCCGGGTCGAAGTCCGCTCCGTTGCGCCAGACGCCCCAGACGATGCTCAGAGCCTTGCGCATGCAGTGGCCGAGCGCGTTCATCTTGCTCTTGCCGGCGGCCCGCTTCCGGGCGTAGTGGGCAGCGATGACCGGGTTGTGCTGGACCCCGACGACCGCCATCCGGTACGCCGCTGCCCGGAGGTTGGCGTTGCCGGCCTTGCTCATGTGCCAGGAGGTCTCGGGGTTCGCCCCCTTGCGGCCCGAGCTCCGCTCGGCCGGGTGGACGCCGGCATAGGCGAGGAGCTCGTCGAAGTCGGTGAAGCGCCCGATGTCGCCGATCTCAGCGAGCAGGGTGGCGGCGATCGAGGGCCCGACACCCGGGATGGTCTGGAGCCGGCTGGCCGTCTCGCCGTCGAGGAGTCCCGCGACCCGCCGGTCGGCGTCGCCGATCTGGCGTTCGAGCAGGTCGTACTGGTCGAGCAGGAGGTCGACCTCGAAGGCGATCTCGGCGTCAAGCCCGGGCACCGCGATCGAGTCGGCCGCAGCCGCCTGGAGCCACTCCGCCTTCGCCGTCCCGAGGCGTCGGTGACCCGGACCGGCATTGGCGTTGGCCAGGGTCGACGTCCGGCGACGGGTGGCAGCGCGTGCCGTCGGCGCGATGCGCAGCACCTCCCGGGCCGTTCGGCAGGTCGGGTCGTCGAACAGCTCGCCGAGCTCCGGGAAGCCGAGCTCGACGAGGCGGATGAGGCGCTGGCAGACCCTGGCCTGCTCGGTCACCAGGGTCATCGCGAAGCGGGCCGCCTGGCGCAGCTCGGCGCCGGCGAGCGGATCGCGGGTGTCGGGCGTGTCGCGCATGGCCATCTCGGCAAGGCTCCGGGCGTCGGCCGGGTCGGACTTCGTGCGGCCCAGGCGGCTCCTCGCAAAGTACTTCGCCGCGAGCGGGTTGACCACCGCGACCGGGACATCGCGCCGCCGCAGGTGACTGGCCAGCGGCATCCAGTAGTGGCCCGACGACTCCATCGTCACGAGCGTCACGGGTTCCGGCTGCTGCTCGAGCCAGGTGTCGAGGGCAGTGAAGCCCGCTCGGTCCTGGCTGACCCGGAGGATCTCCCGGTCGGCCCGGGACTCGCCGTCCCGGCAGCGGGCTGCGACGTGCGTCCGTCCCCCGATGTCGATCCCGATCGTCGTCATCCTGGCCAGCCTCCTTCGGCGGACCTCAAGGGGGTCCCGGACGCCCCGGCCGACGTCACCTGACGGGTCCGATCACCGGTCAACTGCCGCAGGATCCCGATCACCGTTCACGGCCGAAGGTCGGGGGCCGGACACTAGCGACAACGGTCATCTGCCGGATAGGGCCGCACCGGTCTCCCCGTGGAGGTCGATGTCATGATCGACCCACAAGGCGGTATATCAGGGGCACTTCCGGATCGTGATCTCTACAGCTGTCGGGTCGTGCGGGGACGCCGGGGCGAATGCCACCCAGTACTTCTTCCCAGCCTCGGACCCCGGACGGCGTTCGGAGATCTCGAAGTACGCTGAGTGAGCGTCCGGGGTGATGGTCTTCAGCGGGTTGCCGGTGAGCTTCCCATTCCAGACCTGGATCCCCGCACCCCACTGGGCCACAATGCCGCCATTGCGTGGAGAGGTCTCAGGATAGCCCGAGCCAGCAGCCGGGAACACGAGCGCCCCCCCGCGCCTCACCCCGAGGTCCCCGGTGTACCTGATCTTGAGGAAGGGGCTCGACCAGATCACTGGGGGGTTGGACAGCGTGGCCTCCTTCCTGCACGACTGCACCACCTTGAGCGTGGGCGGGACTGGGGTCGGGCTAGGCGTCGGTGTGGGAGCGACTTGGGCCGCGTTCCGGGACGTGTAGGACTGCCACTCCAGCGGTCGTCCCGCGTCGGCGAACGTGATCGGGACGGACTGGCTCCACCACCAGCCGGGGGCCGTCCGGATGGTGGGCGTGGCCTCGACCATGAAGTGGAGGTGCGTGCCCTCCGAGTAGCCGGTTGAGTCGGCATTCCCGAGGAGCGTCCCCTGCGCGACGGCTTGGCCGACCTTCACCACGACGGAACCGGTCTTGAGGTGGAGGTAGAGCGCCGATGTCTTGTCATCGCCGTGGTCGATGAGGACGAAGTTGGCCTCCGTCCAGCAACTGTCGTTGTCGCACGAGGCCGTCGAGTCCGACCGCATGCCGATGACCGTGCCAGCCCGCGCCGCAACGACCGGGAATTGGGTCGCCCCAACGGTGAAGTCCCAGGCGTATTGGGCCTTGGATCCCGCCGTGTGGCTGAAGGCGCTGCTGTTCCCCTGGAACACCAACACCTCCGTCCCTGCCGGGACGGGCAGGAGGTAGGGTGCGGCAGCCCCGCTCTGAGTTGCGATGAGCGGCTGGGCGGCGAGGGCGACCACGACTGCGAGGGCGAGCTGGGAGCGACGCACTACTGGCACCCCCCGTAGTAGGCACGCATGCTGGCGGTCCCGAGATCGGTCGGCGCGGCATCCAGCGCGGCGCAGAACGCTGCCCCATCGCGCTCGCTCACGAGTTGCCAAACTCCGTTGACGCGGTGCCCGATCACCATCGTGAACGGGGCCACAGGGTGGGCCGGATCGTTCGTCGATGGTCCTGCCGTGATGGCGGACCAGTCGCCGTTGGTCCGCACGTCTGCAGCGGTGATAGTTAGCCCCGATGCCGTTGGCAGTCCGAGTCCCGAGATCGCCGCGTCGAGGTCACCAGCCGAGCCTGCGGATGTGGCCGGACCAGAGGGCGAAGCTGAACCCGTCGGGCCGGGGGAGCCGGCTGTCTGCGCGGGGCCCTGGCCGCTGCACGCTGCCAGCAGCAGTGCAATGGCGAGGGCGACTAGACGATGTCCCATCCCCATTCAAGTCCTCCCAACCGTCACCTGTCAGGGCGGAGGGTACCCACCCTGAGCCCGAGGAGCCGATGGACCGAGCATAGGACCCTTGCAGACGGGCGCGCGACCTGGCGTCGGTCGCCCAAGGCAAGTCGGCCCAACCCCGCTCGGGCGCACGGAGCCCTGCCCGGCCTGCGGCTCAGAGAGCGTCGCCCGCATCCCGTGCGGGCCGCATCTCTTCAGTGACGAAGTCGAGGCGGAACTGGCCGCCGGGGAAGCGGTGATCGGGGGCTGCCTCGGGCCGTTCGTCAACGCCCGGCACTGCAATGCCTGCGGGCTCTCCTTCGAGACCGCCGATGAGGAGGTCGAGGTGCAGCAACTGGACCGGCCCGTGCGCCTCGAGTACGGCCGCCTGACCCGCCAGGACCGGCCGGTCCCGGACGATGTCTACCGCTGCCCCCGGACCAGTTGCTTGCCGATCGCTCGCCGCCCCGCCCGCGGTAGCCGGTACGATGCTGGGAGTGGCGCGGCCACGCCGAGGTGGCGGAACCGGCAGACGCGGCGGTCTTAAACACCGCTGGGGGCAACCCCGTCCGGGTTCAAATCCCGGCCTCGGCACCAATCGAAGCCACCCGCAAACGTGACATCGCGTCCTCACGGTGGCATCCTTGCCAGAGCGTGCGCGTCCCTTCGACGCCAGCTCCCGCCCGGATGGGCAGGACATGCGCGCTGCCCAGACCGCGCCGACGCAGACCCGTTCGCCGGCCGCCAGTGAAGGGAGCTACCTCGTGGATCAGCTCGACAGCGCAGTGCGATCGGCGCTCGACCGCATCGGACTCGCCATCCCGGCGTTGCTTGGCGCCCTCCTCGTCCTCATCATCGGCTGGATCGTCGCCGGCATCGCCGGTCGCGCGACGGCCGCGATCATCAGGCGTACGGCCGCGGACCGCCTCTTCTCCGAGCATGGTGGTCAGCAGGTCGTCCCGAGCGAAGCGTCCGGCCAGATCGTCATGTGGCTCGTGCGGCTCGCCACGCTCGTGCTGGCCGCGACCGTGCTCGGCCTCGCCGAGGTGAGCACCCTCGTGAACGTGATCATCCTGTGGCTGCCGAACCTCATCGTCGCCGCGATCATCCTGCTCGTCGCCCCGGTCATCGCGAAGTTCCTGCGCAGCATCATCGAGGTCGGCGCGGGCCAGGCCGGATTCACGAACGCCCGCTTCCTCGGCCGGATCGTCGAGGTGGCCGTCGTCGTGTTCGCCGTCATGATCGCCATCAATCAGGTCGGGGTCGCGAGCGAGTTCATCATCACGCTCTACACCGGTATCGTGGCCGCGTTCGCCATCGCGATCGGGCTGGCCTTCGGCCTCGGCGGCCAGGGCACCGCGAGCAAGATCACCCAGGGCTGGTACGAGTCATCGCGGCGGACCGCGGACAGGATCGCTCGCACGATGGACGACTCCGCCAAGCAGTAGGTCCAGCCGCCGATCGGCGGATTGGCGCCCCGGCCGGCATCGCTGAGCTCCGCGCGCCGGGATCTAGACAGACTTGGTCAAGTCGCAGCACGTGGTGTGACAGCGCGCCGTCCTGGCGCCTGATCTTCAGCCCGCGCACGGCACGCGGAAGACCCTCATCGCCAGCCCGGCTCATCGCTCGAAGCGCGCCCCGTTGCCTGCCAGTCCACGGATTCGCCGCCGACACCGCCCAGGTGGCGCTGACGTGGCCCGTGAGTCCGCGAATCCAGGGGCGCGGGCGAACCCGTTGCCTGCCAGTCCACGGATTCGCCGCCAGGGGAGCCCGGCCGGCGGAATCGTGGACTGAGAGTCCACGCCGGCTCGACTGGTCGGGTCCGGCGGCCGCCCTGCCATGGCGATGCTCACCCAGGGCCGGACGCAGAACCTATCAGCACGAACGGCGACACGCGACCAGGCTTAGGCCCCGAGGTCATGCCGGGACGCCCCGAGGTCACATCGGGACGCCCCAGCGGGTCACACCAGCATTGGTCCACCCCAACGCCCGAGGTTGATCGCGATGCGGCTGGCACGTGGCATCGGATTCCTGTCGTTCCTGGCCACGGTTGCCCTCGGCATCCCGTCGACGGTCTCGGCCGATCACTGCGGCGGTGTGGCCACGATCTCGCCCTCGTGGGGTCCCCCGGGCACGACGTTCGTGTTCAGGACGAACCTCGGTGCGGCGAGCGACCTCAGCCTGTACCAGGATGGCCGGCTGGTGAGGACGGTCTACCTGCGAGGGAGTGGGTTCGTCCGGTACGCGATCAGGACGACCGAGGCCGACCGTGGTCGGTGGCGGGCACGGGCCGAGGTTCGCGGCCATCCGGAGTGCGCCGCACAGGCGACGTTCACGGTCGGTGGCGCGCCGGAGACCGATGCGCCAGCCACGCTGGACCCGGTCGACGGGGGAGCGCCCGCATCCCCGGTGATCCTCGTCGGCGCTGCGTTGACGAGCTTCTGGATCGCCCTCCGGCGCCTGGGCGGGCGGGGCCGCGGATCGGGGCGGATCATCGCCCGGCTCCTGGGAGCGACGCTCGCGGCGCTGGGCGTTGAGCTCCTGCCGGCCGATCCGGCGACCGCGGGGTCCTGGCCGGCGGACGGGACCCGGGCGGCACCCGTCCCGTCAGCGACGCCCGAAGAGGCCCCGTTTCTCCTTCTTCTGCGCATCAGCATCGGCAGGCGGCGCGGGGGCGAGCGCACCACCGAAGACGGCTAGCGCCAACGCGCGAAGCTTCTCCGCGGGCAGCGACTTCGGGGCGCTGCGGACGACGGGGTTGCCCTCGTTGACGGCCTTGAGGTACACGATCGGGTCGTAGGGGAGCTCGGCCGAGATCTTGTTGCCCAGGGCGGCCTCGATGTCGGTTCGCTTGAGCAGGTCTCGGGCGAAGGCGTTGTTGAGCACGAACATCGTCCGCCCGCCGAGCGCCCCGGAGTCCGCGAGCTGCTCGAGCAGGATGTGGACCGAGTTGAGGGCGGGGATCTCGGGCAGGACGGGGACGACCACGGTCTCGGACTGCGAGAAGATGGTCGTCAGGCGGTTGTCGAGGGCGGTCCCGGCGTCGAGGACCACGATCTCGTAGGCCTCGATCGCCCTTGCCAGCACGAGCTCGACATGCTCCGCGGTGATCAGCGCCGCGAAGGACGGCGACGGCGGCCCTGCCAGGAGGTGGAGGCCGCTTGCGTGGTGGATCGCATAGGTACGGAACAGATCGGTCTCGTGAAGGGCGGCCTCGTCCCGCGACAGCTCGAGGAGTGTCTGCTTGGGCTGCAGGTTGAGGTGCGAGGCCACCTGGCCGAACGACAGGTCAAGGTCGATGAGGAGCACCTGGTTGGGGCGTGCCTGAGCCGCGATGAGGGCGAGGTTCGTGGCCACGGTCGTGGTGCCGACGCCGCCCTTGGGGCTGAACACGGACACCAGGCGGTGACGCCCCATGGCCCCGATGGACCGGCCTGAAGCGCCCGAGGCTGCGCTCTGCGAGTGCAGGGCGAGGGCTTCGACGCGCGCGAGGAGCTCCTGCTCGTTGAAGGGCTTGGCGATCACCTCGTCGGCGCCCATCTCGAGCAGCGTGATCCTCTCGTCGAGCTCGCCGCTGTGCGCGATGGCGAGCACGGGCAACCCGACCGTCATCACGGATGCGCGAAGCATCGTGACGACGTCGCCCACGGTGGCCGGGGGCGTCACGCCATCGATCATGAGCAGGCTGTACCCGGCCGCCGCGGTCACGGCCTCATCGGGACGCGTGACGACGGTCACGCCATGCCCCGGCTGGGCCAGCGCGGTGACGAGCGTCTGGACGGCCGACCGCTCGGCCGCAAGGAGGAGGATCGAAAGCTGCACGCCTCTCCCGGGAGCTTCGCTACTTGGGCAGTGGTGACGGCGGAAGGATACGGCACGTGCCACCAGCCCGCCGCGCGCCCGCGAGATGGCGGACCATGCCAGCGATAGACCATGCCAGGGAAATCGGCGGGCGCGCAGGGCCGGGATCGGTGCCCATGCTATCCTCCGGTCGTCCTTTCGGCCCCGTGCCGGCACGCCGTCAGCGGGGCAGATCCCATTGGAAGGAGTACAGCAGGCCGTGCGCCGCTATGAACTCATGCTCGTGCTCAAGCCGGATGTGCCGGATGAGCGTGCCGCGGCGGTCATCGACCGCACCACGCGCTATGTCGTCGCGTCGGGCGGCCAGATCGTCAAGGTGGCGCCCTGGGGGCGCCGTCGCCTTGCCTATCCGATCGACCGCTACCGCGAGGGCTCGTACCACATCGTGGTCTTCGAGTCCCCGGCAGAGGCCATCGCCGAGATGGAACGCAGCCTCCAGATCACCGAGGACGTGCTGCGGTACCTCGTGACCCGAACCGTCAGGCCCGTCAAGGTCCGACGCGACGCGTCCGCCAGCGGCGACCAGGACGACTCCGACTCCGACGATGACTCCGACGTCCCGTCCTCCGAGGATGACGACGCTGACGAGGACTCGGAAGAGCGGATCGACGAATCCGAGAGCGAGGCCGCACCCGCGGCCATCGACTGAGCGAGGAGAGCCAGCGATGGCATTCGCGAAGGTCATGATCATCGGCAACCTCGGGCGTGATCCCGAGATGCGCTACACGCCCAACGGGAGGCCGGTGACGGAGTTCTCCGTTGCCGTCAGCCATCGGAGCCGGGACGCGCAGACGGGCGAGTGGCAGGACGACCAGACCGACTGGTACCGCGTCACCGTCTGGGGGGACCGGGCGGAGCGAACTGCCGAGCAATTCCGCAAGGGCAACAAGGTCTTTGTCGAAGGCCGCTTCCGCACGCGCGAGTTCGAGGGCCGTGACGGCCAGAAGCGGGTCTCGCTGGAGATCACCGCGGACAACGTCATCAGCCTCGATGCGCGGGTCCGCGACGAGGAGGGGGGCTCGTTCAAGGCTCCATCCGGCGGCCTCAGCGGCGGCGGGACCGGCAGCGGTGGCGGGACCGGCAGCGGTGGCGGCGAGCCCGTCCGACCCACCCGCCCGGCCGCCCCGCCGCGTGACGACGACCTCGACGACCTCCCGTTCTGACGATCCTTCCGCGGCCTGACGGCCGCCCCGGCGGACAGCCCGCCACCACAGCCAGGAGATACCAATGCCGCCCCGCATGAAGAAGCGCGACGACTACCGGGATCGCCGGCGCCGGAAGGTCTGCTCCTTCTGCGCCGACAAGACGGTCGCGATCGACTACAAGGAGGTCAACCGCCTCCGCCGCTACCTGTCCGAGCGCGCGAAGATCGAGCCCCGCCGCAAGACCGGCACCTGCGCCGCGCACCAGCGCGAGCTCTCGGTCGCGCTCAAGCGGGCGCGCCACGTGGCCCTGCTCCCGTACGCGCCCCAGCACCTGCGCCCCTAGTCCCGTGACCGAGCGCGGCGGACACACGGTGGAGGCGGGGGCAGCTCCGCTCGACCCGCGGTGATCGCCGGGCTCGTCCTGCTCGTCGGCGGCGCCGCGGCCGGCACCTTTGGGTCGCTCTTGGGGCTCGGGGGCGGCATCCTCATCGTGCCGCTGCTGACCCTCGGGTTCGGCCTGCCGCTGCGCGAGGCGGTGGCGGTCTCGCTCGTGTCCGTGATCGTGACCTCGAGTGCCTCGGCCGCCGTCTACCTCCAGCGGCACGTCGCCAATCTGCGGCTGGGCATGACGCTCGAGCTGTTCTCCGCCGGCGGTGCGCTCGTCGGCGGCCTGATCGCGTTCCTGATCGCCGACCGCGTGCTCGCGGCCCTGTTCGCCGCGCTCCTGACCTGGGTGGCGATCTCCATGATCCGGCGCAAGGATCCGCCACGCGCCCCGGCCACAGCGCCCGGCACCGCGGACGATGACCTGGTGTCGTTCGGGGCGGAGCCCATCCTGCGGGAGCCGGTCCAACCTGCGCACGTGATCGACACGGCCCCATCGGAGCAGGGGGCCGACGGCTCGCTGGCGGCCCGGATCTCCGGCCCCGGCTACCGCATCCACAGCCTCCCCCTGGGCATGGTGGGGGCGGTGTTCGCGGGCCTCAACTCCGCGCTGCTGGGCGTGGGGGGCGGGATCATCAAGGTGCCGGTCATGCACCTCCTGATGGGTGTTCCGCTGCGGACCTCGACGGCGACCAGCAACATGATGATGGGCATCACGGCGACCTCGTCGGCGGTCATCTACCTGTTGCGGGACCAGATCGACCCGTTCGTCGCCGGCCCGGTGGCGCTGGGGGTCTTCATCGGAGCATCGATGGGCTCGCGCCTGGCCCACCGCGTGGACCTCCGGTTCCTCCGCTGGCTGTTTGTCGCGGTCCTCGTGTACACGGCAATCCAGATGAGCATGCGGGCGATGGGCCTGTGAGCGTCGAGGAGGCCGCTCGGGGCCGGCGTGATGCGGCGGACGCCCTGGAGGCGGTGATCGGACGGATGCTGGTGGCCGGCACCTGGCTCGCGATGGCCCTCGTCCTCGTGGGAGTCCTGCTGATGCTCGCCGGTGGCATCGATCCGCTGACCCGCTCCGGCCTGCCGCCCTTCGACCCGTCGCGCATTCCGGCCGACATGGTCGCCCTCCAGCCAGGTGGCTTCCTGTGGGCGGGGATCGCCCTCATCGTGACCCTGCCCGTCGGGCGGGTCGTGGTCGCCGGTCTTGGATTCCTGGCCGCCCGCGACGGCCGGCTGGCCCTGGTGTCGCTCCTCGTGCTGCTGGTCGTGGTGATCTCGATCGTCGCCGCTCTCGGGCTGGAGGGCTGACATGGACCTGATCGTGCTCGCGATCGCGTTCGTGGTGATCCTCCTCGGAGCGGAGCTGTTCACCAACGGCATCGAGTGGTTCGGACGGAAGCTCAGCCTGGCGCAGGGTGCGGTGGGCTCGGTGCTCGCCGCCGTTGGCACGGCCCTGCCCGAGACCATGATCCCGCTGATCGCCATCGGGTTTGGCGGGGGACGCGAGACGACCGAGGCGGTGGGCGTCGGCGCGATCCTGGGCGCGCCGTTCATGCTGTCAACCCTGGCCATGTTCGTCACCGGGATCGGGGTCATCGCCTTCCGGCGCCGCCGGCTGACGGGGACCCGGATGGTGGTGGACACCACCGTCCTCGTCCACGACATCCGCTACTTCCTGATCGCCTACGCGCTGGCGATCGCGACGGCGTTCCTGCCGCCCGACATGGGCGTGGCGCGCCTGGGCGTGGCCGTGGTGCTGATCGGGATCTACGTGATCTACGTGAAGGGGCACCTGGACGCCGAGGCTGAGGATCACGAGGATGAGCTGGAGCCCCTGCGCTTTCGCCGGATGGACCGGTCCGGCCACGAAGCCGACCCGCTGACCCCCCGGCTGCGGGTGGTCGGGTTCCAGGTGCTGTTCGCCCTCGGCTGCATCATCGGCGGCGCCTACCTGTTCGTGGGGGCCGTGGAGAGCGTGTCCAGGACGCTCGGGGTCAGCGAGCTGCTGGTGGCGCTCGTGATCGCCCCGATCGCCACCGAGCTGCCCGAGAAGTTCAACTCGCTGATCTGGGTCCGCCAGGGCAAGGACACCCTCGCGATGGGCAACATCACCGGCGCGATGGTGTTCCAGTCGGCCATCCCCACGGTCGTGGCGCTCGTGCTCGCGGGGTCGGCCTGGCACGTCAACGAGCACTCGCTGGTCGCGTTCCTGTCGGCCGGAATCGCGTTCCTCGCGGTCGCCGCGGTGTTCGGGCCCATGTGGCGCCGCAACCGCCTGGACGGGCGCTGGCTGCTTGTCGGCGGCGCGCTCTACGTGGTGTACCTGACGATCGTCGGCCTGGCGATCGCGGGCGTGCTCCCCGTCGGCTGACCCCCGTTTCGACGGGACGGCCCCCGGCCTGGCGCCGGGGGCCCGGTGCTAGACTGCTGCCGTCACGAGGCACCCGCGGCTGATCGCCGCACGCGACCTGGAGCCGACCCATGCTCACCCAGCAGCCGTCCGATCCTCCGGCCGAGGCCGTCCCCGCCCAGCCGCGATCCGTCGAAGACCTGATCGCCTACTTCGAGGGCGAGTACGTCCCGCTGCGCGACGCGAAGGTCAGCATCATGACCCACGCGTTCATGTACGGCACGGCGACGTTCGAGGGCATCCGGGGCTACTGGAACGCCGAGCAGGAGACGCTGTACGTCCTGTTCGTGCGTGAGCACCTCGCGCGGATCCGCAACAGCGCCAAGATGCTCCTGATGGAGGATGTGCCCTCGGTCGACGAGCTCGAGCAGATCGTGCTCGAGACCGTGCGCCGGAACCAGTTCCGCGAGGACGTCTACATCCGGCCGTCGTTCTACAAGAGCACCCTCGCGATCGGCGTCCGGCTCCACCACCTCGACCACCAGCTGTACGTGATCACGTCGCCCTTCGGGAACTACATCGACATCGAGAAGGGCGTCCGGGTCATGACGAGCACCTGGCGGCGCAACGCTGACGAGGCCCTGCCGGCTCGCGGCAAGATCGTCGGCGGCTACGTCAACATGGCATTCCAGAAGTCCGAGGCGGAGCTCAACGGCTTTGACGAGGCCCTGGTCATGACCCCCGACGGGCACGCATCGGAGGCGTCTGCCGCCAACCTGTTCATGGTTCGCGACGGCGTCGTGATCACGCCGCCGGTGTCGGACGACATCCTCGAGGGCGTCACCCGCAAGGCGGTCCTGACGCTGGCCGCGGACCTCGGGATCCCGAGCGAGGTCCGGTCCGTGGACCGCTCGGAGCTCTATGTCTGCGACGAGGTCTTCCTGTGCGGGACCGGGGTCCAGGTGAGCCCGGTCGTCGAGATCGACCATCGGGCCGTGGGCACGGGAGCCATCGGGCCCATCAGCCGCACGATCTCCGAGCACTACTTCAAGGCGGTCCGCGGCAACGATCCCCGGTACGCGGGCTGGCTCACGGCGATCCGGTAGCCGGCGGCCAGGGGCCGCGCTGAGCGGGGGGGGGTCTGGGTTGGGCGCGCGGTCCTGAGCCGGGCGCGGGGTCCCGTCAACCGAGGGCGTCGACCTGCTTGTCCGGTGCGTCGCGGCCGAGCGTGATGATGAAGTCCACCGTGACCGTCGGGTCGGCCACGGGCACCACGGTGACCCCGTAGACCTTCTCCAGGAACTTGACCGTCTCCGGCATCGCCGTCTCGGCCCCGTTGTAGACCTTGATCTCGGTGGTCGCCAGCTGGTTCGCGACCTTCTTGTTCGGAGCCGAGGCATCCAGTCCGTTGTACGCGAGCCACTCGGCGTTGCCTGCCGACAGGTGCTGCCCGGACGCGTCCATGACCCAGACCCGCGCCTCCTCCTCGCCGAGACGGTCGCGCTGGGCGAGCAGGTCCGCGCTGACCGAGAACGCCTCCTTGACGGCCCGCCGGATGCGCGACAGGTTGGGGGTGATGATGTAGCCGCGCGACGAGTTGGGGAACTCGCTGGCGTAGACGTTGGGCGAGAACACGTAGGACCGGATGTTCTTCGTGTCGACGCTCTCGGCGAGCGACAGCAGCTTGGGGAGCTCGCTGACCGGGATGTCGGTCTTGACGGCCCGGCCGATGTCCGTGGTGAGCTGGTCGAGGTTGGCGAAGATCGCCTGGACGCTCATCTGGTCCTTGAGCGAGATGAGCACCCGTTGCTGCCGGCGGCCGCGGTCGAAGTCCGTTGCCCGGTGCCGCGATCGCGCGTAGCGCAGGGCCTCGGCGCCGGTCATGTGCTGCGGTCCGGCGGGGATGTACAGCCGGGTCAGGTACCCGACACCCGCGGGATACAGGCTCTCGTAGACGGGCATCTGGACGTTGACCTGGAGGCCGCCGAGCGTGTTGACCGCGTCCTTGAAGCCCCCGAAGTCCACCTTCACGTAGTAGCGGATGTCGAGGCCGTACAGCTCGCCCAGCAGTGCCTTGAGGGCGTTGAACCCGCGCGAGGTGGCGGTCTTGCCCGGCCACAGGTCGGTCCGGTTCCGGTTCTGGTTGTACCAGCTGTTGATCTTGCCGGCGTAGGTGGAGCCCCACAGCGACCGGGCATTGGCCGGGACCGGCACGTCCACCATGTCGCGAGGGACCTGGAACATCGCGACCTGGTTGGTGACCGGGTCGATCGAGATGACGATGAGGGTGTCGGTGTTGAAGCTCGACCCGTCACCCTCACGGGCGTCCACGCCGACGGCGAGGATGTTGAGCCGCTCCTTGCCGTCCCAGGGTGGCAGGGTAGGCGCCAGGGTGCCCGTTGCCGACGGCACCGGTGTCGGGACGGCGTCGGTGGGTTCGGGCGGCACGGACTCGCCTGGCAGGTCGGTCGCGGCGGGTTCCTCGGAGGTCCCCGGTGTGGCCTCGGCGCCCGGGCCTGGCTGTTCGCAGTCGGGGTTGGACTCCTCGGTGAAGATGCAGTTGACGGCCCGCATGCCCAGCAGGTCGTAGCGGGCCACCGCCACGTGGCTGATCCCCATCACGAGGATGACGGCCAGCAGCCCCGCGATCGAGACCGGGTGCAGGGGCATCCTGGCCCGCCCGAGCCGGCCGCCACCCGAGGCATCGGCCGCGTTGAGGAACCGGGCGACCTGCCAGGCATCCACGGCCGCGGCGATCCGGTAGACCAGGACGACGATGTTGCCGATGAAGATCGCCGTGAGGATCCCGGGGTTGGCCATCATTCCGAGCAGAGCTGCCCGATCGCCGCGGACCACGACCCCGAGGAGCAGCGCGACCAGCAGCAGCGGCACGGCCGCAAAGCCGAGGGCACGGACCGGCGCCCCCGCATAGGCGTGGCCCAGCCCAGGGAACACGAGGGACAGGAAGGCCGCGCCGAAGGCGGAGCGCGAGCGGGGAGCCCGCTGGGGAGTCGACATCGGGCCGAATGATACGCGCAGGCGGGATTCGCGGAGATGGGCTGGTGTCGCGTCGCGACCGGGGCCGCATTGCCGATAGACTGGTGCCCCGCCGCGGCCGGTGAACGCCCGCGCCGGCGCTCCATCGAGGCCAGATGTTCCAACCCGTTTCCGCCCGCCCCGACTTCGTTGCGCAGGAGCACGCCCTCCTCGGGGAGTGGACCGAGCGGCGGACGTTCGCCCGCCTGCGCGCCCAGAACGCCGGCAACCAGCGCTGGAGCTTCCTCGACGGGCCGATCACGGCCAACAACCCGATGGGCGTCCACCACGCCTGGGGGCGTGCCTACAAGGATCTCTACCAGCGCTACCACGCGATGCTGGGGCACGACCAGCGATACCAGAACGGCTTCGACTGCCAGGGGCTGTGGGTCGAGGTCAACGTCGAGCGTGACCTGGGCTTCACGTCCAAGCGAGACATCGAGGCCTACGGCATCGACCGGTTCGTGACCCTGTGCAAGCAGCGGGTCCTGACCTACGCGGCGCGCCAGACCGAGCAGTCGGTCCGGCTGGGCATGTGGATGGACTGGAACGACCCGGCCGAGCTCCGGCGACTTCACGATCTGCTCGGCAAGGACCCGACGGCGGTGACCAGCATCGAAGGTCCGGAGGGCCCCGTCACCGACACCGTCGAGATGCTCGTCGGCCGGCTCGGGATGCCCGAGCTGGGCGGGTCCTACTTCACCTTCAGCAACGAGAACAACGACCTCATCTGGGGCTTCCTCGCCGAATGCCATCGGCGCGGCTGGCTGTACAAGGGCTCGGACACGATGCCCTGGTGCCCGCGCTGCGGCACCGGCCTGTCGCAGATGGAGATGAACGAGGGCTATGCGGACCGCGAGGATCCCGGCCTGACGATCCGGCTCCCGCTGCTGGACCGCCCGGGCGAGGCGCTCCTCGTGTGGACGACGACGCCCTGGACGCTGACGTCGAACGTGGCGGCCGCGGTCGGTCCGGACCTTCGCTACCTGAAGGTTCGCCAGGGAGAAGACCGGTTCTGGGTGGGCAAGGGGATGCTCAAGGCCGCCCTCCGGGGCCCGTTCACCGTCGAGGAGGAGGTCGCCGGCTCCGAGCTGGTCGGCTGGCGCTACACGGGCCCCTATGACGAGCTGCCCGCCGTGGGAACGGCGTTCGAGGCGGCGGGGTACCAGCACCGGGTCGTGGCCTGGGGCGAGGTCGGGGAGGACGAGGGCACCGGGATCGTCCATATCGCTCCCGGGTGTGGTGCCGAGGACTACCAGCTGGGGAGGCAGCTCGGGCTGCCCGTCATCGGTCCCATCGACGAGGGTGGCCGGTATGTCCCGGGGTTTGACTGGCTCACGGGCCTGGAGGCCCCCGCGGTCGCCGAGCGGATCGTGGACGACCTCGAGCGGCGCGGGTTCTTCTACCACCTCGAGCCGTACAGCCACCGGTATCCCCACTGCTGGCGCTGCGGGACGCCGCTCCTGTTCCGGCTCGTGGACGAGTGGTTCATCTCCATGGGCGAGGTGTACGACCAGCCTCGCGAGACGCTCACGCCGGAGCAGGTGGACCGGAGCCTCCGCTACCAGATCATGGAGGTCGTGGACCGGATCCGGTGGATCCCGGACTTCGGCCATGACCGGGAGCTGGACTGGCTCCGCAACATGCATGACTGGATGATCAGCAAGAAGCGCTACTGGGGCCTGGCGCTGCCCATCTACGACTGCGCCGCGTGCGGCACCGTGGAGGTCATCGGCGGTCGGGAGGAGCTCAAGGTCCGCGCCGTGGCCGGCTGGGACGCGTTTGACGGCCACACGCCGCATCGACCGTGGGTTGACGAGGTGCGCATCGCCTGCCCGTCCTGCGGCGAGCCCGTGGAGCGGATCCGGGACGTCGGCAACCCCTGGCTGGATGCGGGGATCGTGCCGTTCTCGACGATGCATTACCGCGAGGACCCCGACGCCTGGGCGGACTGGTTCCCGGCCGACTTCATCACGGAGAGCTTCCCGGGCCAGTTCCGCAACTGGTTCTACTCGATGCTCGCGATGTCCACCGTCCTACGCCGGACGGAGCCGTTCCGCGCGATCTTCGGCTACGCCCTGGTCTTTGGTGAGGACGGCCGGCCGATGCACAAGAGCTGGGGCAACGCGATCGAGTTCGACGAGGCGGCCGACCGGATGGGCGTCGACGTCATGCGCTGGATGTTCGCGAAGGCCCGGCCCGAGGACAACATCCTGTTTGGCTGGCACGCGGCCGACGAGGCCCGCCGGGAGCTGCTGGTGTTGTGGAACGTGTACGCGTTCTTCGTGACCTACGCGCGGCTCGCGGGCTGGACACCCAGCCGGGGGATCGGGGAGGCCATCGAGGCTGCCCGCACGTGGCCGGTGCTGGACCGCTGGATCCTGTCACGATCCGCGGGCCTGGCCGCCGAGGTCGGCGCGCGCCTGGACGACATCGACGCCGTGGGGGCGACGCGGGCGCTCAGCGCGTTCATCGACGACCTCTCGACGTGGTACCTGCGCCGTTCGAGGGACCGGATGCGGGCCGGCGCGGAGGCGGCGGACAGGGATGCCGCGTTCGCCACGCTGCATGCCGCGCTGGTGAGCCTGTCGCGCACCCTGGCCCCGATCCTGCCGTTCCTGGCCGACACCCTGTACGGGAACCTCGTGGTGGCGGTCCTGCCGGAGCACCCCGACAGCGTCCACCTGACCCGATGGCCGGCCGAGACCATGGCCCCACACCGCGACGAACCGCTCGAGCGCGCGATGGCGCTGCTGCGCGGCGCGGTGGACCTGGCACGGACCCTGCGCGCACAGGCCGGGCTCAAGAATTCGCCAACCGCTGGCCACGGCCTGGCTCGCCGTCCCGGATCGAGGGCTTGCCCTGGGTCCGGATCTCCTGGCCCTGTTTGCCGACGAGCTCAACGTCAAGCGCGTGGAGGTCATCCCGGACGGATCCGCGCTCGTCGAGCGACGGGTCAAGCCCCTGCTGCCCAGGATCGGCAAGCGGCTTGGAGCCGCCATCCCGGCGGTCATGGCCGCCGCGCGCGAGGGGGCCGTCACGTTCCACGCGGACGGCTCCGTGACGCTGGCCGGCGAGACGCTCGCCCCGGACGAGGTGGAGATCCAGGCCACCCCACGCCCCGGAACCGCGGTGGCCGATCGGGACGGGCTCGTGGTCGTGCTGGATACCGAGCTCACGCCGGACCTGCTGGCCGAGGGCGACGCCCGCGAGCTCCAGCGCGCGATCCAGGACCTGCGCAAGGAGGCGGAGCTGGACCTCGACGACCGGATCGTGCTGTGGCTCGACGGCGCCCGCGCGGAGCTGGAGCCCCACCTGCGTTCCGTGGCGGTGGAGACGCTTGCGGACGAGGTTCGCCGGGAGCCGCCGCCGGCGGGGGTGCCCATGGCGGCGGTCCACCTCGATCGCGGCGAGCTGCGGATCGGGCTCCGACGGGCCGGGGACACCTGAGCTGATGACGACCGGGCCGGTGCTGGGCGACGACGACGGCGTCCTCGATGAGGACGTCGAGATCGTCGACGAGGACGAGATTCCCGCCGACGACGGGGCGGTGCGGCGGGCGGAGTGGCGGGGCCCGTCGAGCCGGCGGTGGGTCGTGTTCGGCGCCCTGGCGCTGGTGGTCGTCGTCATCGACCAGCTGAGCAAGGCGTGGGTCGTCAGCCAGCTGGCACCGGGCGCCGGGATGGTGGTCATCCCGGACCTGCTCAACGTCGTGTACGGCCAGAACTCGGGGATCCTGTTCGGGATGCTCCCGCAGTCCGCGCCCGCGTTCGCGATCGTGTCCATGGGGGTCACGGCGCTGATCGTGCTGTACCACGCGAAGGCCGGCCGCGGCTTCGTCACCACCGTCGCGCTGGGCCTCCTGCTCGGCGGCGCCATCGGCAACCTGCTCGACCGGCTCAACCACGGCCACGTGATCGACTGGGTCGACATGGGGATCGGCACCGTCCGCTTCTGGACCTACAACGTCGCCGATGCCTGCATCACGACATCGATCGTGCTGCTGATCGCGATGGCGATCGTCCCGCGGATCGCGGAGTGGGGCGCGGATGGCTGACCCGGGCGAGCTCGAGCTGCTGGGTGAGGACGAGGTCGTCGAACCGGACGACGAGCTGGAGACCGTCCTGGGCCCCGAGCCGGGCCCGCCGTCGGTGCCCCCCGGCCCGCGGCGCCTGACGATCCCGGAGGGCGAGATCATCCGCCGCGTCGACCGCTTCGTCGCCGACCGGACGGGCCTCTCCCGGTCGTACGTGCAGAAGCTCATCAGCGACGGGCGCCTCGTCGACGACACCGGTCGCCGGCTGCGGGCCAACTCGGAGGTCCGCGGCGGGGCCGTGGTCCTCGAGGTTCCCCCGCCCGAGGTCCCGTACCACCTCGAGCCGGACCCCACGATCCCGATCGAGGTTGCCTACGAGGACGACGACATCCTGATCGTCAACAAGCCCACGGGGCTGGTCGTCCACCCGGCCCCGGGCCACTGGCGGGGCACGCTCGTCAACGCCCTCCTCGCGCGCGGCGACCACTACGGGGGGATCGCGGGTGTCGCCCGACCGGGGATCGTCCACCGGCTGGACCGGGACACCTCGGGGCTGCTGATCGTGGCTCGCAACGACGCCGCCCAGGCGTCGGTCATGGCGCAGCTCAAGGCGCGCCGCGTGCGCAAGACCTACCTGGCCCTGGCCCAGGGCGCGGTGGCCGCGGCCGCCGGCCGGATCGAAGCCCCGATCGGGCGCAACCCGAAGGATCGCAAGCGGATGGCCGTGGTCGTGGATGGGCGCGCGGCCACCACCGGCTACCGCGTCCGGGAGCGATTCCGCGAGTGGACCCTGCTCGAGCTCGACCTGGTCACCGGGCGAACCCACCAGATCCGGGTCCACCTGGCCGCGCTCGGCCACTCCGTGGCGGGTGACGCCGTGTACGGCACGGGCACCGCTCGCAAGGGCCCCGACAGCCTGGACCGGCTGTTCCTCCACGCGTGGCGGCTGGAGCTCGTCTCCCCCTCGTCGGGCAAGCTGCTCCGGGTGGAGGCGCCGCTCCCCGACAACCTGGAGCTGGTGCTCACCCGGCTGCGGGAGGCCGAGACGTCAGCCGGCGGACGGCCGGTGGGAGGGAGCGAGTGACCACCCCGGAGGTGCTGCTCGGCGCGCCCGGCGCCCTGCTCGTCATCGTCAGCGGGCCGTCGGGGGTGGGCAAGGACACCGTCATCGACGAGCTGCGGACGCGGCCCCGTGACCCCGACTACCACTACGTGGTCACGTGCACGACCCGCAGGCCTCGCACGGGCGAGATCCCCGGCGTGTCGTACCAGTTCCTCACCAGGCCACAGTTCAACCAGCTGCGCGAGGCCGGCGAGCTGCTGGAGGCCAACGAGGTCCACGGGAACTGGTACGGGACCCCGCGACGCGACGTCGCGCGGGCGCTTGCCGAGGGGCACGACGTCATCCTCAAGATCGACGTCCAGGGCGCGATGGTGGTGAAGCAGCGCGTCCCGGAGGCGCTGCTGGTGTTCCTCGTCCCGCCCTCGCTCGAGGCCCTCTTCCAGCGGCTCCGCTCGCGCGCCACCGAGACCGCCGATGAGCTCGAGATCCGCCAGCGCAACGCGGCGATCGAGCTGGCCCGGCAGGGCGACTACGACCGCGTGGTCCTCAACGAGACCGGCCAGGTCGAGCGGACCGCTGCCGAGATCGAGGCGATCATCGAGCAGGAGAAGCGCCGGAACGCCGAGCGGCAGATCCGCGTCGGCTGAGAGCCCCACCATGGCGCCCACGCTTGGCCTTGACCCGGGCGGGATGACACCCGCGACGGCCCGGGGGCGGCTCGTCGAGGTGGCGGTGGATGCCCCCGCGGGACCCGGGCCGCGAACCTACACCTACCTCGTGCCGGCCGGCCTCGAGGACCTGGAGACGGGCGAGGCGGTCCTCGTTCCGTTTGGGAAGGGCGGCCGCCAGGCGATCGGGATCGTGATCGGGGAGGGGACCGCGCCTCCGGGCGGGGAGCTGCGGCCACTGGCGGCGCGCATCCGGTCCGACGGCCCGCTGCTGCCGCCGCTTGCGCTGGCGTTCGCGGCGCTGCTCGCGGGCCGGTACCTCGCGCCGCTGGCCGTGGTGATCCGGGCGATGCTGCCGCCGGGCATGCTGGAGCGCCTGGAGCTGATGGCAGAGGTCACGCCCGCCGGCGAGGCGCGGATGGGGCGCCCGGAGCCCGGCCTGTCCCTGCCGGACCTGGATCTCCTCGACGAGCTCGCCGGCCGGGCCCGGCCGGTGCGCGACCTGTCCAGCCCCGAGGGTCGGGCCGCGCTGCTGCGCCGGCTCCGGGCGCTGGCCGACGAGGACCTGGTGGACCTCACCTGGACCCTGCTCGGCGCGGCCCTGGGCCCGCGCTATGAGCGGCGCCTGTGGCTGACCGACGATGGCCGATCCGCGGCCGCGGCCCTTGCCGCGGGCGAGCGTGTCCATGGCCGCCCGCTGGGTCCGCGCCAGCGGGACGCGCTCGCCGAGCTGTCGGCGACAACCGAGCTGTCGGCGACCGCCGCGGCGGACGGGTCAGGCGTCGCGGCCTCGGCGTTCGTGGAGCGGTTCGGATCGTCGTCCATCGCGGGGCTCGTGCGGCGGGGCCTCGTCCGGGCGGAGGTCCGCGAACGACCGCGCCGACCGCTCGCGGGGCGCCCGGCTCCGACACGCGGCGCCCGCCCACCGGGGTCGGCGCTGACCGGTGACCAGGCCGCGGCCCTGCGGCTCGTGACCGACGCGATCGCCGCCCGCGACCCGACACCCACCCTCCTCGACGGCGTCACCGGCGGTGGCAAGACGGCGATCTACGTGGAGGCGATCGCCGCGTCGCTCGCGGCCGGCCGGCCGGCCATGCTGCTCGTCCCGGAGATCGCGCTGGCGACGCCGATCGTGGACCGCCTCCGGGCGGAGCTCCAGGCCGAGGATCGCCGTCCTGCACTCGGCGCTGGGCGACGGCGAGCGGGCCGACGAGTGGCGCCGGGTCCGAGCGGGCGACGCGGACCTCGTCGTCGGGACCCGGACGGCGCTCCTCGCCCCGCTGGCGGACGTGGGCCTGATCGTGGTCGACGAGGAGCACGACGCCGCGTACAAGAGCGACCGGACCCCGCGGTTCCAGGCGCGCGACGGGGCGGTGGAGCTCGGACGGCTGGCCGGCGCGGCGGTGGTGCTCGGCTCGGCCACGCCCGCGGTCGAGACGATGGGTCACGCCCGGGCGGGGCGATACCGGCGGGCGGTGCTGCCGGTGCGCGCGGCCGGCGCGGAGCCCACGGTCGTGGCGATCGACCTGCGCGAGGAGCTCGCGGCCGGCAATCGCGGCCTGCTCTCGGACGCGCTCGTCGCGGCTGTTGCCGAGCTCGACACCGAGCACGGGGACCGCGCGATCCTGGTGCTGAACCGCCGCGGGACGGCGTCGGTGGTGCTGTGCCGGGACTGCGGGTTCGTGCAGGCCTGCCCCGACTGCGACCGGCCGCTCGTGTACCACCAGGCGGGGACCACGCTGCGCTGCCACCACTGCGGCCGGGCCTGGCCCATCGCGAACCGATGCCCGCCAGTGCGCCTCGCCGCGGATCCGGTACCTGGGCGGCGGCACCGAGCGCGTGGAGCGCGAGGTCCGGGAGCGCTTCCCGTCGCTCCGTGTCGCCCGGCTGGATCGCGACGTGGTCGAGCGCAAGGGAGCCGCGGACCGCGTCCTCGACGCGTTCGCCGCCGGGCGCACGGACGTCCTGGTCGGGACGAGCCTGGTGACGAAGGGCCTCGACATCGCCGAGGTCATCCTGGTCGGCGTCGTCTCCGCCGACATCGCCCTCAACCTCCCCGACGAGCGCGCCTCGGAGCGGACCTACCAGCTGCTCGCCCAGGCGGTTGGGCGGGCGGGACGAGGCGACCGCCCGGGCCGGGCGATCATCCAGACGTACCGCCCGGACCATCGAGCGATCCGGGCCGTCGTGGAGCGCGATGCCGCGACCTTCTACGACGAGGAGCTTGCCCTCCGCGAGCGGTTCGGGTCGCCGCCGTTCGGGCGGCTGGTCAAGCTCACGGTCAGCCTGCCGGAGCGCGACGCGGCGGAGCGCGAGGCGGTCGCGATGGCGGAGCGGCTTCGCGCCCTGGCTCGGGACCGCGGATCGGCCGTCCAGGTGGTGGGGCCGGCGCCGGCATACGTCGCCAGGCGTGGCGATCGCTGGCGCTTCCATGTCGTCCTGCGCGGACCGGATCCCGTGGCGCTCCTGGATCCCGTGCCGGGGGCCCCGTGGAGCATCGACGTCGACCCGGAATCGCTGCTCTGAGGCGCGCGACGCGACGATCCCGGGAGGTGCGGCACGTGCGCAACCCGGGTGCGTGGGCGACAATGGGGTCCCACGGGACAGCCAGGATCTGGCCCCTGCCCGAAGGAGGCACACGATGACCGAGCAGACCCCGCCCCTCGCCGACGAGCCGATCCCCGACGTGGAGCCCGAGGGCGACGGGCCCGGCGCTTCCGTGCGCGCCCGGGAGTGGCTCGCGCAGCTGGAGGCGATGATCCAGCAGGTTTCGACGGCAGCCGCACCCGTCGCCCGCCAGGTCAGCGCCAAGGCGGCCGAGCTTGCCGCCCTGGCCGCCGTCAAGGCCGGTCCGGCCGCCCAGAAGGCGGCGAACCTGACCTCCGAGTACGGCCAGCGGTTCGCCGAGCGGGCGCAGACCGTGGCCGCAGACCTGCGCCAGCAGGATGCCGAGGAGGGCACCGAGGGCGCGGACGAGGCGGCCGCGGTGGAGACCGCCGGGGACCCCGAGGAGACGCAGGGCACCGGCAGCTAGGCCCGGCGCCAGGGAGCGCCCGCCGCGCCATCCGGCTCCATCGCGGACCCGGTGCCGACCGCCCGCCCGAACGAGGCCACGGCGGTCGGTTGCGTATACTCAGCCGCCATGAGCGTCAAACCCATCGTCCTCCTGGGCGACCCCCGGCTCCGCCTCAAGGGCGAGACCGTGGACAGCTTCGGCAAGTATCTCCACGAGCTCCTCGACGACCTCACGGACTCGATGCGGCACGCGCCGGGTGTCGGTCTCGCGGCGCCCCAGCTCGGCGAGGCGGTCCGGGCCTGCGTGGTCGAGGTCGAGAGCCAGCTCTACGAGCTCGTGAACCCGCAGATCGTCCGGGCCCACGGTGACGACCGGGACCTTGAGGGCTGCCTGTCGATCCCGGGCTACGTCGCCTACGTCACGCGTCGCGAGAAGGTGTGGATCGTCGCCCAGAACCGCCTCGGGCGGAAGATCAAGGTGGGCGGTTCCGGGCTCCTTGGCCGGGCGCTCCAGCACGAGCTCGATCATCTCGACGGGAAGCTGTACATCGACTATCTCGACTCGATGGACGAGCTGATCGCCGTGGGCCACGGCGACGACGACGAGGCCGACGGCGACAACGACGGCGACCGCGCCTCGGACGCACGGATCCAGCGGGCGACGAGCGCCCTGGCGTGACGCCTCCTCCGGGCGGGGCCGTGCGCGTCCGGACGGTCTTCCTGGGCAGCGGGGCGTTCGGGATCCCCGCCCTGCGCCGGCTCTCCGCGCATCCGGACGTGGAGCTCGTCGGGGTGGTCACGGCGCCTCCCCGCCCCGTCGGGCGCCGGCACGTTCCCACGCCGACCCCGATCGGCGGGCTGGCCGTGGAGCTGGCGCTCTCGCCGGTGCTGACCCCGGAGCGCCTGCGCGCACCGGAGGCCATCGCCACCATCCTCGCGCTCGAGCCTGCGCTTGCCGTCCTGGCCGATTACGGCCAGATCGTCCCGGCGGCGCTGCTCGACCTGCCCCTCGGGGCGCTCAACCTGCACCCGTCACGGCTGCCGCGGTGGCGCGGCGCCGCCCCCGTGCCCGCGACCATCGCCGCCGGGGACGCCTCCACCGCCGTGACACTGATGCGGATGGACGCGGGCGTGGACACCGGACCGATCGTCGCGGGCGTGGACGTGGCGCTGCGGGGCGACGAGCGGGCGCCGGAGCTGGAGACCCGGCTGGCCGAGATCGCCGCGCAGCTGCTGGACGACCGGCTCGGGCCCTGGATCCGGGGCGAGCTGCGGGTGGTCGCGCAGGGCTCGGAGGGCGCCACGCACACGCGCCCGCTCCGCCGGGAGGATGGACGCCTCGACCCCTCGCGGCCGGCGGCCGAGCTGGAGCGCCTGGTCCGCGCCTACCTGCCCTGGCCCGGGACGTTCCTCGACCTTGCCGACGGAAGGCTGGTGGTCAGCGAGGCATCGGTCGCCCCGTCCGGACCCGGTGACGTCCCCGGCGCGATCATCCGCCACGGCGGCCGCCCGGCCCTGGCCACCGGTGACGGGCGCCTGGTGCTCGAAGGGGTGACCCCCGCCGGCCGCCGCCCGATGACCGGGCAGGACTGGCTTCGCGGCCGTCGCGACCCCGCCTGAGGGCGGTCACCGAGCCACGCGTGTCATCATCGGGGGTGATGACCGACGACACCCCGGTCGTGACCCCGTTCTTCGGGTTGCGGCCAGCCCCCTCCGCCAGCCGGCCCCGCGATCCGCGCCCGGGGATCGGCGGCCTGGCTCCCGATGCCCTGGCCGCCTGGTTCGCGGAGCGTGGACATCCGCGGTACCGGACGCGCCAGGTCCTCGACGCGGCGTGGCGCGGCCGGCAGGCCTCGTTCGACGAGATCCTCACCCTGCCCCCGGCCCTGCGCGCCGACCTCGCCGGGGCGTTCCGCTTCGATACGGTCGAGGCGTCGGAGATCCGCCTCACCGACGGCGTCCTCACCGAGAAGGCCGTCCACCGCCTGTCCGACGGGCTGCTGGTGGAGTCGGTGCTGATGCACTACCCGGCACGCCCCGATTCCCGCGAGCGGCACACCCTGTGCATCTCCTCGCAGGCCGGCTGTGCCGTGGGCTGCCCCTTCTGCGCGACGGGCGAGCTCGGGATGGAGCGCGACCTCGAGACCGCGGAGATCGTGGACCAGGTCCGCCACGCCGCGCGCCGCCTCGCCGCGGACGGCCGGCACCTGACCAACGTCGTGTACATGGGCATGGGCGAGCCGCTGCTCAACCTGGACCGGGTGCTGGAGTCGATCGAGGCGCTCAACGACCCGGAGCGGTTCGGCCTCGGGGCGCGCCACATCACGGTCAGCTCGTCGGGGGTGGTACCGGGGATCCGGCGCCTCACCGCGCTCGGTCCCCAGTTCACGCTGGCCATCTCGCTCCATGCCGCGCGCAACGCGCTGCGCGACGTCCTCGTCCCGCTCAACCGGCGCTGGCCGGTGGAAGAGGTCGTGGCCGCGGCCCGCGAGCACGCGCAGGTCACGGGCCGGCGCGTGACCTACGAGGTGACGATGATCGACGGCATCAACGACACCGACCTCGACGCGGACGCGATGGCCGACCTGCTTCGCCACGAGCATGCCCACGTCAACCTCATCCCGATGAATGCCGTGGCCCACACGCCCTGGACCGGCACGCCGATCCCTCGCGTGGAGGGCTTCGCGGAGCGCCTCCGGGCCGCCGGCATCGCGACCACCATCCGGTTCAACCGGGGCACCGAGATCGGGGCCGCGTGCGGGCAACTGGCGGCCGAGCATGCCGATCAGCCAACCCCGATCGTCGTCCAGCGCCGGCGCGAGCGGCTTGTCGCGCAGAGCGCCGCTGCGCTGCGGGGCGAACGGTCCACGGAGCCCGTCCCGGCCGGGGTGGGGGAGCGATGAGCGGCACTGCCGCCCCGGTCCCGGGCGGACCCGGCAGCCGGCGCCCGTCAGGGGTGCTGGTCGCCGCCTCCATCCTCGACAGCGACCTCGGTGCGCTGGGCGACGAGATCAGGCGGGCCGAGGAGGCGGGGGCCGACCGGATCCACCTCGATGTCATGGACGGCCACTTCGTCCCCAACATCACCTTCGGCTGGACGATGATCGCCGCGCTGCGGCGGGTGACCGCGCTGCCGTTCGACGCCCACCTCATGATCAGCGAGCCCGGGCGCTGGGTCGAGCCGTTCCTTGATGCCGGCTGCGACTCGATCACTCTCCACGTCGAGGTCGAGGCGCCGCAGGTTCGTCCGGCGCTCGAGCGGATCCGCGGGGCCGGACGGTCGGCCGGCCTGTCGGTCAAGCCCGGCACGCCGCTGGCGGCCCTGGATGCCTACCGGGAGCTGCTGGACATCGTGCTGGTCATGACGGTCGAGCCGGGGTTCGGCGGCCAGGCGTTCATGGCGGACGTGGCCGACGCCAAGCTCCTGGCAGCCCGCGCGTGGCTGGACCCGAACGGCGCCAGCGAGGTCCAGGTCGACGGCGGCGGCAGGTCCACGACGGCCGAGGTCATCGGACGCGGCGGGACGGATGTCATCGTGGCCGGCTCCGCGCTCTACCGCGCGGAGGACATGGCGGGCGAGGTGGAGCGGATCCGGTCGATCGCGAACGCGGCGCGGGCTGCGACGCTGGACCGGTAGGCGCCACCCGCGTGCGCGCGCTCCTGCAGCGGGTCTCCCGCGCCGAGGTCCGGGTGGGGGAGCGGGTCACGGGGTCCATCGGGCCCGGGTTGCTGGTGTTCGTGGGCGTCGGCCACGGCGACGACGAGGCGACGGCGGACTGGCTGGCGCGGCGGATCTGCGAGCTGCGCATCTTCGAGGACGACGAGGGGCGAACGAACCGCTCGCTGCTCGATGTCGACGGTGAGGCACTGGTCGTCTCCCAGTTCACCCTCTACGCCGACACGCGGCGGGGGCGCCGGCCTGGGTTCACCGACGCGGCAACGCCGGCCCTGGCCAAGGTCCTGTGGCTGCGGGTCGCCGCGTCCATGGAGGTCCAGGGCGTGAAGCGCATCGAGCTCGGGGAGTTCGGCGCGGAGATGGACGTGGAGCTGGTCAACGACGGCCCGTTCACGATCTGGCTGGACACGGCCGACCGCGGCGGGACCTCGTAGCCGGCGGCACGCTCGCACCCGGCGGGATCACCGGGGCGCCCCGGCGGCGGACACACGAAAGCCGGCCGCCGCGTGGCGACCGGCTCTGGCCCCGACCCGGAAACGGGCCTAGCGGGCGCTCTTGGTCAGGGTCCGACGGCACCGGGTGCAGGCGAGCACCTTCTCGGGGCCGCCGTTCTTGCCGGTCAGCGTCGTGACCTGGAGGTTCGGCTGATAGCGGCGGTGAGCCCGGACGCGGTTCATCCCCGAGGACTGGGGGTTGAACCCGCCCATGGAAGCCTTGCCGCAGATGGCGCAAGCACGAGCCATGGTCGTTGGTTGATCCTTTGATGGGGGCCGGAAGACGTGCACGCGCCGGCTGGCCGGTGCGAACGGGGTGGTATCGTAGCACAGCCTTCGGCGGCCCCCGGAGGTGCCCAGCCGCGACCCGCGACCCGCGGGCCGGGACCGTGAGGAGGACGTCGCCAGCGTGACCGAACCCCTGCCCGGCCGCTCCCTCGTCACCAAGCGGGCGATCCGCGACCTGGTCCGGACCTCCGTCCTGGCGGTCTACGGCGTGACCGGCTTTGCCGGTGGCGGGCCGCTGGGCCGCGTGCTCGCGCGGCTCGGCCTCGCGCATCCGGGCATCCACCTGGAGATCGAGCCGGAGCTCGTCGTCGACCTGCGCCTCACGGTCGCCTACGGGCTTCCCATCGCGGAGGTGGCGCGCCAGCTCGAGTCATCGGTGCGCTACACGCTGAGGCACGCACTCGGTCGCGAGCCGGACAGGGTATCGATCCGCATCGGTCGCCTGGTCCACCAACACGGCATCCCACCGGCCGCGGACCCTGCCTCGACCGAGCCCGGCACATCGGACCTCGCCGCGAGCGGGACGGACGTCGCCTGATGCCCCGCCGGTCCTGCGACGGCGCCGGATTCCTGGCCGCGTTCCGGAGCGCCGTCGCCCGTCTCGAGGCGAACGTCGACGAGATCAACGCCCTCAACGTCTTCCCGGTCCCCGACGGTGACACGGGGACGAACATGCTGGCCACGATGATGGCCGCGCTCGACGAGGCGGAGCGAGCCGGGCGCGGCGCCGAGGCCGGCGTGGTCGCCCAGGCCGCCTCCTTCGGCGCCCTGATGGGTGCGCGCGGCAACTCCGGCGTCATCGCCAGCCAGATCCTCAAGGGGATGGAGACCGGCATGGCGGGCAAGCGCCGGTTCAACGGCCTCGACCTCGCCCATGCCCTGGACCTCGGCGCCAAGACCGCCTACAAGGCGGTGGCCAAGCCGGTGGAGGGCACGATCCTGACGGTCATCCGCGAGGCCGCCGCTGCCGCCGTGGTCGCCGCCGAGCGTGACAACAACGTCGAGATGGTCCTCGCGGCGACCGTCGAGGCGGCCGAGCGGGCCGTCGCCAAGACGCCATCGCTGCTGCCGATCCTGCGCGAGGCCCACGTGGTGGACTCGGGCGGCCAGGGCCTGCTCCGGCTGTTCCAGGGCGCGCTGGAGGCCGCACGCGGCCGGCCGGCCGACACGGCGGAGCCGGTCGTGGCGGTTGCCGGCGGACCGCGCCGTGAGGCCGCGACCGCCCCCGTCGATGCCACCGAGTTCGGCTACGAGACGGTCTTCCTCCTCCGGGCTCGAACGGGCACCCCGCTCGACACCTACGCGATCCAGGCGCACCTGGAGACGATCGGCGAGTCGGTGCTGGTCGCCGGCGACGTGCTGATGGCCAAGATCCACGTCCACAACGAGCGGCCCGACCTGGTCATCAGCTACGGCCTGTCGCTGGGCGCGCTGTCGCGGATCACCGTCGAGAACCTCGACGGCCAGGCCTACGACGTCCGGGAGGCCAGGGCCGCCGAGTTCGTGGGCGTGGTCGGCGGTGTGCCGTCGCGGGCGGTGACCGCCGCCACGGCGGTCGCCGAGGCCGGTGCGACCGCGGCGGATGCCGGCCATGACGCGGACCCCGCCACGCGGCTGCCGCTCGGGGTGGTGGCCGTCGCGCCCTCGGACGGGCTCGCGGCGGTGCTCACCGACACGGCTGCACCGTTCCGTGAGTACGGAGCGTTCCGGATCGTCCGCGGAGGCCAGACCGCCAACCCGTCCACCGGGGAGCTGCTGGAGGCGGTGGAGGCCACCCAGGCCGATGCGCTGCTGATCCTGCCCAACAACCCCAATGTCGTGCTGGCGGCGCGCCAGGTCATGTCGATGACCAGCCGGCCGGTCCACGTCGTGCCCACCCGCAATGTCGCCGAGGGGATCGCGGCCCTGTTCGAGCTGGACCCGTCCCTCCCGGCCGAGCAGAACGCGGCGACGATGACCGACGCCGGCCGCGGGCTGCAGACGATGCAGGTGACCGAGGCCGTCCGGGACGCGACCGTGTCCGGCCACAAGGTGCGCAAGGGCCAGACGATCGTCCTTGACCCCGACGATGGGCTGCTGGCCGTGGACAACGATGCCGAGAAGGCCGTCCTCGCCGCGTTCGCCCGTCTTGCGCCCGGCTTCGGCGTGGTGACCATCTACTACGGCGAGGACGCGACGCTCGACGCCGCCGAGCAGCTCGCCGCCCGGATCAGCGCCGCGGCGCCGGGTCTCGAGGACGTGGAGCTGTACCACGGCGGACAGCCCCACTACCGGTACCTGATCTCGGCCGAGTGAGCGATCGCAGGCGCCGGGCACCGGCGCAGGGAAGCCGCTCGCTCCGTCCCGAGGTGGCCGTCGTGGCGCCCCGGGACCCGGCGGCGATCCTCGCCTCGCCGGTCGGACTGTCGGGGATCACGGGCGTCTCGTCGCTGCGCCGCCAGGCCCGGCGGCTCGGTGTGGACACGGTCCGCGACCTGCTGTTCCACCTGCCCCGCCGCTACGATGACCTCCGCGAGCTCCGCCGGCTTCGCGACCTGCGCGACCTCGATGACGGGACCGTGGCCTCGGCCCGGGTACGGGTCCTGGAGATCGGCGTCCAGCAGACCTGGCGGCGGCGCGTCCAGGTCACCACGGCCCACGTGGTCGACGAGACGGGATCGGCCACGGCCACCTGGTTCGGCCGCCGCTTCGTGGAGCGGCGCGTCCACGCCGGCGATGAGCTCCTGGTCTCGGGGCGCATCAAGCACCGCCAGGGCGGCATCGTGTTCGAGGGGCCGGACTTCCAGCCGGCCGACGCGTCGAACCTGCTCCACGTCGGCCGGATCGTGCCGGTCTACCGGCTGACGACGGGCGTCACCGCGAACCGCCTGCGCGCGGCCATGCGCCGGGCGCTGGACGCCGCGGGCGATGCCTACCCGGAGTACCTGCCGCACCGGATCCGCGGGGAGGAGGCGCTGCCGGCAATCGGCGAGGCGCTCGAGGCCGCGCACTACCCGATCACCTTCGAGGCGCGCGACGCCGCCCTCCGGCGCCTGGCCTTCGACGAGCTGCTCGCGCTGCAGCTGGGCATGGTCGGCCGGCGGAGGGCCCGTGGCCGGGCGCGCACCGAGCCGGTTCCCGTGAGCCCGACGAACGACGCGCGGATGCGAGCCGCCCTCGAAGGATCCATCTCGCGCAAGCTCGGACACCCGATCTCGCTCACCGAGGACCAGTCCCGCACCATCGACGAGGTTCGCGACGACCTGGCGCGCGAGACGCCGATGCTCCGCCTGCTCCAGGGCGACGTCGGCTCGGGCAAGACCGCGGTCGCGGCGTGGGCGCTGGCCGCGGCGGCGCTCGACGGGCGGCAGGCGGCGCTGCTGGCCCCCACCGATCTTCTCGCCCGGCAGCACCGCGAGACGCTGGGCAGCCTGCTGGAGGCCCTCGGGATCGAGGTGATCCTGCTCACGGGCTCGCTGCCCGCGCTGGCCCGCCGGAACGCGTCCGAGGCGCTCACCACGGGCCAGGCGCAGGTGGTGGTCGGCACCCACGCGTTGCTCCAGGAGGCGGTCGCATTCGCGGACCTGGCGCTGGCCGTGGTGGACGAGCAGCACCGGTTCGGCGTGGAGCAGCGCGGCGCGCTCGAGGACAAGGCGGCCCGCGGCGCTCCCCACGTGCTGCTGATGACGGCGACGCCCATCCCGCGCACGCTGGGCCAGGTGCTGTACGCGGACCTCGACGTCTCCACCCTCCGGACGCCGCCCGAGGGCCGTCTCGCGATCCGGACCGGGATCCGCCGGCCCGAGGACCTCGCCGGGACCTGGCAGCGGGTCCGCGACGAGGCGGCGGCCGGCCACCGGACGTTCGTGGTCGTGCCCCGGATCGGCCCGGCCGCCGCGGCGGGGAACGCGGGGGACAGCGATGCCGAGGACGCCGGCTGGCTCGGCGACGACGAGCTGCCCGACGAGGATGTCGAGACCGCGTGGGCGGTGGCGGCCGAAGCCGAGTTCGAGCGCCTCACAGGGTTGCTGGCGCCCCTCCGCGTCGGCCTCGTGCATGGCCGCCTGAAGGCCGCTGAACGGGATGCCGAGATGGCGAGGTTCCGCGACGGCGACCTCGACGTCCTGGTCGGCACGACCGTGGTCGAGGTCGGCGTGGACGTGCCGGAGGCCACGCTGATGATCGTCGAGGGGGCGGAGCGCTTCGGGCTCGCGCAGCTCCACCAGCTGCGGGGACGCGTGGGCCGCGGAACCGACGCCTCGTTCTGCGTGCTCGTCAGTGAGGCCGTCGAGGGGACCACCGAGCACGAGCGCCTCCGCGCGGTCGCGGCCACTACCGACGGGTTCGAGCTTGCCGAGCGGGACTTCGAGCTCCGCCGGGAGGGTGACGTGCTGGGCCTCGCCCAGAGCGGCCTTCCCCGCCTCCGCGTCGCGACCCTGGCGAGCCTCGAGCATCGCGAGCTGGCGACGCATGCCCGTGGCTGGGCCGAGCAGCTGCTGGACGATCGCGGGGCGATCGTCGACGAGCCCGAGCTCGAGCGGGAGCTGGCAGATGGCTGGCTGCGGCGCGTCCACGACGGCGACCCGGCGAGCGCCGCCTGACATGCCCGAGGCTGGTCGCGTGATCGCCGGAACCGCCCGTGGTGTTCGTCTCGCCGCGCCGGGACCAGGAACCCGCCCGCTCACCGACCGGGTGAAGCAGACGCTGTTCGGCATCCTGGAGCCGAACCTTGACGGGGCTGCCGTGCTCGACCTGTTCGCGGGTAGCGGGGCGGCCGGGATCGAGGCGCTCTCGCGGGGCGCTTCGACGGCGGTCTTCGTCGAGCGGGATCACGGAGCACTGCGGGTCATTGCCGAGAACCTGCGCCGGGCCGGACTGGAACCCGGAGCCGCGGTCATCCGGCGCGATGTGCTGACCTGGCTCGGGGACGCGGCGCGTGACGCCGTGGCGACCGGTCCCCGGTATGACCTGGTGATCATCGACCCCCCGTACGCGGACACCGTCGCGCTCGTGCGCGTGCTCGATGGCGTCGGCGCGGTCGTCCGCGAGGGCGGCATCGTGGTGGCCAAGCACTTCTGGCGGGACGCGCCGCCGCCCGTGATCGGGCTGCTAGCATCGGAGCGTGAGCGGCGATTTGGCGAGACCGCGCTGACCTTCTACCGGCGCACGGGGACGGCCGGCGACACCACGGACGAGGAGACGGGCGAGGCGTGAAGACGGCGGTCTACCCGGGGACGTTCGACCCGATCACCAACGGCCACCTCGACGTGATCAGCCGGGCCGGCCGCGTGTTCGATCGGGTCGTGGTCGCGGTCCTGGTCAATCCGCGCAAGACGCCGCTGCTGCGCGCCGACGTTCGGGTCGCGGTGATCCGTGATTCGCTCGCGGCCGCCCCTGACGTCCCCGCCCACGTGGAGGTCGCGACGTTCGACGGGCTGACGGTGGACTTCTGCCATCGGGTGGGTGCCGGGTTCCTCGTCCGCGGGCTGCGCGCGATCGGCGACTTCGACACGGAGCTGCAGCTGGCGCACAACAACCACCAGCTCGCCCCCGACGTGGACACCGTGTTCTTCATGACCAGCCTGCCGCATGGCTACATCAGCTCCAGCCTGGTCAAGGAGATCGCGGCCTTTGGCGGTGACGTGTCGGCGATGGTCCCCGAGGCCGCGGCCGCAGCCCTCAGGCAGGCGCTGCCCACGGAGAAGCCGCCGGCCTAGACCGTGGCGCGCGAGGCGGCACGTCGCGGCGAGACGCGAATGTCTGCACCAGACATCAGTCTCCACCGCTCCAGCAACGGCCGCGCCCCCGATTTCAATGCCGGACAACAGTCCCCGCTGATGTTATCGATGCCCACCGTCCGGGGGCCGTCGCTATAGCGGCCAGGGCCGATATCTGGGCTTCGGCCGACTGGACACCCGGCGGGGATCGCACGAAACGCCGGCTCACCGGACACCGGCGCGCCGGACGCCCGGGATCACTCCGCCCGCCGTGCCATAATCCACGGAACGCCCCGCCGGGGTGCGCCGAGCCCAGGGGAGACGTCCGCTGGACATCATCTTTCTCGTCGAGCGACTCGAATCGCTGATCGCGAACGGCAAGAGCCTGCCGATGACGCACAACGCGATCGTGGATCGCGACGCCGCCCTCAACCTGATCGACGAGCTGCGCGTTGCCGTGCCCGAGGAGGTGCGCGCCGCCAAGCGGATCAACCAGGAAGGCGAGCGCATCATCGAGAAGGCGCAGCAGGAGGCTGAGCACATCGTCGCCCGTGCCCAGGAGCAGGCGGCGTACCTCATCGGCGAGCGCGGCCTGACCGATGCGGCCGAGGACGAGTCACGCCGGATCCTCGCGGAGGCGGAGGACGACGCGAGCCTGATCCGCCACGGCGCAGACGAGTACGCCGCGGGCGTCCTCGGCAGCCTCGAGGCGGAGATCAGCCGCACCTTGAGCGGGATCGAGCGGGGCCTCGCCATGCTCGAGGAGCGTCGGGTCGCCTATGCGAGTGCACAGGCGCCACAGCCCGTCGAGGACATCGAACCGGAATACGCACCGGTCGAGCCGTACGACCAGGACCGGGACGCGGAAGAAGGAGCCGAGACGGTCGGTCGTCGATGACCGACGCCCCGTCACACCGCTACCCCGTGGACGCCCACGGGGATCCGCTGGTCTTTGCCGTGTCGGGCCTCATGGCCGAGGCTCCGGGCGCGGTCCGTGACTACGTGATCGATCCGGTCGACGTCGACCCGGGCGATGACCTCCGGCTGGCCGAGCCCGTCAGTGGAACGATGCGGCTGGCGCGCACCAACCGCGGCCTCGTGGTCGAAGCGAGGCTGCATGCGGCGCTCGCCGGCGAGTGCGCCCGCTGCCTGCGGTCGCTGGTGACGCCCGTGACGATGCGGATCGACGAGGAGGTGCTGCCATCCATCGATTTCGCCAGCGGCATGCCGGTGCCGCTCGAGGAGGACGCTGACCCCGAAGCGCCGCGCCTCACGGACCACCACGAGCTTGAGCTGCGCCCGCTTGTCGCGGAGGCGATCAGCCTCCAGGAGCCGATCGCACCCCTGTGCGAGCCAGGCTGCCCGGGACTGTGCACCGAGTGCGGGCAACGGCTCGACCCGGGTCACGGACACGACGACCGCCCGGTCGACCCACGGCTCGAGGCGCTCCGCGCCTTCCGGTTCGACGCCGGCGACGAGAGCGGGTAGACTCCGCGTTCGGCCCCACGACCCGTGGATCGCGTACGCGCGCCCGGCGTGGTGAGCCCCTCACGCAGACTGTCACGCGGGCCCGCCCGCGCCATCACTCGGAAAAGGAGCCAGGACCGACATGGGTGTGCCGAAGCGAAAGGTCGCTCACGCGCGGCAGATGGAGCGCCGGAGCCACCTCGCCCTCACCCTGCCGACGCTCGTCGAGTGCACGCACTGCCACGAGCAGAAGCTGCCGCACCGGGTCTGCCCCGCCTGTGGCTGGTACAACGGCCGCCAGGCGATCGAGCTCAAGCCGGCCGGCGGCACCGCGGGCGACGAGACCCCGTAACCACGGCCCGTGACCGCGTTGGCGGATCCCGTCACGGCCACGCCGGCCCGACCCGGCGTCCGCGTCGCCGTCGATGCCATCGGCGGTGATCATGGCGCCCCCGAGATCGTGCCCGGGACGCTCGCATACGCGCGGTCCAACCCGCAGGACGAGCTGATCCTGGTCGGCGATGAGCGCCTCATGGCCCCGCTGCTCCGGGACCGTCCGGCCAACGTGCGCACGGTCCACGCCCCGGAGCTCATCGGGATGGACGAGCATCCGGCCCGAGCGCTGGTGCGCAAGAAGCGCAGCTCGATCGTCGTCGCCACCGAGCTGGTCCGTGATGGCCACGCCGACGCCGTCGTGACCGCCGGCCATACGGGTGCCGGCATGGCGGCCGGCGTGCTGATCCTGGGCTCGCTGCCGGGGATCGATCGACCGGCGCTCGCCGTCCAGGTCCCGGGCGGAGACCCGCCGCTGCTGCTGCTCGACATCGGCGCCAACCCGGATTCCACGCCCGAGAACCTTGCCCAGTACGCGCGCATGGGCGCGATCTTCTCCGAGCGTGTGGTGGGGGTGCGGCAGCCCCGCGTCGCGCTGCTCTCGCTGGGCGAGGAGAAGGGCAAGGGAGATGTCCGTGTCCAGCGGGCGACCGAGCTGATCGATGCCACCGACCTCAACTTCATCGGCAACGTCGAGGGCAAGGACCTGACCGCCGACATGGCGGACGTCGTCGTGTGCGACGCGATGCTGGGCAATGTCGTCATCAAGTTCTTCGAGGGCCTGTCGGGGTTCATCTTCGACAACCTGCGGACGGAGTTCCGACGCGGCCTGCGCGGTCGGCTGGCGTACCTGCTCCTGCGGCCCGGGGTCGTCCGGATCCGGGCCACCTTTGACTACGAGGTCGTGGGTGGGTCCCCGCTGCTCGGGGTCAAGGGCGCGGTGATCATCACGCACGGCCGGGCCAGACGGCGCATGATCGAACACGCGGTCCGCGTCGGCGCCACCACGGCGCGCGAGCGGGTGCCCGAGCTGATCGCGGACGCGCTCGGGAACGGGTCCACGACCGGGCCCGGGGAGGTGGATCCGTGACGTCATCCTTGATCGTCGGACCCGGAGTGATCCGGGAGACCGTGCGCCTGGCCGCCCTGGAGGTGCCCGGCGTGCTGCGCGTCGGCCGCGGCGGCCCCCGCTGGCGTGACGCGATCGGCGGCGCGCCGGTCCGGATCCGCATCCGCGAGGGCCTGGTCCATGTCACGGTCCGCCTCGTGGCCCGGCCCCGCCAGCAGCTCGTCCCCCTCACCGCGCAGGTCCGCGAGGCGGTGGGCGGTGCCATGGTGCGCCTCCTCGCGCTCGAGCTCGGCGCCGTCACCGTCGTGGTTGATGGCGTCGGGGTCTGACCTCACCCGTCACCGGCGAGATCGTGTCAGCGACGATCGGGCCCGGAGCCGGCGGGCGGCCCGTCGCCTGGCGCTCGCCGCCGTGTTCGAGGCCGAGTTCGGCCAGCGCACCGCGGACGCGATCCTCGAGCGCCACCTGGCGGTGGAGGCGGACGAGGCGACGGCGGCCTACGCACGGGAGCTGACCGCGAACGTCGTCCGCCACCGCGAATCGCTGGACATCCAGATCACGTCCGCCGCGCCCCAGTACCCGGTCGTTTCGCTCGCTCGCATGGACCGCTCCCTGCTGCGTTGCGCCCTGTGCGAGGTGCTACACTCCCCGGCGACGCCGGCCCGGGTGGCAATCGCCGAGTGGGTCGAGCTAGCCCGAACGTATTCGGGTGATCCGATGCGACGGCTCATGAATGGCGTGCTCGGGCGTGTGGCCCGGGACCAGAATGGAACCCGTCGGGAGACCCCGACCTGAGGAGGGCTCTGTGGCCAGCACGTACGACCGGCTTCAGAAGATCGTCATCGAGCAGCTGGGCGTGGACGAGGCCGAGGTCACGCCCGAGGCCTCCTTCGTCGACGACCTCAACGCTGACTCCCTGGACCTGGTCGAGCTCATCATGAGCCTCGAGGAGGAGTTCGGGACGGAGATTTCCGACGAGGACGCCGAGAAGATCCGGACCGTCCAGGACGCCGTCGAATACATCGACGAGCGCAGCTCCTAGCGGCCAGCCCCGGGGCGGCATGCACCCGGCCGACGCGCTGACGGAGCGCCTCGGGCTCCCCATCCGCGATCGCGACCTGCTTGCGCAGGCGCTCGTGCACAGCAGCTGGCTCCATGAGCACCCCGACCTCGCTCGGGGGCACAACGAGCGGCTGGAGTTCCTTGGTGACGCGGTGGTCAGCCTCGCCGTGTCCGAGGCGCTCTACCTGCGCCATCCCGCCGACGACGAGGGCGTCCTGTCCGCGCGTCGGGCGGCGATCGTCAGCACCCCGGGGCTCGCCGGGCTGGCCGCCCGCCTTGGCCTGGGCTCGTTCCTGCTCCTCGGCGAGGGCGAGGCGCAGCGCGGCGGACGCGTCAGGCCGTCCCTGCTCGCCTCCGCGTTCGAGGCGCTCGTGGGCGCCATCTACCTCGACCTCGGGTGGGATGCCGCCCGCGACTGGATCCTCGGGTGGGCGGCCGATGAGCTGTCGGCCGACACGGCGCTGACGACGCTCAAGAGCCCCAAGAGCCGGCTCCAGGAGCACACCCAGCGGACGACGGGGGAGCGGCCGCTGTACCGCCTGCTCGAGGCCGTAGGCCCCGACCACGAGAAGCAGTTCCGGATCGAGGTCATCGTGAATGGCCGCGTCCTGGGGACCGGCGAGGGCCCGTCCCGGCGGGTCGCCGAGACATCCGCGGCCGCCGGGGCGCTCGAGGTGCTGCGCAGGGAACGAGCCGCCGCGCGCCAGGCCCGCGGGCACGCCGCCACCGAGGCTCTCGCGGCCGAGGCTGTCGGGGAGTCGCTTGACGCCGTGGAACCGGCCCTCGAGGCATCGGTTCGCCGCCGGCGAGGACGGAGACGACGCAGGGCGACGACGAGCGGCGCCGCCCGCCCGGCGACTTCGTGAGCGCACCCGCCCGGCTCCTTGGCCTTCGCGTCCAGGGGTTCAAGTCGTTCGCCGAGCGGACCGTCGTGGAGTTCGGGCCGGGGATCAGCGCCATCGTCGGGCCCAACGGCTCGGGCAAGTCGAACCTCGCCGACGCGCTGCGCTGGGCGATGGGCGAGCAGGGCCGATCGCTGCGGATCCGCAAGAGCGAGGACGTCATCTGGGCGGGCTCGGAGCGGCGGGCTGCCCGGGCATGGCGGACGTCACCCTGGTCATCGACAACGGGGATGCGCTGCTGCCGGTCGAGTACCCGGTGGTGGAGCTTGGCCGCCGCCTCTATCGATCGGGCGAGAACGACTACCTGCTCAACCGCCAGCGGGTGCGGCTCCGCGACCTCCGACCTGCTCGATTCCGCGAACCTCGCCGAGAACGCGTTCCTGTTCATCGGGCAGGGCATGGTGGACCAGGCGCTTGCGCTGCGGCCCGAGGAGCGGCGACCGCTGTTCGAGGAGGTCGCCGGCGTACGCCGCCACGAGCGGCGGCGCCGCAAGGCGGAGGGCCAGCTGGCCGAGGCGGAGGCGAACCTCGCCCGGATCGAGGACATCCTGGCCGAGCTGCGACCCCAGGCGCGCCGCCTCGGGCAGCTCGCCGAGCAGCAGGCGACGCGTCTCACCGCCGGTGAGGAGCTGGCGGCGTCGCTGATCGCCGCCGCGCACGGCCGGTGGCACGAGGCAGCCAGACGAGCTGCCGAGGCGGACCGCAGGCGCGACGCGCTGCGGCTGGAGACCGACCGGGCGCTGGAGGCGCTCGAGAGCGCCGAGACGCTCCGTCGCCGCCATCGCGGCCTCCATGGCGGCGCGCGCCGAGCTCGAGCGCGAGGGCCGGGCCAGGCATGAGGCCGCCCGGGCGGACGCTGACCGCGCTGGGTCTCCGCGAAGCCCGCGCCGCCGGCGAGATCGCCGCCGCGGGACGAGATCGTGCCCGCATCGCGGGGGAGCGGGCGGCGTCGGAGGCCGAGCTTGCACTCCAGCGGCGCGTCCTGGCCGAACCCGTCCCGGAGCGGGACCTGGAGCTCGAGGCGGCGCTCGGCGACGCGGACCGCGCCCTGGCCGAGGCGCTGGCGGAGCTCGGCTCGCTGCGGGCCGCCTCCCGGGCGCGCGGCGACGAGCTGGCAGCGGCCCGGCGCGCCGAGGCGGTTCACGCCGCCGAGGCGGAGACGGCGCGCAGGCGGCGCGCCGAGGCGGACCGCCGCGCGGCCGACGAGCGGGCGAAGGCCGCTGGAATCCGAGGCACGCCGGTCGCAGCTCGATTCGACGCTGTCCGAGGCCCGCACGGCGCTGGCCGCGGCGGCAGCCGACGAGGCGCACGCGGTCGAGGTGCGCGAGGCGGCTCGGACCGCCGCGGATGCCGCCGAGGGGACACGCCGAGCGGCCGGCGAGCGCGCGGCGAGAGCCGGCTCGATGATCGCCGGCGCCCGTGCGCGACTCGAACAGCTCGAGCGCCGTCTTGCGGAGGACGAGGAGCGCGGCATCGCCCGGGCGGCACGCAAGCTCGGCGGAACGCGGGTCGACGAGGACCTCGGGATCGAGCCGTCGCTCCGGCCGGCCGTGGAGGCGGCCCTCGGCGAGCTCGCCCGCGCGTACATCGTCGAGCGCAGCGGCACGGAGGCGCTGTCGGGGGAGCGAGGCCACCTCGTGGTGCGCGAGCGGCTCGACGCGGCGGCGAAGGTGCCCGGTGGCGGCACGGCCGCCGAGGTCCGGCGCCTCGAGGACCTCCTGGCGACGGCGGGCGGCGGGCGGCTTGCCGATGCGCTTCGACGCGATCCCGCCGGTGTCGTCCGAGCCCTCCTGGCGCGGGCCGTGTGGACGCCGGATCTCGCGGCGGCCCTCGACATCCAGGCGGCGCTGCCCCTCGGCTGGATCGCCGTGACCCGTGACGGGAGCGCCGTCGTGGACGCGCTGACCGTCCGGATCGGGCGTGGCGACTCGCCACTCGAGCGGCGGGCCGAGGTTGACAGGCTCGCGCGCGATGCGGTCTCCCTGGCGGATGAGGCGGGGGCGGCCGAGGTCGAGCTCGACGGCCGCCACGACGGCCGCCGCCGACGCCCGCGCCGCCCTCGACGCGGCTCGAACGGTCGAATTGGCCGCCGTGTCGCGGCGCCGCCGGGCCGAGGACATGGAACGATCGGCCGGCCGGAACCTGGAGGCGGCGGCCCGCGAGGCCGCCTGGCACGCCACCCAGGTGGAGCGCCTGACGGCCGAGGCCGACCGGGCCGCCGCGGCACTCCAGGTGCTCGAGACCCGGCCCCCGTCCGAGGCCGCGGCCGGCGAGGCGGTGACGCCCGCGCAGGAGGGGATCAGCGCCTGGGAGTCACGCGTCGGCGAGATCCGGACCCGCCGTGACCGGCTCGCCGCCGATGTCGCGGAGCACGATCGAGCCCGCCGGGACGTGGACGGACGAAGAGCGCGTGCGGAGGCAGCGATTGCGCTCGCGGAGGCCCGGATCGCCTCGGTCGAGCGCGACCTCGCCGCGCTCGCGGACCGGGAGCGGGCGGCGGGCGAAGAGCGCGACGTCGTCGCCGGCGAGCTCGCTGCCGCCGCTGCTCGCGAGGGCCAGGCACGCGACGCGCTCGAGGCGCTCCTCTCGGACGATCGCGTCGAGCGGACCCGGCTCGCGGAGTCCGAGCGTGCGGCCACCGCGGCGCGAGAGCGCCTGCGCGCGGCCGACGACCAGGCCCGGGCGTCGGATGTCGCCTCGCTCGAGGCTCGCCTGAACCTCGACTCCCTTCGCGAGCAGCTGCTGGTGGAGCTTGCCGGCCTGGGCGAGGTCGGGTTGCGCCACCTCGCCGAGGCTACGGGCCAGACGATCGTCGAGCTCAGCCCGCAGGAGGCGGCCGAGGCGGACGCAGACACCGAGAGCACCGGCGAAACGGGCGCGCTCGAGGCCGCGCTGGACCTGCTGGCGCCCCGCTGGGCGGACGGGGCCCCCGACGGCGAGATGCCGTCACCCGGACGGCTCGCCACGCTCCGTCGCCGGTTCCACGAGCTCGGCGCGGCAAACCCGTTCGCGGTCGACGAGTACCGTGCGGTCCGCGAACGCCTCGAAGACGCTCGACGCGCAGGACAAGGACCTGCGCGAGGCGATCAGCAGGACGCGCGCCCTGATCGCCGACCTGGACGTCCTGATCGCGACCCAGTTCCGGACGACGTTTGCGGCGCTCGAGGTCGCCTTCGACCGCCGCTTCCAGCAGCTGTTCGGCGGTGGGTTCGCGAGGCTCCAGCTCGACCGACCCCACCGATCTCGCGGCGACCGGCATCGAGATCACGGCCCGTCCTCCCGGCAAGAAGCCGCAGGCGCTGAACATGCTCTCGGGCGGCGAGCGGACGCTGACCGCCGTCGCGCTGCTGTTTGCCATGCTCGAGGTGCGCCCGACGCCGTTCTGCGTGCTCGACGAGGTGGACGCCGCGCTCGACGAGGCCAATGTGGGCCGGTTCACGGACGCCCTCCGGGAGCTCGCGGCGGCGACCCAGTTCATCGTCATCACCCACAACCGCGGGACGATCGAGTCGGCAGATGCCCTCTATGGCATCACCGTCGGCGACGATTCGGTGAGCCGCGTGATCAGCCTGCGCCTGGAAGAGGCAACGGCCATCGCCGAGCACGCTCGCCCCGGGACCCACGCGGTTCCCGGTGGCGCCGTGGCCGGCTGACGCGGAGGTCCGGTTCGTGCGCTTCATCCGTCGTGGCGACCCAGGGCCGCAGGACGAGCCGCGGGAGACGCCGCCCGACGCGGTTCCCGAGCCCACGGGTGATGCCGCCCAGCCGACCCCGACCCCGACCCCAACCCCAACTCCCGAGCCCTCCGAGCCGGCATGGGCGTGGGGAGCCGACTACAGCCCGGAGAAGGCCGACGCCGCACGCCTCGAGCGGGAGCGGGAAGCGCTCGAGTCCGGGCTCGAGAAGTCGCGCGTCGGGTTCGGTGCCCGGCTCCGGAGCGCCTTCGGGGCCGGTGGGGATGCCGACTGGGACGAGATCGAGGAGACGCTGATCACGGGCGATGTCGGCGCCCTGCTGGCGATGGACCTCGTGGAGCGCGCCCGCAAGCGGCGGGACGTGACCGCCGAGGCGGCCGTCCGCGAGGAGCTCGTCGCCCTGCTCGCCCCGCGCGATGCCGCCCACTGGGAGCCACGGCCTGCGGCCGAGGGCGCACCCGCGATCGTCCTCGTGGTGGGCGTCAACGGGACCGGCAAGACGACGACCATCGGCAAGCTCGCCGCCCGGGAGCGGGCCGGCAACCGGCGCGTGGTGCTCGCGGCAGCGGACACGTTCCGGGCCGCGGCCATCGACCAGCTCCGGATCTGGGCCGAGCGAACGGGCAGCGAGATCGTGGCCCATGCGCCCAATGCCGACCCGGCGGCCGTCGTGTTCGATGCCCTCGACGCGGCGATCGCCCGGCGCGCCGACATCCTCATCGCCGATACGGCCGGCCGGCTCCACACCAAGTCCAACCTGATGGAGGAGCTCTCGAAGGTTCGCCGGGTCATCGACAAGCGGATCCCGGGCGCGCGGGTCGAGACCTTCTTCGTCCTCGATGCCACCACCGGCCAGAACGGGCTCGCCCAGGCCAAGGCATTTCACGCGGCGGTCGGCCTGACCGGCGTGATCCTCACCAAGCTCGACTCGACGGCCAAGGGCGGCATCGTGTTCGCGATCGAGAAGGAGGTCGGGGTCCCGGTCCGGTTCGTCGGGGTGGGGGAGAAGGTCGACGACCTGCTCCCGTTCGATCCCGAGCGCTTCGTCACCGCCCTGTTCGACTAGGAGCGCGGCGCGTCCTCCGCACCGCGTGGACCGCGGGCATCCTTGCCCAGCGTCCACACCGGGGACGCGTAGAGACCCACCGCGCCCACCAGCGCGAACACCGGCGCGATGAACGCCGCGATCCGCAACCCGGCGATCTCCGCGATCAGCCCGCCGGCCACCGTGCCGCCGAGCTGGGCGAGGACCATCATCACCCGCACCGTCGCGTTGACCCGCCCCAGCGAACGATCGTCGACGCGCGCCTGGCGCACGGAGACCTCGGTCACGTCGAACATCGTGACGGCCGTGTCGCCGATCAGCTGCTGACCTACCAGGAACGCGACCGCGATCAGCGGCGCTCCCTCGGGGGCCAGCGGGATCAGCAGGTTCCCGAGGGCCGCGAACAGGAGCGAGACGACGACCAGCCGCCCCAGGCCGTAGCGTCCCGCCGTCCGCTCCGCCAGCAGGGCGCCCATGAGCGATCCAAACCCACCGAGCGCGGCCACGACCCCGATCACGCCGGCGTCGAGGCCAAGGGTCCGCGTGGCAAACAGCAGCCAGACGGCCCCGAACACGCCCCACATCGCGGCCAGGCCCATCGTTCCCCACAGCAGGCCGCGCAGCACCGGGTCGCTCGCGACGACGGCAAGGCCGGCCCGGATCTCGCGCGCGATCGGCTCGCGGTCGGCGGCCGGCGGCGGGGGCGGCTCCGGCCGGCGGATCGTGCCCAGGAGGCCGGCCGACACCACGAAGGTGACCGCATCGATCGCGATCGCGATGGGCGCCGTCAGCAGCTTGACCAGGAAGCCCGCGACGCCGAACCCCACGAACTCCACCGCCGCCGATGTCGCCGTGAGCGCGCCGTTCGCCCGGACGAGATCTGCCCGGTCGACGATCGTGGGCAGGTAGGCGCGATCCGCGACATCGAAGAACGTGGTCAGGACGGCGGCGATGGCCGCGACGGCGAACACCTGCGGCAGCGACAACCAGCCGCCGATCGCGGCGACCGGGACGGATCCCAGCACGACCGCCCGCCCGAGGTCGGCCCAGATCATGACCGGGCGTCGCCGCAGCCGGTCCACCCACGCCCCGGCGACGAACCCGAACAGCAGGGCCGCCACGAGCTCCACGGAGCGCAGGATGGAGACCTCGATGGGGCCCGCCCGGAGCGTCTCGATGGCGACGAACGGGAGGGCGATCCGGGTCACGAACGACCCGAACACCGAGACCGTCGCGGCGGTCCACAGGGACAGGAACGCCCGGTTCGCACGCAGGCGCCGGGACGGCACGGCATCGTGCGTGGGTGGTGTCGGATCGAGCTGGGGGTCCGCGGTCACCGCGGGAGGGTACACGCCCGGATCTGGCCCGGGGACGATCGTCCGGGGGGCGCAATGGCCCTCCGTGGCGTACACTCCCCACGCCTCGGTGTCGCCAGAACCCGCGCACCAACCGTCCGGCGTCTGCCGCGCGGCCTCCTGCCCCACCGACAGTCACAGGGTCGCCGTCCACCCATGTTCGACAGCCTCAGCGATCGCCTTCGCAAGACCCTTGCCGGGTTGACCGGTCGTGGCCGCGTGTCCGAGGCGGACGTGGATGCGGCGATGCGCGAGGTCCGGCTCGCGCTGCTCGAGGCGGACGTCAACTTCAAGGTCGTCAAGGAGTTCGTGGCGCGCGTGCGCGAGCGCGCCATCGGGGCGGAGATCCTGGCCAGCCTGACGGCCGGCCAGCAGGTCGTGAAGATCGTCCACGAGGAGCTCACGGCGCTGCTCTCGGCCGGCGACCGGACGTTCAGGGTTCACGGCAACCCCGCCGTGATCGTGCTCGTCGGCCTCCAGGGTTCCGGCAAGACGACGTCAGCGGCCAAGCTGGCGAAGCACATCGTCAAGCAGGGTCGCGCGCCGCTCCTGGTCGCCGCGGATCCGTACCGGCCCGCCGCGGCGGACCAGCTGGAGACGCTGGGCAAGAGCCTCGGCATCGCGGTCTATCGGGCGTCGGTGGGGACCCCCACGCTGGACATCGTCCGCGGGGGCATCGAGCACGCGAAGCGGATCGGCCGCGACACGGTGATCGTCGACACCGCCGGGCGGCTCACCATCGACGATGCGCTGATGGCCGAGATCCGCGAGATCGCGGACGCCACGACCCCCGTCGAGACGCTCCTGGTGGTGGACGCGATGACCGGCCAGGAGGCCGTGACCGTGGCCCAGGGGTTCGCGGGCGCCGTCCCCGTGACGGGCCTCGTCCTGACCAAGGTGGACGGTGATGCCCGCGGTGGCGCCGCGTTGTCGATCGGTGCCGTCACCGGGATCCCGGTCAAGTTCCTGGGCACCGGTGAGAAGACCGATGCGCTCGAGGTGTTCTACCCGGACCGCCTGGCCGGCCGGATCCTGGGCATGGGTGACGTGCTGTCGCTCGTGGAGCGCGCCCAGGATGCATTTGACGAGAAGCAGGCGCAGAAGCTGGAGGAGCAGGTCCGCAAGGGCGCGTTCACGCTCGAGGACATGCTCGGCTCCATGCGCCAGGTGCAGAAGATGGGGCCGATGGGCCAGCTGATGGGGATGATCCCCGGCATGGGCGGCATGGCCAAGGAGGCGCAGGACGCCGTCGACCGGGGCGACCTCAGGCGGGTGGAGGCCATCATCCTGTCGATGACGCCGCGCGAGCGTCGTGACCCCGGAATCCTCAATGCCTCGCGCCGGCGACGGATCGCGAACGGATCCGGGACCTCGCTGCCGGAGGTCAACCGGCTGATCAAGCAGTTTGCCGAGATGCAGAAGCTCATGAAGCAGCTCTCGGGGGGCGGCGGCCGCCGTGCCGCCGTGAGCCAGCTGATGGGGCGCCGCTAGATGGGTGGACCCAAGCCATGACCGACCAGGACCCGACCCAGGCCTATCAGCCGCCCGCGGCACCACCGGATGGGCCGCCGGCCCAGCCGCCCGCGGCACCGCCGGCCCAGCAGGCCCAGCCCCAGCCGCCGGCCCAGCCGGCCCAGCCGCCGGCACCGTCCACGCCCTTCGCGGGCACGGAACCGGCGACCCGTTGGGGCCATTCCCACGGAGCCGGTGGGGGCGGCCCGGGCCGCGGCGCGACCCGGACGGAGCAAGGCCCGGTGGCTGATCGCGGCCGCCGTGACCCTCCTCGTCGCGGCAACCGCCGCCGGCGCCACGCTGCTCATGACCGGCGACTCCGGCAACCCGGCGGTGCTGTCCTACGCGCCGGCCGACAGCGTGGCCTACACGGAGCTGCGCCTCGACCTGCCGGGCAACCAGGCCACGGAGCTGGCCAAGGTCATGAAGGCCTTCCCGGGCTTCGAGGACCAGGCCGCGTTCCCGGTCAAGCTCTCCGAGCTCCTCGACCAGCTGGCCGACAAGGCGAGCGACGGCAAGGTGAGCTGGAAGACGGATATCGAGCCCTGGTTCGGTGGCCAGCTCGCCGTCAGCGTCGGCCCGCTGCCGACCCAGGTCGACGCCAAGGACGCCCGCGCCGTCGTGCTGCTGTCCGTGAAGGACGGCACCAAGGCCAAGGCCTGGCTCGACCAGATCGTGGCCGAAACCGGCGCCTCCCTGTCAACCACGACCTACAGCGGCGTCGAGATCACGACGGTCAAGCCGGCGCGCGAGTGACTCCACGGCTGGCATCGAGGCCGGCTACGCGGTCGTCGGGCCGGTCCTCGCCGTCGGCGACCTCGGCTCGATCCGGAGCGTCGTGGACACGGCCGGCAAGTCCGGCCTCGCGACGACCGCCCGGTTCAAGGAGGCGTCGGCCACCGTCACCGGCGACCGCCTCGCGTTCTTCTACGCGGATCTCGAGACCATCACCAAGGGCGCCGAGGCGCTCGCCGGTCAGTCCGGGGACGCGATGCCGTCGATGCCGGCCTTCATGCAGGACTGGGCGGCCCCCTGGGTCGTCGGGACGATCCGGGCCCAGGACGGGGCCTTCGTCATGGAGTCGCGCTCGCCGCACGTGGACACGCTTGGCCCCAAGACCAGCGGTGTATCAGCGCTGCCGGGTCTCGTGCCCCCGACCACCGTGATCCTCGCCGAGAGCCACGATGTCGGCGCCACGCTGGCCGAGCTCAAGACGCTGCTCGCCAACGAGCCGGACCTGGCCGATGCCGTCAAGCAGGTCGACGATGCGCTCGCGATGGTCGGCGGGTTCGACGCCGTCACCGGCTGGATCGGCGAGGCGGGCGTCGCCATCACCCGTGACGGCAGCGACATCGCGGGCGGTCTGGTCGTCACCCCCAAGGACGCCACGGATGCCGAACGGCTGATGACCCAGCTCAAGGGGTTCGTCCAGTTCGGCGGCGCCCAGTCGGGCGTCACCGTCACCGACGAGGCCTACGCGGGCACGACCATCACCGTGATTGACCTGTCGGGACTGGGCGGCATGGTCGACTCGATGTCCGAGGGTGCCGTCCAGGCTCCCAGCGACATCAAGCTCGCGTATGCGGTCACCGACAAGGTCGTCGTCATCGGCTACGGCACGGCCTTCGTGAAGGGCGTGCTCGATGCCCAGGCCGGCGATTCGCTGGCCACCACCGACCGCTTCTCGACGGCCCTGACCCAGGCCGGCACGGAGCATGCCTCGCTGCTGTGGGTCGACATCACAGGCGTGCGCGGAGCCGTCGAGGACCTCGTGCCCTCCGACGCACTCGGTCGCTACGATTCCGACGTCAAGCCCTATCTCGAGGCGCTCGACAGCATGATCTCCGTGGCGATTCCTGGCGACAAGGTCGACCGTGGAACCGTCATCATCCGGGTGACCGGTGGCTGACCCAGTCCATCGACCACCGTCCAGCCAACCCAATCGCCACGCATGCGGGTCCCGCCCAAGGACCCGCCCATCGGAGGAGCACCGCACCACATGGCCGTTCGCATCCGCCTGACCCGTGTCGGGGCGACCAAGCAGCCGACGTACCGGCTGGTCGTCGCCGACAGCCGTTCCGCGAGGGACGGCCGAGCCATCGACACCATCGGGCACTACAACCCCCGCACCGAGCCGATCGAGCTCGTGGTGGACGAGGCCAAGGCCAAGGAGTGGATGGCCAAGGGCGCTCAGCCGTCCGACACCGTCCGCCGTCTGTTCAAGCAGGCCGGCGTCCTGCCGGGCGCCAAGTAGGCCCGCGATGGCAGCCGCCGATCTCGTCAAGTACGTCGCCAGGTCCCTCGTGGACGACCCCGATTCGGTCACGGTCGAAGTCGTCACCGGGGAGGAAGGCACCATCATCGAGCTGCACGTGGCCGAGTCCGACATGGGCAAGGTCATCGGGCGCAACGGGAGCGTGGCCAAGGCGCTGCGCACACTGCTCAAGGTGACGTCCGCCCGCACGGGCGAACCGGTCAGCCTCGAGATCGTCTAGGGAGCCGGCGCTGGCTCCCAGGCGCCCTGCCGACGACACCACGACGGTGTCCGGCGGGTCCGAGACCGCACCGTCCGGCAGCGGACCGGTGCGGCTCGCCGTCGGGCTGGTCCGCGGATTCCGCGGGCTGCACGGCCACGTTCGCGTCGAGCTCCTCACGGACCGTCCCGAGGATCGGTTTGCCGTGGGCGCCGTGCTGTACCCGGAAGGGTCCACGGCCGCGTTCACCATCGACGAGGCCTCGCCCGTCGCGGACGGGCCGGGCTGGTGGCTGCGGTTCCGCGAGCTCCCATCGCGCGAGGCGGCCGAGACGCTCCGGGACGTGTACCTGGAGATCGATGCGCCCGCGGAGGAGCGGGAGCCCGGACGCTGGTTCTTCCACGAGCTGGTCGGCCTCTCGGTCCGCTCATCGACGGGCGAGGATCTCGGGATCGTGAGCGATATCTACCGCGCCGGGGGCGCCGAGGTGTTCGTGGTCCGCGGACCCCGCGGCGAGCTGGACGTCCCGGGCGTCCGGGGGATCGTCACCGAGCTCGCGCCCGAGCGGGGCGAGATGATCGTGAACCTCGAGGCCCTCGACCTGGACGCCCGCGCCGTCGAGGACGAGGCCTATGTCCGGCCGCGGGACCGGCGACCGAAGAAGCAGCCACGTGGCCCCAAGGGGCCCGCCCAGCCCCCGAAGGGAACGGGACCCGTGCGCAAGCCGCGGCCCAGGGCGGACCCACCCACGCCCGGCGCCTGATGGCGCTCGAGGTCGACGTCCTGACGCTGTTCCCGCCGATGGTCGAGGGGCCGCTGGCCGAGAGCATCCCGGCGCGGATCCAGGAGCAGGGCCTCGCCCAGGTCCGCGTCCACGACCTCCGTCGCTGGGGCCTGGGGCGTCACCAGACCGTTGACGACTACACCTACGGCGGGGGAGCGGGGATGGTGCTCCGGGCCGACGTCGTCGCGGCGGCCCTTGCCGACGTCCGGCGAGCCGACTCCACCGTGATCCTCCTCGATCCGGCCGGCACCGTGTTCCGGCAGGCCATCGCCCACGAGCTGGCCGAGCGACCCCATCTCGTGTTCGTCTGCCCGCGCTACGAGGGTGTCGACGAGCGAGTTCGCTCGATGGTCGACCTGGAGATCTCGATCGGCGACTACGTGCTCACGGGTGGCGAGCTCGCGGCCCTCGTGGTCCTGGACGCGGTTCTCCGGCTGTTGCCGGGGGCCATCGACGAGGCGTCCACGACCGAGGAATCCTTCGCGGCTGGGCTGCTGGAGTACCCGCAATACACGCGCCCGGCGACGTTCGACGGCGTCTCCGTGCCGCCGGTGCTCGTATCGGGCCATCACGAGCAGGTCCGCCGATGGCGCCTGCGCGAGTCCCTGCGCCGGACGCTGGATCGCCGGCCGGACCTGATGGAGCGTCGCCCACAGACGAAGGAGGAGACGAAGCTCGTGGCCGAGATTCGCGCCGAGGGGGCAGAGGTTGACGAGGTCGACGAGCGCGAATAGCGCGCCTTGCGGCGAATCGCGAGCTGGCGACGCCGGGGCCGTCGATCCGGGTCCCGCACGGGAGGACGAAACCTGCGTGGCGGGGTTCCCGGGGCGCGGGGGCCACCCCGCGCGGACTCGCCTCGCCGGAACGGGCATGCTATCCTCCGCCGTCGGCCGTGCCGCTCCTGGCTCGCCGCCCGGAACCCGTGACTTCCGCAGCCCTGGCTGCCGCCGACCGAGACGAAGGATCCATCACCCGTGAACGTGCTCAACGAGATCGTCCAGGACCAGCTGCGCACCGACCTGCCGGTGATCACCCCCGGGGACACCGTCAAGGTGGCGGCCAAGGTCGTCGAGGGCACGCGCGAGCGCATCCAGGTCTTCGAGGGCCTCGTGATGCGGATGCGCAACGCGGGCATCGCCTCGACCATCACGGTCCGCCGGATCGCGTCGGGTGTCGGCGTCGAGCGCACGTTCAAGCTGCACAGCCCGCGCATCGAGAAGATCGACGTCGTCCGCCACGGACAGGTCCGGCGCGCCAAGCTGTACTTCCTGCGCAACCGGGTGGGCAAGGCCGCGACCACGCTCCGCGAGCGCCGCTAGCCTCGTCGCGGGGCGCACGCCCAACAACGCGAACCGCAACCGACCCCCGCCTGGCGCGGGGGTCGCTCCATGTCCGGGACCGAACCGCCCGGGGTGGACCGCTCAGATGTCGACCGTGCCCGCGACCACCGTCACGCTCCGGCCACCGGTCCAGATCGTCCCGTCGGCGTCCTGCGTGATCGAGACACGCCCAGCCCGCCCGATCGCCCCGCCCTGCGTCGCGACGTACGGCGCGGCCAGCCAGCCGGATTCGATGAGCCAGCTCGCGGCCGAGGCGTTGAGCGAGCCCGTGACCGGATCCTCCACCACGAGCCCGTTCTGCGGGTAGAGCGCCCGGACCTCCAGGGCCGCCGGCGACCCGGGCGGGTAGAGGCCCACGATTCCGAGGTCCACGGCCACGGCGCCGGGCCGCACCGCGAGCACGGCCTCGGCGCTCTCGAGCAGCACGATCACCCAGCCTGGACCGTTGTCGCCCCACTGGGCATCCGCGACGGCCGATCGCTCGATCCCGATGGACGCCGCGATCGCCGCGAGGTCAGCCTCGTCCACTGGCCCTGAGCGGAGGAGGGGAGGAGCGGCGAACGCGAGCGCGTCCGCGTCCCGCCGGATCGTGACGCGGCCGGCGCCGCACTGCTGGACCACCCTCGTGGGATCTCGGGCCTGGCCGCCGGCCTCCAGGAACGCGTGACACGTCCCCAGGGTCGGGTGGCCGGCGAACGGCAGCTCCTCGTCGGGCGTGAAGATCCGGACCCGGTAGTCCGCGGCGGGATCGTCCGGTGGCAGCACGAACGCCGTCTCGGACAGGTTCGTCCACCGCGCGAAGCGCCGCATGTCGCCTGTCGAGAGCCCGCTGCCGTCCAGCACGACGGCAAGCGGGTTGCCGGTCCCGGGACCGGTGGTGAAGACGTCGACCTGGGCGAACGGACGGGTCATGCCCACGAGTCTGCCATGGCGCGCGGTACGATCGTTCACGATGGCCGTGATCGTCCCCACCCTCCGCTTTGAACGGCCCCTGTGGCGCGCCGGTGCGACCCGGATCGCCGGGGTGGACGAGGTGGGTGTCGCGCCGACATCGGGGGCCGTCGTCGCCGCCGCCGTCATCATGCCGCCCAACTGCCACCGGATCCCGGGCGTCCGCGACTCCAAGACGCTGTCCGCCGGGCAGCGTGAGCGGCTTGCCCCCGTGATCCGCCGCCGCGCCATCGCGGTGGGTGTCGGCGCGGCGTCGGTCGCCGACATCGACCGGCTCAACATCTACCACGCGACCCATCTCGCGATGCGGCGGGCGATCGCCCGTCTCGGCGGGCACGATCACGTGCTCGTGGACGGGCTGCGGATCGCCGAGTTCGAGGGGTTTGTCGGGCCGTACACCGCGATCGTCGACGGTGACGCCCTTGCCTACTCGATCGCCTGCGCGTCGGTCGTGGCCAAGACCGTCCGTGACCGGATGATGGCCAAGCTCGCCGTTCGCTACCCGGAGTACGGCTGGGAGCGAAACCAGGGGTACGCGACCCGCGAGCACCGGGACGCCATCCGCGCACACGGGCTCACCCCGCACCACCGGGCGTCGTGGCAGGCGCTCCGAGTGCTCACCGCGGGCGACCAGCTCGGGTTGTTCGATGGCGTGCCCGTCCTGGATCTTGAGCCCGCGGATGCCGACACGCTCGTGCTGGAGGCGCTGGCGGCCACGACCTGATCGCCATTCGTCCCTGCCGACGGACGTAAGCCGCCGATAAGTGGGTGCCACGATGCTGTGGCGGAGATGCAACGGCGGACGACCACGGCAGCGCAGCGGACCGGGGACGCCGGCGAGGATCTCGCGGTCGCATGCCTCGAGCGCGAGGGCTGGACGATCCTGGCTCGAAACATGCGGCTCGGACGCGATGAGCTCGACGTGGTCGCCATCGACCCCGGGCCGCCCGCCGCGCTGGTCGTCGTCGAGGTGCGCTGGCGCGGCCGCCGGGACTTCGGGCTGGCGGAGGAGACGCTGGACCACCGCAAGCGGGCGGCCCTGCGGCGTGCGATCGGCCACCTGCGCGAAGGCGGGCTCCTGCCAGATGGTCGCAGGCTGCCGGCCCTCGAGCTCCGCGTGGACCTGGTGGCGATCGACGCCGGACCGGACGGCCGGCCATCGATCCGGCATCATCGCGGGATCCGCCCTTGAGCGATGGACGGTGCCGCTGCCGGGGCCCGGCGGCCGATGGCCGACCCTCGGGCCGGCCCGGGGCCTTGTGCTACACTCCCGGCCGCCGCGGCACGGCCGCGGCACGCTCATGGCAAGCCCGCCCCGGCAGATCGCCGGTACGGAGCCCACACGCGGAATCGTCACCCGAACGGGACGGTGCCTGACGACCGGCCGATGCGCCGGCACGAGGCCCCCGACGGGGTTCCGCGGAGGTCAAACCGCAGGAGGCAACCCCGTGCCCACCATCTCGATGCGCCAGCTGCTGGAGGCAGGTGTCCACTTCGGACACCAGACTCGCCGCTGGAACCCCAAGATGAAGCCATTCATCTTCGCGGAGCGCAACGGCATCCACATCATTGACCTGGCGCAGACGGTCAAGCGTCTCGACACCGCGCTCACGTATGTCACCGAGACCGTCGCCCGTGGCGATTCCGTGCTGTTCGTGGGGACCAAGAAGCAGGCCCAGGAACCGGTGATGCAGGAGGCCATCCGCGCCGGCCAGCCGTACGTCACCAAGCGCTGGCTCGGCGGCATGCTCACCAACTTCGTGACCATCAAGAAGCGAATCGGGCTGATGGACCAGCTCGAAGCCCGACAGCTGGCGGGCGACTTCGACCGGCTCCCGAAGAAGGAAGCCGCGCAGCTGACCGAGACGCTCAACAAGCTCCAGGCGATGCTCGGTGGCATCCGCAAGATGAAGCGCCCGCCCGGCGTCATCTTCATCGTCGATCCGCACCGCGAGCGGATCGCCGTCACCGAGGCGAACAAGCTCGAGATCCCGGTCGTGGGCACCGGCGACACCAACGTCGATCCGGACGAGCTCGACTACATCATCCCCGCCAACGACGACGCGATCCGCTCGATCCGGCTGCTGTGCCAGCTGGTCGCCGACGCGGCGATCGAAGGCGCCCGCGAGCGCGCGGCACGGGCCTCGTCGGAGGCCGAGGTGCAGGAGCTCCCGGCTTCGGTCGATGAGCCCGAGTTCGACGAGGCCGCGGCCGCGGATCTCGTTGCCCAGCTCGCCGCCGGCGGCACCCTGTCGTTCGACCCCGACCTCGACGACGGCGACCTGCTGCCGGGCGCCCCCAAGGGCGACGGCCGCGTGCCGGATGCAACCGCCGATGCCGCGGCGTCCGGGACAGTGGCGCCGGCCGCTGAAGCTGCAGCCCAAGCCGCTGCGAAGGCAGCCCCAGCCGCCGCGAAGGCGGCCCCGGTTGCCGCGAAGGCGGCACCCGTCGCTGCCAAGGCAGCCCCTGCCGCAGCGAAGGCCGCCCCCGCTGCCGCGAAGGCGACCCCCGCCCCTGAGCCTGCGGCCCCGTCCGCCGAACCCGCAGCGCCGGCCGCCGAGTCCACCGAGCCCGCAGCGCCCGCCGGCGATCCCGCAACGCCGGCCGCGGGCTGACCCTGACGGGGGAGGGGTGGCCAGCCACCCGCCCCGGCCGGAGTCGGGACCACTCGGCGGAGGCCCGGCAACATCACGATCCATCCCAGCGCGGCCCCGCCGCGCGCTCACCACGACACGAGGAGCACAACGAGACATGGCGATCACTGCCGCGGCCGTCAAGGAGCTGCGAGAGCGTACCGGCGCCGGCATGATGGACTGCAAGCGCGCCCTGGAGGAGACTGGCGGCGACATGGAGAAGGCCGTCGCGCAACTTCGCGAGAGGGGCCTCGCGGCCGCCGCGAAGAAGGCCGGCCGCGACGCCCGCGAGGGCCTCGTCTCCAGCTACATCCACACCGGCGGACGGGTCGGGGTCCTGATCGAGGTCAACTGCGAGACGGACTTCGTCGCTCGCACGGACGAGTTCCAGAAGCTTGTCCGGGACCTGGCGATGCAGGTCGCCGGCCTGGCCCCGCTCTACGTGGATCCGGATAGCATTCCGGAGGACGTGAAGGTGGCGCGAAAGGCCGCGCTGCTGGCCGACGAGGCCGTGCAGGCCAAGCCGGAGGCCATCCGGGAGAAGATCGTGGACGGCCAGTTCGCGAAGTGGCAGAAGGAGGTCTGTCTCCTCGAGCAGCCGTTCCGCGACGAGGACCGCACGGTCCGCGACCTGGTGACGGAGAAGATCGCGACGATCGGCGAGAACATCCGTGTCCGCCGCTTCGTGCGCTTCGCTCTCGGGGAGGAGATGTGACGGACGCGGGCCGGGAGCCCGAGCCGCGTGAGGGGCCAGTGACGGCCCCCGCGCCGGGCTCGCTCCGCTACCGCCGGATCCTGCTCAAGCTGTCCGGTGAGGCGCTGCTCGGCGAACGCCAGTACGGCGTCGACCCGGCCTTCTGCGTGTTCGTCGCCGAGCAGATCGCCGCGGTCCACGCCATGGGCGTCCAGGTCGGCATCGTGGTCGGCGGCGGCAACATCTTCCGGGGCCTCGCAGCGTCGGCCCGCGGCATGGACCGCGCCACCGGCGACTACATCGGGATGCTGGCGACGGTGATGAACGGCCTCGCCCTCCAGGATGCCATCGAGCGTGTGGGCGTCCCCTCGCGCGTGATGTCGGCGATCGCGATGAACGAGATCGCGGAGCCCTACATTCGGCGACGCGCGGTGCGCCACCTCGAGAAGGGGAGGGTCACGATCTTCGTGGCCGGAACCGGCAACCCGTACTTCACGACCGACACGGCAGCCGCGCTGCGCGCCGTGGAGATCGACGCCGAAGTGCTGCTCAAGGCCACCAAGGTCGACGGGGTCTACGATGCGGATCCGATGCAGGACCCCACGGCCAGCCGGTACGAGACGCTCAGCTACCACGACCTGCTCAAGGACCAGCTGAAGGTCCTCGACGCAGCGGCCGTCTCCCTGTGCATGGAGAATGACCTGCCGATCGTGGTGTTCGATCTCAACGCACCCGACAACATCACGCGGGTTGCCCGTGGCGATCGAGTGGGTACGCTGATCTCCGCGCGCAACGGAGGAACCACCAGATGACCAGCGAGATCCTTGCCGAGGCGGAGCGCAAGATGCTCCGCGCGGCCGAGGCCATGGAGCGCGACTTCCACGGCCTGCGGACCGGACGCGCCTCCACCGCCCTGGTGGAGCGCCTCCATGTCGACTACTACGGGTCACCCACGCCGCTCAACCAGCTGGCCTCGATCAGCGTGCCCGAGCCGCACCAGATCGTCATCCAGCCCTGGGACCGGGGTGTCCTGGGGAGCATCGAGAAGGCGATCATGAAGTCGGACATCGGCATCATGCCCAACGTCGACGGCACGGTTGTCCGGCTCAACATCCCGCCGCTCACCGAGGAGCGGCGCAGGGACATCGTCAAGACCGTCCACAAGCGCATGGAGGAGGCCCGGGTCGAGATCCGTCATCTCCGGCGCGAGGCGAACGACGCCCTCAAGAAGGAGGAGCGCGACGGGGTTCTCGGAGCCGACGAGGTTCACCGCCAGCTGGACGCGCTCCAGAAGCTGACGGACCGGGCCGTGGCCGACGTCGATCGCCTGGGTGACGTGAAGGAACAGGAGGTCATGGAGGTCTAGTGGCGCAGGCGCCCGACGGTTCGCTGGCGCGACCCACCGACGCCCCTCCGCTCGCCCACGATCCCGAGGGTGAGCGCGACGCGCCGGAGGTCACGGCGCCTGCCGCCGACGCGCCGTTGCTGCCTCCGGAGGAGCTGCCCCGGCACGTGGCCATCATCATGGATGGCAACCGGCGCTGGGCGCGAGCCCGGGGCGTCCCGGACTTCGAGGGTCATGCCGCCGGGGTCGAGGCGGTGCGAAGCCTGCTCCAGCACGCGGTCCGCCGGGGCATCCCGATGCTCACGATCTACGCGTTCAGCCGCGAGAACTGGGCGCGCTCGGACGACGAGGTCGCGGGGCTGTTCGACCTCCTGGCCAAGGCGATCGCCAGCGAGACCGACGAGCTCGCCGCGCAGGGCGTCCGGGTGCGGCTCCTGGGCCGGCTCGACGAGCTCCCGGGCGACACCCGCGCCGCCATCGAGCATGCGCTCGCGCGCACGGCCCAGGGAATGCGCCTGGAGCTGAACGTCGCCTGGAACTACGCGGGGCGGACGGAGCTCGTGGACGCGTTCCGGCGGCTCGCCGCGTCGGGGATCGCGCCGGACGAGATCGACGAGGGCGCCATCAGTGGGGCGCTGTACACGGGCGGCCTGCCCGACCCCGACCTCATGATCCGAACGGGCCGCGAGCAGCGGATCAGCAACTTCCTCATCTGGCAGTCCGCGTACGCGGAGCTCTACTTCGCCGACTGCCTGTGGCCGGACTTCACCCCGGAGATCCTTGACGAGGCCCTCCTCGAGTTCGCCCGCCGCACCCGCCGCTTTGGCCGCTAGCCGCTAGGCTGGAGCCATGCTCAAGACCCGCGCCCTCTCCGCGCTCGTCCTCGTTCCGGTGCTCCTCGTGGCGCTGTGGATCGGGATGGCGGCGATCGCCGCGTTGCTGGTGCTCGTGGCGGTGATCGGCGGGATCGAGGTGTTCCGGCTGCTCAAGGGCGCGGGCTATCCGTCGCTCCCGCTGCTGGGGACGGCGCTCGCCGTCGCGTTCGTGCTCGAGGCGGCCCTGGGCCTGATCGGCGACAAGGGGGTGCTCCTCATCGCCGTGGGCATCGTGCTCGCCGGCGTCGGGGCGTTCGCGCGCACGGATCCGCGCGACGGCCTGGTGGCCTGGATCGCGACGGTGTTCGGCGCGCTGTACATCGGGCTCCTCGCGGTCATCCTCCAGGTCGCCTCGCTGGGTCCTGCGATCCCCGCCGGAGCCCTGCTTGCGCCGGTCGGATCCGAGCGGGGATGGCTGCTGCTGCTGGTGCTCGGCGTGTGGAGCTACGACACGGGCGCCTACCTCGTCGGCCGCCAGATCGGGCGCCACAAGTTCCTCGTGCACATCTCGCCCGCCAAGTCCATCGAGGGGCTGGTAGGCGGCCTCGTGGCGACAACCGTCGTGATCGGGCTGGTCCTCGGCGCCCTCGGGCAGAACCCCCTGGGCGCCGGGCTCCTTGGGCCGCTCCTGGGCCTCGCCGCGCAGGCCGGCGACCTCGCCGAGTCGATGCTCAAGCGCGCCGCCGGCGCGAAGGACTCGGGCACGCTGATCCCCGGCCACGGCGGCATCCTGGACCGGATCGACTCGTTCCTGTTCGCCGGCCCGGTGGTGGCGCTCTATGTCGTCGCGCTCGTTGGCTGACGGGCGGCGCCTTGGCGTCGCCCTGCTGGGCTCCACCGGGAGCATCGGCCGACAGACGGTCGAGGTGCTCGAGGCCCACGCCGACCGGTTCCGGGTGGTCGCCCTGGCAACCGGGCGGAACGCCGCGGAGCTCGAGGCGCAGGCCCGACGCGTGGGCCCGGCCGTCGCGGCCCTTGCCGACGATGCGGTGTCGCTGGACCTGCCCGCCACCACCCGCCGGCTGGCCGGCGTGGACGCGATGGTCGAGATGGCGACCCGTGACGATGTCGACCTCGTGATCGTGGGCACCGGCGGCGTCGTCTCGCTGCGGCCGACGCTGGCGGCGCTCGCCGCCGGCAAGGTTGTCGCCACTGCCAACAAGGAGACGCTGGTCGCGGGCGGTCACCTGGTGATGCCCGAGGCCCATCGCAACGCCGCCATGCGCGCCGCGACGAGTCCCGGCGACCCGCTGGGGACGCCGCTGGCATGGCTGCGCCCGATCGATTCCGAGCATTCGGCCATCTGGCAGTGCCTCGTCGGCGAATCGCCCGCAGGGATCGCCCGCCTGGTGCTGACGGCGTCGGGCGGCCCGTTCCTCGATACGCCAGCCGCCGAGCTGGGCGCGATCACCCCTGACCGTGCGCTCCGCCACCCGACATGGACGATGGGGGCCAAGATCACCATCGACTCCGCCACTCTCGCCAACAAGGGCCTGGAGGTCATCGAGGCCCACTGGCTCTACGATGTGGACTACGACGCCATCGACGTCGTCGTGCATCCCCAGAGCGTCGTCCACTCTGCCGTCCTGTTCATCGACGGCTCCCTCAAGGCCCAGCTTGGCACTCCTGACATGCGGCTCCCCATCCAGTATGCCCTGACCTATCCCGAGCGCCTCCCGTCGCCGACGACGCCGCCCGACCTGGTGGCGACCGCCCGGCTCGACTTCCGTGCGCCCGACGAGAACCGCTTCCCCGCGCTCCGGATCGCCCGCGAGGCGGGGCGGATGGGCCCCCGCGCGTCGGCGGCGTTGATCGCCGCGGACGAGGTGGCGGTTGCCCGGTTCCTTGACCGCACCCTGGACTTCCCGGGGATCCCACGTCTGCTCGAGGCGGCGGTGCGCCGGTTCGGTGACGGACCCGACCAGGCGCCCGACCTGCCCGCGCTCGTCGAGCTGGACCGCGAGGTCCGCGCCGCCTTCGCGACCGGTCCCATCGGAGGTCCCGCATGACGGCCATCATCGACACGATCGTCTCGATCGTGCTGTTCATCGTGGTGCTGGGCGGGATCGTCCTGTTCCACGAGCTGGGTCACTTCATCACGGCCCGGATCGCCCGGATCCGGGTCCTGGAGTTCGGCGTCGGCTTCCCGCCCAGGGCTCGCTCGCTTGGCCGCGGCGGCGTGTCGGCGGCCGACACCGAGTCGTACGCCCGTGCCCGCGCCGAGGCGCTCGAGGCCGTGCGCGACGACGAGGCGGCATCCGAGGCGCTGCTCGAGACGCCGGCAGCACCGCTCGGCACCGAGTACACGCTCAACTGGCTGCCCATCGGCGGCTTCGTGAAGCTCGAGGACGAGAACGGCGGCGACGGCTTCGACCCGCGCTCGTTTGGCAAGGCCCGCCTGGTGACCAAGCTGCTGATCCTGGTCGCCGGCGTGTTCATGAACCTGGTGCTCGCGCTCGCGATCTTCACCTCGATCGCGTGGTTCGCCACGCCGTACGTCGGGCTGCGGTTCGACCAGGTCGAGCCGGCCTCACCGGCCGCGGCCGCGGGGCTCCGGGACGGCGACGCGATCCTGACCATCGATGGGACGCGCTACGACTTCTTCGGGCCGTACGAGGGGGCATCTCCGATCACGGACCTGCGCACCAGGGCCGGCCAGACCGTCACGCTCGGCATCCTGCGTGCCGATGGATCACGGGACACGGTCCAGGCCACGCTGCGGTCGAAGGCGGAGGTCGACGCGGGTCAGGGCGCGCTGGGGATCCGCGCCGCGGCCGGCGGGTTCGAGTACGTGTTCACCGGTGACTACACGGGGCGGCCGATCGGCGAGGCCGCGAGCATCGGCTGGCAGGAGACGTTCCGCTGGTTCGGGCTCATCATCGACGGGCTCAGCGGCCTCGTGAGCTCGTTCATCGCCAACCCGACCCAGGCGCCGCCGGTGTCGGGGCCGGTGGGCATCGCCACCTCCCTCGGCGACACCTTCCGCGGCAGCGGGATCGTGATGACGATCTACGTCGCCGGCATCCTCTCGGCCAACCTTGCCCTCGTGAACTTCCTGCCGTTCCCGCCGCTCGACGGCGGACGAATGCTCATGCTCATGCTCAAGGCGATCCCGCGCTACGGCCGCCGGATCTCGCTGCGCGCCGAGCAGCTGACCTACGCGGTGGGGTTCATCGCCCTGTTCGGGTTCCTGATCTGGGTCACCGGCTTTGACATCGTGCGCCTGGTGACCGGCGGCGGGACCCCATGACGACCCCGGACAGCCTCAGGCCGGTCCGCCGCCCGACCGTGTCGGTCGACGTCGGGGGCGTGCTCGTCGGATCCGCCCACCCGGTGGTCGTGCAGTCGATGACCAACACCGACACAGCCGATCCGGATTCGACCGCGCTCCAGGTCGCGCGTCTCGCCCATGCCGGCTCGCAGCTCGTGCGTGTCACGGTCAACACCGAGGAGGCGGCGGCCGCGGTGCCCGAGATGATGCGCAAGCTGCGCGACAACCTGGGCGTGGACGTGCCAGTCATCGGCGACTTCCACTACAACGGCCACAAGCTCCTGGTGGAGTTCCCGGAGATGGCCGCGGCCATCGCGAAGTACCGCATCAACCCGGGCAACGTCGGGGGCAAGTACCACGACCAGAACTTCACCACCATCATCCGGGCGGCGATCGAGCACGACAAGCCGGTCCGGATCGGGGTCAACTGGGGCTCGCTGGATCAGCAGCTGCTCACGGACCTGATGGAGGCCAACGCGAAGCTCGTGGAGCCGCGCGATGCCCGGGACGTGATGATCGAGGCCATGATCGAGTCGGCGATGCGCTCGGCGGAGCTTGCCGAGGCGACCGGGCTGCGACACGACCGGATCATCATCTCGGCCAAGGTCTCGGGCGTGCGGGACCTCGTGGACACGTACCGGCGACTGGCGCCGCGCTCGGACTACCCGCTCCACCTGGGGCTGACCGAGGCGGGCATGGGCATGAAGGGGATGGTGACGTCGACGGCGGGGCTTGCGATCCTGCTCAACGAGGGGATCGGGGACACGATCCGCGTCTCGCTGACGCCCGAGCCCGGGGCCGGACGCGAGCTGGAGGTCGAGGTCGCGCAGCAGGTGCTCCAGTCGATGGGTCTGCGCTCGTTCCTGCCCCAGGTCTCGGCCTGCCCCGGCTGCGGCCGGACCACGTCCACGTTCTTCCAGGAGATGGCGCGCGACATCACGGACCACATCAAGGTCCGGATGCCCGAGTGGCGCGAGGCCTACCCGGGCGTCGAGGAGCTCAAGGTCGCGGTCATGGGCTGCGTGGTCAACGGACCCGGGGAGTCCAAGCACGCCGACATCGGGATCAGCCTGCCGGGCACGTTCGAGGCGCCCGTGGCGCCCGTGTTCGTGGATGGGAAGCTCGATCGCACGCTGCGTGGCGACGCGATCGTGCCCGAGTTCATCGACCTGATGGAGGCGGTACGTGGAGCGGCGGTACGGCAGCCAACCCTGAGGCAGCCGGCGCGATTGAGGGTCCACGGGCCCGGGTGTATACTCCCGCCCAATACAACGAGGCCGCCACCGAACGTGGGTGACCAGCCCACGTTTCTTTGTGTGGACTGTGCGGTCGCTGGAGCAACGGCGAAGCAGGGAGGCACAGGATGAGTCGTGACTTCGTCGGTGCGCTGCTCCAGCTCAACGCCGAGAAGCAGGTTCCCCAGGAGGCGCTGATCCGCGCCGTGGAGGAGGGGATCCAGGCTGCCTATCGCCGGGTCGCTGGTGAGGAGGACATCTTCGTCCGCATCGAGCCCGGCACCGGCGAGATCCGCGTGTACCGCGGCCGCCACGTCGTCGACGAGGTCGAGGATCCCATGGTCGAGGTGACCGTGGACGAGGCCCGCCAGTCGCACCCCGAGGCCAGCGCGGGCGAGGTCATCGAGATCGAGCAGCTCGACGCGGAGCACTTCGGCCGGATCGGCGCCCAGACCGCCAAGCAGATCATCCTCCAGCGGATGCGCGAGGTCGAGCGCGACCAGCGCTACGACCAGCTCCTGGCCCGTGAGGGCGAGATCCTCACCGGTTCGGTCAGCCGCGTGGAGCCGCGAGCGATCATCCTCGACGTGGGCAAGGGCGACGAGGCGGTCCTCCAGACGAGCGAGCAGAGCCCGCTCGAGCACTACCGCATCGGTCAGCCGGTGAAGGCATTCGTGCTCGAGGTGCGTCGCAGTGCCCGCGGGCCGCAGGTCATGGTGAGCCGGACCCACAAGGGCTTCCTGCGCCGGCTGTTCGAGCTGGAGGTCCCGGAGATCCACGCCGGGACGGTGGAGATCAAGGCGATCGCCCGCGAGGCGGGTTCGCGCAGCAAGGTCGCGGTGGCCTCGCGCCAGGACGGGCTGGACCCGGTCGGCGCGACGGTGGGCCAGCGCGGAGCTCGCGTCCAGGCGGTGGTCGCGGAGCTGGCCGGCGAGAAGATCGACGTGATCCCGTGGAACGAGGACCCGTCGGTGTTCGTGGCGAACGCGCTGTCACCGGCCCAGGTCATCGGGGTCCAGATCGACGAGGAGCACCGGATCGCAAACGTGACGGTGCCCGAGCGGATGTTGTCGCTGGCCATTGGCCGAGAGGGCCAGAACGCGCGGCTCGCGGCACGATTGACGGGCTGGCGGATCGACATCCGGAGCGATGCGCCCGCCGCCGAGGTCGTTGCCGAGCCGGCCCCCGAGGCCGTTGCCGAACCCGTATCCGAGGCCGTTGCCGAGCCGGCCCCCGAGGCCGTTGCCGAACCCGTATCCGAGGCCGTCGCCGAGCCCGAGGCCCCGCCCGCACCCCCGAGCGAGGCCGTCGCTGCCGATGCATCGCCCGATGTGCCGGTCGCGGCAGGTGAGCCCGCCCCCGCCGCCCCGGTGAAGAAGAGCCGCAAGAAGAAGGCCTCCGAGGAGGTGTCGTCGTAGGCGCCGCGGTGGCCGGTCGGTCCCGGTTCGCCACGCCGCGCCGGCTCCCGGAGCGGAGTTGCGTTGCCTGCCGCACGCCGCGGCCCAAGCAGGACCTGGTCCGCGTGGTCCGCTCGCCGCAGGGGACCGTGGCCATCGACCCCACCGGCCGCATGCCCGGCCGGGGCGCCTACCTGTGCCGCAGCGGCGAGTGCTGGACCCTGGCCGGTCGCAAGCGATCGCTTGAGCACGCGCTCGGGATGGCCCTTCCCGACGACGTCGTCGCCGCCCTCGCATCGGGCCCGGCGATGCCGGCCACCGCGAACACCACAGACACTCACCGCGCCATCGGCGCCGACCCCGAACCCGACGATCACCAAGGAGGAGCCCATGGCCCGAAGTAGGAGCGGCACCCGCGGCCGTCGCGGCCCCCGCAAGCCGCCGCGCCGCCAGGGTGGATTCACGCCGGGCGCCGTCTCGGTCGTTGATCCGAGCGAGCGCGGCGCGATCGAGCTGCCGGGAACGATCACCGTCAAAGACCTTGCGGATCTGCTCGGCACCAGCCCTGCCGACATCATTCGCGAGCTGATCAAGAGCGGCATCTTCGCGACCATCAACCAGCTGATCGACCGCGACACGGCCTCCCTCATCACCGAGGAGCTGGGCTACCAGGTCGCCGAGGCCACGGCCGCCAGCGAGGATGAGGCCGAGGAGGGCGGAACCCCCGCCGAGGCGGCGAAGGAGCAGCTGTGGGACGAGGACGAGGATGATCCGTCCTCGCTCGTTGACCGCGCCCCGATCGTCACCGTCATGGGACACGTCGACCACGGCAAGACGAGCCTGCTCGACGCCATCCGCTCGACGACCGTCGCGTCCGGCGAGCGGGGCGGCATCACCCAGCATATCGGCGCGTCCGAGGTCACCACGAAGGACGGCAAGCGCGTCGTGTTCCTCGACACCCCGGGCCACGAGGCGTTCACCTCGATGCGGGCGCGTGGCGCCAGGGTCACCGACATCGCGGTGATCGTGGTTGCGGCCGACGATGGCGTGATGCCCCAGACGCTGGAGGCGATCAGCCACGCCAAGGCGGCCAAGGTTCCGCTCGTGATCGCGTTGAACAAGATCGACAAGCAGGACGCCAACCCGGACCGGGTCAAGAACGAGCTGGCCGAGACCGGCGTCGTGATCGAGGACTACGGTGGCGACACGCCGATGGTGGCGGTGTCCGCGAAGAGCCGGGTCGGCATCGACTCGCTGCTCGAGATGATCCTGCTGGTCGCCGACCTGCAGGAGCTCAAGGCCAACCCCAAGCGGGACGCCGTGGGCACCGTCATCGAGGCCCGGCTCGACAAGGGACGCGGCCCCGTCGCGACGATCATCGTGCAGACCGGCACGCTCAAGGTCGGTGACTCCGTGGTGGCCGGCAACACGCATGGCAAGATCAAGGCCCTCGAGAACTCGGCCGGCAAGCGGATCGCCAAGGCGGGCCCAGCCACGGCCGCGGTCATCCTCGGGCTGTCCGACGTGCCGGAGGCCGGCGACATCCTCCGCGTCGTCAAGGACGTCACGGTGGCGCGCGAGCGGGTTGAGGCACGCAAGAACGCCGCCCTCGCCCTGGCCGGGGCGGGCTCCAGCCGCGCGACGCTCGAGGACCTGTACAAGCAGATCCAGGCCGGCCAGGCCAAGGAGCTGCGGGTGATCCTCAAGTCCGACGTGTCGGGCTCGCTCGGAGCGATCACCCACGCGCTCCAGCAGCTCAGCACGGACGAGGTCAAGATCAACGTCCTGCTCGAGGCCGCGGGCGACATCACCGACAACGACATCATGCTCGCGACGGCGTCGAACGCGATCGTCGTCGGGTTCAACACCGGGATCACGGACACCGCGCGCCGGGCCGCCGAGGCCGAGGGCGTCGACTACCGCCTGTACGACATCATCTACAAGCTCACGGACGACATCGACCTTGCCCTCAAGGGCATGCTCGAGCCGGAGATCGTCGAGGTGGTCGAGGGTCGCGCGGAGGTTCGGCAGATCTTCAAGGTCGGCAAGAGCACGGTCATCGCCGGCTGCTTCGTCACCGACGGACGCATCGTCCGCGCGGGGGGCGCCCGGGTGTACCGCGGTGGCAAGTTGATCGCGACGGACAAGCTGGACTCGCTTCGCCGCTTCCGCGACGACGTGCGCGAGGTGGCCCAGAACCTCGAGTGTGGCATCGGTCTCGCCGGGTTCAACGACCTGGTCGAAGGCGACATCATCGAGTGCTTCACGAACCAGGTGCGCAGCCGGGTCGCCGGCTAGCCGCGCGCGGCGGCACCAGCCGGAGCACCAGATGAGCCAGCGCACGGAGCGCGTCGACGAGCTCCTCCGCCAGGAGATCGGCGCGCTGCTCGCCAAGGAGATCGGCGATCCACGGATCGGCTTTGCGACCATCACGGACGTGGAGACCACCCCGGATCTTCGCCATGCCAAGGTGTGGGTCAGCGTGATCGGCCAGAAGGGCGACCGCGACGAGACGCTGCGCGCGCTCCGGGCGGCGATGCCGTTCATCCGGCACGAGCTGGGCAAGCGCCTGCGGATCCGGCGGATCCCGGACCTGCACGTGCACCTCGATGACTCCGCGGCGCGGGGGACCCGCATCCTGCACCTGATCAACGAGCTGGAGAAGGGCGTGGATCCCGACGAGATCGCGCCCATCAACGAGTCCCTTCCCACACCGGTCAAGCGCCTGCCGCACGAGGGTGACGCGGAGCCGGTCGAGGACGCGGCCACCGGCTCGCCCGGTGGCGAGGGGGGTCTGCCCGCCATCCCGCCGGCCCCCACGGGACGCCGCCCGGCGCCCGGTCGTGGACCCGGCGGCCGGTCCAGCCGACGTGGAGGCCCGCCGTCGGGGTCGCCGCGCCGGTCGCCGCGGAGCCACCGCGCGTGAGCCGGGCCGTGGACCTCTCGCTGCTTGCCCGCGACGCCGTCCCGTCGGCGGCGCTCGCGCGCCTGCGCGGGGCGCGCAACGTGCTCGCGGTCTCCCACGAGCACCCCGACGCGGACACGCTCGGAGCGGTGATGGGCCTGTGCCTGATCGTGGAGGCGCTGGGCGGCAGGGCGACCGCCATCTCCACGGATCCGGTGCCGCCCCTGTACGCATTCCTGCCGGGAATGGACCGGTTCCTGACGGATCCCGATCCCGATCCCGACGTGGCCTACGACCTGCTCGTGCTCGCGGACTGCGCCACGGCCGAGCGCGTCGGCGGCGTGGCCCAGAGGCACGCGGACCTGTTTGGCTCGCTGCCGAGGGTGATCGTGGACCACCACGCGTCGAACGAGGCCACCAACGACGCCGACTGGATCGACCCGGGAGCCGCGGCGACCTGCGAGCTCGTGGCGCTGCTCGCGGTCCGTCTCGGCCTGCCGCTCGACCTGGGCGATGGGACCCTGGCTGCGGTCCTGATGGCCGGCATCGTGATGGACACGGCGACCTTCGCGCATCCGAATGCCACGCCCCGGACGCTCGCCGTCTCGGCCGCGCTCATGGAGGCGGGGGCGCCGCTGTCCGACATCTCGCGCCGGCTCTACCGCACCAAGCCGGATGCCCAGCTGCGGCTCTTCGGGCGCGTCCTGGACCGCCTCGATACCACGCCCGACCGGCGCGTCGTGTGGTCCACGCTGCGCGCCGCCGACCTCGACCAGACCGGGTCCATGCCGGCCCACTCCGAGGGGATCATCGACCTGCTCGCCCAGGCGGAGCTGGCCGAGGTCTCGATGCTGCTCAAGGAGCAGGACGACGGCACGACGAGGCTCTCCGTCCGCACCAAGCCGGGCGGGGTCGATGCCACGGTGCTCACCGGGACGTGGGGCGGTGGCGGCCACGCACGCGCGGCGGGGGCCACCGTGCCGCTATCGCTCGAGGCCGCGGTCACCGCGGTTCGCGAGGTAGCGGAACGCCTCGCCGCCGAGGTCCGGCGTTGAGCCCGCGGGACCGTCGCGGGGGCCTCGACGGCGTGCTCATCGTCGCCAAGCCCTCCGGTCCGACCTCCCACGACGTGGTGGGGCTGGTCCGGCGCCTGTCGTCCACGCGCCGCGTGGGACATGGCGGCACCCTGGATCCGTTCGCCGCCGGGGTGCTCCCCGTCTTCCTGGGCAGGGCCACGCGCCTGGTCGAGTACCACCTCACGGGCACCAAGCGCTACCGGGCGACGATCTGCTTCGGGGCCACATCGACCACGGACGACATCGATGGCGAGCGGACCCCGATCGACGGGCCGGCCCTGGACCGGGAGGCCGTCGAGCGGGCGCTGGCCGACTTCACTGGACCGCTCCAGCCAGGTCCCGCCGGTGTACTCGGCGGTCCAGATCGAGGGGCGGCGTGCCTACCAGCTGGCCCGGCGCGGCGAGCACGTCGAGCTCGCGCCGCGTGACGTGGTGATCCATGAAGCCACGCTCCTCGAGTGGGACGGATCGGACCCGGCGCGGCCGGTCGCGGTCGTGGACGTCAGCTGCTCGGCCGGCACCTATATCCGGGCGCTTGCCCGGGACCTCGGGGCGGCCCTCGGGAGCGGCGCCTACCTCGGGGCGCTGGTGCGGACCGCCTCGGGCAGCTTCCGGCTCGAGGATGCGATCTCGTTCGAGTCGTTGCGCGAGCACGCGGCCGACGGGCCGGCCGGGATCGAGCGGGTGTTGCGGCCGATCGACGCCGGACTCGAGGACCTGCCGCACGCGCAGATCACGCTCGACGAGGTGCGGCGCCTGGGTGAGGGCCTGATCACCGCCCCCAAGGCGCCGTTCGCGGTGCGCGACGCGCCGCTCGTGCTCGCCGTCGGGCCTGACGGCCGGATCGCGGCCGTCTGCCGGGCGGTCGCGGGCGCGCTCCACCCCCACAAGGTGCTCGCGGAGCGGGCCGCCGAGAGCGGCCGGCCCGCGCGGCGCGCGCCCATCGAGCCGGCGGAGGTCGGCTGAGCATGCACGTCGCCCGCGGGCTCGAGCACCTGCCCCGCTCCGAGGTTCCCGTGTTCGTCGTGGTCGGCGTGTTCGACGGCCTCCACCGGGGCCACGCGTACCTGCTGGACCACCTTGCGACCGAGGCTCGCCGTCGCGGCGCCAGGCCGGTCGTGATCACGTTCGACCACCACCCCGACGAGATCCTCACCGGCTCGGCGCCGCCGCTCCTGTGCGACCCTGACGAGCGCCTCGAGCGCCTGGCTGCCGCCGGCGTGGACACGACCGTCGTCGTGCACTTTGACCAGCGCCTGCGGGAGACGACGTACGGCGCGTTCGTCGAGATGATCACGGACCGGGTCCCCGTCGCCGGATTGCTGATGACCCCGGACGCAGCGTTCGGGTACCAGCGGGCCGGGACGCCGCAGACGCTGGCCGTCCTGGGTGGCGAGCGCGGGTTCGAGGTGGTCGTCGTGCCCCCGTTCGAGCTCGACGGCCGGCCCGTCCGGAGCACGGACGTCCGCGCCGCGATCACGGCCGGCGACCTCGCCACGGCGGCCGCGCTGCTCGGCCGTGCGCATTGCGTCGTGGGCCAGGCCGTCGAGCGGGCGACAGGACAGGGGACCGGCAGCCTGCTCCGGCTTCCCGCTCCCGGTCGCGCTGCCACCGGCGGGGTCGTATGCCGTGGAGGTCGGTCCGGTGCATGCCGGATCGCCGGACCGCGCCGTGATCGAGGACGGCAGCGTCAGGCTGGAGGCGACGGCTCCCGCGCCGTGGGTACGCGTGGCGTTCACCGGCGGCTGACCGCGCCGGGGTAGCCTGCCCGGCGGGTATGTAATATCATCGAACAAACACCGCGGACCGGGCGCCTGGCGCCGGCCGTGGCGTCGGCAACGTGGAGGCAAGCGCAATGACCGAGCCGTTCTTCACCGAGGTGACGGACCGCATCCAGTTCGGCGGACTGGACTCGACGGACCCGCTCGCCTTCAAGGTCTATGACCCGGATCGGCTGGTCCTCGGCAAGCGGATGGAGGAGCACCTCCGGATTGGCGCCTGCCTGTGGCACTCCTTTGCCTGGGACGGTCGCGACATGTTCGGCGCCGGCACGCTGGACCGCCCGTGGCTGGACCCGCTCGCAGACCCGATGGGTGCCGCACGCGAGCGGCTCGCCGTCGTGTTCGAGTTCCTGGGCAAGCTGGGCGTTCCGTACTACTGCTTCCACGACCGTGACGTGGCCCCGGAAGGCGCGAGCTTCGCCGAATTCCGGGACAATCTCGACGCCCTCGACGGACGAGGCAGCGGGCTACCAGGAGCGCACGGGCGTCAAGCTCCTGTGGGGCACCGCCAACCTGTTCACCCACCCGCGCTACCAGGCGGGCGCGGCGACCAACCCGGATCCCGAGGTGTTCGCCTACGCGGCGGCGCAGGTCAAGCACATGCTCGAGGTCACCCAGCGGCTGGGCGGCACCAACTACGTCCTGTGGGGTGGACGTGAGGGCTACGACACGCTGCTCAACACGGACCTGCGGCGCGAGGGCGACCAGCTCGCCCGGTTCCTGCACCTGGTCGCGGAGCACAAGGCAAAGATCGGTTTCGAGGGCCAGCTGCTGATCGAGCCCAAGCCGCAGGAGCCCACCAAGCACCAGTACGACTACGACACCGCGACCGTGCACGGCTTCCTCGTCCGCCACGGCCTGGAGGGCGAGTTCAAGACCAACATCGAGGCCAACCACGCCACGCTTGCCGGTCACTCCTTCCACCACGAGGTCGCGTACGCCGTGGCGAACGGCATGTTCGGCTCGATCGACGCCAACCGGGGCGATCCCCAGAACGGCTGGGACACCGACCAGTTCCCGAACTCCGTGGACGACCTGGTCATGCCGCTGTACGAGATCCTCAAGGCCGGCGGGTTCACCACGGGTGGCTTCAACTTCGACGCCAAGCTGCGCCGCCAGTCCACCGACCGCACCGACCTGTTCTACGCCCACATCGGTGGCATGGACGCGCTTGCCCAGGCCCTGCTGGCGGCGGCCGATCTCGTGGAGCGAGGCGAGCTGCTCGCGAACCGCGAGGCGCGCTACGCGGGCTGGGAGGGCGCCTTGGGCCGCGCGATCCTCGACGGGAGCGAGAGCCTGGCGGACCTCGAGGCTCGCGTCGCGAGCGGCTCGATCCAGCCGACCCGGGTCTCCGGCGGCCAGGAGCGGCTCGAGCACCTCGTCAACCGGAGCGTCTGGGCGGCGAACCGGCCCGCCGGGGGCTGATCGATGGGCGTCGTCCTCGGGATCGACGTCTCGACCACCGCCACCAAGGCGATCGTCGTCGGCGAGCGGTGGCGATGTCCTGAGCGTGGCTGCGTCGGAGTACGGCTTCGAGCAGCCACAGCCGCAGTGGAGCGAACAGGATCCGGGCCTCTGGTGGAAGGCGGCGATCGAGGCCATCCCGCGCGCGCTGGCCGCTGCCGGGGTGACCGGGCAGGATGTCGTTGCGGTGGGCCTGACCGGCCAGATGCATGGGCTGGTGCTGCTCGATGCGGCAGGCGAGGTGATCCGTCCGGCTATCCTGTGGAACGACCAGCGGACGGCGGCCGAGTGTGACCTGATCCGGGCCGCGCTGGGTCCGGCGCGCCTGGTGGAGATCACCGGCAACGACGCCCTCACCGGGTTCACGGCCCCCAAGCTCGTCTGGGTGCGGGACCACGAGCCCGCGGCCTGGGCGCGCGTCGCGCATGTCCTGCTGCCCAAGGACTTCGTCCGGCTGCAGCTGACCGGCGAGCACGCGATGGACAAGGCCGGCGGCTCCGGGACGATCCTGTTCGACCTCGCCGCGCGCGACTGGTCGGCGGAGATGCTCGGCGCCCTCCGGATCGAGCCGGCCTGGATGCCGGCGACGCACGAGGGGACGGCCGTGACGGGGACGGTCACCCGCGCCGCCGCGGCGGCGACCGGCGTGCGCGAGGGCACTCCCGTGGTCGCCGGCGGGGGAGACCAGGCGGCGAACGCCGTCGGCGTGGGCGCCGTGGTGCCCGGCAAGGTCGCCCTGTCGCTGGGGACCTCGGGTGTGGTGTTCGCGACCACGGACCGGCCCATCTTCGACCCGGCGGGTCGCGTTCACGCGTTCTGTCACGCGGTGCCCGGTCGCTGGCACCTGATGTCGGTGATGCTGTCGGCCGCGGGGAGCCTGCGCTGGTTCCGGGACGCCGTGGCGCCCGGCGACCCCTACCCCGACCTGGTGGAGCCCGCCGCCGAGGTCGCCCCGGGAGCCGACGGCCTGCTGTTCCTGCCCTACCTGACCGGTGAACGCTGCCCGCACCCCGACCCGCAGGCGCGCGGCGCGTTCGTGGGTCTCACCCTCGGGCACGATCGCCGCCACTTGACCCGCGCCGTGCTGGAGGGCGTCGCCTTCGGCCTGCGGGACGGGCTGGACCTGATGCTGGCGGCGGGCATGCCGATGCCCTCGACGATCCTCGCCTCCGGTGGCGGCCTCGCGAGTCCCGTGTGGCGGCAGATCCTGGCCGATGCGCTGGGGGCGGCGATCGCCACGCCGGCAACGACCGAGGGCGCGGCGTTCGGGGCCGCCCTGCTGGCCGCCGTGGGTGGCGGCTGGTTCCCCGACGTGGACGCGGCCGCGAACGCCCTGGTGCGCTCCGAGCTCGTCGCGGAGCCCGGCCCCGATGCACCGGTCTATGCCGAGACGCACGCACGCTACCGGGCGCTCTACCCGGCCCTGGCGCCGTTGTTCCACCACCCCGGCTGAGGCGGCCACGGGCGCGACCGCCCGGGGACCCGCCCCGTGGTCGCGGGAGCCCGCTCGCCCCGTTGGGCGGCTGCTGGTCAGCCGAGGAGCTCGGCCATCTCCCGCTCCGATGCCTCGCCGGGCTGCTTGCCCATGATGATCATCGCCAGGACCTGGTCCTTGGTGATCCTGTCCCGGTCCACCGTGCCCACCAGGCGGCCCTGGAGCATGACGCTGATCCGGTCCGAGAGGTCGAACACGTCGTGGATGTCATGGCTGATCAGGAAGATCCCGATGCCCTCCGCCTTGAGCTGCATCACGAGGTCCCGGACCTGGGCCGTCTCGGCCGGCCCGAGCGCCGCGGTGGGCTCGTCCATGATCAGGATCTTGGCGTTGAAGTGGACCGCCCTCGCGATCGCGACGGACTGGCGCTGGCCGCCCGACAGCGACTTCACCGCCGTCTTGAAGTTGTGGAACCGCGGGTTGAGCCGGCCCATCACGTTGCGGGTGGCGGATTCCATCGCCGCGTCGTCGAGCGAGCCCATCCGGGTGAGGCGCTCGCGCCCGAGGAACACGTTGGCCGCCGCGTCGACGTTGTCGGCGAGCGCGAGCGTCTGGTAGATGGTCTCGATGCCGTAGGCCTTGGCATCGCGCGGGTTCCGGATCTCGACCGGGGCCCCGTTGATCAGGATCTTGCCCGAGTCCGCGACGTGGGCGCCGGAGAGCACGCGGATGAGCGTCGATTTGCCGGCGCCGTTGCCGCCGACCAGGCCCATGACCTCGCCGGGGTAGAGGTCAACGGACACGTCCTCGACGGCGTGGACGCCGCCGAACGCGACCCGGATATTGCGCATCTCGACAAGGGGCGGCCCGGAGCGGTCGACGAGGGGTACGCCCCCCCGGGGAGCCTCGAGCAGTCGGAGGGGTCATCGGATCGGCCGGTTCGCCTGGTCCGGAAGCGGCCGGTGTCTGGGGCACGGGCTCGTTGCGCTGGTCCATCTCGATACCCTCAGGAAGCCCGGCGACGCAGGAATGCATCGAAGCCGACGGCGGCGATCAGGACGATGCCGACGACCACGTCCTGGGTGGGCGAGTCCACGTTGAGCAGGAGCATGCCGGAGCGCAACGATTGCATCACCACGGCGCCGAGGATGGCGCCCGGGATGGTGCCGATGCCACCCGCGAAGGAAGTGCCGCCGATCACGGCCGCGGAGATGACGTCGAGCTCGTTGGTCACGCCCAGGTTGGTGACTGCCGAGTTGAGGCGCGCGGTCTGCACCGCGGCGCTGATCGCGGCGAGCATGCCCATCAGGGCGAAGGTGCCCAGGATGGTGCGCCGCACGTTGATGCCGCCCAGCTCCGCGGCATCGGGGTTGCCGCCGATCGCGTAGACGTAGCGTCCGAACCGGCGCCGCGTGGCGAGATACGTGATCGCCAGGCCCACGACGATCAGGATGACGACGGGGTAGGCGACGCCGGTCGCGGGCGGAACGTCAAAGCCGGCCTGCTTGGCGAGCTGCTCCGGCCACAGGTAGCTGTTGGCGACCCAGATGGCGGCCATCACGGCGCCGCAGCCGACGGCACCGATCAGGGCCTCGGCCCAGATCGGGCGCAGCGGGAAGTCGTATCGCTGCCGCCGGCGCCGGCCGGCAACGAGCGTGTAGATGATGCCGACGCACATGAGCGCGCCGAGGACCCAGCTCGCCGTGTCGCCCAGGGAGCCGGTCGCACCGCCCCCCAGCAATCGGAAGGTGCTGTCCAGCGGGGCGATGGTCTGACCCTGCTGGAACCGGAAGATCAAGCCGCGCCAGACGAGGAGGCCGCCAAGGGTGACGATGAACGACGGGATGCCGGCGTAGGCGACCAGGAGACCCTGGATGCCGCCCGCCATGGCCCCCAGGACGATCCCGAACAGGATCGTGACGACCCAGGTGTACGGCTGGTCGAAGCCCAGGCCGAGCGCGTTGGGGATCCACACCGCCTGGAGCATCGCCATCGCGTAGCCCAGGAAGCCCAGCATCGAGCCCACGGAGAGGTCGATGTTGCGGGACACGATGATCAGCACCATGCCCGTGGCCATGATCGCGATCGAGGCGCTCTGGACCGACAGGTTCCAGAGGTTGCGCGGCGTGATGAAGTTGCCGCCGGACAGGACGTTGAAGAACACCCAGATGCCCGCGAGGGCCACCACCATGCCGATGAGGCGCGTGTCGACCTCGATCGCGGCGATGGTCGACCGGACGGATCGGCCCCCAGGCTGCCGGGTGGCGTTCGGCGATTTCGTGTCGGACATCAGCTCCCTCGTGGAGGACGGCGGATGCGAGACGCGCCCTGCGTCGCGATCGCGGCGCAGGGCGCGAGTGGGTCAGTGCGGCGTCTCGCCTACTGGCAGGCGGGGACGGCCGCGGTGTCGGTCACGCCCTGGCAGAGCGAGGCCTTGTCGATCCAGCCGGCGTCGACCACGACATTCAGGTTGTCCTGCTTGATCGGGATCGGGGTCAGGAAGATCGAGGTCATGTCGTTGTTGCCCGGGCTCATGAACTGCACGACGCCGGGGACGGACTTGATGTCGGGGTTGGCACACAGGGCGATTGCCGCCTCGCCGGCGGCCTTGCCCAGCTCCCGGGCGTCCTTCCAGACGGAGACCGTCTGGGTGCCGAGCGCCACGCGGTTGAGGGCGGCCTTGTCGCCGTCCTGGCCGGACACGGGAACCGTCCCCGCCATGCCCTGGGCCTCAAGCGCCGCGACGACGCCTCCGGCCATGCCGTCGTTCTCCGACAGCACCGCATCGACCTTGTTGTCGTTTGCGGACAGGATCTGCTCCATCTCGGTCTGGGCGTTGGCCGGGTCCCAGTTGTCGGTGTACGTCTCACCCACGATCTTGATCTTGCCCGTGGGATCCGTCTCGCCGACGGCCGGGATGCCGGCCTCGACCATGCCCGCGCGGAGGAAGTCCGCGTTGGCGTCGGCCGAGTTGCCCTTGATGACCGCGAAGTTGCCCTCGGACACGACGGCCAGGACAGCCTCCGCCTGCATCTTGCCGACCAGCTTGTTGTCAAAGGTGATGTACAGGGCCGCCGGATCCTCGATCAGGCGGTCGTAGGCGATGACGGGGACGCCGTTGGCGATCGCGTTGGCAACGGACGGCTTGATGGCGGTGCCGTCCTGGGCGAGGATCACCAGGACGTTGGCGCCCTGTGCGATCAGGTTCTCGACGTTGGATGCCTGGGCCTCAGCCGACGACTTGGCGTCGTTCGAGATGTACGAGCCGCCGCCGGCCGCGATGGCGTCCTTGAGGGCGGGCTCGTCCCAGTGGGCCCAGCGCTCCTCCTGGTAGTTGTTCCAGGACACACCGACGACGCAGCCGGCCTGGGCGCTGGGCGCCTCGGTCATGGCCTCGGTCGGGGCTACGGTGGGAGCGGTCGTGGGAGCGGTCGTGGGAGCGGTCGTTGCCGCTCCGCTGCCACAGGCCGCGACGAAGACCGCCGAGGCGCCCAGCAGGGCCGCAATCTTGCGCAGATTCATGCGTGTGCTCTCCTCCAGGGGTCCCCCGGCGTCGGCTCGACGGCGGGAGCCAGAATGGTCACGCGATGTGGACGGTTCCCGGACAGGCTACAGCGTTCGATCGCTCCTTTCATCACGCCCGACCCCGAGCGGGGACTGGCAGCCACGAGTCAGGATGACGGGCGACGGTCTCATGCCGTCGCAAGCTCGCCGACAGCCTCGCTTGGGGCGAGCCATGCCGATGGATCATCCAGGAAGCCCTCGAGGGCGAGCTCGGCCGCGCCGAGCAGGGTCGCTTCCTCGCGCAGGGCTGCAGGCACCACGCGCACCATGGCGCGGCTTGCGGGCAGGGCACGCTCATCGAGCCCGCTCACGATCGCGGCGTGGGCGAATGGCTCGAGGCGGCCGAACAGGCCGCCGAGGACCACGAGCCGCGGGTTGAACACGTTGACGAAGCCGGCCAGCCCGATCCCGAGCCGGCGGCCGGTCTCCTCGATCGCTCCGAGCACGACGCGATCGCCGGCGGCGGCATCGCTGAAGAGCTCCTCGACGCCATCGTCGCCCGAATCCGCGGGTCGTCCCGCGCGCACGAGCAGGGCCTCGGTGCCGACGACCGTCTCCCAGCAGCCCCGAGAGCCGCAACGGCACCGCGCTCCCTCGGCCTCGATCGGGAAGTGGCCAAGCTCGCCCGCGTAGCCGGCGGCGCCCGTGAGGGGTCGGCCGCCGGCGTAGATGCCGGCACCGACGCCCACCTCGCCGTGGAGGTAGATGAGGTCATCGATACCGATCGCGGCGCCGCGGCGGACCTCGGCCAGCATTCCCAAGTCGGACTCGTTGCCCACAAGCACGGGCACGGACCAGCCCAGGCGCCCGGCCACCAGCCGTGCGAGGGGCACGCCACGCCAGCCCAGGTTGGGCGCCATCTCGACCATCCCATCGGATCGTCGGACGACGGCGGCCACGGCCACGCCAACGCCGGCGACGCGGTCGACGGGCGGCGGGCCGCCGGGCAGGTGCCGGAGCAGCGCCACGAGATCGTCGGCAACCTCCTCCGGGGAGCTGTGGCCCCGCGGGCGGTCCGTGCGGGCCTCGGCGAGCATCGCGCCGCCCAGGCCCACGACCGCCACGGAGAGCGAGTCGACCAGGATCGAGAACGCGACGGCCACGACGGCATCGGGGACGAGGCGGACCTCTGGCGAGGGACGACCGGGCCGGCCATTGGCCACGCCCGGATCCTCGATCGCAACCCCGGCGCTGGTCAGCTCGCCGACCAGCGCGCGGATGGCGCTGCGCGTCAGGCCGGTGTGCCCGACGAGGTCCGATCTCGACTGCGGGCCATCGTTGTGCAGGACGCGGACGATCGAGCTCAGGTTCGCTCGCCGAACCGTCTCGCTGCGTTGCCCGAGGTCGAGCCGCCGGTGAGTCACAGGGTTTGTGTTCCTCCCGTTCAAATATGTGCCAGACTGACGCGTGAGCCCCACGGCTGTCAAGACCAGCGGCGGAGGAACTCATGGATCGGCTTCGTTGGGGGGTCCTGTCGACAGCGGACATCGCGACCGGGAACGTGATCCCGGGGATGCGCCGGGCCGCGCGCGCCGAGGTGGCCGCGATCGCGTCGCGCGATGCCGGACGGGCGCGCGCGGTGGCCGACCGGCTCGAGATCCCCGTCGCCCACGGGTCCTACGAGGCACTCCTGGCGGATCCCGGCGTGGACGCGATCTACATCCCGCTGCCCAACCACCTGCACGCCGAGTGGACGCTCCGGGCGCTCGAGGCGGGCAAGCATGTGCTGTGCGAGAAGCCGCTCGCGCTGACGGTCGCGGACGCCGAGGCGATGGTCGATGCCGCCAGCCGGGCCGGGCGGGTGCTGGCCGAGGCGTTCATGTATCGCCATCACCCGACCTGGCTTGCCGTGCGCGACCTGGTCGCGTCGGGGCGGATCGGCCAGCTCGCCGCGGTCGACTCGTGGTTCTCGTACTTCAATGACGACCCGGCGAACATCCGGAACATCCTCGCCTTCGGTGGTGGGGCGCTGTGGGATATCGGGTGCTACTCGGTGAGCCTGTCGCGCTGGCTGTTCGATGCCGAGCCCGACACCGTCGCCGCCTCCCTGGCGCGGGACCCGGTGTCCGGGGTGGACGTCCTGACCACGGCGCTCATGGCCTTTGGCTCCGGCCGGGCCAGCTTCACCTGCTCCACTCGCGTGGAGCCCGACCAGCGGGTCCATGTCTACGGGTCGGCAGGCCGGATCAGCATCGAGATCCCGTTCAACATCCCGCCGGACCGACCGACCCGGGTGTTCGTCACGGCGGGCGGTGATCCGCCCGTGGCCCCCGAGACCGAGACGCTGGTGTTCGGACCGTCCGACCCGTACGCCTGCGAGGTGGACGCATTCGCCGCGACCGTCCTCGATGGCGTGGCGCCCGCGGTCCCGGCGGCGGATGCCGTGGCGGGCGTGCGGGTGATCGAGCGCCTGTTCGCGGCGGCCGGCTCATGATCCACGGCGGGACGGATGGGCCAGCGGAGTAGCATGACGAGGCTGGAGCGGCCGCAGACGGGCTGCCGTCCGCGGCGGCCAACGCCGGGTGCCAGAGGAGGGCGAAGGCGTGAGCAACGGTGACGCGACGAAGAGCCCCGGCCAGGACGGGACCACGATGCCGACGGGCGAGACGACGGCCGAGGTCGCGGCCGGAAGCCCGGCCCAAGGGGCACCGGCCGACGAGCCGGTTCGACCGGCGCCGTCGCGGCGGCGTCGACCCGCCGTGATGATCGCCGGGGTGGCCGTCGCCGCGGTCCTGGTGGTTGGCGGGGTCGCTGCGCTGCTGGTGACGCGTCCGTGGGTCACGGCGCCCACCTGCCCGCCGATCGCCGAGCACCCGACGTGGTCCGTCGCCCGCCGCTGGGACGAGGTCCTGCTGGACGCCATCCGGCGGGCGCTGCCCGCCCCGACCGTCCACGCCCGAAACCTGTTCCACACGTCGGTCGCGATGTGGGATGCGTGGGCCGCCTACGATCCCACCGCGCGGGGCTACCTGGTCACCGAGAAGCTCCATGCCGACGATGTCGATGCGGCCCGTGCCGAGGCGATGTCCTACGCCGCGTATCGCCTGCTCAATGAGCGCTACATCAAGGCAACGGGCGGCGCCGACTCGCTGAGCGAGTTCGCCGACCTGATGGACGCGATGTGCTACCCGGTGGACGTCACCATCACCGAGGGCGACTCCCCGGCGGCGCTGGGCAACCGCATCGCCGAGGTCGTGATCGCCTATGGCAAGACGGATGGATCGAACGAGGACGGTGGCTACGCGCCGGTCGGCTACGCGCCGGTGAACCCGCCGCTCGTGGTCGCCGGATCGGGCACGACGCTCGTGGATCCCAACCGCTGGCAGCCGCTCCAGATCGAGCACATGATCTCGCAGAACGGGATCCCGGTGACCAACGGCGTCCAGCAGGCCGTCGGGCCCCCACTGGGGTCACGTGACCGGCTTCGCGCTCCCGGCGGACAGCGGGGCGGGCACGCCGATCGATCCCGGGCCGCCGCCCCGCCTGGGTGACCCCGCGACCGACCAGGCGTATCGCGACCAGGCCGTCGAGGTCCTCCAGCTCAGCAGCCTGCTCGACCCGACGGACGGCGCGACGATCGACATCTCGCCCGCCGTGATGGGCGGCAGCGACCTCGGCACCAACGACGGCGCCGGGCACCCCGTCAACCCGGTGACCGGTGAGCCGTACCCGCCCGACATCGTGCTCGAGGCGGACTTCGGGCGGGTGATGGCCGAGTTCTGGGCCGACGGCCCCAGCTCGGAGACGCCACCCGGTCACTGGAACGTGCTGGCCAACTTCGTGTCCGACGAGCTCGACCCCGATCTCCGGATCGGGGGCACGGGCGCGCCGCGTCGGCCGGCTGGAGTGGGACGTCAAGCTCTACCTCGCCCTCAACGGCGCGGTCCACGACGCCGCCATCACCGCCTGGGGGCTCAAGGGCCACTACGACAGCATCCGCCCGATCTCGATGATCCGGTACATGGGTGGCCTCGGTCAGTCGAGCGACCCGTCGCTGCCCTCGTACGACCCGGAGGGGCTGCCGCTGATCCCGGACCTGATCGAGCTCATCACCCCCGAGACGACGGCGCCGGGCGGGCGGCACGCCGCGCTCGCCGGGCACGAGGGCGAGATCGCCGTGCACGCGTGGACGGGAACCCCTGCGGACCCGAAGACAGAGCTCGGCGGGGTGGGCTGGATCCTGGCCGGTGACTGGGTCCCGTACCAGCTGCCGACGTTCGTGACGCCCTCGTTCCCGGGTACATCTCGGGGCACAGCACGTTCAGCCGGGCCGGCGCCGAGGTGCTCACGGCATTCACCGGAAGCGAGTACTTCCCGGGCGGGGTGTCGGGCTACACGATCAAGGCGGGCTCGCTCAAGTTCGAGCAGGGGCCGACGACCGACATCCGGCTCGAGTGGGCGACCTACTACGACGCGTCCGACCAGGCCGGCCGGTCACGGCTGTGGGGCGGCATCCACATCCAGGCCGACGACTTCGCGGGCCGCGAGATCGGGGCGATCTGCGGCAAGGGCGCCTGGGCACTCGCGCAGCGGTACTACGCGGGAATGGGAGGCTCGTGAGCGACAGGCCCGCGGCACCGGCGGCCGGTGGCCGCCGGCCGGGCAGCGTGGGTCGCGGTCCTGGCGATCCTGGTCGTGGTCGGGGTCGCCGCGACGGGCCTGGTGGCGACCGGCACGCTGGGCGGCGCCACGACGCCGGTGACGGCCCTCGGTCCGCCGCGCTTCGTCGAGGAAACCGGCGACGCCGGCATCGAGCACACCTATGACGGCGGGCCGACCTTCTCCACCGGTGGCGGGGTGGCCGCCCTCGACTGCGACGCCGACGGCAAGGCCCGACCTGTACCTCGCTGGGGGCGAGCATCCCGCCGCGCTGTTCCGCAACGACAGCCAGGTGGGTGGGGCGCTGCGGTTCACGCGCGTGCCCGGCGAGGCCACCGATCTCGCCGGCGTCACCGGCGCCTACCCGCTCGACATCGACGGCGACGGGATCATCGACCTCGCGGTGCTCCGGGTCGGCGAGCCGGTCCTGCTGCGTGGCACCGGTGGCTGCGGCTTCGAGCGCGCGAACGAAGCCTGGGGCTTCGCCGGCCAGGACGCCTGGACGACGGCGTTCTCGGCCACGTGGGAGGGCGACGCTGCCCTGCCGACGCTGGCGTCGGCCACTACGTGACGGTCGATGGTGCCCTCCAGCCCACCTGGCACTGCGAGGACAACGCCCTCTACCGGCCCGCGTCGGCAACGGGCTACGGGGCGCCCATCGCCCTGACGCCCGGGTACTGCACCCTGTCGATGCTGTTCAGCGACTGGGACGGGTCCGGCCGCCGCGACCTGCGGGTCACCAACGACCGCCACTACTACAGCGATGGCTCGGACCAGCTGTGGCGGATCGAGCCCGGCGCGGCACCGCGCCCGTACACGGCCGACGACGGCTGGGTCAGCATGCAGATCTGGGGCATGGGGATCGCCAGCCAGGATCTCACCGGCGACGGGATGCCCGAGGTGTACCTGACCAGCCAGGGTGACAACAAGCTGCAGACGCTGTTGTCCGGCCCGGCACAGCCCATGTACCGGGACATCGCCCTCAAGCGCGGGGTCAACGCGGCCACCCCGAGCAGCGGCGGCGACGTCCTGCCCTCGACCGCGTGGCACCCGGAGTTCGACGACGTCAACAACGACGGGTTCCTCGACCTCCTCGTCACCAAGGGCAACGTGAGCGCGGATCCCGGGTATGCGAGCCGGGACCCCAGCGACCTGTTCCTGGGCCAGCCCGACGGGACGTTCGTCGAGGCGGCCGAGGCCGCCGGGATCACCGGCTTTGACCGCGGCCGCGGCGCCAGCCTGGCCGATCTCAACCTCGATGGCCTGCCGGACCTCGTGGAGGTGTACCTGGGCGCACCCGTGCGCGTGTGGCGCAACGTGGGCGCCGGGTGACGGGACCGGTCCGGTCGCGATGGGCCACTGGCTTGGGATCCGCCTGGAGCAGGCAGGTCCCAATCGGGACGCGATCGGGGCCGTGGTCGATGTCCGGGTGGGGGAGTCGGTGGTGAGCCACGAGATCGTCGTGGGCGGCGGGCACATCGGTGGGCGTCTCGGGCCGCTGCATGTGGGGCTGGGGCCGTCGCAACGAGCCGACGTCCGGGTCACCTGGCCGGACGGCGAGGTGGGCGCGTGGACTGACGGTTGACGGCGACGCGTGGGTCGTGGTGCGACGGGGAGCGGCGGGGACATCGCCGTGGACGCCGCCGGCGCTCGGCAGCGGTTGAGGCCGGCCACCCGCGACGTGCCCCCGGGCTGGTGGCGGAACATGGAAGCGCCTGCTATCCTCCGCGGGTCGAAGAACAAGTTGTGTAGTCACGCCATCGTTCGTGTCGGAGGATCGAGTGCCGCTCGCGCGGGAGAAGAAGCAAGAGGTCATCACCGAGTACGCCGTCAAGGACGGCGACACGGGTTCGCCCGAGGTCCAGATCGCGCTCCTGACGGAGCGGATCCGGGACCTGACGGAGCACCTCCGCCGCTTCCCGAAGGACAACCATTCGCGCCGCGGCCTCCTCAAGCTCGTGGGACAGCGCCGGCGCCTTCTCGCCTACCTGGTGAAGAAGGACCCCGCTCGCTATCGAGCCGTGATCGGCTCGCTCGGACTTCGCCGCTAGGACCAGCCGCATCCCGACCCCGGGCCGTTGTCCCGGGGTCGTACGCATCCGGCGCCCGGTCCCTCGCGACAACCCGGCCCCACCCGCCGCAAGGCATCCTCACACGCTCGACCAAGGAGGTCGTTCACCTGTGCCCACTCCCACCACGCTCGAGATCGAGTTCGGCGATCGCACGCTCACGCTGGAAACCGGCAAGCTTGCCGGGCTCGCCGGCGGCGCCGTCACCCTGCGCTACGGCGACTCCATGGTCCTCGGGACCGCGAACCGGTCCGAGCCGCGCCCCGGCCTCGACTTCTTCCCGCTGACGGTCGACTTCGAGGAGCGCATGTACGCCGCGGGCAAGATCCCCGGCGGCTTCATCAAGCGCGAGGGCCGCGCGTCCGAGGCAGCGACGCTCGCGGCGCGCCTCACGGACCGCCCCATCCGCCCCCTGTTCCCCGAGGGCTACAAGGACGATATCCAGCTCGTGATCACCGTCCTCTCGACGGACCACGAGAACGACCCGGACATCCTGGGCACGATCGCCGCGTCCGCGGCGCTCACGATCAGCGAGATCCCGTTCCAGGGTCCGGTCGGCGCGGTCCGCGTCGGCTACATCGACGGCGAGTTCGTCCTCAACCCCACCTACCCGCAGCTGGCCGACTCGGCGCTCGACCTGATCGTCTCCGGCACGCGCGACGCGATCATGATGGTCGAGGCGGGCGTCAAGATCCTGCCCGAGGACGTGATGGCCGAGGCCATCCTGTTCGGCCACCGGGCCCTGCAGCCGCTGATCGACATCCAGGAGAAGCTCCGGGAGCTCGTCGGCAAGCCCAAGCGCCTGCCCTACATCGAGCCGGCGACCAGCTCCGTGCTCAACTTCGCCGACCTGGCGAAGGCGGGCGGCGAGTTCGTCGTGGTGGACGTCGAGACCACGGGCACGGACCCCAAGATGGCGGACCTGGTCGAGGTCGCCGCGGTGCGGGTCAAGGGCGGCAAGATCACCGACCGCTGGTCCACCCTCGTCAACCCGGGCCGGCCGATCGTGGGCAACCAGATGCACGGCATCACGGACAAGGACGTGAAGGGCGCCCCGACCCCGGCCGAGGCCGCCCGCAAGGCGCTCGACTTCGTGGGCGATGCGCCGTTCGTCGGCCACTCCGTCGGGTTTGACATCGGGTTCATCGAGGAGGCTCTCGGCGACGGCACCCGCGTGGAGCAGGGCCGCTACCTGGACACGCTGGTGATCGCCCGCGAGGGCTACCCGGATCTCGAGAACTACAAGCTGGGCACCCTGGCCAAGTTCTTCGGGGTCGAGCTGTCCGAGAACCACCGCGCCCTTCCGGACGCGGAGGCGACCGCGAACCTGCTGATCTGGTTCGGCAACGAGCTGCCGGGCCGCCTCGAGACGCTCAAGGCCGGCATCGCGGATGCCGTCCGGGCCACCCGCGGGGATGCCGCGAAGGCGGCTGCCATGCTGGAGGCGGCGCGTCGCAGCGCGCGCGTGAGCAAGAGCCTGTTCAACCTCGTCAACAAGAAGACCGTCCGCGGGCTCGTCCTCGCCGAGGGGCTCCGGATGGACGGCCGTGCCACCGACGAGATCCGCCCGATCTCGGTCGAGGTCGGCCTGCTGCCGCGCGCCCACGGCTCGGGCCTGTTCACCCGTGGCCAGACGCAGGCGCTGACCGTCGCCACCCTGGGGGCGTCCTCGGACGTCCAGCGGATCGACACCATCAGCCCCGAGACCGAGAAGCGGTACCTCCACCACTACAACTTCCCGCCGTACAGCACGGGCGAGAACAAGCCCATGCGCGGCCCCAGCCGGCGCGACATCGGCCACGGCAACCTGGCCGGCCGGGCGCTGCTGCCGGTCCTCCCGTCGCACGACGAGTTCCCGTACGTCATCCGCCTCGTGTCCGAGGTGGTCGCCGGCAACGGCTCGACGTCCATGGCCTCGACCTGCGGCTCGACCCTCGCCCTCATGGATGCCGGCGTGCCGATCAAGGCCCCGGTGGCCGGCGCGGCGATGGGCCTCGTGCTCGACGCCGATACCGGCAACTTCGTGGTGCTGACCGACATCCTCGGCAAGGAGGACTCGATCGGCGACATGGACTTCAAGGTGACCGGCACCACGGAGGGCATCACGGCTCTCCAGATGGACATCAAGGTCAAGGGCATCGACGAGCGGGTCATCCGTGAGGGTCTCAAGCAGGCCCTGGCGGCCCGCCTGTTCATCCTTGACAAGATGACCGCGGTCCTCCCCTCGGCTCGCGAGGAGATGTCCGACTTCGCCCCGCGGATCATCACGATCAAGATCAACCCCGAGAAGATCCGCGAGATCATCGGCAAGGGTGGATCGATGATCCGCAAGATCCAGGAGGAGACCGAGACCGAGATCAACGTCGAGGACGACGGCACCGTGGAGATCGCGGCCGTCTCCGGCGAGAACTCGCGCAAGGCGATCACCTGGATCGAGAGCCTCACCCGCGAGGTCGAGATCGGCGCCCTGTACCTGGGCAAGGTCACCCGGCTGATGACCTTCGGCTGCTTCGTGGAGATCCTGCCCGGCAAGGAAGGCCTGATCCGGATCGGCGAGCTCGCCGACTACCACGTGCCGTCCGTCGAGGACGTCGTGTCCGTCGGCGACGAGGTCATGGTGGTGGTCACCGAGATCGACCGCCAGGGCCGCGTCAACCTGTCCCGCAAGGCGGCGATGCAGCGGCATCTGGCGAAGTAGCCGGATGACCCGCGATGCGGAGGTCGTCCCGTCGGACGGCCTCCGGATCAGCATCGATCCCGCGGATGTCGACCTCGGCTGGCTGCATCCCGCCCTGTCCGAGCGCGCCTACTGGGCGATGGGCCGGTCCCGGGCGCGGGTCGAGGCCTCGCTCCGCGGCTCCCTGTGCTTCTCGGCCCTGGCCGGCGATCGCCAGGTCGGGTTCGCGCGCGTCGTCACCGACGAGGCGACCTTCGCCTGGGTGTGCGACGTGTTCGTCGACGAGGCATGGCGTTCGGCGGGCGTCGGCAGCCGGCTGATGGCCGCGATCGTCGCGGACCCCCGTCTGCAGGGCCTGCGGCGGATGGTCCTCGCGACCAACGACGCCGGGTCCTTCTATGCGCGTTACGGGTTTGGCCCGCTGATCCATCCCGAGCGCTGGATGGAGCGGGACTGATCCCCACCCCGTTGGGCCCGCGTCGAGGCGGCGATGCGCCGCCGCTCCAGGTTCCGTCCCCGACCCACCTTGGGTCTTCCGTGCGCGGTCGCTGCGGCCCGTGGGAGGGCGGGGGAGGCCCGCTGGTATACTCCGCGCCGTGCCCGACAACTCCTCGCTAGCAGGTCGGACCGTGCCCGGAAGCCTCCCAGACAAGCTCACCGTCGCCGTCGTCGGCGCCACCGGCGCCGTCGGCCGGACCATGGTCGCCGTTCTCGCCGAGAAGCGGTTCCCGTACACGGAGCTGCGCCTGCTGGCCTCCGAGCGCTCGGCCGGCACGGTGATGACCGTGAACGGCGACGCGATCACCGTGGAGCTGGCCACCCCCGACGCGTTCGAGGGGATCGACATCGCGATCTTCAGCGCCGGTGGCGGGACCTCGAAGGCGCTGGCCCCCGAGGCCGCGAAGCGCGGCTGTGTCGTGGTCGACAACTCCAGCGCCTGGCGGATGGACCCGTCGGTGCCGCTCGTGGTCAGCCAGGTCAACCCGGACGACCTCGCCTGGCACGAGGGCATCATCGCCAACCCCAACTGCTCCACGATGCAGCTGATGCCGCCGCTGATGGCGCTGCGCGACGCCGTGGGCATCGAGCGCATGGTGGTGGACACCTACCAGGCGGTGGCAGGGACCGGCCAGAAGGCGATCGTGGAGCTTGACGAGCAGATCAAGGCCCACGCGGAGGGCCGCCCGAAGGTCGCCAACGTGTATCCCCACGTCATCGGGTTCAACGCCCTTCCCCACATCGACGTGTTCCTCGACAACGGGTACACGAAGGAGGAGTGGAAGGTCGTGACCGAGAGCCGCAAGATCCTGCACCTGCCGGACCTGCGCGTCTCGTGCACGGCCGTCCGGGTGCCGGTGTTCATCGGCCACTCGGAGGCGGTCCACGTGGAGACGCGGGACCCGATCACGCCCGAGGAGGCCCGGGAGCTGTTCGCGGCCGTCACCGGCGTGGTGGTCCAGGACGATCCAGCCAACAACGTCTACCCGCTCGCGACGGAGTCGGCGGGCTCGGACCAGGTCTTCGTCGGCCGCGTCCGCCAGGACCCGTCGATCGACGGCAACCGCGGCCTGGCCTTCTGGGTGGTCTCGGACAACCTGCGCAAGGGCGCGGCCTCCAACGCCGTGGAGATCGCCGAGGTCCTCGTCGAGCGTGGCTGGGTGCGGAAGGGATCCGAGCGGGGCGTGCTGGCAGCGTCCGGGGGACGGCCCGCGTGACCCGCGACGAGCGCCGCGCGGCGCTCGAGCTGATCGCGAACGAGGTCCGGGACTGCACGGCCTGCCGCTTGCACGAGGGGCGCACCCGCGCTGTCCCGGGCGAGGGCGATCCGGACACGGAGGTCGTGTTCGTCGGCGAGGGGCCGGGGTTCAACGAGGACCGCGAGGGGCGCCCGTTCGTGGGCCGTGCCGGCGCGCTGCTCGTTCGTCTCCTGCGCGCACGTCGGCTGGCGCCGGGAGGACGTGTTCATCACCAACGTCGTGAAGTGCCGCCCGCCGGACAACCGGGACCCGCAACCGGACGAGATCGCGGCCTGCGCCGGGTTCCTCCGCCGGCAGCTGGAGGTGCTCGATCCCGCCGTGGTCGTGACCCTGGGCCGGTACTCGATGGGCGCGTTCATGCCCGGCGCCCGGATCGGGCAGGTCCACGGCACGACGGCCCCGGTGGACCCCGCCACCGGCGCCCGGAACGCCCTCGTGTTCGCGATGTACCACCCCGCCGCGGCGCTGCGAACCGCGGCCATCGAGCGCGAGAGCTTCGAGGACATGGCCCGGGTTCCGACCGTCCTGCTCGATGCCCGCGAACGTCGTGCCGACCCGGCCTCCGCGGTCGGGGAAGCCGCCCCGCCATCCTCCGACCCGGGTCCCGACGACCCGCCGCCGACCCCCGGTCCCGCCGACCCGCCGCCGGCCCCCACCCCGTCGCCCAGCGCCGCCGACCCCGCGGCCGACGATGCGTCCCAGCTCACCCTCTTCTAGCCAGGAACGAGAGACCCCATGGCCGACCCCAACATCCCGCTCCGCATCATCCCGCTCGGAGGTGTGGGCGAGATCGGCAAGAACTGCTACGTCGTGGAGTACGGCGACGACATCGTCGTGATCGACTGCGGGCTCATGTTCCCCGACGAGGAGATGTTCGGCATCGACCTCGTCGTCCCCGACGTGACCTATCTCAAGGAGAACCGCGCCAAGGTCCGGGCGTTCCTGATCACCCACGCCCACGAGGACCACGTCGGCGGCCTGCCCTACGTGCTCCCGGAGTTCCCCGGCGTGCCGGTGTACGCGAGCACCCTCGCCCGCGGCCTGCTGGGCAACAAGGTCAAGGAGCACAAGCTCCACGCCAACCCGATCCTCGCGCTCGATCCGGGCGATGAGATCACGATCGGCCCGTTCGACGTCATCCCGTTCCGGGTCGGCCATTCGATCCCCGACGCCATGGGCCTTGCCCTGCGGACCCCGGTCGGGGTCGTGGTCACCACGGGGGACTTCAAGTTCGACCACACCCCCGTTGACGGCAAGCCGTCCGAGTTCGCCACCATCGCGCGCATGGGCCAGGAGGGCGTGATCTGCCTCCTGTCGGACTCGACGCGGGCCGAGAACCCGGGCTACACGCCGTCCGAGCGCACGGTGGGCGAGGCCTTCCGCGAGATCATGGAGGGCCTCGAGGGGCGGGTCATCGTCGCCACCTTCGCATCCAACATCGCCCGCATCCAGCAGGTGTTCGACGCCGCCAAGACGTTCAACCGGCAGGTGGCCGTGGTCGGCCGGTCGATGGAGCAGAACACCCGGATCGCGTCGGACCTCGGCTATCTCAACTTCGAGCCGTCGCAGTTCCTGGCCAAGGACAAGATCGGCGATCACCCGGCCCATCGGACCGTGATCGCGACGACCGGGGCGCAGGGTGAGCCGATGTCGGGACTCGCGCGGATGGCCAACCGGGACCACCGGTTCGTGGAGATCCAGCAGGGCGACACGGTCATCGTGTCCGCGAGCCCCATCCCGGGCAACGAGGAATACGTGGCCCGGACCATCGACAACCTGTTCAAGGCGGGTGCCAACGTCTACTACCACACGATCAAGCACGCGCACGTCTCGGGCCACGCCAGCCAGGAGGAGCTCAAGCTCATGCTGGGGCTCACCAAGCCCCGGTACTTCATCCCCATGCACGGCGAGTTCCGGATGCAGGTGCAGCACGGGCGCCTGGCGATCGAGACGGGCGTGGAGCCCGAGAACGTGTTCATCATCGAGAACGGGACGCCGATCGAGATCTTCGCGGACGGGTCCGCGCGCCGGGGCCAGCCCGTCGCCGCGGGGTATGTCTACGTGGACGGCCTGTCGGTGGGCGAGGTGGGGGACGTCGTCCTGCGGGACCGCCGTGCGCTCGCCAACGACGGCATGTTCATGGTCGTGGTCCAGATCGACAAGCAGACCAACAAGATGGTCGGCCGGCCGGAGATCATCACCCGCGGGTTCGTCCACGGGAACGAGGACGACCCGCTGATCGAGGAGGCGATCCGCCGGATCCGCGAGGCGGTGGAGACCCCCGGCGACCGGATCTCCGAGATCGCGCTGCTCAAGGAGCAGATCAAGGGCGGCGTCTCCCGGTTCCTCTACGAGCAGACCAAGCGCCGGCCGATGGTCTTCCCCGTCGTGGTCGAGGTCTAGCGGATGGCGAAGCAGCGACGCCCGACGTCGCGCTCCGCGCCGGCGCGGCGACCGACCCGGGCCCCGTCATCCCGGTCGCGGTCGACGGCCAGGCGTCGTGGTCTGCCGCTGCCGCGGCTGTCGCTCGGGCTGTCCTCGGATGTGGTCCGGTCGCTGGTTGGCCTGTTCCTGCTGGGCCTGGGCGCCGTGACGCTGATCGCCCTGACGCTGCCGGGCAAGGGGAGCCTCACGGACTGGTGGCGCGACACCGCCGCCCCGTTCGTGGGATCCGGGCGCTGGCTGCTGCCGTTCGTGCTGCTCGTTGCCGGCTGGTACCTCGAATGGGGTCCCGGCAAGGAGAAGGGCGCGCCCTGGGGACGCACGCTGCTGGGCATCGGCCTCGCCTACGTGGGGTTCGTGGGCATGCTCCAGCTGATCGACGTCAATCGCTGGACCGGCGGACGCATCGGGCGGTTCCTGGCGGACCTCCTGGCACCGCTCTTGACAGGCCCGGGTGCGTTCGTGGTGCTGACCGTCCTGCTGCTCGCGGGCCTGCTGATCGCCTTCGACCAACCGTTGCGGGCCATGCTGGCGCCAGCCACGAACCTCGCAAAGGCGGCCGGGACCACGCTCCAGGACCGGACGATCAAGGCCGTGAAGACGGAGGGGTCGACCCCGAAGGCTAATGGCAAGAGCGCCAACGGGCAACGCGTCGTGGACGTGGCAACCGGGCCGGCCCCGTCGGAAGGCGGCCGTCGAGGCCGGGGCGCCCGGATCCCGGCCGTGGACGCCCCTGGCCAGACCGGCGTCTGGGGCTCGGACGACGGGATGAACGACATCCCGGTCGCGATGCCCACGATGGGGCCCGCGTCGGCCACCATCGCCCCGTTGCGCGCGGCGGGTTCGGCGCTCGCCGATCCGGGGCTCGCGCGCGTGCCGGCCGAGCGTCCTCGTCGCGATCCGGGTGACGTCACGGACGGGGCGGACACGCCGCCCACACGCGCGCCTATCGAGTGGACGCTGCCGCCCCACGCGCTGCTCGATCCGGGCGAGCCGATCAGCGCCGTCGCCTCCGGCAACCAGGACGTGCTCCACGCGCGCAACGAGGAGATCATCGTCCGCAAGCTCCAGAGCTTCGACATCCCGGCCCGGATCGTCGGACGCAACGCGGGGCCCGTCGTCACCCAGTACGAGGTCCAGCCGGCGGCCCACATCAAGGTCAGCCGGATCGAGGCCCTCTCGGACGATCTCGCCATGGCGCTTGCCGCACGCAGCATCCGGATCGAGGCGCCCATCCCGGGCAAGAGCGCCGTGGGCATCGAGATCCCCAACGCGGACTTCAACGTCGTCGCGCTGCGCCGGATCCTCGAGGAGGTCGACTTCTCAGCCTCGGGGACGCGCCTGACCTTCGCCCTCGGCCGCGACGTGGCCGGCCGCGCCGTGGCCGTGGACCTCGCCCGGATGCCCCACCTGCTGATCGCGGGCGCCACGGGCTCGGGCAAGAGCGTCATGGTCAACGCCGTGATCACCAGCCTGTTGTGCAACGCCACCCCGGACGACGTGCGGATGATCCTGATGGACCTCAAGCGCGTCGAGCTCGCCGGCTACAACGAGCTGCCGCACCTGCTGGTCCCGGTGATCACCGAGCCCGACAAGGCCAAGGCGGCGCTCAAGTGGGCCGTGTCCGAGATGGAGCACCGCTACCGCAAGTTCGCCGGCGCGACCGCCCGCAACATCAAGTCCTACAACGACACCCGGGTGGATCCGGCCGACCGCCTGCCGTACATCGTGATCGTGATCGACGAGCTCGCGGACCTCATGATGCGGGAAGGGAAGAACGTCGAGGACCCGATCGTCCGGCTGGCGCAGAAGGCGCGGGCCACCGGCGTCCACATGGTCCTCGCCACCCAGCGCCCGTCGGTCAACGTCGTGACCGGCCTGATCAAGGCCAACTTCCCCTCGCGGATCGCGTTCGCGATGGCCAGCCAGATCGACAGCCGCACGATCCTCGATGCGCCCGGCGCGGAGGACCTGATCGGCCGCGGGGACATGCTGTACCAGCCGTCCGACCAGCCCAAGCCCACGCGCCACCAGGGCGTGTTCGTCTCGGACCCGGAGATCGTGGCCGTGACCCAGCACTGGCGGGACCAGGTGGACGGGCCGCCGCGCTACGACCTCGCCATCGTCGCGTCCGACGAGGATTCCACGGGCTCCGTCGAAGAGGCCGTCGAGGATGACGCCGACCGGCTCCTGCTGGACGCGGTCGCGGTCATCCAGGAGTACGATCGGGCCTCGGCGTCCCTGCTCCAGCGGCGCCTGAAGAATCGGCTACGCCAGGGCCGCCCGGATCATCGACCAGCTCGAGGTGCGGGGATACGTGGGCAAGTTCGACGGCTCCAATGCCCGGGTGGTCCTCCGCCGGGCGGAAGCGCCGGGCCCGGCAGAGGACGAGGACAGGGCATGACGACGCGAGACCGACTGCGCCGGGCCCGCGCCGATGCGCGAGATGGGGACCGCGCGTACGCCCAGGAGGCCGGCCCGCTCCTTCCGGAACGGCTGCTGGCCGCTCGCGAGCGCAAGGGGGTCGACCTCTACCGCGCCGAGCGCGACACCAAGATCCGCGCCCGCTATCTCGCGGCCCTCGAGCACGGCGAGTATGCCGAGCTGCCGGGTGCCGTCTACACCAAGGGCTTCCTGCGCAACTACGCGCTGTATCTGGGCCTGGACCCGGAGGACGTGATCCGCCAGTGGCGCCGGGAGCGCGGCGATACCCAGGTGGCGGCAGAGCCCGCCCTGTCGGTGCCCAAGCCGCTGGCCGCGCCGCGGCAGGGCCTGACGTTCTCCCCGGTGATCATCGTGGCCGCGCTGCTCACGATCCTGATCGCGGTGTTCGCCGTGTACATCGGGATCCAGCTCGTCCGGTTTGCCAAGCCGCCGACGCTCGCTCTGACCAATCCGCCCCAGGCGGTGATCGAGGTCCCCGAGGACACGACGACGTACTCCCTGCGCGGGACCTCGATCGCGGGGGCGACGATCACGGTCGACGCTGCCGGGCGCGAGCAGCCATACCGGGTGACGGCGGACGACAATGGGCGCTGGACCGCCGATGTCGAGCTTCGCCGCGGACGCAACCAGTTCGACATCAGCGCGCTGGACCCGGAGACCGGCAAGGCGTCCGAGAACTCCGAGCGGGTGTTCATCACCGTGCCCTTCCTCGTGATCGAGGCGCCCACGCTCAACCTCGACTCGCCGGCCGAGGGCTCCAAGTTCGAGAACGGCGCCATCCCGGTGCGAGGGACGACATCGAACGCCGTGTCGGTCGCGATCGGGGCGGTGCAGACCGCGGACGCCGACGGGAAGCCGGTCGCGACGCCCGCAGCCCCCGCAGACACGCCGACCGCCGCGCCGGATTCGGGCTCGCCGGCGCCAGTGATCCCGGCTGGTCCCACCGTGGGTCCGGTGACGGTCGAGGTGGGCGAGGACGGCTCGTTCGACACGCCGCTCGATCTCTCGGCCGGGGCCTGGACGATCGTGGTGACCGCCACCTCGCAGGAGGGCAAGGCCACCACGCTGACGCGCAACGTCACGATCGTCTACAAGGGCGTGAACCTCGTGATCACGGTCAAGGGCTCCACGGCGTGGCTCAAGGTCTGGGTGGATGGCAAGCTGTCCAAGGTGACGGGTGCCGCGGGCACCGTCTACAGCCCGGGCAAGGTGCTGACGTTCACCGCGCAGCAGTCCATCGAGGTGCGCACGGGCAAGTCCAGCGCGACGTACTTCACCCTCAACGGGGAGGACCTGGGACACATGTCCAAGCTGGGCAACCCGGAGACCTGGCTGTTCGCGCCGCCCGATCCGCCGGTCAAGACCAACCGGACATAGCCGGTGGCCGAGGAGCTCGAAGCGCTCGCTGCTCGCCTCCAGGCCGCCTGCCTGGCGGCCGGCCTGACCGTCGCCACGGCCGAGTCGTGCACCGGCGGGCTGGTGGCGCACCTGCTCACCGAGGTTCCGGGGTCATCGGGCTACTTCCGTGGCGGGGTGATCGCCTACGCGGACGCCGTCAAGGTGGCGCAGCTCGGCGTGCCCCGGGAGGTGCTCGCCGCTCACGGGGCCGTGTCGGCCCAGGTGGCGATCGCGATGGCCGAGGGGGTCCGGGCGCGGCTCGGGACGGATCTGGGTGTCTCGGTGACGGGCGTGGCCGGTCCCGACGGAGGGACCGCGTCCAAGCCCGTGGGGCTCGTGTACGTGGCGGTGGCCGGCGGCGGCGGCGCCCCGCCCGAGGTCCGGCGGTTCCAGTGGTCCGGTGACCGGACGCAGAACAAGCTCGCGAGCGCCGAGGCGGCCATGACGATGCTCACCGAGCTCGGCTTGCGCGACGCGCCCGCGTGAGCGTTCGCGGGGCCGCGGAGATCGGGGCCGGGCTCGCCGCGGCGCGGCTCGCGCGGCCGATCCGGCCCGGCGAGCGGATCCATGTGGTCGGGGCGCACGGGGCGGGCGCCTCAGCCGCCGCCCTGCTGGCCGCCTGGGCCGGCGCGGACGTGGACGGGTGCGACCCGGGGGGACCGTCGCCCTACTCGCAGGCGCTCGACGCCGCGGGGGTGGTGGTCGCGGGGGCGCACGATGCCGCCCACATCACCGGAGGACCCGCGCCTGACCGGCTCGCCGTGACCAAGGCCCTCACCGCGATCGACCCGGACAACGCGGAGCTGGCGGCGGCCCGGGCGGCGGGCATCCCGCTGGAACCCTGGCAGCAGGTCGTCGCGGACGCCGCGTCGGGACGTCGCCTGATCGCCGTCGCGGGGACTCACGGCAAGAGCACCACGGCCGGCTGGCTGGTCCATGCGCTCGCGGCCGCCGGCACCGACCCTGGAGCGTTCGTCGGCGCGCTCCTGCCGGCAAGCCTGACCGGGATCGGCGTGCCGGCAACCGCCCGGCGGGGAGCCGGGCGGCCGTTCGTCGTCGAGGCCGACGAGTACGCGGGCAACTTCGACCCGTACCGGCCCGACGTGATCGTCCTGACCACGGTCGAGTGGGACCACCCAGACGTGTTCGCGGACCGCGACGCGGTGCTCGATGCGTTCGAGGCCTGGGTCCGGCGGGCGGCCGCGGACCGGGGACCCTCCGAGGCACCCCCCGTGCTCGTGGCGAACGTCGGCGACGCGGGGGTGGCCACGCTGGTCGGGCGGCTTTGGGATTGGCAGGGCCGTCTCGTCGCCACGAAGCTGATCGGGGACGGGGAGCCGCTCGATGCCCGCGCCGCCGCCGACGGGTTCCGCACCCACTGGCCCGCCACGGTGGGCATCGTCGGACGGATCGCCGCCGCCGGACCCGATGGGACGGCGCTCGAGGTCGCGACAGCACCCGGCGATGTCAGCCTGGGCATCGATCCAGCTCGCGACCGCCGGCCGCCACAACGCCTCCAACGCCCTCGGGGTGCTCGGGGCGGGGATTGCCGCGGGCGTCCGGCCGGACGTCCTGGCTCCGGGGATCGCCTCGTTCGCGGGGGTCGGAAGGCGGCTCGAGCGCAAGGGAGAGGCGCGCGGGGTCGTCGTCTACGACGACTACGGCCACCATCCCACCGCCATTCGAGAGACGCTGGCGGCCGTCCGTCAGCGCGAGCCCGGGCGTCGCGTGTGGGCCGTCTACGAGCCGCTGACCTATCACCGCACCGCGGCGATGCTCGACGCCTTCGCCGAGGTGCTGGCCGCGGCGGATGCCGTGGCCATCGCCGATATCTGGGCCGGTCGAGATCCGGACACCACGATCACCTCGTCGGGGGCGCTCGCCCGCCTGATCGCGGAGCTGGCACCCGGCAAGCCCGTCGAGGCCCCAGGATCCGTCGAGGAGACGGCCGCCTGGCTGGCGACGAGGGTCGGTGCCGGTGACGTGGTGCTGGTCATGGGCGGCGGCCGCTCGCTACCGGATCGGCGAGCTCCTGCTGGACCAGCTGGAGGCCTGATGGACATCACCTACCCCCAGGCCCACGACCTGCTGGCCGCCCTGTCCCACGCCCGGACGGCCTACGACGGGGACGCGTTCACGGACCGCTTCGCCGAGACGGCCGAGGTCTCGCTGGACCCCTTCACACCACCGCTGGCAGGCCACAACGCGCTCCGGGCATACTTGAACGACGCGGCCGAGTCCGAGCGGTACTACGATCTGGCGATCGAACGGCACTGGGTGTCGGGCAACATGGTCCTCGCCGCGTGGCATGCCAGCTGGAACCGGCGCCGCGACGAGGCGAAGGTCCGGCAGGCTGGGTTTCTCTCCGCCGAGGTCGGAGAGGACGGGCGCATCGTGCGCCTCAGGCAATGGGCAGTGACCCGCGAGCACCTCGCGGGCTAGGAAGGAGCGCCGATGGCGGGCGGAGAATCGTTCGACGTCGTGTCGGACTTCGATGAGCAGGAGCTCCGGAACGCGCTCGACCAGGTCCGTCGCGAGGTCCAGCAGCGCTACGACTTCAAGGGCGCCCACGTCGACCTCACGCAGGAGAAGACGCGCCTGGTGCTGGTGACCGACAGCGAGATGCGCGCGGGGGCCGTCCACGACCTCATCGAGTCCAAGGCCGTGCGGCGCGGCCTGTCGCTCAAGATCTTCGACTGGGGCGAGGTCCTCCCCGCTGGCGGCAACAAGGTGCGCCAGGAGATCACCCTGCGGCGCGGGCTCCCGGACGACCTGGCCCGCAAGCTCGTGAAGCTGATCCGCGACGAGTTCCCCAAGGTCCAGCCCCGGGTCCAGGGCGACGCGATCCGGGTGGTCGGCAAGAGCCGGGATGAGCTCCAGAAGGTGATCGGTCGTCTCCGGCAGCTCGACGAGACGGTCCCGCTCCAGTTCGAGAACTACCGCTAGGAGGTTGGCATGCCGGGATCCCGTGCCGGCCGCACCATCATGATCATCCTCACGGTCGTCATCATCACCGGGATGGTGTTCGGGATGGTGGCCGCGAGCCTGGTCGTCGCCCCGACCTGATCAACCCCCCGTCGCGTCCCCAGATCCACTTCGCAGGCACCGGCCCCGGACGGACCGCCGTCAGGCCGGAGAGGAGGTCTCCGATGGAACCGTTTCGCCCTGAAGCCACTGACGAGCCGGCCGCCGGGCCGCAGGCCGCCGACGACGAGAAGGTCGAACCGGTGGGGGTCGACGTCGACGCGGCGGTGCTGACGGGACCCGACGCCGCGCCCGGGGCGGCGGATCCGGACCCCGAAGTGGCCGATCCCGAAGCGGGCGAGCCGGAGGCCGAGCCCGAAGCCGATCCGGAAGTCGCCGAACCCGAAGCCGATCCGGAAGTTGCCGAACCGGCGCCAGAGCCGGCCACGGAAACGGAGCCGGAGGCATCAGAGCCCGCGGAGGCCGAGCTCCCTGCGACAGAGCCCGAGGAGGCCGAGCCGACGGAGGCCGAGCCCACGACGACGGCAGCTCCCGATCCGGAGCCTGCCGCAGCGCCGATCACCGCCGAGACCACGGAACCCGAGACCCCCGAGCTAGAGCCCGTCTCGACCGCGCCCGTGGAGCCGACCACGGTCGCCGAGCTCGTCGCCGCCACCCTGCGCGCGGCGGGCGTCCGCGTCGCGTTCACGGTTGCCGGCGAGAGCTTCCTCGCCATCCTCGACGCGCTGGCCGCCGTGGGGATCCGGATCGTCGCCACGCGCCACGAGGGCGGCGCCGCGTTCGCCGCGGAAGCCTATGGCCAGCTCACCGGCCGGCCTGCCGTGTGCCTTGGCACCCGTGCCGTGGGCGCGGCGAACCTGGCCATCGGCATCCATACGGCCACCGCCGACTCGACGCCGATGTTCGTCATCCTCGGCGACGTCGATCGCGGTCTGGTCGGACGCGAGGCGTTCCAGGAGGTCGACCTGGTCGGCACGGTTGGCGGGCTTGCCACGTGGGCCGGCTCGATCGACGACCCGGCCACGGCAGCGGCCATGCTCGAGAGTGCCGTTCGAGCCACCGTTGAAGGCCGGCCCGGCCCCGTTGTCCTCGCGATCCCGGAGGATGTCCAGGAGCAGCAGCTCCCCGAAGGCACGCTCGTCCCGGTCGTGCGCCCGCATCCCGAGGCGCCGACCGTCACGGACGTGCGCGCCGTGCTCAACTTCCTCGCCTCCGCCGAGCGTCCGCTGATCCTTGCCGGGGCGGGTGTCCTGCGGGCCCGATGCTCAAACGATCTGGTGCGCTTTGCCGAGCTCCTCCACGTGCCGGTGATCGCGAGCTGGCGGCGCGGCGACGTCATCCCCAACGATCACCCGCTGTTCCTCGGGATGGCCGGCTTCGGCAGCCCCCGCGTCGTGCGCGAGCGGATCGAGCAGGCGGACGCGCTGCTCGTCCTCGGCTCGCGCCTCAACCAGCCGACGACGTTCGACTACCGGGTCCCGGCCATGGGCCAGCGCTGGATGCACGTGGACGTCGAGCCGCGGACCGCGCCCGTGGGCTTCGCGGCGGCTCCGGAGCTGGCCGTGCGCGCCGATGCCCGCGCCTTCCTTCGGGCGGCCAACGCGCGTCTCAAGGAAGCGGTCCTGCTGGCGGCACCCCTCGCGGTCCGCGATGCGCACAACACGGCCGACCGCACCGCATGGGAGGCGGCAACCGCCGTCGACGAGGGGACCTGGACCGGACCCGGCGTCCACCCCGGCAAGATCATCGCCGATCTGCGCCGGCTGCTCCCCGACGACGCCATCCTGACCACTGACGCGGGCGCGTTCGGCGGGTGGGCGGCTCGCGGCTTCCGGTTCAGGCGGCCGGGCACGTTCCTCGGTCCCACGTCGGGCGCGATGGGCTACGGCTTTCCAGCCGCCCTCGCGGCCGCGCTCGTCCACCGCGAGCGCCGGGTGGTCGCCGTGCTCGGCGACGGTGGCATGGGCATGACCCTGGCCGAGGTCGAGACGGCGGTCCGCGAGGAAGCCCACGTCGTCGCCATCGTGTTCGACAACGAGCGCTACGGCATGATCCGGGCCCACCAGGACCGGCAGGGGAGCCCCGAGCTCACCCGGGACGGACCTGGGCCCGCTGGACTTCGCCGCCGCGGCGCGTGCCTGTGGTGCCCGCGGGGTGAGGGTGGAGAGCGATGCCGCGTTCGAGGGGGTGCTTCGAACGGCGCTTGCCGCCTCCGGACCCACCGTGATCCAGCTCGCGCTGGACCGGCGATGGGTGAGCGTCGATGAGCCCGCCTTTGCGGAGCTGGCGCCCGCGTGACCCGGCCGACCCTGCACCTGGTCCCGGAGGCGACCTGGGAGGCGCACGATCCGGCCGTCGCGTACCTCCCGGCCGGGTACCGCGACGACGGGTTCGTGCACTGCACCGACGGTGACGAGGCGATGGTCGCGGTGGCCAACCGGTTCTACCGCGAGGATCCGCGATCGTTCCTGCTGCTGACCATCGACCTCGACGCGACCGGGAGCCCGTGGCGGTTCGACGACCCTGCCGGGATCTACCCGCACGTCTACGGCCCGATCGACACGACGAGCGTGATCGAGGTCAGGCGGTTGATCCGCGATTCCGGCGGCACGTTCATCGGGATCAGCCCCCGCTAAGGGACGTTGGCGGAGGGAGCCGGGGCTTCGGCTCTCACCCGGCCGGCGCCGGCTCTCACCCGGCCGCGGCGGCACCCACCCGGCGGCGCCGGCTCCCGCCAGCGGCCCCCACCCGACGGCGCCGGCCCGCACCCGGCGGCGCGCGTGCCCGATGCACCAGATATCACCCACCGGCGCTGCACCAACCGCGGACGGCCCCCGCTGCCCGCAATATCGACCAGGGGTGATGCAACGTGCGCATCCCGGCACATCGACCGTCGCTGCAGCAGGCTGGGGTGATATCTGGCGCATTCGCCAGGCGGCCCGGGCAGCGGATGGCGCGTTCAGCGGCGTCGGTACGCGCTACGGCGCCTCCGAGGGCGCGACCAGCGGGGCCGTGGACCCGGGCGGGTCGTCGCGAGGCAGGAGCACCGCCGCCAGCACGGCGGCCAGCGCGGTGAACGCGGCCGCGGCGGCGAGCGGGATGCCCACGCCCAGGCCCACCAGCGCCCCGCCGATGGCCGCGCCGAACGGGTAGCCGCTGAAGTTGAGCGCCATCGACACGGCGAAGGCCCGACCCATCCAGGCCTGGTCGGTGCGACGCTGGCGGAGCGTGAACATCGCGACGTCCAGCGGGCCGTTGAGGAATCCCACCACCGCCATCACGATGACGAGCACCGGCAGGGTGGGGGAGAGGACCAGCACGAGAGCGGCGACCGTCGTGCCCGCCATCGGCCAGATCGAGCATCCGGCGCTCCCGTCCCTGTGACCGCCAGCGGCCGGCGGCCAGGGCGCCGATCCCGCCTGCCAGCCCGGACACGGCGAACACCCCGCCCACGACCGCCTCGCCCAGCTTGAACTGCTGGAGGATCAGGACGGGCAGCACGATCGTCACGATGCCCCAGCCGAGGTTGAGGACCGCGATCGACGCTCCGAGGGCGCGCAGGGTCGGATTGCGGAGCGTGTACACCAGCCCGAGCCAGGCGTCCTGGACCAGCCGTCCGGTCGAGACGTGATCCGTCTGCGGGTCCGGGACGTTGACGAACACCACCGCCGCCAGCCCGAACAGCGCGGCGATCACCAGCAGCGTCGTCGCTCCACCGGCGACCTGGACCAGGAGACCCGCTGCCGGGGGGCCGATCAGCGTGGCGACGACGTAGCCGTTGGAATCGACGGCATTCGCCCGCTCCCACAGCCGCCTGGGCACGATGATCGGGAACAGGGTCCGCAGCCCGACGCTGGAGAGCGGCGCCGTGAGCCCTGCCACCGTCGTGACCAGGACCAGCAGGAGCGGGTTGAGCGCGCCCGTGACAGTGAGCGCCGCGACGAGGATCAGCGCCGACGCGCCGACGGCCTGGTCCAGGATGATCAGTCTCGTGCGGCCGTGTCGATCGAGCAGCGCCCCCACGATGGGGCTGAGCAGCAGCCCGGGAGCCACGCTGGTGAACGTCACGATCCCGGCCAGGGTTGGGGAGCCGAACCGCTCGAGCGCGAACAGCACGATCGCGACCCCCAGCATGCTGCCGCCGATCCGGCTGAGGGCCATGCCCAGCAGGATCCGGCCCATGGCGGGGATCTCGAGCAGCGCGCGGTAGGACGGCGGCGGATCCTGGATGGGCATCGCGAAGCACGCTAGCAGACCTCGCTCCACTCGCGCCGCCGCGCGACGCGAAGCGCCGAGAGACGCGATGCATCGGGAGCCGGGCGCTCCATCAGGTCACCGGGAGGTCACCGGCTGGAGGGCCGTGTCCGTCGTGGCCTCGGACCCATGCTGGGGGCGCACGAACGTCGTGCGACGGCGAGACTAGCCCGGCGTCAGGACTTGGTCCCCACCACGACGACGCCGTCGACCGCCGGGTAGAACGAGTAGTACCGCTTCGTCCAGTGGAGCTTGCCGTGGTCGTAGATCGACACGGTGACCCACACCTTGGCGCCGTCCACCGGGGAGTTGTTGCGGTACGTGTACCCCACGGGTTTGGTCGGATCCTTCACGACCGTGTCGATCGCGCGCTCGCCCGGCCGAATGACCGTGTTGGTGATCTTGGTCTGCCGACCGTTGGGCACGCTCCAGATCTTGAACGTGAGCCATCGCTTGCTGCCGGCATTGGTGACGTAGCTCGTGATCAGGATCGGGTACTTGGTGTCGTTCCTGAAGCTCATGGTCTGCTTGGTATTGCCGACGATCCACACGGTGGCGTCGAGGCCCGGCGGATACCGGTTGATGAACTCGTTGTGGTTCTGGCGGGCGAGCGGCACCATGCCGGCATCGAGCGCCGCGTTGAACAGCGTCGTGGACGTCGTGCAGATACCGCCACCGAACGCGCCGGTGACGGTGATCTTCCCGTCCTCGATCGCGTTGCCCGGGCCCGTACGCGGCAGATCGTGCAGGTCGCCGACGACCTTCCAGAAATCGAACTTGGCGCCTGCCGGCACGACGGTGCCGTTGATCTTCTTGGCCGGCGCCTCGATATTGCCGCCCCAGTGGTTGTTGATGAGGACCCAGTAGTAGACGCTGTACTTGCCGATGTCCTTCATCTTGGGGGCGAAGGCCTCGGCGTCGGCCGATGTCAGCTTGGGATCGACGGCCTTGACGACCGCCGTGACGGGCTGGGCTGTGATGCCGGCCTGGCGGGCCTGGATCTGGCCGACGATTGCGGCCTTCGTCTCGGGAACCTTGAGCGTGCGCCCCTCGCGGCTGGCGCCGGTGGCGACGACGTGACCGCTGACCAGCTTGAGGCCGGCGTCCTTCACCTTCTGGTTGACCTGCTTGGCCAGCGTCTCGAGGATCGGGTCGAGGCCCGACTCGTCAAAGACCGGGGTGATGCTCCCGTCGGCAGCGGTCGAGAACGAGATCAGCGGCGCAAGGCTCGCGCCGGCGATCGTCCAACTGTCCTCGCCACGGGCGACGACCACGTCGGCGGCCATTCGATCCGCGGCCGCCTTCGCCGCCTCGGCCGTGGCGGTGGCGACGGCGGGTGCCAACGACACGACCGGCACGGCCATCGTGATCGACTCCGGCGTGCCGGGCGCCGCGAGCTGCTGGTCGAGCGCGGTGAGCAGGGCCGCCGTGTCCACGGTGCGACCGTCCTTCGCCGGGGAGAAGCTGAATGTCCCGCCCAGGTCGGCCGACACGGAGGCGTCCGCAGGGGTCTGGTCGATCGTCGTGGCGAGGGTCCCGACGGCGGCCGCCAGCTTGTCGCGATCATAGGCGACGGCGGTGTCGAGGGTCAGGCCGTGGATCGCGATCTGGGGTGCGCCGATGAGGTTCGCGAGGGGCTCACCTTGGCGCCCTGCCGCGAGTGCCGCGTCGAGCAGCGCCGACGTGTCGGGGCCGCGGCCGATGTCCGCGTAGCTGATGGTCGTCGTCCGGCCGTCCGGGCCCGTGAGCGTGATCTGCCCGCTCGTGAGCGACGCATAGGCGTTTCCGATTTCCGCCGCCGCCTGCTCGCGGGTGAGTCCACCGAGCTCCGTGCCGCCGACGCGGACGCCGGGCAGGACCCGGCCGTCGTACTGCCGGCCCCACGCGTACAGGCCACCAGTGCCGATGCCGACGGCAAGCATGGCGCCCAGGACGAACGAGATGCCAAAGCGGAGAGCGAGCGACCGCCGACGCCGGGGCCGTGCCGGGGGCTCGCCGTCGGTCACGGCGGCCGCGACGGTGACGGCGGCCGCGACGGGCAGGACCGGCACGGAATTGACGCCGGGCTCGGGGGCCGGCTCGCCGGGACCGGGCGAGGTCGACTCCGCGGCGGCCAAGGTGACATCGGACACGGGCTCGGTGGCATCCTCCCCGGCCTCGGGCGTGGAGTCGCCCGCGGTGGGATTCACCAGGGCAGCCAGCGAGGCGTCGACGTGACCCGGCGGTGCGCCGTGCCGGACGAGCGCCGCCAGCTCGGGGTCGCCGGCGGGCGTCTCACCGTCGGACGTGGAGGCGTTGGCAGCCCCGTCGGCTGCGGAGTCGGACAGATCGGTCATCAGATGCTCATGCGCGAATCGGCCGGCGGCAGGAATCAGCCCCGGCAGTCGCGACATCTTCGCGCGTGTACGCGAATTTGTCACGCGCCAGTCGAATTGGCCGGCGGGGCTGGGACGGGGGACGCCCCTCAGTCGATGCGCGGCAGGGGCCACCACGCGCAGGTTCCGTTGCGTGAGGGGATCGACCACCTCGGCTTGAGAGCCCCCGCGTCCGCGCACGGACGTCTGCACTCACGACGGGACTAGCGTCGCCTATCGGAGCCTCTTCCAGCCCCCTGCCGCGCACGAGTCTGATCGGGGGAGGACTTCTCGCCCCACGAGTCCGTGATCTGTTTGAACACCTTGCCCATGCCCGGGCGCATCAGATCCCGATGCGGGGCGTCCGCGTCCCTGTCCCGGCGGCGGGCACGGGCCGCCTCGCGCGGGTCGAGCAGCGCGTCATCGTCGGGTTCCGGGTGGCTGTCCATGGCCCGCATGCTGCCGCGCCCGGTGCGCGTCGTCAATGGCGGCGGTGGCCCATCTGGCATGCTTGGCGCGCCCATGAACCCCACCGCTCGACCCGCCCTGGTGCCGCGCGCGTCGCTGGCCGCCCTGTTGCTCGTCGCGCTGGCGCTGCGGCCGCAGCTCTCCGCGATCGGCCCGCTGGCGGACCGGATCATCGCCGACCTGGGTACCACTCACGCCTTCGTCGGTCTGCTCACGACGATCCCCGTGCTGTGCATGGGCGTGTTCGCGTTCATCGGGCCGGCGCTGGCGAACCTCTTCGGTGTGCGCGCGGGGATCACCCTCAGCGTGGGGACGCTGCTGCTCTTCGCGCTCCTGCGGGCGGTGGTGCCAGGCGCGGTCCCGCTGCTGTTCCTGACCTTCGCGATGGGGGTCGGGACAGGGACCGTGGGTCCGATCCTGCCGATGTTTGTTCGAGGGCGGCTCCCGGGTCGCATCGTGGCGGGCACGGCTGCCTACGCCGCCGGGACGATCATCGGCGCATCCGTCGGCAGCGGCGTCGTGGTGCCGCTCGCGCGCGTCACCGGAGGCTGGCGCGAGGCCCTCATCGTGCTCACCGTCGCATCGGCGGTGACGCTCGTGGCCTGGCTCTCACTGGCTCGCCGGATGCCGGGTGCGCCCAGTCGTGATGCCGATCCAGGCCCCACGGCAGCAGCGACCCGTCGACTGGAGCTCCCGCGACTCCCATGGCGCCGACCGGTCGCCTGGGCGATCGGCCTCCTGTTCGGACTCCAGTCGTGGCTGTACTACGGCACCACGGCCTGGATTGCGAACGTCTACGTGGAGCGTGGGTGGGACCCCGCTGCGGCGGCGGGCCTGCTCACCCTGATGAACGTGGCCAGCCTCGGCGCGATCGTCCTCGTGCCGGCGCTGTCCGCCCGTGGGGCATCCCGCCGGACGCTGCTCGCGGCATCGGCCGGGATCGGGGCGCTTGGTCTGGTGGGGGTGACCGTCCCGGCGGAGCCGGCGATCCTCTGGGCGGCACTGATCGGCCTGGGACTGGGGATGACGTTCACCCTGGTGCTCACGCTCCCGGTGGACATCAGCGACAGCCAGCGCGAGGTGGGCGCGGCGGCCACGCTCGATGCTCCTTGTGGGCTATCTCATCGCGTCCGCGGCGCCATTCGTGCTGGGTGCCGTCCGGGATGCGACCGGCAACTTCGAGGCGAGCCTGTGGCTGCTGGCGGGGATCGCGGCATTGATGGTCCCGTTCGCCTGGAGCCTCGCGCCGGCTCGGCTGCGGCCGGCGGCACGGATCCCGGTGGTCTGAGCCGCGCCCTGTTCGGCCATTCGCGATGGGTCAGCCCGGGCGCCTCGCGACCACCGAGAAGCTGAGCGGCACGCGACCGCGTTCATCGGGCCGCACGTCGCGGTGCCCGGCCCACCAGTCCACGGGGTGCTCGGCAACCTGCTCGAGCCGCAAGCCGGCCCGCAGCAGCGCGGTCAGGATCTCGCCCAGCGTCCAGGCGCGGGCGAACTTCCAGTGCTGCTCGTCGTCCGGGATGGAGAGGCGGTCGATGTACTCGGGCGCCCAGCCCCGAGACGCTTCGGGCCCGCCGAAGTAGTCGTAGTCCGTGAGCGTCCAGCCACCCTCTCCATCGCCGTCGAACAGCCACTCGGCCGGATGGCCGTCGAAGATGACCAGGCGCCCGCCTGGGGCCAGGAGCCGGATCAGCACGCCCGCCCAGGCGTCGAGGTCGCCCAGCCAGATGATCGCCCCGCGGCCCGTGTACACCAGGTCGGCCGTGCCGTTGAGCGTGTGGGGGACATCGATCACGTCCGCTTCGATCCACGTCGCGGGGGCCCCCGTCGCGGCGCCGAGCCGCCGGGCGAGCTCGAGCATCCGGGGGCTGAAGTCGATGCCCACCACCTCCGCGGCGCCCAGGTTCCACAGCGAGAGCGTGTCACGCCCGCCGGCACACTGGAGGTGGATCGCCCGCCGGCAGTGGCCCCGCAGGTCGCCGATCAGCTCCTGCTCGACAGCCAGGAGGTTGGAGCCACCGGACCGGATGATCGCCACCGCTTCATCGAACCAGCCTTCGTAGCGCTCTGCCGCCTCGTCCCAGGCGGCCCGGTTGGCGGCGTGCATGCGGCGGACATCTGCGGCCTCGTCGGGGGTCGCAGGTCGGACCCCCGGCTCGTCAGGCGGATCAGTCGTCATGGTCGGGCCGAGTCTAGCGGTCTGTCCGGGAATCGCGAGGGCCGCCGTTCCCTTGAACGACGGCCCAGCGTTTCGTTTGGTTGGGAGCCGGCATCACCGGCTCCGAGGAGGGCGGTGGGGGCTACCGCCCCGACCGCCGATCCCTGCCAGCCCTGGAGTCGCTCGACAGGTTGCCCGCCCGGGGACGGCTCACCGGATTGCCGGCGCCATACGATGCGTCGAGGCCCGCGGTCGGCCGGCGCCCGATCTCGGAACGCCGTTGCGGGCTTGGCCACCTGGCCGTTCGCATCGTCACCGTCGGTCACCTCCGGGACGCCCCGTCGGGGGGAGGAGCTTGACAAGGTGATTATGGACCGTTGCGCAAGCCCCGTCACGCGGCGGCATAGGGCCAGCGATCCACGGGTCGTCGGGGCCCTCCAGGGCCCGCTCCGGTTACTCGAGAACGAGGCGCAGGGTGCTCGCGTTGCGGCCGTGGCCCGTGTCCCTGGCCTTGACCACCAGCCTCAGCACGCCGGGGGTGCCACCGCGCTTCGGCTTCACCACGGCGGTCCAGGTGGAGCCCGATTTCCCGGTCATGGTCACGGTCCACGGATCGTGGCCTGGCTGGCGCACGACCACACGAGGGGCGGTGGCGAGCGGCTCAGCGCTGATCGCCGTGAGCACCAGCGGCGTCCCGCGCACGGCGGTGGTCACGGAGCTCTTGAGCTTGAACGCGTCCGCCAGGACGGACACCTGCTGGGTCGCGGACTGCGTGCCGTTGCCGCCCGTCACGACGATCCGGTAGAGGCCTGGGGCGGCAACGGCACCGGCGTCGTTCTTGCCGTTCCACGCCCAGGCCGCGGCACCAGCAGGGAACGCCCGATCCGTGGGGCCGGTGCGGACGAGCGCCCCGTCGGCGTCAAGGACCCGGACCGAGATGGAGGCAGGAGAGAGCAGCGTCCACGAGGCCGAGACCTTGCGTGCGAGCCGGTCCCCGTCCTGCGGGAAGAACAGGCGCGGCGAGCGCCGGACCGCCGCCAGCGCGGCAAACACGTCAACCTCGGTGGTGGTGGCCGGGCCGGTGTTGCCGGCGGCGTCCCGGGCGGTGATCGTGACCGTGTAGCGGCCATCCGGAACCGGCTTGCCGGCGGTGCGCGTTCCGTCCCAGTCCAGGGCACCGGTGCCGGAGCCCGGTGGGAGGGTGATGGTGCGGACGACGGTCCCGCCGGCGGTGGCGATCGAGGCGCTGACCGTCCCCGGCTCCGAGAGCGAGAAGGGAAGGGAGATCCGGTCGCCACGTCCATCACCGTTGGGGCTCACGGTGGGGATCCCGTTGCCGGTCCCCGGCAGGTCCACGAGCGGCGCGACCGTATCGATCGTGAACTCGTCCACGACCCGGGTCCGGTTGCCGGCCACGTCCGTGGCGGTCACCACGACGGTGTGCGACCCATTGCCGCGGACGACGATGGGATCGCTGCCGACGGGCCCGGTGTCGCCGCCGTCGACGCTGAACCGGACCGTCGCGACCCCGGACGAGGCGTCGTGGACGTCCGGCGTGATGGTGACCTTGCTCCGCCAGGCACCGGGCGCGTCACCGGCGTCGCCCGTCTTGGCCAGCGTGACCGAAGGCGCCACGGTGTCGATCCGGAGCGTGAGCTTCCGCCACGACTCGCGGATGCCGGCGTTGTCGACGGCCCGATACTTGAAGGTGACGGTGCCATTGGCACTCACGACGACCGGCTTGGAGTACGCCGTGACCGGGCCGCCATTGACGCGCCAGCTGATGGTCCGGACCCCCGACATGGCGTCGCGAGCGGAGAGCGCCACCGTGGCCGGGGTCACCAGCCACCCGTCCTTGCCGGCGGTCGCATCGGACGCCGCCGTCGTGACGGGGGCAGTGCCGTCGACCGTGAAGTCACCGGATGCGGCGAACGCCGGGTTCCCCCAGGCGTCGGCCGCGCGCAGCTTCCAGGTGTAGTCGCCGTCCGGCACGACGCCCGCGGAGGTGTGGAGATCCCACGCGAACCGGGTGATGTCGTTGCTTGCGGACAGCGTCTTCACCGTGGTGCCGGCGGCATTCCTGACCTTGAGCACCGCGGATACCGTCTCGGAGAAGCGGGCGGCGACGACGAGGGCGTCGCTGGTCGCGTCGCCGTTGGGCGACAGCCAGGACGCGCTCTGGTCGAGCGACCAGGCTTCGGGGCTGGCACTGTCGCGCGGCGCGAGGGCGGACGACCGCACGAACCCGGTCCCGGTGCCGCCTAGCACCTTGACCCCGAAGATCCGGGTTCCGTCGGCGGCCGCGGCCTCCTCGGACGTGAGGCGCAGCCGGGTGCCGGTCGGAAGGGTGTCCGGGGCCGTCGATCCGCTGTCAGCCGCGTTGCCCGCCTTTCCCCACAGACCGGCCCCATCCGGCGCGACCACCTCGGCCGAGCCCGGCACGACGAAGTCCGCGGGTGCGAGATCCGTCGGGCTCGGGCCGGGGGACACCACCTGGCTGGCCGTGAGCGAGAGATCCCCGATGATGGACCGGTAGAAGCCAGACGGGGCACTGGTGTCGGGATCCAGGAGGAATGACAGCCCGGGCGTGCGTTCCGACGGGTAGGGACCAAGGACGTTGCCGTGGGCCGTGGGGGCGCTCCGGAACAGGCTCTCCAGCGTGCGGTTGGTGGTGAACAGCTGGTGGATGGCGTCGACGACCGGATGGGCGGGATGGCCTTCGGCGATGACCGCCCGGGCCCCGGCACCGATGAACCCGGCCCCAAAGTTGTCGACGCGCTCGCGCGAGTCGGCGAAGCTGCCGACCGCGAGGCCGGGCTCCGTGTTGCCCGAGGCGTAGCACAGGTGGTACAGCAGGACCACGGCGTTCGGGGCGAGCCGGATGTCCCGCGCGATGTACGACTCGCCGTAGTAGACGGTCCTGGTGGAATCGGCGCCGGTCGACGGATCGAGGCCAAGGCCGTCCTTGGTCAACGTCTGGAACGGGGCGTAGATGCTCGGCCATCCGTTGCCGTGGCCGAGGTAGACGAGGACGCTCGCCCCCTGCGCGGCTGCCTTCACCTTGGCCCACGTCGCCTTCGGCGTGTAGACCTTGACCACGTTGGTGGTCCAGCGGCGGGCTTCTCCGACGATCTGGTTGGCGTCGTCCTTGTAGTGGGCGGTGTGGCTGCCGACGGGGCCGACCACGACCACGACCTTCGCGTCCGATGCGGCGAGCGCTGGGGCGACGGGCATCGCGAGCCACACGAGCAGGACGGACAGGAAGGCGATGAGCGCGCGTCGCAAGAGATCAGGCTCCACGGTGTTCGAGGGTGCGTCGTGTGACGGCCACCACATCCTCACCGAACCACCCCCATTCGACCACCGCTGGATGGTCCGGCTCCAGCTCATCGAAGGTCCTGCCCGTGCACCTGGCATCGCCGCCTCAGCCGCCTGAGACCGCCGGGATGACATGGACCTCCGAACCCGGCCGGACCGGGGTGTCGATCGCCGCCCGTTCGCCGTCCACGAACACGTTGAGGTGGGTCCGGATCGCCGGCCCGCTGTCCAGGATCCGGTTGGCGATGCCCGGCACCTGGCGGTCGATGTCGCGCACGACCTCGAGCACCGTCATGCCCCTCGCCAGCACCTGTCGCTCGGCACCCGGGAACAGCGCAACCAGCGAGCGCGGGAGGTGGACGACGCAGGGGACGGGTGTTCCCGGGTCAGCCAACGAGGTGCGCCTCCACGGACCAGATCGGGGGCAGGTTGTCCGCCAGCATCGTCCAGGTCACCCCTTCGTCAGCCGACCCGTAGACCTGGCCCGTGCTCGTCCCGAAGTAGACGCCCACGGGGTCCAGCCCATCGTGCGCCATCGCCTCGCGGAGGACGCCGACGAAGGCATCCTGCTGGGGCAGGCCCTCCCCGGACCGGGACCAGGTGTCGCCGGCGTCTTGGGTGCGCCATACGGCCGCCGCCCCGCCCGGCATCATCCGGCCCTGCGTCGGGTCCGTGAGCGGGATGTTCCAGACCGTGAGCGGATCCCGTGGATGGGCGGTCATGCCGAAGCCGAAGTCCGAGGGCAGCGCGCCGGTGACCTCCTCCCAGTGCTCCCCGCCGTCGGACGAGCGGTACACGCCACAGTGGTTCTGCTGGTAGAGCCGCTCGCCGTCACTCGCCATCACCAGCTTGTGGACGCACTGTCCAAACTCGGGGAACCGGTTCTCCGGGTTGAACTCGGCCCGGACGCCCGCGTTGCGGGTGTGCCATGTCGCCCCACCGTCGCGGGTCTCGAACACGCCGACCGCGGAGATGCCGACCCACAGCCGGTCGGGGTCGGTGGGGTGGGGGACGATGGTGTGGAGGATCAGGCCTCCCGCGCCCGGCACCCAATCGGGGCGGCTGGGGTGGTTGGTGAGGCCCTCGACGTGCGACCAGGTGGCGCCGCCGTCGGTGGAGCGGAACAGGCCCGCCGGCTCGACGCCCGCGTAGATGGAGCCGTCGATGCCGGCCGTGACGTTCCAGACCGTGGCGACCTTCGGGCCGTCGTCGCCGTAGGTCAGTCCCTCCGACGAGTGGATCCACGTCTCACCGACGTCGTCGCTGCGCCAGACGGCCGGGCCGAACCACGGGCTGCCGGCACCGGCGAGCAGCGCGCCTGACGCCCGGTCGACGGAGATGTCGTGGACGGGCCAGCCGCCGCACACCGGGCCGCGGAGGGTCCAGTCTCGACGGCCGGCATCGCCGTCGAGGATGAAGGCCCCCTTGGGCGTGCCGAGGAGCAGGACGCAGCGCGAGGTCATGGGTGATCTCCGGTAGTCGGGGACTCGGTTCCGCTGGCGCCCAGCCTACGGCGCTGTGCAAGGGTTCTCCACGTGCCCGCGATAGGATCGGGCCACGCAGGACTCGCGCACCCACCTGATGGAGGCATCGATGGCGTCCACGCCCACGCATCCCGGCCCGCTCGACATCGCTGCCCTTCGGCAGCGCGTGTCCGGCGCTGTCCTCGCTCCGGGCGATGATGGCTACGACGCTGCCCGCGTCGTGATGCTCGGCGGCGTCGATCGATGCCCGGCCGTGATCGTCCGTGTCGCCGGCACCGATGACGTTCGCGAAGTCGTCTCCCTGGCCCGCGAAGCGGGCCTCGGGCTCACGGTCCGGGGTGGCGGCCACAGCGGCGCCGGCCACTCGGTCATCGAGGGTGGGATCGTCGTCGACACGCGGGATCTGACGAGCCTGGAGATCGACGTCGAGGGCCGGCTGGCATGGGCGGGCGCCGGCCTGACCGCTCGCGCGTATACGGAGGCTGCCGCCGAGCACGGGCTGGCCACAGGGTTCGGCGACACGGGATCCGTGGGGATCGCGGGGATCACGCTCGGTGGTGGCGTCGGGTACCTGGTGCGCAAGCAGGGCCTGACCATCGACAACCTGCTCGCCGCCGAGCTGGTGACCGCCGACGGTGCGGTCCACGTCGTGGATGCCGAGCATGAGCCGGACCTGTTCTGGGCAGTGCGCGGCGGCGGCGGCAACTTCGGGGTTGCGACCCGGTTCCGGTACCGCCTCCACGCTGTCGACGAGGTTACGGGCGGTCTCATGGTCCTGCCGGCAACGCCGGCGACCGTTGCCGCGGTCGTGGGGGTCATGGACGAGGCGCCGGACGAGCTCTCGGGGATCATCAACGTCATGCGCTGCCCGCCGATGCCGTTCGTGCCGCCCGACGTACACGGCCGGATCGTGATCATGGTCGGGGCCTGCTACGTGGGCGCCGCGTCAGCCGCAGCCGCCGCCCTGGCCCCGCTCCGGGGCGTCGCTGAACCAATCGCTGACCTGATCCGGCCGATGCGCTACCCGGAGCTGTATCCGCCCGAGCCTCGTGGGGAGCCGCAGATCTTCCTCAGCCGGACCGGGTTCCTCGACGCCATCGAGCCGGCCATCGCTTTGCGTGCGCTTGATCGGCTGGCCGAACCCGGATCACCGATGCGCCTGTTCCAGCTGCGGCCCCTGGGCGGTGCCGCGGCGCGGGTGGCGGTCGACGCCACGGCGTATGCCCACCGGGATCGGCGGCTGATGGTCTACATCCTGTCCGTCGCCACCGACCTCGCGGACAGGCCGAACCAGGAAGCGTGGCTGGACGCTGTTGCTCTCGGGCTGGATCCCGTGCCCGGCGCCTACGTCAACTTCCTCGGCGACGAGGGGCAGGAGCGGGTGCGCGACGCGTACCCGGGCTCGACGTGGGACCGACTGGCCGCCATCAAGCGGCGTTACGACCCGGACAACCTGTTCCGCCACGTCCAGAACGTGCCACCCGGCTGATCTACGGCGCTGGGCCGCAGGCGGGGCAGCGCGGAAGGTGCCAACCGGCCCGCTGAGATCAGGGCATGCAGCCCCCAGGTCACCGAAACCCCACGACCATCGCCTCCCCCGATAGGAGTGGAGCCGACGATCGGCTCCGCCGCCCGATACGACGGAGCTCGCGCTCAGCGTGTGCACGCCTGGGTCGGCCACTCCGGGACGAGACGCGGCAGCGCGGCGCACCAGCAGGCGCCCTTGCGACGTGCGTCGCCCCGATGCGTAGACAGGAGCCTCCCTGCACACCCCTACGACCACACGGCCGCTGGCGGGCGACAGCCAAACCGGCACGAACGCCCGACGAGGCCTGGTGAGGAGACCTATGCACGACATTCATCGCCCCCCGCAGGGCAACGGTTCAGGGCGCCACCGGCGACGGGCACGATCCGCGGGCATCATGGCCTTCGTGGGCTTGCTGCTGATCCCGGCCACGGTGTTTGCCTTCAACTCGATCGCGAACACCTGGTCGGGGATCTACCCGGCCTCCGCGTCACGGACGAACGCCGGCTGCCTCCTCTGTCATGGACCGAGTGGGACGGATACCTGGAACCCGTACGGGCAGGCGATCCGCACGGGCGGCGCGAATGCCGCGGCCATCAACGCTGCCGCCGGCCTGAACTCGGATGGAGACCCCGGAGGTCTCTCGAATCTCGCCGAGATCAACGCCAACGCCCAGCCCGGCTGGACGCTCGGCAACAACAACACGATCTACGACATCGACGGGGTCCCGACGACGGGTCAGCCGGTGCCCGCCGGGATCACCGGGCTGATCGATCCGCCGGCCGCGACCCCGGTTCCCACGCCGGTGCCCACCCCGGTGCCGACGCCGGTTCCAACACCCGTCCCGACCCCGGTCCCGACGCCTGTCCCGACGCCGGTGCCGACGGCCACGCCGGTCCCGACCCCTGTCCCGACGCCGGTGCCGACGGCCACGCCGGTTCCGACCCCGGTCCCGACGCCTGTCCCGACGGCCACGCCGGTTCCGACCCCGGTCCCGACGCCTGTCCCGACGGCCACGCCGGTTCCGACCCCGGTCCCGACGCCTGTCCCGTCGCCGGTCCCCACACCCGTCCCCAACTCGGCGGGTCGCGCATCAGGTGCCGGAGCCGTCATCGGGGACCCCGGCTCGGCACGGTTCGAGTTCGAGGTCAAGGCTAACCACGAGGGTGCCAAGGGTCAGCTGAAGCTCGTGTCCGGGCGCTCGTCGTTCCGGAGCCACTCGGTCACGACGTTCCTGATCTCAGGAACGACCGCGACGTGGACCGGCACCGGCAAGTGGAACGGCCACACGGGCTACACATTCACCGCGACTGCCGTGGACCAGGCGCGTAACGGCCGCGACTCGTATCGGCATCACGCACCCCGGGCAACCGATCGGTTCCAGATCGTCATCAGCGACAGCGCCGGCGCGCTGGTGTTCGAGATCGCGGGACGCGTCCAGCACGGCAATGTCGTCGTGTCGGCTCAGTCGCGTCACTCGGATGACGATCGCTTCCGAGCGCAGCGCATTGCACGGCTCGTCAGCCTGCTGTAGGCGCTCAGGCCGCTTGCCACATGCGACCCCCCGCGACGAGGTCCGGGGGGTCGCTCCGTACCTGACTGCCCGTGGCTCAGGGGGTCAGCGCGCAACGGAACCCCGGGCCGCCCGCTTGTGTCCACCCGGTGCTGTCGGGCAGCAGCCCGCGGCGGTACGCGCAGCGCGTGTGCTCCTGTGTGTAGAACCACGACCCGCCGCGGACGACCCGCAGGCCACCTGCCGCGGACGGGGACACATGCGTTGAGCCGGGATAGGGGAGCAGCTCGTCCTGGACCCACTCCTCGACGTTGCCGGCGAGCTGCTCCACGCCGTATGGGCTGGCACCCGACGGGTGAGACGTGACCGGCATGGTGGTGACGTCGAGGACCATGGCATGGTCCCACACGATGCAGTGATCCTCCGCGAACGTGTTGCCCCATGGGAAGCGCCGGCCGTCCGTGCCACGGGCCGCTTTCTCCCATTCAGCCTCGGTGGGGAGGCGCTTGCCCGCCCACGCGGCATACGCGACGGCGTCGTGCCACGACACGCGTTCCACGGGATGGTCCTCGCGACCCGGCACCGGCCGCCCGTTTGGCCAGTCCGGCGGGGCCGGGTGGCCCGTGGCGGCGACGAAGCCCAGGTACTGTGCGCAGGTGACCGGGTACCGGTCGATCAAGAACGCCGGCAGGTCAACCGTGTGAGGGGGGCCCTCGAGGTCGAACTCGTCGGAACCCATGCGGAACGGCCCCGCCGGCACGAGGACCATGCCATCGGTCGATGCGATCATGCCGGCGTCTCCGCGGCATCCACGTCCACGACACACCGAAAGGTCGGGGCTCCGAGGACCTCCATCTCCTCGGGCGGGCGACTGGGCAGCTCGAAGCAGCGATAGGCGCACCGGGCATGCGTCTGCGTGAAGATCCAGGCCCCACCCCGAAGGACCTTGAACCGCTCCCCGTAGCCGAGGGAGCGGTATGGCGATCCCGGATAGGCGTCGTACCAGTCTGCGCACCACTCCTCGAGGAGCCCCACCATCTGCTCGGCGCCGTACGGGCTGGCCCCGGACGGGCGGGCATCCACGGGCTCCGTTCGCATGCCGGTGGGCGCGACCGTCTCCCAGGTCAGGGCGCGGGTGCCATCCCACGTGTCACCCCACGGGTACCGGCGCCCGTCCGTGCCGCGGGCCGCCTTCTCCCACTCCGCTTCGGTGGGAAGCCGCTTGCCGGCCCAACGCGCGTAGGCGTCGGCATCGGCCCAGGTGACCATCACCGGGTGGCGTCCGAACCCCTCGCGCGGCCGGCCGTCCGCCCAGTCGACGGGCGGACGATGGCCAGTCGCGGCGACGAAGGCGACGTAGTCATCGTTGGTCACCGGGAACCGGTCGATCCAGAAGGCGGGCACGTTGACGCGACGCGGCGGCCCCTCCCTCGCGAATTCGTCCGACCCCATCAGGAACGGGCCGGCGGGAACAAGGACCATTCCGGTGCGTGCTGCCGCCATATGCCCTCCGATGCCCCTGATCTCGCTCGCCGACGGCCGCGATGCTACCCCAGCCGACCCGGACCCCGAGGGGGTGTGCGCAAAATGCTTGACGACTGGTGGCATGGATGGACTAGAGTTGCCGCCACGGCAAGCAGGAGTTGCCGTTGGGAGAACCGACGTCGCACCCGGGCCCGGAGCCGGATAGCCCATCCGGCGGTGCCAGGAGCGGCGGGATATAGATCCCGCGGCAGCGCCTGGCAGACACCGTGGAGGAGGCCCATCCCGTCCAAGGGAGACGGGAGGCCAGGGGTACGAGGGAGGTTCGAGGGAACCATGACAGCGGCATCTGTCGCGAGGTCAGCAAACCGCATACCGCTGACACTCGTCGTCGCGCTCGTGCCGGCGGCGGCAGCGCTCAACATCGTCGGCTCGACGATCAACACCGCGCTCAAGCTCCCGATCTTCCTGGACATGATCGGGACCTGCGTCGCGGCCATCGTGCTCGGCCCATGGTGGGGCGCGCTCGTCGGTGTCATCACCAACGTGGGCGGCTCGCTGATCAACGGCCCCATCGGCATCCCGTTCGCGCTGGCCAACGTGGCGGGCGCGCTCGTCTGGGGCTACGGTGTCCGCTCGTGGGGCATGGGCCGGAACAACGTCACCTTCTTCATCCTCAACATCATCGTGTCGCTGGCGGTGACCGCAGCCGCCGCCCCGATCGTGATCTTCGTGTTCGGCGGGGCCACCGGCCACTCGTCCGATGCGCTGACCGCCGCCTTCGCGCAGGCCGGCCAGGACCTGATCACCTCGGTGTTCGCGTCCAACATCATCGTGTCGCTCGCCGACAAGATCATCGCGGGCTACGTGGCGCTGGCGATCATCAACGCCCTGCCATCGAACCTGGTCATGGGGATCAAGCTCCCAACCCAAACGGGCATGAGGGGCGTGATGACCGCTGTGATCGGGGTCGTGATCGGCGTGGCGCTCATGTTGATCTACATGCTCATCCTCGCTCCGACGCCGGCCTGAGCCCACGAGAGCGAGAGGAGACCAAATACCATGACCGAGAACCAGAACCAGAGCGAAGGTCGGACTGTCGGTCCGCGAGCGGGTCTCGCGTCCGGGATCGTCGGCCTCGGCGTCATGCTGATCGCCCTCCCCGCCGTCGTGGACTCGCTCCCGGCGGCCCAGGGCGAGCTTGGACCCGCCCCCACGCTCGCGGGGATGATGGTGCTGATGGGCGTCTTCGTCATCCTCGCCGGCATCATGTCCTTCGTCATCAAGGACTGACGCCAGCATCTCGCATCTCGCCCCCGCCACGCCATTGGCCGGCGGGGGCGATCGTTTCCGGGGGGTTTCCACTCGACAGCACGAGGACCATGTGGCGGACGACGGCGCCTTCATCTCCATCCGTGAGCTGGGGTTCACCTACGCGCAAGGGACACGACCTGCGCTCGCGGACATCAACCTGGACATCCGGCGCGGTGACTATGTCGGTCTGATCGGTCTCAACGGGGCCGGCAAGACCACGCTTGGCCTGTGCCTGAACGGGATCATCCCGCACATGCTGATGGGCGAGCAGACTGGCACGGTGAAGGTGGGTGAGCACGATCCGACGGTGGAGCCTGTCCGCGAGATGGGCCGGATCATCGGGATGGTGTTCGACAATCCCGAGTTCCAGATGAGCCAGATCACCGTCGCCGAAGAGGTGGCGCTGGGCCTCGAGAACCTGGGCGTGCCCTATGCCGAGATGGTGCCGCGGATCGCGGCAGCGCTGGAGCTCGTGGGCCTGACCGGCTATGACGAGCGAAGCCCGATGGGGCTCTCCGGCGGCCAGCAGCAGCGGCTCGCGATCGCCGCGACCCTGGTCATGCGCCCGACCGTGCTGTTCATGGACGAGCCGACGTCGAATCTCGATCCCCTGGGCAAGGAGGAGGTCTTCGAGATCGCCCGCCGCCTCAACCGCGAGGAGGGTCTGACCGTGATCGTGGCGGAGCACGAGGTGGAGGTGCTCGCCCAGTACGCGGACCGGATCATCGTCCTCGACGAGGGAAGGATCGCGCTCCAGGGGTCGCCGGCCGAGGTGTTCTCGCAGGTCGAGCGGATCACCGAGCTGGGGCTCCGCGTGCCGCAGGTCACCGAGATGGCTCGCTCCCTGGCGGGCCCAGCGGCGACGGACCTCCCCGTCACCACGGATGCCGCGGTCGCGTGGCTGGGGGCCCGCGCATGACCGCGAACGGCGGCGCGCCGGGTGTCACGCCCGCCGACGGCCAGCCGATTGTGATGGTCGACAACGTCAGCTACGTCTACAGCCGCGGCGCGGTCCTGGCGCTGGATGGCGTCTCGCTCACAGTGCCTGCCGGGCAGGTCGTGGGCATCGTTGGCCAGAACGGCTCGGGCAAGACGACGCTCACCAAGTTGCTCAACGGGCTGCTCAAGCCCTCCAGCGGGACCATCGTGGTCAACGGGATGAACACCGCCGACAACCCGGTCCAGAAGATGGCGGCGCACGTGGGGTACGTGTTCCAGAACCCCAACCACCAGCTGTTCGCCACGACGGTCGAGGATGAGCTCAAGTTCGGGCCGCGGAACCTCGGGGTGCCCGAGGCGGAGCTCGCCGAGCGGGTGACCGAGGCCGTCGAGTTCTTCAAGCTCCAGGACGTCCTCCAGCTCCACCCGTACCGGATCAGCTTCCCGCTGCGCAAGCTGGTGGGCATCGCGTCGATCTTCACGATGCGACCCAAGGTGTTCATCCTTGATGAGCCCACGACGGGTCAGGATCACCGGACCACGGGCGTGATCAACAAGCTCATCCGCCGCCTCGGCGAGCGCGGGGACACCGTCCTGTGCGTTTCCCATGACATGCCCCTGCTCGCGGATGTCGCGGAGCGGCTGATCGTCATGTGGAACGCGAAGCTGATCGCGGATGGAACGCCGCGGGAGGTGTTCGCGGACAAGGCGATGATGGACCAGACCCACCTGGCCCCTCCCCAGATCACGCAGCTCTCGCTCCGGATCCCCTCGCGGGCGGGGCGGCCGGCGGCGCTGTCGGTGGAGGAGCTGGTCAACGATCTCCGGGGCGGCGCATCCGCAGCGGCCGGGGAGGGATGACGCCATGCAAACGATGAACATGTCGGTCACGCACGTCCGCGGGACGTCGTGGCTGCACCGCCTGAGCCCGATCGCGAAGCTCACCTGGCTTGTCGCGATCATGTTCTTCGCCTTCGCCAGCTACAACCCCTGGCCGCTGTTCGCGATCGCGATCATCGGCCTCGTGATGGCGGCGAGCGCCGGGATTCTCAAGGGCGTGGCCCGGGTCCTGCTCGTGTTCGCGCCGGTCACCGCATCGATGCTGGTGATCCAGGCGATCGCCCCGGCGATCTGTTCCAACAACTGCACGCCGGCCGTCCAGCTCGGCCCGTTCACCCTCTACCAGGAGGGAATCTCGCACGGGCTGTCGCTCGTCGCGCGGGTGTTGTCCATGGAGATCGTGGCGATCGCGGTGCTGATGACCACGCACCCCTCAGACCTGTTCTCGGCCTTCGCCCGGCTGCGGATGCCGTATGTCCTCAACTTCATGCTGGCGATGACCCTCCAGCTGATCCCCGTGCTCCAGCGCGAGGTCCAGGTGGTGCTCTCGGCGCAGCGCTCCCGGGGCATGAAGAGCACCGGCTTCGGATCCCTGATCCCGTCATTCGTGCCAGTGTTCGCGGGCGCCTTCGAACGGGTGCAGCAGCTGGCGATCAGCCTCGAGTCCCGGGCGTTCGGGTCCACCGGCAAGAAGACCTCGTATCGCCAGATCTCGTTCGGGCGGGTCGACTTCGTCGTGGCCATCGCCGGGATCGTTGTCGGCGTCGTCGGCACCGCTGCCGGATTGCTGTTCTGGAGTGCGGGCAACACGCCCGTGATCATCCTGCCGGTCTGGTTGACGGTCACGATCTTCCTCGTGGCCGCGACCATGTTCATCGGCGTCGTCGCCATCGCGCTGGTCGCGATCGCCCGTTCCTAGAGGTATCCGATGCCCGTCACCGAGCCCGATGGCCACTTCCACCACATCGGGCTCCGGCCCGGCGATGTCGGCCGCTACGTCCTGCTGCCCGGGGATCCCGGGCGCGTCGAGAAGATCGCCTCGCGCTTCGACTCGCCGACGTTCGTGGCCCAGAACCGCGAGTACGTGACCTGGACCGGGACGCTCGACGGCGTGCCCGTCGCGTGCACCTCGACCGGCATCGGCTGCCCGTCCACGGCGATCGCCGTGGAGGAGCTCGTCGGGGCCGGCGCGGACACGTTCATCCGGGTCGGCACGTCGGGCGCCATGCAGCGCCACATCCGGACGGGGGACGTGGGCGTGATCACCGGCGCGATCCGGGATGAGGGCACGTCGTCGCACTACCTGCCCCTGGCATTTCCCGCGGTTGCCGACGTCGACGTCACAGTGGCCCTGCGACAGGGCTCCCGGGATGCGGGGATCCCGTTCCACCTCGGTGTCGCCCAGTCCAAGGACTCCTTCTACGGCCAGCACGAGCCCGAGCGGATGCCGATCGCCGCGGAGCTGGCCCGCCGTTGGGACGCGTGGATGGCCGGCGGGGCGATCTGCTCCGAGATGGAGTCCGCAACCCTGTTCATCGTCGCGTCCACGCTCCGCGTCCGGGCCGGCGGGGTGATGCTGATCTTCCAGAACCTTGATCATGTCCCGCCAACCGAGGAGGACATCGCCAACGGCTCGGTGGACCGCGTGATCGACGTGGCCATCGCCGGGCTGCGACGGCTGATCGCGGCTGACCGGGCGGGCTCCAAGGCGTGAGCCCGGCGTGAGCGCGCTCGACCAGGATGTCCAGCATCACGTCGCGCTCCGCCGGGGCGACGTGGGCCGATATGTGCTGCTCCCCGGCGACCCGGGCCGCTGTGAGCGGATCGCCGCCCGCTTCGACGAGCCGCGGCTGGTGGCGCGGAACCGCGAGTACGAGACGTGGACGGGTTCGCTCGATGGCGTTCCGGTGTCCGTCACGTCCACGGGGATTGGCTGCCCATCGGCCGCGATCGCGGTCGAGGAGCTCGTCCGTTGCGGGGCCGACACCTTCATCCGGGTGGGGACGTCGGGCGGAATGCAGCCCGGGATGCAAACCGGCGAGCTGGCGATCGTCACGGCCGCCATCCGGGACGAGGGCACGTCGTCCCACTACCTGCCCTTGGCGTTTCCCGCCCTCGCGGACGTGGATGTCGTCCTTGCCCTCCGCGAGGCCGCCCGCCGCACGGGGGCGCTCGCGCGCGAAGGCGTGTCGCAGTCAAAGGACTCGTTCTACGGCGAGCTGGAGCCGGAGCGGATGCCCGTGGCGGCGGAGCTGGCCGAGCGGTGGCAGGCGTTCATCGCGGGCGGGGCGATCAGCTCCGAGATGGAAGCTGCGGCGATCTTCATCGTGGCGTCGGTCCTGCGCGTGCGGGCCGGGGGCCTCATGGTCTGCGTTGGCAACCCGGCGATGTCCGACGAGGAGGTCGCCGCGTCGATGGAGCAGTTCACCCTCGATCCACTGATCGACACGGCCGTCGCGGCGCTGCGGGTGCTCATCGAGCGTGACGCCGGGTGACCGGCCTCGTCCTCGACCCCGCTGACCCCGCGTTCGTCGCGGACCCGTATCCCGCGTACGCGATCGCGAGGGAGTCACCGGGGGCGGTGTTCACGCAACCCGGCGACCATCTCCACTACCTCACCCGCCATGCGGACGTGCACGCGGCGTTCCGGGACAAGCGGCTGGGCTCCTCGTTCCTGCACCGCTACACGCCCGAGGAGCTGGACCTGCCACCGGGTATCCCGACCTGGCGCGACCCCCGCTGGACGGACTACCAGGCGTTTGAGCGGTGGGAGCTGCTCAACCTCGAGCCGCCGGTCCACACGCGACTGCGACGGCTGGTGCTGGAGGCGTTCACGCCGCGCGCCGTGGAGGCCCTGCGCAGCGGCATCGACTACCCGGGCCGCACGCACTGCTGACGCCCGCACGCGAGGCCGGGTCGGTGGAGCTCGTGGGTGCCTATGCCCAGCACTTCTCGCTGGGGATCATCTGCGACCTGATCGGGGTGTCGCCCGACGATCGGGAGACCATCAAGGAGCTGTCGGACGCGACGATCACCATGTACGAGCCGCATCCATCGGAAGCGCAGCAGGCGGCCGCCAACCGGGCGGCCGGCGACTTCCGGCGATACCTGCTCGATGTCGTGGCCCATCGTCGGCGGCACCCGGCCGAGGACATGATGAGCGCCCTCCTCGAGGCCACGGTGGATGGGGAGCGGCTCACCGACGACCAGGTCGTGTCAACCGCGATGGTCCTGCTCATGGCCGGGCACGAGGCCACGGTCAACGCGACCTCCAACGGCGTCGCCGCGCTGGCCGCGCATCCCGACCAGTGGCGGCGAATCCGCCGGGGCGAGGTGGAGATCAGGGCGGCCATCGAGGAGATCCTCCGCTTCGACCCGCCGCTCCAGTGGTTCGAGCGCTGGGTGCTCGATGACGGCGTCGAGATCGACGGGGTGCCGCTCCCGCGTGGCTCCCGCCTGGCACTCGTGCTGGGCGCCGCGAACCGGGATCCCAGGCGCTTCCCGGACCCGGACCGGTTCGACGTCACGCGGGCGGACACCTCGCACCTCGCGTTCGGCGGCGGGATCCACTTCTGCATCGGGGCCCCGCTGGCGCGGATGGAGATGGAGACGACCCTGCGCGAGCTGGCCTCGTCGGAGGATGAGCTGGTGATCCTGCCGCCGGCGATCCGCAGCCCGATGTTCCAGTTCCGGGGGTACCAGCGCCTGGAGATCGCCCTAACGCGGATCGCCTGAGGGCCCCGGCGCCTGGTCACGTCCGTGCGAGCCCGGCGGGAACGGCGGGGGAGCGGGGGCGGGCACCATCGGCGCCTCGAGCTCGGGCTCGAGCGGCGTCGGCGGCTCATCGATCCGGTGCGTCCGGTGCACCGCGTCGGCGACGATCCCCGCGACGGCCGTCATGGCGGCGAGGGGCACCAGGATCAGCCGGGCCTGGTCGCCACCCGCCTGGCTGATGACCCAGCCGGCCAGCGCCGCGCCCAGCGCGATCCCCAGCCCCGCGGCCGACGCGACGAGGGCGAAGGCCGCGGTCCGGACCCGGGCCGGCGTCTCCTCGGCGATCACGGCGTTGACCTGGACGAACGTCGGGGCGATCGCGACGCCGGCAAGCGCCGAGGCCAGCACGAACGGGAGGTAGCCCGTGACGACGGCAGACGGCAGGACCGCCACCGCGTACACGACCAGCGCGATCGTGAACCGGCGCCTCCCCGGCGTTCGCCAGGCGATGGACCCGACCACCAGCGCGCCGACGAGCGAGAGCCCGGAGTTGACGAAGAACACGAGCGCGGCGCCTTCCGCGAGGCCGATGAACCGGCAGTAGGCGAGCTGGAGGACCTGGATGGCTCCCAGCACGCCGCCCATCAGGAGCACCGAGACGAGCAGGCCGCGCCCGGCGGGGAACTCCGTCCGCCAGCGCGAGGTGCCCGAGGCCACCGGGTGCGGCGCCGGCGCCGGCAACCCCAGCCTGGACGTGATGCCGCCCATCCCCATCAGCAGCAGCGCGGCCGCCAGGGCGATCGGCAGGCCGTCGAACCAGACCCCGGCCAGCAGGGCCACGACCGGCGGGCCGATCAGGAAGGTGAGCTCGTCGATGATCGATTCGAGGGCCTGGGCACTGGTGGCGCGGTCTCGATCGTGAAGGAGCGCCGCCCAGCGCACCCGCGCAAACGCCCCGACGTTTGGCTGGGAGCCACCGGCCAGGGCGGCCAGGGGGACGAGCAGCCACGAGGCACCCAGGGTCAGCAGCGAGGCGACCGCGGCGAGGGCGGCCGTCGCGGAGACCAGCGCGAACGGCACCCCGATCCGGCGCTGTCCGTGCAGGTCGGCCAGGCGGCCGAGGGTGGGACCCGCGACCGCGCTGGCGAGGGAGTAGCTCCCGGCCGCCAGGCCGCCGAGCGCGTAGCCGGCATCACCGCCCGCGGACGAGGCGGCGGCCACGAAGCCCACGGACAGCATCGCCCCCGGCGCCCGGCCCAGCAGGCCGAAGACCGACTGGGCGAGGCCGCCGGGGTGTGCCAGCAGGAACCGGAACGAACCCAGGGGACCCGCCATGCCTAGTACATGACCGTCCGTGTCAGGTGATGCGGCCAGTGGGTCGTGTGGAACGGCTTCCAGAAGCGGTAGTCGATCTGGGGGATCACGAGCTGCCGGTCCGCCGGGCGAAGCGCGTTGCAGGCCTCGGTCAGCAACGCGGTGGCATACAGCGTGTGGGCCCGGATCTCGATCTCCTCCTCGCTGTCGCGCGGGATGAGGTCGCCGCGGTTGATGCGGGTCTCGAGGGCGGGCGTGTAGGACGTGATCCCCATCAGGCGCAAGCCCACCGGGACGATGTAGTCGGCGAACGCGCTCATGCGGTCGAGATCGGGGAAGCCCTCGAGGCCGTGCGTGGACCAGGTCGCGTGCAGCGACCACAGCGCGAGCTGGGCCAGCTTGAGGATCCGGACATCGGCGTCGTCGTAGCGGGACACGTCCCGGAACCGGGGGAAGTCCGCCTCCAGGCGCTCGAGCATCCCGTTGCCATCGGCGTACAGCGCCCGGTCGCAGGTGCGTGCCCATGCCGCCCAGCGACCCTCGAACCGGTCGACGAGGATCGCCCCGGTCTCGTTGAGGATCGTCACCCGCTCGTCGAGCATGGGCATCTCGATGTTGCCCGCGAAGATCCGCTCGAGATCGGCGCGCGTGCAGCTGGCCTGCCACGCTCCGGACATCATCGGGATCCCGCCCTCGATGGCCCGGTGGAGGCAGGCGAACATCGCGTCCGAGTCGCTCCAGGTGGCGCCCCGGTAGCTGGTCTCGAACTTGACCGACGTCGAGAAGTCCGTGAACGCGAAGTCGAGGGTCGACGACAGCATGATCACGTCGAGGAGATGGTCGGGATCGTCGCCCATCGGGAACGCGAACATATCGCCGGGCAGCGAGAACTCCTCGTAGGCCATCCACGCGGCCACCCGAGCGATCTCCTCGGGATGGGTGCGGACGTGTCGCGACGCTTCGATGACGGGCAGGACGGATTGCAGCGCTGGGCTGCGCTCGATGAGGCTCATGCTGGTTCGGCTCCTGGGCTCGAGCCGCAGCTCGATCACGCTCCTCGCGGGCCGGCGTCGCGATCAAGACGACGTGCACGAACGGCCAGCATCGAAGCGTCCGACACGCGACCATTCTGGGGCCGGACCCCATCCCTTCGCAACACAGGGGAACCAATGCCGAATCCGTCCATCCTCGTCGTCGGCAGCACCATGATCGACCTGATCGCCTACGCGGACCGTCTGCCCGAGGCGGGCGAGACGCTGGTGGGCACGGACTTCCGGATGGGCTTTGGCGGCAAGGGCGCCAACCAGGCCGTGGCGGCCGCGCGGCTTCGGCGCCCGGGTGTCCATGGTCAACACCGTTGGCGAGGACTCGTACGGGGCGGAGACCCTGGCCAACTTCGCGGAGCAGGGCGTGGACACCACGTTCGTGCGACGCGTTCCCGGGTCATCGGGCGTGGCGCCGATCTGGGTGGACGGCGCGGGGATGAACCGGATCATCATCGTCCCCGGCGCGAACCGCCACGTTCCGGCGGCGCTCGCGGTCGAGGCCGTGGAGGCCCTCGCACCCGCGGTGGTCGTGGGCCAGTTCGAGATCCCCCAGGGGGTCACCGCGGCCGCGTTCGCGGCGGCGCGCGCCCGGCGGATCACCACCGTGCTCAACCCGGCACCCGCCGACGACCTGGATCCCGGCGCTCCTCGCCGCCACCGACTGGCTGGTGCCCAACGAGCACGAGTTCGCGCTCATCGGCGGGGGCACGCTCGACGGCGATGAGGCCGCGGAGGACGTGCTGATCACGGCGCTCGCCGGGCGCCTCGGCGTCTCGTTCCTCGTGACCCTCGGCGAGCGTGGTGCCGCGGTCCTCCCGCGCGGCGGGCGACGTCACCCGGGTGGCGGCCGGCCCGGTCACGGCGACGGACACCACGGGGGCGGGCGACGCGTTCGTCGGCGCCTTCGCCGTCGGGCTTGCCGAGGGATGGGACGCGGTGGACGCCGCGCGGCTGGGGTGCGCGTTCGCGGCTGACAGCGTCACGCGTCCGGGCACCCAGGCCTCGTTCGCCGACCACGCCGGCGCCGCCGCGATCATGGCCTCGGTCCGCGGCTGACAGCCTGGGAGGCCCGCGCGGCCTCCCATGGCATGATCGCCGGCATGGAACCCCCGGCGTCGACGCGCGCATCGCCGCGCGAGATGGCACGCCGCGCGCTCGGCAGGCGGCGGCGTGCCCTGGCGCCGCCTGTTCCGGTACCTGCGGCCGCACCTTCGCCCGTTCTCGGTCGCGCTGGTGGGCCTGGTGCTGGGGTCCGGGCTCGGCCTCCTCGTCCCGCTGGTCGTCGCGGGCCTCGTGACGCAGGTCGTGGCGGGCGGCGATGGCGCCGGCCTGGACCGGCTGATCGGCGGGCTCGTGGTCCTGTTCCTGGCCCAGTCGGCGGGCGGCTTTGTCCAGACCTGGCTGCTGGGCGTGGTGGGGGAGCGGATCGTCGCCCAGCTGCGCGGCGAGCTGTTCGAGCGGCTGGTGACGCTGTCGCTCGACTTCCACGCGCGCAGCCGGGTGGGGGAGCTGGTCTCACGCCTGTCCAGTGACGTGACCCTCGTGCGCACGATGCTGACCCAGACGACGACCTCGCTGCTGTCGTCGGTGATCGGCCTGGTGGGCTCGGTCGCGATCCTGTTCACCCTCAGCCCCACGCTGCTGCTGGTGGCCCTGCTCCTCGCCCCGGCGCTGATCGTCGTGGCGATCGTGTTCGGCCGTCCGCTCCAGCGGGTTGCCACGCAGGTCCAGGACGCGATCGCCCACAGCACGGTGACCGCCGAGGAGGCGCTGGGCGGCATCCGGGTGGTCAAGAGCTACGTCCGTGAGGGCTTCGAGACCGATCGGTATGGGACGAACCTCGGCGGCGTGGTGGCCCAGGGCTCGCGTCTGGCGCTGTGGCGGGCCGGCTTCGGGGCCATGATGGGCTTCCTGGGGTTCGGCGCCATCGCCGTGCTCCTGTGGTACACGGGGCACCGCGTGATCGACGGCAGCCTCTCGATCGGAACCCTCACCGGGTTCCTGCTCTACGGCGTGGCGATCGGCGGCAGCCTGGCCAGCATCGCGGGCCTGTACGGGCAGTTCCGGGAAGGCACCGGTGCCGTGGCGCGCGTGTTCGAGATCCTGGACATGGAGCCCACCATCCGCGACGCGCCCGGAGCCGTCGCGCTGCCCCGCGTGCGCGGTGCGGTCAGCCTGGACCACGTGTCGTTCGCGTACGACGGCGTGACCGAGGTCATCCGCGATGTCAGCCTCGAGATCCCGGCCGGCGAGGTCCTCGCGCTGGTCGGCCCGTCGGGCGCGGGCAAGACGACGCTGGTGTCGCTCCTCCCGCGGCTGTGGGACGTGACGCGGGGCGCGATCCGCGTCGACGGCACCGATGTCCGCGAGGTCACGGCCGCCAGCCTGCGTTCGCAGATCGGCCTCGTGCCCCAGGAGGCCGTCCTGTTCGGGGGAACCGTCCACGACAACATCCGGTACGGGCGGCTCGACGCCAGCGACGCGGAGATCGAGGCGGCCGCTCGCGCCGCCAATGCCCACGAGTTCATCACGGCGATGCCGGGCGGGTACGCGACGCCGGTCGGCGATCGCGGCTCACGGCTGTCCGGCGGGCAGCGCCAGCGGATCGCGATCGCCCGCGCGATCCTCAAGGACCCACCCATCCTGTTGCTCGACGAGGCGACGAGCTCGCTGGACAACGAGTCGGAACGCCTGGTCCAGGAGGCCCTCGACCGGCTCAAGGTGGGACGGACCACGGTGATCGTGGCCCACCGGCTGTCCACGATCCGGGCGGCAACGCGGATCGCGGTGCTCGATGACGGCTGGCTGGTGGAGCTGGGAAGTCACGGGGAGCTGCTGGACGCGGGCGGTCTCTACGCGCGGCTGTACCGTCTCCAGTTCGAGTCAGGCACGGGCTGACCCCGGTGAGCTGGTCAGCCGAACCAGGTGGAGACCTCCTCGTCGCTGACCGCCGGCATGAGCAGGACCTGCTTGATGGTCTCGGGGGACAGCGAGGTCCGCCTCGAGATCAGCGCAGCGATCTTGCCGGGATCCTGGTGGCAGCGGCGGAGCGCCGCGCGATCAAGCCGCGGCCAGAGGGCCATGGCGCGTCGCTCGAGGCTCACCGGCCCCGGGGAACGTCCTGAATTCGCCGCTTGGACTGTCATGGCGTCGATCCCCTGGCGTCGTTCCGTCAACGATCGTCCATCTCCCGGCTGACGGCGTCAAGGGTCCCAGGTGAGGTTCCGGTTGCGTTCTGAACACGCGGCTGTCGCGAGCACGTACCACCATTTGACCGGACGGCGGCGCGGCCGCACCCTCAGCCCGTGCCAAGCTCGATCCACGTTCTCACCAGGACAACCGCGCTGCTGCTGGCCGTCGTGCTCATGGCGTGTGGAAGCGACCCGCGCCTGACCGCGGGGCCAAGCGCGTCGGGCTCCCTGGCCCCGAGCCGCGAGCCGGGGGCGACGGCACCGCCCCCCGCCGTCGTCCCGAAGCCGGGCCACGAGCTCTATGGGTACCTCCCGTACTGGGAGATGGACGACGAGGCCATCGCCGACCACCTGTCGCACACGCCGCTCACGACCCTCGCGCTGTTCAGCGTCACGCACACGAGCAAGGGGGCCCTCAACACCCGGCAGCAGGGCTATGCCCTGATCACCGGGGACGTGGGGCGCCGGCTGATCGACGAGGCCCACGATCGTGGGACGCGGGTGGAGCTCGTGTACACCAGCTTCGGCGCGAGTCGCAACCGCAAGCTGCTCGGGCGACCGGAGATGCAGACGGCCGTGATCGCGGGACTGGTGGGCCTCGTGGGCGAGCTGGGCCTCGACGGGATCAACGTGGACATCGAGGCACTGGACGCGACGCTCCTCCCCGCGTACGCGGCGTTCCTCGTGGCCATCCGGGCGGCCGTCGTGGCCGCCGATCCGGGCGACCAGGTCTCGGTTGCGACGGGCGCGCACTCCGTGGGGGCGGCGATGGCCGCCGCCGCCGGGTCCGCCGGCGTGGACCGCATCTTCCTGATGGGCTACGACTACCGCACCGGTCGCTCGCAACCGGGGGCGACGTCCCCGCTGGACCGGAGCGACGGGGAGCGTCTCTCGCTCCGCAGCTCGCTCGACATGTACGCGCTGCTCGGCGTGCCGCCCGAACGCCTCCTGCTCGGCCTGCCGCTGTACGGCGTCGAGTGGCCGGTCGCGGGACCGGTCGTGGGCGCACCGTCCACGGGTCGAGGCGAGGCCTGGTTCCCGCGCAGCCACGTGGACCTGTTGAGTGACCCCAGCGCGGTGCCGTTTCACGACCAGGTCGAGCAGGTGGATGTCTACCTGCTGGGCTCCGACGGATCGGTTGGGGCGCCCTCGATCGAACCCGGCGCCTCGGCGGACGCGCGGACGTGGCAGGCCGTGTACGTGGACTCGCCCGAGACCCTGGCATCCAAGCTGGCCCTCGCAAACGAGCGAGGTCTGGCGGGCGCCGGCTGGTGGGCGATCGGCTACGAGCGCGGCATCGAGGGCTACACGGACCTGATGGTCCGGTTCGCGAAGGGTGAACCGCTGCCCTGAGGCGCGGACCGGAGCGGAGCCGGGCGCTGAACGGCGCGCCGCCCCAGGTCGCTGCGACTCGCGGGAGCGCTCGTGTCCGGGGTCTCGCAGTCGCCAGCGCACCAAGGTCCAGCCTCAGTTCGGGGCTCCGTGGTCCCCGAGTGGATGGGAACTCCGGCGTGCGTTGCGCTCGCCCGGGACTGGGGCACCCCAGATTGACCCGAAACCGGCCGTTGCTGCGACTGGCAGTCCCGGACTGCCACGGGCGTCAGCGGGGTTGACAGCAACCGCTGCAATGCGCTTCACTGGTGTCATGCTCCATAACCACACGGTTATCAAGGACTCGCCCGACCCACTCAGCTCGGTCTTCGGCGCCCTGGCAGATCCGACGCGACGGGCCATCCTCGCAAGGCTCGTCGACGGTGAGCGGTCGGTCGGGGAGCTGCGCGCCCCGCTCCCCATCTCGCAGCCGGCCGTCTCCAAGCACCTTCGCGTGCTGGAGGATGCCGGGCTCATCATCAGGACCCGGCGGGGGACGGCGCGCCTCAGCCACCTGCGCGCCGAGCCGCTCCGGGAGGCAGCCGCCTGGCTCGTGGGCTATCGCGAGTACTGGGAGGAGAGCTTCGAGCGACTCGACGAGCTGCTCGACGACCTGCAGTCCCAACCCGGCCGCCATCAGCACCCCAGCCACCAAAGCGAGAAAGGACGCGTCCCGTGACCACCGATACCCCCGCCATCCACGTCACCGCCGAACCCGCGAGCACCCTGATCATCACTGAGCGCGAGGTAGATGCCCCGCGGGACCTCGTATACCGCGCGTTCACCGAGCCGGAACTGCTCGCGCAGTGGCTCGGGCCCCGCCGGCTGAGGATGCGGGTCGAGGCGTACGACGTCCGCCACGGCGGCGTCTACCGGTATGTCCACGTGGACACGGACGGCACGGAGTACGTGTTCCGAGGCATCTTCCACGGCGAACCGTCGCCGGACCGGCTCGTCCAGACCTTCGAGTTCCTGGGCGAGCCGGGGCACGTCTCGCTGGACACGCTGGACCTCGTGGAGCGAGGGACCCGGACCCTCATCCGCACGACCTCAGCCTTCCAGAGCGTCGAGGCCCGCGACGGGATGCTTGCCAGCGGCATGACCGGCGGCATGGAGGAGGGTTTCCAGCGCCTCGAGGAGCTCGCCGCTCGCCTGCGTGCCCAGGCCTGACCCGCTCGATCGCGACACCAGGAGGAGACCCGGATGGAGTTCAAGCTTGAGGTCGTGGTGGTACCCGTGTCCGATGTCGACCGGGCCAAGGCCTTCTACGCCGGCCAGCTCGGCTTTCCCGTCGACGTGGACCACGCGCCGAACGAGCACTTCCGCGTGGTCCAGCTGACGCCGGAGGGCTCCGGCTGCTCGATCACCATTGGCACGGGACTCGCAGCCATGGCGCCGGGCTCGCTCAAGGGCCTCCAGCTGTGCGTCGCCGACATCGAGGCAGCCCGCCAGCGGCTGGCGACGGCCGGCGTCCCCGTCAGCGCGATCCAGCACCACGACGGCACGGGGTTCGCCGAGGGCAAGGGCGACGACTGGAACTCGTTCTTCTTCTTCGACGACCCGGACGGCAACAGCTGGTCCGTCCAGGAGAGCCCCACGATGCGGGCCCAGGCGTCCGGAGGCTGACACTCCAGTCGGCCCTGTCGGAGGCCGGCCGGCTGCGGCACCATCGGGCCATGGTGGAGCCCGTCTTCGAGGTACCGCGGGATCGAGCCGCGGAGCTTGCGGGCAAGCCCGGTGTCATCCGGTTGCTTGACCTGCCGCCGGCGCGTGCGGTCATGGTCGATGGCCAGGGCGCCGTTGGCCCCGATGCGTTCGCACCCCTGGTGCCCGGCCTGTACGCGGCGGCCTACTCGCTGCGGTTTGCGCTCAAGCGCCGCGGGGTGGAGGAGAAGGTCGGGCCCGTGGAGGGCCTCTACCGGACGGCGGACGGGACGACTGACCTGGACGGGATCTTTGATGCCGACCACGATCGCTCCGGCTGGCGGTGGACGCTCCTGATCGTCCTCCCTCGTGCCGCCACGGAGGCCGAGCTGGAGGCCGCGATGGCGGCCGGGCGGGCGAGGATGGAGCCCAGCGTGGCGGATCGCCTGCGCCGTGACGAGCTGGCCGAGGGCCGGGTCGCGCAGGTCCTGCACGTGGGGCCATACGCGGCTGAGCGCCCGACGATCGAGCTGCTGCACGCGTCGATCGAGGCCGCCGGCATGCGGCCCCGCGGCGACCACCACGAGATCTACCTGGGGATCCCGGGCCGATCGGCTCCGGAGAAGCTCAGGACCCTGCTGCGACACCCTGTCGAGCCACGATCGGCTGAGGGCGCGAGCATCCCGCGGCACCCGTAGACTCGCGGGGTGAACCCCCATCCCCCCGCGGCGCTGGCGCCGCTCACCCGCGAGCAGCGCCTGGTCACGGTCGGGATCATGTCCGCGATCGCGCTGGCGGCGCTGGACTCGACGGTTGTCGGGACCGCGATGCCCACCATCATCGGGCAGCTCGGTGGCCTGTCCGAGTACGCGTGGGTGTTCTCGATCTACCTGCTGACCTCCACGACCACCGTCCCGATCTACGCCCGCCTCGCCGATGTCCATGGCCGCAAGCCCGTGTTCATGGCGGGGCTCACGCTGTTCGTCGTGGGCTCCGTGCTGTGCGGGTTTGCCGTCTCCATGCCCCAGCTGATCGCCTTTCGGGCCCTCCAGGGCCTGGGGGCGGGGGCGGTCCAGCCCATCTCGTTCACGATCGCCGGCGACATCTTCTCGCCGGAACGCCGCGCCCGGATGCAGGGGTGGTTCTCGGCCGTGTGGGGCGTGTCCGCCATCATCGGACCGGCGATCGGCGGCCTGATCACCTCGACCATCGGCTGGCCGTGGGTGTTCGAGCTCAACCTGCCGGTTGGGATCCTGGCAGGCCTGATCATCTGGTTCGCGCTCCACGAGACCGCCGAGCGGCGCCCGCAGCGCATCGACTGGATGGGCGCCGCCATCCTCACCGGTGGCATCGTGCTGTTGCTGGTGGCCGTCTCGGAGGGTGGCGACCTGTTCGGCTGGGTGTCACCGCAGGTCGGGGCGATGCTGGCGGCGGCCATCGGACTGCTCGCGTGGTTCGTCCGTCACGCTCGCCGGACGCCGGATCCACTCGTGGACCTTGAGCTCCTCAAGGCGCCCGTGATCCGCGCCGGGCTCCTGGTGGGCACGCTCGCGGGCATCGTGATGTTCGGGGTGACGACCTTCGTGCCGCCGATGGTGCAAGGCGTCCACCTGGGCACCCCGCTCGAGGCCGGCGTAGCGGTGGCCGCCATGTCCATCGGCTGGCCGCTGGCATCTGTCGTGGCGGGCCGGCTGCTGGCCCGCGTGGGCGCGAGGCCGCTCGTGATCGGCGGGACGTCGATGCTCGTCATCGGGGCGCTCCTCGTCACCCAGCTCGACCGGATCGACGGGCTCTGGTTTGCGGCGCTGGCGTGCGCGGTCACCGGCGTCGGGATGGGGCTCTCGTCGACCACACTGTTGGTGATCATCCAGGGCTCGGTCGCCTGGGGTCGGCGCGCCGTCGCGACGGGCCTGGTGCAGTTCAGCCGGACGATCGGGGGTGCCGTCGGCGTTGGGCTCATGGGCGGCATCCTGGCCGCGTTCGTCGGGACCGCCTCATCGGCCATCCTCGATCCGTTCCGGCGCGGCAGCCTGTCCTCGGCGGAGCTGGACGCGGGCCGCGCGGCCCTCGCGAGCGGCCTCACCGTGACCTACTGGCTGATGGCGGCCGCGGCGGTCGCCGCCTGGATCGTGGCCGTGCGGACGATGCCGGATGCCCGCCTCGGCCACCAGCTCGCCGATCCGCGCCCGGTAGGCGAGGCACCGGCCGCCTGATGGGCAGCGGCGCCAGCGCTCATGGGGTCGGCTGGCGGTCCCACAGGTACAGCTCGCCGCAGGCGCAGGCATACGTCCAGCGCTCCACCCGGCGGCCCGCGTGATCGAGGGTCACCGACGGCGTCCGGTCCCGCTCCGCGCGGAGCGTGCCGTTGGCGTGACGGTGATGGACCACCGGGAAGCGCCGGGGGTCGGTCGAGATGTCCGCGAGCCAGTCCGCCATTGCCGGTCTCCCGAGGGAACAGAACAGGTGTTCTAGTATACGGGACGGCGCGGCCGGCCGTCGACCCGCTAGGCCGGGACGGGCATCCAGACCCGCAGGACGGTCGGTCCCCCGGCCGGGCTGATCAGCTCCAGCCGCCCGTCCAGCGCCTCCACCCGGTCTCGCAGCCCGGCGAGCCCGCCGCCGGACTGCAGGGTGGCGCCGCCGGCGCCATCGTCCCGGATCTCGACCAGCAGCCAGCCGGGGGAGCGCCGGATGGCGACGTCGCACCGGCGTGCACCGGCGTGCTTGGCGACGTTGGTCAGGGCCTCGGTGACGACGTAGTACGCCGCCCGCTCGACGCCGTGGGGGAGTCGCTCATTGGGGGCCATCGCGCTGTCGATGTACGTGGGAACCGTGCTCCGCCCCGCGACCGCCGAGAGGGCCGCGGCGAGCCCGCGGTCGAGCAGGATGGCCGGCGCGGAGCCGCGGACGACCTCGCGCAGCTCGGCCAGCGCCTGGCGGGCCTGGTCCCGGGCACCCGTGATCAGGTTGCGCGCGGCCGCAGGGTCCGTGTCGAGCTTGTCCTCGGCGAGCGTGAGGTCGATGGCGAGCATGACCAGGCGCTGCTGGGCGCCGTCGTGCAGGTCGCGCTCGATCCGGCGCAGCTCGCTGGCCTCGAGCTCGATGGCCGCGGCACGGCTGCCACGGAGCCGCTCGTTGTCGCGCCGCAGGGCCTGCGCCGGGCTGATGCACAGCAGGCCTTCCACGACGTACCGGTGCAGGATCGCCATGCCCCGGGTTGTCGAGGCAGCGATCGGGAGCAGGCCCAGCCCGATGAGGAACAGGATCGCGAGCACACCCTCGGGCGAGACGGGACCGTTGCCGAATTTGGTCACGATCCAGTCCGGGCGCGGCAGGAGCAGCGCGAGCGGGGTCAGCAGGAAGACGACCGTCAGCATCCACAGCAGGACCGCGACCGTGAACTCGATCATCGCCAGCGGGAACGAGATCAGCACGTAGGCAACGTCGAGCCAGCGGCTCGTGTCCAGGAACGCGGCGTCGGCGAGCTTGCGGATCCAGGGTCCGTAGGGCTCGCTGGGCGATACGTCGGCCGACTTGTAGGGGTGGGGGATCAGGGGCCTCGTGTCGTCCACCAGGCTCATCCGCCAGCGCTCGACCCGGGCAACCAGGCGCGCCGACTCGATCCCCAGGCCGACGAACACGAAGCCCACCAGGAACAGGAGCAGCGAGCCGCCCATCGAGAACAGCGCCGACACGATCGAGATCGCGAAGATCGAGACGATGAACCCGAAGCCGATCGCGAACACGGCTCGCCACGTGGCCGGATCCACCGGCGAGATCAGGAACGAGACGACCGGGTTGCGACGGCGCGCAGGCGACGCCGGGGCCGGTGATCCAGGGACGGGCGACCCGGGCGTCGGAGCGGGGGTGCTGCTGGCGGTCATCGGGCCGACCCTATCACCACGAGCAGCGGGCGGGGAGGCACGCCGTCGTCGGGCTGCGGCAGCCGCATGGCCGTGGCGTCCCTGGGGACGTGGCGGATCGTCATGCGTAGACCGTAGGTCACCCGGCGTCGGGGTCCCAGCCGGGCAGCGGGCATGGTGGGGGTAGGGGAATCCCCACCATCGGGCGTGGGACCGCCTCGCCGAGGCGGCCCGAGTGGGGCAGAATCGCCGCATGTCGATCCAGGGCCTGCGCGTCGTCATCGCCGAGGATTCCGTGCTGCTGCGCGAGGGCCTCACGCGGCTCATCGAGGAGTCCGGTGCGACCGTCGTCGCCAAGGCGGGCGACGGACCCTCGTTCGTGAAGGCCGCGGTGGAGCACCGGCCGGACGTGTCCGTGGTCGATGTCCGGATGCCGCCCACGCAGCGCGACGAGGGCCTCCGGGCGGCGCTCGAGGCGCGGCGCCTGGTGCCGGGCACCCCGATCCTCGTCCTCAGCCAGTACGTGGAGCGCCAGTATGCGAGCGAGCTCCTCGCAGACCGCGGGGGTGGTGTCGGCTACCTGCTCAAGGACCGCGTCGCGGATGTCCGGGACTTCCTCGACGCGCTGCGCCGGGTGGCGTCGGGTGGGACCGCCCTGGATCCCGAGGTCGTCGCCCAGCTGATGGTCCGACGCCGCCAGGATGACCGGCTCGGTGCGCTGACGCCACGCGAGCGGGAGGTCCTCGCCGCCATGGCCGAGGGCCGCACCAACGCCGGGATCGCGCAGCTGCTGACGATCACCGAGGGCGCGGCCGAGAAGCACATCAGCAGCATCATCGCCAAGCTGGACCTGCCGGACTCGCGGACCGATCACCGGCGCGTGCTCGCGGTGCTCGCCTACCTCGATTCCGACGGCTGAGGGCGGGGCAGTCGGGGCAACCTGCCACGTGCCTCGCGTCGGTCAGCGGCCGATCTCGATCCGCCCGTTCCACAGCACGTAGCGGGAGTACCACGTGTCGCGGTGGATGATCTTGCCCTTCGCGTTGCGGACGATGCGGGTCACCGACACGCTCATCCCGTTGGACGGGTACTCGGTCTGCTCGCGCACCCCCGTGGGCAGGCTGTCCACGTACACGATGTTGGTCGTTGCCTTGCTCACGTTGGTCACCGCGGGATTGCTGATCGACACCGTGCGTCCGTCGGGGATGCCCCAGATCTCGTAGCGCACGTAGCCCGCCGAGCCGTGTCGGATCTTGATCCCGCGGATCAGGATGGCGTGGGCCGTGTCATTGGTGAACGACATCGTCTGGCGGCCACCGCCCGGCGAGATGGACACCGTTGCGTCGAGCCCGAGCGGGTAGCGGCCGATGTAGTACTTGTGATTTGAGCGGGCGCCCATCTTCAGGCCGGCGCGCATCGCGGCATTGAACAGCGTCGTGGAGCTTGAGCACATCCCCCCACCCAGGGCACCGGTGGGTTCGGTGTGGTTGCCGGCGATGTAGCCGCCCGGCCCAAAGCCGCGCGCGGTGGTGACCGGCCAGATCGCCCGCCACCAGTCGAACGTCTCGCCAGGGGCGAGAATCGTGCCGTCGATGATCTCGGCCGGCCGCCAGATGTTCGCGCCGTAGTAGTTGTGATCGCCGATCGGGAAATACGTCTTCCACGTCCCCAGCCGGGTCATGACCGGGGCGGTCTTGCGAGCCTCCTCGGTGGTGAGCTTGGGGAACGTCTTCGTGATGGCCACGCTCACCGGCGCGAGATGCGGGCCAAGGGCGCGTCCCTCGAGCTCGACGACGATCCTCGCAGCGGTCGTCGCGGCATCCAGCTCGCGCCCGTCCTTGCTGGCCACCACACCCACGATGCGTCCCCCGCGGCCCTTGAGGAACTCTGCATTCACCGGCGTCTTGAGCACCGCCTTGGTCGGCTTCTTGAGTGCGGCGGCGATCATCGACCTGTCGACGGCCGGGGAGACCGTCCCATTGCCGGGTGCCTCAAATTGGATCCAGCTTCTGACCGTGGCCGCGCGGATGGTCCATTTCTGGTCGCGGAAGGTGACCACCACGTCGCCGATCATCCGCTCGGCGGCAGCCGAGGCCTCACCCACGGTCCAGGCGTCCACGGCCGGCGCGACGGCGATGGGTGACACCTCGATCACGGTGTCGGCGGGAGCGTCGAGCGGAGCGACGGCCTCCAGCGCCGCGGCCACGATCGGCTCCGCGATCACCGTCTGGCCCACCTGCGACGAGGTTGTGACGGGGCCATCGGCAAGCATCGTGATCGTGGCATCCACCGGCGGCCGATCCAGCGTTGCCAGCCTGGCAGCGATGGCCTCCCGGAGGGCGGTCTCGTCGAACAGGACCCGCGGGGCGATGACGGTGCCGTTGATCGCCTGGTCGATCTCCGCACGCGCGCGCTCGAGCAGCTGGCCCGAACGGCCCGCCGCCATCGCCTCCGCCACGAGCGCTGCCGTGTCGGGGCGTCGGTCCACGTCGGCGTACGGGATCGTGATGTCCCCGTCGGGCGTGCGCAGGACGATGCGTCCCTCGCCAAGCGGGTAGCCGGCGTCGATGGCCGCCGCTGCCGTCGCCCCGTCCATCCCGGACAGGTCGACGGTGCCCACGTGGACCCCGGGCAGCACCAGGCCTTCGTACCCGGCATCCCAGGCGAGCAGGCCACCCGCGACCGCCCCGACGGCGACGAGCGGCACCAGCACCAGCAGCAGCGCAACGGCGATCCACCGTCGTCGCCGCCGGGCGGGTCGCGCCTCGGCCTCGGGAGTCGCCGGCCCGGCGGGCTCCACCGGCTCGATCAGCGCCTCCGGCACAGGCGCGGCCTCGGGCGTCAGATCGGGACCGGAAGGCTCGCTGGTCACGGGGCTCACAGGGTGATCCAGCTGTCGGGAGCCAGCTCACGCTCACCGAACAACCCCTGGCATCCGTCCATGCCCTCGACCGTCACCGGGACCAGGTCGCGCCTCCATGTCGCGGGCGTGACACGCACCAGGTGCTCCTGTCGTTCGTGGCCGGGCCGCGCGTCCATCAGGCGGGTGCCGTTGGGCTCGTAGCCCAGCTTCTCCGAGACCCGCGCCGACGCCCCGTTGCCGTCGATGTACCCCGACTCGGCGACGGCGGCGCCCAGCTCCTCGAACGCGAACCACAGGACGGCGGCCCGCATCTCCGTCCCGTAGCCGCGCCGGTGGAAGGGCAGCCCGAGCCAGGAGCCGGTGCGGACCGTCCGGGACCTCGCGAAGTCGTCCGCGATCACGTCCTGGATGCCGATCGGCTCTCCGTCCGCGATGACCGCCAGTCCCAGCTTCCATGCCGACGGGGACCACGAGCCCCGCTCCTGCCACCAATGGAGGAGGAACTGCCGATCGAACGCCGGTGATGGCAGCTCGTCCCAGGGCACGATGAACGGCGACCGGTCCAGGTCGTGGACGCCCTTCCTGGCGATCCGGGTGAGGGCGAGGAGATCGTCGTCCGTGGGCAGCCGCAGCTCGAGACGGGGCGTGCGCAGGCGCAGGTCGAACAGCGGCCACAGGTGTCCCATGGGCGGAATGGTGCCGTCGCGCGCCACTTGGCGCAAGCGACCGGACAGTACTGGGGCGCACCGGCGAATCTCGCGCCATCGCCTCAACGGGCGTACGATCGACCGCCCCGGGGCCATGGTGGCCCCCGGATTGCGAGGCATGATGACGAAGCGGTCAAGAAACGAGCGCGAGCAGCGCGCCACCGAGTCGGTCCGGATGGTCGAAGTCCAGCGCGCCTGGGAGGCGAGCATCCCGGCGCCGGTGGCGTCCGAGTTCGCCCGTGCGGTCGAGGCCGCGCGTGCGCGAGGACCCCTGCCCAAGCCGCCCGACATGGCGCCCGGCACGCTGCCTCGGCCGCCGCGGCCCGGCCGCGAGCCGAAGGTCAAGGAGGAGACGGGCCCCCGTCGCCGCTACTAGCGAGCCGCTCGGCGCCCTCGTGGCGATGCCCGGGCGCCTCGTCGTGCTCGCTCCGGTCGCCCTCGTCGCCTTGGGGCCAGCCCGGTCGCTCACCTGAACGCGATCAGGATCAGATCCGCCGTGCGCACACGGGGACCGCGCGCTCAAACCCGGGTTTCGGGTCCTTGGCCCCGTAGGGAGGGGCCGATCCTGATGCAGATGGCGATCAGGACGCCACGAACCGCCCCCACTGAACGCGGGCTGGTGATCACGGAACCGTAGCTGGCAGGTTCGGAACCGCAGACGCCGGCCGCACCCGGGGCGCGCCGCAGGCGGTCAGCAGTCAGCCAGGAGAGCTAGGCCGACTTCGCCGTCCCCTTGGGCTTCGCCGTCTTCGGCTTCTTGGGCGTCTTGGCCTTCTTGTCCATGCAGGTGCCTCCATCGGGTGCCGGGTCGGTGCCACGGGTCACCACCATGCGCCTCCCGCGCGTTGCTGTCCACAACGGTCGATCGGCGGCGCGGTCGCCGGCGCGGAACAGGTGGACCGGAGACCGGCAGGGCGTGCAGGCTCGCGCGGCTACGGCGTGCAGGCGGTCGTCGCCTGGATCGAGACCGCGATGTGCAGGTGGGCGTGCCCTCCGTACTCGTGGACCGTCGGAAGGTCCGCCGACGCAAGGGCAAGCGTCGCCCACCCCACCAGCCGCTGCGGATGGCTCGGCAGGGTCGGGAAGGTGTTGTTCAGGGAGCTCCACTCGTCGATCGCTGTCTCAAGGGTGGCCCAGCGATCCGCAGGGTCCGCCCAGCTGCCACCGAGGAGGTCGCGCACCACGCAGGCACCCGCCGCGGGCGTGGCGAGCCCCGGTTCGCCACCCAGCCCAGGCAGCAGGCCGATCGCGCTGACCCCCTCGATCATGCCGTCGCCGTCCCCGTCGCCGTAGAACGGGCCAGCCGGGCCGACAACCAGGTTGCGCGCCTCCTCGGCCGCCGTTCGCGCCGTCGCGACGTCGGGCGCGGATTGCCACTCGTTGACAGCGGCATCGATCGCAGCGAGGCGGGTGGCGAGCACGTTGTCACCCGCCAACGGCGCAGTGGATGGGACCGCGGACGTGTCCGAACCACCGGCAGCGCAGCCGGCCAACGCGGCCAGCAGGACGACCACGCCGAGGGCGGAGCGCCACCGGATCGACGAGATCGCGGAGCGCGTCAGGGGTGTCGACCACATGTCGACAGTATGCGCAGCATCACCGCGCCCGTCGCGACCGGCGATCTCGAATGCCCGGCGCCTGCCCGGGCCCTGTTGCGACGAGACCAGACTCAGGCGGGATCGCGAGGGGAGGACCAGACCCCATAGCTGTCCACCTCGAACCGCGTGCGGGTCCCGGACGCCCAGAAGGCGAGGCCTACGAACGCCGGGTCGAGGGTGGCCGTTGCGGCGGCGATCGGTGAGCCGTCGATCGTCACGGTGGCGCGGCCGGACGCGAGCTCCAGGCCCAGGTGGATGCGTCCCGACGGCGCCGGGATGGACCCTGACGCCACCACATCGAACGACTCCATCGAATCGCGCGCCAACATGACCCGTCCACCGGCCGAGACCAGCGCGAGCAGCCTCGTGCCGTCTGCGTCCTCGATCACGAGGCCGACGGCGCTCGACGCGTCGGCGTCAGCAGCGAGGCCCACATCCGCGGAGAGGGTCAGGTCGGCGCCAGGCCACCCGTCGCTGGCACCGGCGACCACCACGACGGGGAGGTCGACAGGCTGTGCGATGACGCGGTAGACCCCGCCCGACACCTCGGCCTTGAGCAGGTCGAGGTTGCCGACCGGCCAGGCGCCCACCGTGTCGAAGTCATCCGCGAACCAGGTCTCAGGGGTCGGCGCTGGACTCACCGGCGCGGGTGTCGGGCTGGCCGATGGCTTGAGCGTGGGCGCGGGCACCGCCGCTGCCGATGGCGCAACGGAGGCGGTGGACGGGGCCGGCGGCACGCGAGTGGGCTCCGGCGATGCCACGCTCGGGCCCTCGCTGGGGCCTTGGCCGGCGACGCCGCCGGCGGGAACCATGCCCATCCTGATCCCGACACCAACGACGAACAGCAGCGCCCCGGCAAGCATCGAGGCCCGCGACGCGCGGCGCCTGGTCCCGGGCTTCATGTCGCGCTCACCAGCGGTGTCCCGGGGCGGTGATCTCACGGCAGTGCGCGAGACGCTCCGCGGCGTCTCGATGGCTGCCGATCGCATCCTCGAACTCCAGCTCCAGGTTCACCCGCCTGTCCGCGATCCGATCGCGGATCCCGCGCAGCTGGTCAAGACGCTGGTACAGGTCGATCGCCCCCGTCACGCCGCTGTAGAGGTCGATGATCGCTCCGAGACCGTCTTTGATGGGCGTTGCGACGTCGTGCGCATACCCCTCCAGCTCGTGCACGAAGGAGGCGTACTCGCCGCCGTTCCGGAAGACGCGGGTCGGCGCCGTCGGGGCGATCGAATTGAAGAAGCGGTGGTTGACGATCGCGCGCTCGAGACCCTCCAGGAGCGTCTGCTTGATCCCGCTCGTCAGGCCCTCGGCGCCGACCTTGCCCGGCTCCAGGACGCCGCCCGCGCTGCCCAGCGCCTGCTTGGCGAGCTCCTTGATGACGTCCTTGGCGATCGCTTCGCCTACGGCGGCGCGGAAGGTCGCGGATTCGAACAGGCTGAGCCCCAGGCCGCCCGAGAGGCCGCCCGCGACAAACCCAAGATCGAGCATCACGCTGCCCGGCAGGACGAGGCTCGTGATCGTGTCGATCTGCTCCTGGAGCAGCGCCTCGTTTCGGCGGCAGGCCATCAGCAGGTCATTGAGGTAGCGCCCGCGCGCGCTGGCCTGTCCAACCACCTCGGCCTGGGCGGCGCACGGGTCCGCGGGACGCTCAGGCTCGCTCGGCTCCCTGATTTCCGGCTCTGGGGCATCGGCGGGTTCCGGTCGCAGGGTTGCACTGCCCGCTCCGGCGCCGAGCACGGCGCCGCCGCCGACCAGGAGCAGGCCGATCAGGGCCACGGCGATCCCGAGCGCTTCGGGATCAGCGGGCGCCCCGTCGGCAGGCTCCATTGCTGGCGGCTCCGGTGTCACTGCCTGGGCCGCGCAGTCGACCACCTGCGCGGTCTCGCCTGCCGCTACCAGCCATGCCTGCAGGATGGGAACGCCCACGGCGAGCATGGCGGGGCAGGCATCCTCGGAACCCGCAAACGGGCCCCCAACGAGGTGGCCCCGGTAATGGAAGACGCCGCCGCCACCGTCGGGAACCCGGAACTCGCCATTCTCGTCCGGCGGTGCCACGTACAGCCAGTACGCGTTGTCCTCCACCGGACCGCCGGACGTCGAGTGGCCGTCCATCCAGACCAGGTACTGGGGCGTGTGGAACACGAGCGGCGTGGGTTCGGGCGACGGGTCAGCCGCGAAGGCGGATGGAGAGGCCAACGCCAGCGCGGTCAGGGCAAGCGCCAGCGCGGCACCGACCCGGGTGCGGGGATCCGCGACGCGAGGACCACTGGTCAAGCCGGCCATGACGCGCGGATGGTGCGCGCTGTCCACGGGGCGCGTCCCCGACCCGGACGTCAGCCGGCCTGGTACTTCGGGGTCGGCGGGCCCGGCCCGGCGCTTCCGGCCGGCTACGCGTCGGAGCGGACCCGCTCCGGGCTGGCCGCCAGGACGTCCTTGCGGGCGAACACGCCAAGGAACTGGACGCCACACAGGAAGAGTGCCACGCCCAGGCCGCTGTAGAAGAAGGCGATCATCCAGTCCGGCATGACGTGTGACTGGCGGAGCGCCATCCCGCCGCCCATCATCACCGCCATCACCGCCCACGATGACGCGTTGAAGAAGTGCCAGAAGGGGAGCCGCTCCTCCGCCCGGGCTCGGATCCGGTCGGTGTGCTTGCGGACCAGCCGCGAGAAGACGAAGAAGTAGAACAGGACGAAGATCACGACGCTGAGCGGGATCAGGACCAGGTGCGCCGGCGCCAGCCCGGCTTCGAGCGGCAGGCCGATCACGCTGACCATGGCACCCGCCGCACACCACACGACGCCGGCGATGAGCATCAGCTGGTTCTTGGGGATATGGAGGGCGCTCACGCTGCGAACACTCCTGCGGACCGGGTCAGCCGTCGGCCGGATTGTACTCACAGGGACGGCGGGCCGGCCGCCGGTCAGCCCGCCCGGGGGTCCGTGACCCGGTTACCCGGTGGTGACGGTCTGCTGGCCCGGGTTGATCACCGAGATCTGCCCGCCCCAGGCGCACATGCAGGTCGACGGATCCGTGAGGACCGGCTGTCCGCCGAGCATCAGGGTCGAAGAGCCCGGGTTCCAGGGCGACGTGGTCACGGGGATGCAGGGCTGGGGCGTGAGGACGCCCTGGGCCGCGGAGGTCGCGGAGGCCACCTGCGGGTTGGACAACGTGGTGCACATCCCGAAGGGCGCGATGTTCACGTTGGGCTTGAAGTCCATGATCGTGGCCACGTTCTTGCCGCCGATCTGCTGCAGCGCGGGTCCGGTCGGCAGGACCGTGAGCGTGCCGGGGGCAGCACCGAAGGCACAGGTGATCTGGGCGTCGGAGACAACGATGAAGGCCATGCGGGTACGTTGTCGCCTCACGGGTCTCCGTGTCAATGGCGGATGCGGTTGGCATGGGGTCCGGCGACCGGGCCAGGGCCTGCTCCCGGGTTACGGGTCCAGGGCGCGGATCAGCTCCGGCAGGCCCATCGACGTCAGCCAGGCGGCAGCCCGTGCGGGGTCATGCGTCCCCACGCGTCCGGCACCGGGATCGAACGCCGGCGACAGGGGAGCGCCACGACGCAGGGTGGCAAGATCGAGGCAGCGGAACGCATCCTCGCGCCCGGCCAGCAGCCGGTTGCGCACCCCGGTGGCCTCGACCTCGTCCAGTCGATCGTAGAGCGCGGCCAGCGATCCGAACCGCCGGACCAGGTCCGGCCCGACCGCCGGTCCGATCCCCCGAACGCCGCCGTAGCCGTCGGTCGAGTCGCCGATGAGCGCCTTCACGTCCGCCACCAGCGCGGGCGGCACGCGATACGGGCTGCGCTGCTCGACCTCGCTGGCGTCATAGCGGTCGACGCCCCCGCCGGCCCGAGGCATCAGCACCGCCACCCGGTCGCCGACCATGCCCAGCAGGTCGTGGTCGCCGGTGTGGAGCAGGACCTCGTCGAACCCTGCGGCCAGCGCCGCGTCCGCGATGCCCGCCATCGCGTCGTCTGCCTCCCAGCCCTCGGCGCGATAGCGCGCCCAGCCCATCCGGCCGCAGGCGATATTGGCATCGCGCAGCTGCGGGAGGAGGTCGTCCGGCTCCGCTGCCTTGCGCGGCTTGTAGGCCGCAAAGAGCTCGCGGCGCCGCGACCCCGTGGTGCTCTCGAACGCGAGCGCAACGTGGGTCGCCTGTTCCTCGCGGATCCTCGCCAGCACGAAGCGCAGGAACGTGCTGACCAGGAACACCGGCCGGCCGTCAGGCGCGAAGGCCGGGCGTCCACGCCCGGCGAAGTAGGCGCGATGGGCGATGTTGGCGAAGTCGACGACGAGGAGGCGGCGCACGATGCTGATCGTCGCATGGGCCGGTTCGCAGCGTGACCAGTGCTACACTGGCGACATTATGGCGAACCTGACCATCTCCATCGAGGGCGACATCATCCGCAGGGCGCGTCGTCGGGCGCTCGAGCAGGGCATCTCGGTGAATGCGCTGGTCGCCGCGTACCTCGAGCGATATGCCGGACCGGACCCGGCCGAGGAGGCGCTCACGGCCTTCCTCGAGCTGGCTGACGCCACCACTGCCGGGAGTGGGGGAGCGGGGCGCACCTGGACGCGGGACGAGCTGTATGACCGCCCGATCCTTCGTTGACACCAACGTCTGGGTGTACGCGGTCGATGCGGATGAGCCGGCCAAGCAGGCCCAGGCGCGCGCCGTCCTGGAACCGTCGGGCGGGAGCGCTCTCGTCCTGTCGGCGCAGGTGCTGGGGGAGTTCTACGTCACGGTCACCCAGAAGTTCGGGCGACGGGTGACGGAGGCCGCCGCCGGCAGCATGGTCGAGCGAATGCGTCACCTGCCGGTCGTTCCGATCGACGCAGAGCTCGTGTCGGCAGCGATCTCGGGCACTCGCGCGTGGCAGGTCTCGTACTGGGATGCGCTCATTATCGCGGCGGCGAAGGCGGCGGGCTGCTCGCGGCTGCTGACGGAGGACCTGGCCGACGGCGCCATGTACGGCGGAGTCCGCATCGAGAACCCGTTCGTGGAGGGGCGGCGGATGGCGGAACAACGCGCGGCCCACGCGCCGCACGGAGGCCCGTGGGACGACGCCCAGCTCGTCCGCGAGCTTGCCCGCTACGAGCAGGCCTGCCGGGATGCCGGCATGCGCCCGAACGCGATCCACAGCTACTGGGACTACGCGCGCCGCTTCCTCGACTGGCGGACCGGGGAATACCGACCGCGCGGCGCCGGCCCCGGAGGACGCCCGGTCCCGCGGGACGCGGTCACCGCGGACGAGCTCGTGCGACAGGCGTCGGCGTACGCCCGCACGATCGAGGCCGCCGGTCGGGCGCCGGTGACCGTCGACACCTACCATCGCCATGCCATGTTCTTCATCCGCTGGCTGCGAGGCAGCTTCCGGCCGGGTGGCCGCCTCCGCTGACGACCTGCCAGAGACGTAACGCCAGCTTCCGGGCTCGCTTCGCTTGACGCGGCATGCGAGGCTGGTTCTGGCGCAGCCAGCGCCGGTTTCGCGAGGAAGGAGCGAGATGGGAGCACCCGTGTCCAGCCAGAAGGTGATCACCTCCTTGGAAGGCATGAGGCTCCATGCGCACGCTCAACCTTGGCATTCTCGCTCACGTCGACGCCGGTAAGACCACCCTCACCGAGCGGCTCCTGTTCACCGCAGGGGCCATCGATCGCGCCGGCAGCGTCGACGCCGGCACCACTCAGACCGATTCGCTCGATCTCGAGCGCGAACGCGGCATCACCATCCGGTCCGCGGTCGCCTCGTTCCTGGTGGGCGACCTCGCGGTCAACCTCGTCGACACCCCCGGCCACCCGGACTTCATCGCGGAGGTCGAGCGTGTCCTGAGCGTGCTCGACGGCGCGGTCCTGGTCGTGCCCGCGGTCGAGGGCGTCCAGCCCCAGACCCCGCTGCTGTTCCGCGCCCTGCATCGCCTCCACGTCCCGACCATGATCTTCGTCAACAAGATCGACCGGGCCGGTGCGGACCCGGAGGGGGTGCTGGCGTCGATGGCCCGCCGGCTGTCGCCGGGCGTGGTGCCGATGGGCACGGTCCAGTCGCCCGGCACCCGGGACGCCGCGTTCGTGCCGTTCGCGCCGGACGATGATGGCCACCGCACGAGACTGACGGAGATCCTGGCCGAACGGGACGAGGCGATCCTGCGAGCGTACGTGCAGGACGAGGCCGGGCTGTCTCCGTCGCGGCTGCGGGCGGAGGTGGCCGCCCAGACACGCCGAGGCTGGGTCCACCCGGTGTACTTCGGCTCGGCGGCGAGGGGCGTGGGGATCGACGCGCTGCTCGCGGGTGCGGACGAGCTCCTCTCCGGTGTCCGCGGCGATCCGGACGCGGCCGTCTCGGGTCGCGTGTTCAAGATCGAGCGGACCGTGTCGGGCGAGCGCCTTGCCTACGTCCGGCTGTTCGCGGGCACGCTCCGTCCTCGTCAGCGCGTCCGCGTTGGGGGAGGGGAGGAGGCCAAGCCGACATCGATCAAGGTCTTCGCGCCAGCGGGCGCGCCCCGTCGCGACGTCCTCACGGCGGGGGAGATGGCGGCGGTCCGCGGTCTCGGGATGGTCCGCGTCGGTGACGCCATCGGGGAGCCGCCGCCGGGCGAGGCGGTTGCCACGCGCTTCCCGCGGCCGGCGCTGGAGGCGGTCGTGTATCCGCTCCGGCCCGAGCAGTCCGGGAGCCTCCGCGCGGCGCTCGCGCAGCTCGCCGAGCAGGACCCGCTGATCGATGTCCGCCAGGATGATCACCGGCACGAGATCTCGGTCTCGCTCTACGGCGAGGTCCAGAAGGAGGTCATCGGGGCCACGCTGGAGCGCGAGTACGGGATCGGTACCAGCTTCCGGCAGACGACCACGGTATGCATCGAGCGTCCCGCACGGGTCGGCGAGGCCGAGGAGGTCATCAGCGCGAGGACGCACACCAACATCACCGGTCGGAGCTCCCCGCTGAGCACGAACCCGTTCCTGGCCACGCTGGCGCTCCGGATCGAGCCGGCTCCGCCGGGATCCGGGGTCGAGTTCCGGGCCGACGTGGAGCCGAAGCTGGTCCCGCTCTACCTGTTCCACACCGTCGACACCTTCGTGACGCAGATGGAGGCATACGCCCGCGAGGCGCTGACGGAGGGTCTCGCCGGCTGGCAGGTGACCGACTGCCGGGTCACCATGACCGACTGCGGGTACTGCTCGCCGGCGACATCGGCGGCGGACTACCGGCGGCTCACGCAGCTCGTGCTCCTGGCGGCGCTCGACCGGGCCGGAACCTGGGTGTGCGAGCCGCTCGCGGATCTCGCGCTCGAGGTGCCAGCGTCGACCACGCCCGGCGTCATGGCACTGCTGGGCCGGCTCGATGGTCGCGTGCGCGGCCAGTTCTCGGCGAACGGCGTGTCCAGGGTCGACGCCGTCATGCCCATCGCGAGCGTCCGGACCCTCCAGGCCCGGCTCCCCGGCCTGTCGATGGGGGAGGGGATCCTGGAGTGGCGCCCCGGCGGCTACCAGCCCGTTGGCGGGGACGACCCGCCGACGCGCCGGCGCACCGGCCCCAGCCCGCTCGATCGGGACGAGTGGCTGGCGTCGCTGGCCAGGCGGGGCCAGTACGGATAGGCCGCTTGTGGCACCCCCATAGCCCTGCTAGGTTCGCCTCTCTGACCACCCGTCCGGGGAGATCAACACTGTGTCCATCGGCGGCCGCCTCCGGCTGATCCTGGCCATCGGCGTCCTGGCCGTCTCGGCGGCCTTCCCGACCTCGGCCGCGGCCGGCTCCGGTCGGTTCGTGGACGACAACGGATCGCGGTACGAGGCCGCTATCGAGACTGTCGTGGCGGCGGGGATCATGAAGCCCTGCAACCCGCCCAGGAACAGCAGGTTCTGCCCCGACGCCAGGGCCGACCGCGGCGAGATGGCGAAGCTCCTCGCCCGGACGTTCCATCTCACCGCGACCAGCGGGATCCGGTTCCGTGACGTCTCCGGGTCCGCGCTCGCCAAGGCCGTCGACAAGGTGGTGACGTCCGGGATCGTGACCCCGTGCAAGGCCCACCGCTTCTGCCCCGATACCAGGGTCACGCGCGGCCGCATGGCGCAGTTCCTGAGCCGCGCGCTCGCGCTCACGGCGACGGGCACCATGCCGTACAAGGACGTCCACCCGGGGACGCGCTTCTCGACGGCGATCAACCGGCTGGCCACGGCGGGTCTCGCGGTCGGCTGCGGACACCACCAGTACTGCCCGGACCGCGCCATCACGCGTGCCGAGACGGCGGGGTTCCTCGCCCGCGTGATCGGCGTCACCCGGGTCACGCCCGCGCAGCCGGACCCCGGCAACCCCGACGGGGCGGCAGCCGTCCCGCCCGGCGCCGGGCCGGCGGACACGTCGTCGCCTGACCGGGTGATCGGCAACGGGACCCCGGCGAGCTGTACCTCCAAGGCCGTGGTCAACGCGGTGGCCGCAGGCGGCGTGATCACGTTCGACTGTGGCCCCGAGCCCGTGACCATCAAGATGGCCGAGACGGCCCGGGTGTTCAACAACCACCCCGACGTGGTGATCGACGGCGGCGGGCTCGTGACGCTCGACGGCCAGGACGCCCGGCGGATCCTGTACATGAACACCTGCGACCCGGACCTCGTGTGGACCACGGACCACTGCCAGGACCAGGCCCACCCCACGCTGACCGTCCAGAACATCACGTTCGTGGACGGGCGTACCAGGGGCAAGGACACGATGGACGGCGGGGGAGCGATCTTCGTGCGTGGCGGCCGGTTCCGGGTGGTGAATGCCGGCTTCTACGGCAACCGGTGCGCCGGGACCGGGCCTGACGTGGGCGGTGCCGCCATCCAGGTGTTCTCGCAGTTCAACGGCCTGCCCGTGTACGTCGTCGACAGCACGTTCGGTGGCACGGGCGCGCGCCGCAACGAGGGCTCCAACGGCGGCGGGATCTCGTCGATCGGCGTGTCGTGGACGATCCTCAACAGCCTGTTCACCGGCAATCGGGCCACCGGCACCGGGGCCAACCCCGCCAAGCCCGGCACGCCCGGCGGTGGCAATGGCGGCGCGATCTACAACGACGGCAACGCGATGACGCTCCACGTCGAGGGCACCCGGATCGAGGGCAACACCTCGAACCACGAGGGCGGCAGCGCCATCTTCTTCGTCAGCAACGATCGGTCCGGGGCGGTCGAGGTCGTGGGCTCGGTCCTCCGCAACAACACTGGAGACGGGTTCTGGACGTACCCCGGGATCTTCTTCCTCGGCAGCTCGATCACGTTCACGGACTCGATCGTGGAGTAGGCGACCCCGACAGCCTCGCCGGCCGCCGCCTGGCCCGGGACCGGCGCGGATCGCTCACCGCGTCGTCGCACGAGCAGGTGACCTTCGCCACATGCGCTCCGATGCCCGGCGGCGCATCGTCCTGACATCGGTCCGTCCCCCGGGGGTATGCACGTGTCTGTCCGGCGCTCACCAACGCTCGCGGCGGCCCTCTCGTTCGTGCTGCCCGGGGCCGGGCAGCTGGCGCTCGGGTCCGTCGGGCGTGCCGCGGTCATGGCCGCACCCGCCGTCGCCACCGCGCTCGTCGTGCTGGTTGCCCTGGTCGGGGCGACGAGCATGGACATCGCCGGTCTCCTCGTCGACCCGTCCATCCTGACGCTGCTGCTCGTGGTCAACGTGGTGCTCGCCGCGTATCACGTCGTGGCGATCGTGGACGCCTGGCGCCTCGGCGTCCGCAGGGGCTCGAACGGTGGCCCCGGGGTGGTGGCCAAGGGTGCCCTGCTCCTGCTCGTCGCCGCGACGCTCGGACTCCACGGCTACGTGGAGGCCGTGGGCATCGACGCCAACATGACCCTGGACGCCATCTTCCTGCCGGGTGACGAGGGCGATCCGGAGGAAGGGGTCATCCCACCCGCGAACTTTGATGACGTTGCCTCCACCGAGCCGGATGCGGAGGCATCGTTGCCCGCTCCGGGCTCGCCGTCGCCGGGTGGATCCCCTGGGGTCGGCCCGTCCGCGACACCCGGTGCCACCACCGGCGGCAGCGAACCCACGGCGTCGGGTTCCGCTCCGGACACGGCACCGCCGACCTCGACACCCGACCCGGGGCCGGCCTGGGCCCGGGATGGACGGCTCAACCTGCTGCTCGTGGGCGCCGACGCCGGTCCCGACCGCTGGAGCCTGCGCACCGACACCATGATCCTGCTGTCCGTCAACACCAAGTCCGGTCGAGCCGCGCTGTTCGGCATCCCCCGAAACCTGGTTGGCGTCCCGCTGGCGCCCGAGAGCGCCGGTGCCTTCCCCAACGGCCGCTACCCGCACCTGCTGAACTCGCTGTACGTGTACGCGATGGGCCATCCCAACAAGTTCCCCGGCGGCGAGAACCGGGGCTACCGGGCCGTGGCGGGTGCCGTCCAGGAGCTCGTGGGCGTGCCGCTCGACGGGATGGCCGTGGTCAATCTGGCCGGCTTCGTGCAGCTCATCGACGAGCTGGGCGGCCTGTGGATCGACATCACCGAGCCGCTGCACGACGACAAGTACCCGCTGGAGGACGGGTCCGGCCTGATCACCGTCGATTTCGCGCGCGGGTGCCAGCACCTGAGTGGACGGATGGCCCTCGCCTATGCCCGGTCACGCCACCAGGACTCCGACTACGGCCGGATGCGACGGCAGCAGGATGTGCTCCTTGCCCTGGCGCACAACGTCGACCCGGTCGAGCTCGCGCCGCGGGTATCGGGGCTGCTCAAGATCGCGCGCGACAACGTGTGGACGACCATCCGGCGAGGGGACATCCGCGAGCTGGCTGACCTGGCGGCACGCGTGAACCTGCGGCGGGTGCTGGCCGTCAGGTTCGTCCCTCCGGCCTACCCCGAGCACCTCGACAAGGACGCGATCGCCCGGGTCCGCTCGGTCGTGCGCGGTGCCCTCAGCGGTCCGCTGCCACCGGCGGCGCCACTCCCGGCCGGCAAGGACTGCCGCTGACCACCGCCTGCCGCGCGAGACCGGCGAGACCGGCGAGGCGGGCGCAGGGACCGACCCACGACGCGGCCCTATGCCGATGCGACGGTGTCCGCCTCCGGCATCGCGTCAGGCCGCAGGAGCCCCTCGATCAGGTCGTCGTCGGTCACGAGATCGATGAAGTCGGCCGCGTCGCGGTTGACGACGATCGTCCCGATGCCGTGCCGGCGCGCCGCTCCATCCGTCCAGTACTCGAGCCAGGCATCCGTGAGCGGAACCATCGCAGGGCGCAGCCGGAGGCTCTCAAGCGGGTCGACGCCGGGGTCAACGTGGAGATGGCCCGCGATGAGGTAGGAGCCGGTCCGGATCGCCAGCGCATGCGCGCGCGTCCGGTGGCGAAGGGCCTCGTCGCCGCGCGGCCCCGCGGCATGCACGGCCACGAGCTCCCGGGTGGCCACCTGGATCCGATCCGAGCGGTGCCGGGTCCCCTCGTCAAGGTCCTCGATGTCGACGTCGGTCAGCACCAGGCCGTCATGGGCGTTGAGCAGGTCTGTCAGCCGGTCGGCGTGCAGCCGTACCCAGCCGGAGATGCGGTGGTGCGAGGCATACGCCGCGAAGCGGACGAGCGGGGCCTCCGTCACGGAGTCCGGCTCGAAGATCTCCTCGGGCGTGCGCTGGAGCACGAAGTGCAGTGGGCTCAGCGGCGCCGTCATGATCCGGGACGATACGGGAGCGATCGGCCGACGCGAAATCCCCCGAAGGTACGCCGCTCACGGCGAGATCCCGGTGCAGTGCAGGTCCCAGTCCAGCCCCTTGATGCCCGTGGGCCGCGGCTTGGAGCAGTCATAGCCGCCAGACGGCGGTGCCGGCGTGGCCTGGGGCGGATCGGTCGCGACCGGATCGGCCGGGACCGGCGGGTCCGTGGCGACCGGGAGGTCCCCGGGCGGCGGCGTCCGCACCGTGAGGGACGTGAAGTCGACCGCCTCGAAGTTGCCGTTCACCTCCGCGGTGATGAACACGCCGAGGTCGTTGATCCCGTAGCCGAGCGTGACGGTCCTGGCCTTGCCCGACCGGATGTTGGCGATCACGCGGCCCTCGCCGTTGTAGAGGGTGGCGTTCATCGTGTCGGCCGGATCGTCGGGCAGGTACTTGAGCAGCACCTCCTGGCCGGGCAGGGTCATGCCATCGGTGAAGGCCTCCCACTTCGTCTTGCCCTTGGCGTTGGAGGTGCCGATTAGCAGCGTCCCGGCGGGATACGCCCCGTTCCCAATGGTGCCGACGTTCGCCTCGGCGAACCGGTCTCCGACCTTCTCCCACGGGACGAAGGCCGTCTTGCCGAAGAAAGCCGGCCGGTTGTAGGCGTGATCGGACTTCGCCGCGGTCGCACCCGACAGGTAGGGCACGAACTCGTTGTGCTGCGCATCCCACTCGATCTCGCGCAGGGCACCCGGGAAGTTCGGATCGGCCACCCACAGGCCATGCGGGGTCACGGCGTAGGCGACGATCGCGTGGCCTCCGGTACGACCGGACTCGGTGAGGCCGACGAACTGGGGCATCCCGGTGACCGCCATGGCGTAGCGGAACGCGTCGCGCTGGATGTCATCGCGGTCGGACTTCATGAGGGTCCAGTAGCTCGTCACCGCGTCGCTGTCCCAGTCGATGTCGTGCTGGACCGACGAGGCCAGCCGGTAGACCAGCCGATCGTCACGCCAGAACGACGGCGTGGGCACGTCCGAGATCCCGTCGTAGCGGGACCAGAGGGCGGGCGCGCCGTCCGGCTTCTGCTCGGCGAAGTACCACATCTCGGCGAGCGACTGGCCGGCACAGTGGCCGTTGGGTTCGAGCGCGCTGCCGTAGTTGGGAGTGGGGAAGTCATCGACACCCGGGTGGAACCCCGTGCCGACCGACTCGGGAAGCTCGATCTCGCGGATCCGCCCGATGAAGAAGGAGCTGAAATGGCGGGTCGCGACGGTGACCGAGGTTGGGCTCACCTCGACCAGCGGCATCGGCTCGAGCGAGCCGTCGGGCAGGAGGTAGAACCCCATCGCAAACCACCCGTCGGGCACCTCCGCTGGGACCGTCACCGCGATCGGGATGCCCGCGTACCGCCCACCGTTCTCGATGGTGACGAGGCCCGACGCGGGCTCGATCAGGCCCGCATAGCCATCAACCTCGACCGACGAGACCGACAGCTCGAAGTCAACCGGATCGCCATAGGCGTCTCCCGGGATGTGGATCCGGATCCCTGCCCCTGGACCGTCGGCCGGCGCGCTGAGGGTCGTGTCCTGACCGGGGTCGCTGCGCTCGCCGCCAACGTACGCGGTCTCGCCCACGCTGACCGAGCCGACGACGGGATCGGCCGCGGGTGGTGGGGTGCCGACGGCCGTCGAGCCCGGCGCGGTCGTGGCGGCCGCGCCGCCAGGCACGGCTCCGTCTGGCTCCAGCGACGATCCGACCAGGACCAGCACCAGGAGCAGTCCGCCCAGGAGCGCCGCCGTGGCGATCCAGCCCTTGCGTCCGATGCCGCCGGCGGACCGGGGGGCCGGCCGGACTGGGGAACCCCACCCTGGCGCGCCCTGTGGGCCCGGCGGTGGAAGCGGCGCGGCAGCGGACGTGGACAGTGGCGGAGGCGCAGGCTGTGGCTGGACGGGTGGTGGCTGGACAGGCGGCGGCTGGACGATGCCCGCCCGGACGTGGCCGCACGCGCTGTTGCCGTGCGTGTCAAACGCGACCACCAGCCGACACACGGGGCACGTCGTCATCACGGGACCGGCTCCGGACACGGGACTTGGCCAACCTTCCTGCGCATCGCCGACAGCCTGCCCCGAGGGGGTCCGGGGTTCCATGGCACGTTCGAGCCGCCCGAGGCGGGACCTTCGGTTCTATGCCTCCGGGCTGACGTCAGGGCTCTGGCTGGGCTCCGGAGTCGGCGGTGGCGTCTGGCTGGGCTCCGCCGTTGGCGGGGGCGTGGGCTCGGCGCTCGGCGCCGGCGTGGGGGTTGGCGGTGGCGTCGGGGTCGGGTCCGAAGTCGGCGTGGGCACAGGGGTCGGGCTCGGGTCCGGAGTCGGCGTGGGCAGAGGCGCAGCCTTCTGCGGAACCACGATCACGTACTTGCCGTACCACGCCCTGTTGTAGGTTCGGGTCGCGTCCCGCTGGTAGTAGGGGTCGAGCGGGCTCCCGGCGGCGGTGTACCGGTGGTGATGGGACCCGTACGGGTCGCTGATCCAGACGTGGGTCAGCTTGAAGTGGCCATCGCGCGGGTCCGACGTGGCCTCGAACCCGGTCATCACGACCGCATGACCGCCGTACCAGATAACCAGCCCGACCGGCTTGCCAGTGACCGCGATCCGCCTGGCCGCCCGCTTGAGGGCTCGGTACTCGGAGCCGTAGGTCTCCCAGCCATAGGTGAACGGAACCTCACCAGCCTCTGTCGAGAAGTACGTCAGGGCCCTGGACCAGCCGAGCGGATCCGATCCGCGCGACCTCTTCAGGGCGTCGTGGGCCCGCGCGTAGCGAAGGATCGCCACCTGGTCGAGCTTCAGGTCTCGCCCGGCGATGATGTTGAGCATCATCGCCGTCGAGCCCGCGGTGCATGCCCGTCCGTCGACCTGGCGCTCGTACCCGCTCGCGAAGTAGAGGTCCAGCTTGAACGGCGACGCCGCCGCCACGGTCGCCGGGAACAGCGCGGCCGCAAGCGTCAGTCCAAGGGCAAGGGCCGCCAAGCTTCGACTGTAGCGGCGGAGCGGCTTGCGCAGCGGGGTCACCTCTCAACAACCGTGCCGCGGATCGCGCTCTCTGGGTCGTCACGGGCATGGCCGGCTTTCGACTCCCCCAGCGTGGCGGGTGGCACTGGCTTGCGCAACGGCCCGGCCGGACTCTTTGGTCCTGCAGACGCTGGTCCGTATGACGGTGACAGCCCGCACCAGGGCACCCAAGCAGCAGATGCCCTCAGGCGGGATGCAGCACCTCGCGCAGCCTGGCGGCGAAGGCGTCAGGATCCCCCGCCTGACCGTACTCGCCGCCCAGGAAGCCGCCGTGGTCGCTCGGGAACATCACGAGGTCGGTTCCCAGCTGCTCTGCGGCGGCACGGGCTCCGCGATGCGCCAGCTGGCCCCCGGACTCGACCCCCGCGCCCAGCACGATCCGCGTCGAGGCCGCCCGCAGCGCGGCGAAGGCCGGCTCGTAGTGGGTGCAGGTGACGAGGTTCTGGAACAGCAGCGGGTCGGTCCGGTCGCCATCGTCCTCGGTTGGCAGTCCGAACATCGCGGGGTCCGGGCCCGGCTGGGTGGCCTCGGCGGGGTCGAACGGGCCCTGGTGGCTGACGACGCCGATGAAGCGAGCCATGCCCGCCCCAAAGCCGCCCTGCTGGTAGGCGTCGCTGACGGCCCGACTGGCAGCCAGGGCGCCCTCCCGGTCGGGCAGGATCGATGCGAGCGGCGGCTCGTGGGCGACCAGCGTCCGGACCTGCTCCGGGTGCGCAGCCACGAGCGCGAGGGCGTTGACCGCCCCGCCGCTGTTGGCAAACAGGTCGACCGGCCCACCGCCGAGCTCGTCGATGATCCGGTGGAGATCGTCCGCGTGCTGTTCGGGCGTGGACGGGCTGGCCGGATCGTCCTTCGCGCTGCGGTCGACGCCGCGCGGATCGTAGGTCACCACCGTTCGATCGGGAAAGTGGCTCGCCAGGGTCACAAACCCGCCCGCGCCCATCGGCGAGCCGATGAGCAGCAGCGTCGGGGTCTGCGCGTCGCCCGGGCGGACGTCGTAGGCGAGCGTGGCGCCCGGGACCGCGAGCGTGTGCGTCGTCGGCGTGCTGGCTGCGGTCATGCCGCGACGCCTTCCGCGAGGATGTCGTCGATCTGGCCGACAGCGAGCGTGAGGCCCTCTTCCATGCCCATGGCCAGGACCTGCTGCATGGCCTCGACGCTCGGGAAGCGGCTCTCGATGGACATCCGGGTGCGGCCGGCGCCGATGGGATCGATCGTCACCCGCCCCTCGTTGCGCGGGAAGTCGTCGTCTGGCGTGCCATCGTCGTGGGCAAACCCATCCCGGAAGACGAGGCGCCGGGGCGGATCCGCCTCGAGCACGTCCCAGTAGCCGTGGGGCTGGTCGCCGGTCGGTCCCGTCATGTGGTACTCGACCCGGCTGCCGGGCGCGAGGGCGTGGCGCGTGAACGTCGCGGGCCAGGTGGGCGGACCCCACCATCGCTCCAGCTGTCGCGGGTCCGCCCACAGCTGCCACACCCGCTCGGGCGGGGCGTCAAACTCGGCGGTGAGGGTCATCGTCAGGGCGTCGGGGTCCTTGCGGACCGAGGTGACCGTCATCCTCTCGTCTCCTTGCTGGCGGCGATGAGGTCGGTCATCCGGTCGATGCGACCGCGCCACAGCGCCTCGTACTCGTCGAGCAGGCCACGCGCCAGGCGCAGCGTCTCGATATCGGTCTGCACGAGCATCCGGCGACCAAGGCGGTGCTTGGTCACGAGGCCCGCGCGCTCGAGGATCGCGACGTGCTTCTGCACCGCCGCGAAGCTCATGGGGTAATGGCCCGCGAGCTCGGCAACGCCCTCGGAGCCGCTCAGCGCCCGCAGGACGATGTCACGCCTGGTGGCATCGGAGAGGGCGGCGAACGCGCGGTCGGGGTCGAACGTGGTGGCCATTGGTACAACCATACGGTTGTATGTAGGCCGTGTCAACTCCGACGACGGGGAGGAGGGGAGCGGATCGACGCAGCAGACGGATAGGCGATCAGGCCCCGCGGTCCATCGTCAGCACGACATTGCCGGCCTTGTGCCACCCCTCGACGTACCGATGGGCGTCCGCCACCTGGTCCATCGGATAGACGCGATCGATGACCGGCCGGTAGGCTCCCGCCTCGACGAGCTGCTTGAGGTGGAGGACGTCCTCGAGGCTCCGCCGTCCGGATGCGAACTTGAGCCGCCGGCTGCCGACCCAACGCGTCGCAACCGCGAGGAAGAGCGTCTCCAGGGGGCGCGGCCCCACGTCGGTTGCGACGTAGACTCCGTCCGGCCGGAGCGAGCGACGCCCCCATCGGAAGGCGTACTTGCCGACCGCGTCGATGATCGCGTCGTAGGTCTGGCCGTTCTTCGTGAAGTCCTCGTTCCGGTAGTCGATGACCACGTCGGCGCCGAGTGACCGCACGAGCTGCACGTGATCCGTGCCGCAGACGGCCGTCACGTGCGCGCCGAGGTGCTTGGCGATCTGCACCGCCGCCGTGCCGAGCGAACCCGAGGCACCGAAGATGAGGATCCGCCGCCCTTCGCGGGCATCGGCCCGGCGCAACGTCGAGAGTGCCTGGGATCCGCCGTCGTTGATGGCAGCGGCCTCCTCGAAGCTCATGTTGGTCGGCTTGAGGGCCATCGGTCCGGTCGCCGGCATGCAGATGAACTCGGCATGCGCACCGAACCAGCGACACCCGAAGACCTCGTCGCCGACGTGGAACCGTTGGACGGCCGAACCGACCGCCACGACCTCGCCGGAAAACTCGACGCCCAGGGTCCGCCACCTGGGCCGACGGAGCCCCGCGACGAGGCGCCACAGGACGGGATGCGCGCCGCGGCCATGGGTGTCCGTCTGGCTGACCGTCGACGCGTGGACCCGGACCAGGACCTCGTCATCCTTCGGCACGGGTTGCTCGACGTCCTCGATGCGCAGCACCTCGGGCGGCCCGTATCGGTCCTGGACGACGGCCCTCATCGTCGCATTGTCGGCGATCGGGCGAACCCTCGGCACGACCCTGGAGCGCGCCGTGGAGGCGCAGCCCGGAAGGCCTCCGCGATCCGAACTGACCCGAGTCCAAGCTACAGTCAGGCCCGTGAGACATGCTTGAGATCTCGGCGGTCACCGCGCGCCGCTACGTCATGGGACGCCAGGGCATGTGGCCTGGGCGCCGCTGGCAGGGTCTTGAAGGCGCCGCCACGGCGATGCGCACGATGGAGCACCTCCAGCTCGATCCACTCGTCGTCGTCGCCCGCGCCCACGACCTCATGCTGGCCAGTCGTGTCGTGGACTACGCGATCGACGATTGGGCTCGACTCACGTACGAGCAGCGGAGGTTCTTCGAGTGGGGCGGCTGGCTGGCCGTCCGGCCGATGGACGAGCTGCCGTTCTGGCGCGTGCTGATGCGGCGCGAGGCCGGAGAAGGGAATGATGGCCCGGATCGAGCACGAGCACCCGGACGCCGTGGAGGAGATGCGCACCATCCTCCGGTCGGGGCGAGAGGTGTCCAACCGGGACTTCGAGATGCGGGACCGGACGCGCGTCGACAGCTACCGGGGCCGCAAGGACAGCGCCCTTGCCCTCCACTACCTGTGGCGTACCGGCGAGGCAATGGTGAGCCGGCGCGATCGGTTCGAGCGGGTGTACGCGGCGACGGAGGCGGTCGCGCCAACCGGAGGCGCTGCGCGAAGTCCCCGAGGACGAGGCAGACGACCTGCTGCTGCGCAAGGAGGTCGCGGCGGGCGGGCTCACCCGGCTCACCGGGGTCAACTGGTTCCTGAGGCGCGACGTGCCCAAGGGCGAGCTGGCGGCCCGGCAGGCGCGCTGGATCGCGTCCAACGCCGTGATCGAGGTCAAGGTCGAGGGCTGGAGGGCGACCCAGCTGGCGGTCGCGTCCGATGTCCCGCTCCTCGCCGAGCTGGAGTCCGGGCGCGTGCCGAGTGCCTGGAATCCCATCGACAGCACCACCGATGAGGAAGCCGTCTTCCTGTCGCCGCTCGACCCGGTTTCGGCGCGCGGCCGCGCCAAGCCCCTGTTCGGGTTCGAGTACTCGTGGGAGGTCTACACGCCAGCCGCGAAGCGCCGATTCGGCTACTACGTGCTGCCGATCCTGTGGGGCGATCGGTTGGTCGGGCGGTTCGACGCCAAGCTGGACCGGGCGACCCGCACGCTCCGGATCCCGGGCCTGTGGCTCGAGGATCCGGCCCTGGCGAGCGAGACGGCATTCACCGAAGCGCTCACCCGTGGGATGCAGCGGTTCGTGCGCCTGCTCGACGCGCAGCGGATCGACGTGTCGGCCGTGCCGCAGGTCACCCTGCGGAAGCGCCTGCGCGGCATCAGGGGCTGACAGGGCCTGCGACGGCCCTTGTGCGTCAAGGAAGGTCGGTGTTGTGGGCCAACCGTCTACGCGGAGGGTGACACGATCTCGCCCTGCGCAGGCGTCTTGAGCAGCGCCGGCCCCAACACGTAGTAGCGACCCCGCTTCTCACCAGTCGCGCGCAGCCAGCCGTGCTTCACCGCGACCCCGAGGTCGCGCGTCGTGTTCTGCGCCGACCGGCCCGTGAGGCGGATGTAGTCCCCGGCGCGCAGGTGGCGATTGACCCACGCGTATGCGAGCCCGTCGATCATCGCGGGCGGAAGCGACCCGTCGGCAATGGACCGGCGAATCTCGACCATGACGTCGCCGAGGCCCCGGAGCCTGGCCAGGACGTGATCGGCGGAGCGGGTGATCGACGTCACGAAGTAGCGGGCGAAGAGCGTGGCGTCATACCCCGGCACGTAGTCCTGCCCGACCGCGTCGCGGATGGCCGCGAAGTAGGCGGATCGGTCCAGATCGAGCTGGGCGTCGAGCGAGACGAGCCCGCCGAGGGCATACCCGTGGCGCACGAGGATCATGCGGGCGATCGCACGGGCCGTTCGCCCATTGCCGTCGTTGAACGGGTGGATCGCGACGAACTCGAGGTGCGCCAGGCCCGCGACGACAGGAGGAGTGTGACGCTTCGCCGCGGTCGCAAGCCAGGCGGCAAACCCACGCATGAGTTCGGGGACGTCCCCAGAGGGGGGCGTACTGAAGATCGGGCCCCCGGCAGCGTCAACGACGCGGTTCTCGCCGCGGCGATACTCCCCGGGCGTAAGCAGCGGGCTCTGGTTCCAGAGCACCCGTCGGTGCAGTTCCCTGATGACGGCCTCGTCCGGAGTGACGCGCCTCGCGGCCAGTTCGTCTGCGAGCGTCAGCGCATCCCGCGTGCCGATGATCTCGCGAGCCTCGCGCTCGCTCACCTTCGTCGAGCCCTCGCCGGCGAGCAGGGCCTCGACCTCGATGTCGTTGGCGGTGTTGCCCTCGATTCGCGCTGTGCCGTGGATTGTCCGCACCCAGGCACGGCGACGCATCCACTCCGCGTGGGTGGGATCGATCGGCAGGTTGTCGAACAGCCAGCGCCGCTGGTCGAGGTCGGCAAGGGGCTTGGTGAGTGCTCGTCCGCGCAACCGGTATCGCATGGGCATCTCCGGTAATAGCCTCAAGTATTACCGCTGGCGGTAACATGTCAAGGTATTGCCGGACCATGGAGGCCATCCCCACAACCCCTCCTGCCGCACGGGCGACGGCCGCCCACTTGACAGCGACCTCCGGGCGCGATGCTTCGAATGAAGGTGGTGACCGACGGGTCTCTGGTTCCTCGCACTGACGCTCAGGCGTCGGCCGGCAGGATCCGGAACGGCCGGCCTCGCGGGCCGGCCACGGCCCGGAAGTGGCGCTCGTCGAGGGTCAGGATGTCCGATGTCTGGTAGCGCTCAGCCAGCACCACGAGCGACGCATCGGCCAGCCCGAGCTGCAGATCCCGGTAGCGCTCGATGACCTCGGCCGCGTGGGCGATGTCGTCCGCATCCATCGGCTCGAGGCGGTACGCCCCCGCCGCCACCTGCCCGAGGAGGGCGGCCGCCGCGGAAGCCGACACCCGCACCGACAGCAGGTAGTCCAGCTCCGCCAAGACGAACGGGGAGAGGAGGAACGGGCCGCCGGACCCCCGCAGAGCCTCGGCCGCCTCGCGATGCGCCCGCTGGCTGCCGTCGATTGCCGCCAGGAAACCGCTCGTGTCGAGGATGATCACCGCTCACCAAAGCCCGCGAGCTCGTCGTCCACGTGCGTTGCGAGATCGGGGTGGCCGCTCTCGAACAGGGGAAGGACCGGCTCTGCGGCCCGGTGCTGTGCGGCAACGAGCTCAACGCCCTCCCGGATGAGCTCGGCTTCGCTTCGACCGGAGGCCTTCGCCGCCGTCCCCAGCGCGCGCTTCTGGGCGTCGGTCAGGTAGACGGTGGTCTTCTCCATGCCATATACCATACCATACGTTCCCGATACCGGGCCGCGAGCCGCGCGTGGAGGGACGTCGTTTCATCGCCGCGATCCACGAATTGTTGCCTGGGAGCACCACCCCCGGTGAGGTCCAGGGCACTGCGAGCGAACGGGTGCCCGGCCGGCGCCGCGTCGCGGGCCATTCGGCTCTAGCGACACCGGGCGCTGATCGCCAACGCTCGCTGCCGCGGATCAGCCGCGTTTTGAACTGAGGGGGAAACGTGGCGATGGGCACGACGCGAAGGCTGGCTGCGATGCTGGTCGCTGTGCTGGGCGCGGCGACGTCGACGACACCGGCGCTCGCGCCCCACGCGCACGCGGCGGAGCCCCCCGACGTCGTGTTCACCATCGAGCGCCCGGCCCTCGCCTGGAACAACGCGCAGCCGGAGGCGACCGTCTTCAGCGCCCCGTCCTTCGAATCAGCGCCCAACGAGGGCGGGGCCTGGGTCGGGTTCACCGTAGGCAGCACCCAGGATGGATACCGCTCGGTGACGCTGATCGCACCGGCCGGCGAGGCGCTCCACGCCGGCACCTACACGGGCGTGGGCAACGAGTTTGGCCCCGCGGACGCGGCCCGCCTGGGCGTGGACTCCGAGTGCCGCGAGGCGCCGTCGCGAGGGTTCACGATCCACGAGATCGCCTGGGACGGCGAGGCGCTCGCGAGCCTGGCTGTCGACTTCTGGTGCGGCGTCGAGCCACCGGTCTGGTACCAGCTGCGGTACCACAGCGACTACCCGGTCGCCTCGCTCGCCTCGGCTCCCGGGCAGGCCGCGTTCCCGCGCACGCTCGCCGGCGAGGCAGCTGAGATTTCGGTCACGGTCACGGGCGTGGGTCCCGGGGTCGTGCATCCGGGGGCAACGCGGGTGGAGGGCGATGCCGCCCGGGAGATCAGCATCCTAAGTGATGCCTGTGCCGGTGCGGCGCTATCGCCAGGGGCGACGTGCAGCCTGACCCTGCGGTTCGCGCCCACTGACGGCCCCCAGGTCGAACGAACGGCACGCCTGGTCGTCCCGCTCGACTCACCGGCAGGGTACCGATCGATGGAGCTCGCCGCGCCAATCACGCGTCCGACCTCCATCACCATCGCCACGGACCGGAATCCGGCCGTCATCGGGAACCCCGTCACGTTCACGGCGGTCATCACCCCTGAGCCACCGGGCAGGGTCGACGTCCGTTGGCTGATCAACGGAAGAGCGCCGGCCCCGTCTCCCATCGGGCCACCCGTTCCTTTCCCCGGATCCACGACGTACGAGACCAACCGCGCGGGCGAGTTCACCGTGGCCGCCGAGTACCTCGGCACGGAAGGCTACGCGCCGTCGGCGTCCAACGTCATCACGCAGGTCTCGTACGCGACCTCCTCGATCTACTGGACGGTGTACCCGAGCTTCAACCAGCCCCCGGGCGTGCTCGACGTCTTCGCCATCGTCAACACGACGGGCTTCGCCTTCCCCCCGGGCGGCACGCTGACGATCACCGACGAAACCACTGGCACCGTCCTCGGTGAGGCGCAGACTGGAGGGGGCCGCCAGCTGTCCGTGAGCCTGCAACGGATGAACCTGCCCGGGCTGCACCTGCTGCGCGCGGACTACTCGGGTGTCGAGCCGTGGATCCTCCCTGCGGAGGCGCCGATCCTGGTGCAGGGAACGCCATCGACCGATCCGGAGCCGGTCGTCCAACTCTTCGCCGGTGGGTTCGCCGCGCTTGAGCGAACCGGGACGCCGGGCACGGTGACCGTCGAGGCCCTCGATGCCCACGGTGCCCTCGCGCCGCAGTACCGCGGGACGCTGCACGTCATGAGCTCAGACCCTGACGCCGAGCTGCCCTCTGACCACGAGCTGACCGAGGACGACGCCGGGACGTGGCGGTTCCCGGTCACGCTGCATACTGCAGGGGAGCAGACCGTGACCATCCGCGATACCGCGACCGACAGCCTGGTGGCGGTGGGACAGGTGATGGTTGGACCGGCGTTCACACCCGACGACGTGCTTCCGGTCGACGTCTCCGTGGGGGCTTCGAACGTCTGTGCCATCGCGGCTGACGGGGTGGTCGAGTGCTGGGGCACCACGGCTGACCAGATGTTGGGCTTCCACGGCACGAGCGCGACAGACTCCCCTGGATCGGTCGGGGAGATGGGTGCCCCAGCTGTCGACGTGGCGGTGGGTCTGACCCACGGGTGCGCAGCGCTTGCCGACGGCACGGCGTGGTGCTGGGGCGCGAACGACAAGGGACAGGCGCCCCGCTCCGAGGCATTCGCCTGGAACGCGCCGCAGCCGGTCCCGGGCGTGGTCGACGCCGTCGCGGTGTCCTCCGGCGCGGGTCACTCCTGTGCGCTGGCTGACGACGGGACCGTCACCTGCTGGGGAAGCCTGATGGGCGGGCCTGCCGGGCCTGCGACACCGGTGGCGGGACTGGCCGACGTCACCGCGATCGCCTCGGGGAGCTGGCACGCCTGCGCCCTGATCGAGGACGGGACCGTGCGGTGCTGGGGCGCCAACTGGAAGGGTCAGCTCGGCGATGGCAGCACCGACGATTCGGCAACGCTCGTGACCGTTGCCGGGATCGCGGACGCGGTGGCCATCGCGGCGGACGGGACGGCCACCTGCGCCGTGCTGGCTGACGGCACGGTGCGCTGCTGGGGCGAGAACACCGGTGGCAGGCTGGGCGACGGCACGATGACCGACAGCCCCACACCGGTCCTGGTTGCCGGGCTTGATGATGCCGTCGCCGTCACGCTCGCCACCGCCCACGGCTGTGCCCGCCTTGTGGACGCGACCATCCGCTGCTGGGGCGACAATTCCGTGGGCCAGCTTGGTGACAGCACGACAGTGTCGCCGGCGGCCCCGGTCACGCCCCCGGTGGATGGGGCCATTGCCGTCGACGCGGGCGGTCAGAACACCTGCGCGCTGGTGGCCGATGGCCTGCGCTGCTGGGGCGACGGGGAGTCCGGGATGCTGGGGTCATCCACGGCACGGACGCTATCACCGGTGGCGCCGGCAGGCCTGCAGACCGGAGCCATCCCTGCCGAGCATGGGGCATGTGCGCTCGTCCCGGACGGAAGGGTCCGCTGCTGGGGACCGGGTTGGGCGGGCCAGCTCGGCGATGGCACGGTCCGCACCGGCTCTCCGGTCCCTGTCGCTGTGATCGGGATCGACGACGCCGTGGCCCTCGCGTCGAACGGCGCGTCGGCGTGCGTCGTGCGCGCGGACGGCACCGTGTGGTGCTGGGGGTTCAATCCCCGCGGCACCCTGGGCGCCCCTGGCCCAGCCAGCGCGATTCCGATCATGGTCCCGGGCATCGACTCGGCGGTGGACGTCCAGGTGGGCGCATCACATGCCTGCGCGATCCTGGCCGACACCAGCGTGACCTGCTGGGGAGACAACGTGTACGGCGAGCTGGGCAACGGCTCGACGAGCTATGACGTGCTGCCACCCGGAGCGGTCACAGGCCTGACCGGCGTCGCGCAGCTGGCCCTCTCGGACCATGTCTCGTGCGCGCGGCTCGCCGCCGGTGGGATCGAGTGCTGGGGCGACAACGGCAGCCTGCAGCTGGGCCGCGAGCAGACCGGCGACCAGACCCTGCCGGCCCCGGTGAGCGGCATCACGACGGCGATCGACGTCTCCTCCTTCGGACGCACGTCCTGTGCCGCCCTCGCCGACGGGTCGATCCGCTGCTGGGGCTACGCTGAGAACTGGCAGCTCGGCAACGGCTCGCAGGCATGGCACCAGGTGCCGGTCGCCGTGTCCGGGATCGACGACGCTGTCGATGTCGTCATCGGTGCCACCCACGCGTGTGCCGTGTCCGTGGACGGCACCCTCCGGTGCTGGGGGGTGAACAGCAGCGGCGAGGTCGGGGACGGCACCACGCTGACCCGGCCAACACCGGTGGTCGTCCCAGGGATCACGGCGACGCACGTGACCGCTGAGCTCTCCACCTGCGTCCAGACCACCGACGGGGAGGTCAGGTGCTGGGGAAGCGGCAGCCGGATGGGCGACGGATCCTGGCCCTACGCCGCAACGCCGGTCGCCGTTGCGTGGCGGACCACTCCACGCCTCGAGGTGACGCTGGAGACCCCGGCCGTGGCCGGGACGCTCGAGGTCCCGGTCATCCTGACGGTCGTGAGTGGCGCAACTGACATCGCCGGCTGGTACGTCGATGAGTCCGAGCTCTCGCCCGGCCCGGGGTGGTGGGATCCCGCCAACCCGCAGCCGGCGACGTTCACCCTCCAGGCGGGCGACGACGAGCGCGAGCTCCATGGCTTCGTCCGCGATGTCCGCGGCGACTGGTCGCCGACGGCCCTGTCGGTGACCCGGATCGACACCACGCCGCCGGCCGCCGGTGCGACACTCCCCGAGGTCACCAGCTCGATAGAGGTGCCCATCGCCGTGTCCGGGTCCGACGAGGGGACGGGCGTGTCCGGGTGGCTGGTTTCGGACGTTCCGCTGTCGCCCACGGCCACCGACCCGCGCTGGGTTGACGAGAAGCCCACGACGGTGACCCTGACAGGCTCGGACGGGCCGCGTCGCGTCTACGTGTGGAGCCGCGACGCCGCCGGCAACGTGTCGGTCCCCGCCGCACCCCGCACGATCCTCGACACGCTCCCACCGTACGGTGGGGGAGCCCCTGTCGTGACGCTGCGCGCATCGACCGCCGCGTCGACGGTTCCGATCCGGGTTGCCTGGGCGGCGGCCGCGGATGGCCAGCCGGGGGCCCTGCACTACGAGCTCTCGATGCTCGGCCCGGGGGCGACCGCCTATGCCCCCGTGGGACTCGCGGACGACACCCTGGCCTCGACCACGCTGGCGCTCACGCCCGGCAACTATCGATTCCGCGTGCGGCCGATCGACCGCGCGGGGAACGTCGGGCCGTGGCACGTCGCTTCGACGATCAGGGTCAAGCTCATCGGGGAGCGGTCGTCGGCGGTCGCCTACTCGGGGCGGTTCAAGGCGGCGGCCCTGGCAGGCGCGGCGGGCGGCGCCGTGCGCTACACCGGCAAGGCCGGCCGTTCGGCGTCGATCAAGGTCACGGCCCGCGGCGTGGCCTTCGTCTCCACGCGGGGACCCGCGCGCGGCAAAGTCCAGGTGTGGCTCGATGGCCGCAAGGTGGCGACGGTCGACCTCTACGCATCCAGCAAGCATCCGGCGAGGATCGTGTGGTCGCGGACCTGGGGGGCGACCGAAACCCATCGCATCAGGATCGTGGTCACAGGAACGAAGCGATCGGCCAGCACCTCCAAGCGCGTGGACATCGATGCGTTCGCCATCCTTCGCTAGGACGTGTGCGCGTTGCCAGCTGCGCGATGATTGGCCCGTTGCCCGGACACGCAGGGGAATGGCGGCCCTTGACGAACGGACGGGCGCCCCGGTATGTGTTGTTTGTCGGCGGCGAAGGCGCGGATCCTGCGCGTGCGGCCTGCGCGAGAGGGGTGGGGGAATGCGAACCGTGTCCGGTCGGCTGCTGCGCTCGGCGATTGGTGCCCTGGTCATCGCCCTGGCGATTACGACCGTGCCGCCCGCCGGCACCGCCCTCGGCACGACGACCAGCGACTTCAGCTCGCTCTATGTCGACCTCGACCCGCAAGACATCGGGTACGGGATCCACCTGCCGCCCGGGACCCCGTGGCACGCGTTCACGACCAGCGAGACGGGGCAGATCACCGGCGGATCGTTGCCTGTCGGTGCGCCGGTTCCGAACGGGTTCTGGGTCAGCGACGGCACCTGGACAATCTCGTACTGGCAGGACTCGGGGCCCGTGGTGCCCGGCACCTACGATGTCCCGGAGCCTGTCGAGGAGATCTCCTGCGGCCCGACCTGCGTGACGATCTCGGCCGGAATGGGGAACAACTGCTCAGGGTCCGGCGAGTTCTCGATCCAGTCGATCGCGTTCGCGGCCGACGGGACGCTCGAGCGGGTGGACGCGGACTTCGACCTGCGGTGCTTCGGTGGGGTCATGGCGGGCGCCATCCGCTACCACGACGATCGGCCGACGCCGGCGATGCTCCAGACAGACGACATCCTCCCCATGGGGACGGCCGTGGTCGGCGACCAGTCGGTGGCGATGCCGGTCACCTTCACCAGCGTCGGGACCGCGTCGACCGAGCTCGGGACGATCGGGATCGACGGGGCGGCGGCAGGGGACTTCGTGGTCACTGCCGACACCTGCTCGGGCGCGACGCTCGCCTCGGGCGCTACGTGCGACATCGCCGTGGCGTTCGCTCCCACCGGACCCGGGACGCGTGTTGCCCAGCTGCGGCTGCCCGACACGACGCCCGCCGGAGCGAGGCGCCTGCGGCTCGTGGGCGCCGGGTTCGTGTCGACCAGCCTGGCCTTGCAGCCCGGCACGATCCCGGCCTTCGGGCCAGCGCCCGCGACGTTTGAGCTGACCGTGACCCCGCCGGCCGGTGCGCCGCTCCTGTTCGTGGATGGCGTCGCGGCCTTCGGGCCGGCCGATGTCCTGCTTGCGGATCCCGCTCGCCAGATGTTCGCCTACACCGTCACGCTCCCGCCGGGGCATCACGTGGTCACGTCGCAGCTCGAGCCGAGCGGCTTCTTCCTGGGCGCCTCGGCCGACCCGATCGAGGTCGATGTCGGGACCGCGACCACGCTCACCCTGTCGACGGTCACCGATGACGGCGTGGCGATCGGTGAGCCGGCTACGCTCATCGCCCGCCTCGCGGCCGGCGGTCCGCTGGCGACCGGCACCATCCAGATCCTCGATGACATGACCGACGAGGTGCTGGCCGAGGGGACGCCCGACGGGGCGACGTCCACGCTCCTGCACGACCTCGTGGAGGCGACCGCCGGCCACGCGTACCGCGCCGAGTTCCGTCCGACCGATCCATCCGTGGAGCCCGCCGACGCCGCCTACCACCTCGAGGTCGTGCCCGGGCCGCGGCCCGAGACAACCATGACCGACAGCCCGATCTGGTCCAACGTCGGCATGACGATGCTGGACGGCTTCTCGTCGCCCGCCGCAGGCGTCACCTTCCAGTGCCGTGTGGACCTCTCGGACTGGTTCGCGTGCACGGCCCCCGTGCTCGTCCACGGCAGCATCGCGGACCACGTGCTGTCCGTGCGCGCCATCACGCTCAGCGGGCTCGGCGACCGCACCCCGGCGACCCGGGACTGGCTGGTGGAGCAGATGCCACCCAGCGCCACCGAACCGGCCACCCGGACAGTCACCGGTGACGGCACCGGATCCGCCGTGGCGCCCGTCCGGGCGACATGGTCGGGCGACGACGACCTGTCGGGCGTCGACCACTACCTCGTGTCGCTGTCGTCCGACGGCGGCCCGTGGTCATCCCTCGGGACGTCAGCGTCTCCCTCCGTCACCGAAGCCCTCCGCGTCGGCCACGCCTACCGCTTCCGCATCCGTCCGGTCGATCGGGCCGGCAACGTCGGCGGCGCCCAGACAGGCTCGTCGTTCAACCTCGCAAAGATCCAGGACGGGAGTCGCCGGCTCGCCTACCGCGGCTCGTGGCGGCGCCATGCCGGGACCGAGTGGTGGGGTGGATCAGCCCGCTCCGCCACCACGCGCGGCTCGACCATCCGCACCACATTCACCGGCCGATCCATCTCCTGGGTCGGGGCAACCGGCCCGACCCGTGGCAAGGCCAAGGTCTTCGTGGACGGCCGCCTGGTTGCCGTGGTCGACCTCGGGTCGCCGGTGCTGCGGCATCGGACCGTCGTCTGGACCGCCAATTTCAAGCACGCCGCGGAGCGGACGGTGCGGATCAGGGTCCTCGGCACGGCCGGCCGTCCACGGGTCGACGTGGACGGGTTCGTCGTCCGCCCGTAGCCCTCGACCGCACCACAGGCGCCGAGTGCCAGCCGCAAGGGGACCAGCGGCGCATGGCGCTGCACGACGACGCGAGTCGTAGCGTCTGACAGCACCGGTCAGCCCTCCGCCACGGGCCCCTCGCGCCACGACCGGAGCCGACCGGCGATCGCCGGCACGTCGTTCATCGTGCCCGCGGCAACGGCGACCACCAGGTCGAAGGCGTCGTCGGCGGTGGGGTGGACATCCGCGTCGTTGAGCCGGTAGAAGAGCCGGACCGCCACCCAGCCAAGCCGCTTGTTGCCGTCGACGAGCGGGTGACCCGTGACGATGGAATGGAGGAGTGCGGCCGCCTTGCGGTCAAGGTCCGGGTAGGCGTCCTCGCCAAACGCCGTCGCCCGAGGACGTGACGCCGCCGCCTCGAGCAGGCCGATGTCGCGGACGTCGGCCGGATGTCCGAGCGAGCCCTCGGCGGCGGCCAGGAGGTCGTCGAGGTCGAGATACTCGGTCACATGCTGCCGAGGCGTCGCAAGAGCTCGGCGTCCTCGGCCACGATCCGGACGAGGTGCTCGTCCCGGCGCCGGGTCCGGCTCGCTACGTACACAGCGATCGCCTCGCGGGCGACCGCCTGCATGGAGCGGTGCTCGCGGCGCGCGGTCTCGCGAAGCGCCTCGGTCTCCTCGGGTGTGAGGCGGAGTGTCATCGGCATTGCCAGATGATACCAGCCGGTATCATGCTCAGACGTGGATGACGGCCAGGCCCGGCAGCTCCACGTAGTCGTCGTCCTGGGTGACGACCGGGACGCCCAGGGCGATGGCTGTCGCCGCGATCCAGGAGTCGTTGACCCGCATCCGCAGGCCCCGATCGCGAAGGTCGACGCGGAGCCGAGCCCACGCGGCGGCGACCCCCTCGTCGACCGCAACAGGCTCGAGAGCGAGCGCGGCCGTCAGCGTCCCGAGCCGCCGGTCTCGGGTCGCCACGTCGAGCGCAGCGAGGACGCCGACGCGCAGCTCGCCGATGGTGATGACCGACACCGCGAGCCGATCCGGCAGGGCCTCCGTTCGGAGCGGCCGGCCGGTCTCGTGGGCGATGAACAGGCTGGTGTCCGCGAGGCCGTCGGTCATCGGGTAGGGGACTCGTCGGTCAGGTCCGGAGCGAGGTCGCGCAGCTCCGCGCGCAGCGCCGCATCGGCCTGAGCTGGGATGAGCTGCCGCACGAAGGTCTCGCGGCTCACCCAGCGCGGCCGGGCGAGTCGGTCATCGTGGGCCGCGTCAACCGGCGGCGGCACGCTCGACAGCGGGGTCGCCGTCTCGCCGACCCGACGCCCGGAGAGAACGCCATCGATCCCGTCGCGGATGAGGCGAGCCTCGCTGCGCCCCTGCTCCCGTGCCGCGGCCGCTAGCGCCGCCTTCTGCTCGGTCGTCAGGTAGATCGTCGTCTTCTCCATGCCACCCACGGTACCATACATAGGTGGCATCTTGAGCGATCCACGAGAAGGGGCGCTGACGACCTTGACATGTCCCGCGACCCGTGGCGAGAGTGTGGGGGCCGGCGCGGAGCCGTCCGCGCAGCACAAACGTGGGGGACCGATCGTTGACCCTGCCGCCTGCCGCATCGCCTGGGCCCGATCCGCTCGGCCCGCCGCCGCCCCCGGATCCCCGGATCTACGTGCCTCTCGACCAGCCGTGGCTGGCCGGGCCGACCGTCGACCGCGTCGGAGCGGCGGTCCTGTCCTTCTTCGGCAGCGTGCTCGGCATGATCGCCGTCATCGTGCTCATCTGGGTCTGGGCGGCGCAGCCCCCGAGCGCGCCGGCTCGCGTGATGCGCGAAGCTCATGCCCGGAGCGTGTCGATCGCCGCACTGATCGGCGGGCTGGTGGTCCCGGCCGTCGCCCTGGCACTGATGCTCTGGCTCACGATCGCCGGCATGTCGGCTGTCCACTGAAGAGGCGTTCGAGCATCAGAGAACCGGCGGCTCCCAAGTCGCCGTGACGGCTCCCGCGACGTTGACGCACAATTCGCCGTCAGCGGTCACGAACGCCCGGGCCGTGTCGGCCGCGCGGAAGTCGGTGGCCTTGTCGAGCACGACCCCCTTCGGAAGGTGGAAGGACCCGCCCTCGTCCCACGCACCCACGCCGATGCCGTAGGTTCCGGCGTCGCAGCCCTCCGTCGGTGTCGCCCACCCATACCAGGCGCCGCCACTCGTGTCGTGGCCGTAGAAGAACAGGCGATCCGCGGCCGTGTCCGCGTGGTTGTCGCCGAAGGCCCGCCAAGCCGACGGCGAGTCAGTCTCCGGGCACGGCGTGTCGTAGTCGAGCGAGCTCCCGACCAGGTCGAGATCGACCTGGTCTCCGCTTTCGAGCACGACCCTCGAGACGCCGCATTCGAGCGATGTCACGTCCGTGGCGACGCCGATGATCTCCGGGCGGAACGACGTCGTCGGACTCGGAGGCGGCCAATAGCCGCCGCAGGCGGACAGGCTCGCGGCGGCAGTGGCCGCGATGAAGAACCACGACGCCACGACGCGTCCGCGCGACTGCCGGTCAGAAGCCGTCGAGCGGAAGAAGATCTTCATCTGAGGAGGATCGAGCGCTGACGGGATCCGCGCAATTGCGGTCCTCGCCTACTTGTTCGCCCGACTCCGCGCGGTGCCGCCCTGAGCCTGGACAGCGTCATCTCGCGAACCGGCGGCCTCAGGCTTCCGCAGCGCACGCCGCCCCTTGGCATGCCGAGTGGCGAAGGCCTCCTCCTCGTCAGCGTCCAGTCGGTGCCGCGTGGCGTCGAGCGCCTCGGTCTCTTCCGCCTTGCGCTGCTCCTCCTCCCACAGGGCGTGGCGAGTCGCCCAGAGTGATCCCTCGAGCATCTCAAGCCCTCCGGCGGTCGTGGTCCATGGGCGAGCTCATCGTCTGCCGACGCCCGCCTGGCGTCAAGATGCGTCGCCGCACCCACCCGGCCGTGAGACCTCGCCGGAACGGATCAGGTCATCGAGGCTCATGCAGGTACACGTCAGAGGGTCGGTGGGACGGACCTGCCCGGGAACAGCTGCTGGAACTGCTTCGCGTACTGGCGCTTGCCGACGAGGCGCCAGAGGACCTTCACGGACAGGGGCGTGCCCGCGTAGAAGGCCTTGCGGTCCGCCGGCGTCGAGTTCGCGAGCAGCATCCCGAGTTGCGGCAGGAGTCGACTCTTCGGGATCGCCCCGACACTGTGGTCGCCCATCGCCGACCACTCTGCCTGGTGACATCACCCGCTCGGCGACCGGGACGACCTCCACCACCTCACGGCGGAGATGCACCTTCAGCACCTCGAGCATCCGCTCGTAGGCATCGGCCAGCTGTTCACCGACCGCCGGGTCGGCCGTCGCGCGCCATCGGGCGAGGAGCGGGCTCGCCTCCTCGAGCAATCCCGCGACCTGCGCGTGGTGCGCGCGCATCTGGCCGACGTGGAGCGCGCAGGCGGGAGCGCGCTGCTCGAGCTTGCCCCACAGGAGCTCGTCCTCGCTCTCGTGATGCGTGTGCAGCGTCGCGTCGAGATCGGCGAGCCACTGGCCGAGGAACTCGCTGCGCGCCACGTCACCGCCGGGGGCGCCGCGCACGAGTCCGGGTGCCTCTGCGTATGCCCACAGGAACGCGTTGTGCAGGATGCGCATGTCGTCGCCGTTGCACAGCTTCGGCCCGTCGGGAACGGGCGGAGCGGACTCACCGGGCAGGGAGACGTACTCCATGGTCATGAACGCACCTCCAGGGGGCGGGGATGGCTGGTCCTCGAGTCTACTGTGTGAGGTCGCGCGACTCTACCCAATGGCGTCGCGATACCCCGACAGGCAAGTCGCGGCTTGCTGCGTCGGTTCCGCCAGATCTGTCCAAGCTCCGATCGACTCGCTTGCCCGCAGCAACGACCTACTTCCAGACCGCGTACTGGTAGTGCAGCTTCAGGGCGTGAACGTCCCATGCGTCGCCCCACTTCTGCGTCATGTAGAGCACGACCTTTACCCGGTCGGAGCTGTCCACGTACGACGCCGGGATGGTGATGTTGTGGGTGACCCCGCTCTGCATGTACTCGGGCAGCGGCGTTCCGTGTTCCCAGGCGCCGGTCTTGGGGTCGACGGCATACCCGGTGCCCGGGTGGTCCCGGTCGGTGTAGCCATGGCCGTAGAGCGTCGCGTAGATCTTCCGGTACGCGATCACCTTGGTGTTGAGCTGGAACGCTCGCACGCCGTAGATGAAGGCGCAGGGATCGCAATTGCGATCCATCTCGCCCGCGTCCATCGTCCGCCCTCGAGGGTAGTCGGGGCTCTTGAACAGGTGTCCCGTGGTCTCGTTGGCGTAGTAGGCGAACTGGTCGCCGTACTTCGTGATCACGGTGCCCGTCTTCCACGCCGCCTGTCGCCAGCTGACGGTCACCTTGCCGGTGATCGTTCTGGTATGCCCGAGGGCATCCTTGAAGGTGGCCTTGGCGGTGTACTTGCCCGCCGCCACCCTCGATCCGCTCGATGTCGTGCCGTTCCACTTGACGCCGTAGGAGCCGGCATCCTTGCTGCCCAGCTTCCAGGTCCGCTTCAGCGATCCACCGCTGGTGTAGATGCGGATGGTCACGTTCGCCAGCTCATCGAGCTTGCCACCCAGGGTGACCGTGTCCCGGTACCCGTCCCGGTACGCGAAGACCTTTGCCGACGACGGCTTGAACGACGCGTGGACGGCCGTGTCCGGGCTGACCGTGATCACCACCGGCTCGCTGGTCGAGGGTGCGAGGCCCGTACCGCCGTCAAACCGTGCCGTGATGTTGTGCGTGCCGATGGCAAGGGCGTTCGTCACGTAGGTGTAGCCCATGCCATCGGCCGCGCAGATGGACGCCGTCGGTGTGGCCAGCTCGACAGGCCCCGAACCGGCGTCGTCCATGATCGTCAGGGTGCCGTCGGTGCAGCTGTCCGCGGTGGTCACGAACGCCTTCAGCACCGGCGCCGCCTCACCAACGTACGCCACGGTCCGATCCGTGGTCAGCGTCGTCGTGGTGGCGGGGCGCACCTTGAACCTGACGCTCGACGTGGTCCGCTGCCGGATGTCGGAACCCGGATAGATGATATCCAGGATGTAGTCGCCGACCGAGAGCTCTGTCAGGTCGATCTGGGCCGCGCCACCGGGGCCAATCGGTACCTCCCCTGACTGCGCCGAGGGGTAGAGACTCCACTGGACCACGCCTTCCCCGGGATCCGGGTCGAGCGTGACGTGGACGGTTCGCGGTCCAGGCGGGATCGGCTGCGTCGGCAGGTCCATGCTGATCGTGGTGACGTCGCCGGTCACCCAGATCCATGCGGCGTCCGACTGCGTGGACCAGCTCTCGTTGCCCAGGAACCTGGCCACGACGTAGTGCTGCCCAACGTCGCTGATCGAGGCGTCGAAGGTCGCCGTCCCAGCATCCAGCGCGACGGTCGCGACGATCGTGTCATCGATCTCGAAGGCGACCTCCCCAACCCCCGGATCCGGGGTCACGGCGAGCGTGAGGGTGACCGGATGGTTCCGGGTCACGGTCGATGGATTGACCGACAGGTGGACGCTCGGAAACGGCGGGATGACCGTGGCGATCTCGGTGCCCGAGGAGGGCCCGTAGGCGGCCGTGCCGCTGTACGTGACCGCGACGTCGTGGGTGCCGGTGGAGGCCGGCGTCCAGTTCAGGCCCGTGAGCCCAGAGACCCACGGCTCGGTGTCGGTGGCGACGCCGTCGACGTACAGCGTCATGGTTCCGCCGTCGGGCGTCGGGCTCACGACGCCGTACACCTGCGTCGGCTGGCCGACGATGTACGTGCCGTTGTTGAACTGGTAGACCCAGGACACGGTCGGCGTGATGTCCGTCGGCGCCGCCCCCGCGGCCGGAGCGGTCGCTGGCTGGAGGTCCGGGCTGCCGCTCACGACGGCCGGAACATCCGCCCCCACCGCTGGCGGCAGGGGTCCGGGCGAGCCGGCAGGATCACCCAGCACCACCGGGTCATGGGCGGACGCGAACGGCACCAGCGCCGATCCTGGGGCTCCGGCGGAGAACGACAGCATGAAGGCGGCCAACAAGACCGTGAAGCGACGCATCGTTCCCCCTCTGTCCCGGCACTGCCCCGCAGTACCTGATTGACGGACGCCGCTACGAACGATAGCAACGCCAGGCTCCCCGCGCCGACTGTCGCCGCCCTCCGGTCTGCGGCCCGCTCCTACCTGGTGCCGACGGCGCGGACCTGTGCTTCCGCCACTGACAGGGCCATGGCGTTCGAGTCCGCGTAGACCACCACGAGCAGCTCGTCCGAGCCGATCCACGCCATCGCGGCAACGCCATTCCCCTGGACCTCTCGAGCCTCCTGACCGTGGAACGTGGTGGGCGTGACGGCGCCGTCGCCGACCGCGTCGGCGAACCCGCGGTCGAGGCCCGCCCAGAACTCGGGCGTCTGGGCACCGGGGGTGGCCACGAGGATCGCCACCGTGGTGCCGGTCTCGTCGGTCACCAGCCTGACGGCGACAAGCTGATTCCCGCCGTCCGAAATCGCGCGGAACTCCTGCTCGATCTCCGCGCTGGCCGGGGACAGTGAGTACGGGGCTGCGATGACCATGGCGGCGGCCGGATCCGCGGGTGGGCGAATCGCCGCACCAATGCTGGCGGCACTGGTCATGATTGTCAGCACGAGCGCAGTGACCGCCGCGATGAGGCGGTACCGGGCGGGGAAGGCGCGCCCGATGACCTTGCGGGCGATGACCAGCGCGATTCCCGCGACGAGCAACACGCCGGCGATTGACCCGAGCAGGTAGCCGACCGCGTAGTCATCGGACGGCGGCCCCTTGACGCGGTAGGCCGACCAGCCGGCGATGAGCATCGCCGCGGCGAGCGCCACCATTGGGATGACGACGGTGCGGACCGGACCTGCGGGGGCCGCCGGCGCGGGCGTCGGAACTGCCCAGCCCAGCCCAGCGCCTGCTGCAGGCGGCAGCGGCGTGCCTGGCGGGGGCTCAATCACGCCGGCCGACCGTCCATCAGCGAACCCACCGGAGATCGGCGCGGGCGCCTCAGGCGACCCTGGCGACTGGGGCGGTGCGGCCGCTCGATCGGGCTCCGCTGAGGGTCCAGCGGACTGCGGCTGCGGCTCGACTTCCATCCTGCGTCCCTGTAGCTGCGCATCCTGGGCGCGGACATGGTGGCACGGCGGCGGTCGGCCCGTGGGCCGAACCCGTGTTGAACGACAGTCGCATTCCTGGTGACCCGACCGAGCGCCTCGCCACCCCGGCGGCGTAGAGTAGGGGAGTCGGACCACCAGCCGGCACAGGGAGGGCACACGGGCAGGATGCCGACGCGAGCGCGGCCTGAGGGGGACGGGACATGCCCCCGACCCTGACGCCAGCCGCCTTCGCCGCCCGCTGGCGCGGCGTCACCACCACCGAGAAGGCCTCCGCCCAGAGCCACTTCCTCGACGTGTGCGCGATGGTGGGGGAGCCCGGGCCGATGGAGGCCGACCCCACCGGCGAGGCCTACGCCTTTGAGCGCCGGGTGGAGAAGGCCGGTGGGGGCGACGGCTTCGCCGACGTCTGGAAGCGCGGCTGCTTCGACTCCGAAGTGCCCGGATGACCACCATCGACAACCCCGTCATCAACTCGCCGTTCGTGGAGCCCGCGAAGCACTTCCGGGTGGTCGACGGCCTGGTCAGCGGGGACATCGAGCCCAGGCGCCGCGCCTCAGAATTCTTCGTCCCGGTCGCGAAGCCCAAGAAGGCATCGGCGCAGCTGGCGATCCAGTTCGGCGGCGGGACCCGACAGCAGCAGAACGAGATCGTCAACGAGGTCCGCCAGGCCGTCTCCCGGTGGCGCCTCCAGGGCTACCCGCACACCACGGCGATCACGAAGGATCTGCTTGCGCACTGGCGGGCGGATGATCGTGAGCGCCGCCTGTTCTTCTGCCAGGTGGAGGCGGCGGAGACAGCGATCTACCTCACCGAAGCCGCGGAGAAGATCGGCGACACCAAGGCCCTCAACGTGATCCGGCAGGAGAACGTGCGCCTGAACGCCGGCCTGCCGAGACTGGCCTTCAAGATGGCCACGGGCTCGGGCAAGACCGTCGTGATGGCGATGCTCATCGCCTGGCAGGCCCTCAACAAGCTCGCGGACCCGTACGACAAGCGCTTTGCCCACCGTTTCCTGATCGTGACCCCGGGCATCACGATCCGCGACCGCCTCCGCGTCCTGCTCCCCAACGACCCCCAGACCTTCTTCCGCTCGATGGACATCGTGACGCCGGAGCAGCTGGACCGCCTCCAGTCGGCGACCATCGAGATCACCAACTACCACGCCTTGATCCGCCGCGAGAAGGAGCAGGCAGCCGCGCTGACGAAGAAGATCCTGGCGGGCCCCGGCGGGGACCTGGAGCGCTTCAAGGAGACGCCGGGCGAGATGGTCCGCCGCGTCTGCCGCGTGTTCGGCACCGCCAAGGACATCGTGGTCCTCAACGACGAGGCGCACCACTGCTACACGCCGGCGCCACCCGAGGAGGCGGCGGAGGGCGGCCTGGACGCCGACGAGCGCACGGAGGCGCGCAAGAACGCCGAGGAGGCACGGGTCTGGTTTGACGGCCTCAAGGCCGTCCGCGACAAGATCGGCATCCGCAGCATCTTTGACGTCTCCGCGACGCCCTTCTTCCTGAAAGGATCCGGCTATCCGGAGGGCACCCTGTTCCCGTGGGTCGTGAGCGACTTCGGACTGATGGACGCCATCGAATCCGGCATCGTCAAGATCCCCCGCGTGCCCGTCTCGGACGACTCGATGGTCGGTGACCTGCCCAAGTACCGCGACCTGTGGGTCCATGTGCGCGACGGGCTCCCACGCAAGGGCCTCAAGGACACGACCGTCGGCGAGGGTGACCCCACGCTGCCCAAGGTGCTCGAAGGCGCGCTCGAGAGCCTCTACGGCGACTACCAGCGCTCGTACGACGAATGGGAAGGCGCCGGCATGGGCCGGCCCCCGGTGTTCATCGTCGTCTGCTCGAACACCAGCGTGAGCAAGCTCGTCTACGACTGGATCGCGGGCTATGACCGTACCCTCCAGGGCGGTGAGACCGTCGCCGCGCCCGGCAAGCTCCCCCTGTTCAGCAACGTGGACGGCGACCGCTGGCGCCACCGCCCGGTGAGCCTCCTCATCGACTCCATGCAGCTGGACCGCGGCGACGCCCTGGACCCCGCGTTCAAGAGGGCCGCCGCCCGCGAGATCGAGGAGTTCAAGCGCGAGTACATCGCCCGCTTCCCGGGGCGCAGCGCCGACGATCTCCAGGACGAGGACATCCTGCGCGAGGTCCTCAACACCGTCGGCAAGCCCGGTCGGCTGGGCGCGGACATCCGCTGCGTGGTGTCGGTCTCGATGCTCACCGAGGGCTGGGACGCCAACACCGTCACCCACGTCCTGGGCATCCGCGCGTTCGGAACGCAGCTCCTGTGCGAGCAGGTCGTTGGCCGGGCGCTCCGCCGAGCGAGCTACGACCCCACGCCCGACGGCATGTTCGAGCCCGAGTACGCCGAGGTCCTGGGCGTGCCCTTCACCTTCCTCACGACCACGAAGCCCGGCACCGTGCGGGCGCCCAAGCCGATCCAGACCGTCCGCGCGCTGCCTGAGCGATCCAGCCTCCGAATCGAGTTCCCGCGCGTCATCGGCTACCGGTACGAGATGCCGGCCGAACGCCTGACAGCGACGTTCGACGAGAAGAGCGTCCTGGAGCTCTCCACCCGCGAGGTCCCCACGCAGACCGAGCTGGACCCGATCGTGGGCGAGATGAACCTGCTCGAGCTGCCGCTGGACAAGCAGCGCCTCAACACGGTCGTGTTCGCGGTGGCTAAGCGGACCCTGGACACCTACTTCCGGGACCCCGAAGGCGGCGAGCGCCCCTGGCTGTTCCCGCAGCTGACGACGATCACGCGGCGCTGGCTGGACGAGTGTGTCATCCCGTATCTCGGCGACGGTGCCTACCCGCAGCTGCTCCTGCTGGCCGAGTGGAGCCACGCCGCGGCGGAGAAGGTCCACCGCGCCATCGTCATGGGCACCCCCGGCGAGAAGCGGATGATCCCGATCCTGCGCCCCTACGACGCCATCGGCTCCACCGACGACGTGTACTTCGAGACCACGAAGGTCTGCTTCGACACCGGCAAGAGCCCAATCAACAAGGTTGCCCAGGACTCGCACTGGGAGACGGAGCTCGCCCAGAAGCTGGAGCAGATGCCCGAGGTCGTGGCCTACGCGAAGAACCAGGGCCTCAACCTCAAGATCCCGTACACCTACGAGGGCCGCGCCGCCAACTACGTGCCCGACTTTCTCATCCGCCTGCGCGATCCCGCCTCACGGGGCGACGACGACCTCCTCACCCTGCTGCTGGAGGTCTCCGGCGAGGCGAAGAAGGAGAAGCAGGCCAAGGTGGCGGCCGCCGGCGACCTCTGGACCCCGGCGATCAACAACTGGAGCGGTCTGGGCCGCTGGGCGTTCCTCGAGGTCACGCACATGGAGAACGCCGCGGACTTGATCAGGAGTCGCTTCCTCGCACCGGCGAAGGCTCAGCTGTGACGGGATGGATCGCGTCCGGGCGTCGGGATCGGGCCGGAAACCCGAGGTGGGCTTCGGCGATGTTGAGGAGGAAGGCCCCGCGCATCAGCTCCACGGTGCGCCCGTCAGGACGACGGCCGATGAGCGCAATGGCATCCGGCTTGTCCGCCGCGACCAGCAGGGGCCGGGCGGCCTCGTACGCCGGCCCCGTGTCAGGGAACTCGAGGCTGAGGACCGACCCGTCGTCCGACTCGATCCAGAACGCCTCGATGCCGTCGACATGCCACGTGTGTGGTGGCAGGAGTGCGGCGCGGAGCCTCACGTTGGGATCGGGATCGCTCAGGCCTGGCCGCGCGTCGCCAGGCGGCACAGTCGACCAGTACGACAGGTCGCCGCCGATGGGCGGCGCGGGCTCATGCCGGCGGACGTTGCGTTGCGTGCGCACGTCGTTCACGCCCAGTGGGGCGCCGTGCGGAGATGACACGGATACTACCGTCGATGGCAACAGCATCCTTCTCGGGCTGCCACGTGACGCGGATCACGGCCGGACCGTAGCCACGACCACTTCACGCAGACATGCTTGCTCGAGAGACGATCCCGCCCTGGAGGGCTCCACGCGATGAAGGCATTCGGGGTGGCGATCGCACTGTGGACGCTCGCAGCCCTGTGGGTCGTGCTGTTCGATCTTGGCGACGCGTCGATGCTCCTCCCGTGCATGCGGCTGGTGGGTCGATCGAGCGCCTGCGAGGCCGCCCAGGCCACGGTGAATGACGCGGTCTGGTTGTGGCACACCCTGCCGCTCCTGATTGCGGTTGGGGCCGGATACGTCGCGATCATCACCCTGAGGCTGCTGTGGGTGCGACGGCACGCGCGAGATGAGCAAGGGGTAAGCGGTGGCTGACAGGATTAGGCCGAGCACGCCGGTCCGGGCGACCACGCACCCGGGCGACACGCGCTCCAACATCCCCACCGCCGAGCTCGAGTCGTTCGCCCGCCCCGAGGAGAAGAGGCCAGCGATCGTGCGCTACCCCCGGAACCCGGATCTGGATCCGCAGCTCGTCTGGAAGGGCAAGGACGAGCAGGACAGCCACGACCTGGAGGTCCCCGCGGTCCCGATCTACATCCAGGAGACCATCGACCCACTGGCGCTCGTCGAGGAGCTCCGCGCCGAGAGCCAGGGCCGGCAAACCGAGGAGCAGCTCGGCTTCTTCGCGCCGTACACGGACCTCACGTTCAAGGAGAAGGTCGAGTTCTACCGACACCCCGGCAAGTGGTCCAACCGAATGATCCTGGGCGACTCGCTGCTGGTGATGACGAGCCTCGCCGAGAAGGAAGGCCTCAAGGGCCAGGTCCAGACCATCTATATCGATCCGCCCTACGGGATCAAGTTCGGCTCGAACTGGCAGGTCTCGACGCGTAAGCGCGACGTCCGGGACGGGAAGGACTCCGACCTCACGCGCCAACCGGAACAGGTGCGCGCATATCGAGACACGTGGGAACTTGGGATCCACTCGTACCTCGCGTACCTGCGCGATCGGCTAGCCGTGGCACGAGAGTTGCTGACCGATTCAGGTTCGCTCTTCGTGCAGATCGGTGACGAGAACGTGCACCTCGTTCGTAGCCTTCTCGACGAGGTGTTTGGCGCTTCGAACTTGTGCGCGCACATCGCATTCGCCAAGACGACGGGGCTCGCGAGTTCGTTCCTGGCCGCGCGCTTCGACTTCATTCTCTGGTACGCACGCGACAAGGATGCTGCCAAGTATCGCCAACTTTATCGAGTCAAGTCGACGGACGAAGGAACCGCCGACACCTACAACTGGATCGAGTTCCCGGATGGATCGCGGCGAGGACTGGCCAGCCAAGAGCGAATCGGAGCCATGGCGCTTCCTGCAGGATCGCGCCGGTACGTACCTGCTGACATGAGTTCACAGGGCAACCCCGAGTTCTCATTCGAATACGAAGGCAAGGCCTATACAAGGCCATGGAAGACGACGGCCGTCGGACTAGCGCGGATTGCGGCAGCGCGACGGCTACACCTCGCTTCCAACTCAATTCGATACGTGCGCTATATCGATGACTTCCCATACGTGCCAATCACTCAGCTGTGGGATGACACAGCGACCGGTCAATTCACTGATGAGAAGATCTATGTCGTTCAGACCGGCACGAAGGCTGCTGAGCGGTGCGTGCTTATGACGACAGACCCCGGTGACCTCGTCCTCGACCCGACCTGCGGCTCCGGCACCACCGCGTACGTCGCCGAGCAGTGGGGCCGCCGCTGGATCACGATCGACACGAGCCGCGTCGCGCTCGCGCTGGCCCGTTCCCGTTTGATGGCCGCAAAGTTCCCGTACTACCTCCTCGCCGACTCCGAAGCCGGCATCCGCAAGGAGGCCGACGTCACCGGCCAGGCTCACTCGCTAACGCTTGAGCGACCCACCAACGACATCCGCCGCGGCTTCGTGTACGAGCGCGTCCCGCATGTCACCCTCAAGTCGATCGCCCAGAACCCGGACATCCACGAGGGCATGACCCGCGAGGAGATCGACGCCGCCATCGCCCGCCACGCGGACACCGAGACCCTGTTCGACCGCCCGTACGAGGACCGCAAGATCGTCCGCGTCTCGGGTCCCTTCACCGTCGAGAGCCTGTCGCCCCACCGCGTCAACGTCGACGGCCCGGAGGACGTGCCCGCCGCCGAGGCGATCCCGGCCGCGGTCGATGCCGGCCGCTTCATCGGCAGCATCCTCGACAACCTTCGTCGCGCCGGCGTCCAGAACACGAAGCGCAAGGAGCGCCTCGAGTTCCTCCGCCTTGACCCATACCCCGGCGTCTTCGTCCAGGGAGTGGGGGAGTACACCGAGGCCGGCCAGGCGCGGACCGTCGCCATCGCCATCGGCCCCGAGTTCGGCACCGTCGGTCCCGAGCTCATCCGCGACGCCGCCAAGGAGGCCGTTCACTTTGCGGACCTGCTGGTCGTGTGCGGCTTCGCCTTCGACCCGCTGGCGGGGGAGGAGGCCAGCACCCTCGGCCGCCTCACCATCCTCCAGGCGCGCATGAACCCCGACCTCGCGATGGGGGACGAGCTCCTCAAGAAGACCGGCACCGGCAACCTGTTCATGGTCTTCGGCGAGCCCGACATCGACGTCCGCCCGGTGGGGGAAGGACAGCTCCAGGTGGAGATCCGCGGCCTCGACGTCTATGACCCCACCACCGGCGAGCTCCGCTCCTCCTCGGTCGACGACATCGCCGCCTGGTTCCTGGACACCAACTACGACGGCGACGCCTTCTTCGTCCGCCACGCCTACTTCACGGGCGCCGACGACCCCTACGACAAGCTCCGCCGCGCCCTCCGCGCCGACATCAGCGATGAAGCCTGGGCCACGATCAACTCCACCGTCTCCCGTCCGTTCCCGCGGCCCCGCACCGGCAAGGTGGCTGTGAAGGTCATCAACCACTACGGCGACGAGGTCATGAAGGTAGTCGCAACCTCGAAGGTCGTACCTGATGCCTGACGATTCCGCAGACGAAGATGCCACCCCGCGCAAGCCTGATCTGGCGTATGTGTGTCCAGAGTGCGGTCAACCACGAATGTTCCGCGTCGCCAGCCGGCACACCCGATGGGACGGCGAGTCCGATCCTGAGGAGTTCACCTATGCGGTCTGCTCCGGGTGTTCTCTTCCGCTCCTCCTCCGGCGGGAGTTCGACGAGGAAAGTAACGCCTTCGAGACTTCAAGGTATGTGCTCGAGTTTCCATTCGACGCCCGCCGCATCACGTTCGCGGTGCCGAGGCATGTGCGCCACAGTTACGACGAAGCTGTTCGCTGCGAAGAGGCCACGGCATGGACCGCCGTTGCCACCATGGCGGGCCGAGCGCTGGAGGCCATCTGCCTCGACTTCGATCCCTCGTCTCGGTCTATACACGACGGCCTGAAGAAGATGCTCGACGCGGGTGCCATCAGCGAGGAGTTGCGCACCTGGGGCGATGGGCTGCGAATTGTCAGAAACGAGGGAGCGCACGCCGGTGATCGCGTCTCGGCCCGAGACGCCCGGTACGCGCTCGATTTCCTTCAGGCTCTGATGGAGATCATCTACGACCTACGGGTGCGGTTCGATGAGTGGCAACAGGAACGGGCTGCGCGCGCGGCAGCGCGAGCAAATCGACGCAGCGCAGCCGCGACGCCAACTTCGGATGGCGGGTCGCCCTCTGAGGCCGGGCCGCCGGACGGCGCGGAGTAGGAACACTCGCAGCCGGCAGGGACTCTCATCCACGCCTCCCGCCGCCTCGACGAAGTGGTTAGAACGGATGTACCATTCGCCCCACACCAAGCCGCCTATGCAGGAGCAGCAACGTGGTCAGGCGAGTGACTCCTAGTCAGTATTCCTCGATGCTTCGGCAGGCAGCTCAGCGTCAGCAGCAGGCGATCAACAAGTACAACCAAGCCGTCAGGCGGCACAACGACGAGGTCCGACAGCAACAACGCCAGCTCCGACAGAGCGTGGATGCCTACAACCGCGAGGCTCGCGCCCACAACGCTCGTGTTCTCGAGAACCGTCGGAGGCTGAAAGCCTCGCTCCAGCAGCTGTCCACGCCCAGCACTGTGGTGCGATCCAGCACGTACTACCGAGCGGTTGTAGGTCTCCATGCGAGCTACGAGGCGGTCGAGAGTGCCGCCATGGGCACCTGGCTCGAGTCCCGGCCTGACATCCTCGACCTAGCGCAGAACGAAGCCTCGAACAGTCTGGCGTTGGCGCGTGCGGACAGGCCGGGGTCTGACATCGATCCAGCGCCGGCGACGGACCCAGCGATCGAGGCGCGCTTGGCGGACTTCGAGGTGGACCTTGCGACCCGATGGCGCGGAGCGCTCTTTGCCCTCAGCCCAAGAAACCCGGATGCGGCGCGCCACTTCTCGTCCAGCTCCAGGGAGATTCTCACGAGGATCATTGAGCGGGAGGCACCGGATGTGGAGGTCCTTCAGTGGGAACCGGACGCTGCGCTCGCGCATGATGGCCGACCAACCCGACGAGCTCGCCTTCGATACTGCCTCGCCCGATCCGGCCGCCCCTCCGAAGCGCTCGCGGCATTCGCTGAAGCAGACGTCGATGAGGTGATTGAACTCTTCAAGGTATTCAACGCCGGTACGCACGGCTCGTCGGGCGTATTCGATATGTCCCACCTCAACCTAATTCGGGCCCGGGTCGAAGGAGCCGTGCGCTTTCTGCACTCGGTTCTGCGCACATAGCGAGACATAACTTACCTTATCGGAAGTGCCAATCGCACTGGGAGAGCCCTTGGGACCGGTGTGCGGTCATTCCGGTGAGATGAGGCTGAGCCGAGGAAAGTACGTGCGATACCGCGCGGCGTCACGGGTCAGGAGGCGATAGCCGGCCACGGCGGCGTGAGCGCCAATGTAGAAATCCGGCAGCGGCGTGCTCCGCGACCCGCCGCGACGGCGGTAGTCGAGGAAGCACCGGCCTGCGAGGAAGGCCGCGGGGTACGGGATGTCCTCTCGACGGATCCAGGCGGGCGGAAGCGCGTCGTCGACAGCTTCGACCGTCGGAAAGCCCATCGAGACCTCCCCGAACACGATCGGGTTGATCACGATCTCGGCCTGATTGGCCGCCTGGCGCAGGGCGTCTGTCGACCACGATGTCCAGGGCCCGGGCTCGTCGAGCACGTCGATCAGGACGTTGCTGTCAACGAGAATGGGGGTCATTCATCGCCCCTCGTGAGCGCCATGATCTCGTCTGTCGTCATCGTGATGCGGCCACGGCGCCGCTGCAGATGACCAATCAGCATGTCGCCCCGCGTCGGACGCCGCCGCTCCGAGGACTTGACGAGGTACACGAGGTCCCCATCGAGCACGAAGTCGACGTCCGTGTTGGGCAGGAAGCCCGCCCGCTCCCGGATGTCCTGGGGAATGGTCACCTGCCCCTTTGACGTGATCCGCATCGGTCATCTCCAGTATTACTGAGCGCAGTAATACTACGCCAAGTCGCCGGCGTCAACCCTTCTTGCGCCGAGCCTATGATGGACCCCATGGAACGCATGCTGGCAGTCACCCGTGACCGGTACGGCGGTCCGGACGTGGTCAGGGTCGAGCCCGTCGCCATCCCCGAGCCCAGGGCGACGAGGTGCTCCTTCGCGTCGAGGCCGCCTCGGTCAACCGCGCCGACCTCGATCTCATGTGGCCCAAGCCCGGGATCATGCGGCTGGCCCTCGGGCCGCGCCGGCCGCGCGATCCGCGCCTCGGCAGCGACGCCGCGGGAACCGTGGCCGCCGTCGGGCCGGCGGTGACCCGGTTCAAGCCCGGGGACCGGGTGTTCGCGGACCTGTACCCCTTCGGATCGGGGGCGTTCGCCGAGTACGCGTGCGCGCCGGAGCGAGCCTTCCAGCCGATCCCCGACGGGATCAGCAGCGACATGGCCGCGACATTGCCGCACGCTGCGATCCTGGCCATCCAGGGGTTGCGCGGGCGTGACGGCACCACGGTGCGAGCTGGCTCGCGGGTCCTGATCGACGGCGCCTCGGGCAATGTCGGTCCGTTTGCCATCCAGCTGGCGAAGTGGATGGGCGCCGAGGTCACCGGCGTGTGCAGCGCCGCCAAGATGGACTTCGTCCGGTCGATGGGCGCCGACGAGGTGATCGACTACACCACCCGCGACGCGTTCGACGGACGGATCCGCTACGACTGGATCCTGGCCGCGGAGTCGCACCACTCGATGCTCCACGTGCGGCGCGCGCTGCGACCCGGCGGGCGATACGTGACCCTCGGCGGGAGTAGCCGCTCGCTGGTCGATGCCATGCTGGTCGGCCCCGTGGTCAGCCTCGCGGGCAGCCGGCGGACCGGCATGATGCTGTGGTGGAAGCCGTTCCTGGCGGCGGACGTCGCCACGCTGACCGGCCTCGTGCTCGAGGGACACCTGCGGCCGGCCATCGACAGCCGGTTTCCATTGTCGGAGGTTGCCGAAGCGCTCCGCCGCGTCGACGACGGCCTGGCGCGGGGCAAGGTCCTCCTCGAGGTGGGGCTGGTCTGACTGCCGGGCCCACCGGCCCTCCCCCACCCGGTCCGGCCGCCGAGGCGCGCACCGTGGGTTCAGCCGGCAGATCGGCAGGCCAGCCCGACGTAGAGGGCGACGTCCGCACCGACGTGGAAGCCGATCGGGATCCACAGTGACCCGAAACGCCACCGCGCCAGCCCGGCGAGGAGCCCTGCGCCCGTCAGCAGCGCGACGTGCACGGGGACGAGGTCGACGACCTCGGGACCAACGTGCACGATGCCGAACGCCACGGCCCCGATGGCGATCGCGATGGCCATCGGAACTGTTCGCGCGAGCCATGCCTGGAGCGCCCCCCGGTACAGCACCTCTTCCAGGACGCCGTTCGCGACGCCGAACGCGGCCGCGGGGACAAGGGCGGCCGCCGGCACGGGGAAGTCGAGCTCGCCGAAGAACGGTCGGGCGATGGCCGGCCCGATGAACAGGCCCGCCGCGACAAGCGCGACGCCACCGCCCGCCGAGGTGACGGCCTCGAACCGTGTTGGCCGGCGGAGCCCGAGCTCCGTCAGCCCGGAGCGATGGATGATGGCAAGGCCGGCAACAAGCACGAGACCGACCGCAGCCACGGCGACGCGACGCACGGCGATGGTCGCGAGTGGGTCACGGCAGCCCGGATCCCCCACCGGCACGTCGGCACCCAGTACCCATGGCCAGACCAGGACCACGGCGAGCGGCAGCACGGCGGCCCAGGCAACCGCTGCAGGGGATCGCACCACCCGCAGGAGGATCAACCAGCCGAACACGATGAGCAGGGCGGTCGGGGGCCGGAGGGACGGGACGAGCGCACCCACCAGCAGCACCGCGGGCCCGAGGGCAGCGGTGAACCCGGGACGGCCGACCGCCTGCCGGAGTTCTCGTGCCCTCACCGCCGGGACCCTCGTCGTGCGCCCTGGGACGGTCAGCGCGGGAGACAGCGAAACGCCCGAAGGAACTTTCTCCCCGGCGTCGAGTCCGCTGCTGCAAGCAACCGCGTTCCCGTTTCGTCCCCGCCTGTGCAAGCACCTGCGGTTTCGTCTCGTCCCCGCCTGTGCAAGCACCTGCGGGTCCGTCGCTGGTTCGTCCGCCCCTTCGGGCAAGACCCACAATATCCGGCGACCGGGCGCCGCGGCAACGGGGTTATCCACGACTTGCAGGGGTCGCGTTCGGAAATCGCGCGCTTGTCCACAGGTTGTCCACGCGCGGGTGGCTCAGGCCGGTTGATCGACCTCCAGCGGCCAGGTCTCCGCGTCCTCGAGAGCGGTCGGGATGCCATCGTCGTCAAGCGTGACGGCCACCGATGGACCACCGTCGGCGGCCAGCAGGCGCCAGCGCCGCTCGCCCACGCGGGCGACGCGCCAGGTGGCCTGCCGGATCGAGAGGTCGTCCGCGATCTCGACCGCCGGGATCGCGCTCCCCTGCCCTGCCGGGAGCTCGCGTTCCAGCTGCGCCGCGGCAACGGCCCCGGTCACGGGCGAGCTGCCGGCAAACAGCAGGTGCCGTGCCGTCCACGGCAGGGTGACGTGGCTGATCCCGGCGGGACGGACCACGTTGCCGTGCAGGGTCCCCTCCCCCACCTCCGGGTGGAGCGTCAGCAGGCCGGCCGGTGACGCCACCTCGATCTTGCGCAGGGCTCCGTCGGTGCCAACCTCCACGAGCAGGGCCCCGACCAGCCGGCCATCGGCACTCGTGGTCGTGGCGCGCCACCGACGCCCGCGGCGCCCGTCGGCGACGGTCCAGGTCAGCCGGTGACCTCCCGGCAGGCGGCCGGTCCCCGCTCGACGGACGGGTGCGCCGCGGTGCGGGCTCACGACCCCACGCCTTCCTCGGCCAGGGTCTCCGCCCAGCGGTCCGCGACGGCGCGCAGCTCGCCGGCGAGCGACGGGGCCATTCGACCGCGGACCTTCACGGACCGCTCGCCGTACTCGAGGTCCACGGTGCCACGCTCGCGGACGCGGGCCAGCAGCTCTCCCGCCGCGTACGGGACATCGACGTCCACCGGTTCCCACAGCGACGCGAGCAGCGCCGCGATCTCGGCGCGCAGCGTGTCGAGCCCGAACCCCGTCGCTGCCGAGACCAGCACCGAGCCCGCGACGGCGGGGGCCGGCCGATCGCCATCGGTGCCCGGGAACAGGAGGTCCGCCTTGTTGAATGCCGTCAGCCGCGGCTTGTCCCCGGCACCCAGCTCGTCGAGCACGACCTGGACCGTCGCTCGGTGCTCCGCGGCATGGGCATCGGAGGCGTCGACCACCTCGACCAGGACATCGGCGCGGGTGACCTCCTCGAGGGTCGCCCGGAAGGCATCCACCAGCTGGTGGGGCAGCTTGTGGATGAAGCCGACGGTGTCGGTGACGATGGCGGTCTGGCCGTCGCCCAGCTTGACCTGGCGCGAGGTGGGATCAAGGGTCGCGAACAGCTTGTCCTCGGCCTTGGCCACGACGGAGCCAACGAGCGCGTTGAGGAGCGTCGACTTGCCGGCGTTGGTGTAGCCCACGATGGCCACCGTGGGGTACAGCCGGCGGTCTCGACCACGGGCCGTGGTCTGCCGCTGCTGGCGGACATCGTCCACCTTGGCCTTCATCTTCTTGATCCGCTCCCGGATCAGGCGGCGGTCCGTCTCGAGCTGCGACTCGCCGGGTCCGCGGGTCCCGATGCCACCGCCGGTGCGCGACAGGTGCGTCCACAGCCGGGTCAGGCGCGGCAGCTGGTACTCGAGCTGGGCAAGCTCCACCTGGAGCCGCCCCTCGTGCGTCTGGGCGTGAAGCGCGAAGATGTCGAGGATCAGCCGGCTGCGATCGATGACCTTGACGTTGAGCAGCGATTCCAGGGTCTTCTGCTGCGCCGGGCTGAGCTCGTCGTCCGCCACCACGATGTCGAAGCCGGTCTCGGACTTCGCCTGGAGCAGGTCCTCGGCCTTGCCCTTGCCCACGTACCAGTTGGGGTCGACATGGCGGCGGTTCTGCCACTCGGCGCCCACGACATCGGCACCGGCCGTGGCGGCCAGCGCGGCCAGCTCGGTCAGGCTGTCCTCGGCCGTCCACCCGGCGTCATCACCGGTGTCCACGGCGACGAGGAACGCCTTCTCGACGTGGGGCGCGAGGTCGATCGTGTCTCGGGGGCTCATCGCGGCCAGCATACCGGCTCGTCGCCCGCATCCCCCTGCACCCGCGGCGTCAGCCGTGCAGGCGTTCGAGGAACGCCGCCACCGCCCCCGTCACCTCGCCCTGCGGGTCATCGGTCGCGTCCACCACCGCGAGCGCGGGCTCCGAGCGGAACCACGTGCGCTGGCGCTTGGCGAACTGGATGTTGCGCCGGGCGTCGCGGGCGATCGCCTCCTCGGGCGTGCACTCGCCGTCGAGCACCGCCCAGCTCTCGCGGTAGCCGATCGCCGAGAAGGCCGGCAGCGCCGGGTCGTAGCGCTCGCGCAGGCGTCTCGCCTCCTCGACCAGCCCGGCCTCGAACTGGGCGCGCGCCCGGTGGAGGATCCGGCGATGGTGCTCCGCCGGGTCCACGATGAGCTGCAGGCCCAGGACCGGCGCCGGGTAGCCGACGCGGTCCGGCAGCGGGGCATCACCCCGGAGCGTGGCGATCTCCAGCGCACGGACCACGCGCCGGGGGTTCCGGAGGTCGGTGCGCGCCGCCAGCGCGGGTGCCATCGCGGTCAGCCGCGACGCGACCGCCTCGACCCCATCGGATGCCAGCATGGCCTCGATCCCGCGCCGGACCCGTGGATCGGACGCAAGCGCGTCGGTGTCGATGCCGGCCATGACCGCGCGCAGCCAGAAGCCGGTCCCCCCCGCGAGGATTCCGATCCCGCCGCGGGCTCCCAGCGCCGCGAGGGCGCCGAGCGCGTGGGTCCGGAACTCGGCGACCGAGTACGCCTGGTCCGGGTCGACGAGATCGATGCCGTGGTGGACGACCCGCGCCCGCTCCTCGGCCGTCGCCTTCGCCGTGCCGATGTCGAGGCCGCGGTACACCTGTCGTGAATCCGCGGAGACGACCTCGGCCGCGATGCCCTGGGCCAGCAGCTGCTCAGCGATCCCGATGGCCAGCCCGGTCTTGCCGGTGGCGGTCGGCCCGCCGATGACGACGAGCGGGGCGAGCGTCATGGACGTCGCTCAGCCGGCGGCGAGCGAGCCGCGGAGCGCGTACGGACCGGCGTGGTCGATGGTGACCCCCACGAGCGTTCCCAGCCGGTCGGCCGGCCCGGCGACGTGGACGAGCTTGTTCTCCCGGGATCGCCCCGCCAGGTGGACGACGCCGGCGGGCAGGTGGGCGAACGCGTCCCGGCTCTCCGGGATGCCGGCCGCTTCCTCCTCGTCGTCGTGGTCGTGCGAGCGCGGCGGGATGATCGTGTCCACGAGGACCTCGGTGGTTCGCCCGAGCCAGGCACGGTTGCGGTCGAGCCCGATCCGCTCCTGGACGTCGAGCAGGTCCACCAGCCGGCGCCGCTTCTCCGCCGCGGGGACGTCGTCAGCGAAGCTTCGTCGCCGGCGTCCCGGGGCGCTCGCTGTAGGCGGCGGCGAACACCTGGTCGAAGCGCACCGTCCGGAGCAGAGCAAGCGTATCGGCGTACTCGGACTCGGTCTCGCCGCAGAAGCCGACGATCACGTCGGTCGACAGCGAGATCCCCGGGCACCGCCTCGCGGATCCGCGCCATGCGCTCGAGGTAGTGATCGATCGTGTACTGGCGGCCCATCCGGCGAAGCATCGCGTCCGAGCCCGACTGGACCGGCAGGTGGAGCGACTCGCAGACCGACGGGCAGGCCGCCATGGCCTCGATCAGCCGGTCGGAGAGGTCCCACGGGTGGGAGGTCACGAAGCGCAGCCGCGGGATCGCCGGGGAGCCGTCGGGTGCGCGGAGCCCGTCGACGGCCCGGATCAGCTCGGCCAGATCCGGTCGGGCCTCCCGATCCTGGCGCCGGCCGACCGTTCGCGCCACCGAGACGTGGGCGAAGCGCTCCTCGGGGGCAAGATCGTGACCGTAGCTGTTGACGTTCTGGCCGAGCAGCGTGACCTCGCGAAAGCCGGCCGCGGCGAGCGCACGGGCCTCCTCCACGATCTCATCGAACGGGCGGCTCCGCTCCGGGCCCCGGCTGAACGGGACGATGCAGTAGGTGCAGGTCTTGTCGCAGCCATAGATGATGGGCAGCCAGGCGCTGATCGCCGAGCCTCGGCTCACCGCGCCGCCCGCCACCGCATCCGCGCGAGCCCGGACGAGGTACGTGGCGTCGGACACGGCCGTGCCCTTGACGAGGGTCGTGGCCGCGGTCGTCGGCGATGGCCCCCACCGGCGCCTGCGCCGAGGCGAGCCCCAGGCGGTCCACCAGCTCGGGTTCCTCGTCGGGCCGCAGGAACAGGTCCACGGCCGGGTAGCGGCGGGCGAGCCCGTCACGGTTCGACTCGCGGACCGAGCAGCCGGTCACGACCACGCGCAGCGCGGGGTTCGCCGACTTGAGCCGGGCGAGATGGCCCTGGCGGCCGATGACCTTTGCCTCCGCGGCCTCGCGGATCGCACAGGTGTTGATGACCACGAGGTCGGCCGACTCCATCGAGGCCGCCTCGGCACATCCGGCCGTCAGCAGCCGCCCCGCCATCTCCTCCGAGTCGCTCTTGTTCATCTGGCAGCCGAGCGTCCAGACGAAGAACGACGGCAGGGCACGCGGCTCGGGCCGGAACTCCACCAGGCGCTGGTCGTCGGGCGTGAGCGGGTCGCGCGGCGCGGCCGGTGCCGGTTGCGCCGGAGCGATATCGAGGACGGGCAGGCGACGGGACGTCATGACCCGCCGATGGTAGTGCGGATCACGGTCGCGCCGGCCAGCCCCGGTCGGCCAGGGCCGCGCGCAGGCCGCTGACCAGCTCGTCCGGCATCACCAGGCGGGCATGGTCCTCCGCGTAGCTGCCGGTGTCGCCGTGGTAGTCCGTGCCGCCGGTCTCGACCAGGCCCAGGAGCCGGGCCACGGCTGTCATGGCCGCACGCGTCTCGGCCTCGAACGACCGGTGGTGGGTCTCCAGGCCATCGAGGCCCTGTCCCACCAGCTCGCGCAGCAGTCCCAGGTGCAGCGGCGCGTCGGCGAAGTGGGCGATCGAGGCCAGGCCACCCGCCCCGCGGATTGCCCGGATCGCCTCCACCGGGTCCATGCCGGTCCGCGGCACGTAGCCCGGCAGGCCGGTGCCCAGGATGCGGCGGAAGGCGTCCTCCACGCTGTCCGCGTGGCCGGCAGCGACCAGCGCCCGGGCAAGCGTCGGGCGCCCGAGCGCGTCGTCGCTCTCGAGGACCCCCGGCGGGAGGTGCTCGTCCACGGGCATGTCGATCGCGCGCAGGCGCTCGACGGCGGCGCTGAACCGACGGCGGCGCGCGGTGCGCTGCGCGGCGATCGCCGCCTCGAAGGCATCGTCGAACGGATCCACGCCGATGCCCAGGACGTGCAGCTCGCCCTCGGGCAGGTCGATCGCCAGGCTCCCGGCGACCGCGTTGATCTCCACGGCCGGGACGAGCTCGAGGCCCTCGGGCAGCGGTGTGGCGCCCGGTGCCGTGAGCTCCCGGTAGGCGGCGAGGTTGTCGTGGTCGGCGATCGCGAACAGGCGCACGCCCGCAGCCGCGGCCTCGCGGCACGAGCTCGCGCCGGCTCCAGCAGGCCGTCGGATCGCGTCGTGTGCGTGTGCACGTCGGCAACCGCGGTTCCGGCGGCGACCGGTCCCCCGTCGGAAGCCGCGGCGTGGCGCGCGGCCACCCTCAGACCTCGACGAGGCGGCTGATGCGCTCGATCTGGAGCGCCCGCCCGGTCGCCGGGATCGATGTCCACCTGGCACGCGTTGAGGATCACGGGCCCGTCGCCCACCTCGAACCGGGTGGGGAGCGCATTGATGAACCGGGGCAGGACCGTGTCGGGCTTGAACCCGATCACGCTCCACAGCGGGCCCGTCATCCCGAGGTCGGACTGGTAGGCGGTGCCCTTGGGCAGGATGCGCTCGTCGCCCGTCACGACGTGGGTGTGGGTCCCGACCACGACGCGAGACGCGGCCGTCGAGGTACAGGCCGAAGGCGTTCTTCTCGGACGTGATCTCGCAGTGGAAGTCCACCAGGCGGATCGGCGGCAGCGGCTCCGACGCCTCGTCGAGCAGCCGGTCCGCCTCCGTGAACGGGTTGTCGATGGGCTGCATGAACGTCCGGCCCTGGAGGTTGATGACCGCGAGCTCGGAGCCGTCGAGCGCCTCGTACGTGCCCCAGCCACGGCCCGGGACGCCATGGGTGCCGTAGTTGAGCGGACGCAGCACGCGGTCGCTCTGGTCCAGGAACGGGTAGATCTCGCGCTTGTCCCAGATGTGGTTGCCGGAGGTCACGACGTCCACCCCGGCGGCGAACAGCGCCTCGGCCGTGCTCACCGTCAGCCCCATGCCGCCCGCGAGGTTCTCGCCGTTGGCGGTCACGAAGTCCACGCCGCGCTCATCGCGCAGGCCCGGACAGTGCCTGCTCGATGGCCACGCGCCCGGGCTTGCCGATGATGTCGCCGATCATCAGCACCCGGCACGCCCCGGGCGGTCGCGGCGCGTTGCCGTTGGGCGGGTTGCCGAGCCCCGCTCGCTCGTTGCGGTTGGCCATGCGCGAGCCCGCCCCCTACTTCGCGTACTCGACCGCGCGGGTCTCGCGGATCACCGTCACCTTGATCTGGCCCGGGTACGTGAGGTTGTCCTCGATCTTCTTGACGATGTCGCGCGCCAGCCGGGTGGCCGTCAGGTCGTCGATCTCCTCCGGACGGACCAGGATCCGGACCTCGCGGCCAGCCTGGACGGCGAACGAGCGCTCCACGCCGGTGAAGCTCTCGGCGATCGCCTGGAGGTCCTCGAGGCGCTTGACGTAGGTGGCCATGGTCTCGCCGCGGGCACCGGGGCGGGAGGCCGAGATGGCGTCGGCGATCTGGACGATCGGGGCCTCGATGCAGGCGTATTCCACCTCCTGGTGGTGCGCTGCGATCGCGTTGACGACCTTGAACGGCATGCTGTTCTTCTGGGCGATGGCCGCGCCGATGGCCGCGTGGGGCCCCTCGACCTCGTGGTCCACCGCCTTGCCCATGTCGTGGAGCAGGCCGCCGATCTTGGCCGCGTTGCACGTCGGCACCCATCTCCGCGGCGATGATCGCGGCCAGGAGCGACGTCTCCACGCTGTGCACGAGCACGCTCTGGCCGTAGCTGGTCCGGTACTTGAGGCGGCCGATCAGCTTGAGGAGGTCGGGCGGCAGCCCGGGCACGCCGGCGTCGTAGGCCGCCTGCTCGCCGGCCTGACGGATGACGAGGTCGACCTCCGCGCGCGCCTTGTTGACGACCTCCTCGATCCGGCCGGGGTGGATCCGGCCGTCGGCGATGAGCTTGGTGATCGCGAGCCTCGCGACCTCGCGCCGGACCGGGTCGAAGCCGGAGAGGACGACGGTCTCGGGCGTGTCGTCGATGATCAGGTCGATCCCCGTGGCCTGCTCGAGCGCGCGGATGTTGCGCCCCTCGCGGCCGATGATCCGGCCCTTCATCTCGTCGCTGGGCAGGTGCACGACCGTGACCGTGTGCTCGGCCGTGTGGTCTGCCGCCACGCGCTGCATGGCGGTCACGATGATCTCGCGCGCCTTGTCGCCGGCCTCCTCGCGTGCACGCCGCTCGATGGACCGCGCCAGCTTCACGGCGTCGTGCTCGGCCTCCTCGCGGATGGCTTCGAGGAGCATGCTCTTGGCGTCCTCGGCGGACAGGCCGGACACGCGCTCCAGGGCGGCGAGGCGATCCTGGCTGAGGCGCTCGAGCTCGCCCCGCTGGCGTTCCACGTCACGCTCGCGATCGACGATCTTCTGGCTCTTCTCCTCCAGCGTGTCGGCACGCTGGTCGAGCTGCTCGTCCCGGGTGAGCAGGCGGCGCTCGAGGTTCTGGAGCTCCGTGCGCTTCGTGCGCGCCTCATCCTCGACCTCGCGCTGCAGCCGCAGCTTCTCGTCCTTGGCCTCGAGGATCATGTCCTTCTGCTGCGTGCGCGCCTCGGCCACGATGCGCGCCGCCTTGTCCTGGGCCGACTTGAGCGTCTGGTTGGACAGCGTCCCGCGGGCGACGAATCCCACGACGACGCCCACTGCGCCGGCGACCACTGCAGCCGCCACGGCGAGGACGTACTCCATCTTCAGTTCCTCCCACCCGGCGGGATGAATGCGCCGGGCGCGTGATCCGGAATCGGGCTCGGGCTACGCGAACACCGGCCTTCGCTTGGGCTCGGGAGCCGACGGGCCCATGCAGGCTCCAGAAGGCTCTCAACCGGTGTCACGGCTCGCCCGGATCGCGGCCCGAGGGTCCGCGTCCGGTTGCGCAGTAGCCTACACCGGGCAACCCGATCGGGCTCGGGCGGATGGTGCCGTCCTCATCGCCACCTGCCGCCCGTGCGCTCGCGGATCACCATCAGTCGGCCGTCAGGCGTCGTCCGCGACCCCGTCGTCTTCACCCGGATCGGGGTCCGCATCGGCCTCCGCGAGCACGGCCCGGGTCACGGACCCGCAGATATCCGGCGAGAACCCAGCGCGGGCAAGCAGCGCATACGCCTTCTGCCGCCGCCGGCGCGGGTCCGTCTCGCGCAGGATCGCGGGCAGTCGCTTCCGAAGCAGCCGCTCCGCGGCGACCTCGTCGGGGCCCTGCGACTCCAGGCGACCCGCCGCGTCCTCACGCCGGCCGTCGAGGACCTCGTCGACGAGCGTCCGGTCCACGCCGCGTTGGGAGAGCTCTCGGCGCAGCGCGTGCTCGCCGCGGGGGCTCGCCCGGTCCCGTGACTCCACCCAGGCGCGGGCGAATGCCTCGTCGTCGAGGTAGCCGAGGTCGACCAAGCGCTCGACCACCAGGCTCACCAGGGATGGCCGGTAGCCCATGCCGCTGAGCTTGCGCTCCACCTCCGCCACCGCGCGTGGCCGAGCCTCGAGGAAGCGCGCGGCGGCATCGAGCACCTCCGCCACGTCCTCCACGGCCGCGCGGCGCTCGCGCCGCTCCGCGAAGGTGGGCTTCCGAGGCCGCGGCCGGGCACCGGGGTTCCGCGCTCGCGGCTCGTCATCCATCGGCGGTGGGTCGCCGATCCCGGCGAGCCTACTCGGCCTCTTCGATGCCCTCGACGGGCAGCGCCACGTCGGCCATCATGCCGCGGATCTGGCGGTCGATCTCGGCGGCGATGTCGGTGTTGGCCTTGAGGAACTCCTTGGAGGCCTCGCGACCCTGGCCAAGGCGCGTGTCGCCAAAGGTGAACCACGCGCCCGCCTTGGCGACCACGTCCATGGCGACGCCGACGTCGAGCAGGCCGCCCTCCGTGCTGATCCCCTCGCCGTACATCACGTCGAACTCGGCGACGCGGAACGGCGGCGAGACCTTGTTCTTGACGACCTTGACCCGGACGCGGTTGCCCACGGACTCGGTGCCGTTCTTGATCGTCTCGATGCGGCGGATGTCGAGGCGGACCGAGGCGTAGAACTTGAGCGCGCGTCCGCCCGGCGTGACTTCGGGGTTGCCGAACATGACCCCGATCTTCTCGCGCAGCTGGTTGGTGAACACGAGCGAGGTGTTGGAGCGGGAGACGGCGCCCGTCAGCTTGCGCAGCGCCTGGCTCATCAGCCGGGCCTGGATGCCGACGAAGCTGTCGCCCATCTCCCCCTCGATCTCGGCGCGGGGCACGAGAGCCGCCACGGAGTCCACGACGACGATGTCGACGCCCCCCGAGCGGATCAGGGTCTCCGTGATCTCGAGGGCCTGCTCGCCGGTATCCGGCTGCGACACGAGCAGCTCATCGACGTTGACGCCGCAGGCGCGCGCATAGGCCGGATCGAGCGCGTGCTCGACATCGATGAAGGCCGCGATGCCCCCCTTGCGCTGGGCCTCCGCGATGACGTGCTGGCAGACGGTGGTCTTGCCCGACGACTCGGGCCCGAAGATCTCCGTGATCCGTCCGCGGGGGACGCCCCCGACACCGAGCGCCAGGTCAAGCGCGATGGAGCCGGTGGGAATCGAATCGACGGCCTGCCGTTCGGCCGAGCCGAGCTTCATGATCGAGCCACGCCCGAACTGCTTCTCGATCGCGAGGATGGCGGAATCGACCGCCCGCCCACGCTCCGCGAGGGCCTTCTCCGGATTGGGGCCGTTGCGGTCGATTTCCCTGCCGCTGATCGTCATCTGCGTCCTCGCTCCTGGCGGCCTCGGCCGACCCGACGGAGCGGGACCCGGTCCCCGTCCGCCCGGTGCGTCAGCCTTCGCCCGAATCCTCGTCCCACCGCGGCTTGCGTGGCTTCCTGATGACTTCCGCCTGCTGCGGAAGGTCGGACAGCGACGAGAGCTTGGGTTGGCCGGAGGCCTTTTCCTTGGGCTTCTTCTTGGCTTCCTTGGAGGGGCGATCCCGAGATCCCATAATCCCCACCTCGATGTGTGGCTGACGATACCGACCCGGATGTCACGCCGACTTTGCGCCCACTTCACCGCCACTCATGCGAACGGCGCGGGAGCGCAATTCGGCCATCTCGACGGGGAAGGTTCCAGAGCGCAGCGCAGCGCGGATCCTGGCCATGAAGTCTAGGGTGAAGGTCAGGTTGTGACAAGTCGCCAGCCGGTACGCGAGCATCTCCCTGGCCCGGAACAGGTGGCTCAGATACGCCCTCGAGAACCGCGTGCACAGCGGGCATGGGCAGCCCTCCTGGACCGGTCGCGGATCGTCCATGTACTGCGTGTTGCGCAGGTTCAGACGCGCGCCCGGGATCCACAGCTGGCCGTTCCGCGCGACGCGCGCCGGCAGCACCGAATTGAACAGGTCCACGCCCCGGTGCACGGCCTCGAGCAGGTCCAGCGGCGACCCGAGACCCATGAGATAGCGCGGCCGCGGGTCGTCGTCGAGGAAGGGCATGGTTTCGTCGAGGGTCGCGTTCCGCTCGTCGGGTGTCTCGTCGCCCGCCAGTCCGCCGATGTTGATGCCGTCGAACGGCAGCGAGGTGATGAACCGCGCCGACGCCTCGCGCAGCGCCGGATCGAGGCCTCCCTGGACGATCCCGAACAGGGCCTGGTCCGTCCGCGTGTGCGCGGCCAGCGAGCGCTCCGCCCAGTGGTGGGTGCGGCGCATGGCATCCTCGACCACCGCCTGCGGCGAGCTCGGGAACACGGGCTGGTCGAACGCCACCGCGATGTCCGGCCCAAGCGCCTCCTGGACCGCGATCGAGTGCTCCGGCGTGAACCGGTGGGTGGTCCCGTCGAGATGGCTCTTGAAGGTCACGCCCCCGTCGTCGATCACCCGCAGGTCCCCCAGGCTCACCACCTGGTAGCCGCCGGAGTCCGTCAGGATCGGTCCGCTCCAGCCCATGAACGCGTGCAGGCCACCGAGGTCCCGGATCCGCTCGTGGCCGGGCCGAAGGTAGAGGTGGTAGGTGTTGGCGAGGAGGATCGAGGCGCCCGCGGCCGACACCTCGTCCGGATGGAGCGCCTTGACCGTCGCGTTGGTCCCGACGGGCATGAACTGCGGCGTGTCGACGATCCCGTGCGGCAGCCGCAGGCGGCCCAGGCGGGCGCGCGTCGACCCGTCCGCGGGCGGCGGGACGAGGACCTCGAAGGTGGAAGCGCCGGGCACGGTCAGCGGGCCGGCAGGTCGTCCCAGAGTGCCGGCATCTCGGGCTCGGCCCGGCGCGGTGCCGGGATCTCGTAGCCAAGCGAGGCGAGGTGGGCCCGGGCGGCCTCCGTCGCGATGCGGCCCTGCGGGGTGCGGTCAAGGAATCCGAGGCGCAGGAGGAACGGCTCGTAGACGTCCTCGATGGTGTCCGACTCTTCGGCCAGGACGGCGGCCAGTGCCTGGACCCCGACCGGCCCGGACCCGAACTTCTGGATGATGGCCGCAAGCAGCTTGCGGTCCGTGGCGTCGAGCCCGAGGTCGTCGATCTCGAGGATCGTCATCGCCTCGGCCACGGCCTGCTCGTGGACCCGGCCGTCCCCGTGGACCTCCGCGTGGTCACGGACGCGTCGCAGGAGCCGGTTGACGATGCGGGGTGTGCCGCGGCCGCGCATCGCGATCAGGCGAGCTGCGTCCGCGTCCACCTCGACCCCCAGGATCCCGGCCGAGCGACGGACGATGGCCGTCAGGTCGTCTTCCTCGTAGAAGTCGAGCCGGTAGGTCATCCCGAACCGGTCCCGCAGCGGCCCGCTGATGCGGCCGGCGCGCGTGGTCGCGCCCACGACGGTGAACGGCTTGAGGCTGAGGCGCAGGCTGCGGGCGCTGGGTCCCTTGCCGATCATGACATCGAGCGCGAAGTCCTCCATCGCCGGATAGAGAATCTCCTCGACGGCCCGATTGAGCCGGTGGATCTCGTCGATGAACAGGACGTCCCGCTCGTCGAGCGCGGTGAGGATGGCCGCGAGGTCCCCCGCCCGCTCGACCGCCGGGCCGCTGGTGTAGCGGACGTTGACGCCGAGCTCACGGGCGATGATCGTCGCGAGCGTGGTCTTGCCCAGGCCGGGCGGCCCGTAGAGCAGGACGTGGTCCGCCGCCTCCCCTCGCGCCTTGGCGGCCTGGAGCAGGACCGTGAGGCTCGCCTTCACGTCACGCTGGCCGACGTATTCGTCCAGCGTCCGCGGGCGCAGGGAGCCCTCGACGACGAGCTCGCCGAGGTCGCCGGAACCGGCCGCGAGAAGGCTCATGGGGTCATCGGTCATCGGTCGGAGTCTAGCAGGTTCAGGCGTCCATTTGGTACAGATGTTCGACTGCCGTCACCCGGCGCCGGCCAGCCGTTCCAGCACCGGCACCAGCGCCGCGGGCGGCGGCATGGCCTCGATCTCGGCACGCACGGCGAGCGCGGCGCGGGCAAGCTCCGGGTTGGCCAGCGCAGCCTCCACCTCGGCCCGGATCTTGCCTGGCGCCCAACCGTCGGGCTCGATGACCACGGCGGCGCCTGAGGCCGCGCACGCCGCGGCGTTGGCCGGCTGGTCGGCCGCCATCGGCAGCAGCACCATCGGGCGTCCCGCCGCCAGCGCCGCCATGACCGTCCCGGAACCCGCGTGGCAGACGACGAGATCGCTTGCGGGCAGCAGGCGGGACATGGGCACGAAGCTGACCAGGCGCACGTTGTCCCCGCGTGGCAGGAACTGGTTGGGATCAAGCCCGGGGCCAAGCGCGACCACAACCTCGGCGGCAAGAGGCCCCAGGGCGTCGAGCACCGTCGTGATCAGCGGCACGCGGCGCTCGGGCGCGACCGTCCCCAGCGTCACCGCGATCCGGGCGTCGCCGATCGGTGGCCGGTCGAGCCACGGGGCGGACGTGCTGCCATCGTCGTCGACGGCGACCGGCCGGAGCTCGAGGGTCCCGACCGGCATCGGATCGGCCGGATCGCGAAGGGCGGGCGGGCGCGTGGTCAGGAACCCGTACCGGTTCCACGCCTCGAGCGCGGGCTGGGCCGGCAGTCCCAGCTCCTCGCGGATGCGGGACGCGGGCTCCGCGCTCAACCGTCGCATCGGCCCACGCCATGCCGTCGCCTGGAGGGCGATGTGCGGGATGCCGAGCCGCTCAGCCCCGATCCAGGTCCCCTGCTCGCTGTCCTCGTGGACGACGAGGTCCGGTCGCCAGTCCGGCGCAAGGTCCAGGAGCGCGTGGGCAAGCGGCGCGGGCGACGACCTCGGCAAACCCCCGCGACCACACGCGGACGGAGAGTCGCGGACCCGCCAGGCTCCCGGCATCGATCTGGGCGAAGACCGTCGCGAGATCCGGCGGACCAGCCTCCACGTGGCGGATTCCGTGGGCGCCCGCCACCGGGCCGACGGCCGCACCCCCGATCACGGCGATGTCGTGGCCGGCGTCCCGGGCGGCAAGCGCAAGCGGCAGCAACGGGAGCACGTGACCGAATGCGGGGTTGGTGCCGAACGCGATCCGCACCGCGGCCTCAGTCGCGCAGCAGTGTGCGAAGCGCCGCCTTGACGCGCTCCTCCAGGCCGGCCCCCACGCCCGCGTCCTGGAGCGCCAGCCGGGACGCCTCGCGCGCTTCGCCGAGCGAGTAGCCGAGCGCCTGCAGGGCACCCACCACCTCGCCCTCGGACGCGGTCGCGGTCGCCGCGGACGTGCCGGCGGCGATCCCCGCGGCCGAGACCTTCTCCTTGAGCTCGAAGATGATCCGCTCGGCCAGCTTCTTGCCGATGCCCGGGATCGACACCAGCACGGCCTGGTCCTGCTGCAGGATCGCAAGCTGGAGGTCCGCCGTCGCCCGCGACCCCACGATCGCCAGCGCGACCTTCGGCCCGACGCCGGTCACGGTCAGCAGCAGGTTGAAGAACCCGAGCTCCTCTGGGGTCCGGAACCCGAACAGCGCCTGCTGATCCTCGCGCACCAGGTGATACGTGTGGAGCTTGAGCCGGCTGCCGGGAGATGCCCCCGCGATGACCGCCGGCGCAGTGAACACCCGGTAGCCGATGCCGCCGACCTCGATGACGAGCGAATCCGCGGCGATGGCAGCGACCACGCCCTCGACCGACGCGATCACTCGAGCGGACCCCGGCTAGGAGGCACGTCGGTCAGCTGCCCGCGGCGCCCCGCCGCCCTTGCGCCCTGGCCTGGCGGGCACCTTGGCCTCGCGGGCGATCGCCTCGCGGACGGACCGCTCGTAGGGCGTCTCGCCGCGCACGATGGGCGCCACGGCCGACCGGTCCATCACGCCCGCTCGCTCACCGGCGGTTGCCCCCTCGTGGACCCCGGGGCGCTCCGCGTTGGCGATGCAGATGGCCGTCGCGAGCGCATCGGCCGTGTCATCGGGTGTCGGGACGTCGGCGAGCTGGAGGATCACCGCGACCATCTTGCCCACCTGGTCCTTGTCCGCCGCGCCGTAGCCGGTGACACCCACCTTGACCTCGTTGGGCGTCGCCTCGCGCACCGCGACACCGGCCTGGGCCGCCGCGAGGAGCACGACCCCGCGGGCATGGCCCACCGCGAGGGCCGTCTGTGCGTTCCGGGAGAAGAACAGGCGCTCCACGGCCACGAGCTCGGGCCGGTGCGTCTCGATGAGCTCGGCGACCAGGGCATGGATCTGGCGGAGGCGATCCGGCAGGGCGAGGTCCGGGCTGGTGGTGAGGCAGCCGTAGTCAACCGCCCGCAGGCTGCCGCCCCTCCGCTCGACGATCCCGTAGCCCATGGCGGCCGTCCCGGGGTCGATCCCGAGCACGATCACCCGGCCATCTCGGCCAGGACGTCCTCGGGGATGTCGACGTTGGTCGTGACGCGCTGGACGTCCTCGAGGTCCTCGAGCAGCTCCACCAGGCGCAGGGCCTTGCGCACGTGGTCCGCGTCGAGGTTCACCGTCTGCTTGGCGATCATCGCGGATTCCGCGTCGTCGACCGCGATCCCGGAGCCCTCGATCGCCTTGCGGACCGCGTACAGCTCCGATGGCTCGGTGTAGATCTCGATCGGGTCCGTGTCCGTGTCGACATCGGCGGCGCCGGCGTCGATCGCCGCGAGGGCCACCTCGTCCGCGTCCACCGTGCCCCGGTCGACCGTGATCAGGCCCCGGACCTCGAACTGCCAGGCGACCGCGCCGGAGCCGGCAAGCTGGCCCCCGGTCTTGGCGAAGATCGAGCGGACCTCGGCTGCGGTCCGGTTGCGGTTGTCGGTGGCCGCCTCGACGAGGACCGCGACGCCACCGGGCCCGTAGCCCTCGTAGACAACCTCCTCGTACTGCTCGGCATCGCCGCCGCCTGTCGCCTTCTCGATCGCCCGCTTGATGTTGTCCGCGGGCATGTTGATCGAGCGGGCCTTGTCGATGGCCAGCCGCAGCCGGTAGTTGGCATCCGGGTCACCACCGCCCGCCCGGGCAGCCACGGCGACCTCGCGCGCGACCTTGGTGAACATCGCGCCGCGCTTGGCGTCATTGGCGCCTTTTTGGCGCTTGATCGTCGACCATTTGGAGTGTCCTGACATCGGGCGGGAGTATACCCGCTAACATCGTGGCAGACCGTCCGTCGGCCGGCACCCGGGCGTCACCTGCCGGCACCGAAGGATCGGGCATCACCAACTGCGCACCCTGCGCCAACTGCCCCGTCGCGGCCGGGCTGCCGGCCTCGCGGGAGAACCATCGAGAGGTACCGCGCGCGATGACGTTGAAGAGCCACGACCTCGCCCATATCCGGAGCGTCGTGCTCGCGGGCCATGCCGGGAGCGGCAAGACGACCCTCGCGGAGCAGGTGCTCTTTCGAGCCGGCGCGATCCCGCGCCTGGGCCGCGTGGACGATGGCACCGCGCACCTCGACTACGAGCCGGAGGAGCAGAAGCAGAACCGGTCGCTGAGCCTCGCCGTCGGCACGTTCGAGCACGGCGAGCACGAGATCACCGTCGTCGACACGCCCGGCTACCCGGACTTCGTGGCCGAGATGATCGAGGGCTTCCACGCCGCCGATGCCGCGCTGTTCGTGATGGACGCGTCGGGTGGCGTCGAGGCCGGTCTCGAGACGGCGGTCAGGACCGGGCGCGATACCGGGATCGCGGCCTGCTTCGTGCTCAACAAGTGCGACCGCGAGAACGCCAACCCGGCGGCGGCGCTCGATGCCCTGCGCGCCGCGTTCGGCAACAAGATCGCGCCGCTCCATATCGCGATCGGCGCCGGGGAGACGTTCAGCGGCTACGTGGACCTCGTCCATCGCAAGGCCTACCAGTTCGACGGCACCAAGGACGTGGAGATCCCCATCCCGGCCGAGCTGGCCGACGAGGTGGCTCTCCGTCGCGACCAGCTGCTCGAGGCCGCGGCCGAAGCGGACGACGCCGTGTTCGAGAAGTACCTCGGCGAGGAGGAGATCTCGGACGCGGAGTTGGACGCATGCCTCCACAAGGGCGTCCGTGAGTCGATCCTGGCACCGGTGCTGGTCGCATCGGGCGCCCGGGGCATCGGGCTCGGGGCGCTCCTCGACGCGATCGCGCGCTACCTCCCGTCGCCGGACGAGGAGGGGCCCCACGCGGCCACGGACAAGGGCGGCAAGGCCGTGTCCGTCGACGTGGGCGGCGACAAGCTGCTGGTGCGGGTGTTCAAGACCTCCGCGGATCCGTACGTGGGACGGCTCACCTACCTGCGGGTCCTCGCGGGCACGCTCAAGAGCCAGGGGTCGGTGTACAACTCGGTCAAGGGCGAGGACGAGCGCGTCGGCCAGCTGCTCTACCTCCACGGCAAGGAGCAGGAGCCGGCGGCCGAGCTCCGTGCCGGTGAGATCGGCGCGGTCGCGAAGCTGGGCGTGACGGAGACCGGCGACACGCTGTCGTCCCACGAGCTCGGCCTGCGCCTTCCCCCGATCACGTTCCCGGAGCCCACCCTCCAGGTCGCCATCGACCCGGTGTCCAAGGGCGACCTGGACAAGATGGGCCCGGCGCTCCAGCGGATGCTCGAGGAGGAGCCGACGGCCCGCGTCGAGCGATCCGATACCGGCGAGCAGATCCTGCGCGCGATCGGCGAGGCCCACGTGACGGTCATCTGCGAGCGGCTCAAGCGCAAGTTCGGTGCCGCCATCGCCACCCGGACCCCCAGGGTCCCGTATCGCGAGACGATCCGCGGCAAGACCCAGGTCCACGGGCGCTACAAGAAGCAGACCGGTGGCCACGGGATGTTCGGTGACGTGTGGCTGGAGTTGGAGCCCAATCCCGCGGCCGGCGTCGAGTTCGCGGAGCGAGTCGTCGGTGGGTCCGTCCCGAGGGGCTTCTTCCCCGGCATCGAGAAGGGTGTCCGCGAGACGGCGGCGGAAGGCGTCCTGGCCGGCTACCCGTTGATCGACTTCAAGGCCACCCTGTACGACGGCTCGTTCCACCAGGTGGACTCCAACGAGCTGTCGTTCAAGATCGCCGCCTCGATGGCCCTCAAGGACGGCGTGCTCCAGGCGAAGCCGGTCCTGCTCGAGCCCATCATGACCGTCGAGGTCCGCATCCCCGAGCAGTACATGGGCGAGGTCAACCGCGATCTCAATGGTCGACGAGGGCGCGTCTTGGGCATGGACCTGGCGGACGGGATGCAGGTCATCTCGGCCCACGTCCCGCAGGCCGAGCTGTTCTCGTATGCGACCGAGCTGCGCTCGCTGACCGGCGGGCGGGGCACGTTCAGCGCCACGCTGGATCACTACGAGGACGTTCCCTCGTACCTCGCCGAGAAGATCATCGAGACCCACAAGAAGGAGCAGGCCGAGGGCCACTGACAGGACCTCGGGCGCCGTGAGGCACCCCTGGGGCCCCGTCAGGAATGGTGGGCGCGGTCGAGCGCGGCGAGGATCTCGGCGACGTGAAGGTGACCCTCGTACAGCGCCCGGCCGACGATCGCGCCCGCGCACCCGACGGCCTGGACCGCCACGACATCGTCGACGGAGCTCACCCCGCCTGAGGCGATGATCCGCCCACGCTCAAGGGCAACGAGGTCCCGGAGCAGCGCCAGGTCCGGGCCCTCCAGGAGGCCGTCGCGGTCGATGGCCGTCACCTCGAACGTCCCGATGCCGGTCCGGGCCAGCAGCTCGATGGCGTCCGCCGCCGGGAGCCCTGGCGCACCGTCGCGCCAGCCCTCTCCCAGCGCGAGGCCATCGCGGACGTCGATGGCGACCACGATCCTGTCCGGCCCGTGGCGGGCCACCAGCTCCGCGGCGAACGATGGGTCACGGAGGGCCGCCGTACCCACCACGGCGCGACTGGCGCCGGTGCCCAGCGCCCCGGCAACGGCGCCGACCGTCCGCAGCCCACCCCCGATCTCCACCCTTGCCAGGCCGCTCACGGCGGCCACGACCTCCGCGATGAGCCTCAGCTGCCTGGGCTCCCCCATCCTCGCGCCATCAAGGTCCACCACGTGCAGCCAGCCGGCGCCGGAGGCGACGAACGCGCTCGCGACGGACGCTGGGTCGGACCCGTACGTCGTTGCCCGGGCGAAGTCTCCCTGCTGCAGGCGGACCACCCGCTCGCCGAGAAGATCGATCGCCGGCAGCAGCTCGAACATTGACAACGACCTGGCTCCTTGTCTTATGCTATCGTTGTAGCACGCTACTACGCTACCATAGCAGCAGCGCCACGGCGATCACACGCCTGGCCGACGGGAGGACGGGACACGATCGTGGCTGACAACTGGCGGACCCAGGACACAGACGCGCTCGTCGAGGCGATCCTCCGCCTTGGGGATCGCGACGCGGCCGAGCGCTTCCTCCGCGACCTGTGCACGCTCGGCGAGATCCACGACATGGCCCAGCGCTGGGCCGTGGTGCGCCTGCTGGACGCCGGCATGCACTACGCGGAGATCAGCGCGCGGACCGGTGCCAGCACCGCGACGATCACCCGGATTGCCTCGTGGCTCAATCACGGCGAGGGCGGTTACCGGGACATGCTCGAGCGCTTCAAGGGCGCCGATGGATCCCTCCCCTACCCCCTCGGCGACGAGCGATGAGGGAGCGTCTCCGCCTGGCCATCCCCAACAAGGGACGGCTGCTCGAATCCACGCTGGCGCTCCTGCATGACGCGGGCCTGGTGTTCGAGGAGCACGATCGGAGCCTGGTGGCGCGCGTCCAGAATCATCCCCTGGACATCCTGTTCGTCCGGACAGGCGACGTGATCGAGTTCGTGAACGACGCGGTGGCCGACGCCGGCATCACCGGGGGGGACATCCTGGCCGAGACCGGGATCGACCTGCCCGTGCTCCGCCAGCTGGGGTTCGGGCGGTGCCGGCTCGCGGCCGCGGCTCCGGCCGATGCCCCCTACGAGTCGATCGCGGACCTCGCCGGGACCCGCATCGCCACCTCGCACCCGAACGTGACCCGGCGCTTCTTCGCCCAGCAGGCGATCCCCGTCGAGGTGATCTCGCTCTCGGGCGCGGTGGAGGTGGCTCCCCGCCTCGGGCTGGCGGACGCGATCGTGGACCTCGTATCCACCGGCTCAACCCTCGCGATGAACGGCCTGCGCACGATCGGTGACCTGCTCACGTCCGAGGCGATCCTGGTGACCAACGAGCAGGCGACGCGCGAGCGTGCGGAGGAGCTCGACGGCATCTCGACGATGCTTGGCTCGGTCATCGCGGCCCGCGGGCGCAAGTACCTGATGATGAACGCGCCCGCCGCCAAGCTCAGCGAGCTCGAGGACCTCCTGCCCGGCCTCGAGTCCCCGTCGGTGATCCCCCTGGCCCACTCGGGGATGATCGCCATCCACTCGGTGGTGGGGGCAGACGAGGTCTGGGGGCTCCTTCCGCGGCTCAAGACCGCAGGGGCATCGGGGATCCTCGTCCTCCCGATCGAGAAGATCCTCCCATGAGCGAGCTCCAGATCACGCGCCTCGATCTCCGCGACCCTGATGCCGCCGCGATCCAGGCGCGCGATGGACTGTTCCGTCGGGGGGCCGTCCCGGATCCTGCCGTCCGGGAGAAGGCCCGCGCGATCCTCGCCGATGTCCGCGAGCGAGGGGCCGTCGCGGTCCGGGAGGCTTCCGCCAGGTTTGGCGGCGGCCACCATGACAGACGCCTCCTGCTACCCCGCGACGAGCTTGCCGCGGCCGCCGATGACCTCCCGGCGGGCGCACGCGATGCGCTCGAAGCCGCGATCGCCAATGTCCGCCGTTTTGCCGAGGGCCAGCGCCCGCCGACATCGGTGCGCACCGCGGTCATCGACGGGGTGGAGATCGAGCGTCGCTGGCTGCCCGTGGCGAGGGCCGGCGTCTATGCTCCTGGCGGCTCCGCCCCGTATCCGAGCTCGCTCGTGATGGGAACGGTCCCGGCACTGGTCGCCGGCGTCGGCTCGATCATCGCGGCAAGCCCCGCGGACCGGGAGGGCCGGGTCAACCCGGTGCTGTTGGGCGCGGCCGGCTTGCTGGGCGTGGATGCCCTGCTGGTCGCCGGCGGCGTCCAGGCGATCGGGGCCCTGGCCTACGGCCTCCCGGCTGAAGGGCTGCCGCCCGTCGATCTCGTCGTCGGCCCGGGCAGCACCTGGGTGACGGCGGCCAAGGTCGAGATCGTGGGCGAGGTCGGCATCGACCTGCCGGCCGGCCCGTCCGAGGGCCTCGTGCTTGCCGACGCGACCGCCGACGTTGCGACGGTGGCCGCGGACCTCATCACCCAGGCCGAACACGGACCTGACTCCCCTGCCCTGCTGGTGACCGCGGACGAGACGTTCGCCGACGCGGTGGAGGTCGAGGTCCGCCGACGGCTGGCGGGCGCGCTGCGGCGAGAGATCCTGGGCCGGGCGCTGGCCGACCACGGGAGGATCGTCCTCGTCCCCTCCGTCGAGGCCGGGATCGAGTTCGTGAACGGCTATGGCCCGGAGCACCTGTCGGTGGACGTCGCGGATCTCGAAGCGGCCGTGGCGGCCATCCGCAACGCGGGCTCGATCTTCGTCGGGCGCTGGTCCCCCGAGTCCGCGGGCGACTACGCGTCGGGGGCCAACCACGTGCTGCCGACCGGCGGTCTCGCCCGGAGCTGCGGCCCGCTCGCGGTGGAGACCTACGGCAAGTTCAGCCAGGTCCAGCGAATCACCCGCGACGGACTGGCGGCGTTGCGACCCGTGATCCGGACCCTGGCCGAGGCGGAGGGGCTCCTCGCCCACCGCGACGCGGTCGAGGTGCGCTTTGCCGGCAGGCCCCGACAGGAGGCATCCGCGTGAGCCCCAGCCCGTTCTCCGTCAGCTCGCCCACCGACCCGTCCTCCTACAGCTGGGAGGCAACCGACGAGGGGATCGCCGAGCGGTTCGGGATCCCGTTGTCGAAGGTCCTTCGCTTTGACCTCAACACGTCCCCGGCGCCGCCGCCCGAGCTTGCGGGGATCCTCGCCGCCGGCGTGTTCGAGACACCGCTCTCCGAGTACCCGCCCGGCGACTACCGGCGCCTGGTGGAGGCGGCGTCGGCCGCGTACGGCGTCACCACCGAGGAGCTTGTCCCGGGAGCCGGCGCGGACGAGGTGCTCGACATGTGCACCAAGGCGTTCCTGCCCGCGGGCGAGTCCATCGCGGTCCCCGTGCCCACATACCCGATGTACCAGATCCACGCCGAGCAGCGGGGTGGGCACGTGATCGCCGTCCCACGCATGGGCGCGGACCAGGGATGGGCCATGGACGTCCCCGGGATGCGCGAGGCGGCCCGCCGCGCGACCCTGGTCTGGATCTGCAATCCCAACAACCCGACCGCGCGCCTGGAGCCCGAAGGCGCCATCGAGGCGCTGCTCGAGGGCATCGACGCGGATGCGGCGGTCGATGGGCGCGGGGTGCCGGCGGTCGTTGTCGACGAGGCCTACAGCGAGTTCACGGGTGCGTCCGTGGTGCGCCTGCGGGAGCGCTACCCGAACGTCGTCGCCGTCCGCACCGCCTCCAAGGCGTACGCGATGGCCGGTCTGCGCGTGGGCTTCGCGGTCGGCGCGGTCGAGACGATCCGGCGGATCGCCGTCTACCGGGCCCCGGGATCGATCGGCACCATCTCCGTCACGGCGGTCGCCCACGCGCTCCGGGACCAGACGGCCATGCGCGCCAACGTCGAACGGGTCCGCCGCGAGCGTCCGCGACTGGCCGCGGGTCTCGAGGCTGCAGGTTGGAGGCCCCAGCCGTCGGACACCAACTTCATCCTGCTGGACCTCGCGACGGCGGAGCGTGCCGCGGCCGCCTCGCTTGCGCTCATGCGTCAGGGCCTGGTGCCCCGCACCTTCGGCCACCGCCACCCGCTGCGCCACTGCCTCCGGGTCACCGTCCGCGATCCGGAGGAAGACGACCGCCTGCTCGAGGCCGTGCGTGCCATCGCTCCGACCCTGCCCGCCATTGCCGAGGAGGCCAGCGCATGACCACCCCGCTCGGGACCCTCGACGTGCTCGAGCGCGACGGACGACGCGTCCGCGTCGCGCGGCGCACCCGGGAGACCGACATCACGATCGCCCTCGACCTCGACGGGTCCGGCACCACCGCCATCGAGACCGGGGTCGGCTTCTACGACCACCTGCTCGGTTCGCTCGCCCACCACGGCCTGTTTGATCTCGAGATCCGCGCCACGGGCGACCTCGATGTCGACGAGCACCACACGGTCGAGGACGTCGCGCTCGTCCTGGGCGCGGCGTTCGCGGTGGCGCTCGGCGACCGGGCCGGCATCCGCCGGTTCGGCGACAGCGCCGTGCCCATGGACGAGGCCGCCGCGACGGCCGTGATCGACATCGGCGGGCGGCCCTACGCCGTGATCGAGCTCCCGTTCCGGTCGGAACGCGCGGGGGCGCTGCCGCTGCAGCTCGTCGACCACGCGCTCGAGTCCTTTGCCCGGACCGCCGGGGCCACCGTGCACCTGCGTGGCTCGGGACGCAACGACCATCACCTCGCCGAGGCCGCCTTCAAGGCCCTGGGGCGAGCGCTGCGAGTCGCCTGCGAGCCGGATCCAAGGCGGGCCGGCGTCGCCTCCACGAAGGGCGCGCTCGGGTGATGGCGCGCCAGACGACGCCCACGGTCGCGGTGGTGGACTACGGCGCCGGCAACCTCGTGTCCATCGAGCAGGCCTTCTCCGCGGCGGGCGCCCGTGTCCACCGTGCCGTCACGGCCGCCGAGATCGGCAGCCCCGACCTCCTCGTCATGCCCGGTGTCGGGGCGGCCGCCCCGGCCATGGACCGGCTGCGGGCCGGCGGCTTCGTGGAGCCCATCCGCGCGTGGATCGAGGCGGATCGCCCGTTCCTGGGCATCTGCCTCGGGCTCCAGCTCCTGTTCGATGGCTCCGATGAGGACGGCGCCGAGACCCTGGGCGTCATCCCGGGCCGGACCGTGCGCCTGCACGACGCCCCCACGCTGCCGCACATCGGCTGGAACCAGGTCGTTCGGCGGCGCGAGCACCCGGCGTTCGACGGCATCGAGCCGGACGCGGACTTCTACTTCGTGCATTCGTACGTTGGCCTGCCGGCAGCCTCGGCCGCCGATGTGGCGCTTGCCCAGACCGAGCACGGGGCGACATTCGTGTCCGCGGTCCAGCGCGGACGGCTCCTGGGCGTGCAGTTCCACCCGGAGCGATCATCGACCGCCGGCCTGCGGCTGGTCGCCAACGTCCTCGCGGCAGCCGCGCGGGCGTCGGCAGAGCGGGCCGCCTGATGCTTCGCCGCCGGGTCATCCCGTGCCTCGACGTGGCCAACGGCCGCGTCGTCAAGGGCACTCGCTTCGTGGACCTCACCGACGAGGGCGACCCGCCCGAGCTCGCCGAGCGCTATGCGCGCGAAGGGGCCGATGAGATCGTGTTCCTCGACATCACCGCCGCTCCGGAAGGCCGTGGCACTCTCCTCGACATCGTGGAGCGGACGGCGCGCCGGGCGTTCGTGCCGTTGACCGTCGGTGGCGGAGTGCGATCTGTGGAGGACATGCGCGACGTGCTCCGGGCGGGCGCCGACAAGGTGAGCCTCAATACCCAGGCCGTGGCGGACCCGGGGCTCGTGACGCGGTGCGCGGCGCGCTTTGGAGGCCAGGCCGTGGTCGTCGCGATCGATGCCCGACGCACCGCCGCGGCCACCACGACGATCCCGTCGGGGTTCGAGGTCGTGGTCAAGGGCGGTCGCGAGCCGGTCGGCCTCGATGCCGTCGAGTGGGCGCTGCGTGCGGTCCAGCTCGGTGCGGGCGAGCTGCTGGTGACCTCGATCGACCGGGACGGGACGGGGTCGGGCTTTGACACGGAGCTGCTCCGGGCCATCTCGTCGCAGGTTCCGGTTCCGGTCATCGCCTCCGGCGGAGCCGCGGGTCCCGCCCACTTCGTGGAGGCCATCCGGGACGGTGGCGCCGATGCCGTCCTCGCGGCCGGGATCTTCCACCGGTCCACCTACTCGATCGCGGAGGTCAAATCCGTCATGGCTGCCGCCGGACTGCCAGTCCGCACCGTGCCCGCCTGGGTGCCAGCATGACGTGGCTGACGCGACCTGGGCCCGTGGATGTCGACCTGGGTCTCGACCCGGCCGCCGTCGCCTGGGATGCCGGCGGGCTGGTGGTCGGCGTCGTCCAGGACGTGGCCGACGGGCGCATCCTCATGGTGGGCTGGCTGGATGTCGAGGCCCTCGCCGCCACGCTGGGCACCGGCGATGTCCATTTCCACTCACGGGCCCGTGGGCGCCTGTGGCGCAAGGGCGAGACCTCCGGCCACGTGCTGCGGCTGCGGTCGCTGGCGCTCGACTGCGATGGTGACGCGCTGCTGATCGGCGTGGAGCCCGTGGGCCCCACCTGCCACCGGGAGACGCGCTCCTGCTTTGACCCCGACGCCCTCTCGGAGGCCGTGGCCGGGCCAGGCCCCGTCGACCTTTCGACCGAACCGGTTGGTCCAGAGCCCCAGGGGTTCCGCTGGCTCGAGGCGCTATGGGCGACGATCTCCGACCGCGCCGCGGCTCGTCCCGCGGGGTCCTACACGGTCACGCTGCTCGATGGCGGGGTCGATGTCGCCGGTCGCAAGGTCGCCGAGGAGGCCACCGAGGTCCTGCTGGCGGCCAAGAATGACGAAGCGGCCGAGCGTGCCGGCGAGGACCGCGACCAGACCCGGGCCCTCCTGGTCGGCGAGGCCGGCGACCTCGTGTACCACGCGCTGGTGCTGCTCGCCCAACGCGGGATCGAGCCACGTGCCGTGCTGGACGTCCTCCGGGCCCGCCATGGGGTCCCCGGCGGCGCCTGAACGGGGCCATCGCGTGGACCCGGACGGCCCTCCCGCCCGGGTCGATCCCCTACTCGCGGGTGACTCGGACCACGGCCCGGTTGCGCTTGCCCACGCGGACCTCGAGCCACTCGCCGGCAACCGGTTCCGGCAGGGCCCCTGCCGCGTCCGTGATCCGCACGCCGTTGACGTGATGGCGCCACCGGCAACGAGCCGTCGGGCCTCGCCCCTTGACGGCGCCAGGCCCGTCTCCGCCAGGAGCACGGCGGCCCCGGCATCCAGCGTCCGGGCGGCCACGCTGGGGCCGTTCGTCGCGGCGTGCACGGTCGCCAGCAACGCCGGATCGGTCACCGGCTCCCGCTGGAAGAGCGCCGCGGTCACGCGGACGGCCTCGTGCGCCGCGGCATCCCCGTGCACCCGCTGGGTCACGTCGAACGCCAGCCGGCGCTGCGCCTCGCGACCCTCTGGGCGCTCGGCGACCTCGGTGTCGAGGCCGGTGATCTCGTCCCGGGTCCAGGTGGTGAACCAGCGCATGTACGTCCCGATATCGCGGTCGTCGACGTTGATCCAGTACTGGTACAGCGCGTAGGGCGTCGTCCGTGCCGGATCCAGCCACACGGAGTCCCCACCCTCGCTCTTCCCGAACTTGGCCCCGGAGGGTGAGAGCAGCAGCTTGAAGGCGATGGCGTGGGCGGGGCTCGCGTCGTCGTCCCCGGCCGTGCGCCGGATCAGCTCCAGGCCGGCCGTCATGTTGCCCCACTGGTCGGCGCCGCCCATCTGCAGCTCAACGCCGTACTCGCGGTACAGGGTGGCGAAGTCGAGCGCCTGGAGGGTCATGTAGCTGAACTCGGTGAACGACAGGCCGCGCTCGAGCCGCGCCTGGACGGAGTCCTTGGCCAGCATGTACGGAACGGTGAAGTGCTTGCCCACGTCGCGCAGGTAGTCGATCAGCGAGATGGACCCAAGCCAGTCGTGGTTGTTGGCCATCCGGGCCTGGTACGGGCCCGGCGAGAAGTCCAGGAACCGCTCCAGCTGGGCGCCGATCGCGGCGACATTGTGCTCGATCGTCGCGGCGTCCAGCAGGTTTCGCTCCGCCGAGCGGCCGGATGGATCGCCGATCATCCCGGTTCCGCCCCCCACCAGCGCGACCGGTCGTCCACCGTGACGCTGGAGGCGGAGCAGGCCGAGGATGGGGATCAGGTGGCCGATGTGCAGCGAGTCACCCGAGGGGTCGAATCCGTTGTACCCGCTGATGGTCCGGCCCGCAGCGAGCCGCTCCTGGAGCCCGGGGGTCGCCGCATGCAGGATCCCGCGCCACTCGAGCTCGTCGAGCAGCCTGTGCAGCGCGGCGTCACCCGTCCCGGAAGGCAGGCCGGTCATCGGCACGTCACAGCCACGGGGCCGGGACCGTCGAGGGTCCGGCCCGATCGGGTCAAACGGGAATCCATCCGCATCATGGTATCGTCACGGCCGCAATGCAGACCAGCCTCTCCCGGAGGCAGCGCCGTCGTCGGTTGCACGACAAGCGCCGCCCGCGTGGCAGCGGTGCCGCCAAGTACGTGGCGGTCGCCCTCCCGCTGATCCTGTTCACGACGCTCGCGCTCCTCGGCTTCGTCGGCGCGACGAGCGTGGTTGCCGGGTACTCGTACCTGGCCCGGGATCTGCCTGATCCCAAGCAGGCCCTCGAGGCGATCAGCTATGACCAGCAGACGGGTGTCTACGACCGCACCGGCCAGGTGCTGCTCGCGCGACTCGGATCCGATCGCCGGGAGCTGGTGACCTTCGACCAGATCCCGCCGGAGCTCGTGGATGCCACGACCGCGATCGAGGACGACACGTTCTGGGCGAACGCCGGCTTCGACCCCATGTCCTTCATCGCCGCCGCCTGGGACACGCTCAACGGCCGTGATCGCGGCGGGTCGACGATCACCCAGCAGCTGGTCCGCAACCGCCTGCTGCCGGCCGCCGACGTCGCCCCCGGCGCCGACCGGTACCAGCGGAAGCTGCGGGAGATCATCCAGTCGATCCGGCTGACCGAAGCCTATCCGGGCGAGGACGGCAAGAAGCTGATCATGCAGTCCTACCTGAACAACAACTACTACGGGAACCGGAGCTACGGCGTGGCCGCCGCCGCGCACAGCTACTGGGGCAAGAACCTGGCGGACCTCACCCTCGCCCAGTACGCCATCCTGGCCGGGATCCCCAAGTCCCCGAGCGCGTACGACCTGGTCCAGAACGCGGTCGAGGAGGACTGTGCCGGACCGAATGGCAAGACGACGACCTGCCTCGTCGTGCCGCCGACAACCGCGATCGTCCAGCGCCGCAACGAGATCCTCGAGTGGATGAAGACCCGCTCTCCGCTGTCCGGGTCGAAGTACACCAGCGACGACTACGAGGCGGCCAAGGCGGAACCCGTGGTGCTCGCCTCCCAGGCGTCCCAGGCGTGGCGTGCGCCCCACTTCGTGTGGAAGGTGCGCGACGAGCTCGGCCAGCTGCTGTGCGGCGAGTCCCAGTGCGAGAAGATCGACACCGGCGGCTACACGGTGATCACGTCGCTCGACTACCGGATGCAGCGCATCGTCGAGAAGTGGGTCTACGCGGCCGCGATCATCCCCAACAGCAAGAACCCGGACCAGCTGCTCAAGAACCGCGGGATCCAGCACAGCGAGTGGGCATGGATCAAGGACCTCGGCGGCCACAACATCCACAACGCCGCCGCAGGCGTCGTGGACTACCGGACGGGAGAGGTCCTCGCCTACGCGGGCTCGGCGTCGTACACGGCGAAGGGCACCAAGAAGATGCAGCCGCAGTTCGACGTCCTGGGGTCCGGCTGGCGACAACCCGGGTCGTCGATCAAGCCGTTGATCTACCTGATCGGCATCGACGACCGGACGCTGACGGCGGCGACCATGTTCATGGATGTCGTCACCAACTTCGCCCCCGCGGGTGCCAAGGCGTACACCCCGACCCAGGCCGACCACGTCGAGCGGGGGCCGGTGCGCCTGCGCAGCGCGCTCCAGTTCTCCCTCAACATCCCGGCGGTCAAGGCCGGGTTCCTCAACGGCCTCGACCACCAGTTCCAGCGGATGAAGGACTTCGGGATCGTCTTTCCCAGCACGGCCGCGCCGGTGGCATCGATGAGCATCGGCACCCTCGAGGTGCACCCCATCGACCAGATCAGCGCCTACGGCGCGATCGCCAATGAGGGCGTCCTGATGCCGCGCCACACCATCGTCAAGGTCCTCGACGACACCGGTGCCCAGGTCTGGCCGCCCGAGGGCCTCAAGACCGAGGGCGAGCGCGTCGTCAGCCGCCAGGCGGCCTACATCATCACGGACATCCTCGCCGGCAACACGAAGAGCAACGTCAACCCCTTCTGGGCCCGCTGGAAGGTGACCGACGGGGTCGCCGGCAACACCGCCCGCCCCGCCGCCTACAAGACGGGCACGACCCAGGACAACCGCGACGTGCTGGCCTACGGCTACCTGGCAGAGCCGGCAGCGACCGACGCCCCCGGGCTCGTCGCCGGCGTCTGGATGGGCAACTCCGACAACTCCCCCAACGACGGCAAGCTCTCGCTCGACACCTCTGCCCCGCTGTGGTCCGCCATCATGTCCGACGTGTCCAAGGGGATGAAGATCGAGGGATTCTCGCGCACCCGGCCCAAGGGCCTGGTCACCGCGACCGTGGACGCGTTCACCGGCATGAAGCCCACCCGTGGCAGACCCACGGTCGAGGAGATCTTCATCCCGGGCACCGAGCCCACGAAGTCGGCCAGCTATACGAAGATCGTGGACGTGGACGCCGCCAGCGGACTGCTGTGGCGGGACGGCTGTATCGGCCCGATGGTGACCAAGGCCTTCGTTGACTACAGTGGTGCCGAGTCCGGCTTCAAGGCCTGGCAACGCGCTGATGCAGGGTGGCAGGCGCGGGCTGCCCGCGGTCCCGGCGTCGCCGGCGGTCCGGAAGGCACCCGCACGGCGTACTTCTACGGTTCCGGCAACGGGATCAGCTGGTACCCCTTTGGCCGCTCGTGGGGCGGCGCCTTCGCGCCGACCAAGAAGTGCAAGATCGGACCTCCGCCGCCAACCCAGTGCGTGTCGACGGACCCGCTGCTGCCCTGCCCCACCCTGCCTCCGGAGCCCACGCCGACGCCCAATCCCGGCGGCGGCGGCATCGGCAGGCCCACGCCCACACCAGGGCCGTAGCCAGGACGAGCGCCGTCACCGGTTGAGCGGCGGCCACGGGTCTGCCCGCGCCGGGCCGGCCTACAGGCGGACGATCGTGGCCCCGTCGCCACCCTCACCACGCTCGCCGGCCCGGAAGTCCCGCACCAGCGGGTGCGAGGCGGCCTGCGTCCGGACCGCGTCCCGCAGGGCCCCGGTGCCCAGGCCGTGGATGATGATCACCTGCTCCAGCCCGGCCAGCGACGCATCGTCCAGGTAGCGCCCGAGCGCCTCGAGCGCCTCGTCCACCCGGGCGCCACGCAGGTCCAGGGACGAGGCGACCGAGCGCGCACGCTGGAGACCCAGGTTCGAGATCCCCGTCCCGCGACCTCTCGATCCACCGGCCCGCGTCGCCGCGCGGACGGCATCCGCCTCCGTTTCGGGACCAGTTGTGAGACCGTTGCCGCCGGTGATGCCGGATGCCGCCTCGAGGTCGCTCACGGCGACGGAGACGCGCATGCCACCGGCTTCGAGCGTCGCCCGGGTGCCGCCCTTCTCGAGGGCCGCGATCCGACCCTCCCAGCCGCCTGACCGGCTGCGCGCTCGTTCCCCCAGCTGCCACGTCCGCGGCTCAGCGGGTGCCTGGCGCTCCCGCGGTGCGGGTGCCTCGGGGAGGCGTTCGAGGGTCTGCTCGGCGCGGGCGAGCGCGGCGTCGATGGCGGGCGCCGTCACGGTCTCCCGCTCCAGACGGCGACGAACCCCGGCGACGTCGTCCTTGAGGCCATCGACGAGGCGCTGCGCCTCCTCTCTCGCCGCCTTCACCGCCTCATCGCGCTCGCGGCGCGCGCGGCGGCGCTCGTCGTCCGCGGTGCGCAGCGCCTCGGTGGCGCGGGCCTCCGCGGACCGGGCTCGATCGACCGCCTCCGCGATCTCGCGCTCCTGGGTGCGGATGGACGCCAGGGTCGACTCAAAGGCTCGCTGGTTCTCGGACAGGCGACTTCGCGCATCGGCGACGATCGCCGCCGGCATGCCCAGCCGCTCCGCGATGGCGAAGGCCTGCGAGCCGCCCGGCAGCCCGATCGTCAGGCGGTAGGTGGGCGACAGCGTCTCAAGGTCGAACTCGACGGACGCGTTGCGGGCGGCGGCGGTCTCGTGCGCATAGACCTTGATCTCCGCATAGTGGGTCGTGGCGGCCACCAGCGCCCCCGACCGGATGAAGTGGTCGAGCAGCGCCTGGGCCAGCGCGGAGCCCTCGGTCGGGTCCGTGCCGGCGCCCAGCTCGTCGAGGAGCACCAGCGTGCCGGGACCCGCGTGCTCGACGATCCGCGTGATGGACCGAAGATGGCTGGAGAACGTCGACAGTGACTGGGCGATCGACTGTTCGTCACCGATGTCGGCGAACACGTCGCGGAACACGGGAAGCCGGGATCCGGCCTCCACCGGGACGTGAAGACCGGCCTGGTGCATGAGCGCCAGCAGGCCGAGGGTGCGCAACGCGACCGTCTTGCCGCCCGTGTTGGGACCGGTGATGACGAGCGCCGTGTACCCGTCGCCAAGGCGGAGATCGATCGGGACCACCCGGCCGGTCAGCCCGGGGTGGCGCGCGGAGAGCAGGATCACGTCGTCCCGGTCTCCCGTCTCGGGCCGGATCCCGTCCAGCTCGGCGGCGAGCTGTGCTTTCGCCGCCCAGAAGTCGAACTGGGCGAGCGCCTCGAGGGTCTCGCGCAACAGCGCCGCGTGGCCGCCGACGAGCGCCGAGAGCTCATCGAGGATCCGGCCCTCCTCCTCCTCGACCGCGGACTGGGCCTCCCGCCACGCGTTGCCCATCTCCACGATCACCAGCGGCTCGACGAACAGCGTCTGGCCGCTGCCCGAGGCGTCATGAACGATGCCCTTGACCCGTGCCCTCGCGTCCGCGCGGATGGGGACGACATACCGGCCGTTGCGCATGGTGACCAGGGGCTCCTGGAGCGCGCTCCCGAGCTCCGAGCCGACAAGCGTGTCCAGCCGCCGCCGGAGGCGGTCGTAGGCCACGCGGACGGTCGCGCGGAGCGCTCCCAGCCGTGGTGATGCCGTGTCGAGCAGCTCGCCGGCGGGATCGAACGACCGGAGGAGCGTGCTGCGCAGCGCCGGCAGCGGGTGCAGACGGCGGCCCAGCTCGCGGATCAGCGGCCGGCGCTCGTCGGCGAGCGACGTCGCGAGGCGCGCCCCCGCATCGAGGGTCTCCGCGATCTCGAGGAACTGGTGCGGATCGAGCCGGCCGCCGCGAACCGCCCGGCCCACCCAGGGATCGATGTCGTGCGCCGCCCCGATCCCCACCCCGGGCCGGTCCTGGAGCAGGGATCGAGCCTGGTCGGTCTCGTCCAGCCAACGCCTGACGAGGACCTCGTCGCTCGACGGGATCAGGGCGAGGGCCAGGCGCCTCGATGGCTCGAACGACGTCTTCTCGGCGAGCCGGTCCCGGACGGCCGGGTACTCCAGGAGTGCGATCGATCGCTCGTCCATCACGGGAGCCGGGTGGACAGCGAGGGGCTCGATGCGTCCAGCAGGCGCCAAGGGACCGAGGCCCACGGCTCTCCGGCACGAGCAATGCCAACGCGCGGTGCGGCGACGACCTCCGCCCGCCGGTCTTCGGGGAACGCCGGCTCGAGGCGGAGCGGCGATGTCGGGTCGCACAGGTCGATGCCGGTGCATGAGCGGTCGATCGAGAAGGCCGCAGCGACCAGGCCGGGGCCCGAGGCGAGCCGGGCGTCCGGAACCCTGCGGGCCGGCTGGCGGCGCGCCGACTGCGCTCTCGCGACCCGCATCGCGTCGACACCCTCGAGTGGCTCGGCCGCGCGGATGAGCAGCGCCGCCGGCCTTGACGCCGGTTCGGTCACGACGTTGAGGCAATGGTGCATGCCGTAGACAAGGTACACGTAGGCAATCCCGGGCGGGCCGTACATCACCCGGTTCCTGGGCGTCGGCCCCATGCGCGCGTGCGACGCTCGATCCTCCTCGCCGATGTACGCCTCGACCTCGACGATCCGGCCCACCCGTCGAACCCCGAGCGCAGGCTCGAGGGGTGACCGAGGATCGGGGTCACGGACCAGGCGGGCACCGAGCAGGGCGCGCGCAGCGGTGAGCGAGTCCCCGGCAAGCAGCTCCCGGGACAGCGCCGGTGGCGGGCGGTCGCCCGGGCTCTCGGCCACTACCGAGCGTAGACGACCCGGAGGTAGTCAGGGAGCAGGAACCCCATCAGGTTCACGAAGTTGGGGATAACCTGCTGGTGGAGCGCGGAGCCGAAGGCCGAGGCGTTGAGCGACTCCCAGATCGGCCGCAGGAGCGGCACCTCCTCGATCCTCGCCGTGGTCGGCGCGAACAGGAAGTACTGGTCCAGGATGATCGTCAGGAACAGCAGCAGGAGCAGGCCCTGGGCGACGCCCACCACACCGCCCAGGATCTCGTCGACCACCGGGTACTTCGCGAACAGCTGCGTCTTGCTGTACGTGCCCTGGATGACCAGGAAGAACGCCACCACGGCCGCTCCGAACAGGACCAGGAACCCGAGCATCACCGAGTACTCGTCCGGGTAGTTGGTCCAGTACGACTTGAGGAAGTCGCCGAACGGCACCGAGAGCAGCGCCGCCAGGAAGAACGAGAAGATGAACGACAGCGTGCCGACCAGTCGCCTGATGGATCCCTGGATGTAGCCCAGGACGAACATGGCGAACAGGAACAGGATGGTCAGCAGGTCGAACAGGTTGAACGACTGGATGGTGTCGACGATGTTCACGCGTCATCCCTCGTGACGGCGACCGGGACCCCCACCGGCCATGATCCGCTCGGAAGCGTAGCAGTGCCTCCAAGCCGGCCGCAATGGGCGGCGAGCCCCCTGGGCCGTGGAGGGTGTCGGGGTTCCTGCCTCGGGGCCGTCGTCACGCCCGGAGCCGGGCCCCGATCGCCGGCAGCGCGGCGACGACGCGGGCCACGGCGGCCTCGACCTCCGCCTCGGTCAGGGTCCGATCGGCGGATCCGAGGCGGAGCCGGAACGCCAGGCTCTTCTCCGTCTCAGCGAGCGGCACCCCGCGATAGATGTCGAACAGGGTGACGCCCTGGAGCAGCGCGCCGCCATGGTCGCGAACGACGTCCTCCACCAGGCGGACGGCGGTCTCCTCGGGCACCACGATCGCCAGGTCGCGATCCACCACCGGGAACCGCGGCGCCACCGTCGCCAGCTCCGGCGTCAGACGACCCGTCGCCAGCCCGTCAAGGGCGACCTCGGCGAGGATGACCCGCCGGGACGTTCGCAGCTCCCACGCGTCAACCGTGCCCGGATGGACCTCGCCGACGAGCGCATGCAGGCGGTCGCCCACGGTCATCCGCGCCGTCCGGCCGGGGTGGAACAGCGGCTCGGCCGTCTCCGCCTCGTACACGGGTCGGGGCAGGCCGAGGCGCCGGGCCAGGAGCTCCAGGATCCCCTTCGCATCGTCGAGGTCATACGGGCGCTCGTGACGGTTCCAGGCCGCCGGCTCGGCGGCCCCCACCAGCGCGAACCCGAGACGCCACCATTCGCGGGGCACGGTGCCGGTCCGCGCGTAGCCCTTGCCGATCTCGAACACCGCGACGTCGTCCGTCCCGTGGCGCAGGTTGACGCCCACGACGTCGAGCAGGCTGCCCAGCAGGTTCCGCCGCAGCAGCGAGTGGTCGCGTGAGAGGGGGTTGGTCACCTCGATGGGGTCGCCGCCCGGCTGAGGCTCGTCGCCCACCGAGGGCACGTCGCGCGCCAGCACGAACGTCTCCACGTGCCTGGGCGACACGAGGGCCGTGGTGACGACCTCCGTGAGGCCTGCCCCGGCGAGCGTCTCGCGGATCAGCTCCCTCGCTTCGAGCGGTGAGGCGCGGAAGTGTGGCATCTCCGTGTCCGGTCTCACCGACGGGGTGAGCTCGTACCCGCGAACGCGGGCGATCTCCTCGGCCACGTCCGCCTCGATGGCGATATCCCGGCGCCAGGTCGGCACCACCGCGGTCACCGCCTCGTCGGCGCTGGCGGCGACGGTCAGGGCCTGCGGCTCCAGCGCGACAGGCACGGGCGTGCCGGCCGCTGCCGGCTCGGTGGCCACCCCGACGCGCGCCAGCAGCGCCTGCTGCTCCGCGGCGCTCAGGTCGGTGCCCAGCAGTCGGTTGACTCGTGCCGGGCGGAATGCGACGCGACCCAGCGGGACTGGCGCGGGCGCCGTGTCGATGGCACCGCGCGCGATCTCGCCGCCAGCCCACGACCGGATCAGCTGCGCCGTGCGGTCCGCGCCCATGCGCGCCAGACGGGGCTCCTGGCCCTTCTCGAACCGGTTGGACGCCTCGGACCGCAGCCCGAGTCGCTGGGCGGTGCGCCGGATGCTCACCGGGTCGAAGATGGCCGACTCGATGGCGACCTCACGGGTGGCGGCCGACACCTCGGAGGTGGCACCGCCCATGACGCCCGCGACGGCGAGCGGACCGGCGGGATCCGCGATCAGCAGCGTGTCATCGGTCAGCTCGCGCTGGACGTGGTCGAGGGTCTCGATGCGCTCGCCGGCCGTGGCCCGGCGCACGACGATCGTCGGGCGGCCGTCGGCGCCGGCATGGATCGCCGCGGCGTCAAACGTGTGGATCGGCTTGCCCAGCTCCAGCATGACGTAGTTGGACGCATCCACCACGTTGCTGATCGGACGCTGGCCGGCGGCAAGGAGCCGCATCTGGATGGCGTCCGGCGACGGGCCGATGGTCACGCCGCTCACCCAGCGACCCCCGAACCCGGTGCACAGGTCTGGGGCGTCGATCCGGACGGCCAGGCGCTGGTCGATGGACGGACCCGTCCCCTCCTCGACCGTGATCTCGGGGATCCGGACGGGGGCGCCCGTCACCGCCGAGACCTCTCGGGCGAGGCCCAGGATCGACAGGACGTCACCGCGGTTGGGCTTGACGTCCACGTCGAGGACGACGTCGCCGAACAGGTCCGCCAGCGGGATGCCCAGGGGGGTGGCGGCGGGCAGGATGAGGATCCCGTCCGCATCACCGGTGAGCTTGAGCTCGTCGCCCGAGCAGAGCATGCCGTTGGACACGACGCCCATCTTCTCGGTGCGCTCGATGCGCCGGTCGCCGGGCAGGACGGAACCCGGGAGCGCGACCGGGATCCGCTGACCGGGCGCGATGTTGGTGGCGCCGCACACGATCGAGAGCGGCTCGGAGCCATCCCCAAGAGTCACCGTGGTCAGGCTGAGGCGGTCCGCGCGCGGGTGCTTCTCGACCGTCAGGAGCTCGCCCGTGACGACGCCCTGCCAGTCGGCGCCCCAGCGCTCGACGTGCTTGACCTCCATGCCCAGCAGCGTCAGGCGCTCGGCGAGCTGCTCCGGGGTGAGCTCCAAGTCGACGAAGTCCCGGAGCCAGGACAGCGGCACCCTCACCGGAACGCTCCCAGGAAGCGAAGGTCATCCTCCATGTACGCGCGGAGGTCCACGACGTGGTGGCGGAGGTTCGCGATCCGCTCGACGCCCATCCCGAAGGCAAACCCCTGGTAGCGCTCCGGGTCGATGCCGCCGTAGCGGAGCACCACCGGGTGGACCATCCCGGCGCCGAGGATCGTCATCCAGCCGGTCCGCGAGCAGGCGGGGCACTTCTCGCCGTTGCAGATCACGCACAGGATGTCGAACGCCACCGACGGCTCCGTGAACGGGTAGTAGCCCGGCCGGAACCGGGTTGCCCGGTCCTCCCCGAACATGGCGTGGGCGAACTGGTCCAGCAGCCCCTTGAGATCCGCCATCGACGTGCCCTCGTCGATCATCAGGCCTTCGACCTGGAAGAACTCCGAGGCGTGGCTGGCATCGACCGCCTCGTACCGGAAGCAGCGCCCGGGCAGCAACGCCCGGATCGGCGGCCGCTCCTGGTGCATGACACGGATCTGGCCGGGGCTCGTGTGCGTGCGGAGCAGCTGACCCTCGAGGTCGAGGTAGAGCGTGTCCCACAGGTCCCGCGCCGGGTGGTCGGGCGGGATGTTGAGCATCTGGAAGTTGGTGAGGTCGTCCTCGATCTCGGGGCCCTCGTAGACCACGAACCCGAACTGGGCGAAGACCTCGGCGATCTCGCGGGCGGTCTCGAGGATCGGGTGCAGCGAGCCGCGCCGGATCGGCCGGCCGGGCGCAGTCACGTCCACCGTCTCCGCCGCGAGCCTGGCAGCGAGCTCCGAGGAGCCGAGACGCCCCCTCGCCTCGAGCAACGCGGCTTCCACGGCCGCGCGCACCTCGTTGGCGATCGCGCCGACCCTCGGGCGATCCTCGGGCGGCAGCCCGCCGATGCCGCGCAGGATGGCGGTCAGGTCCCCCTTCTTGCCGAGGACGCCAACCTCCAGGTCGTCGATGGCGGCCGTGTCCGGCGCCGCCGCCGAGGCGCTCACGGCGCGCGCACGCAGCGCCTGGAGGTCCGATGTCAGCTGGGCGAGATCCATGGGCTCCCGTTCAAGATCCTGAGAATCACGAACCCTCGAGCGCCGTGGCGACGTCGAGGGCTCGGGGCTGCGTGATCGTGGGCGATCAAGCCGTGCGAGCGACCTCGGCGATCCGGCCGAAGGTCGCGGCGTCGCGGACGGCGATGTCGGCCAGGACCTTGCGATCGAGATCGACGTTGGCCTTCCGAAGACCCGCGACGAGCTTGCTGTAGCTGATCCCGTTCAGGCGAGCCGCCGCGTTGATCCGGATGATCCACAGCTGGCGCATGTCGCGCTTCCGCTGCTTCCGATCCCGGGTCGCGTAGGCCAGCGCGTGGAGCTGGGACTCACGGGCCCGCTTGATGAGCTTGCGGTTGGTGCCCTTGCGCCCCTCGGAGGCGTTGAGCAGCCGCTTGTGGCGCTTGTGGGCGGTGACGCCCCGCTTGACGCGTGCCATCGAGCGCTCCTACGCGTACGGCAGCAGGCGGCGCACCTGCTCCTGGGACTCGGGTCCCATGACCACCTTGCCGGCGTACCGACGGGTACGGCGCGACGACTTCAGCTCGAGGTGGTGTCCGCGCCAGGACTTCACCCGGATGAACTTGCCGGACCCGGTGACCCCGATTCGCTTCTGGGCCCCCTTGTGGGTCTTCATCTTCGGCACGCTGGCCTCACTCTCCTGCTGGCGCCGCCTCGACCGCCGGCTCGGCGGAGGGCGTCGGGGCGGGGGCGGGGGTGGCTTCGGCGACATTGACGTCGTCGTCCCTCCCCGCCGGGTTGCGGTGCTCGTGCTGCTTCGGCTTGTGGACCGACGCGAGCGTCATGAACATCGATTTGCCTTCGAGGGCCGGCATCCGGTCCACGGTCCCGTGGTCCTTGACGGCCTCCCCGAACTTCGCGAGGAGGCCCCGGCCGATCTCCGGGTGCGTCAGCTCCCGACCGCGGAAGCGGACGGTCACCTTGATCCTGTCTCCGTCCTCGAGGAACTCGATCGCGCGGTGGACCTTCGTTTCAAAGTCGCCGATGCCGATCTTCGGTGACAGGCGGACTTCCTTGAACTCCACCGCCCGCTGCTTCCGCTTCGCCTCCTTGTCCCGCTTGGTCAGTTCGTACTTGTACTGACCGTAGTCGAGAAACTTGACGACCGGGGGGGCCGCGGTCGGAGCGACCTCGACGAGATCGAAGCCTCGCTCCTGCGCCATCGCCAGGGCCTGTTGCGTGGGCATCACGCCCAGCTGTGAGCCATCTTCGTCGAGGACCCGGACCTGTGGGACACGGATCATCTGGTTGATGCGCAGGTCTCGGCTGATGTCGTGGTTCCCTTTGTTGTCGTGGCTGATCGTGCGGCGCACAAAGCCAAACGCCCGGTGCGGTCGCCGCGGGAGGATAGCACGCAGGTTCGATGGCTCGCAACGAACGCGAGGCGTCCGGCTGGGCCCGATGCGAGCGCGGCGACCAGCGTCCCTGGCGCGCACGGCAACCCCTCGCCGTTCACTCCGAGTGAACGCTTTGGCCACCACCGGATGATCCACCGGTGCCTCGCGCGGCGCCGATCACCATCGGTCAACGGAACGCACTGGCGGAAGCCATCGACGGCCGTTCGACCGCGAAGTGTTCACTCCCCGTGAAGGCGGATGGCGGATACCGGCCGCCGACTCCCCTACCCCAGGGCCCGGGTGCGGACCTCCTCGCCCAGCCGGGCGGCCAGGTCCGCCCATCCGACGCCCTGCTCCTGGGATCCGTCGCGACGGCGCACGGATGCAGTGCGCGCCTCGACCTCGCGGTCGCCCAGAATCAGCATGTACGGGACCTTCTGGCCCTGCGCGAGGCGGATCTTGTTCTGCATCCGGTTGTCGGAGTCGTCGACCTCGACGAACCGGATGCCGGCCGCCCGCAGCTCCGCCGCCAGCTCCCCCGCGGGCCCCACGTGGCGATCGGCGATCGGGATGATCACCGCCTGGACGGGCGCGACCCACAGCGGGAACGCGCCCGCGAAGTGCTCCACCAGGATCCCGATGAACCGCTCCAAGGAGCCGTAGATCGCCCGGTGGATCGCCATCGGGCGCTTCGGCTGGCCGTCCTCGTCGATGTAGGTCAGGTCGAAGCGCTCGGGCAGCATCGTGAGGTCGATCTGGATCGTCGCCATCTGCCACTCACGGCCCAGGGCGTCATCAATGTAGATGTCGATCTTGGGCGCGTAGAACGTGCCGTCCTTGGGCTTGATGACGTAGTCGCCGCCGACCCGGTCCAGGGCCTCCTTGATCAGGCGCTCGGCGAGCTCCCACAGGGCAGGGTCGCCGATCGCCTTGTCGGGGCGAGTGGCAAACGCGAACCGCGGTTCCAGCCCGAACCACCCGAACGCCTCGTTGACCTCGCCGATGAGCGCCTCGATCTCCGCGGTGAGCTGGTCAGGGCGGACGTACACATGCGCGTCGTCCTGGATGAACTGCCGGACCCTCGTGAGACCCGACAGCGCCCCGGAGCGCTCGTTGCGGTGGAGCCGACCGTACTCATTGAAGCGCAGCGGCAGGTCGCGGTACGAGCGCAGGTGGGAGCGGTAGATGAACGTGGACTCGGGGCAGTTCATCGGCTTGAGGCTGAACTTCTGCCCCTCGGAGTCGACGATGAACATGTTGTCGGCGTAGTGGTCCCAGTGACCCGACTGGCGCCACAGCCGCTCCGACACGAGGATCGGCGTCGAGACCTCCTGGTAGCCGCGACGCTCCTGGAGCTCGAGCATGGCGGCCTCGAGCGTGCGCCAGATGCGCTGGCCCTTCGGGTGCCAGAACGCCGAGCCCGGCGACACGTCGTGGAAGCTGAACAGGTCCAGCTGCACGCCCAGCTTGCGGTGGTCGCGCTTCTTCGCCTCCTCCCGCCGGGCGAGGTAGAGGTCCAGCTCGTCCTGGGTCTCCCAGACCGTCCCGTAGATGCGCTGGAGCATCGGGCGCTTCTCGTCCCCACGCCAGTACGCGCCGGCAACCGTGAGCAGCTTGAACGGGCCGATCTGGCCCGTGGAGGCCACGTGCGGGCCTTTGCACAGGTCGATAAACGGACCGTGCTCGTAGAAGGTCGTCGGCGGCATCTCGGTGCCGGCCTCGGATGCCTTGCGCGCGAGGTCGTCGAGGATCTCCACCTTGAACGGCTGGCCCTGCGACTCCTCGAGCGCCCGGCCGTCCCCGAACGGGACCTCCTTGCGCACGAAGGCGTGGTCCGCGGCGATGGACTGCCGCATCCGGCCCTCGATCGCGGACAGGTCGTCGGGCGTCAGCGCCCGGGGCAGCTCGAAGTCGTAGTAGAAGCCGTTGTCGATCGCCGGCCCGATCCCCAGGCGAGCGCCCGGGAACAGGTCGAGCACCGCTTCGGCCATGACGTGTGCCGTCGAGTGGCGCATGGCGTCGATGGGCGCGTGAGCCCCCGCGTCGAGCAGCTCGTCCGCCGAGCCCCGGTCCGGGGCGTCGAAGTCGAGCTCCTCCTCACCCACCACTGCCGCGCCACCGGCGGCGGCTGCCTTGTCCTCTGCCATCACATCCGCTCCCTTGGAATCACAGAACCTCTCGTCCCGACAGGACGAGAGGTTCAGACCTCTCGCGGTTCCACCCGCCTTCGCGCCGCCGGACGGCCCGGCGTCGCGCTCTCGTGCCGCGCTAACGGGCGGATCCCGGGCCGGTTCGCCGGCCGCTCACGGGTGGTGCCCTCATCCCCGGTGCCCGGTTGCGACTCTCAGCCGATGATCGCAACGCTCTGGCGGGCTGTGGACGGGGCGTGTCCCGGTCGACGCGATGTGGTGGGCGATACTGGACTCGAACCAGTGACCTCATGCATGTCAAGCATGCGCTCTAACCAGCTGAGCTAATCGCCCCTGTGCGTGCGCGGCCCATCGCTGGGTCGCGGTGAGTGAGTGTAATGCATGAGGTGGCCGGGCGCGGCAGGGCCACCGGGCGCCTACGGAGAGGCCGGCACCGCGACCCACCTCGGGGCTCCGTTGTCGAGGACGAGCTGGCCCAGGCCGAAATGCCCCGCGCCCATGACCACTCCTGGCCTGTCGAGCCGCTCGACCAGCTGTCTTCGACTCTGCCGAGCCTGCGCCTTGTCGACATCGAAGACGTAGTCCCACCCGGGCTCGTTGAGCTGCGCCGGGTGAGCCATCGCGTCCCCCCAGAACAGCCCGGCTCCCCCGGCCGACGAAACCGTGACTGCCATGCTCCCGGGTGTATGGCCAGGGCAATGGACCAGGTCCACGTCAGGGGTGACTGTCCGACCCATCCCTGAGACCAGTTCCAGCTGGCCCGCGGTCTCGAGGGGTCTGAGCATGTCGCCGACGTATGCGTAGGCGGCAATGGATGGATCCTCAGGAGCCGAGAACGCCTTCCAATCCGCCTCGTGCGCGAGGTAGCGCGCGCGGCCGAAGGTCGGCCCACGCTCGCCATCGCGATCAGAGACGCACCACCCGACGTGGTCGCCGTGGAGGTGCGTCAGGAGGACGAAGTCGACATCCCTGGGTCGCACACCGGCCGCCGCCAACTCCGCAAGCAGCCGCCCGCTCGTGTTGTGGAGGAGCAGATTCCGGTGTATCGGCGGGCCCGATGCCTGCATCCACGAGCAGGGTCAGGCCGCGCGCCCGCAGCACGTAGCAGAAGAAGCTCCAGCTGAATGCCGTCGGGGTCAGGAACAGGTCCGGGTAGAGCCGGCGGTACGGTTCCCAGGCGGCATCCGGGACGGTCGGGAAGTACCTCGCCGGTGAAGCGATCAGATCCTCTCCGTCGGAGAGCCCGATGACTTCGACGTCCCCGATGGAGATCCGCGTGGATGCCATGTCCTCGTCTCCGCATTGGCGCCCCTGCGTCTCGGCGCGACGCCTCACCATCGTACGCGGGGACGAACCAACGGAGGGACGGACGGAGCCCCATCCTCTGGCGATCTGGGCAGATCGAGCAGGTCATGGACCTCCCAGTACGTTCGCCACCCGGAGAAGGGCCTTCTTCCATCCGCACCCCGGCTGGCCGCGGTCTCCGCTCCGTCCGTGCGACGATGACGCCATGCCCGATCTTGAACTCATCGACTGCGGGGGCGGCCGCCGGCTGGAACGCTTCGGCTCGTTCCTCGTCGACCGGCCGGCGCCCGTCGCGGACTGGATCCCGCGTCTGCCTCCTGCCGAGTGGGCACGGGCCGACCTGCGTTGGGAGCGGGGCGCCTGGGTGCGCAAGGGCCCGGCCCGGGGCGACCCGATCCTGCCGTGGCCGGTGCGCGGCGGAGCGCTGACGCTGGAGTGCCGGCCGGCGGCGGGTGGCCAGCTGGGGATCTTCCCGGAGCACGTCCAGACCTGGGCCTGGCTCGGGCGCGAGGTGCGACGCGGCGCCGAGGCCCTTGGGCGGCCACCCGAGATCCTGTCGCTGTTCGCGTACACGGGTGGGGCAACGCTCGCCTGCGCCGAGGCCGGGGCCAGGGTCGTCCACGTGGACGCGTCCCGGCCCGCGGTTGCCTGGGCGCGTCGAAACGCCGAGCTCTCCGGTCTCGAGGCCGCCCCGGTCCGGTGGCTGGTGGACGATGCCCGGGCGTTCGTGCGGCGTGAGCGGCGCCGCGGCCGGCACTACGACGGCGTGGTGCTCGATCCGCCGACGTACGGCCACGGCGACGGCGCATGGCGGATCGAGTCCGACCTCGAGCCGCTCCTGGCGGACCTGGCGGCGCTCGCCGGCCCTCGTCCCTCGCTGGTCCTGCTGAGCGCGCACACGCCAGGCTTCGAAGGTGACCGGCTCGGCGCCCTGGTCCGCGAGCACTTCGGTGTCCCCGCGGAGGGCGAGGCGATGATCGTGGACAGCCGCCTCGGGTCCAGGCTGCCGCTGGGTGCCTGGGCGCGCGGCCCGCACCGGTGAAGGCGTCGATGCCGCCCCCCCACGCCGACGCGCCCATCACCAGCACCCGGAACCCGCGGATCCGGGCCACGGCGGCCCTGCGGGACCGGCGGGCTCGAGACGCGGCGGGCCTGACGCTCATCGACGGCGTGCGCGAGCTGACGCGCGCGCTCGACGGCGGCGCGAGGGTCGTCGAGTGCTACGTCGACGAGGCCCACCTGTCGGCGGCGGGCACGACGGCCGTGGGGCGGGCCGAGGCATCGGGTGCCGTCGTGATCGGCGTCTCGGGCCCTGTGCTGGAGCACCTGGCCTACGGGGACCGCTCCGAGGGCGTGGTGGCGACGGCGGCGATCCCGGACCTCTCGCTCGCTGCCCTCGGGCTGCCTGCAGCATCCCCTCGTGGTCGTCCTCGAGGGTGTCGAGAAGCCGGGCAACCTGGGTGCGGTCCTCCGCAGCGCCGACGGCGCCGGTGCGGACGCGGTGGTCGCCGCGGACCCCCGGACGGACCTGTTCAATCCCAACGCCGTGCGCGCCTCGCTGGGGACGATCTTTGCCGTGCCGCTGGCGGCCGGCGCCAGCCCCGAGGTCCGTGACACGCTGCTGGCCGCGGGGATCCGCCTCGTCATCGCCCGGGTGGACGCGGCGGCCCCGTACACCGATGTCGACCTCACGGGCGGGATCGCGATCGTGCTCGGGAGCGAAGCCGAGGGGCTCGGCGCGGCGTGGGACCACCCGGCGGTGACCGCCGTCAGGCTGCCGATGCTGGGGGTCGCCGACAGCCTCAACGTCTCGACGGCTGCGGCGGTGCTGCTCTACGAGGCGCGGCGCCAGCGCGGCGCCGCTTGACTCGCGGGTGACGATGTCGGGCATGGAAACTCCTCGACTTCGTGGTGATCGGTGCCGGCCCCGCCGGTGAGGCAGCCGCCAACAAGGCCCGGGCGCTGGGCGCCTCCGTGGCCATCGTGGACCGCGGCTGGTTTGGTGGCTCGTGTCCCCACGTGGGTTGCGTCCCATCGAAAGCCCTCCTCCATGCGGCGGAGCGACATGCCTCGGGTGCGGACTATCCCTGGGCGCGCGCCTCGGCGCGACGGGACTACATGGTCAACCGACCGTCCGGCGCCGAGGAGCCCGATGACACCTCGCATGTCGGCCGGCTGACCGACGTTGGCGCCACCACGTGGCGCGGAACGGGCCGGATCTCGGGTCGCGGCGTTGTCGAGGTGGCCCACGACGGTGTCGCCCACGAGATCCACGCCCGGAACGTCGTGGTCGCCGTGGGCTCGACGTCCAAGGTTCCCCCGATCGAGGGCCTGGCGGCAACCGAGCCGTGGACGAACCGCGAGGCGACCCTGGCGCGCGAGCTCCCGCGCAGCCTGCTGGTCCTCGGCGGCGGTCCCACCGGCTGCGAGCTCGCCCAGGTGTATGCCCGTTTCGGCGTCCCGGTGACCATCGTCCAGTCCGGGCCGCGCCTGGTCCCCACGGAGCATCCGCGCAGCGCCGAGACCATCCGGTTCACGCTGGAGCAGGACGGGGTGGAGGTGCGGACCGGTGTGCGGGCGGTGGGGGCGAGGGCGGGCATGGGCCGCGACGGCGCCCACGTGATCGACCTCTCTGACGGCTCCACCGCCGAGGGCCATGCCATCCTGCTGGCGGTCGGCCGGGCGTTCCCGCTGGGCGATCTCGGTCTCGAGCACTACGGCGTCCAGGTCTCCGGCCCCGATGCCTACAAGCGTGATGGCTCGCTCCGCCTGGCGGACGGCCTGTGGATCGCCGGCGACCCCGCCGGCCCGGAGCTCCATACGCACCAGGCGCACTACCAGGGCGAGCTCGTGGTCCGGATGGCGCTGGGCGAGGACGTGGTTCCCGACTACCGCGCGCTGCCCCGGGCCACCTACATGGATCCCGAGGCCGCGTCGGTCGGGGTGACGCTGGACCAGGCGCTGGCCGGGGGCCTCGACGCCTTCGAGTGCGTGGCGGCGTTCCCGCAGACCGCCAAGGGGTTCTCCGTCGAGGCCGAGACCGGGCACGTGACCATCGTCGTTGACCGGGCCACGCGGGAGCTGGTGGGGGCCGCGATGGCCTGCCCGGACGCCTCCGCGGCCATCCACGAGTGCGTGCTCGCGATCAAGGCCCGCGTGCCGGTGGATGTGCTCGCGGAAACGATCCACGCGTTCCCGTCCACCTCGCGGATCCTCAACGGGCTGTTTGCCGAGGCGAAGGCCACGCTGGACGGCTGAGCGCCGGCCAACAGGCCGCGGCTGAGCGCCCGCCGGCCCGCTATCGCTCCGACACGACCTCGCCGTCCACCAGGACCAGTCTGGGGCGGGCGCCCCACAGCGGGCCGCCGACCTCGACCGGTTCGGCCACCGCCGCCGACGACAGCACCACGACATCCGCCCGGTGCCCTGGGACCAGCCTCCCGCGATCGTGCTCGCCGGCCGTCAGCGCGGGATCGAGACACGCGGCGCGGATGGCTCGCCACAACGGGAGCGCGTGACCGGGGCCAAGCGGCGGCATCCCCGCTGGCCAGCCGGGAGCGGCGCGGGTCACCGCACAGGACAGACCCGGCCATGGGTCAACCGGCTCCACCGGCGCGTCGGTGCCGAACGCGATGACGGCACCGGCCCGGTCGAGCGCGCCCAGCGCGAAGGTCCACGCGTCGGCCCGGGGGCCCCACAGCCGCCGGGCTTTCGCGGCGTCCGACCGGCAGGTGGACGGGCTGCATGCTGGCCGCGATCCCGAGCCCGGCAAACCGCGGGATGTCCGTGGGATCGACGAGCTGCGCGTGCTCCACCCTGGGCATCAGCGCCGTCCGGCCCACCGTCGGCGCCAGGGCATCCAGCGCGGCCCGCACCGCGGCATCCCCGATCCCGTGGACCTGGGTGGTGATCCCGAGGCCGGCCGCAAGGCCGGCCTGCCGGCGCAGCTCGTCGGGCGGCGTCATCCAGACGCCGAAGCCGTCGTTTGGCGGCTGGGGCTCGTCCGGGGCGCGCTCGAGTGGCGCGAGCAGCGCCGCCGTGCGCGACCCGAGCGATCCGTCGGCGAAGGTCTTGAGCCAGCCCAGGCGCAGGCGGCCCAGGGGGTCCGGGCCGATCGGCGCACCGCTGCGCCACCTCGCCTCCCCAGCCGCCTCCAGCTGCCCGGGCCGCACGCAGGCGTGGACCCGCATCGCGAGGGACCCCGCCGCCGCGAGGGAGCGGTACGCGGCCAGCGACCCGCCGAGGTCGGTGCGCTCGCTGAGCCCTCCCGGGTCATGCACGGCGACGACGCCCAGCGCCAGGAGCTCGCCGACCAGCGGCAGGAGCGCGTCGGCGACCTCGGTTTCGGTGGCCGGGGGCGCCAGCCTCGCGACCATGGCCGCCGCCGTCTCATGGAGGATCCCCGTCGCGTGCCGATGGGCGTCGCGTCGGATGACGCCCCCGTCCGGATCCGGCGTCCGGTCATCGATCCCGGCGGCGGACAGCGCGGCCCGGCTGGCCAGCAGCGCATGGTGATCGTGGGCCCAGATCGCCACCAGGCGCCCGGGCGCCGCACGCTCGATGTCGTCCGCCGTGGGCCACCGGCCGAGCGTGTCGGCATCCCATCCGGCACCCTCGACCCATGCGCCGGGATCCGTGCGCACGTCCGCGGCAGCCCGCACCCGAGCCACGAGCGCGTCGATGGAGCTCGTCCCTTCGAGCTGCACCCGGGCCCGGGCGAGCGCGGCCTCGGCGAGGTGGAGGTGCGCATCTGTCAGGCCGGGGATGGCGACCTCGTCGGGCGCCAGCGCGAGGCGAGCGGCACCGGCGCCCAGGGCCGCCGCTGCCTTCGCCGGTGACCCCGCGGCGACGACCCGTCCTCCGTCGATCGCGATCGCCTCGACCCAGCCCGGGCCCCGGTCACCGGCCAGCGTGGCGATCCTCCCGGTGATGACCAGACCTCCGGCGCGCGACATGCCCTACTCGTCCTCCGCCGGGTCGCCTCGTCCCATCGCCGCCGACGTCGCCTCGTCGGCGGACTTGAGCGCCGCACGACGCTCGCCCGCCTCCACCTCGGCTGCGGTGGCCACCGCCACGGGATCGAGGCCGGCAGGGGTCATCGGCCCGGTGGCCGTCTGGCGCGCCTCGGCGGGCTTGAGCGGGCCGCGGCGGATGATCGAGAGGACCCCGCTCAGGGTGATGGCGATCGCGACGCAGTACAGGACGTTCGTGGTCCCCAGGAGGTCCGACAGCGGCCCGACGATCACGATCGGCGCCAGGCTTGACGTGGAAACGAGCATGTTCAGCACGCCGAACACCCGGCCCCGCACGTCGGTGGGGATCTCCTCCTGGAGCTGCGTCTGGGCGGGGATGGCGACAAACGCATAGGCGACACCGGCGAGCAGCGCGATGAACACCACCAGGGCCAGCAGCGAGGTGAAGTCGGCCAGCGACACGAGGCCGGCGGCCGCCTCGGCCGACTGCAGGAACCGCGACAAGGGTCCCACCCCGACGATCAGGAACACGAAGATGCCCAGGGCGATCAGGCCGCCCTCGATGATCCGCCGCCGGGGCGCAAGGTGCCCGAACGAGTTGAGCAACAGGATCCCGGTCACGATGCCGAACGCCAGGGGCAGCACGACCACGGCAAAGTCCTTGGCCTCGAGGCCCAGGGACTTGATCGCGAAGTCCGGCCCCAGCACGCCGAGCACGCCGACCAGCGAGGCGGCAATCCCGAGGTAGACCAGCGACCAGGTGATGGCCCGGTTCTCGCGGATGAACCCGATGCCTTCGCGCAGCTGGTCGAACGTCGAGCCGATCGCCCGGCCGGCGTCCGAGTCAAGGAGGTTGTGGTGCTCCGCGTCCGCGGCTGATGCCGTCCTCGCGGTCGGCGGTGCCGGGGGCAGCCACCAGCAGAACAGCGCGGCCACGAGGAAGAACCCGGCAACGACCAGGATCAGCCCCTGCGGGCCGACCAGGGTGACCACGATCGACCCGAGCAGGGCGTAGCCAACGGCAAACGCGGCGTTGAGGGTGAGCGTGAACACGCCGTTCGCCGTGATCAGCTGCCGCCGCGGCACCAGCTGCGGGATCATCGACGCCTCGGCGGGGGCGAAGAACACGGTCACGGTCGAGATCGCGGCGTTGAGCAGCAACAGGATGAGCAGGAAGTCGCCGGCAAACCACAGGACCACGAACATGGCCGCGCGGATCAGGTTGGTCGCCACGAGGACCAACCGCCGGTCGAAGCGGTCCACGAACACGCCGGCGACGGCCGAGAACAGGACAGCGGGAACGAGGAAGGTCAGGATCAGGAAGCTGACCGCCGTGTTCGAGCGCGTCGTCTCGAGCACGATGACGGTGAGACCGAACAGCACCATGTTGCCGCCGATCTGCGTGAACACCTGGCTGAGCCAGAGCAGCAGGAACGGGCGATTGCGGAAGACCTCGAACGCCCCGGCGGTCTCCGGGCCTCCGTCCGGGCCGGGCTCCCCGGTGAGGGTCCCGGCCGGCGGCGCCATCATTGGCGCACCGGGGTCACCGCGGCGCTGATCGCGGGATCCCCGCGCCGCACGAACGACGCGATCCGGCGCTCCAGCACCGGCCGGTCCAGGAGCACGTGACGGCCGCAGGTCTCGCAGCGGAGGCCGATGTCGGCGCCGAGGCGATCGACGAGCCAGGTGTCACCGCCACAGGGGTGGCGACGCCTGAGCCGGATGAGGTCGCCGAGGTAGAGCTCCACGACGGGATGGCCTGACATCGGCCCGAGAGTAGCAGAGCCCGCCGACACGCTCAGAGGCGCGGCGTCCCGAGCGTCGGACCCAGGTCGCGGTCCGTCGGCGGCAGGTCGAGCCGGTCCTCCACGCTCACGGTGACGACGACGTCCGGGTAGCGCGCCGCCAGCTGGGCGATGGGTCCACCGGGGCGGGCCAGCGCGCCGCCCAGGGGCTCGGGTTGCCCGACCGCCCGGATCTCGACGGGGTCGGCCAGCGGGCTGCCGCCCACGACCAGGTTGCCCGCGGGTCCGGTGACGACGACCCCGGGCACAAGCCTGATCTCCCCGACCGAGAGCGCCTCGGCCCCCGCGTTGCGCAGCTCGTTGAGCAGGAGCTCCACGCCGTCGCCGGGCAGGGATCCTTCGATCACGACACGCACGCCGGGGCCCGCCACGCCCAGCGCGCCGGACCAGCCGCGGATCCGGTTGAGATCGGCACGGATCTGGACGGCCGACGTGTCGCCGCCTTCCACCGCGCCGGCAACCGCCGCGCGCTGCGCCTCGAGGACCCGGATCTCGTCGCGCAGCTGGTCGTTGCGGGTCGTCAGGTTGGCCACCAGCTCGCCCAGCTCCTGGACGGAGAGACCGGTCAACCCATTGTCCGCGGCGTTGTACCGGAGCTGGACGACCACCAGGAACCCGAGCAGGAACAGGACCGCGGCGAACGAGAGCATGTTGGACCGGCGGCGCATCACTGGGCCCCGCTCGTGGACGGCGAACCGCCGGGCCCGGGCGAGGCGTCGGGGAGGACGATGCCGTGACGAAGGTTGACGACGCCCGCGTAGGCGGGGATGTCGACCTGTGCCTGCTCCGCGTAGCCAACGCCGATCCCGAACGTCTCCGAGCGGGCACGGATGAAGTCCACGAAGCCCGGGGACGATGTGAGGCGGTCGAACATGTCCGCCGGTCCAATGGCCGCGATCTGGTACGGGGGCGCGATATACGCCGAGTTGACCAGGACCGACCCGCCGATGTCCACGATCGACGTGGTCGCGGCGATCCGCTCGCCGTTGACCGCGACCGATTCCGCGCCGGCGAGCCACAGCTCCTCCACCACCACCAGCACGTCCGCGCCGGAAGCCACGTAGTCGCGCTCGTTGCCGTCCTCGGGAACGGGGACGGTCGAGTCCTCCAGCTGGATGACCAGCCCGGGCCCCGTCATCGCGGCCAGCCCCGCGGCGATCTTCGCCTGCTCGAGCTGGCGGTTGAGGTCCTGGGTCACGGCAGCGCCCCCTTCGCCGGCCGATTCGTAGCCGGCGATCTCCTCCCGGAGCTGCAGGATCCCCGCCTTGAGGCTCTCCTGTTGGGCCTGGAGGTCCAGGGCCGTCTCCACCAGCGGCGTGCGCTCCTGCGACGTGTACCGGATGCGCGGGCCCTCGGAGGCGAGCTGCGCGGCCACGAGGAAGCCAAGGCCCATCAGCGCGATCCCGAGCGTGAGCTGCCAGCTTGGGACGGCGCGCGCGCGCGCCACCAGCGCACTCATTGCAGGGCCGTACGCCGCCGCGCCAGCACCATGGCCACGAGCACCACCAGCACCACCCCGCCGATGGCCGCGAAGACCGGGCCGAGGTCCCCACGCGGCGCGGCCGGCGGCGGCGCGGTCGCCTCGCCCCATCCGGGCGGCACCGGTCCTGGAGGATTGGCCACCGGCCCGTACGGCTGCGGCACGTCGGCGCCCAGCTCCTCCAGCCAGCCCGCCTGGAACCCCGCGACGTCCATGCCCAGCGCTCGGTCGAAGGCCTCGTCGTCGGTGAGCCCGTCCTTGTACGACGTGATCAGCGTGAGCAGCGCGTCCTGGCTCGAGCTCCGGACGAGATGATCGATGGCGGAGACGGATTCCGCGTAGGCGAGGTAGGTCTTGTCGGGCTCGGTCGGAAACTGGCCCGTCAGCGCCGTGAGCGGCAGCAGCTCGCGGCTGGCCGCGGCGTCCGCGACGAGGTTCCGGTCCACCGGGCCGTAGCTCTCCGAGAGGTACACCGCCAGCCCCTCGTTGACCCAGCGCGGCGGGAAGCGGTAGGGGTTGCTGACCGCCGTGTCGAACACCAGGTGCACCAGCTCATGCGGGATGACGATCCCCACCCAGCTGTCGTCGATCGCGCCCGGCGAGATCAGGGCGAACAGGGTCCGGATGTCGGCGTGCGCCTGCCCGCCGACGTTCTCCCGGGTCCCCGGTCCGAGCGCGGTCCGGAACGCCGCCTGGTCTCCGTAGATGAAGAAGTCCACCGGCTCCGTCTCGGTCACGCCCAGCAGGTCCGCGGTCTGCCGGACGGCCTCGTCGCCGATCTTGAGCGCCTTGCGGGCGAATGCCTCGGTGCCGGCGTACCAGTGGACCGTCACGAGGTCCCCCTGGAGGCTCTGCCAGTCGTGGTCGGTGTCGGCGTAGAGGACGGTCTGCGGCTCGGAGAGAACGGGCGCATCGGCTCCCGCGGGGAGCACGGCCCAGGTCACCACGATCGGGGTGTTGGGCACGACGTGACCGCTGCCAGTCGCGTCCAGGCGGTAGGTCAGGGTCTGCGGGCCTGCGGCCGGCACCGCGATCTCCTCGATGAACGGTCCGAGGCTGCCCGGGTAGCGAAGCCGGATCTCCACCCGCTCGAGCGGCCCGCTGACGGTGATCGGGATGGTGAAGGTGATGCCCTCGCCGTAGGTGACCTCCGCCTCCGCCTGCCCGAATGTGACGCCGGCCGCGAACGCCGGCGCGGCGGCCGGCAGCAGGAGCGCGGTCGCCGCCACGAGCGCCGCCGCGACCCTCGCGAGGCGCCCCGCCCGGCCACGGATCGCCAGCATGTGGCTCACGGCGCCGAGCCCCAGGCGAGGCCGGCCAGCCGCAGGATGCCGGTGCCGCTGGTCGACGCCCCGAGCAGGCCATCGCGCACCAGCGAGAACGACGTTCCGTAGGTCACCGGCACCACGGGAGCCTCGTCGCGGACGATCGCGAGCGCCCGGGCATAGGCAGCGGTGGCGGTTGCCGCATCACTGGCCGATGTCGCGGCGGCGATGGCATCGTCAAACGGCTGGGAGGACCAGCCACCCTCATTCGCGGTGGACCCAGTGCCCAGCAGCACGCCGAGGAAGTCATTCGGTCCCGGGTAGTCGGCGACCCAGGTCAGGCTCCAGATGTCGGGGGGGTCCGTCGCGAGGCGCGCCTGGTAGGTGTTGAACTCCATCACCGCGTACTGGACGTCGACGCCAAGGTTCTCTTCGAGCATGGCCATCACGCCGCCGTCGTACCCCCCGCCATTGGCGATGAACGAGACCGGGCCGAGATCGGCGCCCGTCGCGTAGCCGGCCTCGGCGAGCAGCGCGCGAGCCCCGGCGGGGTCGAACGCGGGCAGGTACTCCCCTTCCGGGGTCCCGGGGATCCCCACCGGGACGAGGCTCGTCGCGGGCACGGACGAGCCGGGCTCATCAAGCGCCGCGAGCCGGCGCCAGTCGACGGCCATCGCGAACGCCTCGCGGACGCGGGCGTCATCAAACGGCGGCCGGCGGGTCTCGAACCCGTAGTAGGTCACGGACAGGGACGGGTCCGAGCGCAGCGACGGCCCGATGGCCTTGTCATACGCGATCCATCCCGCGTCGTAGTAACCGATCCCGGTCACATCCACGTCGCCGGCCACGAAGGCGTCGACCGGGCTGCCCCCGTTGAGGGTCGTCAGCATCCGGACCGTCCCGATCGCCGGCTTGCCGGCCCAGTAGTTGGGGTTGGCCTTGAGCGTGAAGGCGTCGGCATCGACGCCCTCGAGCGTGTAGCCGCCGCTGCCGACCAGCGTCCCGGGGTGCGGGATGATCTCTGCGTCTCCCACCGAGGACGGCACAACGGCGAACGGCGCCCCGGACACGATTGCCGGCAGGTCTCCCCCACCCCGCACCATGTCCACGACGACCGTCCGGTCATCCTCGGCCCGGACGCCCAGCGTCGTCACGTCCCGGCTCTGCCCGGTCAGCAGCTCGCGGGCGCCCCGCATGTCGGCGACGAGGGATGCGAGCGGCGACGGATCGCCCGGCAGGAACAGGCGCTGCCAGGAGTGCACGACATCGCTGGCCCGGAGCGGCGAGCCGTCGCTGAACACCAGGTTGGGGCGCAGCGTGAAGGTGACGAGCCGGCCTTCGTCGGTGACCGTCCACGACTCGGCCAGCGCGGGGCGGATCCCCAGGGAGGGGCCGACGGCGGTCAGCGTCTCGTACAGCTGGCTGACGTAGGACGCGCTGCCCAGGTCGCCGTGCTTGGCGGGGTCGATCGACGCCGGCTCCCCGGCCACGATCGTGACCGAGTCCGGGTCCGCGGCAGCCGCGGGGGTCGGGGCCACCGACACCGGGGCGCCCGGCCAGGCCGTGACCACCAGCCCAGCCGCAACCAGGATGGCGATCGCCCCGACGACCACGCGGCGCCGGCGCGAGGGCGGCACGACGGGACCAGCATCGGTCATGTCCGTCTCAGTCCAGGCTCGCACGGCGGGAGTATACGGGCGGACACCGGTGAGGCCGGTTTGCGCGCCTCGCCGGTGCCGGGAATAGAAAAGAGGCCTCGCCGTACCACACCGCCGGGGGAACGATGATGTCTGCGAGGCCTCTGACTTGATAACGAGCGGTCGCGTCGTTCGTTAGGGCCGCGTTGGGGCGATCTGGGCCGCGTTGGGGCGATCCGCCCCAGATTGCCGGCCGGGTTGTCCCTTCAGCCGGCGGGCCCGCTGCCCACCAGCAGGTCGCGACGGGTGGCAAACCGCTTGAGGAGGCGGTACCGGTTCCGGCGAGCGAGCCGCTCCTGATCGGGCTGCGACGGTCCTTCCGGATCCGACCGAGGGTGCCGCTCGACGAGGCCGGAGCCGACCTGGACCGCCCGGCGGGATTCCGTTGCCTCGTCGGCATCGTCGGCCACGTCGCGGAGCACGAGGCTCCACCATGCGTCGAGACTCTCGCTGGACGCGAAATGCTCGTCGAGCGGACCACGTTCGACATAGTCCGCCCGGCGGAACGCGAAGGCGACGCCGTCGATGACGTCCACGTCCAACGAGCCCGGCGGGGCGGCGTGGAAGTCCCGCAGGTCCTCCGACACGAGCCCGAAGGGGCCCGCAACGGCGACCGTGGGGTCCTCCAGCGCGCTGGCCAGGGCAGACACGAGGTCGCCCTTCACCTCGATCGACGGATCGAGGACCACGACGACCGGCGCTGTGGCGCGCCGGATGCCCGCGTTGAGCGCCGCCGCCCAGCCCAGTCGCGCAGAGGTGCGAACCACGTCGGTGATCACGCCCGGGGCCCCCGGATCCGCGGCGTCCAGCGCACCCGCCAGCGCCTCGATGTCGTCGGACGCCCCGTTGGCGACCACGATGACGCGGGTGCCGTCGGGCGCATGGGCCGCGAGTCCCCCGACGGCGCGGGCAAGATCGTGCGGCCCGTCGCTGACGACGAGCAGGACGGTGGCCACGCCGACCGGCGCTTCCGCGAGCCGCGACGGGACCGATGCGCTGGATCCGTAGCGCACGATCCCGTCGGTCTCGAGATCCGGCGCGGACGCGCGCTCGAGGTCGTAGAACGAGCCCGAGTCGATCACCTTCCAGCCGGCCTCCTCGATGCGCGACTTGAGGGCATCCGCGGTCGCCCAGTCGCGGGCACGGCGCGCCGCGGCACGGGCATCGGCAAGCGCCGTCAGCTCGGGGGGAGCGTCATCGCGGGGCATGCCGCCGAGCATACGGCGACCTGGCGGTAGATGCCGGACGCGGCTCAGCCGGCAGGGCCGCCGCCGATCGCACCCGCGGCCACGACCGCGACCCCCAGGATCCAGGTATGGGCAAGCCCGCTCCACAGCACGGAGCCGGTGCGCCAGTCCAGCCAGCCGTAGAGGAGCCCCCCGCCGAGCGTGCTCAGGGTCTCGAGCTCCGGCTTGCCGAGGTGCACGAAGGCGAATGGCAGGGTGGCGATGACGACGGCGATCGGGCCCGCGACGCGAAGCAGGGCGAACAGGAGGAACCCGCGGTAGAAGAACTCGGCCGGGATGACCTCCAGGGCGGTGGTGAGCCCAACGTCGAGCGGCGATGCCGCCTGGGGCGCGTAGTAGGCCGCAAACGCCGGCAGGTGGACGAGCGCCACGACCACGGGCGTCATGACCGCACACCCCCCAACGGCGACCGCGGCCCCCGCCCGCCAGTCCCCGAGCCGCAGCCCATAGCGGGAGGGCCGGTCCCGGAGCACGAACACGACCAGCGCCAGGGGAACGAGGCCCTCGAGGATGAGGCGGCCCAGCGACTGGACGCGCTTGGCCGAGGCGGTCCCCTCTCCAAACGGCCCCAGGACGGCCTCGACCAACCCGTCAATCCGTCCGTGATAGTCGAGCAGCAGGATGAGCGACACGGCCAGGACCGCCACCGTGGCGCGGAGCGGAAGCCGGAGGCCAAGGACCTCCACCGTGCGGAGGTCGGCCGGGCTCGCGCCATCCGGCGGAGCTGCCGCGAGCCAGGCCCGGAGACGGGAAGCCGCGGACGGCGCATCGACGCGAGGATCGGCGGGGACCAGGCGGTCGGTCGTGTCGCTCACCGGCCAAGCCTACGACCTGCGCCGCTCGAGAAGGGCGACCAGTTGTCCTCCCAATGGCCTGCCCGTACCATGCCATGCGGCCCCCAGCAGAGCCCGAGGTCCGGGCCCCGTCATGGGTGCCAGTCAGGACCCCGCATGAGGGCCGCCGGCGTCCGTCGCCGGACGGAAGGGTCCGGAGGTACAGCGTCCCGTGCAAGTCACGAACAAGCTCCACATGGCGGGCATCGCGCTGCTGCGCGTGCTGGTCGGCATCATCTTCCTGTGGGCGGGCATCGATAAGTTGCTGACCGGCTTCTCGGCGGCAGGCTTCCTCGCGCACGCCACCGGCGGCAGCCTTGGCTGGCCGTTCGTCACCGGAACCGCCGATCCCGGCACCATCTACAACCCGACCCACGAGTTCTGGGTCAGCCTGTCCCAGAATGCGGGTGCGATGACGGTGGTCAACTTCCTCGTCGTCGCCGGTGAGATCGGGATCGGCATCGCCCTCATCCTGGGCGCGCTCACCCGGTTCGCCGCGATCATGGGTTCCCTGATGATGCTGCTGTTCTTCTTCGCCGCCTGGGAGTTCAGCAACGGCATCGTGAACCAGCACCTCACCTACATGGTTGTCTGCCTCGCCATCGCAGGCCTCGGCGCCGGCCGGTATTACGGCCTCGACGGCGTGCTGGCCGCCCCGTTCCCGGCAAGGTTCCGCCAGTGGTTCATGTCGGGCCAACCGGCGGCCGGAGGGACCGCCACGAACCCGGTGCGCGTCACCATCTGATCCGGCCCGGGCGCCCAGCCCGGACACGCGACCCACGGACCGGCGGGTTTCCCGCCGGTCCGTGCGCGTCATCCCCGGTGCGCCGCTGCACCGATGCCGCCTTTCGGGCAAGATTGGCAACCTGCCCATCGCCGCCTGGTGGGCCATTGTCAAGGGGATCCCGTGCCAGCCCGCGTCCTCGTTGCCTACGCCACCAAGCTTGGTTCGAATGCCGAGGTCGCCGAAGCCATTGCCGCCGTGCTCCGTGACCGCGGCCATCAAGCCGCCGCCCATCCGGTCCGCCAGGTCAGCAGCCTCGACGACTGGGACGCGGTCGTCCTCGGCAGCGCGATCTATGCTGCCCACTGGCAGCGGGACGCGCGACGGTTCGTCGATCGCTTCCGGGACGCGCTCGCCGCCCGGCCACTCTGGCTGTGGAGCAGCGGCCCGCTCGACGAGCAGCTTGCTCGCGCCCGGCTCCCGATCTCCGCCCACGCGGCGGAGATCACGCACGGCCTCGGGGTGCGTGACCACCGGACGTTTGGCGGGCGACTGGCAGCGAATGCCCCAATCGACTCCCAGGTCCTCCTGACCCACCCGATCGGCGACTTCCGGGACTGGGACGCGATCCGCGCCTATGCCGGCGAGATCGGAGCGGCGCTCGCGACGACCGATCCCGGTGACGAGACCCGCGAAGCGCCGACGCCGGGCTGACGCTCGTCCCTTCCTCAGCGCGTGGCGATCGCGAACACCATCGGGCTGAAGTACGGGATCAGCCAGATCGCCCACACGACGAGGCTGAAGCGGTGGAACTTGCGGATCCACACCTCGTCCCGGCGGACCAGGACGATCGTCGCCCAGACCGCGTGCACCAGCATCAGCAGGATCGCCAGCAGGCCACTGATCCCGTGCACGTCGAAGGTCAGTCCGCCGGCGAAATCGACCATCATCCCGGTCCCGATGGTGTCGCAGAGGAGACCCAGGTAGAAGAACCCGAGGTGCCAGGGCCGTAGCCGCCCACCCAGGCGCTCGCTCCACACGCCGATCGAGTACAGGACCAGGGCGGCCGTGATGATCGCGCTCGCCGATCCGTCCAATGCATCCCTCCACGTGCGGGAACCAGCCCCGCGCTACGGTACCGTCACCGAGGCTCGCGGTGCGGCGCGGTGTACTCTCCGGCCCGTGGGCGACCAGGAACACGCGGCGGAACCCGAGGCCATCTTCGTGGTCGGGGTGAGCCGGAGCGGCACGACGCTGATGCGCAACGTGCTCAACAGCCACTCCCGCGTGGGAGTCGCTCCCGAGAACCACTACCTCGGCCACCTCCTGCCCGGCGGCGGCTATCGGGACCTGTTCCGCCGTGAGGGGGATCTCGGCGACGACGAGACGATCAGCCGCATCGTGCGCCGCATCTACTCGCCGGCGTTCCAGCACGGAACCCGGCTTCGACCCGTGTCGCCGTTCTGGCGCTGGCTCAAGCGATCGGTGCCGCGCAAGGAGCTCGGGCGCCGGTTGCGGGCCGCGCCCCGCACGGACCAGGGGCAGTTCCATGCGTTGCTGCGAACGTACGCGGACACCAAGGGCAAGGTGATCCCGGGCGAGAAGACCCCCGCGCATGTCGCGTTCGTGGACACGCTGCTCGGGTGGTACCCGGGCGGGCGGGTTGTGCACATGATCCGGGATCCGCGCGCGGTCTTCGTGTCCGAGCTCCGGCGCCGGCTCGAGACCCCCACCGCGCTCCCCTACCGCTGGCTGGTCAGGCTGCCACCGCTGTTCCGTGGCTTTGTCCTGCTCGAGACCGCCTGGGCGTGGGCCGGTGCCGTCCGCCACCACCGCCGGCTGACGCGCCGGTACCCGGCCGCCTACCGGCTGGTGCGGTTCGAGGACCTGGCCCAGGCGCCCGCTCGCACGGTCGACGGCCTGTGCGCGTTCCTGGGGATCGACCCCGAGCCCGCCATGCTGGAGCAGCAGGTCACATCGCGAGGCACGCAGCTGGGCCAGTCGGGCTTCGATGCCGGCGCCGCGGACCGCTGGCGCGCCAGCATCGGCCGAGGACAGGCTGCCTGGCTGGTGCGCCTGCTCGGGCGACGGATGGACGAGCTGGGATACCCGCGAGTCCCGCCGACCGGCGACGCACCCTGAGCGTCAGCCGGCGAGACGCTTGTACCGGATGCGGTGCGGCTGGTCGGCAGCAGCGCCCAGCTCCCGGTGCCGGAACGCCTCGTAATCGCTGACGTTGCCCTCGAACCAGCGGACCTGGCTGTCGCCCTCGAAGGCGAGGACGTGCGTCGCGATCCGGTCCAGGAACCACCGGTCGTGGCTGATGACCACCACGCATCCGGGGAAGGACTCGAGGCCCGTCTCGAGCGCGCGGAGCGTGTCCACGTCGAGGTCGTTGGTGGGCTCGTCGAGGAGCAGGACGTTGCCGCTCGTCTGCAGCAGCTTGGCCAGGTGGACGCGGTTTCGTTCGCCACCCGAGAGCGTCCCCACGAGCTTCTGCTGGTCGGTCCCGCGGAAGTTGAAGCTGGACACGTAGGCCCGCGCCGGCACCTCGCGAGGCCCCGCGCGCACGACCTCCACGCCGTCGGTGATCTCCTCGAACACCGTCCGGTCCGCCCGCAGCTCGTCGCGGCCCTGGTCCACGTAGGACAGCTTGACGGTGCTCCCCACCTCGATGGTGCCCGCGTCCGGCGCCTCCTCCCCGACGAGCATCCGGAACAGCGTGGTCTTGCCGGCGCCGTTGGGGCCGATGATCCCGACGATCCCCGAGCGCGGCAGGCTGAAGGTCAGGTTCTCGATCAGCAGCCGGTCTCCGTAGCCCTTGCGCAGGCCCTCCACGTCGATCACCGAGTCGCCAAGGCGCGGGCCGGGCGGGATGGCGATCTCCAGCTCGCGGGCCACCGTCTTCTCGTCGCTGGCGTCGGCCAGCAGCTGCTCGTACGCCGACAGGCGGGCCTTGCCCTTGGACTGGCGTGCCCTGGGCGACATCCGCACCCATTCGAGCTCGCGGGCAAGCGTCCGCTGGCGGGCATCGACCTGCTTGCTCTCGACCGCCATCCTGGCCAGCTTCTGCTCCAGCCACCCGGAGTAGTTGCCGGCGAACGGGATGCCGCGACCACGGTCCAGCTCGAGGATCCACTGGGCGACGTTGTCCAGGAAGTAGCGGTCGTGGGTGATCGCGACCACCGTGCCCGCGTACTCCTGGAGGAACCGTTCCAGCCAGTCCACCAATTCGGCATCGAGGTGGTTGGTCGGCTCGTCGAGCAGGAGCAGGTCCGGGTGCTGGAGCAGGAGCCGGCACAGGGCCACGCGCCGCCGTTCGCCCCCGGAGAGCGTGCTCACCGCGGCGTCATCCGGCGGGCAGCGGAGGGCGTCCATCGCGATGTCCACGTTGCGGTCCAGGTTCCAGGCATCGGCCGCGGCGATCCGGTCCTCGAGGGCCGCCTGCTCGGCACCGATCGCCTCGTAGTCGGCCGCGGGATCGGACCACTTCGCCATCACGGCGTTGTACTGGTCGACCAGGTCCTGGACCGGCCGGACCCCGTCGAGCACGTTGCCCTTGACGTCCTTGGCCGGGTCCAGCTCCGGCTCCTGGGACAGGAAGCCCACGCTGAAGCCCGGGGTGAGCCGCGCGTCGCCCACGAACCCGTCATCGAGCCCGGCCATGATCCGCAGCAGGCTTGACTTCCCGGCTCCATTCGGCCCGATGACGCCGATCTTGGCGCCCGGGTAGAACGAGATGGAGATGTCCTCGAGCACGGTCTTGTCCGGCGGGTAGTGCCGGCCCAGCCGGTAGGTGGTGTAGATGAACTCGGGAGCCACGATGAACAGGGTACGTCCGGCGCCGACTACACTGCGCCGATGGCCGATGAACCCACCACTCCCGCGGGCCTGTCGGGGCACGCGATCCGCAACCGGACCGCCTGGAACGCGTCCAGCGACGAGTACCAGGAGCGCCACGGCGCCCAGCTCTCAGGCAGCGGTGGCATGGCCTGGGGCACCACCCAGATCCCCGAGGCGGAGCTGCACGTCCTTGGTGACGTCGTCGGCCGGGACATCCTTGAGCTCGGCTGCGGCGCCGGCCAATGGTCGATTGCGCTGGCCCGAGCCGGGGCACGACCGGTCGGCCTGGACCTCTCCGAGCGGCAGCTGGAGCACGCCGGGCGCCTGATGGCCGCGGCGGGCGTCGAGTTCCCGCTCATCTGCGGGAGCGCGGAGGCGGTGCCGCTGCCCGACCAGTCCTTTGACATCGTGTTCTGCGACTTTGGCGCCACGACCTTCGCTGACCCGTATCGGACCGTTCCCGAGGCGGCCCGGCTGCTGCGGCCGGGTGGCCTGTTCGCGTTCAGCCACGAAACCCCGATCGCGACCATCTGCTGGCCGCTCGACGCCGACGAGGTCAGCGACCGCCTCGTCATCGACTACTTCGGGATGCACGCCATCGATGACGGCGACATGATCTCGTTCCAGCTGCCGTACGGGGAGTGGATCCGGCTGTTTCGGGCCAACGGCCTGATGGTCGAGGACCTGATCGAGCTCCGGCCCGGCCCGGACGCCACCAGCAGCTATCGCGGGGCGGAGACGCTGGCCTGGGCCCGGCGCTGGCCCGCCGAGATGATCTGGCGCCTCCGGCGTTGACACACGGTCGACCCGGGCCGGGGCTGGATGCGCATGGCCGGTGTCGCGGAATGCGGTGCGTGCTGGCACCGGGCCGGTGGGGACAGGTAGCCGACGCTTGAGGCGGCGGGTACCATCCCAATCTGCTGTGGACTGCCCCTGACCACACAGCCCATGCGACGGAGGAGAACGTGCCCATGATCCCCGGACGTCGACGATCCCTGTCGATCCTCGCCGCATCCTGCTCTCGTGGCCGCGACCGCGACGGCGCGGGCGCCCAACCTGTTCGGAACACGCATCCCGACCCGCCCGGCTATGGCCACGGACACGGACGAGGGCTGTTCGTCCCGGTCCAGCTGCTGGCCTTCAACGACTACCACGGCCACCTGGAAGCCAGCACGCCCGGCATGATCGACGGCGTCGCCGCCGGCGGCGCCGAGTACCTTGCCGCCGAGCTCGCCATGCTGCGCAAGGGCCACCAGAACAGCCTCACCGTCGCCGCGGGCGACCTGATCGGCGGTTCGCCGGCGTTCTCCGGACTGTTCCACGACGAGCCGTCGGTGGAATCGCTCAACGCCATGCACCTCGACGTGTCCAGCGTTGGCAACCACGAGTTCGACGAGGGTGTCACCGAGCTGATCCGGATGCAGTACGGCGGCTGCCACCCGGTCGACGGCTGCTACTTCCCGCATGACCCGTACGGTGGCGCCAACTTCAAGTGGCTGGCCGCCAACGTCGTCAACGAGACCACGGGCAAGACCCCGCTGCCGCCGTACTGGATCAAGAAGATCGACGGCGTCAAGATCGGGTTCATCGGCATGACGCTCGAGGCCACCGATACCCTGGTCGCGGCCAAGGGCATCGTCGGCTGGGACTTCCTCGATGAGGCCCAGACCGCCAACAAGCTCGTCCCGAAGCTCAAGCGAAAGGGCGTCGAGACGATCGTGGTGCTCCTCCACGAGGGCGGCTCACAGACGCCGCCTCCCGGCGACGTTGATTCCTGTGTCGGCATCTCCGGCCCGATCGTTGCCATCAACGCCGCGCTCGATCCGGAGATTGACGCCGTCATCACCGGCCACACCCACCTGCCCTACAACTGCCTGCTGGACGATCCGTCCGGCAAGCCACGCATCGTCACCAGCGCCTACTCGTATGGCCGCGTCGTGTCCGAGATCAACCTCATGATCGACAAGCGGTCCGGCGAGGTTCGCCGCAACCTCAGCACCGCCACCAACCACATCGTCGTCCAGGCCGACCTCAAGCCCGACCGGCGCCAGACCGCGATCATCGCCAAGTGGCAGCCGCTCTACGATGCGGCCGGCACGACCCCGGTCGGCACGATCACGGCCGACATCAACCGGGGCGGCGTGGATGGGTCCGACCGTGGTGTCGAATCCGCCGCCGGCAACCTCGTGGCTGATGCGCAGCTGTGGTCGACCTCGTCGGCCGGAGCCCAGGTGGCGCTCATGAACCCTGGTGGCGTGCGTTCCGACCTGACCTACGCCGACTCGACCGGCGAGGGCGTCGGCGTCGTCACCTACGGTGAGGCGTTCACGTTCCAGCCGTTCAACAACCAGCTGGTCACGTACGCGATGACGGGCGCCGAGATCATCTCCGTGCTCGAGGAGCAGTGCCAGCCGATCGGCTCGAGCCGGCCGTTCCTGCATCTCGGGGTGTCGGAGGGATTTACCTACGACCTCGCAACGACGATCGCCGCAGGCGACTGCACGTCGGTCACGATCAGCAACGTGAAGCTCAACGGCGTGGCGCTCGACCCGGCAGCCATGTACAACGTCACGGTCAACAACTTCCTCGCCGATGGCGGTGACAACTTCACCACGTTCGGCACGATCACCACCCCGCGCTCCGACGGCGGCAGCGACCTGCAAGCCCTCGTCAACTACTTCGGCGCCTTCAGCCCGGTGGCCCCTCCGAGAACCGACCGGGTGAACGAGCTGCCGTAGTCGATCCCGCCGGCCGGTCACCGGCGCGATCACCGCACCCCCGGGTTGGACCGCCGTCCAGCCCGGGGGTTTTCTTGTCGACGTCGCGCGATCAGCTAATCGTCCGGTGCAGGCGCCGGAACGTTGGCCGGAAGCCCAGCCTGCGCCACGCACCGTCGGCCTCGAGATTGGTGGACCGCCAGTCGGTCGCGATCGCCTGGTGGCCCGCGTCCCGGCCCCAGGCGAGGATCGTCTCCCCCAGCGCGCGACCTGCGCCCAGCCCTCGAGCCTCCGGCAGCACGGCCGCGTAGGCGAGAAACCCAGCCCGCGCCGGGCGGATGAGGCTCGCGTTCGAGCTCGACACCTCGACCGCGCAACCGGTCGCGGAGCCGACGACGCGACCGGCGGTCTCGGACACGAACGTCGCGAACCGCGGATCGTCAATGTCGCTCTCAAGCTCGGTCAGGACCTCGTCAAGCGTCTGGATCGGGAGGCGCGAGAACACCGGCGCCAGCCGGCTGTGGCGAGGCAGGACCAGCTCGAGCTCGGCCAGCGCCGGCAGGTCCGCTCGCACGGCCCGGCGGACGACCACATCCCCTCTCGGGACGATGGCGAAGGTTTCGGGCGGCGCTTCGCGAACGGCATGGACGTGCTGCTGCCCGAAGTCCAGGCTGAACCAGGCCCCCACCAGGTCCTCGGCGGTGGCCGGCACCAGGACGTGATGGTTCGTCCGACCCATGTCGACCCAGGCCGCGGCCGCGACCGCGTAGAGCGCCCGGACGACAGCCGGACCGATCGCGGCGTGGCCCGCCGCCTCCACCCAGACGTTGTCACCCCAGGTGGCGGGATCCTTCGAGATCCCAATGACGAACCCGACGAGGGACCCATCCGCCGTGGCGGCCCACGCTGTCGCCGAGTCGGCCACCAGCAGCGATTTCGATCTCCCGCCGCGCCGCGTCGGTCGACTCGTACACCGGGTCAAGGAGGGGCTCCTCCAGGCGATGCCGGCGATGGCACTCAGCCAGCAACGCCGCGGCCGGATCGAGATCGTTCGCCTGGAACGGGTGGACGAGGATGCGTTGGGGGCGGGCTTCGGTCGGCGGCATGGCACGGACTGTAGCCGACGGTTGCCGTGCCTTCCGGTGTGGGCGAGTGCCGGTGTACGCTCTCGAGGCCCGTGGTCCGGCAGAGTCGATGGAGGCAGGACCGTGTCCGGTGGCGGCATTCGCAACGCAGGCTCCAAGATGCTCGGCGCTCGCTGGCAGGTGCAGCTGATCGTCGCCGTGCTGCTCGCGGTTGCGGGCGCATTCATGCTCATCGACCCGGGCCGGGCGGAGCTCGTCGCCGGGCTGGTGATGGGTGCGATCTTCCTCCTCGAGGGGATCAGCTACGTTGCGGGCCGGATGGGGAGTGAGCCGCCCGGGCGTGGCGGCGAGGTTGACGCGCTTCGCTCCGGGATCGGCCTGCTCACGGCGACGCTCCTGTTCGGCCTGTCGTTCCTCAATGCCATCACCCTCGTTGGCGTGCGCCTGATCATCGTGGTCGGCGGGCTGTCGTTCGGCGTCCTTGGGCTGTGGCTGGTGGCGCTCACGTCGCGGTCCGGGATCCGCTGGGGCCTCGGGATCGTGAACGTGATCGTGGTCGCCTACGCGATCCTGCTGGTGGTGACCCAGGTGGCGAACAACGGTGCGTTCGACACCGTCCTCACGGTGGTGGCCTACGGCGGCATCGTGTCGGCGATCCTCCTGGCCGCAGTGGCACTGTTCCGGGCGCGCTCCGCGCGCATGCCCCCTGCCGGAGACGCGACGTGACCGACGGGATCACGCGGCGGGACGCCCCTCCCCTGACCGATGGCGCGGTCGTGCTCCGGGCCCCCGTCGATGACGATGCCGCCGGGATGGCCGCAGCCGTGAGGGCGTCCGTGGCGGAGTTGCGGCCGTTCATGCCGTGGGCCACCGAGGACTACGGAGAGGCCGACGCGCTTGGCTGGATCCGCGGCGAGCACGATCCGGATGAGCTCAGCTATCTGATCATCGGCGATGACGGCCTGCTGGCCGGCGGGTGCGGCCTCAACCTGTTCAACGAGGTCAACCGCTACGCGAACCTCGGGTTCTGGCTCCGCTCGGACCGCACCGGTCGTGGGTGGGCCACGCGCGCCACGAAGCTCCTCGCTCGCCACGGCCTGACCTCGGTCGGCCTGGAGCGGATCGAGATCCTCATGGCCGTCGAGAACGAGCGGAGCCGACGTGTGGCCGAGCGCGCCGGTGCGGTGTTCGAGGGAACGCTTCGCCACCGGCTGCTCCTCCACGATCGCGGTCATGACGCGTACCTGTTCTCGCTGATCCGGTCGGACCTCCGCGAATGACCAGCGACGAGCGCCAGCACTCGCAGCGACCCGGCAGGCCGGGGATCGCGGCTCCGCAGTAGGCGAAACCCGCCGTCAGCTATGCTGCTCTTGTCCGAACGGCCTCCAGGCGGCATGGACTACTATCACGAGGATGGCTGAACGACCTCCCGACCGGTCGCATGGGCGTGGCGAGATGCAAACCCGGAATAGCGTTCCAGCGTCGTCAGCTCTCGGTCATGGATGGCCTGGAATGCGCATAGCGGATCACAACGATGGGCCCTGAGCTGGGGTTCGTCCTGATCCTCGCGCTGCTCTGGGGGCCGACGGCCCTGTGGCTGGCTGCCAGGGTCATCCGCGGGCAGCGGGCGCGCCTCGCCGGGCCCTTCAACATCGATTCGACCTGGCGCAAGCCTCGGCGCTCGCACCCCATCAGCCCGAGGCGATGACGTCCGAGGGGTTCTGGGTCTGCTCGGCCTGCCGTTCGATAAATCGTCGCGAGGCGAAGAGCTGCTACAGCTCCGCCAGGACATGCACCTTGAGGGTCGCCAGCCACCGAAGGCGGTGCCCGGAGCCACACCGCCGTCCGACGTTCCCGTGATGGCCGAAGTCCTGGCCCCAGCCGTCGTCCAGCCGGCCAGGGCGAGGTGGTCATGCCGCGCCACCGCCCCTCGCGCCGGCACGCGTCCGCGATCCTGGCCTCGCAGCGGTGCCGAGGTGCGCAAGCGCGATCCTCGCCGCAAAGCGACCGTCCCCCGACTCGAAGTCCTCCCAGCTGATCCGGTCTGCCCGTTTCTGGTTCGGCGACGACCCCACGACCCGGTGCAGCTTCCCCGACCCCAGGAACCGCTGTCACACGCCGTTGGAGCAGAGCAACGGCCCGCTCGCGCTCCCGCGACGGCTCATCGCCGGCAAGGCGAGTGCGATGCGGACCCTTGTCGTCCCGAGCATCAGGAGGCGCTGTGCCTCACGGCAGCCCACGAGCAGTGCGCGCGGTTTCCTGCCATCCGAGTACTCGAAGCAAGCCGCTAGTCCAGCACCCCGACGGCTCGCCCGGGACAAGCCGCACCTGAACGCCGCCGATCGCTGGGCGCTGGAGATGAGCTCGTATCGGACGACCGCTGGCGCGGTCGGGGTGCTGTTCATCGTGGCGAGCGTGGCCGCGGTGGTCGGCGGGACCCTCGTCCTGCCGATCGAGGACGGGTTGGGTGCGGTCGCGGCGGCCCAGGGCCAGATCGCGGCCGGCGTCCTCCTGGAGCTCGTCCTCGTGCTCTCGGTGGTCGGGATCTCCGTCCTGATGTATCCCGTGCTTCGGGGTCAGGGTGAGGGCGCCGCGCTCGGCTACGTCGCCGCCCGGCTCCTGGAGGGCGGGCTGCTCCTTGCGGCCGCGATCAGCGCTCGCGTCGTCATGGGAATCGGCGCCAAGGGGTCCACCGCCTCCGGCGTCGTCCAGGCCGGCGTCGCGCTCTCGATCCGGGAGTGGACATCGCTCACCGGCTCCCTGCTCATGTTCGGAGTCTCCGCGATCATCCTGTACGCGCTGCTCTACCGGGCGAGGCTCGTCCCCACGTGGCTGTCCCTGTGGGGGCTGGTCGGCGGCGTGCTCATCCTGGCCCGTGGCGTGCTCGAGATCGGCGGCGTCGCGCTGCCCGGCGGAGCCCGGGAACCTGCTCGCGGCGCCCGTCGGCCTCAACGAGCTGGTGCTCGCGGTCTGGCTGATCCTCCGCGGGTTCGATGTGCGTGGACTCCGCGCTGACTCCGTCCGAGCGCACGCGCACGCAGTGGGGCCGCCAGGATCGCCGGCCCCCGTGTCCGTTCGCAGGCGCTGAACCGGGTACCGGGGGTTCGGTCGACCTCACGATCAAGTCGACCGGCTGCATCCCGACGATCATGTCGCCACCGAGCGCGTCGTAGACCGCCCGTTCGGCGGTCGAAAGCTGGCCATCCGGCCCGCGAGACAGGAATTCCACGGTGCCACGATTGGGCCGTGTCTGCTGCTCACCGGGCCGCGATGGTGCTCGCAGCGCCGGTCACCGCGCTGCGGTCCCTCCTGTCCGAGTTCCCGCGGGTCGTCCTCGTCCTCGCGAGCGGTGACCTGGTCGCGAGCTTCGGCTTCAGCCTGTTCTTCCCGTTCCTGACCATCTACCTCGTCTGGGAGCTCGGCGCGTCCGCAGCGCAGGCGGGCCTGGTCATCGCCGCCTATTCCCTGTTCTCCACGGTGTCGGGGGTGGCCGGCGGATGGCTGGCGGACCGCGTCGGGCGCCGGCCGGTGCTCATCGGATCGATCTCGGTGACGGCCATCCTGGTGATGTCGATGGCATTCGTGAGCGAGACCTGGCACGTGGGCCTCGTGATGGTCCTCCTCGGGTGCATCGACCCGGCCTTCCCGCCGGCGGCCCGGGCAGCCGTGGCCGACACCGTCGACGAGGCGCGCCGGCCCCGGGCGTTCGGCCTGCTCGGCGTCGCCAACGCCATCGGCTGGATCGCGGGCCCGGTCATCGGCGCTGGACTCTCGACCCTCGGCTATCCGCTCCTGTTCGGGCTCAGCGGCCTGCTCGTGGCGAGCTACGTCCCGATCGCCCTCCGCTGGCTGCCCGAGACGCGGCCGGCTCCCGGCGCCGGCGAACCTGCAGATCAGGGCTCGGGACCGGCGACGGGCGATGCCGTAGAAGGGTCGCCCGGAACCGGGGTTCCGCCGGCCCGGGCGAGCCGTCGATCGCGTCGCCGTCGCGTGTTCGTCGCGTTCCTGCCCCTGGTGGGCGTGACCCACGCGTTGACGTTCCTGTGGGTCACGACCCTCCCGATCTACGCGGCCGGCGGCCTCGCCGTGCCGACCCCCGTGTGGGGTCTCCTGTTCGGCATCAACGGCCTCCTGATCGTCCTGTTCCAGATGAGGATCTCCACGGCCTGCGAGCGGCGCTCGAAGCCCCGGGTCATGGCCCTCGCGATCGTGCTGTACGCGGCGGGCCTTGGTTTCATCGGGTTCCTCACTCCCTCCACGGCCGTCGCCGGGCTGGCCACCACGATCTGCCTCGTGACGGTCGGCGAGATGCTCCTCGTGCCCGTCATTCCGTCCTTCGTCTCCGAGCTGTCGCCGGTCGAACGCCGGGCCACGTACCAGGGGATCGCGCTGGCGGCAGCCAGCATCGGATCCGGGATCGGGCCGCCGATCGCCGGCCTGACCCTCGACACCGCACCGCCCGAGGTGCTGTGGTTCGGGGCGGCCGCGATGCTGCTGCTCCTCGCGGGCGGGTTCGTCGGCCTCGGTCGGGCCGCCGACCGTCTGCCCATGTCCGCGGACGCCTGATCGCACGCTGCCGGGCCCCTTGGCACTTGGCGTCGGCCATACACAAGGCCGATCCTGTCTGGGTCGGGGCCGAGGTGGAGTCGGCGCCGACGGAGCGGCTCGTTGACGATGCCGCTGATCAAGGCGCAGGACCGCACATAGCGCTATCCGAGCTGCGGCGCGGCAGGATGCCCGCTGCCCCCCCGAGTCTTCCCGGTCACGCGCCGGGCGACCGGCCATCGGAGCCGCTTCGCGACATTCGCATCTGGTCGCAGTCCGCCGACCGGCCGAGACTCCCGGGTGCCGACAACATCATGGGCGCCGGAGGTGCGAGTCATGCAGGACGCCGATCTGTTCATCGAGCTGGCCGGGATCGCCGGCGTGTTCGTGGGCTTCGGGGCGCTCATCGCGGTGCGCAGCGGCGGCGCGAGCGACCCGTTCGAGGTCGCGTTCGTGCGCGGTGTCGTGGTGACGGGGTTGCTGACCATCATCGCGGCCCTTGCCCCGGTGACCCTCGGCCGCTATGACCTCGCCGAACACCAGGTCTGGGTGCTGAGCAGCGCCCTGGTCCTCGTCACCTTCTTCGTCCTAGTCGTGGCCATGGTCCGGATGCCGGAATGGGCGGCCTCCGGGTCGCCACTTGACGCACGGGGGTTCGGGGCCGTCGTTCAGGCGGGCGGCGTGCTCTATGTCCTCGCGCTCGTCATCACCCCGGCCCTGATCGTGCTGGGCGTGGCACCCCTGCTCGAGGCGGCGCTCTACTTCACGTTCGTCGTGCTGATCCTGCTCTTCAACGGGTGGCTCCTCCTGCAGATGGTCTTCAGGGCACGCGGTCCATCGAGCGCGTAGGGCCCCAGAGTCGGGCAACGTGGCCGTTCGGCCTTCGAGCAACGCTTCGAGCAACCCTACCGAAGGCGATCCGGTCCGTCGGCCACGTCGATCGGGACCGCTGCCAGCTGCCAGCGCTGCAACCGCGACCAGCTGATCCGAGTCAGCGAGTAGGCGGCCCACCCGTAGGCGGCCCCGGCGACGACGTCGATCACGTAGTGGTGGCCCAGGTAGATGGTGGCGAACCAGATGACCCCGACGAACAGCGCCCACGGCAGGGCCGCTCTCGACAACCGCTCGCGCAGGAAGAGGAACACGAGCAGCGGATAGGCCGCGTGCATCGATGGGAATGCCGCCGTCGGATTGCCCAGGAGATTCGCGTACATCCACGACGGGCCAGTCCACGGGAGGCTTCGGGCCACGTCGGCCATCACGTCGGCCGGCGGGAGCGGCAGGCTGCCGAGCGACGCGAACCGCGGCGGCGCCACCGGGAGCACCAGGAATGTGAAGAACGCCGCGAAGCTTACGACCACGAGCGCCATGACGAACCGCAGGAAGCGCTCCCGGTCATGAACCCACAACCACCACGCATACGCCACCGGGTAGACGAAGTGGGCCACGTACACGCCCGATAGAGCGACATCCAGGACGCTCACGGTTCCCGGCAGGCGCAGCGCTTGCTGGACCACGACCGACGGAATGGTGCCACCGCTGAGCGCGCGTTCCAGATCGACGATGGCGTTGGATGAGGCCGGACCGACGGCCGCGGTGACCCCTCGTTGAGCCTCCCATGCGACGAGGATGAGGAGGAGGGGGAGCCATTCAACGGCGGTCGGCAGGCGGCGCCCCAGGAACAGGGCGGCCAGCCCGAGGACGAACGGGAGGACCTCGATGCCCGGGACCACGCCGACGGCGGCGTACGAAGCCAGCAGGAACACGAGGTAGGCGGCCCCGACGGCCAGCGTGAGGCGGAGCAGGAGCTCCCGCGCGAGCTTCACCGCGGCTGCTGAGCCGACGACCAGACGATCGAGCGGCCCAGGATTTGCGATCATCGGTGCCATCTCGTCACGCTGGAACCCGCCTTCTTCGCCGGAGACGCTCAATCATGGTACCCGCGGTCCGCTGTTGGACCGGTTCCGGCGGGTCAGCTTCCAAACGGGGCGGGCACGCCCGCGCCGGACGAAGGATCGCTACGATGATCCCCATGCATGAGCCGTCACGGGCTCACGAGCAGGGCCCCGTCCCCTGGGCCGCGTCTCGAGCCGCCGATCCATCGCTCCCGGGTGTCGCCGTGGTCGAGCGGGCGACGTCACGTGCCTGGTCCTTCGGCTCGAGCCCTGCCGCCCGAGCGACGTGCCCCACGATCGCGGCCCGATTCGCATGAGTGGCGTCCTCTCCTGGGTGGCGAGCTCGGGTGTCGTGCAGGGTGTGATCATCGGCACCACCCTGGCGTTCCTGACGACGATCCTCGTGCTGGATTCGGTGGCGAGGGCTGAGACGACGACCGTCAACGGTTGGAGGGCGATCCGCAGGGCCGGTCAGCCCGGCAACGGGCTGGTGGTGCGTGCCGCATTGCAGAAGGCGCTGCCGGTCGTCAACGTGTTCGAAGAGGCTGCGTACTGGACGACGAGCGTGGATCGCGGAGGGAAGAAGCTCAGCGGCGAGCACGCGTACCGCCTGTACTTCCCGCCAGGGCATCTCCCGCCGAACGATGCCTTCTGGTCGCTCACCGCGACGGACACCGTCGGGTACATGGTGAGCGGTCCCATGGGCCGCTCGAGCGTGGATGATCATTCGGGTCTCGTGACGAACCCCGATGGTTCGGTTGACATCCTGCTCCAGTCGCAGGCGCCGAGCAGCTTGGAACAGAACTGGCTGCCGACACCACCTGGCAGGTTCATGCTGATGCTCCGCGCCTACCTGCCAGGCACGGCCATCCTGGACGGCAGCTACGAAGTGCCGCCCGTCGTCAGGGTCTCGTAACGTGAATCGCCTGATCCTGAAGTACCCCTACCCGATCACCGCCGCCATCCTGGCTGTCTTCGCCTGGGTCGTCTACCGGCGGCTCGCCGACGGAGTGGACGCGATCATCCCGCTCGCGGTGGCTGCCGTGGTCGTGTGGCTGCTCGGTTCGTTCGTGTTCATCTACTTCTGGCCGCAGATCACGGTCGGCGGGTTCAAGCGCGCGATTGTCAAACGCGGGTTCGGCGGCGGCCCGGTCCCCATCAACACCTTGTACGCCGAGCCAGACCGCTCCTCCCAGACCGCTTCAACCGGCAGCCTGATGGCGACCGGTACCGACGATCTCGTCTACGTCGGCGGCTGGCTCGACCTGGAGGCGGGGCCGCGAGTGCTGCATGTGCCCGAGATGGCGGGGCGGTACTTCAGCGTGCAGTTCACCGACCCGACCAGTGGCGCCAACGTTGCCTATGTCGGCAAGCGGACCACCGGGACCGACGCCGGTGACTTCCTCCTCTGCGAGCTGAACTGGACTGGGAGCGTGCCGCGGGGGATGGCCCGGATCGAGGTGCCGCACCGTTCCGCCCTGGTCATCGGTCGGGTGTTCGCCGCCGATGACGAGGACCGGCACGTCGCCTATGCGCTCGCGAAGCAGATCCAGCTCACACCGCTCGACAACACGTCGTGAACGCCGTTCCGTGACCAGGGGCTGATGGACGGGATTGCGCCGAAGCGGAGCGGCTGAGCATCTCGGAATTGACCATTGCGCTGGCCTCGTTCCGTCGAGACCCTTCGGGTCGGACCGACGCAAGGAGCACTTGCGCCTCCGGGCGCCGCGCTTGCGCGAAGCGGGTCCCGACCGCGAACATCAGGGGATGCAGATCGTAGCCGGGCAGATCGACGTCGCAGCCCTGACCGCCATGGCCGAAGCCACGTTCGGTGACCTCGTCAAAGCCGCCGTCGATGTGCAGCGAGGCCTGCTCGCGGTCGACGCTGGGATGCACAGCGATCTCGAGGCGCTGCTGCTCGATGCAGGGTCACGCCAGGCCGACCTCTGGGGGATCAACCTGTACCCGGCCGAGTTCGGTGCGGCGGGGTTCCTCGAGTTCGACTCGATGATCAACCTGCGGCCCAGCCAGGGGAACCGGACACGGTCGGTGGACGACCCCGATGCACGCGCCGCCATCGAAGCACTCGTCGGCCGGGTCGTCGTTCCGTGAGCCTGCACCCTGACCTCGTGCCGGGGCGTTGGGAGCGCATGACGCTCGCGGAGCAGCTCGGGAATGCCGGCGCCGACGTCGGCCGCGCCATCAAGGCGCGCGAATCCGGGAACGAGGCGCGCTGTTCGGCTGCCCTGACCCGGGCCCTTGCCCAGCTCGATCTCACCCTCGCCGATCCGCGGTGGGCTGGGCATCGCAGGCGGGAACTCGCGCGCGCTCGCGAGGTCGTCTGCGACCTCCTCGCCGGCGACAACGTGTACCGCTCGACGCCGGAACAGACCGAGGCCTGGTTCATGGCGTATGCCGTTCAGGCTCGCGCGGGGCGCTGAGCGAGACCGAGGCGCCCAGGCCTCACCGGCAGTTGGTCGGGCCGTCCCGCTCGAGGGTGTACTGCTGACGGCCGCGCCGCCGAACAGTGACAGGTTGGCGGTCATCGACGGTGGATAACCAGGGAGGCGGGGGATGGCTGGCACTGACGGCCCAGGCGACTCGGATCGGGCGCTGGATGTCGCCGAGGCTGCGTCGGTTGCTCTCGCGCTGCTAGTCCCACCCGCGAGTCTCCTGGCATTCGCTCTCTCGAAGATCGAAAAGGACCGCGCCCGGCGCCAGAGCGAACTGCTGATGGCCATCTCCGACCGTCTCGGCCAGGTCTCCGATCGGGTCGACCGCGGTTTTGTGGAGTCCGACGACTTTGCGGGTCTCGTCGAGGAGGTGATCGAGAAGGCCATGCGCCACCGGGAACTCGAGAAACGCGACTACTACGCCGCGCTCCTCGCGAGCGCGGCGCTTCCTGGGCGCCCAGACACAAATCAACTCGAGTCGATGATTGACAGCCTGGAAGCGTTGAG
>CAWHXD010000007.1:0-612425 GCA_963833225.1 uncultured Chloroflexia bacterium | reverse complement strand
CCCGAAGGCCACGGCGACGGGAGCGTGGGGCGCCAGGCCGGGAACCAGGATCTGGGCCAGCGTGAACGGCACGTAGTGGTCCAGCGCCAGCAGCATTCCGTGGACCCCGGCCAGCCCCACGCCAACCGAGGCCAGGTCCTGGTGCAGCGAGAACGTGACCGGTCGGTGGGCGAGGCGGTCGAGCACCTTGGTCGAGAGGAGCAGCCCGTAGACGACGGAGCCGGTCATCGCGATGTAGGCCATGAAGCCGAGGACGCGCTCCAGGAGCCACACGAGGCTCTGGCGATCGGTCTCCCAGGCGGTCGCCAACCCGTTGAGGGCCGTGGGCAAGGTCGCGCCGAGAACGACGCCGGCGGCGACGGCCGCCAGCCCCCAGCGGGCCATCGAGGTGCGGGCCGACAACCCGCGGTGTGTCATGCCAGCCACTCGAGCATCTCCGGTGTGGCGCGGATCTCGCCGCGCGTGGTGAGCAGAAGACCCCCGCGGACACCCGGACGGTCGAGCACGGCCGATGCCAGGCTGCTGCCGGCGAGGACGACGGCCTTGGCGCAGGCCTCGGCCGCCCGGGCCGTGTCCGCGAGGACCGTGGCCTGGACGACGTCGGTCTCGGCCGGGCGCCATGTCACGGGGTCGATGAGGTGGTGGGCGGTCGATCGACCGTGGGTCCACCGATGCACGCTGGTCCCCGAGGTCGCCAGGCCGAACCTGGCTGCCCGGCCATCGCGCGATGCGAGCCGGATCGTGGCGAGCGTCCCTGCCGGGTCGCGGGGATCGTCAATGCCGACCAGCAGCTCCTCGCCGGGCGCGACGCGGGCAGCGATGTCGCCGTCCCCGTCGACGAGCGCGGTCTGGCCGGGGGTGATCGCGAGGGCCCGATCCGCGAGCCAGCCCTTGGCCACGCCGTCGGTATCGAACCTGACGCCCGTTTCCCGACGGAGCACTGCCCCCCGGGCTGTCCGGGACAGCGACCACCGGCGGCCGGCGGCGGCGGGGGGCCGCACGACGGTGCCGTCCTCGGCGGCGAGCCGAGCGTCCAGCATCGACACGTCCACGAGGCCGTTGGTCATCGACTCCGCCACGCGTGCCCAGTCAAGGACCGCGGTGAGCGTTGGGCCGATGGGGACCTCGGTGGCCTGCGAGGCGTTGAGGCGCGACAGCTCGGAGTCCGGCACGAACCGGCTGAGTCGTCGCGCCCACGCCTCCAGGTGATCGAGCACCGCTTCGGCGGCGTCGTCGAGCTCGCGCCCGCCACCCGCGTCGCGGAGGTGGATGGACACCTGGCCGCCCATCATCGGGCGACTCGCCGAGACCTCCACGCTATTGCTGGCCTGGACGAGGACCATCTCGAGCACCATGCCTACTTGCCCGACTGGCGGGTCTTGGTCACGACCTTGACGGTGACCTTGGGCGTGGGCTGTGGCTGGACGATCACCGTGGACTGCGGCGGCGCGGTCTGGCCCGGCTTGAGGGTCACGTATTGCGTGACGTGCCGGACGGAGGGCTGGGGCTGGACGTCCGCGGTGGTGACCAGGACCTGGTCCTGCGCGACCCCCGCCTGCGGCGTGATCGACGGCAGCATCGCGGCCGTGAGCGCCGCCGCCGAGGCCATGCCCACGACCCCCACCATCACGCGCAGCGGGCCGGTGTCGGGGCGCTTTCGAGGAACCCGGTCGGCCGGCGTGATCGGGGTCGCCGTGTGGGCCGGCGGCAGCAGGTTCGGGCCACGCGGGGCGGCGCCCGGCTGACGGATCGACATGGGAGTGGAGCGGTTGGGATCGAGGGGGTCGTGGCGGGGCATCAGTCGTCCTGGCCTCCGCGCTCGCCCTGTTCGTGTTCGTCGTTCTCGCCGCCACCACGGGTGACCTGCTTGACCTGGGTGACGGTGATCTCCTTGGGGGCTTCCTTGGGCGTGAGGTAGATGGTGTCGATCTGGACCGGCGCCTCGGGCGCAGCCGTGGGCGGGGTCGCGACCTGGTCGACCAGCTGGACCGTGTCGGTGGCCGGCTGGGCCGGGCCGAAGCCGGCAAGCGCAAGGCCACCGGCGAGAACGAGCGCTGCGGCGAGCGACGCGATGAGGATCGTGAGCTTCTGGATCATCGGTTGGGTCTCCGCTCTCGGGATGAGAAGGTGACCCACATCCTCAGGGGAGCAACCGGGATCCTGCCTATGCGCGAGATGAGAACCCTCACAGACAAGGCCTCTGACCCTTCCATGCGAGGTCTCGCACCCGCACAATGCGCCGCGATGCATGTGCTCGTGGTTGAAGACGAACCGAAGATGGCCGCCCTGATCCGGCGCGTCCTGGTGGCGGAGCGCCACGTCGTGGATATCGCCCCCGATGGCGTCAGCGCCGTCGCGCTCGCCGACCAGGGGCCGCACGACGTGATCGTGCTCGACCGGATGCTGCCCGACATCGATGGCTTCACCGTCCTGCGCCTGCTGCGCGCCAAGGGCATCGCGACACCGGTTTTGATGCTGACCGCCCTGGGAACCGTGGACGACCGGGTCGCCGGTCTCGATGCCGGCGCCGACGACTACCTCGCCAAGCCGTTCGCCTTCTCGGAGCTGCTGGCGCGGATCCGCGCCCTCGGCCGGCGGCCCGCGGCCGCCTCGGATGCCAGGCTCGCCGCCGGCGACCTCGTGCTCGACGAGCTCCGCCACGTGGCCCAGGTGGGCGAGCGGACCGTGGACCTGTCCGCGCGCGAGTTCGCGCTGCTCGGGTTCTTCATCCGCCACGCCGGCCAGGTCGTGACCCGCCAGCAGATCCTCGACCAGGTCTGGGGCGCGGAGCCCGATGTCTACTCCAACGTCGTCGACCTGTACGTGTCGTACCTCCGGCGCAAGCTCGCCGAGCTCGATCGCGCGGACCGGATCCGGACGGTCCGAGGCGTGGGCTACACGCTGCGCACAGAGGCCTAGGGGGTGGCTGGAAGCTCCACGGACCGCCTGCTCCGCCGGACGCGAATCCGGCTGTTCGCCACGACCCTGGCATTGCTCACGCTGCTGGTGGTGGGTGTGGGTGCCGCGACCGCCCTGATGGGCCTGTCGGCGCTCGACGCGGACGTCGACCGGGCACTGGCGGCGGCCGTCGATGCCGAGGCCGCCGTGATCTCGGCGGAGCGGCCGTCGGGCGAGACCAGCAGCGACGACGGCAGCGGCGAGGCGAGCGAGGGCCGGCCGGCCGTGGCGAACACCGTGATCCTGGTGCTGGACGCCCAGGGGAACGTGGTTGCGAACCGGACCGGGGTGACGCTCCCCGGCCTGCCCGATGCGGACGCAGTGTCCGCCGCCCGCACGAGGGCCAGCGACCTGCGGACCGTGGCCACGCCCCATGACTCCATCCGCGTCCTGACCCGGCAGATCGTGAACGGCGGCGCCACGGCCCTCTTCGTGCAGGGTGGGTTTGACATGGAGCTCCACGACCAGCAGTCGCGGAGCCTCGTCCTGGCGATCCTGGTCGTCGGGGTGCTCGGCCTGCTCGCGGCAGCCGTCATTGCCTTTGTGGTCACCGGTCGCGCCCTCGTCCCGATCCGCGACGGGTTCGAGTCCCAGCGGCGGTTCGTGGCCGACGCTTCGCACGAGCTCCGGACGCCGGCGGCGCTGATCCGTGCCAATGCCGAGGTGCTCGAGCGAGAGGGCCTCGTCGCCGGCGATGGAGCCGACCTGCTCGCAGACGTCATCGCCGAGGCGGACCGTCTGGGCGGGCTGGTGGGCGACCTGCTCCAGCTCGCGGCATGGGACGAGACACGACTCGCGCTCAACACCACGCAGGTCGACATCGCCCAGGTCGCGCGCGAGACCGTGCGCGGCGCATCAGCCCTCGCGGCGGAGCGCAAGGTCCGGCTCACGCTGGACGACGGCGGCGGCGCGCCAGCCGTCGCCGATCGCGCCCGGATCGTCCAGCTGCTGCTCGTTCTCCTCGACAACGCCGTCGATCACTCCCCCGCGGGTGGCGAGGTGACCGTCAGCGTGCGCATGGAGGCCGGGCTCGCCGTGATCGAGGTCGACGACGAGGGTCCCGGGATCCCGGAGGCGGACCGGCGGCGGATCTTCGAGCCGTTCACCCGGCTCCCCGGGACCACCCGCCATGGCTCGGGCGGGACGGGGCTGGGGCTCGCGGTCGCGCGCCGGATCGCGGAGGCGCACGGCGGGTCGATCGAGGCGGGAGCCCCGCCCCGGGGTGGGGCCAGGTTCACGGTTCGCATCCCTGGCTCCGCGGCCTGAGGGCCCCCCGGCCGCGCTCCCATCCGCGCCCCGCCCTTCGTCCGGGCCTCGGCCCCGCATCCGGTGCTGCCGTGTCCACCCGTGAGCGCGCCTGGGCATGGGATCTTTCCACTTTCTGTGGGCCGGAGCACTAATTCGAAAATAGGACTTGACATCTGGCAAGTCCATAGCTAGTCTGTGCCCACGCGATACGAAAACACGCAAGCCACCTGTCAAAAGGTGAAGGGAGACTCAGCAATGTACAACCCGTTCCGGGCGGATCTGATGGCCACCCATGGCCTCCTCGTTGATGGGCCGCTCGCGTCCGGTGTCCTGGCCGCCGAGCCCCTGCTCCGTGACCTCGAGGTCCGGGATGGAGCGCTCGCCCGCCTCCGCCAGTGGACGTTGCAGGTCGGACGCATCCGCTTCGAGATGCACCTGGCGGGGAGCCGATAGATGGCACGCGACGTCATCTCCACCTGTCCCGTGTGCGAGGGCGAGCTGGCCATCACGCGCCTCCACTGCCGCACCTGCGGCACGGCGCTGGAGGGCGAGTTCGGGGTTGGCCGCTTCGGCCGGCTGTCCCGCGAGCAGCTCGCCCTCCTCGAGAGCTTCCTCCGCTCCCGAGGCAACCTGAAGGACCTCGAGCGCGAGCTCGGGATCTCCTATCCGACCGTTCGAGGGCGCGTCGAGTCGCTCCTGCGGGCGCTCGGCCTGGCGGATGGCGACGAGCCGCCCGCCGCCGACTCCGACGAGCCGGTCGCCACAACCGCGCCGGAACCGGCGGTCGACGACGCCGCCGACCGCCGACGCGCGATCCTCGAGCAGCTGGCCCGCCGCGAGATCACCGCGACGGACGCGGCCGAGGCCCTCCGGGCACTCGGGCAGGGCTGAGCCATGGCGACCTACGTCCGGACCCAGACGATCGATCACCCCGTCGGCGAGAAGGGCACCGTGTTCCTCAGCGTCACCGAAGGTGACGTCCGCGCACGAGGCGTCCCGGGCGTCGACACCCATATTCGAGCGACCTTCGCGATCCGTGCCGCGTCAGAAGCGGAGGCGGACCGGATCTTCGGGCAGGTCCAGCTGCGCGTGGCCCGTGGCGATGGCGAGCTCTCCGTCGGTGACGAGGGTGGCGGCGCGTCGCTCGGAACCATCATGTCCCGCCTGTTCCGGGGCAACGGCCACACTGACGTCACCGTGGAGGCCGAGGTCCCCGCCGGCGCCAGGTTCAAGCTCACGTCCGTCTCGGCGGACGCCGTGGTGAGCGGGATGCGTGGCGACCAGCGGTATCGGACGGTGTCCGGCGATCTCCAGCTCACCGATATCGGCGGGTCCGTGCGCCTCGATGCGGTCTCCGGCGATGCGAAACTGCGAACGGACGCGCCGGTCGCCGTCCAGGCACAGGGCGTGTCGGGCGATGTGTCGATCACGACCCCGATCCTGCGTGCGCTGCGGGCCACGACCGTGTCCGGTGACGTGGAGGTCGAGGGCGAGCTCGACCCGCACGGCGACTTCCGGGTCGAGACCGTGAGCGGCGACCTGGTGGTCGGGCTCGTCGGCAGTGCCATCTTCGAGGTCCACGGCATCTCGACCGACGTCCACAGCGAGCTGGACCACCGGCTCGAGGGGCAGGTCGATCGCCGCCGGTTGATCATCGGCAGCGGCGGTCCGCGGGTCGCCTTCAACTCGATGTCCGGGGACGTCAACGTCCGCCGCCCGCGGCGGATCTCGCCGGTCCAACGACCCACCCAGCCCGAGCCCGCCACCGAGCTCGAGATCCTGCGCGCCCTCGAGCGGGGCGAGATCAGCGTCGATGAGGCGACCCGCCGCCTGGCCGGAAGCGCCTGAGATGACCGAGGAGCTGGCGACCGTCTTGCGCCTGGTGAGCGAGGGCAAGCTGACACCCGAAGAGGCGGCGCCGATCGTCGAGGCGCTCAGCCGCGTGACGCCAACCGGGACCGCCGGGCCACGACTGGCCTCCACGCCGATCGGCGATCAGGCAAGCCGGGGCCGGACGCGCGGTCGCCGGATGCGGATCCGCGTCAGCGAGGGCGGCCGGTCGGTCGTCGACGTGCGCGTCCCGCTCGCCTTCGCGGCGATGGCCGCGCGCATGGTGCCGGGGATTCCGGACAGCTACGCGGAGCTCATCCGACAGGCCGTGGAGACGGACGAGGTGGGTCCGATCGTGGACACCGAGGATGACCAGGGCGACGCCGTCCTGATCAGCATCGAGTAGCGGTTCCCTGATGCGACGCCCGTTCCGCTTCCGCGACTTCCGGCTGGTGTTCACCGGCGAGGCGATCTCGGTCCTTGGTGACCAGTTCCATTTCGTCGCGCTGGCGTGGCTCACCCTCCAGCTCACCGGCTCGGGCCTGGCGCTGGGCAGCGTGCTGATGGTGGCGGCGATCCCCCGCGCGGTGTTCATGCTCGTCGGAGGGGCGCTGTCGGACCGCTGGTCGCCGCGCAGCCTGATGCTCTGGTCGAACGCCATCCGCGCGCTGCTCGTCGGGGTCATCGCCGGCCTCGTGCTCACCGAGCGCGTCGAGCTCTGGCACCTGTACCTGATGGCCGCCACGTTCGGCGTGGTCGATGCGCTGTTCTATCCCGCCGTCAACGCCATCCTGCCGATGTTGGTGGACGAGGCGACCCTGCCTCCGGCCAACGCCGTGATCCAGGGCAGCCAGCAGCTGGCGGGGCTGATCGGGCCCGCGATCGCGGGCCTGGTCGTGGCGCTGGCGCAGACCGGGCCGGCATTCGCGTTCGACGCCCTGTCGTTCGCGGTTGCCGCGACGGCCCTTGTGTTCGTCGCGGGCGGCCGCCGGGTCCCGATCGAAAGCAGCCCCGAGGGTGATCGGGTGAACCTTCTGGGGACGATTCGCGAGGGCTTCAGCCATGCGTGGGGCGATCCGGCCGTCCGGGCGCTGATCGTCTTGACCGCGGCCTTCAACTTCGCGTTCACGGGCACGCTGGCCGTCGGCCTGCCCTTCCTGGCCCAACACACCCTCGGCGGGGGCTCGGCGACCTTCGGGCTCCTGATGAGCGCGGTCGGCGCCGGTTCGCTCGCAGGTGCGCTGGGGGCGGGCATCATCGCCCGCGTGCCGCGCCTCGGGTCCGTGGTGCTCACCATCGGCGTCGGGCTCGGCGTCGGGCTCGCGTTCGTCGGCGTGGCGCCCAATGTGCCGATCGCCCTCCTCGCCCTGACGGTGATCGGGCTTGGAATCGGCTTCATCGACGTCCACGTCATCTCGTGGCTGCAGGTCCGGACGGCCGACGAGATGCGCGGTCGAGTGATGAGCATGGTGATGCTCGGCTCGGTCGGCCTGGCCCCGATCAGCTATGCGCTCGCGGGCGTCGTGGTGGACCTCGGGGCGGTGCCCGTGATGTTCGGGATCGCCGGAGCGATCGTGGTCGGCGCGTCGCTGCTCGGACTCGCCTGGGGTGTCGCCGGCCGGATGACCTACGCGCCGGCCACGGCTGAGGCGGCCTGACGCCCGGTCACCCGAGGCGCGCCCGGCGGGCCGGGAGGTCGACGGTCTCACCGGGAGCGACGATCCGCACCGGGACGTCGGGTGCGAGTCGCTCGGCGGCCTCGGCAAACGCCAGCCCCGGCGTCTCGAAGGGATCGGGGCGGACCCGGCGCAGCCCGGCGGGATAGAAGGTGCCCCAGTGGATGGGGATCGCCAGCCGCGGGCGCAGGATGGCGGCCGCCTGCGCCGCCCGTTCCGGATCCATGTGCCCGGGTCCGATCGTCGGGCCCCAGCCCCAGACGGGCAACAGGGCCACGTCCAGCGACCCGGCGAGATCCGCCATCCCCGCGAACAGGTCCGTGTCGCCCGGAAAGTAGATCGTGCTCGATCCCTCGAGCACGCAGCCGGTCGCCGGGCCAACGGGACCGAATGGCTCCCGCCGGCCGGAATGGCGCGCTTCGACCACCGAGAAATGGACCCGGTCGATGGTCAGGCGGTCGCCGGGCTCCACCTCCTCGACCGGCCCGAGGCCGAGCCTCGCACCCACTCGCCCGAATCCGCGCGGCACGATCAGCGTGGGCCTGCCCGGGATCTGGCGAAGCGAAGGCGGGTCGAGGTGGTCGTGATGCCCGTGGCTGATGAACACCGCGTCCAGGTCGGCGAACAGCTCGGGCAGGACCGCCTTCACCTGGCGCCGCACCGGGCCAAGACCCTCCCGCAGGACGGGGTCCGTGAGGATCCTGAGGTCGTCGATCTCAACCAGCACGGTGGAGTGGCCGAGAAACGTGAGGCGCGCATGCCGCCGTCCGGCGGTGGTCGCGGGCGACGCCGCCCGCACGGCACGCCACCCCTCGTCCACGTTGGCGTGACGCGGTGGCATGCCGGCAATGGTGAACCGATTCACGGGGATCCGCCGGGCCGGGCGGCACGCTCGACTGGGCCACACGGCCCGCTGGTCCCGGCCAATCCGTGACCCCCGAGCCGCCGCTACGGGACCGTTCGCCTGCCCGATCGCCCGCCAGGAGGCGCAAACTTGCACAGGCTGGCAGGCACCTGCCCTGCCGGTCCCGTCCCCGTCGCCACCGCTGGAACCCGGGTGGCATGCGTCACCCGAAAGGATGCAGACACCGATGAGTCAGCACTGGGAGTGCCTCGACGGCAATGAGGCGGCCGCGCGCGCCGCCTATGCGATGAGCGAGGTCATCTCCATCTACCCGATCACACCGGCCTCGCCCATGGCGGAGTACTGCGACGACTGGTCGGCCGCCCACAAGCCCAACCTGTGGGGCACCGTGCCCTCGGTCGTGGAGATGCAGTCCGAGGCGGGCGCCGCCGGGGCCGTCCATGGCAGCCTGCAGAAGGGTGCCCTGACCACCACGTTCACGGCATCGCAGGGCCTCCTGCTGATGATCCCCAACATGTCCAAGATCGCGGGCGAGCTGACGCCGGCGGTCATCCACGTGGCAGCGCGCACGGTCGCGACCCACGCGCTGTCGATCTTCGGCGACCACAGCGACGTCATGCACGCCCGGGCGACGGGGTGGGCGATGCTGGCCGCCAACTCGGTCCAGGAGGCGCACGACTTCGCGGCCGTGGCCCACGCCGCCACGCTGCGTTCCCGGGTGCCGTTCCTGCACTTCTTCGATGGCTTCCGGACCAGCCACGAGGTCAACAAGATCGCCACCCTGGAGCCGGACGACCTGCGGGCCCTCATCCGCGAGGACGACCTGCTGGCGTTCCGCCGCCGCGGCCTCACCTCGGAGACGCCGGTCATCCGCGGGACGGCCCAGAACCCGGACGTGTTCTTCCAGGCCCGCGAGGCCTGCAATCCCTTCCACGACGCCGTCCCGGGCATCGTGCAGGAGGTGTTCGACGAGTTCGCGGCCCGGACGGGTCGCCAGTACTCGCTCGTCGAGTACCGGGGAGCGCCCGACGCCGACCGCGTCGTCGTGATCATGGGCTCGGGTGCGGGCGCGGCCGAGGAGGCCGTGGAGACGATGGCCGCCGCCGGCGAGAAGGTCGGCGTCGCGATCGTCCGCCTGTTCCAGCCCTTCCCGACCGCGGCCTTCGTGGCGGCCCTCCCGAAGACCACCAAGCAGATTGCGGCCCTCGACCGGACCAAGGAGCCCGGCGCGGTCGGCGAGCCCCTGTACCAGGCCGTCCTTGCCGCGCTGACGGAAGCGCAGGACAGCGACGAGCCGCCGTTCGCGGTGGCTCCGCGGGTCACCGGCGGCCGCTACGGCCTGTCCTCCAAGGAGTTCACGCCGTCGATGGTCAAGCCCATCTTCGACGAGCTGCTTGCGGCCAGGTCGAAGCGCCACTTCACCGTCGGCATCTACGACGACGTGACCCACCTCTCGCTGCCGATCAGCGACACGTTCCGCCACCCGCGCCCGGCGGGCGAGGTCCAGGCCCTGTTCTTCGGCCTCGGCTCGGACGGGACGGTCGGCGCCAACAAGTCGAGCGTCAAGATCATCGGCGAGGGCACGGACCTGTTCGCCCAGGGCTACTTCGTGTACGACTCGAAGAAGTCCGGCTCGGTCACGTCGTCGCACCTGCGGTTCGGGCCGCAGCCCATCCGGTCCACCTACCTCGTGGACCAGGCGGACTTCGTGGCCTGCCACCAGTTCGGCCTCCTCGAGAGCGTCCAGATGCTGGATCGCGCCAAGCACGGCGCGACCTTCCTGCTCAACAGCCCGTACGGGCCGGACGAGGTCTGGGATCACCTTCCGGGGCACGTCCAGCAACAGCTGGTGGACAAGGAGATCGACCTCTGGGTGATCGACGCGATGGCGGTGGCGGCCGAGACCGGCATGGGCAACCGCATCAACACGATCATGCAGCCCTGCTTCTTCCACCTGTCGGGGGTCCTGCCGGCCGACGAGGCGATCACGCGGATCAAGCAGTTCGTCAACAAGACCTACGGCAAGCGCGGTGACGCGGTCGTGGCCCGCAACTATGCCGCCATCGACGCGTCGATCGCCCGCCTGGGCAAGGTGACCCTGGGCAAGGTGACCGAGGACCGCGCCATGAGGGCGCTGGTGCCAGACAGCGCACCCGACTTCGTCAAGATGGTCACGGCCCGGCTCATGGCCGGTGAAGGAGACCTGCTCCCGATCAGCGCGCTGCCGGTCGACGGCACGTTCCCCAGCGGCACGACCAAGTGGGAGAAGCGGGCCATCGCCCAGCAGATCCCCATCTGGGACGAGGCGATCTGCATCGACTGCGGCAAGTGCGCCATGGTCTGCCCGCACGCCTCGATCCGGATGAAGGTCTACCCGGAGGCGGACACGCCGGCGCTTGCCGGCTTCGTGTCCAAGGAGTTCAAGTCACGCGACCTGCTCGGGCACCGGATCACGATCCAGGTGGCTCCCGACGATTGCACGGGCTGTGGCGTGTGCGTGGACGTGTGCCCGGCCAAGAGCAAGACCGACGTCGGCCACAAGGCCATCAACATGGCCCCCTACCTCGACAGCCGGGACGTGGAGCGCGAGCGCTGGGACGCCTTCCTGGCGATCCCGCCGCTCGACCGCACCGCCATCCCGCGGGACACGGTCAAGGGCGCGGCCCAGCTCGAGCCGCTGTTCGAGTTCAGCGGCGCGTGCGCGGGGTGCGGCGAAACGCCGTACATCCGGCTGGTGACGCAGCTGTTCGGTGACCGGATGGTCGTGGCCAATGCCACCGGCTGTTCCTCGATCTACGGCGCCAACCTGCCGACCACCCCGTACACCGTCAACGGGGCGGGCCGGGGTCCCGCGTGGGCCAACAGCCTGTTCGAGGACAATGCCGAGTTCGGGCTCGGGATGCGTCTCGGGCTCGATGCCCAGTACGGCTACGCCATCCACCTGGTCGAGAAGCTCGCCCCGGTGATCGGCGAGGCCTTCGCGGCGGAGCTGATCGACAGCCCGCAGGACACCGAGCCGGAGATCGCCGCCCAGCGCGAACGGGTGGAGAAGCTCCGCGGGATCCTGGACGGGGTCGGCGGTGAGCACGCCGACGACGCCCGCACGCTCGCCGCCCTGTCCACGAACCTCGCCAAGCAGGGGATCTGGATCATCGGTGGCGATGGCTGGGCGTACGACATCGGCTACGGCGGGCTGGACCAGGTCCTCTCGTCCGGGCGGAACGTCAACATCCTCGTCCTCGACACCGAGGTCTACTCCAACACCGGCGGCCAGGCCTCCAAGGCCACGCCGCGAGGCGCCGTCGCCAAGTTCGCGGCGGCCGGCAAGCCCACCGGCAAGAAGGACCTGGGCGCGGTCGCGAGGGCCTACGGCAACGTGTTCGTGGCCCAGATCTCGCTGGGTGCCAATGACGCCCAGTCGATCAAGGCCCTGCTCGAGGCCGAGGCCTGGCCGGGGCCCAGCCTCGTGATCGCCTACTCGACGTGCATCGCGCACGGCATCGACATGAGCAAGTCGATGAGCCACCAGAAGGACGCCGTCAAGTCCGGCTACTGGCCGCTCTACCGGTTCCAGCCGAGCGAGATCGAGGACGGCACGCCGTTCAAGCTCGACAGCGCCAAGCCCTCGATGCCGATCAAGGAGTTCGTTGCCACCGAGACCCGGTTCGCGATCCTCGAACGGACCGATCCGGAACGGGCAGCCGAGCTCGGTGAGCTCATCCAGCAGGACGCCGACGAGCGATGGCGCTACTACCAGCAGCTTGCCGGCATGACGCGGAGCGTCCCGCACCTGCACGTGCCCGAGGACGGGACGGAGCCCGTCCCCGCCGTCACGGGCAGCGACACGAACGGCAACAGCGCCGGGAAGGGAACTGAGGCGTGACCCCCGATCTTCGGACCCGCTACCTGGGGCTGGACCTGCGGTCCCCCATCGTCGCGTCCTCCACGCCGTTGACCGGCGACCCGTCGTTTGTGAAGCAGCTCGAGGACGCGGGCGCCGGGGCCGTGGTCCTGCCCTCGCTGTTCGAGGAGGAGATCCTCAACGACGAGATCGAGCTGTCCCGCGCCCTCGACCAGGGCACCGAGCAGTTCGCCGAGGCGCTTGGCTACTTCCCCAACGTCGCCGAGTTCAAGGGCATCGGCGAGCGCTACCTGGAGCGGATCGAGAAGACCAAGGGGCTCGTCTCGATCCCGATCATCGCCAGCCTCAACGCCGACTCCAGCGGCGCATGGGTCCGCTACGCACGCCTGATGCAGGAGGCCGGCGCTGACGCGCTGGAGCTCAACCTGTACCACGTCGCAGCCGATCCGCTGGTCGGGTCGGCGCAGCGCGAGCAGGCCGACGTCGACCTCGTCGCCGAGATCCGGTCGGCGATCACGATCCCGTTCGCCGTCAAGCTCTCGCCCTACTACGCGGCCCTCGCGAACTTCGCCGGCCGGATCGTGGCGGCGGGTGCGAACGGCCTGGTGCTGTTCAACCGCTTCTACCAGCCGGACATCGACGTGGACACGTTCGACGTCACGACCCGGGTCTCGCTCTCCCACCCCTCGGAGCTGCGCCTGCCGCTCCGGTGGCTGGCGATCCTCCGGCCGCAGCTGGGTCCGTCGTGCGGCCTGGCGGCAACCACCGGGATCCATGCCGGAACCGATGCCGTCAAGGCGCTCGCCGTGGGCGCCGACGTGGTCATGATGGCCTCCGCCATCCTGCGCAACGGCGCGGGGCAGGTCGGGAAGCTCGAGCGCGAGCTCGTCACCTGGCTGGAGGAGCGAGAGTACGTGTCCGTCTCGCAGCTCCGCGGGTCAGCGACGGCGGCCAACGTGGCCAACCCGACGGCGTTCGAGCGGGCGAACTACCTCAAGACGCTCCACTCGTGGTCGGCGCCGAGCGAGCTCGCCGGGGTCTAGGCTCGTCGCACCGTCCTCGTCCCGAACGCGGGCGCACGGCCGCCGGCCGGCGCCCGCTTCGTTGTTTCGTGGTCGGCCGCGCTCCGGCCGGCGCCCGCTCGCGGCTCCGTGGCCGGCGCCTGGCCCGGGCTCGAGGCCGCAGTATCACCACTGGTGATCAATCAAGGGTTTCCGGTACGCCTGCACCACCCGGCGCCGGACACGGAGCCCCTGGGCCCGTCCGGGTGGCCGATATCCGCTCGATCATCACAACCGGTGATCAGCCGGTCGGCATCGCCCGGCCAGCCCGCCGGAAAGGCGGCGTTGATCAGGGCTGGTGATCAGACGGCGGTCATGGGGTGCCCGCTACCCTGCTTGCGCTGACGCCGCCGGGGCAGGCTCCACCCGGGTTGGCGCGGCCCGCTGGGTCGCCCCGACCACTTGGACGCCAGGGTCGCAGGCGGGGGCCAGGAGACCGTCGCTCCCGCAGCCCGGCAGGCGTTGACGGACGCACCGCTCAACAACCCGGAGTTGGCCTGGTGGGTGGAAGGGGGCGAGCCGCCCGGCACCGGTCCCAGGCTGCGCCTGGCTAGGTCCCGGAACGCCAGTCCGAGATCGTCGTGTCGAGGAACCCGATGACGCTGCGGAAGTAGCGGTGCGGCGCGTAGGGATCCATGATGGCCGAGGCTCCCGGGGTCCGCACCGACGCGAACTGGAAGTCGTAGTCCCGCGTCCGGCTCGGATCCGTCCAGAACAGCTCCGAGAAGGTCGTTGCGCCCGCAGCCTTGAACAGTCCCCTGAGCACGAAACGCACGCTCGTGATGCCGCTCGCGAAGACGGCCTTCGCGCCTGTCTTCAGGAACCCGTGGCCGTAGTTGTCGACCCGCTTGATCGCCGTCGACTTCTTCGGGTTGCCGGCGCCCCACTCGTTGTTGCCGGACGCATAGCACAGGCGGTTGAGCACCACGACGGCATCCTGGGCCAAGCCAAGCTTCGCCATGTATGACTCGCCGTAGTAGCGCAGGTTCCTGTTGCCGTTGTTGACGCTCTTGTTGAGGCCAAAGCCGTCCTTCGAAATCGACCGAGAACGGGGCATACGGGCTGGGCCAGCCATTGCCGTGGCCAAGGTAGATCAGGAGGTTTGCGCCCTGCGCGGCGGTGCGGACGCGCTTCCACGTGGCCCTGGGGCTGAAGACCTTGGTGACCGCGGCACCGTAGCTGCGGGCGACATCGGCCAGCTTCCTGGCGCTGCGCTTGTACTCACGGGTGGCGCTGCCCACGGGGCCGACCACGATCACGACCTTCGAGGTCGAGGCCCGGGTCTCGGGAGCCGTGGCGGCGGCCGCGGTGATCAGGAGAAGGGCGGCGAGCAGGCCGGTCAGCAGCGACCGGACCGTTGTCGAGGACGCCCGCTGGGCGCCGTTCCGTTGCTGGGGCAATCGTCATACCTCCGTTCCGCCGGAACACGCGCAGGGGGCGCGGTGACGGTGGGACGTTGGACCGTCGGCGGCGGCGGGGACGACGTGACCTGCACACGCATCGACGGTGGCCGGAGCGCGGAGCGAGCCGACGGGAGTCGGGTCGCCGGGGTCGGGTCGCGGAGGTTCGGGTGGCGGACCACCCGAGGGGCGACAGGGATGCCTGCCGGGCGACGGCTCTTCGGTTGTGGCCTGTCTGCGGTCGGATCATCGACCCAGGGGGTCGGCGTCAGTATGCCAGAGGCGGCGCCCGGCAACCCCGGGCCATCCGGCCCATGAACCGGACAGCCGCTATCGTTGATCCGGCACCCGGTCCGATGTTGGGGGCGGGGCGCGGATGGGGAGGCTCGGTGACTGACGGATCTGAGGTGGCGCTGGCCACGCAAGGCCTGGCCAAGCGATACGGCCGGCGCGTGGCGCTCGATGGGCTGGACCTGAGCGTGCCGACCGGCGTGGTCTATGGGTTCCTCGGACCCAACGGAGCCGGCAAGACCACGACGATGCGCATCCTCACCGGTCTCGTCCGCCCCGATGCAGGGCGGGTGGAGCTGCTCGGCCGGCCATTCGGGCGCGGCGACCGTCGCCGGCTGTTTGACGTGGGCGCCCTGATCGAGGCGCCGTCCTTCTACCCGTACCTCTCCGGCCGCGAGAACCTCGCGGCGCTGGCGGCGGCCGGGGCTCCGACACCGGCCGCGCGCATCGACGAGCTGCTCACGCTGGTCAATCTCCTCGAACGGGCCGGCGACCGCGTCTCCGGCTACTCGCTGGGAATGAAGCAACGGCTCGGGATCGCGAGCGCCCTCCTCTCGGATCCGCGATTGCTGCTGCTCGACGAACCGGCGAACGGCCTCGATCCAGCCGGGATCGCGGGCATGCGCGACACGCTACGGGCGCTGGCGGCCGCCGGCAAGACGGTGTTCGTGTCGAGTCACATCCTGTCCGAGATCGGCCAGCTCGCCGATGTGGTGGGGATCATCGCGCGAGGGCGACTCGTCCGCGAGGGCCGGATCGAGGACCTGTTGCGCGAGGAGGGCTCGGTCCGGGTGCGGGTCGCCCCGCTCGAGGTCCATGGCGCGGGCGCCACGCTGGAGTCGGTTGCGGGTCCGGGCAGCGTCCGGCCCGAGGTCGGCCCTGAAGGGGGCTGGCTCGACGTGCGGATCGATCCAGCACGTGCCGCCGAGCTCAATCGGGCGCTGGCGTCGACCGGGGTGTATGCCTCTCGGATCGAGGTCGGCACGACCCTGGAGGCGCTGTTCCTCGACGTGACCGGGACGATGCCCGATGTGGGGGGCGCCGCGGATGCAGCGGGCCCCGGGGGCGGAGGGCAGACAACCGGTCCCGCGGCCCCGCCAGGATCGGGCGCCGTCCCCGGCTGGCCGTCATGAGGCTGTTCCGCGCCAATCTCCGCAAGCTCCGGAGCCGGCCGGCGACCTGGGTCACCTTCCTGCTGCTGGTGGCCCTCCACGCCCTCGTCACGTTCTTCGTGATCGTGGGCAGCAAGCAGTCGGCGGACCCGATGTCCGCGCTGGCCGCCCGCCAGTTCCTGACCTTCCCGGCCGCCTACGAGCTGATCCTCTCGATGGTCATCGGGATCGGCGGGCTGCTCGCCGTGACCTACGGCGCCGCGATCGCGGGATCCGAGTGGTCGTGGGGAACGCTCAAGGCCGCGGTCGCGAGGGGTGAGGGCCGGGCCACGTACACCCTCCTCGGCTTCGCGGCGGTGGCGGTCGTCACCTGGATCGGGATCGTCGGCGCGTTCCTCGTTGGCGTCGCGGTGACGGCGTTCGGGGCCACGCTCACCGACGTCGGTCTGTCCGGCATGGGTGACGGCGACGCGTTGCTGCGCCTGCCGGAGCTGTTCGCCCGCGCCGGGCTCGCGATGGCGATGAACGCGGCACTCGGGTTCGCGATCGCGACCGTCACCCGGAGCCAGGTGGCCGGGATTGGGGTCGGGATCGGGCTGTACTTCGCCGAGGGGATCGCCGGCATCTTCGCCCCGCACGTGCTCAAGTGGTTCCCGTTCACGGCGTCGGGTGCGGTGGTGAGCAGCGGATCGGGCGGGAGCGTGATGGTCAACGGCACGGAGGTGGGCGCAACGCTCGACCCGGGTACGGCTATCGTGGTCACCGCCCTGTGGCTCATCGCCGCGCTCGCGATCGCGGTGCTGCGCACGGAGCGTGCCGAGATCGGTGGCTGAGAGCCTCGCCGCGGTGCGGGCCGGCCGGGGTCAGCGGCCCCGGCGCCAGCGGCCGCCGACGCCACGAGATCCGCCGCGCGCCAGCTCGATCTCCAGCCCGCGCCGACCCGCCGACACATGGATCGGGGACCATGGCCGCGGATCGCGTCCAACCACGGTGCCAGTGACCTCCGCGTCCCCAGGGGCGAGATCCCGCCCAGCACGTACCCGTCGCCCGCTCGCCTCGGCGGCGACGAGGCCCGCGCCGCCTCCCAGCGCGTCGCAACGGCCTTGAGTCCACCTCGGCGTCGCGGACGACCGAGCCAGCCGCCCGTCGATGCGCCACGATCGTCTTGAACACGCCGCCCGCTTCGATCTCCAGCGCCTCGACGGCCTCGAGCGCATACCCGCGCCCGCCATCGCGCAGGGAGGCCCGGCCGCCCGTCGCATATTCATGCACCGTATGCGCCACTCCTGCGTGGCGCACCGACCTCGATGGCCCGCGTTCCTCGTGAACCCATGGGCCCATTTTCGCGTATGCTCGGCCGCGTCCGGCCGTGCAGCCGCCCGTGCCGCCACACTGCCCAGGCCGCTGACGCCGCCCACGCCGCACCGCGAGGGCGCCGCGCCGGACCACCGCACACAACGCCGACCCGCCGGCCGAGCGGCCCTGAACCTGAAGGAACTCGACACACCTTGCAATTCGAAGACCTGGGGCTGTCGGTCGACCTCCTGCAGACCGTCGCCGAAGAGGGCTACACGGAGCCCACACCCGTCCAGGAGCGGGCCATCCCCCTCATCCTCCAGGGACGCGACGTCCTCGCGGCCGCCCAGACGGGGACCGGCAAGACGGCAGCGTTCACGCTCCCCATCCTCGACCGCCTGCGGCCGCACGCGAACACCTCGTTCTCCCCGGCGCGCCACCCGGTGCGGGTGCTCGTCCTCACACCCACCCGCGAGCTCGCCGTCCAGGTGGCGGAGGCGATCAAGACCTATGGCCGCAAGGTGCCGCTCCGGGCGGCGGTGGTCTATGGCGGCGTTCCGCTCGACCCCCAGATCAAGGAGCTGCGCAGCGGCGTCGAGATCCTGGTGGCCACGCCGGGGCGCCTGCTCGACCTCGTCGGCCAGCGGGCGGCGAACCTCGGGCAGGCGGAGATCCTGGTGCTCGACGAGGGGGACCGGATGCTGGACATGGGCTTCATGCCCGACATTCGCCGGATCCTCGACCTCCTGGTCAGCCGCAAGCAGACGCTGCTGTTCTCGGCCACCTTCAGCGACGACATCAAGCGCCTCGCCGGGTCGATCCTCAACAACCCCGAGACGATCGAGGTGTCCCGCCATGGAACCGCCGCCGAGACGGTGCGGCAGCTCGTCTACCCGGTGGACCGCGACCGCAAGGAGCAGCTGCTCGCCCACCTCGTGACCGATGGCGACTGGCACCAGGTGCTGGTCTTCACCCGGACCAAGCTCGCGGCCTCGCGGCTCGCCTCATGGCTGGACCGCCACGGCGTCGCCTCAACGGCCATCCACTCCGACCGGGCGCAATCCGACCGGACCAAGGCGCTCGAGGCGTTCAAGGCGGGCGAGATCCGGGTCCTGGTCGCGACCGACGTGGCTGCCCGCGGCCTGGATATCGACAACCTGCCCCACGTGGTGAACTTCGAGCTGCCATGGAACCCCGAGGACTACGTCCACCGCATCGGACGGACGGGACGCGCCGGAGCGACCGGGGACGCGATCAGCCTGGTCACCGTCGACGAGGCCGACCTCCTCCGGGGGGTCCAGCGGCTGCTCCAGCGCGCGATCGCGTGGGAGGTGGCCGACGGGTTCGAGCCGACCCGCCAGGAGGCGCGGCCCCTGCGCGCGCCGCGGGGCGCCGGCGGGCCCGCGGGTGGCGGCCGCGGGCGCCGCAGCCGCGGCGCGGGCACCGCGGGACCTCGCAGCCGAGCCTAGGGCGTCGGCGAGGGCGAGGCAGAGCTGGCCGGCTCGGGCAGCGGCGGCAGGATCAGCTTGAGCAGCGCCGCAGCGATCCTCGCGGGATCCTGGTCACCCTGGTTCGTCAGCACCGCGATCGTCACGCCCTCACCGGGCAGATAGCGGGCGACGTTCCGGAACCCCAGGAACCGCCCGGATGGCCGAGCGCGTGGCGATCCGCCGATCGGCAGCGCCTGGATCCCGAGCCCGTACGGGATCTCGGCGTTCAGCGCCTTGGTGTGCGCGACGTCTGCAACCATCTCCCGCTGGATCGTCCGGCCCCAGGATGTCTGCCGCCGGCGAACGCCCGCATCCAGCGGGCCGTGTCGAGCGCGGTCGCCGCGATCGAGCCGGCACCACCGGCCGCGGTCACGACGGACCGGAACGGCATGACGTCGGTGGCCGCGCCACCGGACAAGCTCGCAGACCGCCCCCTTCGCGACCAGCCGATAGCCAAGGGTCGCGGGCACCCTCGGCTCCTCGACCGCCTGGTACCACGAGGCGCTTCCAGGCCCAGCGGATCCAGGATGCGGTCGCGGATCTCCGTCGCCAGCGGCCGGCCCGTCACGGCCTCCACGAGCTCGCCCAGGAGCAGGTAGTTGGTGTTGGAGTACAGCCACTCCCGGTCAGGCCGGGGCCGCTTCTTCGGGGAGCGACGTACCCCCACGCCTGCTCCGGCGTCCAGGTCGCGGCCTTGTCATCCTGGAGCGGCTTGTCGATCTTCGCGTTGAGGAAGTAGTCCGGGCATCCCGCTGGTGTGGTCGAGGAGTTCGCGGACGGTGATCTTGCGGTCCATCGTAAGCCGGCAGCAACGGCGCCACGCTCTCGTGAGCGAGAGCTGCCCCTCCTCCACCAGCTGCAGCACCACGCCGGCCGTCAGCGTCTTGGAGATCGAGGCGAGGGCAAAGCCGTCCCGGTCGTCATCGGATCCTCGGCCGCGACATCGCGGAACCCTCGACGCCCCCAGCCACTGCCGGCCGTCATCCCACAGGATCGCGACGGACACCCCGGGGATGTTGAGCTTGAGCTCGGAGCTTGTCGAGACGGGCCTGGAGTGCCGTGGCGGGGATGCCGTTGCGCCGAGGGGGCCTGACGGCGGCGGAGCCGATGGCGGGGATCGGCAGTGCCGACGGATCCGGCGCCGGCGAGGCGGACGGTCCGGTGGCGCGGGCGGCGATGACTCCGGGCGAGACCGCGGTCGCTCGACGAGGCCGGCGCCGTTGCGCCGGCCGCCGTGCCCGGCGGCTCCCGCCCGCAGGCTCGCCGACGGGCCGGCCGGCCCGGATGGCGGCTGCCGACCGCGACCGCACGAGCAGGCGCCGCCGGCGTCTGGACCCCGCCCCGGTCCGCGCGCGCAGGCTGCCGGCGAGCTGGGGCCCGCGCGCCGGGATAGATCGCCACCCGAACGGGCGTGCGGCGCTGGATGTCGTTGGCATGAGGTGCGACGATACGCTTACGCGCCCTCACGAGCAGGAGCCGATGCCCGACGATCGAAGCGCCCCCGTCCTGATCCGCGAGGTTGGCCTGATGGCCGACGGCCCCGTCCCGTGGGGGTCGTCCGATCCGGCATTCGGCGCCCGGCGTGTTCGTCGTGGAGCTGCCCGCGCCGCTGGCCACGCCGCCGCTGGACCTGGCGCCTGGTGGGCAAGTGGCTTGAACGCGTCCCGGAGCTCACCCTCGACGGCAAGCGCCCGGTGTCCAGGGATCTCCAGCACCGGCTCGCCGCGTTCTGGCTGCCCTCACAGCCGGTGCTGCTCGTCGGAGGTTCCAGCGGCATCGTCGCGGGCCGGTTGTCCGCGATGGCCCGAACCGTGCCCGGAGACCGCAAGCCCGCGTGGACCGGGTTCTGGCTGCACTTCCTCCGGAACGCCTCTGACCTCCGCGTCTGGTGGGCTGCCACGACGCGACCCCGAGCTGTACGAGGACGCCCTGATCGACGCGTTCGCGTCCGGCGTGCCCGAGGCCGAGAAGCGGAAGCTCCCCGGGGAGGCGATGGCGATGCCGTGGGCCGTGCTCCGGACGCCGTCCGGCATCCGGAAGCCGACCGGCATCGCCAACGCGCTGCTTTCCGAGGTCAAGGCACCTGCGCCCAAGGCGGTCTCCCGGGTGGTGGACCTGCCACCGGCGGAGGCGGACGGCGCCCGCGACGAGGCGAAGCGAGGCCGAAGGCCGTCCCCGGGGCGTGGCACCGGGCGGATCGCGGCCGCGGCGGCCTATGCCGCCCAGGGCTCGCCGCGCAAGGTCCCGGACCCCGTCATCCTCTCGCCCGAGGGCCACGAGCGTCTCCAGGGCGAGCACGCCGGGCTGATCGCCCAGCGCCCGGAGGTAATCCGGCGGATCGCCACGGCCCGCGAGCACGGCGACCTCAAGGAGAACGCGGAGTACCACGCCGCCCGCGAGGAGCAGGGATTCCTGGAGGGCCGGATCAAGTCCCTCGAGGCCAAGCTCAAGGTGGCCGTGGTGGTTGCCCCGACCGAGCGCGGAGCCGTGGTCGGGCTTGGCTCCCGGGTGCGCGTCTCCGAAGACGGCGACGAGACCGTCATGCAGGTCGTGTCGTCGGCCGAGGCGGACTCGCGCCAGGGCCGCATCTCGTCCGCCTCACCCGTGGGCGCCGCGCTCATGGGTCGCAAGGTCGGCGACGCGGTCACGATCATCACGCCGGGCGGCCAGATCCGCTACGAGATCCTCGAGATCTCGTAGCCCCTCACTCGTCGCCCCTCAGCGGGATCGCTGCGACTCCGGCCGTCGCCTGCCGCCAACGAAGCTGAGCACGACCAGCAGGGCGCCCAGCCCGATCACCGCGTACGGCAGGATCTCGTCCAGGTTGCCGATCGGCTCCCCCGACAGCCCGATGAAGCCCTCGAAGAACAAGCCGAACGCGAGGAACAGCCCGATCCCCACGAGCATCGTGCGGAACCCGTCGCCCACGAGCTCGCCGTCCCGGTGGACGAGGCCATAGATCAACATCCCGAGCCCCGGCCCCGTGGGCGCCACCAGCGCCCAGGCATACGCCCACGTGGCGTACAGGCCGTTGACCTCCTGGACCCACAGGATCAGGCCCACGATGGTGATGATCGATCCCGGGATCGCAAGACCCAGGCCGCCCCGGCGTGGGATGAACAGCGAGCCGACCAGCATCGCGACGCCCGGCACGACGATCCACAGCGGCCAGGTCACGCCGATGAAGTTGAAGTCGACGAGCCGGACGACAGCAACGCCCCGCCGATCACGACAAGGATGATCCCGGCGACGAGCCCCGGTTGCGTGGCACGCCCGGCATCGCGCGTTGGCGGAACCGGGCCGAATGGCGGGAGGGAGCCTGCGCCCGGCGTCGCCGGGCTCGAACCCGGCGGTGGGAACGCACCCGAACCTGGCACGAACGCGTCGGCGGGCGGCGGGAAGCCTCCGCCCGGCGGCGCCGTGGCGACGGGCGGCGGGACATTCGGCGAGGTGTCGCCGGGGTTCGAACCGGAGCCCGGGAAGGGCTCGCGTGTGGTCATTGGTGGGCACCTCCCTGCACACCGTTGATCCTACGCCTCGGCGTCACCTCCACCAGTGTCGATCGGGCGCGTATGGACGGGTTCACCGGGTCGTAACCGGCATGCGATCGGGGTAGAGTGGAGCTGACCGGCAGTCGCCGGGCGCCCGCGCTGCCAAGCCCGGCAGCGCGCCACGGGGGACCAATGCTCGAGATCCGAGGCCTGGTCAAGCGCTACGGGTCCGTCACGGCCCTCGACGGAGCCACGTTCAGCGCGTCCCGTGGACGGCTGGTCGGGTTCCTCGGCCCCAACGGCGCCGGCAAGACGACCGCGATGCGCTGCGTCTTCGGGCTGGCCACGCCCGATTCCGGGGACGTCCGATGGGACGCCCAGCCCGTGGACGCCCGGACACGGCTTCGCTTCGGCTACATGCCCGAGCAGCGAGGGCTGTATCCGCGGATGCGGGTGGCGGAACAGCTCGCGTACTTCGGGCAACACCACGGGCTGTCGGCGCGCGACGCGCGCGCGCGCTCGGCCGCCTGGCTCGAGCGCTTCGGGCTGGCCGACCGCGCGAAGTCCAAGCTCGAGGACCTCTCGCACGGCAATCAGCAGCGCGTCCAGCTCGCGACGGCGCTGGTCCACGACCCCGAGCTCCTGGTGCTCGATGAGCCGTTCTCGGGCCTCGACCCCATCGGGATCTCCACCATGTCAGAGGTCCTTCGGGAGCGTGCCCATGCGGGCGTTGGCGTCGTCTTCAGCTCGCACCAGCTGGACCTGGTCGAGGAGGTCTGCGAGGACGTCGTGATCATCAGCCGCGGGCGCGTCGTGGCCCAGGGGAGCATTGAGGCCCTGCGCGCGGCGTCGGGCCGGAGGCACCTCGAGGTCGAGGTCGTGGGCTCCAACGGGGCCTGGCTGGACACCACCAACCATCACTCGGTGCTGGAGCGGAACGGCGATCGCGTCAAGCTGCTGGTCGACGCGGAGGTGGACCTCGGCGTCCTGCTGGCGGCGGCGAGCGCGGCCGGCGAGGTGCGACGCTTCAGCTTCGAACCGCCACGCCTGTCAGAGCTGTTCATGGAGGCGGTCACCGCGCCCCAGCCCTCCGCCACCGGAGATGAGCGATGAGCCGGCTGCGGGCGATCCGCCTGGTGGCGATGCGCGAGATCATCGAGCGCGGCCGGAGCCGCGGCTACGTCCTGTCGCTGCTGTTCACCCTGTTCCTGCTGGGAGCCGGGTTCATCCTGCCCACGCTGATCGTGGCCGACCGGGCGACCCGTCTCGCCGTGGTGGAGCCCGTGCCGGCCGGGCTCGAAACGGCGCTGGAGGCGACGAGCCGCGCCTACGAGCTGAAGCTCGACCTCTCGCGGCTCCCGGACCGATCGGCAGCTGAGAAGGCACTGACCGACGACTCCATCGACGCCGCGCTGGCCGTCCCGGTGGATCTCTCCACCCCTGGTGAGCTGATCGTCAAGGAGAGCGTGGACAGCCAGGTCCAGGCGGTCACGACAGGCGCCGTGATCGCCATCCGAGCCGCGGAAGCGGCGCCCCTCCTGGTGCCTCCGACGATGACGGCGCTGGAGCCCCGGACCGACGCCGACGTCACCGCGATCATCTTCGCGAACGCGGGCATCATCCTGATGTTCATCGGCATCTTCACCTACGGCACGTGGGTGCTCACCGGCGTCGTCGAGGAGAAGCAGAGCCGCGTCGTGGAGGTGGTGCTGTCCACCGTGCGAGCTCGCGACCTGCTGATGGGCAAGGTCATCGGGATCGGCGTCCTGGCAATCGCCCAGCTCGCCGTCCTGGTCGCCGCGGGGATCGCAGCCGCCCAGCTCAGCGGCCGGCTCGTCCTGCCTCCGACGACCGTTGGCGCGGTGGTGCAGCTGCTCATTTGGTTCATGCTCGGGTTCGCGCTCTATGCCACCGCGATGGGCTTCCTCGGGTCGCTCGCCTCGCGGGTCGACGAAGCCTCCAACGCGTCCCTGCCGGTCACCATGACCGCGACCGCCTGCTACATCGCGTCGCTGTTCGTGGTCCAGGACTCGCCCGGCGGCCTGCTTGCACGGGTCATGACGTTCTTCCCGCCCGCCGCGCCGATGGTGGTGCCCCTCAGGGTGGCGCTGGGCGCCATCGAGCCGTGGGAGGTCATCGTGTCAATCGTGCTCATGGTCGCGGCGATCTGGCTGCTGTTCGTGTTCGGGGCTCGCGTCTACGCCGGGGCCGTGCTCCAGACCGGGTCCCGGATCCGGATGCGCGATGCCTGGCGGGCCCGGAGCTGATCGCTCCCGCAGATCAGCGCGCCTGGACCTCAGCCCACCGGAAACAGGCCGTCTCGTGGTCATTGACGAGGCCCGCCGATTGCATCAGGGCGTAGCAGATCGTGGGGCCGACGAACCGGAACCCCCGAGAACGCAGGTCCCGGCTCATGGCTCGTGATCCGTCCGTCTCCGCGGGGATCTCGCCCAGGGACCCATGCCGGTTGACGACCGGGACCCCGCCCACGAACGACCACAGGTGCTCCGCGAGGGTCGTGCCCGCGTCGTAGAGCGCGAGGGTCGCCCGGGCATTCCCGATCGCCGACCCGACCTTGGCTCGGTTGCGGACGATCCCCGCATCCGCCAGCAGGCGAGCCACGTCTGCCTCGTCGAACGCCGCAACCGCGGCGACGTCGAAGCCGGCGAACGCCCGCCGATAGCCTTCGCGCTTGTGCAGGATCATGGACCACGACAGCCCCGCCTGGGCACCCTCGAGAACCAGCAGCTCGAACAGGTGGCGCTCGTCACGAACGGGCACGCCCCACTCGGTGTCGTGGTAGGCGCGGTAGGCGGGGTCGGGGCCTGAGCCCCACTGACACCGGTAGGTCTGCATCCGCACATGCTCGCCGGACCGACCCTTCCGCGCAACGGCGTCTGTGGATCGAACGGCACCAGCGACGCGCGTATGATCCCCGCGCCGGTGGTCGCCGGTGAGGAGCATGGGGGTGCCATGTCGGAGCGCGATCCATACGACGTTCTCGGGATCTCGGCGCACGCCGATGCGGACACCATCTCGGCTGCGTATCGCGAGCTGGCGCGTCGCCATCATCCCGACGTGTCCCCCGACCCCAACGCCGAACGGCGCATGGCCGAGATCAACGCCGCGTGGTCGATCCTGCGCGATCCCGAGCGCCGTGCTGCCTGGGACCGGGCCCACCCCAGACCCGACGCGGTCCCCCAAACGCAGGCGTCCGCCACGCCTGGTCACGCGCCTGCTACCGGCGCCCGGGGGCCTTCACAACCCGCGTGGAGGCGCGGCCCGGACGGCGAGGGTGCGGCCGGACCGCCCCCGGGTCGACCTCGGGGAACCGTCCTGCCCTTCGGCCGCCACATCGGCTGGTCGCTGGGCGAGATCGCACGCGTGGATCACGGCTATCTCAGCTGGCTCAGGGAGCGCAGCGAGGGCGCGCCATACCGGGCCGAGATCGACCAGCTCCTGGGCTCGATGGGCATGGGCGCCGGACCTGCGCCCACCAGCCAGCCCACGCGGCGGCGCGGCATCTTCCGATCGTAGGAGCCCCGGCCTGGCTTCAGCCAGCCGCGGGGTCATCGGGCCGCGGGGTCGAGGTCGCCCAGGAAGGCAACGATCCGGGCGATGGCGGCCTCGCGAACGGCGAGCAGGCCGTGGCCAAGCTTCGGCCAGGTCTCCAGCCTGCCCCGGGCGAGCATCGGCATCGAGGTCTCGAGGAGGTCGATCCGGGCAAACGGGTCGGCGGCGCCGGAGAGCAACAGTGCCGGGATCTCGATCTGTGACCAGTGCGCGATCCTCGCCGCCGCCGTGTCCGGGGCGCCGGGCCGGTGGAGCGGGTACGACAGGCAGACGAGCCCGGCGTATCGGCGAGCCGGCTCCCCCGCCTCCCTCCCGATCCCCGCGGCGGACAGGCTGGCGACGCGCCCGCCAAACGAGTGACCCCCGACGACGACCCCTGGCTCGTCTGGGACCTGCGACTCGAATGCGGCAATCGCGTCCTCGGCCTTCCGGCGAGGAAGCGTCACCGCGTGGGCCTCGTAACCGGCGTCGCGGAGACCCTCGATCCACGGCGCCATCGAGGCGGCGCTTCCCGAAGCGCCGTGGCCGAGGTAGATGCGGAGCATGCTGGGCACAATACCCGGCACGCGTGGCATGCTGGTGGACCGGTCGGGGCATCGAGAGGGTCCACTCGGGCCATTGCCGCCGCGATCCGTCACCTCCAGACTCAGGAGCATGGGCATCGCCAGCACCAGCCGTCCACAGTCGCAGCCGGGCCGCCTTCGCACTGCGCGCTGGCTCCTGGCCATCCTCATGGCGTCGTCGATCGTCGCCGGCACCGTGGTACCCGCCCTCGCCGTCAACCCGGCATCGCCGGATCCGGGATTCGTGACGCTCGCGGACCCGACGCCTGCGCCGGATCCCACAGCGACGCCGGTATCAACAGCGACGCCGGATCCCATGGCGACGCCGACGGCTGGCCCTACCCCCACGCCTCCGCCGGATCCCACGGCGACGCCGGCGCCAACGGCGACACCCGAGCCCACGCCCGTGCCAACGCCCACGCCCGAGCCCACGCCCACGCCGTGCCACGCGCACCCGAGCCCACGCCCGTTCCAACGCCGACGCCGACCCCCTGGCCTTCACCTGACTGGCCGACGACCGTCACCAAGCTGGACTCGACGGTCAAGTTCTACGGCCAGGGCTACGGGCACGGCGTGGGCATGAGCCAGCAGGGCGCCAAGGGCCGCGCCAGCGACGGGCAGACCGCCGAGGAGATCCTGACGGCGTACTTCAAGGGCGCGACGATGTCCACCGTCAACCCGAAGCGGCTGATCCGGGTGCGCTTGCTGTCGTCGTTCAAGGCGACGAAGGCGACGCCCCTGCTCATCTACGGGCGGGGCGGGACGTGGGGCATCGACGGGACCGAGGCGGCCTTCCCCGAGGGCGCCCAGCTCAAGACCTGGCGCAACAGCCACGGTCGATGGAGGGTGAAGGTCACGGCGTCCGACGCGGCGACGGTGCTCTACAGGGCGAGGATCGATGGCCAGCCGTACGTCAGGCCGCTCCAGGAGGGGTCCTACCTGCAACTGTTCTCCAAGCCAACCACGTACGACACGTTCCGTGGCTCGCTGCGGCTGATCCTTGGCACGTCGTCCTCGTCGGTCTCCGTGATCAACCACCTCGGGATCGACCAGTACGTGCGAGGCGTCGCACCGGTGGAGATGCCGGTCAGCTGGCCGCGGGAGGCGTTGCGGGCCCAGGTCATCGCCACGCGGTCGTACGGCATTCGCGGGCGGCACCCCAACAAGGGCACCTACGATGTCTACGACGACACGCGGTCGCAGGTATACCGAGGCATCGAGGCCGAGCGGGCGGCGACCGACAGGCTGGTCGCGGACGAGCCCGGAGCCGTGATCCGGTACAAGGGCGACAAGGTGATCAAGGCCTTCTTCTTCTCGACGGGTGGTGGCGCAACCGAGAACAACGAGTACGCGTTCGTGTCATCGAAGGGGGCGCCGGGGACCTCCAAGGTGAAGTACCTGCGCGGGATCGTGGACCGGTCCATCTACGGGGTTCCGTACGACGTCGACGCCCCGTACTTCCGGTGGTCCACGACGCGGCTTTCGCTGGACACGTTGTCGTCGATGTTCAGGAAGGACAGCCGGACGAACGTGGGCGCGCTGACCAGGCTGGACCTGACCAGGCGTGGCGTCTCCGGGCGCCTGTACCAGGTGGTGCTCTACGGGTCGAAGGGAACCAAGACGGTGTCTGCGGACGTGTTCCGCTCCGTGTACAACGCCCACCGTCCGTCCGGCACGAAGGTGCTGCGTTCGAACATGTTCGACACGCGCAAGATCCCGCGGGCCTAGAGGCCCCGGTTCGCCAGTCCTCGCCGGTCGATACCCGGCCCCTCCCTGGACCGCCCTGCCGTGTGGCGCGCGACTGGGCGTCTGGCGCCCCAACGATCCCGCGCCGGGCCGACGTGGGCTTCCCGAGCCCCGATCGGCACGCCGACGCCGCGCCGAAGCGCTGCCTCGGGCTCCCGGCGCCCAGCGTGTCGCGCCGTGCAACCGTTCGGGCTCCCGGGGCCCGCGGAGCAGGGTGCCGGGCGTCCCCGGGGCCGGCGCCCGAGGAGAAGGGTGCCAGTCGTCCCCGGGGCCCGCGGAGCGGGGTGCCGGCCCGAGCGGGCGCAGCAGGGAGGAGAGGCCGGCGGGCGACCGGGCTTCAGAGCTCGCGGCGACGGAACAGCGCGATGCCCCCGAGGAGCACGAGCACGATCCAGACCGCGGCCCAGGTCGTGAACGCGAGCGGCGGCGGCGCATCCGCGAAGAACGGGTTGGCCCGCATGGCCTCGCCCCCGCGACCCATCGTCGCGACCAGCACCGCGGGTGGCTCGAGGCCGTAGATCACGCCGCGCCACAGGCCGTCGGTCGGGATCAGGATCCGGACGGTGTCGCCAAGGCGCTCCAGCGGCGCGGCCGAGAACGCCACCGCGATGTTCCCGAGCACACCGGCAAACCAGCCGAGCCCGAACAGCACGACGGTCACCGCCCCGGCCGCGATGCCCGGGAGCCGGGTGCCCAGCGCCAGCGCCAGCGTGAGCACCGCAACGGCCTGGAAGGCGAGAAACCCGACGGCGACCAGCGGGGCGGGAGGCACGTGGCCGCTGACCCACCCGACCACGGCAATCGCCAGCAGTCCGGATAGCACCGCGTACCCGGCAACGACGATCGACAGGCCAAGCCACCGGCCCGCCACGAGCTCCGCGCGGCGCATCGGCCTGGCCAGCATCGCGTGAACCGTGCCCGTCTCGACATCGGACGCGATGGCGGGTGCCCCCAGGAAGGCGGCCGACATCGCCAGCACGAAGCTGAACATGAACGCGATCAGGATCAGGACCTGGCTCACGCCGATCCGGATCTCGAGCTCCTCGGCACCCACCTCGTGGGCGACCGTGACCAGGCGGTCGACGCCCCAGCCGACGAGGACCACGCTCGCGACGGACAGCCCGAGCAGGACCCACAGGATCCGCCGTCGGGCGACCTCGCGCAGGGTCAGGCTGGCGATGACGAAGATCACGCGCGGGCTCACGCGGCGGGCTCCGCGGCACCCGCGGCCCGGACGAGGTCCAGGAACAGGTCCTCGAGCGAGCGCCGCGCCGGATCCACGGCGTGGACGCGGCCGCCCGCGGCCACGATCGCCGCCACCACGTCGGGGATGCGCTCCGGGTCCACTGGCCGGACCACGATCCAGCCCTGCTCGTCGGTGGACACGGGGCCGAACCGCGCGAGGTCGGGGGCGGCACCCTCTGGCAGGTCGGTCACGCGGATCCGCACCGCCGGGTCACCCAGGAGGTCGTGGAGGGTCCCAGCCGCAACCACCCTCCCCCGGCTCACGATCGCGACGCGATCACACAGCCGCTCGACCTCGCCGAGGAGATGGGAGTTGAGGAAGACCGCGCTCCCCCGCTGCCGAGCCTCGCGGATGATGGATCGAACGTCATCCCGCCCGACAGGGTCCAGCGCGGACGTCGGCTCGTCGAGGATCACCAGCGCCGGGTCGCCCATGAGCGCCGCGGCGAGCCCCAGCCGCTGCTGCATGCCCTTTGAGAACCCACCGGTGCGATCCCGGTCGCGGCCGGACAGCCCCACGACGGCCAGCACGCGGTCGATCTCGGCGCGTCGGCCCGCCGGCGCAAGGCCCGCGAGCCTGGCGTGCAGATCGAGGACCTCGCGAGCCGTCAGCCACGCCTGGTAGCGGAACAGCTCGGGCAGGTAGCCGATGTGTCGACGCGTCTCGAGGTCCCCCAACGGTCGCCCCAGCACGGTCCCCTCTCCATCCGTCGGGCGCGTCAGGCCCAGCAGCAGCTTCACGGCGGTGGTCTTGCCGGCGCCGTTTGGCCCCAGGAAGCCGAACACCTCGCCCGGCTCCACGCGGAGATCGAGCGCCTCGAGCGCGACCGTGGATCCGTAGACCTTGCGCAGGCCCCGGGCCTCGATGGCGGGACTGGTCATCTGTCCATTCTCGGGCGGATCGTCGAAACCGGCCTGCAACCGTGACAGGCTAGCTGGCACGGGACACGACGAGGATGTGGCCATGACACCCTCGTCGACGTTCCTCGTCCCGCCCGAATCGGGACCCATGCTGTTCGCGGACTGCCCGTTCTGCCTCCGGCCATTGCCATTCGATCTCGAGGCCGGATCCATGGACTGCCCGGACTGCCAGGTCCATGTCGCCCTGGCTCCGGACCCGGAGCCGGCCGGCGCGCTGGCGCCCGCTGCCTGAGCAGGCCGCAACCGTCATCGGTCGGGCCGTCATAGGCCCTCCGGTCGCGCAGCCAACGGACCTCGATGGACCTCCGGTCGTACGCGCGTTGGTGCGCGTGGCGCGCCATGCGCGATCCAGTTTGACCCAGCGCGTTGGGCGTGCCTACAGTGGCGCGGGCATCGGGGAGAACTCGTGCCCAACGGATGTCCGGACGCGGCCGCCGGCATCGAGGAGAGGAGCACCCATGCGCGCACCCGTCCGTCAACGCGTTGTTCGCCTGTTCGCGGCGCTGGCCATGACGGCGGTGCTGCTGCTGCCCACCATGGCCGTCCCCGCAAAGGCGGCGGACCCGCTCGTCCTTCGCGTGGGCACCACCCAGGACCTCGACTCGCTCAACCCGTATACGACGATCCTCGTGTCGGGCTACGAGGTCTACCAGCTCACCTACAACCTGCTCGTGGACTTCGGGCCCAACCTCGAGCCCGTCCCCGGGTTCGCGGACAAGTGGGAGCGCTCCGCTGACGGGACCTCATGGACCTTCCACATCCGGGAGGGGATGAAGTGGTCTGACGGCGAGCCGGCCACTGCCCAGGACGCGTGCTACTCCTGGGGCCTCAATCTCGACGCCAACAAGGCCGATGACTACGTCGGCGAGGGGTACATCAACCCGGGCCTGACCGACGCGCAGGTCACCGACATCGAGTGCCCGGACGACCAGACCATGATCGTCCACACGGTCGACGCGTCGGACCGGGTCCTCCAGACGTACGTCCCGATCATCCCGAAGCACATCTGGGGCGACACGGACTGGCAGGCCATGGGTGACGCCAAGTTCGACACCCCGCTCGTCGGCACCGGGCCGTATTACGCCGTCCAGTGGGAGACCAGCCAATTCGTGCGCTTCGAGCGCAACCCCAACTACTGGGGCACGCAGGGTGCCGCGGACGAGATCGTGATCCAGTTCTTCAAGAACGACGACACGATGATCCAGGCCCTCAAGGCGGGCGAGCTCGACTACGCGCGCAACCCGAACGCCGACCAGCTCAAGGCCCTCGCGTCGGAGCCGAACATCAAGACCGTGGTCGGCGCCTCCAACGGCTGGACCCAGCTGGCGTTCAACACCTACGGTTCGGGCACCGGCAAGACCATCAAGAAGGGCGGCCCGTCCACGCAGGCCCTCGTCGACCCGGCCTTCCGTGACGCCCTCGGCTACGCCATCGACAAGAACGCCCTGGTGGACAAGATCCTGGGCGGCTATGGCGACCCGGGCACCACGATCGTCCCGCCGGTCCTGGGCAAGTGGCACGTCGATCCCACGACACCGCGGTCGTTCAACATCGACCTCGCCAAGCAGAAGCTCGATGCCGCCGGGTATGTCCTCGACGAGAGCGGCGCGCGGCTCGACAAGCAGGGCAAGCCGATCAGCCTGCGCCTCCTCTACCCGAACACGGACTCCAGCTACGACAAGACGGCCCAGTTCGTCAAGAGCCTGGTACCACGACCTGGGGATCAAGGTCTCGACGCAGCCCTACGACTCCTCCACGCTGGCGGACATCGTCCTGCCCCCGGAGGCGTGTCCCAAGAAGGACCCGAACTGTCCTGAATACCGCGCTGACTACGACATCGAGCTCTGGGGCTGGGCCTGGGGCCCGGATCCCAACGGGATGACGCAGATCTTCCGGTGCGACTACATCGGCTCCTCGTCCGACAGCCAGTACTGCAACCCGGAGTACGACAAGCTGTATGACGAGCAGGCCACGGCAACGTCGGACGACACGCGCCACACCATCCTCGCCCAGATGCAGAACCTGATCTACGACGAGGCCCCCTACGACGTCCTGTTCTACGACTCCAACCTGGCCGCGTACCGCACGGACAAGTTCGCCGGCTGGCAGAACCAGCCGATCGACAACGGGACGCCGCTGTTCACCTACAGCACGCTGCAATACACGCTGCTGACCGACGCCACCAAGGCAACGGAGACGCCGCCGCCGGCGGCCGAAAGCCTGGCACCGGGTGTCACGGCGGCACCGACGGTGGCACCGACGCCGGCTCCCAGCGCAGACGGCGGGACGACTGCCGGGGGCGGTGACAACACCGCCCTGATCATCGGCGCCGTCGTGGTCGTCGTGGTCGTCGTGGTCGTGGGCCTGATGCTCGCCCGGCGACGATCCGGTGGCGGGGAAGAAGAGGAGTAGCCGGCCACCTCCCTGTCCTCCGTCGCTCGAGGTAGCCGCGGGTGAACGCCCGGTACCTGGTCCGGCAGTCGCTTCAGGCGATCTTCACGATCGCCATGATCGTGCTGCTCAACTTCATCCTGTTCAGGATGATGCCGGGTTCCCCTGATCGCGTGAACCCGCGGAACCCGAACATCACCGCGGAGCAGCGGCAGGCCGCCAAGGCTCGCTGGGGCCTGGACAAGCCGCTGCTCCCCATCGGGGTCTCGCTCGATCCCCCCTCGTTCGAAGTGAACGCGGACAACCAGCTGTTCGCATTCGTCGGCTCGACGCTCCAGGGTGATCTCGGCTACTCGATCAAGTTCCAGGGCCAGCTGGTCACCAAGGTCATCGGCGACCGGTTCTGGCCCACGATCATGCTCATCGGCCTGGCCGAGGTGATCGCGATCATCTTCGGCCTGGGCCTGGGGGCCTATACGGGATGGCGGAGAGGGGGGATGGCCGATCGCATCGGCAACGGTGTCAGCCTCATCCTGTACTCCATGCCGTACTTCGTGATCGGCATGCCGCTGATCATCATCTTCGCGGCGGGCCTGGGCTGGTTCCCGACCTCGGGCATGCTCACTGCCGGCGCCACGTACCCGGGACCGGTGGAGTTCCTCACCGACCTCGGCAGGCACCTCGTGCTGCCGCTGGCCACGATCAGCCTGGGCCTGATCGGTGGCTACTCCATCCTCATGCGCTCATCGATCACCGAGACCCGCGCGGAGGACTACATCGGGACGGCGCGAGCGAAGGGTCTGCCGGACGGCAAGATCCTCCGCTCGCACGCCCTGCCCAACGCGATGCTGCCCGCCGTCACCTTGATCGCGATCAACCTCGGCTACGTCGTCGGTGGGGCGATCACGGCCGAGATCGTGTTCAACTGGCCCGGCCTGGGGACGCTCACCGTTGACGCCCTCGGGTCTCGCGACTACCCGGTCATCCAGGGCGTCTTCCTGGTCCTGAGCGTGTCGGTGGTGCTCGCCAACTTCGTGGCGGACATCATCTACGGCTTCCTCGACCCAAGGGTGCGGCGATGACCGCCGGCACGGCGCCCACGCCCAACCTGCGCAACGAGCGCTGGCGCCTTCGCCTGCGCGGCTGGCGAGACTTCGGCCGCCGGTTCGCCGGTCGCAGCGACGGCCTCGTTGGCCTGGTCCTGCTCCTGTTCTTCGCCTTCCTCGCGCTGGCCCCGGACCTGCTCGTCGGGCCCCTCCAGACGGTCACCACGGCCACCGGCACGTCGCTCGAGCCGCCCTCCGCAACGCATCTCCTGGGCACGGACGAGTCGGGCCGGGACATGCTCAACCTGACGATCCACGGCGCCCGGATCTCGATGGTGATCGGGCTCATGGCAACGGCGATCACGATCATCCTGGGCGCCGTCATCGGGATCGTCTCGGGCTATGTCGGCGGGCGCTGGGACCAGTTCCTCATGCGCATCACCGACTTCTTCCTGGTGCTGCCGACGTTCGTCCTGGCGATTGTCCTCACCCCGCTCATCCTGGACATCATCGGCGTGGACGCCGAGCTGTTCGGGATCCGGGCGACCCTGCTTGTCATCGTCATCGTGATCGGCGTCACGAGCTGGGCCTCGACGGCGCGGATCATCCGTTCCCAGGCGCTCTCGGTGCGGGAGCGGATGTTCGTGGACCGCGCCCGCGTGATCGGCGGCAGCAGCGGACACATCATGCGGCGCCACATCCTGCCCAACGTGCTCAACCTCATCGTCGCCAACACGGTGCTGACGTTTGCCGCCGCGGTGTTCACGGAGACCACGCTGTCCTTCATCGGCCTCGGCGATCCGTCCTCACCGTCCTGGGGCCAGCTCCTCAACGCCGCCCAGGAGTCGGGAGCCCCGGGCCTCGGGGCCTGGTGGTACATCGCGCCGCCGGCGGTGTGCGTGGTCGCCGTGATCCTGGCCTTCACGCTGGTGGGCAACGCCCTCGATGACGTCCTCAACCCCAAGGCAGGCCTGAAACGATGACGCTCCAACCCGACCGCGGGCCGTCGACCGCGGGAATGGACCGCGCGACCATCCGCGGACGGCGCCAGTGGCCGCTGCCCAGGCAGGCCGATCCCGAAGCGCCGCTCCTGGTGGTGGAAGGGCTCTCAACCCACTTCCGGCTCGGCGACGCCGTGGTCCATGCCGTCGATGACGTCAGCTTCACGCTCGACGATGGCGAGGCGCTCGGGATCGCCGGCGAGTCGGGGTGCGGCAAGACGACGACGGCGCTGTCCCTCCTGCGGCTCCTGCCGAGCAACGCCAAGGTCGTCTCGGGGAGCGTCCGCCTGTTCGGGATCGACCTCGCCCAGAAGAGCGAGACGGCGCTGCGCCGCTACCGCTGGCGCGAGATCTCGATCATCTTCCAGGGCGCGATGAATGCGCTCAACCCCGTCCAGCGGGTGGGCGACCAGATCGCCGAGCCGCTCGTGGAGCGCCTCGGCCTGTCCCGACCCGACGCGGGCAAGCGGGCCCGCGAGCTCCTCGAGCTGGTGGGGATCCCGAAGGCGCGGGCGCGAGCCTATCCCCACGAGCTGTCTGGCGGGATGCGCCAGCGAGCGATGATCGCGATGGCCCTGGCCTGCGACCCGGCGATCATCATCGGCGACGAGCCGACGACCGCGCTGGACGTGATGGTCCAGGCCCAGATCCTGGAGCTGCTCGAAGACCTCCGCGAGAAGCTGGGACTGTCGCTCATCCTGATCACCCACGACCTGTCGGTGCTGGCGGAGACCTGCGACCGGGTGATGATCATGTACGCCGGGCGGGTGGCCGAGGAGGGACCGGTGGGCACGATCTTCGCGTCCCCCCGCCACCCCTACACGCAGATGCTCCTGCGGGCGTTCCCCGACGTGAAGGCCGGCCGGCGGGACCTGGGGACGATCCCCGGCTCGCCGCCGGACCTGCGGACGCCACCCCCGGGCTGCCGGTTCGCACCGCGCTGCCCCGCGGCGATGGACGTCTGCCGCACGGAGGTTCCGCCGGAGGTCCGTTTCGATGACAAGGTGCGGGTCGCCTGCCACCTCTACCCGCCGGGCGATGACGGCACGCCTCGCGTGCTGCCGGTTGTCGGGGCCGCGTCGTGAGCGAGCAGCCGGTGGTGAGCGGCCAGACGCCGCCCGACGGCGAGGTGCTGATCCGCCTCGAGGGCCTCGAGGTCCACTTCCCGATCCGGGGCGGCCTGCGTGACCTGATCCGGCGGAAGCCGGCGGGCTACGTGCGGGCCGTCGATGGGATCGATCTCGAGCTCCGGCGCGGCGAGGTCCTGGGCCTCGTGGGTGAGTCCGGGAGCGGCAAGACGACCACCGGCCGCGTCATCGTCAAGCTCACCCATCCGACCGGTGGACGCATGCTGCTCGAGGGCGAGGATGTCACCGGCACCTGGGGCGGCGATGCGCTGCGAGCCTACCGGCGACGCGTCCAGCTGATCTTCCAGGACCCGTACGAGACGCTGAACCCGAAACAGACCATCCACGACTTCGTCGCCGAGCCGCTCGAGGTCCAGAGCCTCGGCCTGAGTGCCGCGGAGCGGGAGCGACGCGTCCTCGATGCCATCCATGCCGCCGGCCTGCGCCCGGCGTCGGATTTCGCGTTCCGCTATCCGCACGAGCTCTCCGGCGGCCAGCGGCAGCGCGTCGTGATCGCCGGCGCGCTGGTCCTCGACCCCAAGATCGTGGTCGCCGACGAGCCGGTCAGCATGCTCGATGTCTCGATCCGGACCGAGATCCTCAACCTCATGCTGGATCTCCGCCGGCAGCGCGACCTCACCTACCTGTTCATCACCCACGACCTCTCGGTCGCCTGGGTCATTGCCGACCGCATCGCGGTGATGTACCTCGGCAAGATCATGGAGCTCGGACCGGCCGAGGACGTGATCCATGATCCCCGGCACCCGTACACCAGAGCCCTGGTCTCGGTCATGCCCACGCCCGAGCCACCGGAGCCCGGGCTCCGGGCACGGAGGGTGATCCTCGAGGGCGAGACACCGGACGCCGCGCACATCCCAACCGGCTGTCGCTTCCATCCGCGCTGCCCGCTTGCCGAGCAGGCGGGGATCATGGAGCGCTGCCGGACGGAGGAGCCTCCCCTCATCCAGGTGGGCGATGGCCGTTCCGCGGCGTGCTGGCTGGCCGAGTCAGGGCAGCCGCTGCCCGCCGTCGTGCGACACGTGGCCACGGAGGCCGCAACCGGGGCCTAGCGGCCGCCACCACCGGGCTGGGACGACTCAGATCAGGAACCGGCGCTCCGGGTCCGCCTCGCGCAGGACGGGGCGGTCGATCCGGAACCCCTCGAGCTCCGGCGCGGATGGGGTCGAGCCATCCACGGCGAGCTCGGCCATGATCCGCCCCAGGACCGACGCGAACTTGTACGCGTGCGCCGACCCGAGGCAGACGAGGACGTTGGGGTGCTCCGGGACGGCGTCCACGATGAAGTCCCGGTCCGGGGTCATCGTGTACAGGCACGTCTTGGTCAGGAATGGCTCCCCGGCCATGCCCGGGAGGCGCGTCTCGAGGAACGTCATGGTCCGGGCCAGGGCGGCACGGTCGACGTCGAACGTGCGTGTTTCCGGCGTGACCTCACGGCCGCCGACGTCCTGGCCCACCTTGGGGCCCGGGTGTCCGTGGGTCGGGAAGCCGTAGAAGCTGGGCTCGTCCATCCAGATCCAGGTCGGGAACCGGCCCGGTGCGAACAGCGCCGCGTCCCCTCGCGGGGTGAACCACGACACCTGCTCCTGGGTCACGGTCAGCGGCAGGGCGCAGCCGAGCGGAGCCAGCAGGTCGTTGGTCCAGGCATCGGTCGCCAGGATCACGCGCCCCGCGCGGATCCGCTCGCCGTCGTCCAGCTCCAGGGTGACCTCCCCGCCCCCGTCCTCGAGGCGAGCCACGGGGCTGAGCACCCGGAGCTCCGCGCCCTGTTCCTGCGCCAGGCGGCGATGGGCAGCGTTGCCGCGCGAGGGGTCCGCGATCCCGGTGTCCGCCTGGTACAGCCCCACGTGGTCGTCATCCAGGCGCCAGGCAGGCCAGCGGCGCATGATCTCTGCGGCGTCGAGGCGCTCGAACGGCACGGCCTCGGCGGCCATGGCCTCGGCATACTGCTCGATGTCCACCTCGGACCCGTGATCGGGATGCGACGGCCCGACGTCCAGGCCGCCCGTGCGAAACACCACCTGCGCGGCGCCCTGCCGCTCGACCTCCGCCCACGAGGCGTAGGCGCGCGCGGTCAGGCGGACGTAGTCGCGCCGGTGGTAGCTGCGGCGGATGATCCGGCTGACGTCCTCGGACGCGCCGTACGGATGCCCCATCTCGAACCGCTCGAGGCCCAGCACCCGCAGCCCGCTCCGCCGCGACAGCCAGTACGCGGCGCCCGATCCCAGGGCCCCCAGCCCCACGACCGCGACGTCCACCTCCTGAACCACGTGCTCGCACCTCCGGCGTCCTCGATCCCCAACGGCGCCCGCATCCTACGGCCTCCACGACGCCCGGCGGGCGGCCGTCCCGGCACGTCAGCGGTCGGGTGCGGAGCCTGGCGGGCCGCGACGCCCCGGCCCCGGGTCACGAGCCGGCCTCGCGCGACCCCACGTCCGGGGTCATGGGCGCAGCTCCAGCGCGTACCGGGTCACCCCCGCGATCGTGATGAGGTCGTGGATCTCCCCGGCGTCGATCTCCGCGAGCGTCTCGTCCAGCGTCGCCCAGCGGATGGCGAGCTCCTCGCTCGGCTCCGGGGTGGCGGCGCCGGCCCGCAGCCCGGTCGCGACGAACACCACGCCGCGCTCGTCGGTGACCGAGTTGGACAGGGAGAAGCGGCACAGCTCGCGCCACTCGGCCGCCGCGTAGCCGGTCTCCTCGGCGAGCTCCCGCGCGGCACCCTCGACGGGCGCCTCGTCGATCGCCGCGCCACCCTCCGGGATCTCCCAGCTGTAGGCATCGAGGGTGTACCGGTGCTGGCCCACCAGCAGGATCCGGCCCGTATCGTCCACGGCCACCACGCCGACGGCGGCGTTCCGGAAGTGGACCACCCCGTAGATGCCGGGCGATCCATCAGGGTGGTCCACCTCGTCGTGGAACACCTCGATCCATGAGTTGCCATAGGCCGTCGTGCGCGTCCGTCGTCGCCAGGGACCCACGACGGTCGGTTCCAGGATCGGGTCGGTCATGCCACGAACGGTACCTCGCGGCGTCATTACGGTCGGCACTGGCGGACGGAAGCTGCGGCGATCACGCTCGCACGGCCCGCCGGGGTGAGACGACGTTGGGGTTCGGGTGATGCATGCAGCGGCGAGGCGTCGCTCACGGGGGAGATGGGTGCTGGGCGGCCTGGCGGTGGTCGCCATCGTCGGGCTCCTGGCCTATGGGCTGGTCTCCTGGTTCGTCTACGACCAGGTCGGCAGGGCCCCCCAGGCCTGCTGGCCCAACGACCAGGCGAACACGCCCGCGGCGTGGAAGGTGCCCACGGGCTGGGACCCGGACCTGTCGGCCACGTACGCGATGCCCGAGCCCCAGGAGATCCGGTTCGCGTCGCGCGACCCCGGCATCGCCGGCAAGGAGCTCGCCGCGTGGTGGATTCCCGCGAGCGCGAGCGCCTCGTCGCGTTCTTCACCGCGAGTCTCGGCCAGCCGTGACCCCGGCCGGAGCCTAGACTCCGGCCGATGACTACAAGCTCCGCCCTCCCCGACCGGCGCCTCGACGCCAGCGGGCCTGACCACGCCTTCGAGACCCGCTGGGATGTGCGCATCCCTGTCCGCGACGGCCTCGAGCTGTCCGCCAACCTGTGGCTGCCCCTCCCCTCCCCCGGGCAACCCGACCAGCGGTTCGGCGCCATCCTCGAGATGATCCCGTACGGCAAGGACAACTGGCGCCGGAACAGCGACACCGCTCGCGGCGAATGGCTTGCGGCGCGCGGATTCGCGCTGTGCCGGCTGGACGTCCGGGGCACGGGCTCCTCGCCCGGGATCGCGGAGGACGAGTACACCGAGGCCGAGACCCTCGACGGGTACGACGCCGTCGAGTGGCTGGCCGCCCAGCCGTGGTGCAATCGGCAACGTCGGCATGTGGGGCATCTCGTACGGCGGCTTCACGTCGATCCAGGTCGCCAGGCTGCGGCCGCCCCACCTGCGCGCGATCCTGCCGATGTATGCCACGGACGATCGGTATCGGGATGATGTCCACATCCGCGGCGGCTGCGTGACCGCCAGCGAGAAGTGCCAGTACGCCGTCAGCCAGCTGGGCATGAACGCGATGCCGCCGCACCCGCCGTTCCGCGGTGACGGATGGCGCGAGGAGTGGCACGCGCGCCTGGACCAGACGCCACCCTGGCTCATGGCCTGGATCCGCAACCAGACCGACGGCCCGTACTGGCGCCGGGGATCGCTGGCTCCGGGGTACGAAGCCTTGGCGTGCGCCGTGTTCCAGGTCGCCGGCTGGACCGACGCCTACCCGGACGCCGCGCTCCGGATCCAGGAGCAGTGCACGAACGCCGCCGTGCGAACCCTCGTCGGCAACTGGGTCCACTCCTTTCCGGACGACGCCTACCCGGGACCGAACCTCGACTGGCTCCACGAGCTGGTCCGCTTCTTCGACCGCTACCTGAAGGGCGTCGACAACGGCTGGGAGACGGAGCCCGCGTTGGTCTGGTTCGAGCGGGAGTGGGCAAGGCCGGAACCGTTCCCGGGCGAGTGGCCCGGGCGGTGGCGGGCCGCGGGCGCGTTCCCGGTGCCCGGCACCGAACGCCGCGACCTCTGGCTTCACGGCGGCGGCGAGCTCCGCGAGGAGCCACCGATCGAGACCAGCGTCGATGCCCTCCCCCACCGGGCGACCGTGGGCACGTCCGGCGCGCTCTCATGGGGCGCGGGCGGCGCCCCAAACGGCCTCGCGCGCGACCTGCGGCCCGACGAGCTGCGCGGGCTGACGTATACCTCGGCGCCGCTGGAGGCGCCCGTCACGGTCATCGGGTCGCCGGTCGCCGTCCTCAACCTGGCCGCGTCGATGCCGGTCGCGACCTGCGTCGTGCGCCTGTCCGAGGTCACGCCCGACGGGGTGTCGTCACTGGTCGCCACGGGGGTCCTCAACCTGACCCACCGCCGCTCCGACACCGACCCTGAGCCCATGCCGGCCGGCGCCGCGGCGGCCGAGGAGGTCCGCGTCCCGCTGCGGGTCTCGGGCTATCGCTTCACGCCCGGCAACCGGGTCCGGCTCACCGTCCTCACGAGCTACTGGCCGGTGCTGTGGCCGTCGCCGCTGCCCGGCGAGCTCCGCGTCCACCACGGACCTGCACTGGCATCGCGCCTCGAGCTGCCGGTCCTGCCCGCGACGGCGCCCACCCTGGCCGTCCCGCCGTTCCGCCTCGAGCCGGTCGCCATGCGCGACGTCGGCGCCGGCGAGGATGACGAGCCAGAGTGGCGGATCGAGGAGGACGTGCTGCGCGGGACCGTCGCCGTCACCATCTTCGACGGCGGGGGCAGCACCCAGGAGGACGGGTCCCGCCTGTACAGCAGCGAGCGGCTGGTCCTGACGGCGTCGGATGCCGACCCGGCGCACGCCAGCCTCGAGAGCGACGTCGTCTACCGCTGGTCCGGCTTCGGGGCCGATGTCGACATCGGGGCCCGCGGCACCATCGCGTCCGACGAGGCCGCGTTCGACGTGACCGTGGCCCTGGACGTGACCCTCGACGGCGAGCCGTTCTTCACACGGGAGTGGCGCGAGCGGATCCCCAGGAACCTCGTCTGACGATCCGCCGGTGGCTGGCGCCTACGGGATCGAGCCCAGCACCGCCTTCGCGATGACCGCGCTCAGGAAGGCGACCGAGACGCTGGCGAGCGTGCCCAGCAGGTAGTACTCCGCGAAGCCCCGGTCGTCGAGCTGCTTGAAGCGGGCGATGGTCTTGGCCGCGATGACCAGGCCGACTGCCGCCTCGGCGTTGACCAGCACGAACGCCACGATGAGCAGCCGCTCGAGGGCACCGATGGTCGCGCCGATGCGAGCTGGCGCGCCGGTTGGGACGGCCGGTCTGGGCGGCTCGGCGGGCTGGCGGGCCAAGGCGGGCTCCGCGGGGACCGTCTCGTCCGGCGCCGGCTCACCCGGGTGCACGCCAGGCTCCACGGTTGCCACGAGCGGTCCGACGCGGACCGTGTATCCAGCCGCGGGGGACGGCGCGGAGCCAGATCCTTGTGCGAGCTGCGGCTGCGACGCGGGTTCCGGCAGCTCACGCGGTGACACGAGGGCCAGCACGAAGTAGTAGGCGGCCCGCGTGTTGACGATGAACAGCGAGACGAGCACCACGCCGGTCAGGATCGCGGCGTGGACGATGGCCCGGTCCCAGCCCCGGAGCGCCGTGTTCACGACGTCCACGAAGCCCTGCTGGAGCGCCACGCCCTCCAGGATCACGAGCCATCCGACGAGGGCGATGGTGATGTGCAGCACCTGGTCGGCGAGATACAGCATCCCGGGCCACGGCGTCCACGCGCTGCCGAGCCCGGACGCAGCCGCCCCGCCGGCGGCGCCGGGCCGTGCCTGCGCCGCGTCGAGCGCCCTGCGCTCCGCGCGGCGGGTCGCCCTGACCTTCCAGCGGTCGACGAGGATGTGGGTCGTGACCACCACCGCGATGTAGAGCACCGCGGGCAGGCCGTAGGCGAACAGGAACGGGACCAGGCACAGCCCGACATGAAACCCGTGGACACCCAGCGCCGACCAACCGGTGCGGCCACCCGTTCCCTTGTTGATCGCGATCCAGTCGTTCTGGAGCACGAAGTCCGCGACGAGGTGGGCCAGGACGAGCCAGGCCAGGACGAGGATCGTGTCGGTCACGCCGTGCTCCCCGGTGGACGCGTGGCGGCGACGCGATCATCGCCGATGGTCGCGGCGGCATGGGTCACGCCGTCGTGGAAGATGGTAGCCAGGGCCGCGCTCAGCCTGGCCAGGTGGCGGGCTCGGGCACGATCCGCGATGACCGAGACGGTGGCCCGGCTGACCCCCAGTCGCTCAGCCACCTCCGCCCGACGCAGGCTCTCGACCAGCAGCAGTCGACCGATCTCGCGCTGCCGTGTCGTGAGCTCGGCCAGCAGCGCCGGCAGCAACGGGGCAAGGTCCGCGAGCAGGATGTCCGCTTGCGGATCGCCGGTGACGGCCGCCATCCCCTCGCGCCGCGTCCGGGAGCGCTCCAGCAGCTCGCGCGCGTCGCGGAAGGCGGGGCCGTTGCGCTCCGTCGCGGGCCCGGTGCCCCGGTCGACCTCGCCGGCCACGACGGCCCAGCGGAGCTCCCTCGCGTCCGGGTGCAACGCCGAGCGAACCACCCCGCGAAACGGATCGGCGTCGGGACCGAGCAGCAGCTGGATCTCGTCGCCCTGGGTGAACCCGGTCGGCGCGAGGCGCTCGGCTCCGTAGGCGTCGTCCAGGTCGTCGCGGAGCGCCCGCAGGAACGCGGCCGCACCGGCGTCACGACGCGAGTCGACGACGTCACCAAAGAGCACGATGGCCGGTACCTGGGCTGTCACACGCGGGAGCCTACCGCAGATGGAGTTAGTCGAAAAGGGCTAAATGGTATCCAAGTAGCCGATTCCGGCAAGTCAGCTGGCTGTCAATCCGCCGACATGCGGGCGGGCGCGGCGGCGAGCAGCCGGTCGACGGCCTCGGCAAGCGCCGCCCGGTGGGCATCCGTCGCGAAGTCCAGCAACGGGTCAGCGGGCAGCACGTGCTCGGTCAGGGCCCCGTCACGTCGCACGTACGCGACCGGGTACAAGCCCCCCTGTCCGTCGGACTCGACGGTCATCGCCACCAGGTCCTCCGTCATCGCGTCGAGCGCGTGCACGAGGGGCAGGATCCCGGCGTCGCGCAGCGTCCCGTCCGGCTCGGACGTGATCACCCGGGCCAGGTACGCCTTCTGGTGCCAGAGCTCCGGTGCGGACGTCGCCTCCCGCAGCAGGTAGTCGATGACATCGGCGCGATCGACGACAGGGCACTCGCGGGTCTTGCCGAACACGGTCGCGGCGAGGTGCCGCGCCAGGACGACGCCGTTGTACCGGTGACCTTGGACGGCGCCCGAGTTGGCCGGCACGCCGTGCTTGCGGAGACCTGGCGCGGCCTGGCTGATCGTCCCCGCGAAAAAGATCCCGCCGACCGTGGTGCTCTCCCAGAATGGGGTCACCACGGGCAGCTTGGCCGCACCGAAGGTGGCGACCCCGAGCTCCGGCAGGTCCCGCAGCGGACAGGTGAAGCCAGTGGCCGCGATGACCTCGTCCGCCTCCACGCACAGGTCCTCGCCGGTGTCCGTCCGGTGCAGGTCCACGCGGATGGCGTCGCCCACCTGCGTGAGGCTCGTGATGGACGCGTTCAGGATCCGCACGCCGAGCCCCAGGAAGCCATCCTCGAATGGCTGGACGTAGCGGGCGCGAACGCCGACCAGCGACTTGGTCTGGATGCTGGTCTTGGCCGGCGACGGCGAGCAGACGGTGATCGACGACGCCCACTGGGCGAGGCCCGACGCCAGCTCGAAGCCGCTGTTCTGCTTGCCGATGATGAAGATCCGCTTGCCGGCATACGTGGAGGCGTCGCGCGTGTCGGCGTAGTGCCGGGCGAGCTCGATGCCCGGGGTGACCGGCAGGGAGGGCTGCGCGATCCCGACCGCGAGCACGAGCGCGCGACAGCGGTACTCGCCATCGTTGGTCTCGAGGACGAAGCGCGTGCCGTCGGGCCCATCCTCGCGACGGGTCCGCTCCCAGCGCGTCCGGAACCGGATGCGGATCCCGGCCCGTTCCACAAACGCCTCGAGGCTCTGCTGCATCGCGGGGCGCGACGGGAAGTAGGACGTCTCGTCGAGGAATTCCGCCTGCAGCGACCGCAGCTCAGGCTCGTCCGCGAGCAGGCTGTTCCAGTCGTAGCGCTGGTATTCCCGCGTGGTCCGCTCGGCCGGCGCGTAGGGCTTGGTCCACGACAGCAGGCGCTGGAAGAACGGCCACCGCCGGAACATGCCTCCCGGCCCGACGTCGGCGGAGATCAGCGCGTGCTCGATGCCCTCCGTGCGGAGGGCGTACGACACCTGGAGCCCGCCGGGTCCGGACCCGACGACCACCACCGGGTAGTCACCGGGTGGAAACGGGCGCTCGACCGCCTCCACGGTCAGCTCCGCCAGCGGTTGGCGTTGCGCAGCCGACGGGCCTGCGCCTGGAGCATCCGGAACATCACGGGCGGGTGAGCCAGGAGGAACGGCTGGACCGCCGTGGGGCCCAGGACGATGCAGCGGAGCGTGGACGTGGCGACGATGTCGGCCGTGGGCGGCTCGCCGAGCAGGATGGACACCTCACCGAAGAAGTCGCCCCGGTGGAGCGTGCCGCGGGTCGTGCCGTCGATCCGGACGTCGGCCGTCCCGTCGAGAATGATGTAGAACCCGGAACCGGTGAGCCCCTGGCGGAGGATCCGCTCGCCCTCCGCCATCGCGGTCTCCTCGAACAGGCCCGCGACGCTCAGCAGCTGCGGGGACCCGAGGTCCGCGAACAGGGCGAACCCGGCAAGGGTGTCGGCGAGCTCCTCGCGCGTTGCCACAGGACGGCGCCTCCTCGTTCTCCCCCGACCCATGCGACCCGGTCGCGCCGCAGAGGGGCATGGTCCCACGAATCGGGGGGTCGCGTGCGCTCGGCATCCACCGCGATCCGGCGACGCCCGGGTTGACGCCGACGGCCGGCCCGGCGCACGATGCGCTTCCTGTCCCGAGGAGGATCCCGGTGCCCTTGTCCGCGCCCCATCGCGAATCGCTCATCGGCGCCTGCCCGCTGTTCGCCGGGCTCGACGAGGCCGGGCTCGCGGCGGTCGCCGCCGCGGCGGTCGAGGTGGAGTTCCCGGCGGAGCGCCAGATCGCGCGAGAGGGCGAGATCGGCACCGGGCTGTTCATCGTGGGCGAGGGCCGGGTCCGCGTGATGCGCGACGGTCGCGCCGTCGCCCACCTGGGTCCCGGTGAGTTCTTTGGCGAGCTCTCGGTGCTCGACGGCGGTCCGCGCAACGCCACCGTGATCGCCGACGGCCCGACGACGTGCCTCGCGCTCGCGACGTGGGACGCGGAGCGCGTGCTGCGGGACGAGCCGGGTGTCGCCCTCGCGGTCCTGCGCGTGCTGGCCGGGCGCCTGCGTGCGATGACCTCCGACCACCGAACCTAGAGGTCGCGCCCCACCTCCAGAGGCTAGAGCCGTGTCCCCCGAGCTCCCCACCGGAACCGTCGCCTTCCTGTTCACCGACATCGAAGGCTCGACCAGGCTCGTCAGCCGGATCGGCGACGAGGCCTACGGCGAGCTCCTGGCCGTGGAGCGACGACTTGTCGAGGACGCGGCCTCAGGCGCGGGCGGCGTTCCGTTCGGCTCCGAGGGTGATGCCCATTTCGTCGCCTTCGGGTCCGTGGCGGCAGCCATCCGCGGGGCGATGGCGGGCCAACGGGCACTCACCGCCTACGCCTGGCCGGACGGCCAGACCCTCTCGGTGAGGATGGGCGTCCACGCGGGCGAGGCGCGCGTGGTCGACGGCGACTACGTCGGCTACGAGGTGCACCACGCGGCGCGCGTCGCCTCGGCTGCCCACGGAGGGCAGGTGCTGGTCTCCGGGTCGGCTCGCGGGCTCGTCGTCGACCCAGGCGAGGGGATCACGCTCCGCGACCTCGGCGAGCACGCGCTCAAGGATGTCACGGAGCCCGAGCATCTGTTCCAGGCCGAGGCCGATGGGCTGCGCACGGCCTTCCCGCCGCTCCGGACGGTCGGGTCCGTTGCGGGCAACCTGCCCGCCCAGCTCACGTCGTTCGTGGAGCGCGCGGAGGTGGACGCCGCTCGGGCACTGCTGGACGATGCCCGGCTGCTGACGCTCACCGGACCCGGGGGCACCGGGAAGACCAGGCTGTCGCTGCAGCTCGCCGCCGGGATGCGCTGATCGATACCCGGACGGCGCCTGGTTCGTGCCGCTGGCCGCCGTCCGGGATCCGGAGCTCGTCCCGTCGTCGATCGCGAGCACGCTCGGTCTCCTGTCACCGTCCCAGCCACCGCTGGAGCGGATCCGCGAGCACCTCAGCAGCCGGCAGACGATGCTCGTCCTCGACAACCTGGAGCAGGTGCTCGAGGTGGCTCCGACGGTGGCCGACCTGCTGCGGCTGGCCCCGGGGTTGACGGTCATCGCCTCGAGCCGGGCCCCACTCCGGATCGCGGGAGAGCAGGAGTTCCCGGTCCCGCCGCTCGCGCTGCCGCCCCAGGGATCACATGACCCGGAGACCGTCGCCGGCTCGGAGGCCGGCCGCCTGTTTGCGGAGCGTGCCGCCGCCGTGAGGCCAGGATTCGCGATCACCACCGAGAACGCCGGGGACGTCGCCGAGGTGGTGCGCCGGCTTGACGGCCTCCCGCTGGCGATCGAGCTGGCCGCGGCCCGGATCCGGCTGCTCTCACCGCAGGCGATCGCCCGTCGCCTCGACGACCGGCTCTCGCTGCTCTCCTCGGGCGGTCGTGACGTGCCCGAGCGGCAGCGGACGCTGCGCGGCGCCATCGACTGGAGCTACGAGCTCCTCGGACCCTCCGAGCGGCGCCTGTTCGCCCGGCTGTCCGTTCTTGCGGGAGGTGGGCCGATGGACCTCGTGGAGCGGGTCTGCCTGCTCCCCGGGGACGCCGGGGACGACCTGGCCGGAACCGACGTCGTCGGCCTGCTCGAGCGGCTGGCCGAGCAGAGCCTGGTGCGGGTCGAGGAGCACCCGCACGGCGACGTCCGGTTCACCATGCTCGAGACGCTGCGGGAGTATGCGCACGAGCGCCTCGTGGAGCTCGGGGAAGCTCAACGGTTTGCCGACCAGCACGCCGTTGCCGTCCTGGAGCTCGTCGAAGCGGCCGTCGCGGACATGGGCGACCGCGGAGCCGCGCTCGACCGCCTTGACGAGGAGCACGACAACGTCCGGGCCGCGATCGACCACGCCGTCGCGGTCGGCGACACCACGACGGCATCCGCGCTCGGGTTCGGCTGCTGGCGCTTCTGGCAGATGCGCGGGCATCTCGCCGAGGGACGACAACGCCTGGCGCGCATCCTCGCGATGCCCGAGTGGTCAGCCGCGGCGTCGCGATCGCGCCTCCGGGCCCTCGAGGCGGCCGGGGGCCTTGCCTACTGGGCCGGCGACATCGCCGCAGCCGGTCCGTTGTACGGCGACGCCGTCATGGAGGCGCGCCGGCTGGGCGACGACGCCGAGATCGCCAACGCCGCGTACAACCACTGGTTCACGCGCCGGGCAACCGAGAACGTGGCGGACTGGGGCAGGCTGCTCGCCGATGACAACCGGGCGCTGCTCGACGAGGCCCTCGAGATCTGGACCCGGCTCGGTGACGAGGATGGGGTCGCGAAGGCCCTGTGGGGCCTGGGTGAGCACTACGCCTACCGGGAGGACCACGCCGCGTCAGAGGATGCGACCACGCGGGCGCTCGCGATCTTCGAGCGCGGTGGCGACCACTTCTGGATCGCCTGGACAAGGTTCACCCGGGCGTTCGCCCGCGCGATCGCCCGAGACGTGCGGGGCTCCGCCGAGGACATTGCCGTCGCGGTCCGCGAGTTCCGTGACAGCCGCGACGTGTCCGGCCTCTGTATCTCGATGTCGGCAATGTCGAGCCTGTTGCTGCTGGCGGGGCGACCCGAGGACGCGTTCGCGGTCGGAGCGGCCGCCGCTCGGGCGGTGGCCGAAACGGGCCTCCACCTCGCGAGCCTGTGGCCGACCGCGTCGCTCGCGGTCCCGGACCCGGATCAGGCGACCGGCGCGCTCGCCGAGGCCGTCGCCCGTGGCCGTTCGTGGACGCGAGAGCACGGCCTCGACGAGACGATCCGGCTTGCGGACGAGCTCGCGGCAACGCCCGCCCGGGGCTCAGCGTCCTCGTCGCCGGCGTAGCATGACTTCGTGAGCCCCAGGGTCCAGCCGATCAACCTGTCCGTCGCTGTGCCCGTGGCCCGCGACATCATCGCTGAGGGGTGACCACCCCGGGGCGATCCTCGTCCCTCCGCCATCGCGCCTTTGGTCGCTTCCACCCCGACGCGCGCCTGATCCTCGTCACCAGCCTCGTGAGCGGCGCGGCCGTCAGCCTGTGGTGGATCGACTTCAATCTCTACCTCGGCGCCCTCGGGTTCGAGCCGGCGACGATCGGGCTGGTGTCGACCCTCGCCTCGCTCGCCGGTGGCCTCGTGGCCTTCCCGGCTTCGGCAATCTCGGACCGGATCGGACGGCGCGCCGTGCTGTTCGGGGGGATCATCGCCGGGATCGTGGCGCTGGTGGCCCTTCTCGTGTCCGAGGCGCTGGTGGTCGTGATCGTGGCCGCGGCATTGTGGACGATGGGGTTCAACGCCTTCAACGTCGTGATCGCGCCATTCATGACCGAGCACAGCGAGCCCGAGCACCGCAACGAGCTGTTCGCCGCCCAGTTCGCGATCCAGAACGTGACCAACATCGTCGCGGCCATCCTCGGCGGGGTGGTGGCGACGGCAGTCGCGTCGTGGCTCGGGTTCACGCCGGGTGGGCCCGGCGTCTACCGCGTGATCCTCGTCCTGATGCTGGGGCTGTCCGCCCTTGGCCTGGTCACGGTGGGCAGGCTGACCGACGATCGCCCCTCGCGGACGGAGGGATCCAGGCTCCGGCGGCTGGGTGAGCCCGCGGCATTCCCGGCCGACCCACGACGGCGCCGAGCTCGACTCGGCATCCAGGTCCGTGACCGCGGCCGGTTCGCCAAGCTCGTGTTCCCCGGGTTCCTGATCTCGGTTGGTGCCGGCCAGGTGATCCCGTTCCTCAACATCTTCGTGCAGGGCAAGTTCGGCCTGGACCTCGCCCAGCTCAACGCCGTGTTCGCGTTCACATCGCTGGGGACGGTGCTCGCGATCCTCGCCCAGCCACGGCTGGCGCGACGGTTCGGGCAGATCACCTCGGTGGTCCTCGTCCAGGGCGCATCGATCCCGTTCCTGGTGGTGCTCGGCTTCTCGCCCCTGCTGTGGTCCGTCGTCCTCGCGATGGCGGTGCGGAACTCGCTGATGAACGCCGGCAATCCGATCTTCAACGCGTTCTCGATGGAGCAGGTCGCGCCGGTGGAGCGGGCCTCGCTGGCGGCGGCGATGAGCGTGCTGTGGCAGGTGGGCTGGGTCGTGGGCGGGGCGTGGTACGCGGTGCTCCAGGCGACCCTCGGCTTCGAGGGCGGCTACGCGGTGAACTTCGTGACGATCATCGGCCTGTACACGATCGCGACCGGCCTGTACTGGACATGGTTCCGGGACGCCGACCGGCGGGCGCTCGCGAGCCGGATGGCGCGCTCGGGGTCGTAACGCGTGGGGCCCCGCAAATCGACGGGTACCCGCCTCGACCACCGGCCGGTAGACTTCGGACCATGGCACAGGCACCCGTTCCCGGCCGACCCAAGACCGCCATCCCGCGCAATCCCGGTCGCCACGAGCTGGGAATGAAGGCCACGCTCCTGTTCCCCACCAGGGAGATCGTGGAGCGGTATTACGTGCCGCTGGTGTACACCGCCTGCCGCACCTGCTACTCGGAGCTGGAGCCGCAGGAGATCTTCCGGCGGGCGGTGGAGGGGGAGGTCGCCCCGGCCTCGATGCAGCGCCTGATCTCCAACGTCATCGAGTCCGGGCACGGCTCCACCATCGAGCACATCGTGTTCACGTTCGGCCTGTCGGGCGTGTCGCGCACGCTGTCGCACCAGCTGGTCCGCCATCGCGCGGGCGTCGCCTTCGACCAGCAGAGCCAGCGGTACGTCAAGTACAAGGGTGCGGCCACGATGCTGCCGGCAACCATCGCCGAGGGAGATCCCGGACTGCGCTCCCGGTACGAGGAACAGGTGGACGGGGCGCTCGGCCTGTACTCGGAGCTGGTCGACGCCGGGGTGCCCGGCGAGGACGCCCGGTTCGTCTTCCCCAACGCAACCCGGACGAACCTGGTGATGACCACGAACCTCCGGGCACTGATCCACATGTCCGGGCTTCGCCTGTGCACCATGGCCCAATGGGAGATCCGGCGGCTGTTCCAGCTCATGCGCCACGAGATCTTCGGGGTGTCGCCGTTCCTGGGATCGTTCCTGGCGCCCAAGTGCGTCCCGCTGGGCTACTGCGACGAGTTCAACAACCGCGACGAGCACTGCCCCATCCGGCCTCACAAGGACAACGTGCTCGCGGCCTGGGCACAGAAGCGCGAGGCCGCGCGCGCCGCAGGGCGAGAGCTGCCGGTCACGTGACGGCACCGGGGACCACCCGATGACGATCCGCCTCGAGTTCAACCGGATCGCGCCCGGAGTGGAGATCGGCCCCCACCGCCACGGCGTCGAGAGCATCGTGTATCTCGCCGGTGGCGAGCTCGTGTTCGAGCATGGCGACGGGATGTCCCGCAGGGCGGTCGTCACGGCGGGTGACGTGCTCTACGAGGCACCGGCCGAGCTGCACCGGGTCCGCAACGAGGGGACCCTCGACGCGCTGGCCCTGATGGCCGCGGTCGAGATCGATCCAGCGCGGGCCGGGGTGGCGCTGCCCCGCTGGCACGACGATGGCGAGCCGGTCCGCCGGCGGTCCGAGGCACGGGTTGTCGGAGACGACGGAATCCGCCGCACGCTGCTTGTCGAGCCCGGCGATTTCGGGTCCGTGACATTCACGGTGACCGAGGTCGAGATCGCTCCCGGTCACGAGGATGCCTGGCACCGGCATCCCGGATCGGAGCACGCGATCGTGGTGTTCGAGGGCCGCGGGACGATCCAGGTGGGCAGCGTGGAGGAGATCCTCGAACCGCTCAAGGGGATCCGGATCCTGCCCGGTCGTCGTCATCGCGTTCGCAACGACGGCCGCCACCGGCTGCGCTACTACGTTTGCGCCTCGCCCGGGACGGACCCGACGATCGACCGGGCTCCGGCGGAGGCCCCGAGGCGAACCCTGGACGCGTGAGCTGAGGCGGTTCCGGACCCTGTCCGGGCCCAGGCCCTATTCCGCGCCAGCGACCCGCGGTGCACCTCGAGTGGCGCGAAGCGGTGCGCCTTAAACTTCGACGCCCGGCAGGAGTACCGACACCGGGATGCCGATCGCGTCCTTCCGGGCGCCCATCGCGGGCCGACCCTCGCGGGCCACCCTGCGGTGGTGACGAAGCGTCCGAGGAAACCGGAGAGCGCACCGACCCTTGATGTGATCGCGGGCCGGGCGCCAGTCGGGCCTTGAGGTGATCTCGGCCTGACCGGGTGCAGCGTCCTTGAGGTGATCTCCTCCGCTGCGGGCCTCCGTCGGCCCCCTCGGACACTGGGTACGCTACCGGCCCGGCGGCAGGCGTCCAACGGGGTTGTCCACGAAGTCCGCGGACGACCGGGCCTCGCCGTCCACGAGTTTCCCACGGGTGTGGACAGCCTGTGGACGATCCGCTGAGACGCGAATGACTGCAACCCCGTTCAGGGGTGGCGTCCGGCCGCGACCGAGCGCCTCGAGCACACCCCTGGTCTCGAGGGGGTAGTCCGAGCGAACGGTCGCGACCCCCAGCCGGAGCGCGTCCCGGTTGCGAACCGTGTCGCTGATGACCAACACGACCCGGGTGACCCTGGGGTCGTCGCGCTGCTTCTGGTTCACGCGTCGCAGCGTGGCGTCAACTGCGCCCATGCGGCTGATCCCCTCGATGCCCGTCCAGCCGCCGTCCTCGCTGATCGCGACGGCGTCCCATGCGCGCCTGTCCCCGGGAATCGGGAGCGGGACCTCGGTGCGCCACCTGATCGATCGGTGGAGGCGGTCGCGGAAGGTCGCCAGCAGACGGAGCTGGACGCGGTCGTGGACTGGCTCGCCCTCCGGATACATGGAGATGCGCATGGCGAGCCCGAGCACGGCAGCCATTGACCCGATCAGCGTCAGGTCCGGGGTGGCGACCTCACCCCGTTCCAGCCGGGCGACACGCTGCCGGCTCGCGCCGCTGGCAGCCCCAAGCTCCCGCTGGCTGAGCCCGCCGGCCATCCGTGCACCGCGAAGCTCGCTGAGGCACATGCCCAGCATGACCCGTGCCGCTCTCCGGCCTCGATCCGCCGGCGACTCTCGGGTTCCCATGGGCGAATGATCCCGCGGGGCACTTACGGCCGACTTACGTGGAGGGCCGGGGCCTCCCGTTGCTCGCGGCGGGGCCTCCCGTTGCTCGCGGCGGGGCCCGCCCTCCGGCCATTGCGATGGTCCGGTCATCGTCGCTCCCGCTCGACGTTCAGGATCATGGTCCCGGGCGCCTATGTGGCATCGAGTCGCCCGCCGTACGGGCACGACATCGTGCGGCACATCCCAACGACCGCCACGCGAGCCGCCGGGCCAGCCGGAGCCGGGCCCGGGCCGCGCCAACGGGCCAGCACGGAGCCGCCGGGCCAGCCGGAGCCGGGCCCGGGCCGCGCCAACGGGCCAGCTCGAGCCGGACCGGGCCAGCTGGAGCCGGGCCCGGGCCGAGCCGCCGGGCCGAGCCGCCGGGCCGGTCCGGTCCGGGCCGCCGGGCGGGACCAGCCGCAGGCCCGCCCCGGAGCATAGGCTCCGCGAGCTCCGAGTGATGTCCCGTCACCCGCCGAGGGCGAACATCTCCACCTTTGGCAGCCGCTCGGTCGCCTCGCTCCGGAGCTCGGAATACCGATCGGCCCTGACCGTCCAGACCGCACGGATCCGGTCCGCAAGCTGCTGGTCGTTCTCCCCGTCCCGCAACGGCCCCTTGAGATCCGTCCCTGTCGCGGCGAACAGACACGTGTAGAGCGAGCCCTCGGCGGAGAGGCGGGCTCGCGTGCAATCACCGCAGAAGGGCCGCGTCACGGAAGCGATCACGCCGAGCTCGCCGCCGCCGTCGAGGTACCGGTAACGCCCCGCGACCTCGCCGCGGTAGTTGGCCGCCACGGGCTCAAGGGGCAGCTCGGCATCGATCATTCGCGAGGATCTCATCGGCCGGCACGACGTCGTCGAGCCGCCAGCCATTGGTCGTCCCCACGTCCATGTACTCGATGAACCGCAGGATCAGCCCCTCCTCGCGCGCCCAGCGCGCCAGGGGCAGGATCGATGCCTCGTTGAGGCCACGCCGGACGACGGTGTTGACCTTGATCGGGGCGAGTCCGGCCGACCGCGCCGCGGCGATCCCCTCGAGCACCCTCGACACCGGGAAGTCCACCCCGTTCATGCGCCCGAAGATCTCGTCGTCGAGGGAGTCGAGCGACACCGTGATCCGTCCGAGCCCCGCATCCCGCAGCGCGCCGGCGAGCGGCCGGAGGGCGGAACCGTTGGTCGTCAGGGTGAGGTCGACGACCTCCCCGTCCGGCGTGCGGAGCCCCGCGAGCTCCGAGATCAGGACCGGGAGATCGCGGCGGACGAGGGGCTCGCCGCCCGTGATCCGCAGCTTGGTCACTCCCAGCCCGACGAAGATCGCGGCAAGTCTCGTGACCTCCTCGAACGAGAGCACCTGGTCGCGCGGCAGGAAGGCGAAGTCGCGCCCGAACAGCTCGGCCGGCATGCAGTAGGGGCAGCGGAAGTTGCAGCGGTCGGTCACCGAGATCCGCAGGTCACGCAGCGCGCGCCCGAACCGGTCGGACTTGTCCGGGGCGGCCGTCGAAGGCGTCACCGGCGGCGAGCTCAGCGTGCTGGAAGGGCTGCATGACCCCCATGGTAGGGCGGGCTGACGAGATGAGTCACGGGGCGGCTCCAGCCTGCGGCACGCGGATCTCGATCGAACGAAACGGTGGTGCGTCCCGGTACCACCGGGACACCCGGCTGGTACCTCTAGCGACTGCACCACAGCCCACTTCGCCGCCTATGGTGCACATAGGCCCCGGCCCTGCCAGCCGTTCACGAGGAAGAGTGCCCCACCCATGGCGACCACCGACACGCGCTCCGGCTTCCGCCTCCCCTGGAGTTCTGATCGCACGCAAGACACCGATCCCTCGGGCGACGGCGCGGAGATGGTCGCCGAGGGGACCGAGCGGCCGGCGACCGACGCGGTCGCATGGCCCGCATCCGACGTGAGCGCAACACCGCGGTCCACCAACCGGCAGAGCGCCACCGACCTATCAGCCGACCCCACCCAGCCCGATGCCCAGGAGCCCGAGATGATCGACATGGAATCCGCCCCGCCCCCGGCTCCCGTGGCACCCAGGAAGCCCACCAAGCTCATGGCGGATCTCTCAGCTGCCATCCGGGCAACGGCGGAGTCGGCCCGTGACGGGGCCCTGACCCAGGTCGAAGCGGACGTCGCCGCCGTCGTGGAGCAGATCCGCGCGGGCTCGAAGGAAGGCGAGGACCTCCTCCGGGTCCGGTCCGATGAGGACATCACGAAGATCAAGGAATGGTCGCGCGCCGAGATCGCGCGGATCAAGGAAGAGACGGAGAGCCGCATCAGCGCCCGCAAGCTTGGGCTTGACGGGGAGCTCGCCGCGCACGCCGCCGCCATCGAGCAGCGGGTGGGCGAGGTCGAGACGGCCGCCGCCGCATTCCGGACGGAGATCGAAACCTACACCGAGCGACTCTCCAGCGAGGATGATCCCGCGCGGCTCGCGACGATGGCCGAATCCATGCCGGAGCCGCCGGCTCTCGACACCCTCGCCGATCTCGGCGATCTCCAGCTTGACCTGTCCGCGGCCACGGTCACCGAGGCCGATGAGGCAGAGGCTGCCGTGGAGACGGTGGACGTGGAGCCTGAGGCCGCCGCCGAGACGGTGGAGGTGGAGGCGGTTCCGTCAACGGCAGCCGAACCTGAGAGTGCCGAGCCCGAGGCGGTCGTCGCCACGCCCGCCCAGGAGACCGTCGAGGCCAACCCGGTCGCCGACGTGGTGGCAGCGTCCGATGACACCGATGATCCAGCGTCCGCCACGGCGGTCACCGACCTGCCCGTGCCAGCCCCCTCGCCCTGGCGCGAGGCCGACAGCGCCTGGGGAGGGTCCCGCAAGCCGGTGGCAGCCGAGCCCGAGCCGCTTGATGATGACGGCTCCGGCGCGTACACCGCGGATGCCGATGTCCCGACCTGGGAAGCGGTCGCGACGGCCGAGGGATCCGCGACCGATGGCGCGACCGGCGAACCGGCCGATCGCGGCGAGATGATGACCGCGGCCGAGTCCGCGGCCGAGTCCGGCGATCAGGCCGAACCTGCCTCCGGGTCGGCCGATCAGGACGAGACCGCGGCCGACCTCGATCCCGAGGCCGCCGCCGCGCTGGCGGCGCGCATCGGCGCCGGCGGAATCGAGGAGTCGTACACGGACCGGCTCGCGTCGCTGCTGCCGAACCATGCCGAGGGACCGGCCGACGGGGAACCGCGCACGACGCAGGTGATCGTGTCGGGGCTCGTCTCTGTCGCCAGCATCGCCAGCTTCAAGCGCCACCTGGGCCGGCTTGCCGGTGTCCAGACCGTGGCCGTCGCATCCGGACCGGACGGCGAGTTCGTGTTCAACGTGACCCATCGGCCCGACGTGTCCTTCCGCGACGCGCTGCCGACCATGCCGGGCTTCGCCGCCCGCGTGACCAGCACCGACGACAGCTCGGTCCACGTCACCGCGCGCGATCCCGAAGCCGAAGGTTGATCACCATGGCGCCGTCCCCCTCCCGACCGGCAGTCGCAATCCTCCTGCCGGCGACCGAGCGTGATCCCGTCGCCGCCGAGCTCCACGCCGGCGGGTACGACCCGATCCTGCTTGACCACGTCCGCGACCTGGCCACACTCCTCGCGGAGCGCAAGGACATCGCGGTGGGGATCGTCGACGCCGAGGTCGAGCCCGAGCTGGCGAGCCAGGCATGGTCGCTGCTCCACGCATCCCACCACTCGATCCCGGCGCTCATGATCGTCAACCCGGCGAGCATGGACTCGCTCGATCTCTCGGGTCCCGGTCACGATGATGACGAGTACCTCACCCGTCCCTACTCGGCGGAGGCCATCCGCTGGCGGGTCGAGGCGATGTGCATCCGGTCGGTCGCCGTCGATGACGGCTCCGGCCCGGTCCTCCAGGGCTCGCTGAATCCCAGCGACTGGGGTCGGCGCGGCCAGCTGGTCGCCGTGTTCAACCCCAAGGGCGGCGTCGGCAAGACGACGGTTGCCACCAACCTCGCCGCGATGCTGGCAAGCCGGGGCCTCGGCGTCCTGCTCATCGATGCGGACACCGTCACCGGCCACGTCAGCACCTCGCTTGGCATGGACGGGGTGGCGACCGTTGTCGATGCCTGGCGAGACGAGCTCGACGGTGCGCCCGTGCTCCCGTTCTTCGACCTCGCGTCGGCCCACCCGTCGGGGATGCGCGTGCTGCCACTCTCCTCGAGCCCCATCCACACGGAGATCCTCGACCCCGATCGCGTCGCTGCCTCCATCGCCGCCGCCCGGCGGTCCGTCGAGTACGTCATCGTCGACCTGCACCCGTCGTACAGCCCCCTCAATCGAGCGGTGTTCGACAAGGCCGACCGGATCCTGGTCCCGGTGACCCCGGACCTCCCGGCGATCCGAGCCGTGGTCAAGCTCCGCGAGATCGCTGACGAGCTGGGCATGCGCGAGCGCCTGCAGCTCGTCATCAACCGGGCCAACACCGGCGTCCCGACCGCGGACATCGAGCAGGCCATCGGCGTGCCGGCCTACGCCCAGATCCGGTCGGCCGGCCCGGTCATGGTCAGGGCCGCGAACGAGGGCCGGACGCTCGTCGAGCTTGCACCTGGACACGGGATCACCCAGGACTTCGCCGTGCTTGCCGACCGCATCATCGGCCGCCCGAGCACCCAACCGGCAAAGGCGGGGTTCTCGCTGTTCGGGAGGACGCTGCCCGCCCGCGCGTAGCGCCAACGGCGAGGCCGGGCCGGTGAGGCCTCGCAGCCGCCCCCTGCCCTAGCTCCGATCCTGCCAGCTCGTCCCGCCCAGCGGCGAGCCCGGCAGCCGCTGGTGCGGCTCCCCTGTCCGCTTGTCCACCTGGGCGACGCCCCGCAGGTAGAACCGGTTGACGAGGATCACCTCGACCTCTGGATCCGTGACCTCCACGTTCCCCAGGCGAGCGGTGGCCTCGGCGACGGCCACGAACATCTCGCTCGCGCGGTCCAGCAGCCGGTCCGGCTCCGATCCGGGGTGCAGGTACACGGTGCCGATCACCCGGAACGGCGGCACCTCGAGCGACACGTCGTAGGCCACCTTGTGGACCTTGAGGGCCGCCCGCTCCGTTTCGGTCAGCGGCGGCAGCGAGTCCTCGCCCGCGGTCACCAGGATCAGATCGTACGGATCGACGCTCCGCAGGCCGGGTGCCGCCTCGAGCTCCGGCGAATCCGGCGGCCCCCAGGCGACATCGTGGATGGCGATGGCCTCGCGCTTGTTGAGCGCGTCCGACAGCCGCCCGGCGATGTCCATGTGGCCGCGCAACCGCCAGTCCTCGGTCAGGGCCGTGAACGGCACGCCGCGGATAGGCCCCCTGTGCAGGTGCGAGGAATCGACGCCCGCGGGCCGAGTCCCGCCGCCGGCGGGAATCTCGTCGCTCTTCCGCTTCTTCAGGAAGCCGAACGGCACCCGGTCACTCCTCTTCGGCCTTGCCGGTGTTGCTCCGGATCGTGTCGACGACGGTCGCGTCCGCGAGGGTGGTGACGTCGCCCAGTGCTCGTCCCTCCGCGATGTCTCGCAGCAGGCGGCGCATGATCTTGCCCGACCTGGTCTTGGGCAGGTCGGGAACGAACATCAGGAACTTGGGGCGGGCGATGGGGCCGATCACGTAGGCGACGTGCTCGCGGAGCTGGATGGCCAGCGTGTCGGATGGCTCCTGCCCGGCCTTGAGGATGACGAAGGCGAAGATGGCCTGGCCGCTGATCGCGTCGGTCTTGCCGACGACGGCCGCCTCGGCCACCGACCGGTGGTCCACGAGCGCCGACTCCACCTCGGTCGTGGAGATCCGGTGGCCGGCAACGTTCATCACGTCATCCACGCGACCGAGGAGCCACAGGTAGCCCTCCTCGTCCCGCTTGGCGCCGTCGCCCGCGAAGTACATCCCGGGGAACCGGCTCCAGTACGTCTGCCGGTAGCGCTCCGGGTCGCCGTAGATCCCACGCAGCATCCCCGGCCACGGCCGCTTGAGCACGAGGTATCCGCCCCCGCCGAAGGGCACCGACTTGCCCTCGGCATCGACCACGTCGACGTCGATGCCGGGCATCCCGAACGTGGCCGAGCCCGGCTTCGTGGTGGTCACCCCGGGCAGCGCCGAGATCATGATCTGGCCCGTCTCCGTCTGCCACCAGGTGTCGACGACCGGGGCCGACCCCCCTCCGATCACGTCGCGGTACCAGCGCCACGCCTCGGGGTTGATGGGCTCCCCGACGGAGCCGAGCACCCGCAGCGACGAGAGGTCGTGCGCCGCCGGGATCTCCTCGCCCTGCTTCATGAACGCCCGGATCGCGGTTGGGGCGCAGTACAGGATGTTGACCTTGTAGTCCTCGATGATCTGCCACCAGCGGTGCCAGTCCGGGGCGTCCGGGGCGCCCTCGTACATGATCCCCGTCGACGCGTTTGCGAGGGGGCCGTAGACGATGTAGCTGTGTCCGGTCACCCACCCGATGTCCGCGGCGCACCAGTAGACGTCGTCGGGCTTGACGTCGAACACGGCCCAGTGCGTGAAGGCCGCCCCCAGCAGGTAGCCGGCCGACGTGTGCAGGATCCCCTTGGGCTTGGCGGTCGTGCCCGACGTGTACAGCAGGTACAGCATGTGCTCGCTGTCCACGGGCACCGGTGGGCAGACATCCGACTGGCGGTCCACGATCTCGTGCCACCACTGGTCGCGGCGGGGAACCATGTGCACGCCGTCCCCAAACCGGTCCACGACGATCACGTGCTCGATGGTGGGCGTCTCCACCACGGCCTGGTCCACGTGGTGCTTGAGGCCGACCTTCTTGCCCCGGCGCCAGCCACCGTCGGCGGTGATCAGCACCTTGGCCCCACAGTCGTTGATGCGGCCCGAGAGCGACTCGGCCGAGAACCCGCCGAAGACCACGGTGTGCGGCGCGCCGATCCGGGCGCAGGCCAGCATCGCGATGGCCAGCTCGGGGATCATCGGCATGTAGATGGCGACGCGGTCGCCCTTGCGGACACCGAGCTCGAGGAGCGCGTTGGCGGCCCTGCTGCTCTCGCGCTGGAGGTCCGCGTACGTCAGGGTGCGGGTGTCCCCGGGCTCCCCGATCCAGTGGTAGGCCACCTTGTCGCCCAGCCCGCGCTCAACGTGACGGTCCACGCAGTTGTAGGCGACGTTGAGCTCGCCGCCCGTGAACCACTTGGCGAACGGGAGGTCCCACTCGAGCGTCCGGTCGTACGGTGTGAACCACGACAGGCGCTCCCTCGCCTGCCGGTCCCAGAAGCCGACGTAGTCGGCGGCGGCCTCGTCGTACAGCGCGGCCGTGGCATTCGCCTGCGCGGCGAACGCGGGATCCGGCGGGAACGTCCGCGTCTCCGCGAGGAGGTTCTCGATCTCGGGCCCGTCATTGGCCAGGGGGTCAGTGGTCACGGGTCCCTCCAGCAGCACACGTGGGTTCGGCCATTCTACGCGGACGAGATGCGGACGCCGCCGTGGTTCAGCCCGCCTCGGCCGTGGGATCCTGCGACGCCGTGTCCGCTGGCCGCGTGATCACCACGCGGTGGGGGAACGGGATCTCGATCGACGCAGCCGCGAACGCGCTCAGGATGCGGCGGCGGAACTCGCCGGCGGCCGCCCACTGGTCCGCGGCGCGGACGGTCCCCAGCACCTTGATCGTCACGCCCGATTCGCCCAGGGACTGCACGCGCAGGACGACGAGGGGCTCCAGCAGCCGGCGACGCCACTCGGGGTCGTCGAACATCTCCTGGCCGACGGCGTTGACCGTGCTCACGACATGGTCGATGTCGCTGCCGTAGGCGACCTCGATCTCCTCGTTGACACGGGCCCAGACGCGGGTCATGTTCGAGGCCACCCGGATCTCGCCGTTGGGGACCGTGTGGACAGTGCCACTCAAGTCCCGGAGCGTGGTCCGACGCAGGCTGAAGTCCTCGACCTCGCCGGACACCCCGGCAAGCGAGACCACGTCCCCGACGCTGAACTGGTTTTCCATCAGGATCAGGGCGCCGTTGAAGTAGTCGCGAACCAGGCTCTGGGCGCCGAACCCGACCGCGATCCCCACGACGCCGAGCCCAGCGATCGCCGGCCCGATGTTCAGGTTGAGCTGGTCCAGGATCATGACCAGCGCGATCACCAGGATGAAGGCACGGATGACGCCGCCGGCCAGGTCGTCAAGGGTGTCCAACCGCTTCCGGATCTCGACGGCCGACAGCTCCCGGGCCGTGCCCTCGGCCGCCTCACGGTCAAGGATCTTCCTGACGATGCCGCGGACGGCGAGGCTCGACAGGCGGATGAGGATCACCGCGATCACCAGGATCAGGGCGATCGGCAGGACCGGATCTCCGAGGAGGGCGAGGAACTTCTCCTCGATGTTGGCCGGGATCTTCATCGCCCTAGCCTAGCGCGCCGGAACCCGCGGCGGCGGGGGCCAGGATCAGGCGGCGGTCCCGCCAAGCCGGACAGAGACGGCGGCCGCGGACTCCCGGACCTGCTGCACCAGCTCGGGCATGCGGGGCGGCGTGATGCGGAAGGCCGGGCCCCACACGTCGACGGCGGCCGAGACCTGGCCCCGGGCGTCGAACACGGGCGCCGCGACGGCGTTCATCCCCGCTTCGAACTCGCCGAACGCGGTGGCGTACCCACGCCGCCGGATACGCGCCAGCTCCTCGAGCAGCGGCTCGAGCTGGGTGATCGTGCGATCCGTATAGCGGTCCAGCCCGCGGCGAACGAGGCGCAGGATCTCGCGCTCGGGCATCGCGGCCAGCAGGACCTTGCCGGCGGCCACCGAATGCATCGGCACGGAGCGGCCGGTCCAGTCCCCCATCGCCACCAGGTTCGGGCCGTCGGCCTGGGCCACGGTCAGGATCTTCTCGCCCTCGGTGGGGATCCCCAGGCCCGTCGTCTCGCGCGTGGCTCGGGCGAGACGGTCCAGCTCCGGCATCGCGATCGCCCGCAGGTCAAGCGTCCGCTCCGCCCGTTCGGCAAGCCGGATCACCACGAGCCCCAGCCGGTAGCGGCCCGTCTCGTCATCCTGCTCCACCAGGCCGCGCTTCTCGAGCGTTGCCAGCAGCCGCGACGCGGTGGATTTGTGCAGGCCCAGCCTTCGCGCCAGCTCCGTGACCCCGGCCTCGCCGCGGCACTCCCCAAGCGCCAGCAACAGGGCCGCGGCACGGTCGACGGACCGGACGGCATTCCCTTCGAGGGTCATCCGCAGCTCTCCTCCTCGCCCTGGCTCAGTGAGCCGTGCCGGAGGTATTGCCGTACGCGGCCTCGGTCTCATGCGGCAGCGGCTGGCCCTTGGCGCGCATCTCGAGCGCCGCGTCCAGGGATTCGCCGAAGATCGTGAGCACCCGGTCCACGATGTCGCCCTGCGCGTGCGCCTCGCACACGAACCAGGGCTCTCGGCTGTCAGGCTCGGGCATCGCGCCGCGGGCGTGCATGCCCAGGGCGATCGCGTCGTACAGCTCGTGATCCGTGTTCGCCCAGTCCCGGTACTCGGTCGCGACCTCCTCGGTGAACATCACGCCGAACATCGACGAGTGGCCGGTGAGGTGGTAGGCGAGACCCTTCGCGTCCAGGATCTCGCTGATCCCGGCCCGCATTGTGTCGCCCGTCCGGTGGATCGTGGCCAGGGCGTCCGTGTCCCGCAGGATCTCGAGCGTCTTGACCGCGGCGGCGGCGGCCACGCGGTTGCCGGCGTAGGTGCCGCCGTGGCTGACCTTGTCGGGCAGGACCGCCATGACCTCCTCGCGTCCTCCGAAGGCGGCCGCCGGGTACCCGTTGCCCATCGCCTTGGCGTATGTCGCGAGATCCGGGGTGATCCCGAAGTACTCCGCCGCGCCGCCTTTCGCGAACCGGAAGCCGGTCTTGACCTCGTCGAAGATCAGCAGGATCCCGAACTCCTCGGTCAGGGCGCGCATGGCCTGGTGGAACCCCGGCTTGGGCAGGATGCCCTGGGCGTTGCCGAGCACCGGCTCAACGATGATGGCGGCGATGTCATCGCCCTGGCGTTCGAACAGGCGCCGCAGGAAGTCGATGTTGTTGTACCGCGCCGGCACGATCGTCTTCGCGACCTCCGCCGGGATCCCGCGACCCCACGCGAGGCCGACGGGATTGTCCTCGTCGCCCAGCTCGGCCATGCTGTTGGGTGCCACGCTGATCAGCGCGTAGTCGTGGACGCCGTGGTACTGGCCCTCGAACTTCACGATCTTGGTGCGCCCGGTGTAGCCGCGGGCGACACGCATCGCGTGCATCGTCGCCTCGGTGCCGGAGACCGTCATCCGGGCCTTGTCGACCCAGGGGTTCATCTCCCTGACGAGCTCCATCGCACGGATCTCGTCCTCGCTGGTGAGCGAGAAGCTGACGCCCTTGCGCATCCGCTCGTTGACGTAGTCGTCGACACGGCCATCACCGTGACCCAAGATCACCGGGCCGTAGCCCATGCGCAGGTCGATGTACTCGTTGCCGTCCACGTCCCAAACCCGGCCACCCTTGCCGCGGTCCACGTAGACCGTGTCCTCACCCCACGCGCGAAAGTTGGAGTTGGTGCCACCGGGAAGCGTGCGCGCCGCCCGCTTGTACATCGCCGTCTGGCGCTCGCGGTGAAGGGTGGGGACCGCGTGGGCAGCGGGTTCGGCCGTCATCATGCCTCCGAGCTTCAGCCCCACCCGGCCCGATCGGGCTCGTGTCGCGGGACTCTCGCGACGTGCGGGGCGCCCGCCGCGCTCCCGGTGCGTAGACCGGGACGAGCGTTGCGGGCTGTGCAACAGGTACCGCCGATCGTGCCACACGGCCAGTGGGCCCGTCAACACGGATATCGTCCCTCTGGGGCACAGGTCACGCGAATATCGCAGCCGTGGTGGCGAAACCCGTGCCAATCCGCGTACATTTGGTCATCCGATGCCCAGTTCCACGCCCGCCGCGGGCGGCTCCTTCTGGTTCTCCACCGGTGATCCCGGGCCGCGTCGATCGCCTGCCCTCGGGCAGCGGCGCGTGGACGTCGCGGTCATTGGTGGCGGGTTCACGGGCCTGTGGTCGGCAATCGCGCTCCTGGAGGCAGATCCCGCGCTGCGAGTGGCGGTCCTCGAGGCCGAGCAGGTGGGGTTCGGCGCCAGCGGGCGCAACGGCGGGTTCTGCGCCGCGTCGCTCACGCACGGGCTGGCCAACGGACTCCTGCACTTCCCGGATGAGATCGGCGTCCTCGAGGCCGAGGGGCGCCGTAACCTGGCGGAGCTGGTGGCCTTCGTGCGGACCGAGGGCATCGATGCCGAGCTGGAGGAGACCGGGACGCTTGACGTCGCGACCGAGCCGCACCAGGTCGACGACCTGCTTGCCTTCGCCGAGCTCGCCGCGCGGTACGACCACCCCATGGCGTTCCTGGACCGGACGGCAGTCCAGGCCGCTGTCCATTCCCCTCGGTTCCTCGCCGGGATCCGTGGCGGGCCCGATCGCTCGGTGCTGGTCAACCCGGCCAAGCTGGCCTGGGGTCTCGCCAGGGCCGTGGAACGGCGCGGCGGCACCATCTTCGAGTCGACGCGGGTGACGGGCCTGCGCCGGCGCGCCTGGGGCGTGGAGGTCCAGGTCGCGGGCGGCGGGGTCGTGGAGGCGGCCCACGTGCTGGTCGGGACCTCCGCCTACAGCGGCTGGCTGCGGCGCCTCGTCCCGGTCTTCGTCCCGGTCTACGACTACGCCCTGATGACCGAGCCGCTGACCCCCGCCCAGATGGCCTCGATCGGCTGGCAGGGGCGCGAAGGGCTCGGCGATTCCGGGAACCAGTTCCACTACTTCCGCCTCTCCGCGGACAACCGCATGCTGTGGGGCGGCTACGACGCGATCTACCACCGGGGCAATCGGGTCCTGCCCGGGTACGACCGGCGGCCGGCGACGTTCGAGACCCTTGAGCGACAGTTCGCGGAGACGTTTCCGCAGCTCGAGGGGGTCCAGTTCACCCATCGCTGGGGTGGGGCGATCGACACCACCACGCGCTTTCACGTGACGTTCGGCGAGGCGCTCGGCGGCCGGGTCCACTACGCCCTGGGCTACACCGGCCTGGGCGTCGGCTCCGCCCGCTGGGCGGCCGGGATCCTGCGCGCCAGGATCCTCGCGCCGGATGATCCGCGCCTGCGCCTGCGGTTCGTCCGTTCCCGACCGTTCCCGATCCCGCCCGAGCCGCTTCGGACCCCTGCCGTGGAGATCATGCGCCGGGCGGTCATCAACGCCGACGAGCAACAGGGACACCCGGGGCCGTTCCTGCGGGCGATGGACGCGCTGGGGATCGGATTCGACAGCTGACCAGCCCGCGTCGGCGCCACCGTCCACCTGCGGGACGGCGTGCCTTCAGCCCGCCGGCGCCACCCACGTCGGCAGCTCCCGGGCCAGGGTCGCCAGGGGTAGGGAACCGTGCCCGATCAGCTCGTCGTGGAACTGGCGGAGATCGAACGCGGCGCCGAGACTGGCCTCGAGCTCTCGGCGCAGCCGCCGGATCTCGCGCAGGCCGACCATGTAGCTGAGCGCCTGTCCTGGCCACCCGATATAGCGATCGGTCTCGATGACCGCATCCGTCTCGGACAAGCCCGTCCGGAGCAACCAGTCGATCGACTCCCGACGTGACCAGCCGAGACCATGCATGCCCGAGTCCACGATGAGCCGCGAGGCCCGCCACGCCTGCGCGTCGAGCATGCCCAGCCGTTCCCCCAGGCTGCGATACAGGCCCAGCTCGTCGGCGAGGCGCTCCGAGTAGAGCCCCCAGCCCTCCACGTAGGCGGAACCCGTCAGCCGCGATCCGAGCCTTCGGAAGACGTTGAGCGTGGGGTGTTCCATCTCCAGGGCGATCTGGTAGTGATGGCCGGGGATCGCCTCGTGGTATGTGGTGGAGGCGAGCTTGGAGAAGGTCCGGCTTGGCAGGTCGTACGTGTTGACGTAGTAGATGCCGGGCCGAGACCCGTCGAGCGTCGGCGGATAGTAGTACGCGAAGGGCGCGTCCTTCTCCTTGAACGCCTCCACCGGGCGCACCTCGCATCGGGCCTTCGGCAGCCGCCCGAAGACCCGCGGCGACGCCTCAGCGGCGCGGGCGATGTCCTCGGTGGCGCGCGCCACCAGCAGCTCCGGCGACGCGGCCTGGTTGGCCGGGTCCGCCACCAGCGATCGCCGGTAGGCATCGACATCGTCGCCGAAGCCGGCCTCCAGGGCGATCTCGCGCCGCTCGGCATCGATGGTCGCCAGCTCATCGAGACCGACCTGGTGGATCTCGGCGGGCTCCATGTCAAGCGTCGTCCAGGACCGGATCGCATACCGGTAGAGCGCATCGCCATCCGGGGCGGAGATCAGGCCCGGCAGCTCCCGGGTCGTGGCCAGGTACTCGTCCCGAAGGAAGGCAAGGAACCGCTGGTCGGCCGGTCGGACGACGTCCCGGACTGCGTTCGCGACGGCCTCCCGCGCCGCATCGTCAGCCACCTGCGCCATCCGCACCACCGGCGATGCCTCGAGCGGCTGCCCGAGGAGGCCGTCCAGCTGGGCGATGGTGCGCTCGGCCACGATCCGGGCCGAGGTGCGGCCGGAGCTCATGCCTTCGCGCAGGACCTCGATCGTGGCATCGACCATCGGCCCGTACGCCCGGAGTCGGGCCAGCCAGCGGTCCAGGCGCTCCGGCGTGTCGGCCGGCTGGAACACCGCGAGCTGCGCCAGGAGCGTCTGGACGCCATCGATGTGGTTGACCGCCCGAAGCTCGTGGACCGCGAGGTCGTCGCCGCGGATCGTGAGGTCGGCCGTGATCGCCAGCATGTCGAGCGTGATCCGGTCCTCGACCGACAGCGCCTCGGTGGAGATGCCGGCAACCTCCGTCCGGACCCGCTCGGCCAGCGCCCGGTGGGCCGCGCGGCCAGCCGGTCCCGGGTCGTCGAGGCGGTCGTCGTAGCGCTCGTCGCCGTAAACGGTCGCGACCGTCGGCGAGAGCTCCAGGAGCGATTCCCAGAAGCGGGTAGCGATGTCGTCGATACGCGACATGGGCAGGGTCTTGGTCACGGGGTCACTCACCGTTGGGTTGGATGGGGCGTCAGCATGGCGTCAGCCGTTGAACAGCGACATCTGGTCGCCGGTCCGCTCGATGGGCGGATCGAGACCCAGCAACGGCTCCAGGTCGGCCAGGTCCACCTGCTCCCGGGCAGCCCAGTCCCGGACATGGTTGGCCTTCACAAGGTGCCAGTCGCCGGCCTCCATCCCATCCCGCAGGAGTGGCGAGCGCTCCAGCTTGTGGCGGACAAGCTCGGCCCGCTCGGGCAGCACGACCAGGAAGCGGACCAGGCGCTCGTCGTGGGGGATCCGGGCGTGGCGACGGAGCACCGTGTCGGACAGCATGGCGGTCCACTCGACCTCCCAGGCCATCGCCATTCGGCCGCGCACGTACCACACGACGTCGACGTCTTCCAAGTCCCGCGCGGCAATTCGGCCGAGGCTGGGTGGTCCGGCCAGCTCACGCGCCTCCAGGTGGTCCGCCAGGGTGTGACGGCCAACCCGGCGCGGCTGCTGGCGCTCACCCACCCAGCACGAGAACCCAAGCCGGTGACCGATGTTGACGAGATCCGCGATCAGGCGGCTGTGCTCCGCGCTGCGCCGGGCGAGGTCGTCAGAGGTTGCCAGGCGTCCGGAGGTGCTGGACAGGCTCCGGTACGAGTCCAGGCAGGCGCGGACCAGGGCCTCGTCGGGGAGGTCCGGACCGGTGAACAGGCCCGCGACCCGGTCGAGGAACGCGGGTTCCGACAGGGCGCCGGCCGTTGACAGCAGGCTGTACACGGCCCACTCGACACGATCCGCCAGCGGCACGGCGGCCATCTCCCGATCCGCCTTGTCCCCGAGCCACCAGCGATCATCGCCGACCTTGACCAGGCGGCGCCCGTCGGCACCGGCGAGGGCCGAGCGGACGAGGGCCAGGAGCCGGTCGACATGATCGGTGACCCTCGCGGGCTCCGCCGGTGGCTCGCCCTCGGGTGGCGCGGGCGGGCGCACGAGCCGACGGAGGTGACCGGTCCGGTCGAGGCCGACGAGGATCTCGCCGAGCAGCCCTTCGAACGAGACGGGCTCGCCGCGCAGCTTGAGCACGTCGACGGCGGCATCGACGACAGCCCGTTCCGCGTCCTCGGCGGAGAACGCGACGTCCGCCCGGCTCTCACCCGGGGCGAACAGGCGGCGCGACGGAAGATAGTGGGGGTCGCCGGCACCCCCGGGTACCGGGGACAGCGTCTGGTTCGCCCTGGTGCGTGGACCGCGGGGGATGGCGCCCGAGCCGGGCGGCACCAGCTCCACCACGCCGCCGGCATCGCGGCCGGCCTCCGGGAGGCGGGCGCCCGCCATCCGGTAGCCGGCGGTCACCCCGCCCAGCGTGCAGGCGACGAGCGACTCGGGCCCATCGCCTTCGAGCAGGAACACCACCCGGGCATCCCCGGCGAGGACGGGCTCGGCGGCCCGCAACGCGCGCGTGATCGCGGCGGCCTGCCAGCCCCAGGTAGGGCGCACCGACGGTCCGAACAGCGGCTCCAGGGGCAGCGTGGCCGCGGCCTCGCGGCCGAGGGCCCAGGCGGTCCCGTGGTAGGTCCAGGCCAGGCGCTCGGCAACCGGCCGGAGGGGCGGCGTCCCCACCGCCAGTCGGACCCGCGGACGAACGCCCAGCCCTGCCTGGTGGCGGGCCTCGATGCCCAGCGCATCGAGCGCCGCCGGCGTCCCCTGCTTCACGACCGCCGTGGCGGCGCCCTCGGCGAGGCTCCGCAGGTCATCGCCAAATCGGGCCGGGACCGGGCCCCAGGCACCGCTCTCCAGCCGCTGGAGGAAGCCGCGGACCGCGCGGACCCCATCCTCGAAGGCGAGCCACGGGTTTCGCTCGCGCCATTGCGCGTTGGCGGGCAGCTTGACGTGACCACCCTGGATCCGGAGCGGAGCCACCCGACCCGCCGAGGTGGCCAGGCGGCTCGCGGGGGCCACGGCATGCAGGAGGGCGAGTCGCATCGCCGCCGCGATGGAGGCGGCGCGGAGGTCATTCTCGGCCCGCTCGAGGATCGCCGCGAGGGCGACGAGCTGTCGGGTCGTGTGCAGGTCGAGCAGCTCGTCGGCGAGAGCCTCGCCCCCCTCGAGGGTTGGGAAGCGGTCGCGGAGCTGGTGCCGGATCCCGGCGCCCTCGCGATCGAGAGCGCGCTCGATGTCGATCGCGTCCACGGGTGCCTGGCGCTGCTCGCCGCCGCCCAGCTGGTCCCGGCACACGGGGCATCGGTAGTGCTTGCGGATCGGGCGCGGCCCGGCCGCGTGGCCATCCTCGTCGGTTGACTCGGCGACCCAGGTCAGCTCATCGAGGATCACCGGCCGGCCGCAGGTGGCACACCGGCTCGCATAGCGGTCCATGATCGAGGCCTTGAGGCTGGACTCCCCGCGGGCCGAGGCCGCAAGCGACTGGATCGCCGCGTCCAGGTGACGCAGGTCAGGAGGTCGGAGCACGATCTCGGCGAGGAGCCGGTCGAGCGCGGTGCTCTCCAGGCTGACGGCCTTGCGCTGGCTGTCGATGGCTGCCCGCGCGACCCAGCCGCCGCGTCCGAACAGATCCAGGATGATGTCGCCGGGCGACGAGGCGGCCTCTAGCCGCGCCGCGACCAGCGCCGGTGGGGGCGGCGGTGCGAAGCGCTCGTAGGCCGGCAGGCTAAAGCCCGGATCGGCGCGGAGAAGCAGAGCGCGACCAGCCATGGCCAGAGATTGTGGCAGAGACGGCGAAGGAACGAGCGGAGGGGACCCAGATCGAGTGATCGGGCTGGATCACCCGCAGCCGGCCTTGCCCGAGGGCGGCGGGGGCCGTCTGTCTACACCGACCCGGCTTACGGCTCCTCGAGCTCGTCCGTCTCCTCGACGAACGCCTCGTCCGTGGTCTCCTCGGGCGGCAGGACGCGGTCGAGGTTCTCGATCTCCTCGTCCTCGACGTCGTCCTCGAGGTCGTCCTCGAGCTCCTCTTCCTCCCGGACCAGCGTGCCCTTGGTGTACGGGCGCAGGTCCGTGGACTTGGCGGCGGTCGGGAAGCTGACCTTCCCATAGTTGCGCGGGTCCTGGAAGATCTCGCGGATGATCAGGCGGACGTCCCGGTCGCCCAGCGATGTCACCCCGGCGAGATACATGTTGCCGTCGGCGATGAGCTTGAGCAGCCGGGCCGCGACACGCGGCTCGACGACGCCGATGCGAATGCCGTTGCTGATCGCGATCAGGCGGTTGCCCTCGGGCGTCAGCTCGACGGTGTCGCCCGGGTTGACCTGGGCAAGCTCGGCCGACCGGGGGAGGTTGGTGAGGTAGGCGAAGCCCGTCTTGCCGGTCTCCTCGACGAAGATGCTCACCGGCGCCTTCGAGCCGGGCTTGGCAGGGACGGTCTTCTCGCCCGCCTCCACCAGGAGCACCTTGAGCCGGTCGATGTTGCGCTCGGCGATGCGGTTGGTCGGGTCGAGCGCGAGGGCCTTCTGGTAGTGCTCGCGGGCCGTGCCGAGCTCGCCCAGCTCCCAAAGGGCCTTGGCGAGCCGGTTCTCGGCCTCGGAATCGGCGCCGAGCTCCAGGAGGCGCTCGTTGGTCTCGGCCGCATCGCTCCACCGCGCGGCGGTCGCGTGCGCGATCGCCTGCTCGGCCAGCTGCCGCTTCAGGCGCGTCAGGCCTGCGGGCGTCTGGGCGGCGGCATCGATCTCAGGGAAGGTCACGTGGAGGTCGTCCTTTCGGTCCATCGGGAGCGTCGCATGGTCGCGTGTCGAAGGCATGGCACGCAGAACCGGCGCAACTCGCGGGCACGTGTTTCTAGCATTGACCGGCCCGGCCGTCAAACGGGGATCAGGCCGCGCAGCCGCAGGTTCCAGGCCGCCACGACGACCGCGAGCACCGCCAGGAGGATCGTCTCCCACAGGAACCGTGGCTCACGCCGGCGCGCGGGAGCGGACGCGTGAAGCGCGTCCCAGAGGTAGAACACCAGCGTCAGCACGGCGGGACCGACGAGCTGGGGCAGATCCATCGCGCGGATGGCGCCCGCAGCGACCGCGATCACGATCGCGTACGTCAGCGCGGAGCGGACGGCGTCGCGCGCGCTCCCGTAGCGGGCCGCGGCGACGCGGTAGCCCAGCAGCAGGGCCATGAGCGCGTCGTCGACCGCGAGCACCACGAGCCAGCCCTCGGTGAGACCGGAATCGGCGCCGGACATGCCCGGCTCGGAGAGGCCGCCCGGGACCAGGCCCGCGATCCCGGTGAAGGCGACGAACGCGGTGACGACGACAGCGACCAGCAGGCGGGCGCGATCCGCGTCCGTGGCGCCAGTGGCCTGGTCGAGGAGACGCATCTCGAACCGGAGGATCCGGTCGAGGACGAAGGCGAAGGCCGCCAGCGCGGGCAACAGTCCGAGCCCCGCGGGGACGAGCTGCAGGGCGGCCGCCGCGCCACCGGAGAGCGCGGCCGGGATCAGCAGCGCCTCGAAGGGCCGGACGCGGAGCTCGTCGGAGCGCATGACGGCGGATCCCGCGACCAGCATCACGACCGGCAGCAGCCCAGCCAACAGGAATGCATCCGGCCGCTCGACAAGGCGCGAGAAGGCGACGAGGACCGTCGCCACGAGGACGAGCTCGCGACGGGCCAGGGTGGCGTCGATCTGGCGGGTGGTCATCGCGGGCGATGGTACGTCGGGCAGGTCACAGGCGACCGGGCTTGCCCGCGACCCAGTCGAGAAGCTCCTCACGTGTCCGCGTGTTGAGCACATGCCGCGGCTCCACCCAGGCGCGCCGAGCCTGGTCCACGCCCCAGCGGACGTAGCCCAGCTCCTCGGTCCTGTGCGCGTCGGAGTCGATGGACAGCAGGCAGCCGCCGTCGATCGCGCGGCGCGCCCGTTCCGGCGCCAGGTCGAGCCGGTGCGGGGACCCGTTGATCTCGAGGGCCGTGCCGGTGGCGGCGGCCGCCTCGAACACCGCATCCCAGTCGAGGTCCAGGTCATCCCGGCCCTGGATCATCCGGCCGGCCGGGTGGGCGATGACATCCACGTGCGGGCTTCGGATCGCGTTGAGCGTGCGGCGCGTGAGCTCAGCGCGTGGCTGCCGGCGCGCGACATGGACCGACGCGACGACGAGGTCGAAGCGGGCCAGCAGGTCCTCGTCGTAGTCGAGCTCGCCATCCGCGCGGACCTCCAGCTCGCAGCCATGGAGGAGCCGGAAGCCGCCCGGATCCGCGCCATCCGGGAGGCGTCCGGCGGCCTCCTCCGCGGCGAAGCGCGCGTTGAGGCTGGCGATGATCGCCCGCTGCAGCTCGACGCGCTCAGGGTCGAGGCCGCGCGCGATCGCGAGGCCCTGGGAGTGGTCCGTGAGCACCTGGTAGGCGTACCCGCGCGCCCGGGCGGCCTCGGCCATGGACTCGATGGAGTGGACGCCGTCGCTCCACTCGGAGTGGCTGTGGAGGTCGCCGCGGAGGTCGCCAGGGATCACCAGGGATGGCAGCCGGCCCTCGCGCGCCGCCTCGATCTCACCTCGATCCTCGCGCAGCTCCGGGGGAACCCAGTCAAGGCCGAGGAAGCCATAGACGCCCTCTTCGTCCACGAACGTCCGGAGCTCCGCGTCCGTGCCCTCGAGCAGCTCGCCGTCGTCGCCGATCCGGGCGAAGCCCTTCTCGGACAGGCTCCAGCCACGGTCGCGCGCGATCCCCCGGAGCCCGATGTTGTGGTCGGCCGAGCCCGTGAAGTGGACGAGGTATGTCCCGGCCTCGCCCGGTGGCATCACCATCAGGTCCACCTGCGGGCCCCGAGCCAGGGCGATCGCCGCCTTCGCATGGCCGGCCCCGAGCACCCGGTCCGCGACCCCGAGGTTGATGAACCGGTCGATCGCCGTGTCCGGGTCTTCCGTCTCGACGAGCAGGTCCAGGTCGCCCACCGTCTCACGGCGCCGCCGAAGCGAGCCAGCCTGCACGACACGCACGACGCCTGGCACGGGCAGCGAGCTGGGAGGCGAGGTCGTCGGACAGTCGCTGGGCCTGGTCGATCTGCAGTCGCCGGGGCCGCGACTCGAGCTGCCTGATCCCCTCGAGGATGCGCTGCTCGGTCGCGGCGCTGATGCCCTTGAGGCCCCTGCAGGCGACCCGCCTCGGCCGCCGCCCTGAGGTCCTCGAGGGTCGCAATCCCGAGCGTCTCCCACACCTGGCGCACGGTCTTGGGTCCCACGCCGGGGATCCGCAGCAGCTCCACGAGCGTGGGCGGGATCTCGGCGCGCAGGCGCTCGTGATAGGCCATGCGTCCCGTCCTGGCCAGCTCGGTGATCTTGTCGCTGATCGCCTGGCCAACCCCGGGGATCGGGCGCCGGTCACCCGCGCCATAGGCCGATGCGACGTCGAATGCCGCTCGCTCGATCGCATCCGCGGCGCGATGGTAGGCAACCGTCTTGAACGGGATCTCACCCGTGAGCTCGAGGATGTCCCCGATCTCATGGAAGATCCGCGCCAGGTCCCCGTTGGCAAGCGCCTGGCGGGCAGCGCCGTTGACCGCCTCCGACCCCTCGGGCTGGTCGGCATCGAGGGGCGGCAGGATCGGCGAGGCATCGCGGCGGGGCATGCCCCTCATGGTACGAGGGTCGCGTGGGCCACCAGCGGTCGCGTGGGCCACCAGCGGTCGCGCGGAGCCCCAACGGTCGCGTGGCGAGACGATGTGGGCGCCGGGCGACCGGCGCAGGCCGGAACGGCCGGCGGGAGCGCACGTCCTGGGCGCCGGGGGCCTCCACCAGCGCATCGCCGCACCGGACGAGCGCCGGGCGCCCGGGACCGGCGCGGACCAGGGCCCGGCGCGCCGGGACCGGCGCGGGACCGGCAGCGCGGAACGGGGCCGATGCGAGGAGCCCGGAGAGCGTTGGCGACCTACGCGGCCACTACGCGGCCACCACCCGGTCGCGCCCAGCGCGCTTCGCCCGGTAGAGCGCACGGTCCGCATCGTTGACGACCGCCTCGAGCGGGATGTCCGGCTGGTCGGCCACGGCGACGCCCACAGACACGGACACCCCCGGCACACCCATGCGCCGCAGGTCCAGGCCAGCGACCGCGCGGCGGACCCGCTCCCCCACCTCTGCCGCGATCTCCGGGGACGGATTCTTGAGCAGGACGGCGAACTCCTCGCCCCCATAGCGAGACGGCACGTCGCCCTCCCGGACGGCATTGGCGATCCCCTGGGCGACCTCACGCAGCACGTGGTCGCCCACCGCGTGGCCGAAGGTGTCGTTGAGCTTCTTGAACCGGTCGATGTCGATCATCAGCACGCCCACCCGGTCCTCAGCCCGGCGCCGCCGGCCCAGGAGGCCCAGGTACTCGTCGAAGTAGCGGCGATTGGGCAGGCCGGTGAGCGCATCCGTGGTCGCGCGGGCCTCCGCGTCACGCAGGGAGTAGACGCGAGCCAGGGCCGCCGACGCCTCGACCGCGGCGGCCTCCAGGAACTCGTGGGTGCTCTCCGGCCAGGCGGTTCGCAGCCTCCGTGACAGGACGATCGCCCCCTCGACCCGCCCGTTGACCCGGAGTGGTGCGGCGAGCAGGTTTCCGAGGCCGTAGACATCGCGGAGGCGGTCGCCGATCCGGTCGGCGATTCGCTGATCGGCGCCCTCGCGAGCCGGGGTGGCATGCGACGCGCGGCGCTCCCGCGAGATCCTGGTCGCGGCCGGTGACCTGCCGGCCTCGACGGCCATCGCCGTACCGGCCGGCGCGTGCGGTTGCCGACCGCCGGACCTGGGTCCCGCGAGACCGAGCGGGACGAGATCCGGATCGCCATCCGGATCTGGCTCGATCGGGATTGCCGTGAGCCGGCGGCCCCGGGCCGCCGCGATCGCCAGCTCGGCGGCCGCCAGGTCGATCGCCGGATCCTCGAGCTCGCGCAACGGGAGGGTGGTGCGCGAGGCCGGGGCACCGGCGCGCGTCGGTGACAGGATCGCCTCGAGGTTCAGCGCCTCGGGCCGGCGGCGGACGACGGCCACATGGTCCGCCCCGGTCCCGGTTCCGAGCTCTTCCATGATCGCCTCGACGATCGCATCCGGGGACACGGACCGGGACAGGCCTCGAAGGATCCTCGCGAACGACTCGGCCTCGGTCCGCCGGCTCCCCTCGCCCTCCGCCACCCGTCCCCGCTCACGCGCCGCGGCCAGCGCAACCACCGCCACGAGCGCGATGGCGGCCGCGTCGAGCGCGCTCGGCTGCAGGTGGAAGCGGATGACCTCGACCACACCCAGGACCAGGAGCGAGAGGAGAAGCGGGTGCCGGGTCAGGGCTCGCACATCGTCGCGCAGCCCGGTGTTGCCCATGGAGCGTTCCCCGTATCGCACCCTGGGCCAAGCATGCGGCCTCGGCAGGTCGGCGGCAAGTTGCCTGGACCGTACCGTCGGCGACCCGGTCGTGGTACTTCCGTACTGGACTAGGAGCGCCCGAACCCCACCTGAGGCCCCGCAACCGCCGTCCGACGGGTGGTGGTGTCTGGCGAAGGCCCATCGGCTTCGCCGGCCGCGGCGTCGGGGGAATCATCCGACGACACACGGTTGCCACCGGCGTTCTTCGCCTGGTAGAGGCCGCGGTCAGCGATCATGATCAGCTCCGTCGCCGTCCGCCCGTCGTCGGGGTACGTGGCGATCCCGAGCGATGCCCCGACGGGCAGCGACTGACGCCCGTCGGCGACGAACGGCGAGCCCCGGAACGCCTCGAGCAGGCGCTCGGCGACCCTGGCCGCTCCCTCGCGAGGCGTCTCGGGGAGGATCACGGTGAACTCGTCGCCCCCGTATCGGGCCGGCACGTCCGACAATCGCAGCGCGCCGCGCATCAGGTCCGCCACGTGGGCCAGCATCCGGTCGCCGTACAGGTGTCCGAACGCGTCGTTCACCAGCTTGAAGTCGTCGAGGTCGAGCATCAGCACGCTGAGCGGCTGGCGCGTGCGGGTGGCCCGCACCACCTCCTCGGTCAGGCGCTCGTGCAGGTACCGGTGGTTGTGAAAGCCGGTCAGCGGGTCCCGGTCGGCCAGCGTGCGCGCCGTCTCGTACAGCCGCGCGTTCTCGAGAGCCATCGCCGCCTCGTGGGCCATCGTCCGGGCGAGCGTGATCAGGACCGGGTCCTGGAGTGGCCGGCCGGGGAACATCAGCTCGAGGAGACCGATGGCCTCGTCCTTGGCTACCAGGGGCAGCATGAGGAGGCCCCCTTCACCTTCGGCCTGCAACAGCGCAACCTCGGCCGGGTCCGCCTCAGGGTCGGCGACATCGACGCTCGCGATCATGCGCCGCTGGAGGACATCACGCGTCAACGGATACTGGCCGAGGTCAAACACGCCCTCGAACCGACTGCGCTCCCCTGCCGGGTGGCAGCCCAGCGTTCGGATCCTGTCCTCCTGTGGTTCCCAGGCGCTGATCTGGGCGGACGCAGCTCCGACCGCGCCGGCAAGGTGCATGGCGATGAGGTCCGCAACGGCCGCCGGGTCGAGCGAACGCGAGAGCGCGCTGCTCATCTCGAGCAGCTGCCGGAGCTCGGCGGTCAGGCGATCGGCGTCGGCAAGGTGGCGGGCGCGCGTGAACGCGGTGGCGGCCTGGTCGGCAAGCGTCATGAGCAGGCGCAGGTCCTGGTCGTCAAACTGGTGAAGACCCAGCTTGGACAGGGTGACGACGCCCACCAGCAGGTCGTCGGTCTGCATCGGGACGACGAGCATGGACTCCTCCACGGGCTCGGTGCCCGGGATCGTCACCCCACGCGGATCCCCCTCGGCGTCATCGACGCGGATCGGCGTCCGTTGCTGGGCCACCCAACCTGTGAACCCCGTTCCGACCTTCGTCCGCAGGATCTCGAGATCCACCGTGTCGTATGCGCCCACTCGACCCTCGAAGGCGACGGCCACGAGATCGTCGGGCCGCTCGAGCAGGTAGACGCGGGCGTTGTGGTAGTCGATGACGCGCCGCGTCTCCTCGACCACCGCTCGTCCGACGTCCTCGGCGGTCAGGCTCCCGGTCATCCGTCTCGCGGCGTGCTGGAGCATCGCCAGCTGCGCACTGCGACGGGCCTCGGCGGAGCGGGCGCGTCCCACGAGGGAACCCGTGCACAGGATCGTGCCGCCGATCGTGAGGTCCAGGACCACCACGAGGTCCTCGAACGCCCGGGGGCCACCCTGGACGATCCAGCCCGCGACGCCCAGCAGGAGGACGACGAGGCCACCGGCAAACACGAGCATGTGCACCCGGCCGGGGGCCAGATGCGGACCCGGACGGACGCTTCGCGGCGAAGGGCTGAGTGGCTCCACGGCAGCGATGCTGCACCCGGCGGGTGACAGATGGCACCAACCGAAGGTACCGAGCTGCCCCGGACGGACGGTGCCCGGACCGCGGAGGTGCTCAGCCTGTGTAGCGGAAGGCCTCCGACTCCGGCCGCACGAGCCAGTCCGCGAGCGTGCCCGCCGCGGCGTCCTTCGCTGACAGCCGGGGCGCGAGGATCGGCCAGTCGATCCCCAGGGCGGGATCGTCCCAGCGGACGCCGGTCTCGCACGCGGGGTTGTAGGGGTTGGTGCAGAAGTACTCGATCTCGGTGGCGTCCGCAAGGGCGCAGAACCCGCGCGCGAACGAGGCCGGCGCCCAGAACAGGACAGGGTCCTCGTCGGAGGCCTCGAGCGTCACGGCCCTGCCAAGGGTCGGTGAACCGGGCCGGACGTCGACGGCGACCATGAACGCCCGTCCGTGGACCACCCGCATCAGCTTGCCCTGGGGCGGCTCCCACTGGAAGTGCAGTCCGCGCACGACGCCCCGGGCGGAGCGCGACTGGTTGACCTGGACGAAGCGGGTCGGCAGGTCCAGCTCCTCGAACGCGGGGAGCGCGACGATCTCGGCCAGCCACCCGCGGCCGTCGTGATAGCGCTCAGGGTGGACGATCCGGACCTCCGGGATCGCGGTCTCCTCGACGCTGAACGGCACCGCTACATCATCGCGAGGCCGCCGTCCACCCCGAGCACCTGGCCCGTGATGTACCCGGCCTCGTCCGAGACGAGGAAGGTGACGGCCGCCGCGATCTCGTCCGGCGTGGCAAAGCGGCCCAGCGGCGTGGCGCCCTTGATCGCGTCCTTCACGCCGTCCGGGAGCGTGTCGGTGAGCTCCGTGACGACAAAGCCGGGAGCGATGGCGTTGACCGTGATCCCGCGCGAGGCGACCTCGCGGGCAAGGGCCTTGGTGAGGCCGATCAGCCCCGCCTTGGACGCCGAGTAGTTCGCCTGACCCGCGTTGCCCATCTGGCCGGACACGCTGGACATGTTGACGATCCGCCCCGAGCGCTGCTTGAGCATCGGGCGGAGGACGGCCCGGGCCATGTAGAACGACCCGGTGAGGTTGACGTTGATCACGTCGGCCCAGGCCTGGTCGCTCATCCGCATGGCGAGGTCGTCGCGGGTGATCCCCGCGTTGTTGACCAGGATGTCGATGCGCCCGAACGCCTTGAGCGCTGCCTCCACCGTCTCGGCACACGACTCCGGGCTGGTGACGTCGCCGCCCACACACACCGATCGGCGGCCAAGGGCCTCCACGTCGCTCTTGGTGTGGTCGTCGAGGAGACACGCCTCGCGGTCGATGAAGGCCACGTTGGCTCCCTGCCGGGCGAGCATCAGCGAGACGGCGCGGCCGATGCCGCGGGACCCTCCGGTGACGAGGGCGACCTTGCCGTTGAGATCGAGCATGTGGCGTTCCTTCCTCCGGGGCTCAAGGCCGGGCGGGGCCTGGGCGGTCAGTGTGTGGGCTGGTGGGCGTGCTCGGGCTCGCCGGGCGCGACGTCGGACAGGTCCATGTGCCCGGGCAGTGGCCGGGCGAGGATCTCGGCCAGCGCGGGCGGGATGGGATCCACGGAATCCCAGTCCTGCGGCAGCCGGATCCGGACATCGGCCGCCCGGACGGCGTCGTCGGCGTCACGGCCGCGGGCCGGGTCGGCGGTCCACTCCATGGCCACCGCGCCGGACGTGAAGCCGGCGCCAAAGGCGACGAACACGATCTTGTCACCGGCCTGGACGCGGCCCTCATTCACCGCCTCGGCGAGCGCGATGGGCACCGACGCGGCCGAGGTGTTGCCGTAGCGGTCGAGGTTGACGTAGATCCGGTCCATCGACAGGTCCAGGCCCTTGGCCACCGCCTCGATGATCCGGATGTTGGCCTGGTGCGGGATGATCAGGTCGATGTCGCCCTGGGTCAGGCCCGCCTTGGCGACGGCGGCGAGGGCGGTGGAGGCGAGGGTCCGGGTGGCGAAGCGATAGGTCTCGCGGCCTTCCATCCGGATCTTGTGCTCGCCGCGGGCGATCGTCTCGGCCGACGGCGGGCTCTTGGAGCCACCCGCCGGGAGCCAGATCATGTACGCGCCCTGGGGCTCGGTCGTCATCTCGATGCCGATCGGCGCCGTTGGCTCGTCGCTGGCGCTGAGCACCACGGCCCCCGCGCCGTCCCCGAACAGGATGCAGGTGCTCCGGTCCGAGTAGTCCAGGAACCGGGTCAGCAGCTCCGCCCCGATGACGAGCGCGTTGCTGGGCCATCCCGGACGCGATGTAGGCGGACGCGGTCGCGTAGGCATACACGAAGCCGGAGCAGGCGGCCGCGACGTCGAAGGCAGCCGCCTTCGTAGTTGCCGATCGCCTCCTTGACCAGCGCCGCCGTGGACGGCATCCAGTAGTCGGGCGTGAGCGTGGCGAGGATGATCAGGTCGATGTCCTCGGGCGCGAGGCCGGCGGTGTGGATCGCCCGCAGCCCAGCCACGGCCGCCATCGACGCGGTCGTCTCGTCGGCGGCCGCGACCCGCCGCTCGCGGATCCCGGTGCGGCTGACGATCCACTCGTCGGAGGTGTCGACCATGCGCTCCAGGTCGGCGTTGGTGAGCACCTGGGCGGGGGCGTAGCGACCCCAGCCGGTGAGGCGGACTGAGCGCGTCGCAGGGGACGTCATGCGAGCTCGACCTCGATCAGCGGTTGCCTGGCCTTGACCAGCGCCCCATTGTCGGCGCAGACGCGCACGACGCGGCCGGCGAGGTCGCTCTTGATCTCATTGAACAGCTTCATCGCCTCGATCAGGCCGATGATCTGGCCGACGGCAACGTGATCGCCAACGGCCACGTAGGCGGTGGCTCCCGGCGACGGCGCGCCGTAGAAGATGCCCGTGAGGGGCGCCTTGACCGACGGCTTGGCCGGCGCCACCACCGGGGCGGGGACCTGGGCCGGGGGTTGCGCGGCGGGCGAGGACGAGGACCCACCATCGGCGGCGGGCGTCGGTTCGACCGCGGGCGATGAGGCCGCCGCGGCCGGGCGCTCGATCGCGGCCGGCGACCGCAGGATGATGGTCGTGTCGCCCGCGGCCACCTCGAGCTCCCCGAGGTCGCTCCGCTCGAGCAGGACGGTCAGCTGGTCCACGAGGGCGAGCAGCGAGGTGTCCGACGGGTCGGTGGGCGCGTCGGTCACGGAGCCGCCCGCGATGGGCTCGTCATCGGGTCCCGTGGCTGCCGGCACCGGGGATGCATCGCCCGCTGCGCCGTTGCCAGCGGACGCCTCGGGCTCGCCGGGGCCCACCGCGATGGGCTCAACCAGGCCGGGCTCGGTCATCGACACCTCCTCTGCGGGCTCGGGCTGCGACTCGTCACCGGTCATCCGTCCCACCTCCGGAAGACGAGCGCCGTGTTCTGCCCGCCAAACCCGAACGAGTTGGACATCGCGGCCGCAACCGGCCGGCGGACGGCGGTGTTGGGGGTGAGGTCCAGGCCTTGCGCGAGATCGTCGGGGTCGACGAGGTTGATCGTGGGCGGGATGCACCCCTCGCGCATCGCGCAGATCGTGGCGATCGCTTCGATCGCGCCGGCCGCGCCAAGCGTGTGGCCGATCATGGACTTGTGGGCCGCCACGGAGACCGCCGGAGCGTGATCCCCGAAGATCGTGCGGATCGCCTGCAGCTCCGCCTTGTCGCCCTCGGGGGTGGACGTGGCATGGGCGTTGACGTGCACGATCTCGGCCGGGTCCATGCCGGCCTTCTCGAGGGCGCGCCGGGCGGCCCGGACCGCGCCGATCCCCCCGGGCGCCGGCAGCGTGATGTGCGACGCGTCCGCCGTTGCCCCGTAGCCCACGAGCTCCGCGAGCGGAACCGCATGCCGGGCCTCGGCGTGCTCGAGGGTCTCGAGGATCAGCACCCCGCCGCCCTCGCCGATGACGAAGCCGTCACGGCCCCTGTCGAAGGGCCGGGACGCGGCCTCAGGGTCGTCGTTGCGCGTCGACAGCGCCTTCATCGACGCGAACCCGCCGACCGTGGCCTCGTGGATGCCGGCTTCGACGCCGCCCGCGAGCATCATGTCCGCATCGCCGCGGCGGATGGTCTCCCAGGCCTCGCCCAGGGCGTGGCCGCCCGACGCGCACGCCGACACGGTGGCGAAGTTGGGGCCGATGGCGCCGGTGGCGATCGCGATCTGCCCGGCACCCACGTTGGCGATGCCCATCGGGATGAAGAACGGCGAGATCCGGTCCGGTCCGCGCCCGGCCATCAGGAGCACGTTGTCGAACAGGGTGTGGACGCCGCCCAGGCCCGACCCGACGATGACGCCGGTCCGGACGCCCATCGCCTCGTCAAGGCGACCGGGCAACCCCGCCTGGTCCATCGCCTGGCGAGCGGCGACGAGCGCGAACTGGATGTACCGGTCGGTCCGGCGCATGTCCTTGCGGTCCAGCACGGCGGACGGGTCGAAATCCTTGACCTCCGCCGCGATCCGCGAGCTCACGCGCTCCGGGTCGAACTGGGTGATCCGGGCGACACCCGACCGGCCCGCGACGAGCCCGTCCCAGGTGGAGCCCACATCCTGTCCCAGCGCCGTGACGGCGCCCATCCCGGTGATCACGACACGAGGTGGCCGCACCGGCCACTGCCAGGTCATCGGACCAGCTTCCCCGTGCGCACCGTCGCGGCGCGGTAGACGTCACCCGGCAGACCGCGGGCGCTGATCGCGTTGGCCACGGAGAGCACGTCGAACTCGGTGCGCCGGATCTCGGCGGCCACCTCGGTGCCATCGATGGTCACCATCGCCCACGACGCGGTCGGGTCGCCGTCGAACACGAAGCCTGCCGAGCCGTCGTTGACGATCACCTTCCAGCCCAGGTCGCGCACCTCGGGCAGGTGGGTGTGCCCGACGCAGATCACCCGGGCATCGGTCGCTGCCGCGCGCTCGAAGATGATGTTCGCCTCCAGCGTCTGGTCGAAGCCACGCGTCTGCGACCCGGGCGACGCGTGGACGACGAGCACCAGCTGGTCGTCACCGGCCCGGATGCGCCGCTCCGCCGGGAGCCGCCGGAGCCAGTCCAGCTGCGCGTCACCCAGCTCGTCATGCGCCCACTCGGTGGCCGCGGTGACGGTGTCGGGCACGCCATCCTGGTACTGCGGAAACGCCGACCCGTAGTCGAAGTCCCCGACCGCGATGTCGGTATTGCCGGACACGATGATCCCGCCGTCGCCCTCGAGGCCGCGCAGCGCGTCGATCGTGCCATTGGGGTCCGGCCCGTTGAGGACGAGGTCGCCGGCGACGAGCACGAAGTCCGGCTTCTCGCGCTTGAGCTCCTTGAGCACGGCCTCCAGGGCAACCGAGTTGCCGTGGACGTCGGACAGGATCGCGATCCGGGTCACCGCAGGACCCCGGCCGGCGGGATGACGAACGACAGCAGCCCTTCGCAGGCCACCTCCCCGTTCACCGAAGCCACGCCCCGGCCCTTGCCAAAGCGGCTGCCCAGCTTCTCCATCGTGATCTCGAGCCGGAGCGTGTCGCCGGGCACCACGACCCGCTTGAAGCGGACCTCGTCGATCCCGGCAAACAGCCCGATCCGGTCACCGAAGCCCGGCTGGCTGGAGACGTAGACGGCCATCGTCTGCGCCAGCGCCTCGACCTGGATGACACCCGGCATGACTGGCAGGCCCGGGAAGTGCCCCTGGAAGAACCACTCGGTCGCGGTCACGGCCTTGATGCCAACGATCCGCTTCTCCTCCGGCTCGTACTCGACGATCCGGTCCACCAGCAGGAACGGCCAGCGGTGCGGGATCAGGCCCTGGATATCACTGACGGAGAACGGGGCGGCGAGGGGCGGCGTGGCGTCCGGCGAGGCGTTGCTGGTGGGGTTGGCATCGGTCACGGGGGGCTCCAAGGTCTGGGTCAGCTGGCAGTGTGGTGGTTCGCGCACGCGGCAGGCTCGCCGTTGCGTGCAGGGGTGCAACTCACGACGCGCGCTCCTCGGCCGCGAGGAAGGCGGCGCTGCCGATCCGGTCGAGCAGGTTGGTGGTGAACCGGCCCTCCAGAAACGGCTCGGACGACGAGGATGGCGCGATGGATCGAGGCGTTCGTCACCACGCCGTCGGTCACGAGCTCGCTGAGGGCGGCCCGGCCGCGGGCGATCGCGGCCTCCCGGGTGGGACCCCAGACCACCAGCTTGCCCAGCAGCGAGTCGTAGTAGGGCGGGACCTCGTACCCGGCATAGGCGTGGCTGTCGAACCGGACACCCGGCCCGCCGGGCGCGTTGAACCGCTCGATGGTCCCGGCGCCGGGCCGGAAGTCGTGTTCCGGGTCCTCGGCGTTGATCCGGAACTCGATCGCGTGGCCGCGCTGCGGGATGTCGGCCTGAGTGAGGCCGAGGGGCTCGCCGGACGCGATCCGGATCTGGAGCGCCACGAGGTCGATGCCCGTCAGCATCTCGGTCACCGGATGCTCCACCTGGATCCTGCAGTTGATCTCGATGAAGAAGGCGCTGCCCTCGGCATCGACGAGGAACTCGAGCGTGCCCACGTTCTCGTAGCCGGCCGCGACCACGGCGCGGATGGCCCGCTCGGCGAGCTCGGCCCGGCCGGCCGCGGTCATCGCCGGCGAGGGCGATTCCTCGAGGATCTTCTGGTGACGCCGCTGGACCGAGCAGTCACGCTCCCAGAGGTGGACGCCGCGCCCGAAGCGGTCCACGGCCACCTGGATCTCGACGTGCCTGTTGTCCTCGAGCCACTTCTCGAGGTACAGCGAGTCGTCACCGAAGGCTGCCCTGGCCTCGGAGCGGCAGATCGGGAGGACCGCCGCCAGCTCGCGGGGCGAGCGGACCATCCGCATGCCCTTGCCGCCGCCACCGGCGGACGGCTTGAGGAGGACCGGGTAGCCGATCCGCTCGGCCTCGTCGAGCGCCTGCTGCTCGTCCACGAGGAGCCCTGAGCCAGGGATCGTGGGCAGGCCGTGCTGCGGCCAGCAGCCGCCGCGTCTCCTCCTTGGACGCGAACCGCTCCAGCACCGGGGCGCTGGGACCGATGAACGTCAGCCCGTGGGCGCGGACGGCGTCGGCGAAGGCGTCGTCCTCGGACAGGAACCCGTAGCCCGGGTGGATCGCGTCGCAGCCCGTCACGAGGGCCGCCGAGATGATGGCGGGGGCCGAGAGATACGAGCGGCGGGCGTCAGCCGGCCCGATGCAGATCGCCTCGTCGGCGATCATCGCGGGCAGTGAAGCGCGGTCCGCCTCGGAGTAGGCGACCACGGCCTCGAGGCCAAGGGTCCGGCACGCCCGCAGGATCCGCAGGGCGATCTCGCCGCGGTTGGCGATCAGGACACGGGAGACCATCGTCAGCCCTCCCCGTCCGCGGTGGTCGCGCCGCCAGCGGGGTCGCCGCCGATCCGGTCCACGACCGGCTCCGCCACGACCGCCACCTCCTCGCCGTACTCGACGGGCTCCCCGCTCTCGACCAGGAACTCCACGAGGATGCCGTCGACCGGTGCCGCCACGTCCTGGGGAATGCCCAGCAGATCGACCACGCCGATCCGGTCGCCCGCAACCGGACGCGGCCGCCGATCTTGCCGACGGTGCGGAACACGCCGACGGCCGGCGCGGTGGCCGAGACCCGGTGTGGATCGCGCGGCTCGACGGGATCACCGGCCACGGGCGTGCGGGCGGCGGCAGGAGCGCCGCCCATCAGGGCGCCGGTTCGAGGCCGTTCACGTCGGGCCGGCGTGGTGCCCGCGGGGCGGCGCAGCCGGATCCTCCAGTCGCCCTCGCGGACCTCCAGCTCACCGAGGCCCGACACGTCGAGCTTGGCGATGAGCGCGGGCACGAGCGTCTCGGACAGCCGGGCGAGGCCTTCGTGATCCGCGCGCCGCTGGGCGGCGGTCCGGTCGCTCGAGTGACGGGGTTCGGGCATGAGCTAGACGTCCTCGCGCGCGGGGGGATCCTGCCGGCGTCCAACGGGCAGGGGCGCGGGCATCGCCCGCTGGCCGGCTTCGATCAGACCGCGGAGGCGATCGGCAAAGCCCTGGCGGGGCGGTGCCGGCGGGACCTGGGGTGGCGCGGCGATCTCGGTGTACGGGCCAAGGGCCCGATATCGACGATAGCGCTGGTCGAGCAGCACGTCGACGGGGATGGCCGTGAGGCGATCCAGCTCGGCCACCACGGCCTTCTTGAGGCGCCGGCCGGTCTCGACGGGGTCCGTGTGCGCCCCATCGTCGGGTTCCGCGATGACCTGGTCCACGACGCCCAGCACCTGCTGGTCCTGCGCGGTCATGCGCATGGCGAAGGCAGCCGAGGCGGCCTCGTCGGTGGTGCGCCACAGGATGCTCGCGCATCCCTCGGGGCTGATGACCGCATACACCGCGTTTTCGAGCGCCAGGACGACGTCGCCGACGGCGATCGCGAGGGCGCCGCCCGAGCCCCCTTCGCCCGTGATCACGGTCACGATCGGGGTCCGGAGGCGGGTCATCAGACCCACGGACCGGGCGATCGCATCGGCAATCCCCCGCTCCTCGCTCTCGGCGCCCGGGTGTGCGCCTGGCACGTCCACGAACGTCACGACCGGGAGGCCTGATCGCTCGGCGAGCTCCATGATCCGCATCGCCTTGCGGTAGCCCTCCGGGTGCGGCATCCCGAAGTTGCGCCGGACGTTCTCCTCGGTATCGGCGCCCTTCTGCTGGCCGACGACCGCGACGCGGTGGCCGCCGATGATCGCGAACCCGGCCACGATCGCCTCGTCGTCCCCGAACAAGCGATCCCCGTGGAGTTCGACGAACTCGTCCGCCATGACCGCGAGCAGATCCAGGATCCGGGGGCGGCGCAGGTTGCGCGCCAGCTGGACCCGGCTCCAGACCTCGGCCTTGCGTTCGGCGGAGGTGGCGGGCTCGGGGACCGCAACCGGCTCGGGGGCGTTGTCCTTGCGGCCCAGGAGACGGTCAACCACGGCCGGCCTCCACCTGGCTGGGGAGCGAGGTAGCGAAGGATCCTGGCGAGCTCGCCCCGGAGATCGGGGCGGGCGATGATCCGGTCCACGAAGCCGTGCCGGAACAGGAACTCGGAGCGCTGGAAGCCCGGCGGCAGCTCCTGGCCGATGGTCCCGGCGCCAACGCGCGCGCCGGCAAAGCCGATCAGGGCGTTGGGCTCGGCGAGGTTCACGTCGCCCATCACGGCATAGGAGGCGAAGACCCCGCCCGTGGTCGGGTCGCTCATCACGGACACGTACGGCAGACCGGCGGCGCGGAGCCGCTCCAGGGCCGCCATCGTCTTGGCCAGCTGCATCAGCGCCATCGTCCCTTCCTGCATCCGGGCCCCGCCCGAGGCGGAGACGATGACCAGCGGCACGCGCTCGGCGAGGGCCCCCTCGGCGGCCCGCGCGACCTTCTCCCCGACGACCGCCCCCATCGAGCCGCCCATGAAGCCGAAGTCCATGACCAGGATCGCGATGCGCTGTCCCTCGATCGTCCCGTATCCCCAGACCGCCGCGTCCTTGAGGCCGGTCGCGAGCTGCGCGGCGGCGAGGCGGTCCGGGTACGGCTTCTGGTCCGTGAACCCGAGGGGGTCAAGGCTGACCAGCCCCGGATCGCGCTCCTGGAACGTGCTCTCGTCCAGCAGCTGGCCGAGGCGGACCGGGGCGGAGAGCCGGAAATGATGCCCACACGAGGGGCACACGTTGAGCGCCTTCTCGAGGTGCTTGTTGAACAGCTGCTCCTCGCAGGAGGGGCATCGGGTCCACATCTTGTCCGGCATCGCGTCCCGGCGGGACCGGAACTGCGGGAACTTGACGGGCATCAGGCATGACCTCCGCTGAGGACAGCGGCGAGGGCCGCGGCCCGGCGCGCGTGTGCGGTCCGGGCGGCGCGGGCCATGGCGCCCGCCGTCGCGGACCGGGATGCCGGTCGAGAGGCGCGCCAGGCGACGATGGCGACGCCGACGATCGAGAGCGCCGCCGACGTGATCGCGGCGCCGCCGACCAGCAGCGGGCGACGGCCAGACCCCATCGGCCCGGCGTGGTCGATGGCGGTCTCGTCGGTCGGGATCCAGGTCGCCGGCAAGGATCGCCGCCAGCAGCGGGTCCGCGTCGAGGACGGTGTCCGCCGCCCCGGGCCCGCCCGGGAACCGGATCGTCGCTCCACGACCGGCGCCGGCCGAGCCGGCACGAGCCTGGGCCGCGGCAAGGTCCGAGAGGCGATTCGCGAGTCGCTCCTCGAACCGGAACGAGGGGTGAACACGCACGAGCGAGCGGCGCAGGACGCGGGCGGTGTCTCGGAGCTCCGCATCCAGCGCCGCGTCCGCCGGCGCGTCCAGCGCGCGCCGGTCGCCGGCGGCGAGAAGCGCGTCGAGGTACCGATCCGCCACCAGGGCATCAACCTGGTCTCCGTCGCGGTCCGGCAGTCGCAGCGCGCTCACGAGCCTGACCCCCGCGAGCCGCGGTCGTGGCCGAGCTCGCGGGCGACGGCGCCCAGCGCCCGGTGGATCAGGACTCGCACGGCGCCCTCCGACCGGCCCAGCACCCCGGCGATCTCGGCGGTGCTCATCTCCTCCACGAAGCGCAGCGTGAGGGCGCGGCGCCGGTCGTCGGGGAGCGCCCGGAGCGCTCGAAGCGCCTCGGACGCCTGGTCGTGGGTCACGGCCTGCGCCTCGAGGTCCGTGCCGTCCGCAAGGGCGAGGCCGGCGCCCAGGGCGAGATCCAGCGACTCGGCCGGGCGGCGGCGCCTGGCCCGGCGCTCGTTGGCCACGACGTTGCGGGCGATCCGGAACAGCCAGACACGGAACGAGGAAGCCTCGGGGCCGTCCTCGGGGCGCGCCTGCTCGCGAAACCGGGGAAGCGCCGCCAGCGCACGGAGGAACGTGCGCTCGGTGGCATCCTCGGCGGCGTGATGGTCCGCGAGCTCGTAGAGGGCGAAGCTGTACACCTGGGCGAGGTACTTCCGGTACAGGGCGTCGAACTGGGCAGGATCCCGGCGCGCGGTCTCGACGAGGAAACGATCACGATCGAGGACGACGACGGTTCCCGTCTGACGCTCACTGGCTTCCAAACACCGCGCGGGCCATGTCGTTACACCCCGTCCCGTGGTGCCTGCCCGGATGACGCCAGGCGGACCCGGATCAGCTCGCCGGCGTGAACATGGCGCTCGCCGCCGCTGACGGAGTCGTCCTCGAGCACGAGCGCGCCGCTCGACGCGTCCACGCCCATGGCGACCAGCGGTTCCGATGCCGACCCGTCGCCGGCCTCGAGCGTCACCAGCCGGCCGTTCGTCGCCTGGCGAGAGGTCCAGACAGCGATGTCGAAGAAGCCGGCCCGCAGTGCAGCGAGGCGGGCCTCGAGATGGTCCAGGAACGACTCGAGCAGCAGCTCGCGGTCGATCGGGCGGCCGCCCGACGCTTCGCGCAGGCTGGTCATCGCGTGCGCAAGATCGGGCGGGAAGTCGACCCGCTCCCAGTCCGCGTTGATGCCGATGCCCACGACGACCCGCGGGCTGTCCGTTCCGAGGCCATCGGTCTCGCCCAGGAGGCCGGCCAGCTTGCGCAGCTCCAACGGGCCGCCGAGGCGCGCGGCGGCCTCGCCCGGGGTGTTCGCGCCGGTCAGCAGCGCGTTCGGTCCGGCGACCTCGATCACCAGGTCGTTCGGCCACTTGAGACGGACCGCGCCCACCGGCAGCCCAGCCGTGTCCTCGGCCGCATCGCACATCGCGAGCGCGACGGTCGCCGCCAGGCGCCACGTCCGGTCGGGTGCCAGCCACGTGGGCCGGAAGCCGAGCGAGAGCAGCAGCGCGGCGCCCGCGGGCGCTGTCCAGACGCGGTCGAATCGTCCCCGGCCCGCCGTCTGCGCATCGGCGACGGCGAGGCAGACCTCGGGCGCGGCGTCCATCAGCCACTCCCGGACCTTGTCGTTGGTGCTGCCGATCGACGCGAACCGCTCGACGCGGCTCAGGATCGCCCTGGCGGAGACGGCGTCGGCCACCCTGGCGCCGTCAGCTCGCGGCAGCGCCGGCCGCCTCGACGCTCTCCGGCCGCTCCAGCTGGAAGGCCGCGTGGAGCGCGCGCACCGCCTCCTCCACCCGGTCCTCCGAGATGATGGTGGTGATCCGGATCTCGGATGTCGAGATCATCTCGATGTTGATCCCGGCATCGGCGAGCGTCCCGAACATCGTCGCCGCATAACCCGGCGCGTTGTGGATGCCGGCACCGACGATCGACACCTTGGCCACCGCCGAGTCCGTGGTCATGTCGCGGAAGCCGAGCTCGCGGACGAGGGGATCCAGGATCCGCTTGGCCTTCGCGAGCTCCACGCGAGGGATGGTGAACGACAGGTCTGTCGAGCCTCCGTGGCCGACGTTCTGGACGATCATGTCCACGTTGATGCCGTCCTCGGCCAGCGGGCCGAACACCCCGCGGGCGACACCCGGCTTGTCGGGCACGTCCACCAGGGTGACCTTGGCGACGTTGCGGTCGTGGGCGATCCCCCGGACCTTGTTCCGCTGCTCCACGAGCGGGTCCTCCCTGATCTGCGTTCCGGGAGCGTCCTCGAACGAGCTGAGGACCTCGATGACGACGTTGTTGACCCAGCCGAGCTCGACCGCGCGCACCTGCATCACCTGGGCGCCCTGGTGGGCGAGCTCCATCATCTCCTCGTAGCCGACGACCGGGAGCTGGCACGCCTCGGTGGCGATCCGCGGATCCGCGGTGTAGATCCCCTTGACGTCGGTGAAGATCTGGCAGCGGTCCGCCCGCAGCTGGGCGGCGAGCGCGACCGCCGTGGTGTCCGAGCCGCCGCGGCCCAGCGTCGTCATCTCGGCGCCGTGGACATCGCTCGCCGAGGGCGTGATCTCCATGTGCGCGAGGGCCGCCGCGCTCATCCCCTGGAAGCCCGCGACGATCACGACCTTGCCCGACGCCAGCTCTGCCCGGACGCGCCTGGGGTCGATGCCGGCGATGCGCGCCTTGCCGTAGCGGCCGTCGGTGGTGATGCCGGCCTGGGGACCGGTGAGGCTGATCGCCGGCACGCCGATCGATTGCAGGGCCATCGACAACAGGGTGGCGCTCTGGTGCTCGCCGGTGGCCAGCAGCACGTCCAGCTCGCGGGCATCCGGCTCGTCGGTGATCGCGGCAGCGAGGGCGAGGAGCTCGTCGGTGGTATCGCCCATCGCGGACACGATCACGACCAGGTCGGACCCGTTGGCACGATCCCGTGCGATCCGGCGGGCGACGCGCTTGATGCGCTCGGCGCCGGCGACGGACGAGCCGCCGAACTTCATGACGACGAGGGGGTTGGGCATGGCTCGCATTCTACAAGAGGGGGTGCGGATTCCGGCCCGGAGCGTGGTCCACGCCACGCATCGCGCGCCTGCGCCACAATCAGCGCACCTGCTGCCCCCGGAGGTGCCCATCCATGTGCTTCGACGACGATTCGAGACCGCCGATCACCCCGATCGAGGGTGGCTCCCTCGATTCCGCGGAGATCGCCCTCGAGGCCCCGGACGGCAACCGGTTCGCCGCCTGGCTCGCCAGGGCCGCGGAGCCGAGCGGCGCCGGCATGGTCGTCCTGCCCGATGTCCGGGGTCTCCACGGCTACTACCGGGACCTGGCGCTGCGGTTCGCCGAGCACGGGGTCGACGCGATCGCCATCGACTACTTCGGGCGGACTGCCGGCATCGGCGACCGCGGACCCGGCTTCGACTGGGCGTCGCACGTGCCGCAGACGACGTACGACGGTCTCCGGGCCGATGTGTCGACCGCGGTGGAGCGGCTCCGGGCGGCAACGGGCGTGACCCGCGTGTTCACGATCGGCTTCTGCATGGGCGGACGGCTCGCGTTCCTGAGCGATGGGTTCGGGCTCGGCCTGGCTGGTGTCGTCGGGTTCTATGGGTGGCCGACCGGCCAGTCGCGCAACGGCACCCCCGCGCCGGCAGAGGTCGCCGGCTCGTTCGAGGCACCGGTGCTGGGGATCTTCGGCGGCGCGGACCAGGGGATCGACGCAGGGTCCGTCGAGGCATTCGACGCGGCACTCGGGGCTGCCGGCGTCGAGCACCGCGTGATCACCTACCCGGGCGCGCCGCATTCGTTCTTCGACCGCAAGCAGGAGGCGTTCGAGGAGGCCTCGACGGCGGCGTGGGCCGAGGTTCTCGCGTTCATGGGCCTCGGGCGAGAGGCCTGACGATGGGCTTCCTGCGACGGATCCTGGGTGGCGGGGCGCAGCCGGAGGGGCCGGACACCGACCCGGGAGCCGGGCCGGTCGCCGACGAGCAGGCCCGGGACCGGGAGCTGCTGCTCGAGGAGGCACGTCGCCTCGACGACGAGCTGCTCCAGCGCCAGCTGCGGTACGCAAGCCACGCCTGGACCCCGCCCCCGCAGGGCGGCCCCCGGCGTGCCGACGACGCGGCCGGCGATGGGGACGGGCCCCCGGGAGCGGAGCGCTAGCGTCCCGTCTCGCCGAGTCCTGAGCGCGGGCACCGGGCCCGGGTTGCGGGCGCCAGCGGCGGCTCCCCAAGTGCTGTCCGCGGCTCCTTGAACGCCATCTGCATCGAGATCGGCCACTCCCCTCGGGGCCCGGGACCCGACAACCGGGTTTGGTCGCGCGGTTCCCGTGTGCCCACGCTGGATCTGATCCAGATCGCGATCAAGCCGATCCAGGCGAAGCCCCATCCGGGTGTTGATGGGGTACGGGCAGGTCGACATCGTCGCCAGACCCAGCCGTCCGTCCAGCTCCCGCCCGGGCCCGAACGGCGCCGACCGGCGGCTTGCCGGCCGACAGGCGGCCGGCTCCATGCGTCACTCGCCTGTGGTGGGCGGCCTTGGCACCCCCTGAGGTTCCACTCCTCCTGCCCGGAACGCCTCCCCAAGACGCGTGATCCCCTCGTCGATCGCCCCGATCGGGATCGAGCCGTAGCCGACAACGAGGCCGGGTTGGGGCTCGCCGGCGCAGTAGGCGTCGAGCCGCTCCACGGCCACGCCATGCGCCCGCGCGCGATCGACGACACCGTCGACGTCGACGACGCCCGCGGCACGCAGCCGCGCGCAGACGTGCAGCCCCGCGTGGGATGGGATCACCTCGAGCCAGGCGCCGAGCTCGCGGTCCATCGCCGCGACCAGCCGTTCGTGTCGGTCCTGGTAGGCGCGACGGGCCCGTCGCAGATGACGGGCCAGCAGCCCCTCGTCGATGAAGCCGGCCATCGCCACCTGGGTCGGCAGGTCCCCGTGCCAGTCGGCGAGACCCTTCGCCGCCCGGAGCGCGTCGCCGAGCGAGGGGGGCGCCACGAGGAACCCGAGCCGGAGCGCGGGCAGCAGGGTCTTGGAGAACGACCCGACATACAGCACGCGCCCGCCCCGATCGAGGGCCTGGAGTGGTTCGAGCGGACGCGCGCCAAACCGGAACTCGCTGTCGTAGTCGTCCTCGATCACGACCGCGTCGTGGCGCTCTGCCCAGGCGAGCAGCGCCGTTCGCCGTGCCATGGACATCGTCACCCCGAGCGGGAACTGGTGCGATGGCGTGACGTAGACGAGGCGGGCGGCGTCGGGCAGGGCGTCGACGCGCAGACCATCGGCGTCGACGGGGACGAGCTCGACCTGCGCGCCGAGCGCGGTGAACAGCCGGCGAGCCGGCGGGTAACCCGGTTCCTCCACGGCGACGCACCCACCGGGCTCGATCAACACCCGCCCGGCGAGGTCGAGCGCCTGCTGTGCCCCGCTGGTGACCACGATGTCCTCGGGGCGAGCGCGAACCGCTCGTGACACCCCGACGTGCCGAGCCAGCGCGGCGCGCAGTGCCGGATCTCCCGCCGGGTCGCCATACGCGCCGGTGCCGATCAGGGCCGGCTCGAGCGCCCGGCCGACCATCCGCCGCCATGCCGCGAGCGGGAACAGCCTCGCGTCCGGCGCCCCGACGCGGAAGTCGAAGCGTGGCGGCGGGCCGACAGGCGTGGCGGCGGGCCGGGACGTGGCGATCAGCGCCTCCCAGCCGGCCCTCGGTCGCGGCATGGCAGACCGGGTGGTGGGCCCCCCGGCGAGCGTCGTCGCATCCCCAACCCCGACGGGCGGCTCCGGGCGATCCGCGGCCACGTACGTTCCGGCCCCAACCCTGGCGATGACGAAGCCCTCCGCCGTGAGCAGCTCGTAGGCGGTGGCAACGGTATTGCGCGATACGGCCAGCTGCGACGCGAGATCACGGGTGGGCGGCAGCCGCTCGCCCGCCCGGAGGCGACCATCGAGGATCCCAGCCCGGAGCTGGCGGTAGATGCGCGCCGAACGGTCCCCGCGCGCACCGAGCGTCACGTGCACGTCCACTCACGCGATGGTACCGCGATTGGATCAATGTGTTGGCGCCGCAATGGCACTTCCGTAGGACCAATGAGTCAGCTACGCTCGCCCCATGAGCGAGCAACGATCGACCGTCCAGCGCCGCGCGGATGCGACCGCCCTTCTCGACCAGCAAGGTGACGCCTGGCTTGCCACGGCCGGCCGCGCGGGCGGCGCCCACCTCATCGCCGTCTCAGGTGCCTGGAACGGCACCGAGCTGGTCGTCGCCACCCGGGACGGCAGCCCAACGGCCCGCAACCTCGACGAGACGGGCCGGGCGAGGGTCGCGGTCGGGTCGCCGGCCGACGTGGTCATGCTCGATGTCGTGGTCAGGGGCACGACGCCCGCCATGACGGACGCGGGTGAGATCGCTGCCGCGTTCCGGCACGCCGTCGGTTGGGATCCGGCCGAGGAGGGGGATGACTGGCGCTACTTCCGCCTGCGGCCGGTCCGGATCCAGGCATACCGGGGGTATGGCGAGCAGCGTGGACGTGACGTGATGCGTGACGGTCGCTGGCTGGCCTGACCCGAGTGGAGGCCGCGGTCCACGCCGGGACCTCGTTCCACATCCCTGCGGCCGACGGGCGCCGGTCAGTGCCGGAGCACCCGCCAGAAGACGACCAGCACCACGGCCACCACGATGACCGGCAGCGCGCCGGCGGGCAGCGCCGCGCTCAGGGCGGCCACGATCCCACTGAACGCGGACCAGATGAAGCCGAGGGACCCACCCACCAGGCTCGTGATCCCGTCGCCGATCGCTCGCGTGAGCCCGTCCATGGCTCGCAGTCTGCGACGGCGCGTCAACACGCTGCCGGCGCCGCCCGAGCCGCGTACCCTGTCACCGTCCACTTCCACGTAGCAGTGCAACGAGGACTCGATGAAGGAACGGCTCATCGGCGACGACCAGCTCCTCGTCACCGCCGACACGACCCTGGGTGATCCGTTGTGGGACTGGGTGGCCGCCGACGCGGCCAGGCGCGCGCCCGAGGGCTGGCGCATCACGAACATCGGGGCCGTGTCGACAGGAGCAGGCGCTCCCAACCCGGCCTACGGCTACGCGCCACCGCCCACGGGCGTCACGCTCTGGATCCTGTACCGCAAGTGAGCCCGGAGCGTCCCGCGGGCCCGACACCGGGATCGTCTCCCGGTCCGCCGTCCGATCGTGTCCGCGTGCGGCGCAAGCCGAAGCGCGGTCACTACGACCGCGCGACGGTTGATGCCGTCCTCGACAGCGCGATCGCCGGCACCGTGGCCTGGGTGCAGGACGGTCAGCCGTATGCGACGCCAACGGCCGTCTGGCGCCAGGGTGATCGGCTGTACTGGCACGGATCTGCCGCCAGCCGGATGCTCCGGGCGAACGACGGCCAGCGCGTGTGCGTCACCGTGACCCACCTGGACTCGCTGGTCCTGTCGCGGACCGGGATGAACCACTCGCTCGACTACCGGTCGGTCATGGCCCTCGGCACGGCCCACCTGGTGACTGACGACGCCGAGGCCGAGGCCGCGCTCGCGGCGTTCGTGGAGCACCTGTTCCCCGGCCGCTGGGCCCAGCTCCGGCCCATGACCGCGTCGGACCGCAAGGCGACATCCGTGATGTGGATCGACCTGTCCGAGGCTTCGGCCAAGGTCCGCGCGGAGGGCCTTCACGAGGACGCCGGCGACGAGACGTGGCCGGCGTGGGGCGGCACCGTCCCGTTGTCCATGGTCCGTGGCGAGCCCCAGCCGGACACGTTCGTGCCTGAGGGCACGGCGGCCCCGGAGGTCCGGCTGCCCTAGGTCCGGCTGCCGACTCTGGGCGAGCGGAGGCGGTCGCGAGCCGGGCTTCAGGCGCCTTCGACCACCGTGGGACCGGCGTTCCGCGGCGACACGATGGCCGTGCGCCCCTCGAGGTCCACGGCGGCGGCGGCCTCGGCGAGCGCCCGCTCCACGGGTCCGGCATCGGCACCCGGCGCGACGAACGCCAGCACCGTGGATCCGGCCCCCGAGAGGAACGCTCCGAGCGCCCCTGCCGCCCGGGCGGCGCCCGTGAGCCTGGGCAGCTGCGGGTAGGCGACCGATCGGTAGGGTTCGTGGATCCGGTCCACCGTGAGGTCCGCCAGCAGCTCGTACCGGCCGCTGGCGATGCCGGCGACACCGATCGCGATCCGGCTCATGTTGGAGACGGCGTCCCGCAGCGGAACCTCCGCCGGCAGGACGCGGCGCATGTCCGCCGTGGACAGCCGCCGCTCCGGGATGAACAGCACGGCGAGCAACCCATCGGGGGCATCAAAGCGCACCGCCTCCACCCGCTCGCCCAGGTGTGCCGACACGACGAACCCGCCAAGGAGCGCCGCCGAGGCGTTGTCGGGGTGGCCCTCGAGCGCCGTCGCCAACCGCAGCTGCTCGCCCTCGGTAAGACGCCGGCCGCCCAGCACGTGACCCGCGACCACCCCGCCCACCGACGCCGCCGCGGACGAGCCCATGCCGCGGGCGAGCGGGATCCGGTTGTGCATCGCGATCCGCCAGCCGATGGCGGCGGGTCGCGGCCCGATCGACGCCTCGAGCGCGCTCTCCAGCCCCGCGACGAACCGGTTGTCCCGGACCGCCGGCAGCTCGCCGACGCCCTCGCCACTCACCTCGAGCTCCAGCCCGCCGTCACCCTCAACCGCCACCACGGACACCGTGTTGCACACGTCGAGCGCGAGGCCCAGGCAGTCATAGCCCGCCCCGAGATTGGCCGTGGAGGCGGGCACATCGATGACCAGGCGCCGGCCGACCAGCGATGCCCAGGCCGCCTCGTCAAGCGGCGCGGGGGGCGGAACCGGCGGGTTGGCGATCGGGACCTTGCCCGGGGGCATCACCACCAGCCGAGCGCCCGGGAGACCGAGGCGACGGTCGGCTCGGCCTCGAGCATCTCGACGCTGAGCCCGCTCTCCGCGGTGTGCGGGTCCTTGAGGCCGTTCCCGGTCAGGACGCACACGACGAGCGCGTCGGGGTCGACCTCGCCGGCCGCGGCGGCCATCGTCACCCCGGCCACCGACGCAGCCGACGACGGTTCGCAGAACACCCCCTCGAGTCGCGTCAGCTCGCGGTAGGCGTGCAGGATCTGGTCATCGGTCACCGCATCGATCCGCCCGCCCGACTCGTCGCGGGCGCCGATCGCGAGGTCCCACGACGCCGGGTTGCCGATCCGGATGGCGGTGGCAATCGTCTCCGGCGTGTCGATCGGGTGTCCGACCACCAGCGGCGCGGCGCCGGCGGCCTGGAACCCCCACATCCGCGGCGTGGCCCCGATCCGGCCCGCGTCGCGATACTCGCGGAAGCCGCGCCAGTAGGCGCTGATGTTGCCCGCGTTGCCGACCGGGATCGCGAGGATGTCGGGCGCTCGCCCCAGGTCGTCGCAGACCTCGAAGGCCGCCGTCTTCTGCCCCTCGAGCCGGTAGGGGTTGAGCGAGTTGACGAGCGTGATCGGGTGCTCGTCCTGCTCCGACAGCGCGCGGACCACCCGCAGCGCGTCGTCGAAGTTGCCGTCGACGCTCACGACCCGGGCTCCGAACACCAGGGCCTGGAGCAGCTTGCCCAGCGCGATCTTGCCGGCCGGCAGCACCACGACGCACTCGAGACCCGCGGCGGCGGCGTAGGCGGCAGCCGAAGCCGAGGTGTTGCCGGTCGACGCACAGATCACGCTCCGTGCCCCGGCCTCGAGGGCCTTCGCCACGGCCATCACCATGCCCCGGTCCTTGAACGACCCGGTCGGGTTCATCCCCTCGAACTTGAGGTGGAGGTTGGGGACGCCGATGCTCGCCCCCAGGCGCCGGGCGGGGATCAGCGGCGTGGCCCCCTCGCCCAGGGACACCACGGGCGTGGCGTCGGTCAGCGGCAGGAACTCGCGGTAGCGCCCGACGAGGCTGGGCCGGGGCGGCAGCGGGGCAGACATGCGGGTCAGTCCCCGACCGGGTAGCAGGCGCCCGACGGACCGGCGACGCACTCGGCAGCGACCGGCCGGACCTCGATCGCGGACAGCTCGGTCGCCACGGCCGAGCCGGCCCAGGTGGACCCGAGGCCCCGGGCGATCGAGACGAGGTCACTGAGCACGGCCGCGCCCGCGGCCGGGCCGCCGGCCCCGGGTCCCTCGAACGCGACGCGGCCCACCGGCGTGGCATCCACCTCGATCCGGTTGAGCACCCCGTCGCAGCGCCCGAACGCGGATCCAGCCGGGACGGCTGTCGGGACGACCGATGCCTCGATGGCGCCATCGTCGGCGAGGCGCGACGTGGCGATGAGTCGCAGCACGCGGCCCTCGCGGGTCATCGTCGCCACGTCGTCCGCGGTCACGCCCGTGATGCCGGGCATGCCCCGGGACCCGCTCGTGGTGCCGGGCCGGTTGTCGATGGCGTCGACGGCAACCCAGGCACCGAACGCCAGCCGTACCAGGATGACCAGCTTGTTGAGCGCGTCCAGGCCCTCGACATCGGCCGTCGGGTCGAACTCCGCGTACCCCTTCGACTGGGCCTCCGCGAGCACCTCCGCGTAGTCCCGACCCTCGTGGGCCATGGCGGTGAGCATGTAGTTGGTGGTGCCGTTGACGATGCCGCGCACACGTGAGATCCGGTTGGCAGTCAGGTCCTGGGCGATCGGACCGAGCACCGGGATCCCGCCGCCGACCGCCGCCTCGAACCGGAACGTGGCCCCGCTGTCGCGCGCGAGCCGCTCCAGCTCCGGGCCGTGGTGGGCCACGATGTGCTTGTTGGCGGTGACCACGTGCTTGCCCGCGGCGAGCGCGGCGGCCACCAGCGTGTGAGCCGGCTCGTCGCCGCCCATCGTCTCCACGACCACGTCGACGTCGCCGCTCGCCACCAGGTGGGCGGGCGCGTCTGTCAGCAGCTCCGCCGGGATCCCGCCCGCGATCGCCCGGTCGGTGAGCTTCTCGGCGACAGCGGTCAGCACGAGTGGCGCACCGTCGGGTGGAACCAGGCGGGGCGACCGCTCGAGGAAGGCGCGGACGACCTCGCGGCCGACGGTGCCGGCGCCGATCACGCCGACGCGCAGGGGCTGAACGCTCACGGTATGGGCTCTCGCAGCGGAAGGGTGTGGGCGCGATGGTAGCGAACGCAGGCGCGTGGGCGCGAGGGACCGACCTGGCGTGCCGGGCATCGACCCCCCTGACCCAGGCCTCCGCTCCGATACACTCCGCCCCAATGACCATCGAGCTCATGCCGTCCCCCGCCCCAGCGGAGGCCCCGGCACCCCGTCCGCGCATCTTCTCGGGCATCCAGCCGTCCGGGATCGTCCACCTGGGCAACGACCTCGGCGCGATCCGGAACTACGTGATGCTCCAGTACGAGTACGAGGCGATCTACTGCATCGTCGACTACCACGCGCTGACCAGCACCCACGATGCGAACGCCATGCGGGTGCGCACGCGCGAGATGGCGGCCAGCCTGCTGGCGCTCGGTCTTGACCCGGAGCGCTGCACGCTGTTCGTCCAGAGCCACCGCCCCGAGCACACCGAGCTGATGTGGCTGCTGTCCACGGTCACGCCGGTCAGCTGGCTGGAGCGGACGCCAACGTACAAGGACAAGATCGCGAACCAGCCCGACGACGTGAACCACGGCCTGCTCACGTACCCGGTGCTGCAGGCGGCCGACATCGTGATCTACAAGGCGTCGATGGTGCCGGTCGGCAAGGACCAGGCGGCGCATCTCGAGCTGTCACGCGAGATCGTCCGTGCGTTCAACCACCGCTACGGCGACACGTTCCCGGAGCCGCAGGCGGTCTACACCTCCGCGCCCGTCGTCCTGGGTACGGACGGCGTCAAGAAGATGAGCAAGTCGGTCGGCAACACGATCGAGATCCTGGCCTCGCCGGACGAGATCCGGCGCCAGGTGATGAGCATGGTCACCGACACGCAGCGGATCCTGCGCACGGATCCCGGTCGCCCGGAGGTCTGCAACGTCTGCGGGCTGCACCGCTTCTTCGGCGACGACTGGGAGGACATCCAGGACGGCGAGCGCACGGCACGCACCGGCTGCGTGGACACCAAGAAGCTGCTCGCCCAGCGGATCATCGACCGCTACGCCCCCGCCCGGGAGCGCTACGCGGAGCTGATGGCCAACCCGCGCGAGATCGACGGCATCCTCGAAGCCGGCGCGGACCGCCTCAAGCCCATGGCGGAGGCCACGATGGCCGAGGTCAAGGAGAAGATGGGGCTGCGGTAGGGGCAGGCCGGGGCTACCGTCCGCGGGGGCTGGCAGCCCGAGCCATCGTCACTCCTCCCCGATGCCCGCGCGGGCCTTGCGCAGCTCCTCCAGGACGGCATTGAAATGGGCCGGGTTCGGGATGTTCCGGGCCAGATTCAGGTTGAAATGATTGAGCGCCTCGGGGAAGTTCGACAGTCGACGGTGTTGGCGCCCGATATATCCCTCGAAGTACTTCACGATCTCGTGAAGGCCGAGCGTCCGGGCCTGGTCCCTGAGGCCCTCGAAGATCGGCAGCGCGCCTGCCGGGTCGGCCCTCTGAAGCACGACGGCCTCCCCGAACCGGGCCTGCATCGGCGCCAGGACAGAGAGGGGCACGTCAGCCTTGGTGAAGCTGTCCAATGCGTGCCAGGTGGAGGCATCGGCCTCGCCCGACGGCGTGAGGCCGCATGCTTCCTGGAACTCACGGGCCCTCTCCGCGGTCGGGGAGTCGAACGTGTCGCCAGCGGGCAGCGGGGGCGGCCAGCCAACCATCAGGTGGAGGAGCTTGCCCTTCAACAGGTCCACGGCCGGCCCGGAGTCGCCGCTCTTGACCGGTTGGCGCTCCGTGACCCCGCCACCCTCGCGACCGGCCGCTGTGGGGTCGGCACCCGCGGGGAGCGGCTCAGGGTCAGCCGGAGGATCGTCGCGGAACTCGTTCCGGCGCGCCTTCTCCAGGTCCTCCAGGATCCCAGCCCGGAGGGCCTCCTGGTTGAAGCGACCGGCCAGCGCCTGCTCGAAGCGAGCGACGGCGATCCCGAACCGGCCGCGCTGCATGTGGCAGACACCCGCATTGGCCAGCGCCGTCGTGGCCATTTCGGGGGTGGCCGAGCCGGTCGCGAGCGCCTCGAAGATCGCGATTGCCTCGTCGTAGCGAGCGGCATCCCTGAGCGCCCGAGCAGCATCGAACTGCTCGTCGGCCGCGGCCTCCCCGGTCTCGGTGGGCGTGCCGGGCACCAGCGAGTCGATGGCATTCCAAGTCCTCGGTCCCACCACCCCGTCGGCATCCAGCCCCGTGTCCCCCTGGAAGTCGATCACGTCCTGGCGCGTCAATGGCCCAAAGATGCCGTCCCTCCGGGAGCGCCGGTTGGCGTCCCGATCGTGCTCCCGCTCTCGAACCTGGTGCAGCTTCATCTGGAGCAGCTTGACGTCCTCGCCCGTGGATCCGAAGCGCAGCGTCCTCCGCTCCGTCTGGGTCGTCTCGGAGGTCCCCGCCGCCGGCGTGCCGGCCTCGGTCGCGGGGACGTCGCCTGGGCCCTCCGGCTGGCGCTGGACGAGCGCCCTGGCGGCCGCGTTGCCGGCCACCCGCTGCACCTGGAGAAGCGCGACCTCCGTGAGCGGTCCATCAACGCGCGTCCCGGGCGCGTTGGACCGTCCCGGCCGACCGCCCGATGCGGTTTGAGGGCCGGGTGCCCGGCGCGTGTGGGACGCGCGCTCGTGCTCCAAGGTCGCCACAGCATCTCGCAGCGGCTCTTGCCGCGTCAACGCGCAGGGACGCGCTTTGCCCGAACGGGCAGCCCTGATCTGGGGATGCGGCGCCCGGAACACCTTCCGCGGGCGGCCGTGGCGTCGTAGTCTCTGGCTATGCCCGACGAGCTGCTCACGGAACGCCAGCGCCGGCTGCTGGATGCGGTCCTCATCCTGGCGGTCGTCGCGCTCGCGTTCGTGGTCGTCAGCGACGCGGGCACGGTCCTCACCGCCTTTGGCGACATCATCCTGCTGTTCTTCCTGGCGTGGCTGCTGGCGTTCGCCCTGCTGCCGCTGATCAAGGCCGTGGCGAGGGTGCCGATGGTCCCGCAGGCGGCCGCCGTGATCCTCGTCTACGTCGCGATCGTGGGGATCGTGGTCGGGATCATCATCCAGCTCTCGTCCTCGCTGCTCGCCTCGATCACCCAGTTCATCCGCGATGCCCCAACGCTCGAAGCGGAGCTCGCCTCCCTCCTCTCGGAGCTGCAGGCACGCCTCATGTCGTTCGGCCTCAACGTGGATCTGGTCGGGCAGGCCCCGGAGATCGTGCGCAACCTGCAGGTCTTCGCCGGAGAGCTGATCCAGCCCCTCCAGTCGGTCGCGGTCGCGAGCATCGGGATCCTGGGCAACATCCTGATCCTCGTGATCCTGTCGATCTACATGGCCCTCGATCGTGGCGACATCATGGCCTTCCTGTTCCGCCTGGTCCCGCCGGCGTACGTGCCACAGGCGAAGGTGCTCCAGGCCAGCGTGGCGCGCTCCTTCGGCGGGTTCCTCCGCGGCCAGCTGATCATGGGCTTCGTGTTCGGCGTGTTCACCGCCGTCATCAACATCGGCTTCGGGCTGCAGTACGCGGCGGTGACGACGGTCATCGCGGGTCTGCTGCAGATGATCCCGTTCTTCGGCCCGTTCGTGTCCTGGGGACCCCCCGTCCTGGTCGCGCTGCTGACACCGAATGGCCCCGTGCTGCCGGTCCTGATCCTGATGGCGATCGCCTGGTTCGTGACCATGAACGTCCTCCAGCCACGCCTGATGGCCGGTGCCGTTGGCATCCACCCGATCGTGGTGCTCGGATCGGTGGTCGTCGGCCTGCGGGTCGCCGGCATCGCCGGCGCGATCTTTGGCATCCCGATCGCCGCCGTGATCTCTGCCCTGTTCTTCCACTGGGTGGCCCGCTCGCAGGAGCATGGCTCCGTGGCGGACCGGGCCGCGAAGCGCATCGCGCGGCGTGAGGGTCGCGCCGTTCGCCGGCCGCGCGAGCCGGTACCCGGCGTGGACGAGGATGTTGACGAGGTGCTGGCGGCGAAGACGCTCCAGGCGCACCCCGTCCAGGCGCCCGAGGAGGAAGCGGGAACGGAGCCTGCATGAGCGACGACCGTGACGACCGCGAGGGCGAGGACCGCGCGGCCGGCGACGACGGCGAGGGCGCGGTGACGCCCGACGCCCCCGAGATGACCCGCGAGCGGGCCCGCTCGGAGCGACGCGACCTGGACAAGGAGCGGGGCGAGCCCGTCGCCGGGCCGCGCGGGAAGCGACGTGCCCTCAAGCGCATCGGGCGTCCGCTCGGGTCATGGACCAGCCGTCCCCGAATCCTGGTCACCAACGACGACGGCATCGAATCGCGGGGGATCCTGGCGCTCAAGCTCGCGCTCGACCCGATCGGCGACGTGACGGTCGTGGCCCCCGATCTCAACCAGTCCGCGGTGGGTCACACCAAGACGCTGATGCGCCCGCTGCGCGTCCGGGAGCGGACGCTCGCCGACGGCTCGACCGGCTACTCCGTGGACGGCTCCCCGACGGACTGCGTCTCCCTTGCCTTCCTCGGCTTCTTCGACGATCGCTTTGACCTGGTGGCGTCGGGCATCAACTACGGCGCCAACCTGGGTGACGACATCACGTACTCGGGGACCGTCTCGGCCGCGATGGAAGCCGTCATCAACAACTGCCCCGCGTTCGCGATCAGCCAGGAGTACGAGGAGCACATCGACTTCGCGCTTGCGGCAACGGCTGCGGCCGTGGTCGCGCGAAACGTCCTCGAGCACGGACTCCGGCGGGGCGAGCTGCTGTCGGTCAACGTGCCCGCCGTCCCGATCGAGGAGTGCGGCGGCTTCGAGGTCACCCGGGTCGGCAAACGCGTCTACCAAGACGAGCTGATCCGTCGCTTCGACCCTCGCGGACTGCCCTACTACTGGATCGGTGGGCCGCCGCCATCCGGGATCTCGGTCCCCGGCACGGACTTCACGGCCGTCGTGAACCGGCGGATATCCGTGACCCCGATCCATCTCGATCTGACCGGCCGACGCCTGCTCCGCCAGCTGCGCGAGTGGGACTGGTCGCTGGAGCGCGAAGCCGGCCCCGACGCGGTCCCGGAGTCCAGCCGCGCCGAGGAGCAGCGCCTCAGCGACGAGGCACGCATGGACCGCCGCTAGGGACTCTCCTCACGGGCGGCGCCTATCTCCGGCGCTTCTTGCGATCCGTGATCACCTCGCGGGCGGCGTTGCGCCCGGGAACGCCGGTGACGCCACCGCCCGGGTGCGCCCCGGACCCGGCGAGGTACAGCCCGTCCACCGGCATCCGGTAGCGGGCCCAGCCGAGGAGCGGGCGCCACAGGAAGAACGAGTCGAGCGCGGGCTCGGCGTGGAGCGGGTGACCGCCGGAGAGCCCGTACTCGGCCTCGAGGTCCGCCGGCGTCAGCACCTGGCGGGCCGTGACCCGGGAGCCGAGACCCGGCGCCACCGTCTCGAGCGCCTTGACGGCCAGGTCGCCGACCTCGTCGCGGCGTCCGGCCCAGTCGTCCGCCGTGAGCTTCGGCGGCATCCACTGCATCAGCACGCTCATCACCTGGGTCCCCTCGGGCGCCCCGGCGACCAGCGACGGGTCCACCAGCGACGGGATGGTGACCTCGAGGACCGGCGATGCTGGCAGGAGCCCGTACTTGCTGGCGTCAAACGCCCGCTCGACGTGGTCGATGGACGTCGTCCCGACCTGGATCCGGCCGCGGAGCTTGCGGATGTCGCCCTCGGTCGAGGGGAAATCGGGCAGGCCATCCAGCACCGAGGTTGACCTTGGCCACGGTGCCCGGGGTCCGGATGTTGCCGGCGCGCCAGCGCATCGACGGCCCCACCGTGACCGGGTCGACGAGCGACGTGAGCAGGCGCTTGGGATCGAGACCCGAGACGACGGCGGGCGCCGCGATCTCCTCGCCCGAGGCGAGCGCGACGCCGGTGACGGCACCGTCGGTCGTGGTCACCGCGACGACCCTCGCGTCGCACCGGATCTCGCCGCCGGCCGCGCGAACCGCGGACGCCAGCGCGTCCGAGAGCGCGCCCGGTCCACCCCTGGCGAACACGGTCTCGCCCGCGGCCCCACCGTCGTTGCCGGCGGCGTCCGCGAGCAGCACGGAGGTCGTGCCCGCGGACCACGGGCCCATCGCGGTGTAGCGCACGCCACGCCACGCGGTCGTCGCCCGGATCGGCTCGGACCCGAACGACTCGGCCACGAAATCGGCGGCGGCCATCGCGAGCACCCGCAGGATCGTGCGGCCGTCGTGCTTGCCAAGCCCTCGGAACGCGCGGCCCAGGCGCAGGCCAAGGAGCGCGTCACCGAATCCCGGGCCGGCGATGTCCGGCGGGGCCTCCTCACCGAGGTCGGCGAGGAATTGCGACAGGGACCGAACCCGGCGGTCGTACTCCACGAACGCGGTCGCGTCATCCTCGGAGAACACGCGCAGCGCCTCGACGCTCCTGGCGAGGTCCGCGTACAGCGTCACCGCGCGGCCGTCCGCCTGCGGCGCGAAGACCCGGACCTCTGGGGCGACCAGCGACAGGCCGTGCGAGGCGAGGTCCAGCTCCCGGGCGACGGACGGCTTGAGCCGCCCGACCGTGTGGGCGAGGGACGGCACGCGAACCCCACCCAGATCCTCCGTCACGGCGGCGCCACCCACGATCGGGCGCGCCTCGAGCACCAGGACCCGCAGCCCGGCCCTGGCCATGTAGGCGGCCGCGGTCAGGCCGTTGTGTCCGGCGCCGACGACGATCGCGTCGTACGGGTTCATCGTGCTCGCCATTGTCAGGCCACCTTCCGGCCGCGGGACTTGAGGACCTCGAGCGCGGCCAGGCGCCCGTTCGCGCCCATCAGACCGCCGCCGGGGTGCGTGGACGAGCCCGACAGCCACAGGCCCTGGACGGGGGTGCGGAACCGCGCGTAGCCGGGCACCGGCCGGTTGAAGAACAGCTGCTCCAGGGTGAGCTCACCCTGGAAGATGTTGCCTTCCGTGAGGCCCATCGTCCGCTCGATGTCGAGCGGGGTGAGGACCTGGCGGCCGATGATGATGTCCCGGATGTTGGGGGCGAACTCGGCGATCCGGTTGACCACCGCGTCTCCGAACGCCTCCCGGTTGCCGTTGTCGTCCCAGGTCCCCAGCTCGGGCGCCAGCTTGTAGGGCGCGTACTGGACGAAGCAGCTGATCACGTGCTTGCCGGGCGGCGCCATCTGCGGGTCCACGAGGGTGGGGATGATCATGTCCACGTACGGGCGGTGGCTCCAGTGCCCGTACTTCGCGTCGTCGTACGCCTGCTCCATCTCCCGGGTTGACGGGCTGAAGCTGATGGCGCCGCGGAGGTGCTCGCCCTCGCCCGGCAGGCAGGTGAAGTCCGGCAGCCGGTCCACCGCGAGGTTGACCTTGCCCGAGCTGCCCCGGAACTTGAAGCGGCGGATCTCCTGCTCGAACTCGGGGGGAAGGGAGCCGGGCTCGAGGAGGTCGAGGAAGGTGACCTTGGCGTCGGCCGAGGAGAGGACGACCGAGGCCTCGATCTCCTCGCCGCTCTCGAGGGCGACGCCGGTGGCCTTGCCGTTGTTGACGACGATCCGCGCGACCGGGGCCTCGGTGCGGATCTCGGCGCCCAGCGCCTGCGCGGCACGGGCGATCGAGTAGGAGACGCCGCCGGTGCCGCCCTTGGGGATGCCCCAGGCGCGGAAGGCGCCGTCGATCTCGCCCATGTAGTGGTGGAGCAGGACGTAGGCCGTGCCCGGCGAGTTGATCCCCTGGTAGGTGCCGATGATCCCGGACGCGGACATCGTGGCCTTGAGCGGGTCCGTCTCGAACCACTGGTCCAGGAAGTCCTTGGCCGACATCGTCATCAGCTGGACGAACACGGCCTGCTGGCGCTCGGGCAGCTGCGCGAACCGGCGGGCCAGGCTGGCCAGCGGCAGCAGCGGGCGAGGGTCGTTGTCGGTGGGGTCAGGGGGCACGATCCCCAGGATTGGCTTGATGAACCGGGCCATGTCCACCATGAGCTGGCCGTACTCCTCGTACGCCTCGGCGTCGTTCTTGCTCCAGCGACGCAGCTCGCGGATGGTCCGGCCATGGTCGTTGACCCGCCACAGGTAGTCGCCGACCGGCTTGCGCTTGGTCGAGCCGGGGCCCTCGCCCTTGCGCAGCGGGGTGAAGGTGCCGTCGAGCGGGAGGATGTCCAGCCCGAACTTCGGCAGCTGCAGGTCCCGGATGATCTCCGGCCGAAGCAGGCTCACGACGTAGCTCGCAACCGAGAACCGGAACCCGGGGACGATCTCCTCGGTCACCGCGGCGCCGCCCAGGACGTGCCGGCGCTCGAGCACCACGACCTTGAGGCCGGCGCGGGCCAGGTACGCGGCGGAGATGAGCCCGTTGTGCCCTCCGCCGATGATCACCGCGTCGTAGCGCTGCGGCACGCCCACCCTCCAGTCGGTCCAGGCGACGCGCTGGTCGCGGTCGCTATCCAACCTGCATCACGTGCATGCAGTCTAGCCGACACGTCCCGGAGGAGACCCTGGCCCTGGTGGATGACGTCGCGGGGCCATGCGGGAGAGCGCCGACATCCCGGCGGGCGCGCGGTTCAGGTTCGCGTGGGGGCCAGCGCCCATGACGCGGTCACGATCCGCCGCTCCGGACCCTGCCCGGCCCGCCAGGCGATGAAGCCCCCTGCCGAACCCGGCTCCGCCCCCGACGGGAGCGGGACGGTGATCTCGCCACCCGGCTGCAGGTCAACAGGCCCGTCCGGGATGGCGCCCGCGGTGACCAGGCGCTCCACGGCCTCGTAGGCCAGCTGCTCCTGGCCCGCCGGGGTGTCAATCCATGTCCGCACCCAGAACCCGGGCGTGTCCGACGCGAACAGCAGCAGCCGGAACGGCTCGCTGCCGGTCGCGGTCAGCGCGAGCATGGGACCCTCGCCGCCCTCGCGCGCTTCCGCCACGATGGCCGCCACGGGATCCGCCAGCGCGCTCGACGCCGCCTCGGCGATCTGCTGGTCGAGCGACGTGAGCAGCGCCTCCTCCCCGACGGCCGGCACCGGCGCTTCCTCGCCCGCCGAGACGAGGCGCGCGACCGCACCCGGCGGCAGCCCCACCGGGGCCGCCGCGGCTGGACCGCGATCACGGGACGAGATGATCACCGCGGCCAGCGTGTCGAGCGTCGCTGCCGGCAGCCGGCCCCGGAAGCTGCCGAGCCGGGCCGGCGGCTGCTGCGCGAGCGACCGCTCGGTCATCACGTCCACGACGAAGCTGCCGTCCTCCTGGACGCGCAGGGTCAGGTCGACCTTGGGGCTGGCCCCGGAGACGGCGAACACCAGCGGGAACGCCAGTCGCGCGGTGTGCTCACTCATCCCGCCCATCCTAGGTGGCGACGTGGAATGCGGGCTCACCCGTCCGCAGGTTGGCGTTCACCCAGCCGAGGATGTTGTCGATGTGGCGCGGTTCCACGGTGGAACCTGAGCCCATCAGGCTCAGGGAGTTCGTGTACCGCGTGACTCCCTTCGTGTCGGTCTCCGGGACCGTCCCGGCACTGGTCACGGGCTGGCCGGTCACCTGGACGTAGTGCTCGGCCGTCCGGTTGTACTCGTCGACGTTGCCGATCAGGTGGCCGAACTCGTGGACGGGCGCCTGCGACACGGCCTCCTCCTGCTGGGGAACCTGCTCGTGATCGGGCGCGAACCAGTTGCCGGCATTGAGGTTCGGCCAGGCCCAGACCCCCGAGTGGACGTTGACATGGTTGGGGCCGGAGTCGAGGTTGATGATGAACCGGAGCGGGATCGTGCGCTGGCCGTTGGTGAGCCGGAACCGGCTGCCCCAGGCGGCCCGGATCCGGCGCAGCCAGATCTGCTTCGCCGTCGGCAGCAGCTCCCGCGCGCGGTCGTCCGCCGCGGTGAGCTCGACCCCTACGCTGACGTTCACCCGGTCGCGCCGGTAGGCGACGTTGAACCGGTTGTCGCCCCCGAAGTGCATGGACGTGAACGGGCCCGTGGTCGGGCCCGCCAGCAGGTCCTCGCTGGTGGTGACGTTCGCCTCGCCGGACGAGATCTCGCCGTTGAGCACGCGCAGCACGGGCGCCGCCCTCGACCCGAACGTGTCCCGGATGACGTCGGCGGGGACGGGGCTCGTGCGCAGCTCGGCCAGCGCGTCGTCGGACAGGTTGCGCAGGTGCTCTCGAGCCGCCGTGGCGCCGCGGGTGGCCGCCCCGAGGAAGCTCGTGAGCCCGGACACGGGGATCACACCGGCGCTCGCCAGGGAGCGTGCGAGGTCCAACGTCTCGGTGCCCTCCTCGCGCGCCCACTGCCGGGCCGTCGCCCACGGGAACCGCAGGTCCCTGAGCGCCGCGATCATGGTGTTGTTGGTGCAGACCTTGACGAAGAAGTCGCGGTAGTGGTTGGTGGCGACGGCGTCGCGCTCGGCCTGGGACGCGCCGGTGACCAGGCTCTGGATCTCCACGTAGTCGATCGAACGGGTGATGAGGGCCGCGGCATCGATCCAGTCGAGCGCGACCCGGAGCGGCGCCCGCAGGTTCACGACCGCACGCTTCATCTCGCCCACATCGAGAGTGTCCGCCAGACGGTCCCGGTAGCGGCTGATCACGGCGCGCCTGTCGCTCCCGTCCATCTCGCCGAGCAGGGTGATGACCTCGTCCTCGGGCGTGTTGAACCGGTCGAGGAACTCGTCCAGCTCAGAGAGACGGCTGCCACGGAGACCGGGCGGCACCTCCGAATTGGTCTCCTGGGGGACGCGCTGGGCCGTGCGGGTGACCGCAGCTGCCCTGGCGGGCTCGGCCAGGCCCGGGCGTCCCATCGGGCTGCCTCCAGGGATCGCCGCGACCCGCTGAAGCAGTCGTGTCACCGCCCCGTTCCCGGCCGCCGCCTGGAGAAGCAGCAGGCCCTTCGCCGTGCCGTCCAGCTCCGCGCCCGCCGACACCGGCGCAGATGCCGGGGCCGGCCCCGGCGAGGAGCGTGCGTCACCGTGGCCGGTCGAGCCTCGCCGCTCCACGCCTGTCGGACGCGCCAGATCTGACACTCGCGACCACCACCCATGCCGCCGGCGTCCGGGACGCGGCGCCTTCATGTCTCGTTCCGAACGTTGGAGTCCACTGTAGGGCTCGCCGGCGCGCCCACGGTGCAACTCGCGTGCCCAATCGGGCAGGTTCGTGGCGGCAGCGATCCCCGGCTGTCAGCGCTCGGCCGGCATCAGTCCAGTGGCGGCAGCACGTCCCGATCCCGCCTGGGAGCTTGCGGGAACCGACGTCTAGTCCCGCCCTGCAGCGATCGTCGCGAGGGCGATCGCGGTCGCCTTGTCCTGGGCCGCCACGGTGAACTGGCCGTGCGCTGCGGTGACCCAGACCTCGTACCAGCCCGGGGCGGCCATCACGACGCTGGCGTCGGTCCCGACGCCGCTGACGGGCTCGGGCGAGCTGGTCAGCAACACCTGGTTGCGATGGGTCGCCTCGCTGTCGTCGAACAAGGTGACGGCAGCGGCGACGACCGAGGGGTTGTCACCAAACGTGACGAGGTACTGGCACACGACAGCATTGCCGTTGGCGTCCTTCTGCGTGTCCGTGCTGTCGAACGTCGCCTTGCCCTGCTGGTAGGTCGCAGCCTCGATATCGGCCCCGGTCAGGGCGGAGCAGACGTCGCCGCCGAACTGGTCGCCCGTTGCGCCCGCCGGAGCGGCGTCCGATGCGACCGGTGCGTCGGACGTTCCGGCGACCGACGTCGGCGCCGTGCCGGAGCCGCCGCCGCAGGCGGCCACCAGGAACGCCGCAGACGCCACGACGAGAGAGATGGAACGCCGCATGGAGGGTGACCCCAGGACAGATCGCAGAGCGTCGCTGCGCCGGTATGGCGACCGCGGCCCAGCTTGGCGGTCAGAGCCACCGAGCGGCAGCCCGGCTGATCGTACGGCCATGTTCCTGAGGTCTTGCTGAGAACCAACCTGGCGCCATCCCGCGACGAGCGCATGACCGCTCGGACCATCCCGGTCAGGGCGCTCTGAGACCGAAGCGCGATCGGGCCACCCCGTCCAGTCGGCAGGGATCTCCTGCATACTTTGGCCGGTCACCAGCCTGGAGGGTCTTCGTGAGCGTCGGCACCCCGTTCCATCCGCGCGCCGCGGCCATGAACCGGAAGATGCAGTGGCGCGAGTGGGCGGGCTACTTCGCGTCCTCCGTCTACGCCGACTTCCACGACATCGAGTACAACGCGATCCGCGAGGCGGCCGCCGTCATCGATGTCAGCCCGCTGTACAAGTACCGGGTCACCGGACCCGACGCCCTCCGTCTCGCCGACCGCGTCATCACCCGTGACGCGTCGAGGCTGCAGGTCGGCCAGGTGTTCTACACGCCGTGGTGCGACGAGCACGGCAAGGTCATCGATGACGGGACGGTGCACCGCGTCGGGGAGCAGGAGCTCCGTTGGACCGCGGCCGACCCGCAGTACCGGTGGCTCACCATGAATGCCGCCGGGCTCGAAGTCGAGATCGAGGACGTCTCCGAGACGGTGGCCGCGCTCGCCCTGCAAGGTCCCTTCAGCCGGGCGGTGCTGGAAGCCGCCAGCGGCGAGAGCTTCGAGGACCTGCGGTACTTCCGCCGTCGGGCGGCCATGATCGGCGGCGTCGCGATCGACGTCAGCCGGACGGGCTACACGGGCGACCTCGGCTACGAGCTGTGGATCCCGGCGGGATCCGCACCTGATGTCTGGGATGCGCTGTTTGCCGCGGGCAAGGCGTACGCGATCCGCCCCGCCGGCATGGACGCGCTCGATGTCGTGAGGCTCGAGGCCGGGCTGATCATGCTCGACGTCGACTACACGTCAGCTCGCCACGCGATGAACCCGGAGCAGAGCTACAGCCCGTTCGAGCTCGGGCTCGGCAAGCTCGTGTCGTTCGAGAAGGGCGACTACGTGGGTCGCCGCGCGCTCGCCGCCGAGGTCGCCGCCGGGGGGCCAGACCGCCGCCTCGTGGGCCTGCAGCTCGACTGGTACGACATCGAGGGCCTGTTCGATGCCCAGGGCCTGCCGCCCGGGCTCAGTCCGTATGTCGACCGCTCGCCCGTCCCGGTCTTCGCCGACGGCCGCCAGGTCGGCAAGTCCACCTCGCACGGCTGGAGCCCGATCCTCAAGCAGGCGATCGCGCTGGCCTTCGTCCCGGCACGCCACGAGCGAATCGGCGCCGCGCTCCAGGTGGAGTGGACGGTCGAGGGTCGCCGGGGCCGCGTGGCAGCGACCGTCGTCGAGCTGCCGTTCCTGGACCTGCCGCGCAAGCGGGCCTGATCGCCTCCGTCCAGGCCGCCGGAGGCCTGATCGGCTGCGCTATCCGCCCTGGACCGTCGCCCCGGAGCTGGTCGCGACGCTGACCTGCGCCGGCTTGTGGATCAGCGTGACCGTCGCACCGCCGTCCGCCGTGCCCGTCAGGGCCGTGACCACGTTGAGGTCCGCCGAGGACCCGTCATTCACCATGATCTCCGCGCGCTGGGCGACGAGCTCACCCAGCTTGGCGTGCGAGCCGGTGGACGCGGTCAGCGTCAGGTCCGGCGTGGCGCCGATCACGGTGATCTCCGCTCCACCCGAGACGTCGAGGTTGAGGGCGGCGCCGGTGTGCTCGAGGTAGCCCACGGACCCGGCCGAAAGCGCGACGGACTCGACCTGCGTCATGCGCAGCGTGAGCGACATCGGCTGCGTCGCGGTCACGCCCGGGGATGGGATGGTGACGATCAGCTGCCCGTCGACGACCGCTGTCCGGATGGCCGGGAGCAGGTTCTGCTGCGCCCCAACGCTGACCTGCTGCTCGGCAGCCTCGCCGATGATCACCTTGAGGCCTGCACCGACGCTGACACGGGTGAACGGCGCGAGCTCCCGGAGCTCGGTCACCACGTCCCCGGTGCCCACGATGATCCCACTGGCCCCCGGGACCTCGGGTGTCGCTCCGCAGCCGCCGACGGCGGGCAGCAGCAGGATGGCCGGGACGAGGGCCAGGGCAAGGCGGAAGGTGGCGCGGCGGGGCGCGCGAGAACGCATGTCAGGACTCCGTGCAGGTGGCGCACCGGGAGGATGCCTCGCGGAGCACCGGGCGCGGAGGGCCGGAACGTCCGGTTCGGGGGGCCGGTGGTCCCCGGGTCGGGGGCCGGTCAGCGGTTTGGTCAGCGATCTGCCCCCACGCCACGCTCGAGGAAACGCTCGAGCCCCGCGAGCGCCACCGGCATGTCCGTGCGGCCGAATCCCAGCCGGAAGTGGTGGCCGGGGTGGCCGAAGATGGAACCGGGCGCGATGAGCACGCCCTCCGACTCGAGCAGGTCCTGCGCGAAGCGGTCGACGGGGACGCCCGTCCGCAGCTCTGGGAACCCGACCGGACCTCCGCTGGGCCGCACCCAGCCGATCCGGGTGGCCTGGCGGGCAAAGAACGCGTCGAGCAGGGCGAGGTTCGCGTCCACGATCCCCCGCGAGCGGGCGAGCGCCCGATCCCTCGCCCGGAGCGCCACCAGCGCCAGGATCTCCGCGGGCGCCGATGCGCAGATCGTGGTGTAGTCCTTGAACCGCGTCGCGCGGTCCAGGAGGCCGGCGTCGTGCGTGGCCAGCCAGCCGATCCGGAGCCCGGCAAGCGCGAACGACTTGGACATCACGCCCAGGCTCACGCCGTGCGGGCCGACGTCCGCTCCGGCGGGGAGCAGCGCGAGGCCATCGTGCTCCAGGAACCGGTACACCTCGTCGACCAGGAGCGTGGCGCCGGCATCCGCGGCAATGTCCGCGATTGCCCGGTAGGTGGCCGGGTCCGGGATCGACCCGGTGGGGTTGTTGGGCACGTTGATGACGATCAGGCGGGTCCGCGGCGTCACCTGGTCGCGGAGCCGGTCAAGGTCGACTGCCCAGCCGCCTTCCGCCCGAAGCTCGTGCAACGTCACGTCCGCACCGACAGCGCGCGCCACCTCGTGGAGGCTCTGGTACGCCGGCCAGGCCACGATCGCGTGGTCACCCGGCCGGAGGATCACGTTGGCCGCGATGAAGATCGCCTCCTCGGCACCGCTGAAGACGAGGACCTCGTCGGGCGTGATCGACTCGTACAGGGTGGCGATCTCGGCCCGCAGCAGCGGGTGGCCGGGCGCCTCCGTGTAGCCCAGGCGGAGGTCTCGCCACAGGGCGGCGGTCTCGGCATCCGCGAGGGCCAGCAGGTCCCCCATCGGCCAGCCCTCCACGTCCGAGGCACAGAGGAGGTGGCGCACGGCGAACTCGTACCGGGCGAAGAACCGCTCCAGCTCGAAGTCGGCGATCTGCATACGACCATTGTGCGCCCGAAGTGGGCGGGTGCGGTCGGCTAGCCGCCTACCTCGGCGACCTTCGCGGCGAGCGCGAGGGTGGTTGCCTGGTCGAGGCCGATGGTCGTCATGAACCAGGATGGGTTCTCGCCGGAGGCGACGACGATCGCGTAGCCGTCTGCGGTCTGGTACAGGGTGCCTGCCAGCGGCCCCAGCGGCGCACCGCCGAGCGCCGAGGCATCGGGCCCGCTGACATCGCAGCCACCCTCGGTCGCACAGTACCCGCCCTCGTACAGCCCCAGCCTCGACGTTCCTGGGCCGTCGTACTCGACATACATCCTGCCGCCGCCGGCCGTCCAGTAGTGCCCGGTCTTGACGAACCAGCCCTTGGGCAGCACGCCGCACAGCACCGGCCACTTGACCGAGCGCGCGACGACATCAAAGAACTCGCGGTTCTTGTCGCTGCCGGAGCAGGCGTCGGCGGTGCCGGGGGTCGGGTCCGGCACCACGGTTTCCACGGGTCCGCTCGGGACCTCGGTCGGCGTGGGCTCGTCGGTTGCGACGGGCGAATCCGTCGGCGCGGGCGTCTCGGTGGCGGTCGGCGCCTCGCTGCCGCCCGGCGTCGCTGTCTCGAGTGGCGAGGCGGACTCGCCGGGCGCCGCCGTCACGCCGGGCGTCGTGTCGGTTCCCGACGTGGCAGCCGAGGAGGGCGCCGCCGCACCGCACGCGGCCAACAGCAGCGTGAGCGCGAGACCAAGGACGGCGGCTCGGATGTGGGGCACCCGCACAGGGTACCGGGACGGCGCTCGTGGTGCGTTGACGCAACCTCGCGATCAGCTGCCGTTGACCCCCGCGGCGAGGCGCACCAGGCCCGGCGCCACCCCGAACGTGTCGCGGATCCGCTGGTCCGTGAGGACCTCCTCCGGCGGACCGTCAGCCACGATCCGGCCGTGCTCCACGATCACCAGCCGGGGGAAGAAGTGGGCGGCCAGCCCCAGGTCGTGGAGGACGGCGACGAGCGAGGTGCCGTCCCGCTCGTTGAGGTCGCGCAGGAGCTCCATCGCCTCCACCTGGTGGCGCAGGTCAAGGTGGACGGTCGGCTCGTCGAGCAGCAGCACCGGCGCCTCCTGGGCGACGGCGAGCGCGATCAGGACCAGCTGCCGCTCGCCCAGGGACAGCTCGCGCGCGTCGCGGCCAAGCAGGTGGCCAAGGCCGACGCGGTCGATCGCCGCCGCGACCGCCGCGCGGTCGGCGGGCCCCGCGCCCCGGAGGGCGGATTCGTGTGGCAGCCGGCCAAGCGCCACCACCTCCTCGACCCGCATCGAGAACGGGAGGGCGGTCTGCTGCGGGACCACGGCCAGGCGACGGGCGATCGCGGATCGCTCGAGGTCGGCGATCGGCGTCCCCTCGATCTCGACGCGACCGGCGACCGGCCGCAGGACGCCCGCCAGCACCCGCAGCAGCGTGGACTTGCCGGCACCGTTGGGCCCGATCAGCGCAACCCGCTCGCCGTGGTCCAGGTGGAACGTGACGTCGGACAGGATCGCCCGCTCCCGGGCCACGACGGTCACGCCGTCAACCCGGAGCGCCGCGCCGCTCACAGCTCGTACCCGGTACGGGCGCGTCGCAGCAGCACGAGGAAGAACGGGGCTCCGATGACGGCGGTCACGACGCCCACCGGGATGTCCCCGGCCACCCGCGCGGCGAGGTCGGCGAAGATCAGGAGGTTGGCGCCCCAGATCGCCGAGATCGGGATCACCGAGCGCGCGTTGGGACCCGTGAGCAGGCGCACGACGTGGGGCACCACGAGGCCCACGAAGCCGATGAGCCCGCTGACGGTGACGGCGGCCGCGGTGACCAGCGAGGCGAGGGCGAGCAGCAGCGCCCGCTCCCGCCCGACGTTGATCCCCAGGTTGCTGGCCGGCTCCTCGCCCAGCAGCAGCCCGTTGAGCGACTTCGCCCGGGACAGGATGAGGATGGTCCCCAGCACGACGATCGGCAGCGCTCCCAGCAGTCGCTCCCACGACGCCATCTGGAAGCTCCCGAGGAGGTAGTTGAAGATCTGGCGGAGCGCCGCGCCCGAGACGTACATCGCCATCGCGAGCCCGGCCGACAGGAGCGACGCCACCGCGTAGCCGGTGAGCAGCAGGCTGGTCAGCGGCGCGAGGCCGCTGACCCGCGACAGCTTGTACACGGTGGTGATCGCGGCAAGCGCGCCCACGAAGGCGAACAGTTGCACGAGCCCGAAGCCCAGGACGAGGGCCCGCACCGGGATCAGCAGCGCGAGGGCGGCACCGAGCGCGGCCCCCGACGCCGTGCCCAGCACGTACGGATCCGCGAGCGGGTTCCGCAGCAGCCCCTGGAAGGTGGCGCCCGCGACGGCGAGCCCGGAGCCCACGACCATCGCGGTCAGGACACGCGGCACGCGGAGGTCCCAGACGATGGCGGCCAGCGCCGGGTCGGCGCTCGAGAGGTGGGTGCCGAGCAGCCGGTCAAGCACGATCGTGATGGTGTCCCCCACAGGGACCGCGACGCTGCCCAGGCCGATGCCCAGGACAGCGCCGATCGCCGCGACCACGAGCCCGCCCACGACGAGCACGGTCCGCCGGTCGCGCGTTCGCGACGCGGCAAGGAGCCGTGCCCCCGTGTCGCCGACGGTGGCCGCGGACGAGCTCACGGGACGGGCGGGATCGGGCTGGACGACGGGATCGCGAGATCCGGGTGGATCGTCGAGGCGAGGAGCTGCAGGCCCAGGAATAGCCGCGGTCCGGGCCGGGTGATCATCGTGTCCTCGATCGGGCGGATGGCGCCGTCCTTGACCGCGGTCATCGTGTCCCAGCCCGGGCGCGCGACGACATCGGCCGCCGTCACGCCGTACGCGGCGTCGCCGAGGAGGATCACCTCGGGGTTCGCCTCGAGCAGCCGCTCCGCGGGGATGTCGTACTTGTCCGGCGAACCGGTCGTGACCGGGTCGCCGCCGGCCAGCGAGATCATCTCGGCGAGGAACGATTCGTCCGCGGGGCCGTAGAAGGCGCCGGTCGCGTCGATCTCGTAGTAGACGCGCGGCGTCGGCGCATTGGCGACGGCGTCGGCCACGCCGGCGAACTCGGTCTGCATGCGCTCGACGATGGCGGCGGCCTCGTCGGGCGTGCCGATCGCCCGGCCGATGAGCTCGATGTCCGTGAACACGGTGGCCACGTCCGGTGCGTACACGACGACCACCGGGATGCCCAGGTCGCGCAGCTTCTGCACCGCGTCGGGCGGAGTGCCGTAGTTGCCGCCGGCGATCACGAGATCGGCCTTGGCGGCCACGATCTGCTCGATGTCGACGACGATCGCGGACCCGTCGAACTTCTCGACGTCAGGTATGGCGCCGGCCTCCGGTGGGTAGAGCAGGATGTCCTCGCTCTTGCCGACGATCCGGTCGCCGGCGCCGAGCGCGAACAGGGTCTCGGTCGCGGCCGGTGTCAGGGTGACGATCCTGGCCGGCTGGGCCGGGATCGCGACGACGGTGCCCTCGTCGTCGGTCAGGGTGACGGCGGTGGGCGTTGCAGGCGGCGCCGCCGAGCAGGCGGCCAGGATGGCGGCCAGCAGCAGGCCGGCCAGGGCTGGGATGGGGCGGAATGGACGTGCGGCCACGCAGAAACTCCGAATCGGGTGGGCTGGAAAACGGAAGACCCCTCGCTTCTGATCGAAGCGGGGGTCAGGCGGTGGATCGCACGAAACGCCTGACCTTTCTCTCGAAGGCTCGAGCGGCGACGGCGGGTCGGCGACCGGACTTCCGCCCCAGGGGGCGGTCACCGTAGCGGGACTGTGCCGGAATCACACCGGCTTCGCGACCAGACCGCGTCGGATCTGCAGGGACCTCGGGTCCCGTTGACCCGCGGAGCGTACCACCCGGCCCCGGGATAAGTGGCAGGTAATTGGTCACCGCGAAGATAGCCACCTCGCCCTCCTCCCGCCCACCCAGCACCCGCCGGAGGAGGAACCAGCAATGGAGTCCGCGCGATGGCTGGCCGTCTCGCCGCTCTTGGCCGCAGTCACCGCCGGCGCGCTTGGAGCCGGGCACCTCGTGAGCCCGCTCGTCGCCGAGCCCCGGTGGGAGCCGCCGCCCTGTACGTCGGAAGCCGGCCTGCGTTCCGGCGCCCTGACCTGGTACCAGCTGGACCCTGTCCTGGACCGAACGGGGACGCTGGAGGGCCAGACGCTCACGATCGGGATGGACGGCGAGGTCGGCCGGTCACTGGACCTCGCGCCGGAGTCGTTTGCCTCGGGGCCCGTGAACGGCATGGTGCTGACCGGCGAAGACGACGGGACGGCATCGCACCTGCGGCTGCTGGACATCGCCCGCGGCTGCGCCACGGCGCTGGCGGATGAGGCCGCGGTGGTCCGGAGCGCGGTCCTCGCGCCGGACGGGCAGACGCTGTACGAGCACCACGTCGACCGCGCGACCCGCACGGACCTCGGCGTCTGGCGTCGACGGCCGGACGGAGGGACGGATCGAGTCCTTGCCGGCCTGGCCCCCGACCGATGGCTGGGGCCGACGTTCGTCACGACGCTGGTGCTGGATCGGGGCGGACGGCTCACCGTGTCCTCGTGCACCCCGGTCGGCTGCCGGGTCCGCGTCCTCGACCCCGCGAGCGGCGCCGTGACGCTGGTGCGCGACATCGGGGCCGGCCTCGGGACCGTCGGCGGCTCGCTCATCGCTCGCGCCGCCTGCAACGGGCTCCCTTGCCCCGTCATCTCCGTGGACCTCGCCTCCGGGCGCCGGACGACCCTTGCCGCCGGGGCCTTCGCGGCCGCGATCGGTGGGCGGGCCGGCGACCGGCTCGTCGTTGAGACGGCCCGTGACGAGGTCGCGGTGGTCACGCTCAGCGGAGCCGGCGGGATGACCACCACCACCGGGCTCGGCATGCCGCTCGCCGAGGGATCGACCGGAACCGCGGGCGCCGAGGGCGAGCTGGGCACCGTTCCCGTGGTGGCACGCGACGGGCCCGGGGGCAGGGGGATCCGTCTGCTTGACCCTGACAGCTCGCCGTTCCGCACGCATCCAGGAGCTGCCCGATGAGGAACTCCATCCGCACCATCACCCTGGCGCTCGCCGTCCTGGTCATGGCTGCCCCGGCCGCGACGGCGGCCACGCCGGACCCGTTCATGGGCAACCCGTTCAACCGGAACCAGGTGCTCACGTACCGCTGGGGCGCGGGTGGCGCGCCGCCCGCCGCCATCAAAACGGCCATCAAGGACGCGATCGAGGATGCCAACACGACCCGCGAGAGCAAGGCACCCACGTTTGACCACGCGAGCGGCGCGGACAGCACGATCACGTACGGCGTCAGCGCGCCGTGCGGCGAGAACGGCCTCGCGTGCTTCCGTCGCGACGCTCCGACATGGTTCGCGGTGTACCTGCGCGAGAACGGCCACCGGTTCGACTGGGGCACGCTCCGCTGGTGCGAGGCGACGGGCCGGCCAAGGGGCTGCTTCGACGCCGAGAACATCACCCTCGATGAGCTCGGCCACGTGCTCGGCCTGGATCACCACGTCAACCTGCCGGACGACTCCGACTACGGCGATGCCGTCGTCCAGACGTACTCGCGCGTGAAACCCGAGGACGGCTACAACGCCCACGCCTTTGGACGCTGCGACGTGGCGACCCTCCAGCAGGTCTACGACGTCCGGACCACGAGCACGCTCTACAGCACCTGCCTCGACGTGCCGAGCGAGACCACGATCAGTGCGTCGACCACCTGGCTGCCCGGGGCCGGCTGGGTCTCGTTCACCGCCACCCTGCGCAGCGCCGGGACCGGGAAGCTGTCGAACAATCTGGTGTCTGGGCGGGTGCTGGTGCTCCAGCGACGGACATCGTCCGGCTGGACCGACGCCCTGACCATGACCCGGGCGTCGGCCGGCACCTACACCGCGGGCCTGTACCTGCTGTCACCCACCACCGTCCGCGCGGTGTTCCGCCGGCCGTCGAACGAGGGGCTGCGAGGCTCTTCCTCCGACCGACTCACCGTCACCGTGTCGACGTGCCCGAACGGCACGTGCCCGCTGTCGGTCGCGCCCCGCTGATCCGCCCATGGCCCGTTCTCAGGAGAGGTCTTCGATGTCAGTCCGGCCGTTCGTTCGCCATCGCAGGCACCGGCTCACCTCCGGACCGGTCGTCGCCGCCGTGCTGGGAGCCATGCTCGCGGCCGGCTGCACCGCCAGCTTCGCCGCACCCTCGCCATCGGCGGCCTCCCCGGAGCCATCGGCGGCGGCGACCACGCCTCCCACGGCGGCGCCGGTGACTGCGCCGCCGGCGACGCCGACCAGCTCCCCGACCGAGGCGCCCACGACCCCCGCGCCAACCCCCGCGACGGACATCCCGGCAAGCCCGCCCCAAGCGCTGCTGGCGGACGCGGAGGCGGTTCTGGTTCCCGGGACCCTGGGCGGCTACACGTGGGGAGACGGAGGCTCCGATTCCCCGTGGATCGTCGTCCGGGCCGGCCGGGCGGCCGGCGGCAAGGGTCCCTGGACGCTGTCGTTCATGCCCGAGGTCCCCGTCGCCTCGTGGACGGCCGCCTGGGCTGCGATCCGTAGCGGCCGGCCCGGCCAGGTCGAGGGGTACGCGAGTGGCGCCGCCGACTCAACCGTGTTCGCGGGGCCCTCTGGGGCGGGGCCGTGGACCCTCAAGGTCGAGGTCACCTTCGCGGGGGGTGGCAGCGCCGCGTACTACTGGCGCCTCCGGCCCGCCGGATAGCCGCCTGAATCGACGACGCCGCCGGTGAACCGGCGGCGTCGTTCCCTGATCTGAGGGGTGGGCTCTCAGGCGGTGGCGCCCACGGCCGTTGCGTCGAAGATCGAGACCTGCGCCTCATCGGGCAGCATCACGCCAAAGACTTTCTGCAGCGCGAGCAGGTGGACGCAGGAACCCCAACTCTCGAAGTAATGACACGTGCAATGCCACTGACCGGCATCGAGGCTGACGTGATGGGTGTCGTTGTCACCGCGGAACGTCAGGGCGACCCGCTCGAGCGAGATGCGGTCCAGCTCACGAGCGTAGCGATTTGCCTTCTCGACCTTGCCGATGAGAGAGGAGTGCATCGCCGACCTACCTCCAGTCGCCCCTTCGCGGAGCGTCCACGAGGGCCGCCGTCCGGTCGGATCCGCGGACCGGTGATGGCGGTCGCTGACCCAAGCCTACACCCCGCGGGAAAGGGCGGTCAGCCCTGCAGATCGTCCCGGTCGACAGGAGCGTTCAGCCGCCGCGGACGACCTTTTCGCCGGTCAGCACGAGCTCCTCGCGGAGCTCCGCGGAGCTTGCCTCGGTGTAGACCCGGACCAGGGGCTCGGTGCCGCTGGCGCGGACGAGCAGCCAGGAACCGTCGGCCAGGAACCACTTGAAACCGTCGTTCGTGGACAGGACCTGGGTGCGGACCACCGGCTCGCCCGCGAGCGCCGCCGGGGGCTGGTCGCGGAGCTCGCCCAGGACCCTCGCCTTGACCGCCTCGTACGACGGCCGGTCGAAGTGGACGTCGATGCGTCGATAGAACGAGGGCCCGGCGAGCTCGTGGAACAGCTCCACGGCCCGCGAGACCGGGGCATGGCCGCGGGCCTTCTCGCGCAGGAACAGGTCGAGCAGCATGAGGTCCGCGTAGATCCCGTCGCGCTCGGGCAGGTGCATCCCGAAGCCGTAGCCTCCGGACTCCTCGGCGCCCAGCATCGCGCCGGTCTCGATCATCCGCGGTCCGATGAACTTGAACCCGACCGGCACCTCGTGGGTCTCGATGCCATAGTGCTTGCCGAGGGTTGCGGCCGTGGACGTGTTGTTCACGCTGACCACGACCGGCTGGCGCAGGCCCCGGTGCTCGGCGAGGTAGTACATCAGCAGCCCGGTGACCTCGAGCTGATGGAGGAACACGCCTCGCTCGTCGGCGGCCCCGGCCCGGTCCGCATCACCGTCGAGGAGCAGGCCCAGGTCGAACCCGCCGGCCGCGATCTGGGCCAGGGCGGCATCGATGTGCGGACGGATCGGCTCCGGGTTCACGCCGCCGAAGAACGGGTTCCGTTCGCTGTGGATCTCGGTGACCCGGATCCGTCCACCGGCAAGCAGGCGAGGGATCCAGCCCGACCCGACCCCGTAGAGCGGCTCGACGAGGATGGAGGCATCGGCCGCCCTGAGCTCGTCGAGGTCGATGGTCCGGCGCACGAACTGCTCGTAGCCATCGAACGGGTCAAACCATTCCACGAGCCCGGCGGCCTCGGCGTCCGCGAACGGCCGCCGGTCGATCGCCCGCCCCGCGTTGGCCGCGATCCCGGCCTCGACCACCGCGAGGATCTCCGCCCCGGCAGCCGCGCCGGTGGGTGCCTTGATCTTGAAGCCGTTGTCCGTCCAGGGGTTGTGCGAGGCGGTGATCACCACGCCCGCCGCCGCCCCGCGCTGCACGACCTCGTAGGAGCTCATCTGGGTCGGGACGCCGGTTCGCGAGATCGCGATCGGGATGTCGTGCGCGAGGAGGACCTCCGCCGTGGCCGCGGCGAAGTGCTCCGAGGCAAACCGCCGGTCGTAGGCGATCACCACCCCTTTCGCCTGCTCACCGCGATCGACGACGTAGCGCGCGACGCCGTCCGCACAGCGGCGCACGTTCTCGAAGGTGTACTCGTCCGCCACTCGCGCCCGCCAGCCGTCGGTGCCGAACTTGATCGTGATGGGCGCGGGCGCCTCCGAGTGGTTGGTCACGCCTGGTCCTCCGCTGCGGTACACCGGTCGAGCAGGGCCTGGACGAGGGCGCGGGCCTCACGGGCCTCGTGCAGGAGCGCGACCGGCTGATCGGTGGTGATCGTACCGCCCGCCGGCTCGCCGACGACGAGCCCCTCCCGTCCGCGCTCGACCAGCAGGTCTCCCGGACGGGTGTCGAAGCGGGTCCCGGGTTCCACCACGGCACCGTCGATCCCGGCAGCGCCGAGCACCTCGAGCAGCACGGGCCAGGTGCCGACGTCCGTCCACCCGACGTCCATCGCCGCCATCGCGACCAGCCCGGCAGCCGCCGCGGGCTCCATCACCGCGTAGTCGATCGATCGGGGGGCGATCGTCGGGTAGGCCGAGGCAAGGTCGCCGGCCGCAAGCCCCGCCGAGATCGCGTCGACGACGTCGGGGGCGTAGGCCGTCAACGCCTCCCGGATCGCCCCTCGGCGCCACAGGAACATCCCGGCATTCCACGCGATCCCGGGCAGGGTCGCGAGGTCCACGGCGCGGAGGGGATCGGGCTTCTCCTCGAACGCCTCGAGCGGGTAGACGTCCAGGCCCGCGACGCGCTCGGCACGGGCCAGCACGGGCCGCAGGTAGCCGTACTCGGTCGCCGGCCGGGTGACGCCGACCCCGATGGTCACCAGGGGGCTCGGAATGCCGAACCGCCCGGTCGCGACATGGTCGGCCGCCGCCCGGAGGACGGTCCTGAAGGCGCCTTCTCGAGCGGGGTCGATGCGATGGTCGGCGGGGAGCACGACCATCACCTCGGCGTCGTCACGGTCGATGGCCAGGGCGGCAAGGGCGATCGCGGCGGCCGTGTTCCGCCCCGCCGGCTCCACCACGACGGCCGCTTCCGGGACCTGGGCACGGACCAGCGGCTCATAGGCGGCCGAGGCGACGACGGAAACGGAGCCCGGGTTCAGACCGAGCTCTGGGCCGAGAAGACGGCGGACGGTTCGCTGGAGGAGCGTCTCGCCGGTGGGCAGCAGCGGCAGGAACGGCTTGGGGCGCCCGGACGTGCTGACGGGCCGCAGCCGCGTGCCCCCACCGCCGGCCATGATGACGACATACATCGGGACGTTCCCCCAGGCTGGGCGGCTCCGGTCAGGCGCCGGCGGCCGGCTCCGTGATCCCCGCGTCCGCGGCGAGGGCTGCCGCCCGGTCCGTTCGCTCCCATGGCAGGTCCAGGTCGTCGCGGCCGAAGTGCCCGTAGGCCGCCGTCTGGCGGTAGATCGGCCGCAGCAGGTCCAGGTCACGGATGATCGCCGCCGGGCGCAGGTCGAAGTGACGCCTGACCAGGTCCAGGATCCGGTCATCGTCGACGCGTCCCGTCCCGAACGAGTCCACGGACACCGACAGCGGCTCGGCGATGCCGATCCCGTACGCCACCTCGAGCTCGAAGCGGTCCGCAAGGCCGGCTGCGACCACGTTCTTGGCGACCCAGCGCGCCGCGTAGGCGGCCGACCGGTCCACCTTGGTCGGGTCCTTGCCCGAGAAGGCACCGCCGCCATGGCGGGCCATCCCGCCGTACGTGTCCACGATGATCTTGCGGCCGGTGAGGCCGGCATCGCCCATCGGACCGCCGACCACGAACCGCCCGGTGGGGTTGACGTGCATCACCGGGTCCACGGCGCGGAGGTGCGCCGGGATCACGGGCAGGATCACCGTCTCGATGATGTCGTCGCGGATCCGGTCCTCGGCATCTGGATCGTGCTGCGAGGACACGACCACCGTTCGCACGCCGATCGGACGGCCCCGGTCGTACTCCACCGTGACCTGGGTCTTGCCATCGGGCCGGAGGTAGGGAAGCGTCCCGTCCTTGCGGACCTCGGACAGGCGACGTGCCAGGCGGTGCGCCAGCGCGATCGGGAGCGGCATCAGCTCCGGCGTCTCGCGGCAGGCGAACCCGAACATCATTCCCTGGTCGCCGGCTCCAAGCTCCTCCGCCCGGTCCACGCCCTGGGCGATGTCCCGGCTCTGCTCCTTGACGCTGACGATCGTGCCGCACGTCTCGTAGTCGAAGCCGTACTCGGCCTTCGTGTATCCGATGTCGCACACCGTGTCGCGCACCACGTTCTGGAACTCGACGTAGGTGGACGTCGTGATCTCGCCGAACACGAGGACGAGACCCGTCGTGGTGGCCGTCTCACACGCCACCCGGGCGTGGGGGTCAACGGCGAGGATGCTGTCCAGGATGGCGTCCGAGATCTGGTCGCACATCTTGTCGGGGTGGCCCTCGGTGACCGACTCGGACGTGAACAGATACTGGGACGCGTCGAGAATGCTCATGGATTCTCCGGGCGCTGCGGGCGCTGGGGCAGGTCGAGCGAGGGTATCACCGGGGTCGGTCGAGACCTGGGACCTCCAGGGGCCCGACATCGTCATCCGCGGGCGCGAATCCGAACACGCGCCCCAGGAAGGCGAGCTCCACGCGATAGGTTGCGCGGCGCGTCTCGGCCTTGCGGAACCCGTGACCCTCGCCCTCGAAGGTCATGGCGACGTGCGGCAGGCCGCGCGCCGTGAACTCCGCGACCATGGCGTCCAGCTGCGAGGGCGGCACGACCCTGTCGTCCAGGCCCTGGAACAGCAGCAGCGGAGCGCGGACCCTGTCCAGGAAATGGATCGGCGAGCGCTCGCGGAAGACCTTGCGGCCCTCCTCGTCCCAGGGAGCCAGCAGCCCCTCGTCGTAGCGTGACTCGAACTTGTGGCCGTCGAGGTGGATCAGCTCCAGGTCCGCGATGCCGTAGCGGCTGATGCCCGCGGCGAACACCTCCGGCCGGAACGCGAGCGCCGCCAGGGCGGTGTAGCCGCCGGCGCTGCCGCCGCGGATCGCCAGCCGCCGCGCGTCGACCGAGCCGCGGGCCACGAGGAACTGGGCCGCGGCCACGCAGTCCTCGACGTCCGCGATCCCCCACTGGCCGCGCAGCGGCATCTCGATACGGCCGTCCGTACCCCGTGGAGCCGCGGTAGTCGACGTCCACCACCGCGATCCCGCGCGACGTGAAGAACGCACGGTCCAGCGACAGGGCCGAGGTGGCGGCCGACGTTGGCCCGCCGTGCGCCAGGACGAGCAGCGGCGGAAGCTCGTCCTCGGGTCCGCGAACGGCATCGTTGGTGGGGGCAAAGTACAGGGCCCTCGCGGTTGCGCCATCGCTGGTGGGAAACGTGATCGGCTCCGCGACCGGCAGGACGGACGGATCGAGGGGGACGTTCAGCGAGCGCGCGAGCACCCCGACCGCCTCGCCGGTGCGGGCGTCCAGGCGGACGAGGATCGTGCCCTCGTGCGGCCCGGAGGCCGTCGCGAGCGCCTGGGTTCCGTGCACCCGGAGGCTCCCGAAGTCCGTCCACGGCGTGTCGAGCCGCACCGCGACCCCATCCGGACCGAGCCGGACCAGCTCGGCGCGGCCGTCACGGCGTGCAACGGCAAGGATGGCGCCGTCATCGGCAATGCCATACGACGAGTCACCGAAGATCCAGGACGGGCCGCCGATCTCCGCGTCCATCGGCGCCAGGCTCCGGGCGGGGCCGGCCACCCCGTCGGGGCCGTCGAACGCGTACAGGTTCCACCAGCCGGTGGTGTCCCACGCCGCGTGCAGCACGCCCGCGTGACTCCAGCTGGCCTCGACCACGCTGATGCCGGGGCCACCGGCGACGGTGCTCGCCTCGCCCAGCGAGCCGTCTCCGAGGACCTCGGCGACCCGCAGCCGGACCGAGTCCCAGGGCATCTCGGGGTGGTCCCACTCGAGCCACGCGAGGAGCCGGCCGTCCGGTGACGGGCGCGGGCCGGCCACGAAGTCCTGGCCGCCCACGAGGAGCCGGCCGGGCCCGTCCGATCCGTCGAGCGCGATGGCGACCAGCTCGTTGACGACCAGCAGCGGATCGTCGGGGTGCGCGGCATCGTGGGTCTCACGCACGGCGTACAGGCGCGGCGATCTCGGGTCGAACCGTGCGTCGGCGTAGCGCCACGGGCCCTCGGGCGTGAGCGCGACCGGGTCCGATGCGCCGTCAGGATCCACCTGCCACAGCCGTCCGTCCGTGACCGAGGACACGATCACGCGGCCGGCGTCCACCACGAACGAGCCGCCGCCGTACTCGTGGACACGACTGCCGACCCGGAACGGTGCCGGCGTGAGCTCCACGGTCCGGCCGTCGAGCCCATGGCGCAGCAGCGTCCGACGACCGCCCTCCGCGGCCCGGCTCTCGAGCCAGTAGGCGTCGTCCCCGTCCAGCCAGGGCTCGCCGATCGCGACAACGGTGCCGGCGACGAGCTCGACGTCGATGGGCGAGACCCAGCTCCCGTACGGCGCCGGGCGCCGGCCGTCCTCGGGGCTCCGCGGGCTCGGGTCGGCCACGCCTAGGTCCCCTGCTGCCAGGAGGACACGTAGGCCAGCTGCTCGGGGGTCATGGGATCGAGGGTGATGCCCATCGCCGCCAGCTTGAGCCGCGCGACCTCGGCGTCGATGGCCTCCGGCACGTTGTAGACCCGCGGCTCCAGCTCCGCGTGGTGCCGGGCGACGTACTCCGCCGCCAGCGCCTGGTTCGCGAAGCTCATGTCCATCACGGCCGCCGGATGACCCTCGGCCGCGCCGAGGTTCACGAGCCGCCCCTCGGCGATGAGGTTGAGCCGCTTGCCACCGAGGTCGTACTCCTGCACGTTGGGGCGCACGTCGCGGACGTGGCCCTCGGCCATCTCGCGCAGCGCCGGCAGGTCCAGCTCGGCGTCAAAGTGGCCGGAGTTGGCCATGATCGCGCCGTCCCGCATGGCGGCGAAGTGCTCGCGCCGGAACACGTTGAGGTTGCCGGTCGCCGACACGAACAGGTCGCCCCAGGACGCCGCCTGGCCGGCGGTCATGACCTGGTAGCCGTCCATCAGCGCCTCGATCGCCCGGACCGGGTTCACCTCGATGATGGCCACGTGGGCCCCGTGACCGGCCATGCGTGACGCGATGCCGCGTCCAACCCAGCCGTAGCCCGCGATCGCCACGTTGCGGCCGGCGATCAGGATGTTGGTCGCCCGCAGGATGCCGTCGATCGTGGACTGGCCGGTCCCGTAGCGATTGTCGAACAGGTGCTTGGTCTCCGCCTCGTTGACCGCGACGACCGGGAAGGCGAGCGCGTTGTCGGCGGCCATCGCCCGCAGGCGGATCACACCGGTGGTCGTCTCCTCGGTCCCGGCCATGATCTCGGGCAGCTGGTCGCGGCGCTCCTTGTGGAGCAGCGACACCAGGTCGCAGCCATCGTCCATCGTGATCTGCGGGTGGACGTCCGCCACCGCGCGCAGATGGGCGTAGTACGTCGCGTTGTCCTCGCCGCGGCGGGCGTAGGTCGAGATGCCATAGGCGGCCACGAGGGCGGCGGCTGTCCAGTCCTGGGTCGACAGCGGGTTGGAGGCCGCCAGGTGCACCGCCGCGCCCCCCGAGGCCAGGGTGCGCATCAGGTTCGCCGTCTCGGTGGTGACGTGGAGGCAGGCGCCGATCCGGATGCCGGCGAGCGGCTTCTCGCGCTCGAACCGCTCGCGGATCAGGCGCAGGACGGGCATCTCCCGCTCCGCCCACTCGATGCGGCGCACGCCCTCGTCGACAAGCGAGAGGTCGGTCACGTCGTGTGGGACATGGGTGGCGGCGTCGGTCATGTGAGCTCCTGGGAACTGGCGGGTTCATCGTCGGCGGACAGCGCCGGCATCTGATCGGATGGCAAGGGAGCGGCGGTCGGAGCCGGCCACATCTGGTGGGCCTGGTCCACGGTGGCGGGCTCATCGGGCCCCGGACGCCAGGCCGCGAACAGCCGCCGGAACGGAGCCATGATGTCGGGCCAGGACGGGGTCGTCCGCCGGGCGAGGCGCTCCTCGAAGCGGCAGTGGTCCCGGTAGCCGAGGTGCCGGTAGGCGGCGATCGCCGGCGGGTTGTCGGCGCGGACGTTGAGGACCACCTGGTCGCACGACCGGAGGAGCTCGGCGGTCACGGCGCTGGTGACGGCCTTGGCGTATCCGCGCCCGCGGTGGTCGACGTGGGTCAGCACGTTGCCAACGACCGCGAGACCGGCCTCCCGACCGATGACGTGGGTCCCGGCCGCGGCGACGAGCCGGCCGTTGACTCGGATGCCGTAGTAGACGCCCTCCGTGATGGCGGACGGCGGCAGCCATGCCGCGAACCCCAGCTGGTAGAGGCGGTTGAGGTCGTGGGCGTCCACGGGCAGGAGGCGCTCGACCTGGGCGGTCGTCGGCTGGAAGCTGGTGCGGTCGACCCACATCCGGACCATCTCAGGCCCGGGTTCCAGCCGGTAGTGCTGGGTGACCGCCGGAATCGACTCCGACAGGGCTGCGACATACGCCACCCGCGGCCGGACCACGTCACGCAGGATGGCCGCGATCCCGTCGGGCTCGCCCATCACGAACATCGGCTGGGGAGTCACGCCGCTGTACTCGAGGGCGACCGCGATCAGCTCGTCACCCGACGTGGCGATGCCCCACCGGGTCCGGCTGAACTCGCGCTCCGAGAGGTCACAGATCGCGTAGGCGGCGAACAGGCGGTCCCGCTCAAGGAACTCGCGCAAGCGCACCCGATCGGTGGTGCTGCGAGCGAGCACACCTGCCCGGGAGCCGATCGCCGCGGTGGCCATCAGGGCCCCGGATTCCGCGGCGGGTTGCGGAGGGCGGCAAGGTCAACCGGCGCGGGCGTCGTGTTGGGCATCGTCGACGCGGCCGCGCGCTGGGCGACCAGCGCCGCGTAGCCCGCGGCCCGGGTGCGCCGCTCGGCAGCTGCCGCCGCGGCAGCCGCCAGCGGATCGCGAAATGGCGCCCGGGCCACGCCCGCGTCGGTGACGATGGCGGTGACGAGCGATGCCGGCACCAGGTCCTGGACCGGGTTGCGGACCTGGGTTCCCTCCGGGGCGATTCGGCTGCCGCCGGCGCGCAGGACGGGGGTCGGCCGCCCTTCCTCGATCGTTGCGGCGCCGCCATCGGCCAGCGCGAGGTCCAGGACGTTGGTCGGGGCACACACGATGAACGGGATGCCGGCCGCGGCGGACGCGAGCGCGAGCGGGTACGCCCCGGCGGTCACGATCACGTCGCCGTTGGCGACGATCCGGTCTGCGCCCACGAGCACCGCCTCGACCTCGCCCGCCGCGATGCAGCCCGGGGCCGCCCCATCGGTCACCACCGCGTGCGGAACCCCGGCCTGTCGGAGCTCCCAGGCGGCGATCCGGGAACCTTCAAAGCGCGGGCGGCCCTCGGTGACCATGGCGTGGACCGGCCGCCCGGCGTGATGGACCGCCTGCACCGCGGACAGGGCGGTCCCGTACTGGCCGCCGCCCATCGCTCCCGTGCTCCCTGCCACCAGCACGTGCAGTGGATCCGCGGGGCCGCCGGGCAGCACCCCGACCAGGTGGCCAACGACGCTGCCGTGGTCCTCGATCGCCTCGCCGATCACGTGTTCCGCCTCGTCGTGGAACAGCGCCGCCACCTCGTCGCCGGATGCGTCGAGGCCGGCCAGCTCCAGCAGCGCCAGCATGCGGTCCACCACGGCACCCATGGCGGCCGAGCCAGGCCGGGCGAGTCGGAGCGCGTTCGCGGCACCCCGGATCGTCGCCCGCCGGGCGAACGACCGCGACGCGGTGCCGTTCTTGGCAACCAGCGCGAGGACGACCGCACCGACCTGGGCCTGGACGAGCGTCCCCACCAACGCGCCGTCGTTGATCGCGCTGACGGCGTCCACCGTGCCGCGCAGCTCGATGTCCACGAGCGTGTCCGGGAGGCGACGCTGGTCGACGATCCGGCAGACGTCGCCGTCCCAGCGGAACGGGGTTCGCCAGCCGGCCGTCGAGGCATCCTGCGGCTCCAGCGAGGGGGCGGCCGTGGTCAGCGTGGTCAGGCCGCCGACCGTCACCCCGGCTCCCGCGAACGCGGCGGGTGGGTTGCCGAGCAGTTCGCGGGCGGCCTCGGTGGACGACGCCTGGAGCGTCTGCGCCGCGCCCATCACCGAGCCAACGGACGTGGCGACGTCGCCGGCAAACTGCCGGAAGAAGCGTCGACGGTCGGGATCAGGGGGCTTGACGGGTTCGCTCACGTGGGGTCCCGGCGCCGGTGGGTCGCGCGGCCGCGCTCACCGGCTCAGTACTGGATGACGCTGGTGACCTTGCGGCCCTCCAGCCGCTCACGACCCTTGAGGAAGTCGAGCTCCACGAGGAACGCCAGCCCGACGACCTCGCCCTTCAGGCGCTCGATCAGCTCGATCGTCCCGCGCACCGTGCCGCCGGTGGCGAGGAGGTCGTCCACGATGAGCACCCGCTGCCCGGGGGCGATCGCGTCCCGGTGGATCTCCAGGGTGTTGGAGCCGTACTCCAGGGCGTACTCCACCGTCAGCGTTTCGGCCGGCAGCTTGCCCAGCTTGCGGACTGGGACGAGGCCGGTCCCCAGCTGGTAGGCCATCGGGGCGGAGAAGATGAAGCCGCGCGATTCCATGCCCACCACGATGTCCACGTGCTCGTCCCGGTAGGGCTCGAGCATGAGGTCGATCGACTCCTTGTAGGAAGCCGGGTCCTTGAGCAGCGTGGTGATGTCGTAGAACAGGATGCCGGGCTTCGGGAAGTCGGGGATCTCGCGGATCTTCGCGCGAAGCGTCTCGGCGGACATTCGGGTCGGAAACCTCAACGTGGTGATGCGGGGGCCAGACCCAGGGCGCTGGGCGAGCCGCATCGCTAGTCTACCGCAGCCCCCCATCCGGCCTGCGAGGCAGATGCAGGCCCCAGGCGGCGCGAGCCGGCAAGCCCCAGCACGCTCACGACCACGGTCATCGAGAGCACCGCCGCGAGCGCCCAGCCCAGCCCCTCGGGGCCGGCTCGCTCGCCGGCAGCCGTGATGGCGCCGGCCACCCCGGTCCCGAGGGCTGTGCCCAGGATGTCCGCGAGCTGGATCGAGGAGGCGGCGCTCCCCTGCTCCGCGTGGCTGACACCGCGCAGCACCACCAGCGTGACCGCCGAGTACATCAGCCCCATGCCGATCCCGGGCGGGATCCAGGTGAGGAGCGCGATCTCGGGGGGGACGCCCGGGATCAGCGCCGGCAGGGTGAGCGCGGCGCCGAGGCCGACGGCGGCAAACCCGAGCGCGACGAACACGACCGGGCCGCGTCTGTCGATGTGCCGGGCCTGGTACCAGGTGCCCGCGGTCCAGGCCACGGTCGTGGCCGTGAACACGAGGCCCGTGAGCGTGGCCGGTGTCCCCCGCCAGGTCTGGAGCAGCAGCGGGATGTAGGCGTCCGACGCGAAGAAGGCAAACGTCATCACGGCGCGCAGCAGGACCGCCGCCGGGACACCCAGGGCCAGCACCAGCGTGCCAGGCGGCGTGAGCGAGCGGAACGCCGGAAGCAGGATCGCGGCACCGGCAAGCGTCCCCGCGACGATCACCAGCGGCGCCTCTGCCCCCAGCGCGGCGACCAGGAGGCCCGCGCCACCGGCGGCAGCCACGGCGCGGACGAAGCGGGCCACGCTGCGATGACCCGCGGGGATGGCGCCCGGGCTGGAGCCGTCCACGCGACGGAGCGCCTGGAACGCCAGGCCGCCCGCGACCAGGAGCATGGGCAGGAGACCAAGGAACACCCAGCGCCAGCTGGTCAGCTCGCCGACCACGGCCGCCAGCGTAGGCCCGATGATCCCGGGTACCACCCAGGCCGTGGACAGCATGGCGAACATCCGGGGCTGGAGGCGCTCGGGGAGGCAGCGGCCGATCGCGGTGTACGCCGTGGGTCCCACGGCCCCGCCCCCCAGCCCCTGCACGAACCGCGCGAGCACGAGCACGGGCATCGACGGCGCCAGCCCCCCGCCCAGCAGCCCCAGGGCGAACAGCGCGAGGCCCGCCGCGAACGGGCGGTGGAGCGGCATCCGGTCCAGCGCCCCGCCGGCGATCACGATCCCCACGAGGTTGCCGAGGAAGAACGCCGAGTAGACCCAGCCGTACAGCGCGAGGTCGCCCAGCTCCTCGGCAACGATCGGCATCACGGTCCCGATCGCGAGCGACTCCAGCGCGACGAGCGTGATCGTCGAGACGAGCCCGAGCGTCAGGCCGCGCAGGCTGGGAGCAAACAGGTCAGCCGTCCGCGCCGGGGTCGCGGTGGTGCTCACGGTCACAGGCGGCTCAATAGCTGCGGTCGATCGCCACCCGGGCCAGCTTGACCGCGACCGACCCACCCGGGACGATCAGGCCCACCGTGTCCGCGCCGATGTCGAACAACGCTTCCTTGCTCACCCGTCGCGCCAGCTGCCGGACCTGGAGGGCGCCGGCCGTCCGCGTCTCGCCGGTCAGCCCATCCACCTCCACCACGCCCCGCCGGTCCTTCGCGGGCAGGTGGAACTCGAATGCCCAGATCGGCCGGTAGCACAGCTCCAGGACCTCGACAGCCAGCGACTCCTCGAACACGGTGTCTGCCTGGAGCGGCTTGAGCAGCTTCGCCAGCAGCTGGCGCACGATCGCCGACGCCCGCTGCTCGGGGGCGAGGACCAGCGTGTCGTCGGCCGCCAGCGCGGACGGGTCCGCAACCTCGGTCCGGTCGCCCGCCAGCAGGGCCGAGCCGTTGCCCATCACGGAGCCGGTCATGCCATCCACGACCAGCTCATCGCGGATGTCCTCGGTGCAGTGCTCCAGGACCTCCACACCGAACACGCCCGGACCCTTGCCGGGCGGCGTGACCGGGTAGTCCGATCCGAGCACGGTCACCGAGCGGACGTCATTCGCGCTGGCCGGCACGGTGTAGAGCCGCACCCGGTCGTAGACGTAGTGGGCGGTGCAGGCCACGTGCCAGATCGGCTCCACGCGGCGCTGGCTCGCGGTCAGGACCACGTCCTCCGGCCTGGGGCGCCCGATGAGGCCGCCGATGCCGCTCCCAAGCGCGCCCGTCTTCTTCTCCTCCGCGCGATGCCGGAGCTCGTCGACGGGCAGGCGCGGCTCGAGCGCATAGATCCGGGGTTCGGCGAGGGCGATCTCCACGTCCGTCAGGCTCCGTGAGCGCGGGCTGTGATGACGGAACGATACGGCAACGGAGCGGCCGCGAGGAGCTCGACGCGGGGAGCTCGCCGCGAAGAGCTGGCTTCGCGGGCTAGCCCTGAACCAGTCGCAGAAGCTCGCCGAGCACCCCGATCTGGTCCGCCGTCCGATGGGCGTTGTTGCGGAACGTGAACCCGGTGAAGCCCGCGTCGAGGTACGGTCGGAGACCCTCGGCAGCCGCCTCCGGGGTCCCGAAGGTGACATCCGCGCGCCGCTCCGGGGGGAGCTCCTCCCACATCGAGCGGGCCTCCGCCTCCGTTGCCGCGACCACGACCGGCGCGGCCAGGGTCCGTTCAATTTCGGCCGGGTCGCGCCCGATGGACTCGCAGTACCCGGCGAGCAGCCCGGTCTTGCGGGCAAGGACATCGAGCCCGAGGGGGAACCAGTGGGTCATGTCCGCGTGACGGGCGGCGATCCGGAGGGTGCGCTGCTCGCCACCGCCGCCGACGAGGATGGGCGGGCCGCCGGCCTGGACCGGCCTCGGGACGTTGATGACGTCGCGCGTCCGGTAGAACCGCCCCTCGAACGAGGATCGCTCAGCGCCGAACATGCCGCGCACGATGGTCAGCGCCTCGTCGAGCCGGTCCATGCGCTCGCCGATCGGCGGGAAGTCGAACCCGAAGCTCTCGTGCTCCGCCTCGAACCAGGCCGCCCCGAACCCGAACACCGCCCGCCCGCCGGACAGGACGTCGAGCGTGGTCGCGGTCTTCGCGAGCAGCGCCGGGTTCCGGTAGGTCACGCCGGACACGAGCGTGCCCAGGCGGATCCGCTCCGTCTCGCGGGCAAGCGCCGAGAGCACGGACCAGCCCTCGAGCATCGGCTCGTCCTGGCGCCCGACGCCCGGGATCTGGTTGAGGTGGTCCATCACCGTGAGCAGCGAGAGGCCGGCCGCCTCGGCGGCGCGCGCCTGCTCGACAACACGGTCGAACAGCCGCTCGGGCGGTGTATCGGGGAAGGTGTAGAGGGGCAGGTGGAGGCCGAACCAGGGTGTCGTCATGGCCCTAGGATGCGCCAGATCCGGGCCCCCGGCCAGTGGCCGCGACCAGCCACACCGCGCCGCCGGCGGGCACGCCTGGCCGGGTTGAGCGACACTGCGCGGCATGGACCCGATGCCCGCCACCCCCGCCCCGACTCGTGACTTTGACCCGTTCCTGGACGTCGTCCGGGCAGCCCCCGCCGACGGCGGCCGGGTCGAGCTGCTCGTCCTCCGGACCGCCCCGGGACAGCGCGACGTCGTCACCGAGGCCATGATCGACATCGCCGAGGGCGTCATCGGTGACAACTGGCGCTCGAGGGGAAGCTCCTCGCGCCCGGACGGCTCGGCCAACCCGGATTCGCAGGTCACGATCATGAGCACCCGGGTCCTGGCCGCGATCGAGCCCGACCGCTCCCGCTGGCCGCTCGCAGGGGACCAGCTGCTGGTGGACGCGGACCTGTCGATCCCCAACCTGCCGCCCGGGAGCCGGCTCGCGATCGGTGAGGCCGTGCTCGAGGTGAGCGAGACCCCCCATACCGGATGCTCGCAGTTCAGGGAACGATTCGGAGCCGACGCCCTGCGCTGGATCAACGGACCGGTGGGTCGGGAGCTCCGGATGCGAGGCGTGAACACCAGGGTGGTGCGGGGTGGCATGGTCCGCGTCGGCGACGAGGTCCGGAAGGCCTGACGGCGGCCCAGCGCCGCGCGGGCATCGGCCAGCCCTACCAGACGTCCCCCGGTCGCCATTCGCAGCTGAGCGGCTCGTCGCCCCGCAACCGCGGGGTCCGGGGCGTCCGCAGGATCATGACCCCGTCGTCCTCGTCCGCGGTCCGCATCGGGCCGTCCGGCGTGCGCACGAACGTCGGCCCGCGCCAACGCTCCCAGCCGAGGCGGGCGTACAAGGCCGGGACGCTCGTGGACAGCGCGCCGAGGGCGTAGGCCTCCGCGATGTGGGCATCGGCGTCCGCCATCAGCCGGCTCGCGATGCCGCGCCGCTGCCAGTCCGGGTGCGTGGCGACCGCCTCGACGTAGCCCGTCGCCAGCGGGATGTCACCCGCCTCGAGCGTCCGCGGCACCACGCTCGCGTGGCCCACGATCCGGCCCCGCACCTCCGCGATCCAGTGAACGCCGCCCAGCGCGTGGTCCACGTCCTCGGGAGCGAAGCCACCACCCGGCCAGCACGCATGGAACAGGTCGAGCAGCTGCGCGAGGTCCGTGGCGGACAGCTCGGGCGAGGTGGCGCGGCGGATCGAGACCGGCACTGGGCCAAGGGTGGTCATCGAAACCGATGATCCCCGATCATGGTCTGGGACGCCACTGCCGCAGGAGCCACGCATGACGGACGATCGGGACCTCGCCACGACCCTGTACCGCCTCGAGGCCGCGCTCGCGTCCGCGGACCCGGCCGGGATCGATGGCGGGCTTGCCGCGCTGATCGCCGACGACTTCACCGAGTTCGGCGCGAGCGGGCGGACGTGGACCGCCCCCGAGATCCGGGTGGCGCTCGACCGCGAGCCCGCCGCGGACCTCGTGGAGCTGCTGGACTTTGCCGTCGCCGAGCTCGCACCGGGCGTTGCGCTCGCCACCTACCGGCTGGGTCCACCACGCCCCTCCAGGCGGTCCAGCCTGTGGGTCCTGCGCGGTGGCCGCTGGCAGGTCCGCTTCCACCAGGGCACGCTCCTGGGGGACTGAGCTCAGGCCCCGCCGGCTGCTGCCGTCTCCTCGTGCCGGATGCGGACGATCCGCTCGATGAGCTCCAGGGGGAGCGGCTTGCTCGCGAGGAACCGGAGGGTGCCCCGGCCCCTCACGTACGGCGACACCTCGTCACCCAGCCGGTCGATGATGACCTGGCTCGCCGGAAACAGGCTGTCGTGATGTGCGTAGCAGCCGATCGAGCACATGAATCGGCCGCCGAGGCGGTACGCCGGCATGTCATAGGCGATCCCCTCCTCCGCGTCGGGGGCGGCGGCCAGGATCGTCGCGCGGAGAGAGTCGAAGCGGGCGCGGCGGTCGACAGGGATCGCGGCGAGATACTCGTCGACGGTGGCGGGCGTGGCCGTCATGCGGCGGTCAGCCGGACGTCCCCGGCACGTCGACCAGGCGCCCACCAGCCTGCGCGTAGTCCCACACGTCGATCTCGGGCGGCGTGATCCCCAGGTTCGTCAGCGCGGTGCACACCTGGCTGCGGTGGTCCGTCCCGTGATGGATGACCTGCGCGAGCCGGATCCCCAGCGGTGCGTGGCTCTCGGAGCCATCGTCATGCCGCCTGATGATCACCAGATCGGGATCCAGGTCGCCAGCGACGACCTGTGCCCACACTGGCCCGTTGGCCTCCATCGCCAGCCGCAGGGCGATGAGATCCAGCACCCCCTCCTCGTCCTCGTCGATCGCCGTGACCTTCCCGTTCGACAGCAGCTCGAGGTACGAGCAGTCCGCGCCGACGAGGTGGCGCAGCGTCCCGAGGATCGAGCCGTAGGTGCCGGGCACGGTGGTGGCGAGTTGCTCGTCCGTGAGGGCCGTGCAGGCGTCGATCAGGCGCAGCGTTGCCCAGACGTGATGGCCGAAGGCGTCGGAGAGGATCGGTCTGCTCATCCGCGGACCCTACCACCGCGGGGTGCGCTCCGGGCTCACCACGACGCGCTCAGCGGGCGGACCGTGGGCCTCGATGCGTGGCCAGGTTGAGCGTCGTGTGGGCCGCGTAGAGCATCCCGAACGCGACCCACAGCCGCTGATCGACGTACCACAGCGGCACCCAGAAGGCGAGCAGCGCCGCCGTGAGCAGCAGCGCGTACGGAACGAGGATCGACCAGCGGGGCGGGACGCGCCACGAGACGGGCCGGATGACGTCCAGCCAGGCGCCAAACGCGGACCACACCGCGTACAGGCCGAACGCGGCAATCGCCGGCCACTCGAGGCCGAGGATGAACCCCACGGCGGCGAACAGGGCTGCCGGCACGCCGAGCCCATAGACGATCAGCCCGAGCGGCGGTGCCAGGGCGGGCCGCCACCGGTAGGCCGCGAAGAAGGCAAGCAGGAAGACCTGCGCCAGGAACCCAAAGACGATCGCGATCTGCATCAGCGCACCTCCCCCACGATCTGTCGGACCCGCCCCCGGTGCCAAGAGCCGCTTCGGAGCGCACAATGACACCGTCCGACCCACACCGCCACGAGGCCTCGCACGTGCGCTGGATCGTCGCCGCGTTGACCGCCCTCGCCGCAACCGTGGGGGCGCTCTATCTCGGCTTCGCGCTCCTCGCGGGCACCACGACGGGCAGCTGCCCGACCGCGCTCCTCCAGGGCGAGCTGGTGGAGCAGGACGGCGCGCTCGCCGTCCGTGCGATCCCCGAGGGCGGAGTCTCGAAGGTCGCCGTGGCCATTCGGCTACGGCGTGGGCGAGGAGGACGGCACCCTCACCCTGACCCGCGTGTTCATCACCGTCGCCCGAGAGGGTGATCTCGTGTCGATGGGTGGCGGCGTTCCCGCTGACGACGGCGTGTTCGTCGCCTGCGGTCCCGTTGCCCTCGGCCTCGCGATCCCGCCGGAGCCGGTCTCGTCCGAGCCCACGGCGAAGCTGACCGTGACCGGCACCGCGTATGAGCCGTGCATCCCGCCGCCTTCGGGCTGCGGCTACCGGGTGAGCCTCACGTCACCGTCGTCCGGGACGAGCCGCGCCGAGCTCCAGCACCACCGGAGCTTCGAGAACGCCGATCAGCGGCGACCCCACGCCACTCACGCTCGGCGAGGGCCTGCCGCAGTGGATCGGACCGGGCGACCATGACCTCGTCTTCGAGGTGGAGGCGTTTCCCGACGACGCCACGCCGGAGCCGCTCGGCGATGGCTCCCTCGGTAACAAGCCCAGGGTCTCGGTCGCCTGCACATGGCACCTCGTCGTCCCGGCCGACGCCAATGCGGTGATGGTGGACGTCACGTTCCGCGGCTCGGCCTGCACCGTGGTCGTCAGCCCATGAGCGCGGACATCGCGAGCGGCGTAGGGTGGCGGACGATGGGTCGACCTGCCTGGGAGCCGTGCGCGTGCCGAATGACTGCCTGATCTGCGCCAGGCACCGCGGCGAGGGACCGCTCGGAGGTGAGCTGATCAGCCGCCTCGACGGGTTCTGGGTGTGGCACGCCCCGCCCGATGAGGACGGAACCACCTCGCTCGGTCACCTCATCATCGACAGCGACCGCCATTGCCCGTATCTCGCCGACCTGACCGATGAGGAGGCCGCCGCGCTCGGTCCGCTTCGCACGCGGCTGGCACGGGCGCTGCGCACTGAGGTCAGCCCGGAGTTCGTGTTTGCCGCCGTCATCGGAACAGGCGTCGCCCATTTCCACGAGCACCTCATCTGCCGCCACCAGGACACGCCGGCCGACGTGCCGTGGCATGCCAGCGACGAGGCAGGGCCGCGCGTCGATCCAGGAACGGCTGCGGATCTGGCGCGACGGATCCGCGAGCGACTGGCCAACGACGCATCGGGCACCCAGGCGATGGGAGGCATCGGCCGGCCCTGATCGCCATCTGCATCAGGATTGGCCCTTCCACGCACAGCCCGGGACCCGAAGCCCGAGATTCGAGGTCCCAGCCGGGCGTGCGGGAGGCGATCCTGAACCAGCAGGCAATCAGCCAGCCGTGGACCAGTGGATCGAGAAGCCCGGCCCCCGGCCCCTAAGCCTTCTCGGCCTTCTCGGCCTTCTCGGCCTTCTTGCTTCTTGCCTTCTCGGCCTTCTCGGCCTTCCTGACCTTCAGGGCCTGCTCGTCCTTCGCGGCCTTCTTGGCCTTCTGCGCCTGCTTGTTCTTCTTCCTGGCCATCGCGTTCTCCTCGTCATGGCGGCGGCCCCGGCATGCTCGAGCCTGGGTCTAGGCGTGCGCACGGCCGCATCGGGTGCCGCTGGCTCCGACGCGCACCAGGATCAGACGCCGTGCAGGGGCCCCGAGCCGTGGAACACGACGAGCGTCTCCCGTCGACTGCCGGGGCCAACCTGCTGATCGGCAACCACCGCGTGTCCAGACAGCGTCCGGCCGTCGGCGGTGCGGCCGAACAGCTCGCCGTCCTCCACCGCCGGACACAGGCGAGTGAGCACGCGCGCCAGCCACTGGGGCTGGCCACCATCGTCCTGCCAGCAGTCCATCGTGGCGCCCGGCAACGAGACCCCGGCGAAGGTCACGTCGAAGAGGGCGAAGCGCTGGTGTCTCCGAGTCACCACCTGACGGTATCACCCCGTCGGCAGCCTCCCTCACGACGCTATCTCGAATTCGCCGCTGTCCCCAGGCTGCACGGCACCACGGCAGCTGCGGACTCGACCACCACCGTCCGCACCGTGAGGCCAGGCCGCCCGGATCAGCCCCGCCAGCGCAGCCAGATGATCGCGACCAGGTAGGCGATCCCACCGGCGGCGGCCACGACCGCAAACTCGGTGCCGCTCTCGGAGCGGGCGATCGCCCACAGGAAGCCGGCGAGCGCGACCACGATCGCGACCGTTCCGGCGATCGCCGTGGCGGTGATGTTGAAGGATGCGAGCCGCTCGTCCACCGGCCGACCGCCGAGCACCCCGATCGTCTCGCTTCGATCGCCGAACAGGACGAGCACGGCGCTGTAGACGGTCATGACGGCAAGCATCCCGAGCCCCAGCCATGGCTGGCCTCCGATCGCCGACGCCGCAAGGAGCAGCACTCCGATCAGGAGCCCGAAGGCCGGCATCCCCCACCTAGCGCGCATCGTCGTCTCCATGGAACAGCTCCTCCACCCGCTTGCCGAAGTAGCGCGCCAGGGCGAACGCAAGCGGCAGGGACGGCAGGTAGCGCCCCGTCTCGATGGCGTTGACGGTCTGGCGCGACACCTTCAATGCCTTCGCCAGGTCCTCCTGGCGGAGACCTCGATCCGTCCGTAGCTCCCGCACCTCGTTCCGCATCGGTGTCAAGGTAGCTTGACATCGCGGGTGTGTCAAGCCTCCTTTACATTGCCTCGCGTGCCAGCGGACGAACGCCTCGCGTGCGAGCGGACCAGCGGCGCACACCCGGCCCGTTGACAGCGCAGTCCGGGACAACGCCGTAGGCTCTGCGGCAGGGCCTGGCAATGGACAGAGGCCGTGGGCCGTTCAAGAAGAGGTGATCACCGTGCGCCGCCGAGTCGAGTCGATGATGCTCACCATCGTGCTCACGGCGGTCCTCGGCGCCTGCGGAGCGAGCACGGCCGCGCCGACGACGGCGGCAACGGCCGAACCGACGACGGAACCGGCGACATCCCCGGCGCCATCCATGACGACCATGCCCTCCCCCTCATCGATCTCCTCGCCGTCAGCCACCCCGAGCGTCGCGCCCACGATCGCCGTGTGCACCTCGGCGCAGCTCGCCGCGCGGGTCACGCCGTTTGAGCCAAGCTCCGGGGTCTTTGAGGGCTGGCAAGGGGCGGCCGGCAGCCGGTTCGCGGACGTGGAGCTGACCAACACCGGTCCGGCGTGCACGCTTCCCGCCATGGCCCGGCCGCAGCTCATCGACGGTCATGGCGCGGTCATCATCAACGGGGAGGCACCCGGCGATTCGACGCTGCTGACGGTCGACCCGGGCACGGTCCTCAAGACGGTGGTCAGCGCCGCCAACTACTGCGGGCCGGCGCCGACCGCACCGGTCACCGTCGCCTTCGTGTTCAACGACGGCACCGACCGGGTGGTGGCGGTGCCCGTCTCGCCGACCGACACCTCAGGCGTCCCGCCGTGCAATGGCGACCCGGGCTCGGCCGGCGACATCACGATGCACCCCTGGGCACCCTGAGGCTCGGGAGCCAGCGCGTCCTGCGAGGCCCTGTTGAGGCTGCCACATCAGGACCAGCGGCCTACGGCTCGGTGCGCGACGATCGGGCACGCTTGGAACCTGGTCGATTGACCGGAGCTCCTGGGTCGGACGGATGAGGATGCGGCGATGGCCGGTAGCGCTGGTGGCAGTGGGCCTCCTCGGGGCGATGGCCACGGCCCCCGTCGTCGCGGCAGGCAACACGCCGCCGGTCGCCGCGGACGATCCAGATCCGGTGCTGTGCAACAGCGATGCCTTCGGTGGCTCATTCCCGATCCCCGAGGACTGGATCGGGACTGATCCTGGCTTCCCGGGTTGGTTTGGTCTCGTCGGCAGCTGCGGGCCGCTGGCCAATGACACCGACGCCGACGGCGACCCGCTGACGCTGGCCGAGGTCGACACCCCGGCCCACGGGCAGGTCGAATGGCTGGCCGACGGCTTCCTCGCCTACAAGCCAGACCCGGACTACAGCACCGCGGCGGGCGACACGCCGGGCGGCACCTGGACCTCGGACTCGATCACATACCGCGCATCGGACGGGACCGACCTGTCGAACACCGCCACCTATCGGCTGTGGATCGCGCCCGTGAACGACCCGCCGACGTTCACGCCGGGATCCGACACCGTCGTCGGCTATGCCGATGGACCGGCGGTCTCGGTGCCCTGGGCGACCGATGTCTCGCCGGGACCCGACAACGAATCGGATCAGACCCTGAGCTTTGAGATCCTGTCGGTCGACGATGCCGCCTCGCCCGGCATGTTCAGCATGCCGCCGGTCATCGACGCGGGCGGGGTCCTCACGTTCACCCCTGGATCCGAGGCTGGGGACGCAACCATCACCGTCCGGGCGCACGACGACGGCGGACTGGAGGACTACGGCCTGCCCCACTCCGAGTTCGTCCCGCCCGACGACACCAGCGACCCGGTCTCGTTCCATATCGTCGTCACCGCCGATGACCAGGCGCCGGTGATCGGCGCGCTCGGACGCACGCTGCCCGCCACCCAGAAGATCGGGACCTCGACCGTCAGGGTGCGTCTGTCCTGGTCGGCCAGCGACGCGGGGACCGGGGTGGCGAGCTATCGCCTTGAGGAGCGGGTCGACGGCGGCTCGTATCACGCGGTCTCGCTGCCAGGCTCCACGACCACCGCCCTGACCCGGACGGTCAAGGTCGGCCGGACCTACCGCTATCGCGTCCTCGCGACAGACGCGGGTGGCAACACGAGCGCCTACGCTGCGTGGCCGGCGTTCCGGCCCCATCGCTGGCAGGAGGGCAACCACCATCTCACCTGGCACGGCACCTGGTGGCGCGCCTCCGACAGCCGGCTCTCCGGTGGCCGGTCGCGTCGAACCACATCGGCATCGAGCCGGGTGGTCGTGGCCTTCACGGGCCACGATGTCGGATGGGTCGGCACGCGAGGCGCCCATGCAGGCCGAGCGCAGGTCTGGATCGATGGAACGCACGTCGCGACCATCAGCCTCAAGGGCAGCAAGAAGCGCTTCCGACACCTGGTGTTCCAGGCGCACCTCGACGACGGCGGGCCGCACCGACTGGTCATCCGGCCGCTTGGGGACGGGCGGATCGATGTCGATGCCCTGGTCGTGATCCCGTAGCCTCGCGCCGCTGAACCGGCGCGACGGAGGGGGCAAGCGCGCGTAGCCTAGGCATGCCGCAGATCCGCGCGCTCGACTGAGCAGGGGCGGCCGCGCGCGGGCAGTCAGGCGGGCTCGGGCTTCGGTCGAGCTATCCCCCGTCGGGTCGGCGAGCGCGCGCCAATGTCACCCGGCGGCGGGCGTGCGGTCGAGGGTCACCGTCCACGGGCCGCAACCGGTCGCCACGGTGCTGATCGCGTACCGGCCGTCCGTGAGGTCCGGGACGTTCTCCCTCCACACCTGCTCCCGACTCTGCGTGGAGCCGCTCGGGAAGGAGTACTCCCCGAGCCCCCACCCGCTGCCCGTCCCGCCGATTCCCAGCTGGTATGTGCAGCCAGCCGTTCCGGTGATCGAGAAGGTCAGCTGGTAGCTGCCGCCGAGGTGTTCCTCCGGGCCGGTGCGGGTGCCAGTGCCCGACAGCTCGACGTGGGTGGCAACCGGGGGGGCGCTGAGCACCGTTGGGACCACCAGGAGCACCATGAGCGCGAGGGGTCCGATCACGAGCAGCACCACTTGGCGCCCGCTGGCCCGGCCGAGGTCGCGCCACAAGTAGTTGACCGGGTTCAGGAACATCGCTCTCGCCCCTACCAAACAGCGGACTGGTTCCGTTTGCTTGAAGGATAGGCGTCAACGGGATGATGGCGCATCGAAGCCCGAGAGACCAGCCACGACCAGCAGCCCAGGCGATGCGGAGCCGACGTAGCGATCGCCCGCGGTGCGGACGACACGAGGATGAGTGCTGCGATGGCGATCGCGAGCGCCCGGCACTACGACTCGAACAGCCGCCAGTGCCCCTCCGAGATCACGTCGGCGACCCCATCGACCACCTTGATCGCGGTCTCGTCGTCGATCGCGTAGCCGGACCCGGTCAGGCTGGCCGCCCACCGCTCCGCATCGGCCATGGTGTTCTCGGGCAGATCGGGGTTGTCGAGGTGCGGGAAGATCTCGAAGTCGACGACGCCCAGCCCTTCGCCCCCGACAGGGCGGGTCCAGGAAGCGAAGTCATCCGCCACGGATGGCGACATGACCAGGCTCCCGGCACTGAGTCCCACGTACACGAGATCGAGCGAAGGCAGGAGCTCCGCCAGCCCGGATTCGCGCATCCAGCGGTCGAGGTAGATCGTGTCGCCGCCGTTCACGAGCAGGACGTCGGCCTCCTCGACCGCGGGGAGCCAGACGGTTCGCGCGATGCTGGGCAGCGCCGTGAGCTCGAGGACGCCGACGGACTTCCAGCCGAGCTCGGCCATCGGGGTCTGGGGCTGCTCGCCGGCGATGAAGCTCCACGCGAGCTGCGGGCCGTGCCGGAGCGGATAGGACGCGGTGGAGATCACCAGGGCGGTGCACACCTCGACGGGTTTGCCCAAGAGCTCTTCCAGGGCGGCTCGAATGCTCGAGTTCGTGATGCCGGCGGACGTGAGAAGGAGGTTCAACGCGCGTCTCCTTGCACTGGTCACCCAAGGCTAGCGCGGGCGGGTCTCGCGGCGCGGGACATCTTGGTCGCGTCCGCGAGCGTGCGTGAAGGTCACCCCCTGCGGAACCACGGTGCCCGCCGGTGTCCAGTGCCGCCCGGCGGCCCCCTGGACGCGCGGTGCCAGAACCGGTCCCGCCAGGGAGTCAGAGTACGACTGTTCGTCGCGGGCCTGGTCCCCGGCGACATCGGATCTGCTGTCGGTCAGCCACCAGACGACTACGTGTCAACCGCACAGGCCGACATAGGCCCCGACCTGGGCGTCGACGCCGCCGGGTCGGGACGAGCAGTCGTCCTGTGACTGGCTGGCAGGAATCGCCCGATGCGGAAACAGGCCGGTCGCAGTGACTCCCCCTTCGCCGGTAGCCATCGCCCCATCAAGAACGCGATCGGGAGGCTCAATGGGTCGCTGAAGCTCTGATGACGCCGCTCGAGCCGCATGGCGGCATCGGCGCTTAGCAGCGTGCGGGAATGACACCCGCTCAGGCACCACCACCCACCCGCGTCGACTGCCGCACCGGGTCCTGCTCGAACCCCTCCTCGAACTGCAGCGCGGCGACCAGGCGGGGCCATCGGTCCGGGTTCGAGGCGAACTCAGCCAGGTCCGGGCGCTCTCGGGCGTGCCCTCGTAGCAGCGCGAAAGCCTGCGCCACCGCCCGAAGTCGCGGCCTTCGGCTACCTGCTCGGGCGGTTGTAGGTCAGCCGGATCCGTTGGCGAAGCCGAACCCTGTGATCGGCTCGATCCACACGTTCATGTAGGACCGGTAGGAAGCCGTCGTCCGCCCAGCTTCGATCACGTCACCGCTGATCGTTACCTGCCAGAACGGCGGGATCCCGGGCGCAACGCCCGTGACCTCGACGTTCGCCACAGTCGCGCCCGGGCCGTGCGCCCCGGCGAACCAGGCCCTCGCGGCGCTCTCGGCCCTGACCATGCCGACGAGAACCCACGCCACCAGCAGCGCGCCGACGAACGCGAGCGCGATCCAGCGCCTTCTCATCTTCGTTCCCCTCGTGACAACACGCCGCGCCGAGCGTCGGCCCGCCGGCTCCCGCTCCGCGCGTTCGCTGCGTCCTGACAGCCTCAGGTGGCGCCGACTCGCCGTTGAGCACGAAGCGCGGCGACCAGGGTGAGCAGGACGCAGGCAGGCGCGAGCCCGAGGACGAGGGTGAGGGCGAGCACCACCACGTCGCTCTTGCTGAGGAGGAAGACCCAGCCCACCCACCACGCCACGATTGCGATGCCGCCGTCCGCGAGCAGCAGCGGCCACGCGATGCCCCGCCGCAGCCAGTGTCGGACCAGCCAGACGATCACGACGGACAGACCGATCGGGACCACCACGAACGCGATCGGGATCAGGCCAGGGAGGTCACCGGCGGTGGCGTCACTCAGCACCCGTCGGACTCCCGGCAACGCCAGGACGGCAAGGGCGATGGCCAGCGCGCCGTGGGCCGCGACGGCCGCCGCTCGAAGGGGTTTTGAAGGCAGCATGCCAATGGTGTCCATGGCGGAGGGAGGTAGCGCTCCATCGGAGCCGATGGTAGTGCACGCGCCTCCGCGAGCGTCGGGAATGTCATCTCTCCGCGGGCCATTCGGCTGGGCTGTGGGACCTATGGGCCCGGCCCTACAAGACGATGACCCGAAGGGCGCCTGGGGGGAGTGGGCCCAGGAGAGGGGCCGAGTCCTCCCTGAAGATCTCCAGCTCGCTGGCAAAGCCATCGAGGACGTGCAGCAGGAGATGGACCGTCACGCCATCAAGATCCTCGACCTCGGCCTCGACCGGAATGCGTCTCTCGACCGCGGCTGGGGGAGCGTCGACGACCGAGAGCTCAAGTGAGCCGTCGTCATCGATGCGGCGCCCCTTGGCGGTGGCGATCTGGGCGACGACGGCATCCCGGCCGGGGAAGTCGGCCGCGAGCATGACCGCCAGGATCCGTTGGATATCGGGATCGATTCCGCCGAACGCAGGGTCGTTGGCGCCGTCGTTCATGGCTCGCAGGTTACGTCAGTCCGCCGTCCGCGACCGTGCGCGCCAATGTCACCCGGTCGGCGTCGTGCCCCACATCTGGCTGAAGTTCGGCCCACACCTGCGTGGTTGCGGGCCCGAACCAAGACCTGAAGCGCTCGGCGAACGGCCACCCACGACGCTTGGATGCGATGTTGCCCACGTCTTCGAGCAGTCCGACCTTGGTCAGGTATCGGATGCCGTCGTCCCCCTCGATCAACAGCCGTTCGACCTGCCGGAAAACGTCGCCGAGCTCCGACGTGTCGCCGACCTCGAGAAGGTGCACCAGGTGCGCGGCGAATACGCCGACGTCGGTGTACGGCCCGCGATCCTGCGCGGCATCGTCCCACTCGCCCATGTGGCGCTGCCAAGGCTCCGCGAATGAGGGGCAGGCTTGGATGAGCGCCGCCATCACGCGGCCCTCGGGATCGTGCGGTGCGGCTGGCTCAACCATGACGGGGAAGGTACAACTCCAACGAGTCCGCGAGCGTGTGTCAACCACACCTGGTGACCAGCTAGATCCCATAGGGTCTTGTCAAGCCTCGGCCCCCCAGTCCGGGTCGAAGTCCGCTCCGTTGCGCCAGACGCCCCAGACGATGCTCAGAGCCTTGGCATGCAGTGGCCGAGCGCTTCATCTTGCTCTTGCCGGCGGCCCGCTTCCGGGCGTAGTGGGCAGCGATGACCGGGTTGTGCTGGACCCCGACGACCGCCATCCGGTACGCCGCTGCCCGGAGGTTGGCGTTGCCGGCCTTGCTCATGTGCCAGGAGGTCTCGGGGTTCGCCCCCTTGCGGCCCGAGCTCCGCTCGGCCGGGTGGACGCCGGCATAGGCGAGGAGCTGGTCGAAGTCGGTGAAGCGCCCGATGTCGCCGATCTCAGCGAGCAGGGTGGCGGCGATCGAGGGCCCGACACCCGGGATGGTCTGGAGCCGGCTGGCCGTCTCGCCGTCGAGGAGTCCCGCGACCCGCCGGTCGGCGTCGCCGATCTGGCGTTCGAGCAGGTCGTACTGGTCGAGCAGGAGGTCGACCTCGAAGGCGATCTCGGCGTCAAGCCCGGGCACCGCGATCGAGTGCCGCAGCCGCCTGGAGCCACTCCGCCTTCGCCGTCCCGAGGCGTCGGTGACCCGGACCGGCATTGGCTTGGCCAGGGTCGACGTCCGGCGACGGGTGGCAGCGCGTGCCGTCGGCGCGATGCGCAGCACCTCCCGGGCCGTTCGGCAAGTCGGGTCGTCGAACAGCTCGCCGAGCTCCGGGAAGCCGAGCTCGACGAGGCGGATGAGGCGCTGGCAGACCCGGCCTGCTCGGTCACCGGGTCATCGCGTAGCGGGCCGCCTGGCGCAGCTCGGCGCCGGCGAGCGGATCGCGGGTGTCGGGCGTGTCGCGCATGGCCATCTCGGCAAGGCTTCGTGGTGTGGGCCGGTCGGACTCCGTCGGCCCAGGCGGTTCCTCGAATGTACTTCGCCGCGAGCGGGTTGACCACCGCGACCGCGACATCGCGCCGCCGCAGGTGACTGGCCAGCGGCATCCAGTAGTGGCCCGACGACTCCATCGTCACGAGCGTCCGTTCCGGCTGCTCTCAGCCAGTTCCAGGGCGTGTAGCCCTCTCGGTCCTTGCTGACCGGAGGATCTCCGGTCGGCCCGGGACTCGCCGTCCCGCAGCGGCCGCGACGTGCGTCCGTCCCCAGATGTGATGATCGTCGTGATCCTGGCCACCTCCTTCGGCGGCCTCATGGGTTCCCGGACCTCTGCCGACGTCTCCTCGGCTCCGATCACCGTCTACTGCCGCTGGGTCCCGATCACCGATTCCGCCGAAGGTCGGGGCCGGACACTAGCGACAACGGTCATCTGCCGGATAGGGCTGCGCCGGTCTCCCCGTGGAGGTCGATGTCATGATCGACCCACAAGGCGGTATATCAGGGGCGGACGCGCTTGGATGAGCCGCATAGCCCGTCCGCGTTCGTGAGCTACGGACTTGCGCTCCGGTCCCGATCTCGGCGCGCTGGCACAACTTGCCTTCGGGGCCCCCGCACTCGGAACGCCGGATCCAGTCGGGCACGTGGCGTCCCTGCCCACCCAGGAGAGAACAACGTGGGTGTGTGGGCCGGAGCAGTCGGCGTTCCCGATCTGCTGGTGGTCGCCATCCGGCGACCCGTCGAAGTTCACGCACGCGCCGAGGGAAGCCGTCAGCCACGTCGTCGCGCTGTCGGCATGCCCCGATGGAAGCCGCGACCAGGAGCGTCCCCAGCAAGAACGGCAAAACGCGCACTTCGTCCCCCTTCCTGGTCGGGTCTCCACCGACGTTCGCTCCATCGTCACCCAAGAGCAGTCGGGGCACAAGTTGGCGCGCTTCTGTGAGTATCGTCACCTCCCCCGATAACGGGTGCGTCCCGTCCGCGAGGGTGATGTCGCCTGAACACTCATCATCGATGGACTGGGGCCACTTCAGGGCTTCAGGCCGCTCAGTCTCCCGCGCGGGGGAGCACGTCAGTTCGCTGGGTAGCCGTCCTGTCCGAGGGCGCTTGTGGGCACCCACACGTTCACCGTGTATAGATCATCCTCCCCTGCCTCGATCCAGAGTCCGCCGGCGACCAGCGTCTTCGAGCCCGACTGCTCGATGGCGTAGCCCCGTCCGTCGAACAGCGCCAACACCGCGTCGCGCACCGTGTCCGGCTCGAAGGTGACGACGAAGACGATTCACCCGTCTGGCTCGCCGTCGAAGTGGTCAGCGCGGACATTTCCGCGACCGACAATCGCGATGGCCGCTGCCTCGATGTCCGATACGACCTTCGGCTCGCTCGCGCCGCACCCTGCGAGGGACAGCGCCATGACCAGGGCGAGCGTGACAGTGGCGAAGCCAGGGCGAAGGCGCAACGCAGGGGTCCTTGTTGGAGATGCGAGCCGCGCCCCTCGGAGCGGCCGGGAGGGACCGTCCGGCCCCTTACCGCGAGCCTGCGCGACTGGCTCTCGGTCGTCAAGATGCCGGTTGTCGCCGAACCACAACCTGTGGTGGCTGCGGAGTCAGTCGGATAGGCGTGTCCGGATCGCCGCCGGAGCCGAGCCGTGTCCTCCTCGTCCGCGAGGGTGATGTCGCCTGAACACTCATCATCGATGGACTGGGGCCACTTCAGGGCTTCAGGCCACTCGTCGCGAACACCCGGTGAGGGATCAACAGCTCGCCCGGGAACTCCGCCGCGAGAAGGGCGCCGAGATCGCGGTCGAACCGCTCCACCTGGGCAGGCCCGAGCGAGGGACCGACGCCGTTGCAGGTCCGCATGCGGCCGCGCCATGCCTCGTGCGAGAAGGGGACATCGACGGTGTAGCTGAAGCTCTCCACGTTCCGGAAACCGGCCTCGTCGAGCGCCCGGACCTGCTCCGGGTGGACCCCCGTCCAGCTGGACATGGTCCAGCCGGGATTGTGCTGGAGCACCAGGGCCTCGGATCGGGCGCACACGTTGCCCGTCAGCGTCAGGTAGCTGAAGTTGCAGATGAGCAGGCGTCCGCCGGTCACGAGCAGCCGGGCGGCCTCCCCGGCAGCGAGGTCGCTGTCGAACCACCACCAGCATTGGCCGGCGCTCACGAGATCGAAGCTGGCGTCGTCCAGCCCGGTGGCCTCGGCAGCACCCGCGAGAAACTCGGCTTCGAGCCCGCGATCAGCGGCGGCGCGGCGGGCCACGTCGAGCAGGTCCGGGGCGAGGTCGAGCCCGGTGACCCGCAGTCCCCTGGCGGCGAATCCGAGGGCAAGCGAGCCGGTGCCGGTGCCGAGGTCCAGCGACCGCATGCCTCGCTCGATCCAGCCCAGTTGCCCGAGGCGATCGAAGAAGTCGTCGGGGAAGCCGGGACGGTAGCGGTCGTAGTCGACTGCCGCCCGCCCGAAGTCGATCGGCCGCCCTTCGTGGTCCCGCAGTTCGTGCACGGCCCCGTCACGCATCGCGCACCGTCGTCGGCACCCAGTAGCGCAGCTTCCCCTGGCGCTCGTCCTCGAGGACACCGCCATTGCGCTCGATGACCGTTCGCGAGCCCTCGTTGTCGACGTCGCAGGTGACGAGCGCCGGGTCGATGCCAAGCTCGCGCGCCACGAGCAGCGCCTGCCGGAGCATCTCGGTCGCGTGACCGCGCCGCCGGGCCGAGGGCCGGACGTCGTAGCCGATGTAGCCGATCTCGAGCAGCACCGGCGTCAGCCGGTGGCGCACGCCGACCCGGCCGAGGTACTGGTCGCCATCGACCCACCACAGCTCGGTGCCCGGCACGAAGCCCGGCGGGCGTGGCGTGTCCTCGAGCCGGTCCGCCCGGATCGCGGCGACGAGCCCACCGAAGACCTCGTCGCTGGCCAGCCCCTGCGGATGGTCCCGCAGGTAGCGGCCGATGACGGATCGGTCGTCAGCCGATCCCCGACCCTCCGCCCGAGACTCCTCCATCGCGGCGGCGAACGATCGCCGATAGCGAACATCGGGCGTCACGAGCTGCGGCATGGCGCTAGGTCCGCCCGGCGACGCGAACCCCCAGCGGGGCAGCCCATCGAGACGCGACTTCTCGGTCATCGCTCCCCTGATCCCGCGGACGGGCCCGGCCGAAAGCGGTCCAGCTCGAGCGACCAGTCGTTGCAGGTCATCATGTGCCCAACCGGATATTCGACGACTGTCGTCTCCACGAGCTCGAAGCCCAGCTTGCGGCAGACCGCGTTCGAGGCGGCGTTGTCCACCGCCGGGAAGGCGTGGATGGTCCGGTACCCGGTCTCGGCGGCCGCGATCTCGAGGCAGCGAGCCGTGGCGCGGGTCGCGATGCCGCGTCCCTGGAACGCTGCGAGCACGCTCCAGCCGATCTCGAGTGCCGGCTCGCCACGAATGGTGTGTGCCCAGAACACGACCGTGCCGGCTGGTTCGCCGTCCGGTCCGGCGGTGATCACGAACAACCCGTCGTCCCTGGAGGTCGTCGCCAGGTAGCGATCGAGCCGTGACTGCAGCTGCTCGGGCGACTCCGGCCCACCGAGGTGGGTGGTCATGGCGGGATCTCCAAAGAGTCGGGTCATGAGCTCAAGGTCGTCTGGGCGCCACGGCCGAAGGCCGATGTCGATCGGACGGTTGGGTCGAGGGCTCATCCTGCCGTCGCCCCTGCGGCCATCGCTCCCGCTGCCGCCACCAGCCGGGAGACCACCGCCTGCGTCAGCACCCAGCCCTTGAGCGCATCCTTCGGCAGCCGGATCCGCACCTGGTTGGACGCGAACGTCATGTCCCCGGGTCGCACGCCGGGCAGCGGGGCGCCAAACGATGGCGAGAGGAGCTGCATCGCGGTGGAGCGGGAGAGCCCGGCACCGAAGCGGACGACCAGCCACCCTTCCTCGCGCGACAGCGACGCCACCCCGGCGCCCTCGGCCGAGAGTCGCAGCTCCGCCACCTCGACCAGCCGCAGGACGGGCGCCGGCATCGGGCCGTAGCGATCGGTGACCTCCTGGCGGAACGCGGCGACGTCACCGGCCGACCGCGCCCTCGCCAGCCGCCGGTACAGCTCCAGCTTCTGGGCCTCGTCGGGCACGTACGAATCGGGCAGGTGCGCGTCCACGGGCAGGTCCACCACGGCCTGGGGCACGTCCCGCACCGGCTCGCGATCCTCGCGACGCGCCTTGGCCTCCTCGACCGCCTCGCCCAGCAGCCGCGAGTACAGGTCGAAGCCCACCGAGGCCATGAACCCGCTCTGCTCCCCGCCCAGGATGTTGCCGGCCCCGCGGATCTCGAGGTCCGCGAGCGCGATCTGGAACCCGGCGCCCAGCTCAGAGGCGTTGAAGATGGCCTGGAGCCGCTTGCGCGCCTCTTCGCTCATCCGCTCGCGCCGGCGGTAGAGCAGGTATGCGTAGGCGCGCCGGGACGACCGGCCCACCCGACCCCGGAGCTGGTACAGCTGGGCGAGGCCGAGGGTGTCCGCGCGGTCGATGACGATCGTGTTCGCGTTGGGGATGTCCAGCCCCGACTCGATGATCGTGGTGCACACGAGGACGTCGGCGGCGCCGTCCGCGAAGGTGAGCATCACCTTCTCGAGCGTGCCCTCCCCCATCTGGCCATGCCCGACGACGATCCTGGCCCCGGGCAGGAGCCGGCGGAGCTGCTCCGCCTGGGCCTCGATGGTCTCGACCCGGTTGTGGACGTAGAACACCTGGCCGCCGCGATCGAGCTCGCGCAGGATCGCGTCCCGCACCAGGCCGGCCGATGCCTCCGCCACGCGGGTCTGGATCGGCAGCCGATCCTCCGGCGGCGTCTCGATCACCGACAGGTCCCGGATCCCGGCCAGCGCCAGGTTGAGCGTCCGCGGGATCGGGGTGGCGGACATGGTCAGCACGTCCACCGCGGAGCGCAGCTGCTTGAGCCGCTCCTTGGCCGCGACGCCAAACCGCTGCTCCTCGTCGACCACCACCAGGCCCAGGTCCCGGAACGCGACGTCCTTCGACAGCAGCCGGTGCGTCCCGATCACGATGTCCACGGTCCCGGCCGCCAGGCCGTCGATGGTCGCCGCCTGCTCCTTCGCGCCCACGAACCGCGACAGCAGCTTCACGGTCAGCGGGAACGCCGCGAACCGCTGGGAGAACGTGGTGAAGTGCTGCCCGGCCAGCACGGTCGTCGGCACCAGGACCGCGACCTGCTTGCCGTCCTGCGTCGCCTTGAACGCGGCTCGCAGCGCCACCTCGGTCTTGCCGTAGCCAACGTCGCCCACGACCAGCCGGTCCATCGGCTTGCGCGCCTCCATGTCGACCTTGACCTCGACCGAGGCGCGGAGCTGGTCCGGCGTCTCCTCGTACGGGAACGACGCCTCCATCTCGCCCTGCCACGGCGTGTCCGTCGCGTACCCGAAGCCCGCTGCGGCCTCGCGCTTCGCGTACAGGTTGAGGAGCTCCTCCGCGAGGTCGTTGACCGCCTTGCGGACGCGCTGCTTGGTGCGCAGCCAGTCCGTGCCGCCCAGGCGCGAGAGCTGGGGATTCTCGCCGCCGCTGTACCGGCTGACCCGGTTGATCTGCTCGACCGGAACGAAGATCCGGTCCGCGGCCGCGAACGAGAGCTCCAGGTAGTCGCGCTCCTCACCGGGCACGCCGCGCCGGAGCATCCCCTCGTAGCGCGCGATGCCGTGGTCGATGTGCACGACCATGTCGCCGGGGGTCAGGCGCTCGAGGATGTCGCGGGGGACCACGCGGCGCATCGCCTTTGGCCGCCGGACGCGGACGCTGCCGAACAGCTCGCGGTCCGTGACCACCGCCAGGCCGTCCGGGCCGCCCTCGAAGCCGCCGTTGAGGCTCCGCTCCACCAGCGCGATCGCCCCCGGCGGCGGGGCCTCGGCGATCCGGCTGACGATGCCCGCGGGATGGCCGGCCTCGCCCAGCAGCTCCGACAGGCGGGGCGCCTGGTCGCTCACGAGCACCACGCGCCGGCCCTCGCCCAGCCAGTGTTCCACCCCGTCGACCAGCCGCTCGGTCCGGCCCGGGGGCAGGACGGGCTCCCGCCAGCCGAACAGGTCCCCCGATGTCAGCCCCTTGGACGCGAACGCCATCCCGGCGGCGTCCGCGGCCTCGCTCTGCCAGGTCAGCTCCAGCGTTCGCGCGCCGTGGAGCCGGGCCTTCCAGTCGCGCGGTGGCAGGTAGCCCTGCGGCCAGTCCCGCGGCAGCTCGCCCTGGTCCACCAGCTCATGCGTGGCGCTCCTCCGCCTGGCGCCACAGGAAGTCCGCCGCGTCGGCGAGGTCACCCGGCTCGTCGAGCACGAACAGCGTGTCGGGGTCGAGGTGGTCGAGGCCGGTCGACGGGGCGATCAGCCGTGACCAGACCTCGGCGGCGTCCCCGGCTGCCAGCGCGCGACCGGCGTGGGGCGTGGCGGGCCGCTCGGGTGACGCCTCTCCGGCGAAGCGCGACAGGTCCAGGGCGAGGCGCTCCGGGAGCCGCGCGCCCAGCCGGCCCAGCCGCGCCCGGATCTCGTCCGCGCCCCCGTCGGGAAGCAGGAACTCGGTCGCCGGGAGCAGCTCCAGCTCACGGACCGGCTCGACGCTCCGCTGGTCGGTGGGGTCGAACGCCCGGAGGCTGTCGATCTCGTCGCCAAAGAGCTCGATCCGCACCGGCAATGGCGCCGAGGGCGGGAACACGTCCACGATGCCACCCCGCCGGGCGAACTCGCCCCGTCCCGCGACCTCCAGGACCGGCGAGTAGCCCCGGTCGAACAGCTCGCTCGTGAGCGCGTCGAGCGAGAGCCGGGAGCCCGGGCGGAGGATCCTCGGCTCGGCCGGCAGGTCGGCCGGCGCGAGCGTCGCCTGGAGCAGCGCCTGGACCGACGCCACGAGCACCCGGGCCCGCCCGGCGCGCCAGGCGGCCAGGGCCGCGACCCGCGCCGCCGTCTCGTCGGGCACGAGCTCGGAGCGCTCGTACGCGAGCGACGTCCTGGGCTCCAGCACCGCCACCAGCTCGGGGTCGCCCAGCCACGCGCCAAGCTCCTCCGCGACCCGATCACCGATCTCCGCGTCGCGGGCGACCCAGCAGATCCGCTCGCCATGCGCGGCGAGCGCGAGGGACGCGGCGAGGTACGACTTGGCGCCGTGGGGAACCGAGGTGAGGCCCACGTGCCGCCCGTGGAGCGAGGGCGATTCGAGCGGTCCGAGCCGCTCGCGGAGGCTTGCGAAGGAGCCGGTCGGGTGGAGCAGCCCGGGCAGCACCGCGAGGTCCGGCACGCGCCGCCCGGCGCCCTTCGAGCCCGACCGTTCGCCGGCCCGTGCCGTCTCAGCCGGCCGGCGGACCCGCCGGGGACGTGGGGAGGCGACACCCGCGGCGTCTCGGTGCGCCGCCGGGTCGAGCAGCTCGACCTCCGCCTCGGCCGATGCGGCATCGAGGTCCGTGGCCTGCTCGCGGACCTCCGCGGCGGCCCGCCGCTCGGCCCATTCCCGGGCGACCCGCTCGGCGACGTTGCGCTGGCGGGTGGTCCGCCCCCGGTAGCGGTCGCCGGTGCTCAACGGTGACCTCGGCCATCCTCGCGGTCGTCGCCGCCGCCGAGGATGCGGCGCCAGCCGGTCTTGGTCCGCCGGATTCCGCCCTCGTCGGCCGGGCCACCCACCTCGCCGGGCTTGGGCCCATCGGCATCGGCGGCGGGCGACTGGAGCTCCCAGGCGTTGAACCGGTTGGCGGCCTTGCTCGTCCCCTCGCGCGCCCATGCCTCCACCGCGTCGGCTGCCGCATCGAGCAGGATCGGCATCCGGGCCTGCTCCTCGGCGGAGAACTGGCTGAGCACGTGGTCGATCGCCCCCCGGTCCGGCTCCCCGATCCCGATCCGCAGCCGGGAGACCTTCTCCGTTCCCAGCTCGTCGATGATCGAGCGAAGCCCGTTGTGGCCGCCGTGCGTGCCGGCCTCGCGGAAGCGCAGCTTGCCAAACGGCAGCGCGAAGTCGTCCGCCACCACCAGCAGCTCCACGAGCGGCACGTGGTAGCTCGCGAGGAGCTTGCGGACCGCGCGCCCGGAGTCGTTCATGTAGGTCTGCGGCTTGGCCAGCACCAGCTCCAGGCCGTTCGTCCGGAGCTCGATGGTGGACGAGGCGTCGCGGTTGCGACCACGGCCCGAGCGACCGGCGCGGTCGGCCATCCGGTCGAGCACCATCCAGCCGATGTTGTGGCGCGTCTCCGCGTACTTGGAGCCCGGATTCCCCAGGCCGACGATGAGCTTCACGGGCGGTTCGGGTCTCCTGGCGAGCACGGCGAACGGCCCCGGGACAGCGTCCGACGGGGCTTGGCGCCATGGTACCGCGCCGAGCCTTCGACTGGACGCCCGGCCGCCGGCCTCAGCGGCTGAGCAGCTCCCGCTCCAGGGACCGCATCGCGGCCTCCTCCACGGGTTCGGCGTGGTCCCAGCCGCACACGTGCAGGGTCCCATGCGTTACCAGCAGCCGCAGCTCGTCGCGGGCGTCCCAGTGCACGTCACCCGTCTGTCCGCCCCGGCCCTCGGATGCCTGGTCGATCGCCCGCTCCACGGAGACCACGATGTCGCCGAGGTGCTGCCGGGATCCGGGCGGGAGGGGGAACGGCGCGGCGGCAGCGCGATCACCCGTCTCGCGGCCAGGGTGCGGCGGGAACGTCCCGGGTGGGAGGAGCGGGAACGACAGCACGTCGGTCGGGCCGTCCTTGCCCATGTGGGCCGCATTGAGCTCCGCGAGCTCCGCGTCGTCCGGAAAGGATCAGACCGAGGCTCGCGGGCTGGGGTGCACCCGCCAGCGTCGAGCGCCGCCGCCGCCGCGCGGGCGAGCACCGTCGGCCGGCAGCAGACGGCCGACGCCATCCCGCCACTCGATGTCGATCCGCCAGGGCCCCAGGTGGTGGCTGCGCATGCAGCGGCTACGTGTCGTCGCCGGAGGCTCGCCGCGACTCCAGCTCCACGACCTTGTTCTGCGGGTACGCGACGCGCTGGTGGTACATGCCAAGGAGCTGGGCCACGAATGCCTCGCGGATCAGCTCGATGTCCCGGAGCGTGAGGTCGCACTCGTCGAACTGGTCGTCGCTGATCCGCTCCTCGATGATCCGCGCGACCATCGCCCGGATCGCCGCCTCGTCGCGCGACGCCAGCGAGCGGACGGACGCCTCCACGGAGTCGGCGAGCATGATGATCGCGGCTTCGCGCGACTGGGGCTTGGGCCCGCCGTGCCGGAACTTGCGGGCGTCCACCGCGTCCGCGGCCTTGCGGCCCTCGGCCGTCTCGAGGCCCCCGTACGGTGCCGCGGCGTGCTCCCGCGCCCGGGCGTGGAAGAAGGACATCACCGCCGTCCCGTGGTGCTGCGGGATGAACGCGATGAGCGCCTTGGGCAGCCCGTTCTTGTAGGCAATGTCGATGCCCGCGGACACATGGCTCTTGAGGAGCTGCGCGGAGGTCTCCGGGTCCAGCTCGTCGTGGACGTTGTCGCCCCCGGCCTGGTTCTCGATGAACGCCGCCGGGTTGGCCAGCTTGCCGATGTCGTGGTAGTACGCCGCGACGCGGGCAAGCAGCGGATCTCCGCCGATGACCTCCGCGGCGCGTTCGGCCAGGTTGCCCACCATCAGGCTGTGGTGGTATGTGCCCGGCGTCTCCACGAGGAGGCGGCGCAGGAGCGGCTGCGACGGGTTGGCCAGCTCGAGGAGCTGGAACACGGTCACGATCCCGAACACCGAACCGATGACGGCGAACGAGCCGACAGCCGCCACGGCGGCGCCACCGGCCGACACGGCGGCAGCCGCCGCCAGCTCCAGGATGCCGCGGATGTCCTGGTCGCCCAGCAGGGCGAACACGCCCACCGCGAGGGCCTGGACCACGAACACGCCGACGCCCGCCTGCACGAACACCGCGAGCCGGTCGCCTCGACGGACGCCCACGATCCCCGCCACCCCGCCGAGCATCGTGTAGACGGCCAGCTCGAGACCCGCCGCGCTGCCCCCCGCCACGCCGTTGACGGTGGCGGCAAGGATCGCGATCAACGCCGCGAGCACCATGGCAACGCCCGCGTCGAGCAGCACGGTGACCAGCATCCCCACGGCGGCCAGCGGCAGGGCGTACGGGAGCCAGGCGCGGCCGGCCGTCAGCTTGAGGGCGAAGACCGCGACCAGGAGCAGCAGGCTCAGGAGCAGCAGGACGTTGTTGCGATGCCAGAACTCCCGCCGGAACCGCCAGATCCAGGTGAGCATCAGCGCGATGACCAGGATCGAGAGGATCACGAACCCGATCAGGCGGGCCACGTCGAGGCCGCCCTCGTTGAGGCGGAAGTAGTCGATCGCCTCGAACGCGACCGCGTCCACGCGGTCACCGCTGCGGACGATGGTCTCGCCACGCTGCCACGTCTTGACGACGTCCGCCACGCCCTCGGCGGCCCGGTCGCGTGCCTGCGCCGTGAGCTCCTCGGAGAACGACGAGTTCGGAACGATCAGGGGGCGGATGAGCGAGGCGCCCAGCAACACCTCGGCCGAGGAGAGGTCCCCCGCGAACCGGCTCTCGAGGCCGTCGCGCATCAGCGCGACCTCCGTGTCGCGCAGCTCTGACCGCTCCGCCGTGTCGAGCACCCTGGAGCTCTCGGCGCGGACGGCGTCCCAGCGCGCGGCGGACAGGCCGACGAGGGTGGCCCGATTGTCTTCGCCAAGCCCAGCCACCTGGACCGAGCTGAGGATCAGGGTGCGGTCGGCGGCGTTGACCTCCGGCCGGAACGCGGAGTCGATGGGGGCGAGCTTGCGCTCCAGCTCTCGCAGCTGGGCCGCGGCCACGACGGTGCCGCGTTCGATCGTGTAGTCGTACTGGGGCTCGACGGCGTCGCGGGCAGCCTGGCGCTGCTGCTCGGTCAGGATGACGCTGGTGTACTGGCCGGCGCGCGGTGCCTGGACATTGGACGGCGCGGGCTTGTCGACCTCGAGCTGCGTCTGGGCGGGCAGGAAATCCAGGCCCAGGATCAGCGACATCGCGGCGACCAGCAGGACGGAGGCCAGGATCAGGCGCAGCGCGTCGCGGCGGGTGAAGCGATTCGTGTGCTCCGCGGATGTGGCGAGCATGGTCATGCCCCTCCGACGAAGGTGGTCAATGCTCCGTGTCGTGTGCGGCCAGGTCCGATCGGGCGAGCGCCTGCGCCACGAGGCCGGCAGCGACCTTGCCGTCGGCACGGCCGCGGATCCGCGGCGACAGCCAGCCCATCACCTTGCCAAGGTCCCGCGCCGAGGCGGCCCCCGTCTCGGCCACGCCCTGGTCGACGAGCGTTCGCAGCTCGTCCTCGGTCAATCCCTCCGGGAGGTACTCGGCGAGGATGGCGATCTCGGCCTCCTCCTTCGCCGCCAGGTCCTCGCGACCGCCGCCGCGGAAGGCCTCGACGCTCTCGCGGCGGGTCTTCGTCTCACGCGTCAGGACCGCCAGGAGGTCCTCGTCCGAGAGCGTGATCCGCTTGCTCTTCTCGACGTTGTAGATCGAGTTCTGCACCATGCGCAGGACGTCGCGACGCAGCGCATCACGCGATCGCATCGCGGCGATCGTGTCGGCATGGAGTCGTTCGCGAAGGGTCACCGGATGGCTCCTCGGGCGTCACGGCGTCGTCGTTGTGCCCCGACGTCGTTCCGTGCCGGCGAGCTGCGCCGACGGTGGGTTCTGGGACGGGTTCCCGGGTTCGACGCGTTCGGGTGGGCCGTGGGAACCGTGGCGGCGTCATCGTCATGCGACCCGCCGCGGTGCCCGGGAGGCTCAGCCCTGGCTCGCGCGCGCGTTCTTCTTGCGCTTCGCTTCCTTCCGCTTGCGCTTCACCGACGGCTTCTCGTAGTGCTCACGACGACGAGCCTCGGCAAGGATCCCGCTCTGCTGGATCTTCTTGTTGAAGCGGCGGAGGGCGCTCTCGAACGTCTCGTTCTCACCCACTCGGACTTCGGCCAAATCCGGTTCACCTCCTCGGGCAGGAGTCTCGTACCCGCCTCCCACGCGCGATGCCCGACGGCGCGGATGGCGTCCCGGCGACCATGCGCGCACAACGCGCGCCAAGCCAGCCGGCAGGCCGCCGGAGTGTACGCGGGCACCGGGGGGTGGTCAAACGCGCTGGGTGCGTGCGGAGGTTCTCCAGCGAGGGAGCGGCTGCGGGCACAGTCAGGTAGTCCCACCCCGACCGTGCCATAGAGCCGGGGGCCATCCCGCCGTTCGCGTCGCGCGACCAACGATCTGGGGAGGTGTCAGGCGGGGGCTGTCCCCTTCGCTTCGGCACGTCCCTCCGCCCAGTCAGCCGCCAGCGCAAGCGAGCCCGCGTAGAAGTAGGCCAGGACTGCCGCCACGGCGATGACCAACTGCGCTGCACCAGCCGGGTTGGTCACGAACGTCATCGTCACCTCGTCAGGAACCGTCGTGATGGTGACTCCGGCCCCGAGGGTCGGCATGAGCAGCGTGACGAGCATCGAGACGAACACGAACAAGCGGTCGGCGCCGAACCAGGTCTGATCCGTCACGCCACGGAAGCGAGGCCGTTCGATCATCAGGTGCCACGCCGCGATCCCGACCACGAGCGAGCCCAGCCACAAGGCTATCGCGGTCAGGGCGAGCGACGACCGGCTATCAGCGTATTGGGCGTAGAGGTCTACGAGGCTGCTTGCATGGACAACCTTCGGCCCGGTCGCCACCGCCCAGATCGTCAGGACGACCATCGCCAGGATCGCCCCGACTCCGTGAGCCTTCGCATACCCGCGCCGCCGAGCCTTGACCAGTTCCCAGTCCATCCGGTCACCCCCTCGTGAAGCCAACGGCGTCGCCTTCTTCGGTCATCGTCGCTGCCGCCTACCTGCCGGTCAAGGGTCGTCAGTCGGGCGACCGCGCGCCGCTCGGGCGCCGCGGGGGCGGTCAAAACGCGCCGGGTGCGGGCGAGCGGCTTCGCCGGGCCTTCACAACCGCGACAATGGGGTCTCCATGACCCCTCCCGCCAGCGACGAGCCGCGCCCGTCCACCGCCGCACCGTTCGACACCCCGACGATCCTGTCCCTGTCGGCTGCCCACCTCGTCCACGATGCCTACCCAGCGTTCGTGGGCGTCCTGCTGCCGCTGCTGATCCCCAAGCTTGGGATCAGCCTCGCGGTGGCCGGGCTGCTGGCCGCCTCGTTCCGCCTGGCGACGGCGGTACAGCCCATCCTCGGGTACGTGGCGGACCGGGCCGACACCCGGTACTGGATCATCCTTGCCCCGGCCGCGACCGCGATCGCGGTCAGCCTCCTCGGCCTCGCGCCCGGAGTGGCGGTCGCCGCCCTGCTGCTGGTGCTCGCCGGCGTCAGCTCGTCCGTGTTCCACCCGGCCGCCGCCGCGCTGGTCACGCGCTCGGCCGGGACGCGATGGGGCCGCGGGACCTCCATCTTCATGGCCGGCGGCGAGTCGGGGCGGGCCACCGGGCCGGTCCTCATCGCCGCGGTGCTGTCGGCCGTGGGGCTCGGCATGAGCTGGATCGCCGTCGTGCCCGGGATCGCGGTGTCCGTGCTCCTCTACCTGCGCATCGCCAACCGCCCGACGATCCATGTCCGGCACCCCGCGGGCTCCATGCGGGCGGCGCTGCGATCGGCGCGCCGTGGCTTCCTGCTCCTCGCCGCTGCCAGCGCGATGATCTCGATGGCGACCGTCGGCCTGCTCGTGTTCATCCCCACGTACCTCACCCGGTCCGGAGCGGGGCTCGTCCTCGCGGGGGCCGCCGTGACCGCGTTCGAGGTTGGGGGCGCGATCGGGGCGTTCGCCGGGGGCACCCTGTCGGACCGGATCGGTCGTCGACAGATGCTCGCGATCGCCGCGGGCGTCGGTCCGCCGCTCCTGATCCTCGCGCTCTTGATGCCGGTGGGGCCGCTGATGCTCGCGATGCTCGCGCTCGCCGGTGTCGTGCTGCTGAGCGCGGGGCCTGTCCAACTGGTGTTGATGCAGGAGCTGATGCCCGACAACCGGGGAGCCGCGGTCGGACTCAGCATCTTCGCGATCACGATGGCGAGCGCCCTCGGCACGGTCGTGGTCGGCGCCCTCGGGGAGGTCATCGGGCTCCAGGTCGCCCTGATCGCGGGGGCAGGCGTCGCGCTGCTCGCGCTGCCGTTCATCGCCCTCCTGCCCGAAACGCGGCATGTCAGCGCGTCGGTCGGATGAGGTCCCTCACCGGCCGGGCGGACCTCGCCACCGGCACTGGCACCCACTAGGATCTGGCCACCATGGACACGCTGCTTGACCTCCTGGAGCAGAGCGCCCGGCGGTACGGCGACCGGAACGCGCTTGGCCTCCGCCGCGACGACGGGACGACGTTCCACTGGAGCTACACGGAGGTCCGGTACCGCGCCCGGCTGGCGGCGTGGCGCCTGCGCGCCCTCGGGCTGCAGCCTGGCGACCGCGTCCTGACCTGGTCCCCGTCGACGCCCGCGCTGCCGGCCGCCTACTACGGCTCGATGATCGCCCGCCTGGTCTACGTCCCCCTCGACCCCCGGATGAGCCCCGAGGCCATCGCGAACATCATCACGGTCTCGGGCGCGGTACGGCTGCTCCTGGGCACCGGCCGCGACGCCCCGGACCCGCGCGAGGCCGGCCTGGAGCGCTTCCCGACGACCACGATCGAATCGCTCTCCGAGGACCCCGACGACACCTTCCCGCCGGACTGGGAGGCACAGCTCGACGCCTGGCAGCGCCCGGGGCCGGCCGAGATCTACCAGCTGGTGTTCACCAGCGGCACCACCGGCAGCCCCAAGGGCGTGATGCTGGCCCATGAGAACACGCTCGCCGGCGTGATGAGCTTCCACGGGATCATCAAGCCGATGGAGCACCGGCTGGTCTCGCTGCTGCCGCTGTCGCACAGCCTTGAGCAGGCCGTCAGCCTGTTCTACGCGATGGACGTGGGCGCGGACGTCCTGTACGTCCGGTCTCGCAACCCGCGCGTGATCTTCGACAGCCTCGCCGGGCACCGCGTCACGTCGATGCTCCTCGTCCCGCAGGTCGTGGAGCTGTTCTGGAACGCCATCGAGCGTGAGGTCGAGAAGCAGGGCCGGACCGCGTCGTTCACCCGTCTGCGGACGATCGCCCGCCGGCTCCCCTACTGGGCCCGACGCCGGTTGTTCCGGAGCGTCCACGAGAAGCTCGGCGGCGGGCTGCGGCTGCTCGTGACCGCCGGCGCCTTCCTCCCGCCCGCGCTCCAGCAGGCCTGGGAGGACGTTGGCGTCATCGTCCTCCAGGGGTATGGCGCCACGGAGACCGCGGCCGGTTCATGCACCACCATGGCCGACCATCCGCCGGGCTGCGTGGGCTGGCCCCCGAAGCCGGTCGAGATGCGGATCGCGGACGACGGCGAGATCCAGTTCCGCGGCCCGACCCTGTTCAAGGGCTACTGGGACAACCCCGCGGCGACCGCCGAGGCCCTGACGGAGGACGGCTGGTACCGGTCGGGCGACCTGGGGCAGCTCGACGCGCGCGGCCGGCTCCACCTCCACGGGCGCAAGAAGGACATCATCGTGCTGCCCAACGGGTTCAACGTGTACCCGGAGGACATCGAGAACGCACTCCGGGTCGCCGGGATCCGGGACTCCGTCGCCATCGAGACCCGCCCGGGCCGGATCGAGGTCGTGGTGCTTGCCCCGGATGCACCCGCGAGTGCGACGGAGGCGCGCGGCGCCACGCCGGGCGGGGATGCCACGCCGGGCGGGGATGCCGCCGCGGATGGCCTCCGCCACCAGATCGATGCCGCGGTCAAGGCCGCCAACGCGACCCTGGGCCCCAACCAGCGGATCGCCGGCTGGCGGCTCTGGCCCTCCCCGGATTTCCCACGCACGCACACGCTCAAGGTGAAGCGGGCGGAGGTCCGGAGCTGGGCCGCCGTCGACGCCCAGCTGCCGGACAGCGGGGCGTAGCCGGCCAGCTGGCGGGAGCCGTTGCGGGTCCCAACTCACGTGGCGCGTCGGAAACCGATCCGCCGTGCGAGGTCGCGGGTGCAATCCGCGTCCCGGTGCCTCCAGGCGGCGTGCGGGCCCTCCCGGCGACGCACCACGTGAGTCGCGGGCGGGCTGCGACCACCACGATCAGCGGACGCGGCCCTCGCGCATCAGGGAGATCGCCTTCACCACGCGCCGGGCCTTTGTCTCGGGGTTGCTGGTTCCCTCGACGGACAGCGTGAACACCCGCTTGTTGCTGTACGAGAGGCCGTCGAAGAACATCTTCGCATCCGGGGCGGCGTCGAGCGCGGCTGCCAGCTCGGGTGGAATGGCCAGCTCGCGTGGTGCCGTGTCGAGCGCCAGCGTCACGGTGACCTCGTCGCCGGCCTTGAGGCCCGAGGCCTCGCGGTGCTCCGAGTTCACGCCCAGCCACCACCCGCCGCCCATGGGCGCGACGGTGCTGCGGTACGTGTAGCCGTCGAGCGTCGCGACCACGGCCGGCCGCTTGCTCCCGCCGAGCGCCGCGACCACGGCCTCGGGGACCTCGATGCCGCACGCGGTCTTGCCGGTCTGGATGATCGTGGCTCGGAACGTCTGGTTCACGGCGACGGCCTCACGGCGCTGCCAACCGTCTCCAGGGCCGCGGCCAGCTCGGCCACACGCGCATCGGGGGACGCCTCGGCGGACCAAGCGTAGAACACCAGCGTCGGGCCCACGCGTTGCAGGACGAACCGGGCATCCCGCGGGTACTGGACGGCGCCGGTGCCGCCCGCCAGGTAGCGAAGGAACGCGCCGCCGATCCGGTCGGCCTCATCGGCGGTCGGCAGCTCGTAGATCACCACGAAGCCGGCGCCCGGGTCTTCGGGCATCACCACCTGGACGAGCCGGCGGGGAACGTGAACCAGGTCGGGGCTCTCGCCGGGGCGGTAGCCGGCCAGCGGGTCCTGGACCTGGAACGACGCCGCCTGGAGCGCCCTGACCACGAGCGACCGGGTCACCTCGCTCGCCTGGCCCGTGGGAGCGATCGTCGGCTCGGCGATCCGGAAGCCGACGCCCACGCCCATGACCGCGAGCACGAGGATCCCGACAGCGACGATCAGGCTGCCGATGGCCGCAAACGTGAACCAGGCCGGCGGGCCGCCCCGCCCGCCGTCGGTCGCCGGGTTGGTGTCGGCCGCCGGGTTGGCGTCGACCACCGGCGTGGGGTCCGTCATCCGGGGGGCCAGGCCATCGCCCGCCCACCGAGCAGGTGGACGTGGAGGTGGGCCACGGTCTGGCCGCCGTCCGGTCCGGTGTTGATCACGAGCCGGAAGCCGCCGTCGAGGCCGTCCTCGCGGGCGATCCGGGCCGCGGTCTCGAACAGCCGGCCGAGGAGCCCGCCGTCATCCCCAGTCAGCTCCGCGGCCGAGCCGACGTGGGCAACGGGTATGACCAGGACGTGGGTCGGGGCCTGGGGGTTGATGTCCCGGATCGCGAACACGAGGTCGTCCTCGTGCACCTTGGCCACCGGGATCTCTCCCGAGGCCATCCGGCAGAACAGGCAGTCAAGTGACATACGGCCATCTCAGGGCTCTACCGCACACGAACTCCACCTCGTCTCCGTCCCGAGCGGGCGCACCGCCCACGCCGACAGCCAGACCGGCGACCATCGCCCCGGCCGGACCCCGTCATCACCGATGCGAGGGAGGGTACGGGAAGCACCGGGTTCGCGTCCGCGTTCCCCCATCAGCGAAGAACGACGAACCCATCCACGTCGACACGTGGTCGGCCCGAGGTCCCGACGATTGCCACGCCGACGCGTGTCGGCCGTGATCCACGATCGGGCACCCCAGCGTCGCCGTACGAGCCAGAGCTGCGATGAGAGCATGCCGCGCTCGGCCCCCCCCTGCCTCACGCAGCATGCTCCTTCGGCGGCCCCCCAGCGCACCCGCAACGTATCAACGGGCGACACGCGTGACCATTGGGGAGAACCCTAGCCCCCGGGCCCGCCGCGCCTCCCTACCGGTGGGGCAGGTCCAGGATCTGGCCGCGCTCAGCGAGGACCGCGAGCTCCGTGCGGCTGGACACACCGAAACGGGCGAACAGGCGTGCGACGTGGGCCTCGATCGTCTTGCGGGACAGCCGCAGGTCACCAGCGAGCTCATCGTTCGAGCGGCCGTCCACGACCCCGATGAGGACGTCATGCTCGCGAGACGTGAGCGGTGCCCAGGACGCCGTCCTGCTCGCGCGAAGCTGCTCGTCGGTGAACGCGAGTCCGCCGGCGGCGATCTCGGTGATCGCCCCAAGGATCGCGTCGGTGGGCGAGGTCTTGAGCAGGAACCCACCCGCTCCAAGGGCGATCGACGCGGAGACGTACTGGGTGGTCAGGAAGCTTGAGAGCACGAGGTAGGCCGGCCCGCCCTTGCCATGCGCCTCGCTCAGGAGGTCGATCCCCGAGCCGTCCGGCAGGCGGAGGTCAAGCAGCACGACATCGCACGGCGTTGACGCCAGGACCGACCGCGCGTCGACGACTGTCGCGGCGCGGCCGACGACCTCGACCTCAGGGCGGTCTCGGAACGCGGAGAGCAGGCCATCGACGACGATGGGATGGTCCTCCACGATGACCAGGCGGATGGTCGTCAGGCCGTCCATGCGACGCTCACACGAGTGCCTCCGGCGGCGATGGAGACCGCCTCGAACGTGGCGTCGATGGAGTCGGCGCGGCGCCGCATCGACGCCAGACCCAGGCGACCGGAACGGAGCGCGGTCTCAACCCGCTCGTCGGTGATCCCGACGCCGTCGTCGCGCACCTCGATCCAGACCCGGCTCCTGTCGACTTCACCGCTCACGGTGATGTGCTGGGCCTCGGCGTGCCGCACCGCGTTGGCGATCGCCTCGGCGACGATCCGGTAGGCGGCGAGCTCGACATGCTGCGGCGGGCGCTCCGCGCGCGTGTAGCCCGAGTGGTTCTCGATGGCGACGCCAACCGGCGGACTCGTCACCGCATTGGCGGCCGCCTCGATCGCCGGGACCAGCCCAAGGTCATCGAGGACTGGCGGATGCATTTCGGTGGCCACGCTGCGGAGGCGCTCGGCAACCGTTCGGAGGGCGTCACGAGCCGCGGCGGCGTCGGCGGCCGGCTCCTCCAGCTGCTGGATCACCCCCGCGAGCGCCTGGAGCGAATCGTCGTGGATCTCGCGAGAGATCCTCGCTCGCTCGACCTCGGTCGCCTGGAGCGCCTCGCGCTCGCGGAGCTCGGCGAGCAGGACCCGGTCCAGCGCGCGTGTCACGGTCCCCCGGGAGAGGGCGTAGCCCAGGAGCGCGATGAGCGCGAAGACCAGGGTGATCCAGTCCGCGAGGCCCAGGCTCCAAACGAGAAGGCCGACGGCGATCAACGCCCCGAGGACGGCCCCATCAAGCGGTCGGAGGCCGCGCATGCTCGCTCCGACCCGGGTGGCGGTGACGCCACTCCCGACCGCCAGGGTCAAACCGGCCAGTCCGACGATGACACCGGGCCACACGAGGCCCAGGGGGTAGCCGCCGATGCCCAACGCCGGCGCGACCCCGACGCCGGCCGCGACGCCGACCAGGTTCGCGAGCCCGATGGCGCCGACCAACGCAACGAGCAACAGGCGCAATGACCGGGGACGCAGCCTCGCCTCGGACGCGATCCAGGCGGCTGGAAGCACGCCGGCCGCGAGCCCCACCGCATCGCCGTCCACCGGCGAGCGCAGGATGAGGTACGGCACGGCCGCGAGCGGGAACGCCAGCACGGCCAGCATCGCGGCCCGCCGGCGACGGAGGCCCACGAAGACCAGCGCCAGCAGGGCACAGGCAACGCCAGCCAACGAGGCGATGGCGGAGATCCGCAGCAACGGTTCGTAGGGGACCGCTCCGAGGGCATGGCTCCCCGCCTCGTCCTCGGTGACCATCCGCCAGCCGCCGGGCTCGTCGCCATAGCGGGACTCCACGACGCGCTGGCCCGGGCGAATCCCGGCCGCCCAGGCGAGGTAACCGGGCTGGACCTCCAGGACAACGGTCCGGCTGTCATCGGTGGACATGCCAGGGTCCAGCGTGCCACTCAGGGCGTACGACGTGGCCAGGACGCAAACCGCCAGCGCTACCCAGGCAAGCACGGCCACCTTCACGGATCGCATCGTGATGCCCATGGTGCCAGCCCGAAAGTGGGGAGAACCCTCGACTACGGCAACGCGAGCAGCGAGAGCGGCGCCCGAAGCTCCCGTGGCGCGGGGTCGATCTCCAGGATCTCCCCCCTGACGCGCTCCGCGAGGTCGCCGTCGATGCCGGTCCGGCGCACGGTCAGGATCGCGTTCTCGAGGTCCGGTGGATCGCCCGGACGCAGCGCCACGGCAACGGGCACGTGGTCCTCCGCGTGACCGGTCCAGCGACCGTCGGCGAGACGCTGCTCCACGAGCACGTCGGTCGTCGTCCCGAGGGTGCGACGCGCAAACGTCGCCCGCGCCTCCGCCGCGAGCGCCAGGAGCTCCGCGGCACGCCCCTTCTTCGTGCGCTCGGGAACCTGGCCGGCCATGCGCGTCGCCGGGGTCCCGGGCCGGGAGCTGTACCGGAACACGTGGAGCCCGGCCAGATCCAGGTCACGGATGAAGGCCAGCGAGCGAGCGAAGGCGTCGTCGTCCTCGGTGGGGAAGCCCGCGATGACATCGGCATGGACCGCGACCCCCGGGATCGCGCCGCGGACCCGCTCCACGATCCGGGCGTACTCGTCGGCGGTATAGCGGCGACCCATGCGGCGCAGGACGCCATCGTCGCCACTCTGCAGCGGGAGGTGGACGTGCGGCAGGGTTCGGGGCGCTCCGTCAACCCAGGTGCGCAGCAGCTCGTCGTCCACGTGCTGGGGCTCGATTGAGCTGAGGCGGATCCGCTCGACCGGCGTCTCGTCGAGGATCCTCCGGACGAGCCCGGCAAGGGTCAGGGCGCTCGCGACGTGCGACCCGCGGGCGCCGCGCTCCGACCAGCCCCCGTCGTAGGTGCCGATGTTGATCCCTGTCAGCACGATCTCGCGGTGGCCGGCGGCCAGCGCGCGCTGGACGTCAGCCAGGACCACCTCCGGCACCAGGCTCCGCTCAGCCCCCCTGGCCCGGGGAATGATGCAGTAGGTGCAGTGGAACGAGCAGCCATCCTGGACCTTGACAAAGGCGCGGGTCCGCTCGACCGACGCTCGGTCGTCCGCAGCCCCGTCGAGGGCCGCGGCGGCCACGGCCTCCACCCCCGACAGGGTTGGCAGGGCAGCGTCGAGCGGCGCATGAGGGTCGTGGGCGGAATCGCCCTGGTCGTCGACCTGCAGCAGCACTTCCAGCTCCGCCAGGAACGCGGCCTTGTCCTCGTTGGGAACCAGGCGCGCTCCGGCGTCGACCGAGGCGAACATCCCCGGGTCCACCTGGACCGAGCAGCCGGTCACGACGACCTGCGCCCCGGGGTTCGCCCGCCGGGCACGGCGGACGGCCGAGCGTGACTTCTCGTCGGCGGTGGCGGTCACCGTGCAGGTGTTGACGAGGACGAGGTCCGCGGCGCGCCCCGGATGAACGAGCGGAATACCGGCCTCGCGCAGCAGGCGGGCGGCCGCCTCCATCTCGGACTGGTTGACCTTGCAGCCGAGGTTGACGATCGCGGCCGAGCGGGGACGAGCGGGCTCCACGGTGGGTTGCGCGGCCCGCTCGTGACGGCCGACGGGCTCCGGGCTCACCACAGCGCCGGCTTGGTGGACATCAGGAAGGCGATCAGGCCGACCGCGGTCGTGATCCCGTACGCGACGTAGCGCTGGCGGCGCGCATTCGCCCGCCACGCGTCTCGGTCCTGGTCGGTCTCGATCTGGTCCCGGCGGACGAGGCGTCGAAGCGTGGGCCGTTGGACGGCGAAGGCGACCACGGCGGTGATCCCGTAGGTGGCGAGCGCCACCAGGAGCCACGGCTGCTCGAGCATCCGCGGGCCGAGCACCGTGATCATCGCGCCGCCGGTGAGCGCCAGCCCGGCCCCGATCACGATGGTCCCGTGCGCCTGGATCCACAACAGGGCGTGGACGAACCGTCCGGGATCCGGCACCTGGTAGCCGGGGTTGACCAGCCGGTTCCGGAGCGTGAAGGGCAGCAGGAGGCTCGGCACGAACAGCGCGATCGCGAGCGTGATGTGCGTCGCGAGGATGAGCGGGAAGAGGCTGGACAGGTCAGGCATCAGCTGCTGGTTCGCGGCGGCTCGGCGCGGGGATGGGCCCGGCTGGGGGTGGACGGATCGTAGCGCAGGGAGTCGATCACGCCGGCCGGTGGGCCTCCAGCGCCACCCAGTCTCCCTCGTACCATCGTCGGTCGATCACGAGACCCCGGGCCTCGAACGCGGCCACGACGTCCGCCTCGCGGTTGGCGAAGATCCCCGACGCGATCAGCACGCCGCCGGGGCGCAGGTCGGTCACGAGCCCGTCGGCCAGGGTGATGAGCAGCGACGCGATGAGGTTGGCGAGGACGACGTCGAACGGGCGGCCGTCGCCGGACGGGGCGCTTCCCTCGCGGGCGCGGATCACGCGGGCGAGCCGGTTGCGGCGGGCGTTCGAGGTGGATGCCTGCACCGCGATCGGGTCGACGTCGACCGCCAGCACGGAGCCCGCGCCCAGCTTCGCCGCGGCGATGGACAGGATCCCCGACCCGGAGCCCACGTCCAGCACGCGAGCCGGCCCGTCGTCCGCCGCACCGCGCGTGAGCAGGCCACGATCCCCGAGCTCCTCGAGAGCCGCAAGGCAGAGACGCGTCGTGGGATGCAGGCCCGTCCCGAACGCCATCCCGGGATCGAGGGCGAGGACGACGTCGCCGGGCTGCCGGCGATGCCGTCGCCAGGTCGGCCGGATCACGATCCGGCGCCCGATCCGGAGCACGGGGAAGTGCGCCTTCCAGGCGTTCGCCCAGTCGGCCTCGTGGATGATCGTGGCGGTCAGGTCGCCGATCGGTCGCAACCCGAACGCCTGCAGGTGGCCGAGCTCCCGCTCGGCCCGCGCGACGGCACTGCGGACGGCGGCGATGTCGAGCAGCGGCAGGTGGGCGCGCACCAGCGCCGGGCGGGCGAGGTCCACGCGGGCCGCGAGCCCCTCCTCCACCAGCTCGAACGCCGGCTCCACGCTGGTCCCGCCGGGTGCGGCCCGTGACAGGATCTCCGAGACGGCCTCGACCGCCTCGTGATCAGCGGCAACCGAGAGTTCGAGCCAGGCACCCGGCATGGCCGCGGCCGCGGCCATATCCAGGCCGTCAAGCGGGTCCGCGCCAGCACCGAGTGGCCCGGCGCCGCCTGCGCCCTCGCGCACTACAGGCCCAGCTTCTCGCGCAGCCCGGGCCCCGACACCGTCTCGCCCGCCTCCTTCGCGTATGCCTCGAGCAGCTCGCGCTGCTTCTTCGACAGCTTGGAGGGCACCACGACGTTGGCGATGACGTGGAGGTCGCCGCGGACCGACTGGCGGCGAAGGTGGGGCACGCCGCGCCCCCGCAGGCGGATCTCCGTCCCCGGCTGCGTGCCGGGCTTGATCTCGACCTCGGCGTCCTCGCCGTCGACCACGGGAACGGGGATCCGGGTGCCCAGCGCCGCCTGCGCGATCGAGAGGTCCGCCTCGTAGTAGAGCTCGGTCCCCTCGCGGGTGAGCGACGGGTGCGCCGCCACGTGGACCGCGACATACAGGCTGCCCGCGGGTCCGCCACGCGGCCCGGCCTCGCCCTCGTTGGTCAGGCGGATCTGGTGGCCCTCGTCGATCCCCGCCGGGATCGTCACGCGCAGGCTGCGGCGGCGCTCCGTGCGGCCCTCGCCCCGGCAGGTCTCGCACGGGTTGTCCACGATCTTGCCCTCGCCCCGGCAGCGCGGGCACGCCGTCACGTTCACCATCTGGCCCAGCATCGTCTGGCGGATCGACCGGATCTCGCCGCGACCCTTGCACTGCGGGCACTCCGTGGGCGTGGAGCCCTCCTGCGCGCCGGAGCCGCCGCAGGTGTCGCACCGGCCGAGGACCGGGAACTCGAGCTCCTTCTCGGCGCCGAGGACCGCCTCCTCGAACGAGATCCGGAGGTCGTAGCGAAGGTCGGAGCCCTGGGCCGGCCTGGCCCGCCTTGCGGCGCCCGCCATCCCGCCCCCGAACACCGCATCGAAGATGTCCGAGAAGCCGCCGAACCCCGCTGCGCCCGCGAATGGATCGGCGCCGCCCCCACCGCTGACGCCGGCCCGCCCGAACATGTCGTAGCTCTGGCGGCGCTGCGGGTCCGACAGGACCTGGTAGGCCTCGTTGATCTCCTTGAACCGCTGCTGCGCCTCGCCGTCGGCGTTCACGTCGGGGTGCCACTGCTGGGCGAGCTTGCGGAAGGCGCGCTTGATCTCGGCGTCGGAGGCGGAGCGCTCGACGTTCAGGATCTCGTAGAAGTCGCGTTCAGCGGTCATGGGGCGAGCGTGAGTCTATCGGCTATGGCGCCTACCCCGCCTCGACCGGGCGGCCGGGCGGCTCGTCCGGCTCGCTCAGGCGGGCTCCTCGCGGCGGATCGTGGTGACCCGGTCGATGCTCCGGTCGAAGGAGGCGACTGCGCCGACCCCGGTCCGCTCCGCGCTCGCGACCAGGTAGGCGTCGGCGAAGTCGAGCCGGTGGACCTCGTAGACCTCGACGGTCCGCTGGAGCAGGTCCGCGTCCAGCACCCGGATGGCGGGGAAGGCCAACACAGACCGGAGCGCGGTCGCGACCTGGGCCCGTGGCGCCTCGTAGAACGATCCCAAGACGTAGGCGACTTCCGCGAAGATCAGATCGGGCAGCAACAGCTCATCGGCCTCCGCCAGGTAGCGGGTTGCCCGCGCCGCCTGCTCGGGCGGATCGCCCGTGAGGTGGCGGACAAGAATGTTGGTGTCGACGAACGCCGTCACCGTCGGTTGACCGCCCGCGCCCGCCGCGTCTGGCCCAGAACCTCCGCCCAAGCCGTGCCGCGCTTCGCGGCCGGCACGCTCACCGAGCCCGCAAGGGCGAGGAGATCCGGCGTCCGCGCAAGGACGGCATGATCCCCCTCGACCCGGAACACGAGCCGATCCCCCTCCTCGAGCGACAGCGCCTCGCGGACCGCGCGGGGCACGGTGACCTGGCCCTTGGAGCTGAGCCGCGCCGAGACTTCCATGGTCATCCTCCTTACATTCTCGTTGATGTAAGGATAGCACTCGGGCGCTCCGTCATCCCATTCAGGGATGGAGCGGCGCGAGCCCGGCGAACGTGGCCGCGCGCGTGAGCACCCCTTCCATCATCGGGGGCGTCAGGCGGCCCGTGAAGGTGTTCTGCTGGCTCGGGTGGTAGGTGCCGACGAGCGTGTAGGGGCCGATGACCGTCTCCGCCCCGTGGGTGAACCGCGGCTTGGGGGTGGGCACGGCGAGCCCTTGCTCGGCGAGCGATCGCAGCGTCGCATCCCAGCCGATCGCGCCGAGGGGAACGATGACCCGCAGCTGATCGAGCAGCGCGATCTCGCGAACGAGGTACGGGCGACAGGTGGCCTGCTCGGTGGGCGTGGGCCGGTTGGCCGGTGGGGCGCAACGGACGGCGGCGGCGACACGGACGCCGCGAAGCTCGAGACCGTCGTCCGCGCGCCGGCTGACCGGTCGGTCCGCGAGCCCGACCGCGTGGAGCGCACGCCACAGGAAGTCCCCCGACGCATCACCGGTGAACACGCGCCCGGTGCGATTCCCTCCGTGGGCGGCCGGTGCCAGGCCCACCAGCAGCATCCGCGCCCGCGGGTCGCCGTAGCCCGGGATCGGCCGGCCCCAGTACGGCTCATTGCGGAAGCGGGCGACCTTGACCCGCGCCTGCTCCTCGCGCCAGGCGACCAGCCGCCGGCAGGCGAAGCAGTCGGAGATGGTCGCGTCGAGGGCGGGCAGGTCGCTTGCCGCGCGAGCCGCGGCCGCGGGATCCGTGATGGGCACGGAGCGATCGTACCTGCGGTGCGGGAGGCCCCCACGGGGCCTGGCGTTCCCGGACCGTGATCGGGCGCTGGATCAGGATCGATCCGTCCACGCACGGTGCGTACTCGAACCCCGGGTTTTGCCGACAACCCCCGCGTAGGAGCGGGGAATCTGATCCAGGTCGCGATCAGGACCCAGGGCGGGGTGGTTCGGAATCGGGCGCCGCGTCCGCCTTTCCGGCTGCGGCCGCCACGGCTGCGGCGGACGCGGCGTTGGCAGCAGCCACGGCACGCCGTCCGGCAGGCAGCCCGAGAGCGAGCCCGATGACCACGAACGTCAGGATGCCCGAGCCCACGAGGATCGCCTCGATGCGAACCGCGTCTGCCAGCGGCCCGAACACCAGCATCCCGCCCGGCATCGCGAGTGCCATGACGATGCCGACGAAGCCGAACACCCGGCCCTGGCGTTCCGGCTCGACGGTCTCCTGGAGCAGGGTCATCGACGGCGTCGAGAAGAACGGGACCGTGACCCCGACCAGCAGCATGATCGCGAAGAAGACCCAGAGGTTCGGCGCAAGCCCCAGCACGATCGACAGCGCCCCGAAGGCCAGCGACGACCCGGCGATCAATGTGATGCGGTTCCAGCCAGAGGCCAGCATCGCCACCAGGATCCCGCCCGCCACCATGCCGACGCTGAACACCATCTCGAGGATGGCCAGGTTGACCACGTCCCCCTGCTCGCCCGACGGAAACGTACGGACCACCATCAGCGGGGTGAGGTTCGACGGAGCGACGGCGAGCACGAACACGATCGCGTAGACGACCAGCAGCCAGCGCACGAAGCCGTGCATCGCGACGTACCGCACTCCCTCGACGAGGTCATCGAGGTAGCCGGTCGCCACGTCGGCAGCCGTTCGCACGGCGCCCACGGGGATCGTCGCGAGCAGGGCGATCCCGATCGCCGCGGTGACGATATCGATCGCGAAGACCGGGAGCAGGGCGCGTGCCGACCCGCCGGTCGCCGCCGTGGCCGTGGCGTAGATCGCGCCCGCGACGGCCGGGGCGAGCAGAGCCAGCGCCGACTGCACCGAGCCGAGGATGCCGTTGACCCGCATCAGCTGGGCCGTGGGAGTGATCTGCGGGATGAGCGCTGACACCGCGGGCGTCTGGACGCCGGCACCCATCGATCGGATCGCGAGGGTCAGAAAGATCACCCAGGTTTCCGCGTAGCCCGCGAGCATGATGGCGGCGAGTCCGAGCGTCGAGAGCGCGATCGCCGCATCGGCAGCGATGATCAGCCACTTGCGGTTGGTGCGGTCAGCCCACACGCCGGCGAACACCGAGACCACGGCCTGCGGCAGGAATCCGAACACGGCGGCCAGCGTCATGATCACCCCGGACTGGAAGGTGATCGCGAGGTACCAGAACACGGCGTATTGGACGAGCATCGACCCGAACAGGCTGACCGTCTGGCCGCCGATGAACGTCACGACATGGCGCCGCCAGTGGGGGTTCGGCGGGTGCTCGGCGGTCATCGGCCCGGCTACTTGAGCAGCATCCGGTCCAGCCGTCGCGCCACCACGGCCAGCCCCACCAGCCCCATCGCACCCAGGTAGGCGACATGCCACAGGATCGATGGATCGACCGCGCCCATGATCAGCGACCGGATCATGTCCACGCCCTGCCACAGCGGGGTGAGCATGACCACGCCGCGCAGTGCGTCGGGGTAGGCGGTGATCGGGAAGAACGTGCCGGAGAACAGGAACAGGGGCAGCACGACGAGGTTGATCAGGTCGAAGTCCTGCCAGCTGCGCATGAACGTCGTGGCGGCCATGCCCACGGCGGCGAACGCGAACGCGAGCAGGGTCGCGGCGGGCACGGCGAACACCGCCCACGGAGATCGCACCAGCCCCAGCACGAAGACCACCACCAGGAACCCGACGGCGTACATGGTGGCGCGGATGACCGCCCACCCGATCTCGCCCAGGGCGACGTCCCCGGTCGCAAGCGGCGTGGCCAGGATCGCGTCGTAGGTCTTCTGGTAGTTGAGCTTGAAGAACACGTTGAACGTGGACTCGGCGATCGCCCCGTTCATCGAGGCCGAGGCCAGCAGCGCGGGCGCCACGAACAGGGCGTACGGGATGGGCTCGCCCCCGGGTCCCGGCACGTCGCCCACCAGCCCCCCGATCCCGAGCCCGATCGAGAGCAGGTAGAACAGCGGCTCGAAGAACCCGGCCAGGATCACCAGCCAGGCCGACCGGAAGATCAGGTAGTTGCGCTCGATGATCAGGAGGGCACGACGGCCGCCGATCCCGAACGGCAGCACGCGGCCGGCCGCAAGCAGCGCGCTCATCGCTCCAGCCGCCGCCGGAACATCACGAACGTCGCCGCGGTGCCGCCGATGGCACCCGTGAGCAGGATCCCGAGGTGGGCGAGGTGGAGCAGCGGGTTGTCCATCACCGTGCCCAGGGACAGCGCGCGGGCAAGATCCACCCCGTGCCACAGGGGCAGCGCCCAGGCCACCGGCTGGAGGAGATCCGGCAGCTGCGAGATCGGGAAGAAGGTGCCCGAGAACAGGAACAGCGGCGTGATCCCGAAGCGCCAGATCGAGTTGAAGGCCGTGGTGTCGCGCTGGGTCGACATGAAGGCCGCGATCGGTCCCGCAAAGGCGAGGCCGGTCAGCGTCCCGACGGGCACGGCGAGGATCACGCCGGGCGTGGCGGCGGCCCCCAGCAGCACGACCATGAGGATGAAGATCGCCGCCACCAGCGTCGCCCGCGTCGCGATCCAGGCCATCTGCCCGAACGCGATCGCGTACGGGGAGAGCGGCGTGGCGTACATGGCGTGGTAGCGGCGCGACCAGTGGAACCCGTCCATCACCGGGAAGGTGGCCGCGAACACGGAGCCCTGCATGACCGTGGACACGAGCAGGGCCGGCGCCAGGAACTGGAGATACGGCACCCCACCGAGCGCGCCGGCACCTCCGCGATCCACGAACGATCCGAGACCCATCCCCATGGCCACCAGGAACAGGACCGGCTGGGCGAAGCTGCCGAAGATGGACCCGCGCCAGGTCCGCAGGTACAGGAGCAGCTGGTGCTCGTACGCGGCGACCAGCGCCTGGCGGATCGTGGTGGCGGGCACCTCCCCGCGCCCGATCGGAGCCTCCGCGACGGCCATCAGTCGACGAGGGTCCGGCCGGTGAGCCTCAGGAACACGTCCTCAAGCGAGCTCCGGCGGACGAGGACGGTCTGGGGGGTGAGGCCGCGCGCCTGGACGGCGGCCGCGGTCGCATCGCCATCGTCCGAGTACACGAGCACGCGGTCCGGCAGCTGCTCGATGCGCTCGCCCAGGCCGTCGAGCTGTGCACCCAGCGTCTCCTGGACGCCCACCGGGAACCGGAGCTCCGTCACCTCCCGGGTGGCGTAGCGCTCGATCAGGTCGCGCGGCGATCCCTCGGCGGCGATCCCGCCCTTGTCCATGACCACCAGCCGGTCGCACAGCTGCTCGGCCTCGTCCATGTAGTGGGTCGTGAGGACGAGCGTCACGCCGCGTTGCTTGAGCCGGTAGAGGCGCTCCCACAGCAGGTGCCTGGCCTGCGGGTCCAGGCCGGTGGTGGGTTCGTCGAGCAGGAGGATGGACGGCTCGTTGATCAGGGCGCGAGCGATGGTCAGCCGGCGCTTCATGCCGCCCGAGAGGGGCTCGACCTTGTCGTTCGCTCGCTCGGTCAGCTGCGCGAAGTCGAGGAGGTCGTCCGCTCGAGCCCGCGACTCCGCCCGGGAAAGCCCAAAGTAGCGCCCGTAGATCACGAGGTTGTCGCGGACCGACAGCTCCGTGTCCAGGGTGTCCTGCTGGGGCACGACGCCGAGCCGGCTGCGGATCTCGGGCCCGTGCGTGGCCGGGTCCAGGCCCAGGACCCGCAGGGTCCCGTCGCTCACGGGGGACACGCAGCCGATCATCCGCATCGCGCTGGTCTTGCCGGCGCCATTCGGGCCCAGGAACCCGAAGCTCTCGCCCCGGGCAACGTCGAAGTCGATGCCGTCCACGGCGGTCAGCGAGGCGAACCGCTTGGTCAGGTTCCGGGCATGGATGAGCGGCGCAGACACCGCGGTCGGGTCGGGCATGGGCGACGCATGGTACCGCGCCGCCGGCGTCAGGGGCTGTCAGGAAAGCCCGACCGGACGTCCGCGATCGGCATCGTCACGATGCCGAGGGCAGCCGCCGCCTCGAGCTGAGCCCGGTCGGCGCTGATCAGCATGGCACGAGTGCGCCGGGCGACCTCGACGTACGCGGCATCCGGCACGCGGATGCCGTGGCCCAGCGCGAGCTCGAACGCGACGAGGGCGAACCCATGGGGGTCACCCTCCGAGATCGCCACCTTGGCAAGGCCGGCGAGCACATGGCGGCCGTGCCGCGGTCGATCCTTCCGGTCCGCAGCCCGATCACCAGCGCCGCGCAAACCTCGAGCAGGAAGTTCGGTGGACCCTCGACGTCGAGCTGGCCCGACGCGATCGCCGACGCAACCCGTTCGGCTCCCTCGCGGTCCGCCTCATCGCCGAATGCCCAGCGCAGGACGACGCTCGCATCGATGACGGCGGTGCTCACTCTGCGGACTCCTTGCGCTCGGGGATGAACTGGAGCAGGCGGGCACCGAATTCGTCGCGGACCTGGTTGAGGATGGCGTCAACGGTGTCGTGCGGCCCGCTGGGCGGCCTGGTGCGCTTCCTCGCCTCCGCGAGCTGCTCGAACCCTTCTCGGCGCCGCTCGAGCATTCGCTCATAGGTGTCCGGCCAGTGGTCCCGGTTCCAGCGCCGGATGTAGGCCTCGCGTGACTCGCGCTCGGTGGCGTATGGCGCGACGGCCTCACGAGTGGCGCCCGGACCCGCGGTGGGTACCGGCGCCTCCAGTGCGGACGCCGGGATCCGTACGGCGCCACCGATCTTCACGCTGGGCAGCGACCCGTCCGCGATCCGCCGCCTCACCGTGCGCAGGCTGATCCCCAGCCGCTCCGCCGTCTCCTTCGCCGACAGGTATCGCGTGTCGCCCATGTGCATCAGGCTAGTGGTGGCGTCAGATCTTGTCAATCGGTGTCAAACCGTGCCATCGACTTCCGCATCACCGGCATGGACGATGTGGGTGAACTGGCGCCACAGCAGGGTCACCAGGATCGCCGATCCCGCGAACCCGAACCAGAAGGGAGCGGTGATCCCGTACCCGCGCGCGAGCAGCCCGCCGATCGGCGTCCCGACCACGATCCCGAGCATCACCCCAACGTGGTAGACCCCCGTCACCCGCCCCAGCAGCGCATCGGGCACCGCGCGCTGGCGGACCGCCGTCGCCGTCGTGCCCCACACGAACGCGTGGGCGCCAAACACCACGAACGTGACGAGCGCAACCGCCGGCAGGGTCGTCAGGGCCAGCGTCAGGTGGGTGAGGGTCTCGATCAGCAGCCCCACGCGCATGATGTCCGCGAGCGCGAACCGGCGCTCCAGGCGCCCGTACATGACCGTGCCGATGATCCCGCCGATGGCCATCGCTGTCGTGATCAGGCCGAAGCCGACCGCGTCCATGGCCAGCCGCTCGGTTGCGTACAGGACCAGCACGCCCCAGGCGGCGCCGTAGGTGACATTGAACGCGACGATCGTGATGAGCAGGGTGCGCATGGGCGGGTGCGTCATGAGCCAGCGGATGCCCTCGGCCATGTCCGAGCGCCAGCCCCGGGAGATGGGGCGCCCGATCCCCTCCCCCTGCGAGTACTGCAGGCGGCTCACGATCACGGCGCCGAGAAGGAAGCAGGCCGCGTCGGCCGCGAACGGGAGCGCCATCCCGATCGCGAACACGAATGCCCCGATCGGCGGCGCCAGGAGCTCGTTGGTCACGAGCACCGACCCGGTCAGGCGCGCGTTGGCGATGCCGAGGTCCTGGCGGCGAACGAGCCGCGGCAGGATGCTCGCGCTGCCAACGTCCGCAAACGTCTCGGCGGTGCCGAGCACGAACAACGCCCCCAGCACCACGGCGATGTTGACGACCCCGGTCGTGATCGTGATCGCGAGCAGCGCGAGGACAGCCGCCCGGACCAGGTTGACACCCACGATGACCCACCGACGGTCGAACCGGTCGGCGACCAGGCCCGCGGCAAACCCGAACAGCAGCACCGGCACGTGCTGGGCGAGCAACGCCATCGAGACCACCAGCGGGTCGCGGCTCTGCGACGCGACGAGCAGCGGCCCGGCGGCAAGCGCGATGCCGTCGCCGGTGTTGGTGACCAGCGAGGCCGCGAGCAGCCGGCGGAAGCCGGGGCCGAGGCGCGCTGGAGCAATCGCCTCCGCGGCGGCGGTCATCGGGTTGGGCATCGGGGCAGGATACGCCGCGGTGGCGACGCGGCGACCCCGCGCCGGGGCTCCTCCGCGGCGGCGTGACCGCGCGATACCCCCAGCGAGCCGCTAGTGCTCGAGCGGAGCCATCGCCTCCACGGCCTGCCGCGCGTCCCCGTCGGCGCCCAGCCTGGCCACGATCCGCAGCTTGCCCAGCATCTGGACCATCGGCGGACCCATGTGGCCGGCCACCACCACCTGCACGCCGTGGTCCTGGAGGAACCGCGCGACCCGGGCGTGGTGGCCGCCCTCGGTACCAACGTCGTGGAGCGCATCCCACGCGACGGCGTGCTCCTCCCAGCTCACGACCTGCCCGCCGGCAAGCCGGGCCACGGCGACGCGTGCCGCCCGTCCCCATCGGGGGTCAACAGCGCCGTCGGCCGTCACGGGCACGCACACGATCATCGAGTCATCTCCTCGCTTGCCGGCTCCCGGACGGGAACCATTCCCTCGTGGAGGGTGACGATCCCTCCGGTCAGCGCCTGCCACGTCACGTCCACCAGCCCGGCCTCGCCCATGATCTCCGCGATCCGCTCGGGCGAGGGATAGGCCTGGACGCTGCGAACCAGGTACCCGTAGGCGCCGCCCTGCCCGGCAGCCCGGCCAAGGATCGGGACCACCCGGTCAAACCACCACCGCATGAACCGGGCCAGCCGGGACCGCGGCCGCGCGATCTCCAGGCACAGCACCTTCCCCCCGGGCCGCACGGATCGCGCCATCTCCGCGAACCCGCGCCGGTAGTCGGGGAGGTTGCGCATGCCGAAGGCGATGGTCGCCGCGTCGAAGGTGGCGTCCTCGGTGGGCAGGGCGAGCGCATCGCCCACGACATAGCTGAGACCCGGACGGCCTGCGTACCGCTCCTGCGCCACGGCCGTCATCCCCGGCGACAGGTCCACGCCCAGCACTCGCCCGAACGGCAGGACGCGCCTGTGCAGATCCGCCGCGACCTTGCCCGTCCCGGAGGCGACGTCGAGCGCCGCGCCGCCCGGCTGGAGCTCCGAGCGCGCCACCAGCCGCTTCCGCCACCGCGGCTCCTGGAACGCGGAGATGAGGAGGTTCATCAGGTCGTACTTGGGCGCGATCCGGTCGAACATGACCTGGACCTCGGGCGGGGCGGCGGCGTTGCCGGCGCCGGTGGAGGCGCCCGACGGCGTGTGGTCCGGCGGCAGGGACGGGGTCATGCGGGAAGCTCCAGGCAGGCCCGGATGGTGGCGGCCACGATGTCCGGCTGCGTGATGGGCGACGGGTGCGTGAGGCCCTCGAGGGTATCCCGGCGGGCGCCACGGATGCGCGCCGCCAGGGCGTCGGCGATGGGCGCGTAGAACGGCTCGGACGCGCTGCCGGTCAGGATCACGACGGGGCAGGTGATCCGGCCGAGGCCGCCAGGGTCCAGGCCGGCCAGGTTCGAGTCGACCAGGGCGCCGTCACCCTCACCCTCGAGAAACGCGCGACCCCGCGGGGAGAGGCGATCCCACGCGGCGTCGCCCGCGACCGCGCGCAGGAACGACTCGGCCGCACCGGCCGGGCCGCGCTCGGCGTGGGCCCGGGTGGTGTCGGCGGCGAGGCGCCCGAACCACGCGAGGGTGTCCGGGTCCGCCACGGGACCATACGGTGGCTCGTACGCGACGACGGCGCGCACGCGGTCCGGGAACCGGGCGGCAAGCTCGAGGGCAAGCGCTCCCCCGAAGCTCATGCCGGCGATATCGACACGGTCGATCGCGCGGGCGTCGAGGTAGGCGCGGATGTCGCCGAGGTGCGTGGCGACGTCGAGCGGGTTCGGGACCACCAGGCGGCTCGAGCCGCTGCCGCGCCGGTCGAGGGCATGGACCGTCAGGTCTCCCGGCGCCGCCAGGGCCTGGGCCAGCCGGTCCAGCTGCCGCGCGCTGCTGAGCGTCCCGTGCAGCAGGACCAGGTGCCGCCGTCCGGTTCCCGTGACCCGCCAGCCGATGGCATCGCCCCCCGGTCGCGCCAGCACCCCGACCGGCTCGCCGGCGAGCAGCGCGCGGACCGCTTCCCGGCGAAGCTTGCCGCCGGGGGTCCTGGGCAGCTCGTCAAGGCGGGCCCACGCGGCCGGCACCTTGAACCCGGCCAGCGACGCTCGGGCGTGGGCGGCAAGGGCGTCGTCACCAGGATCCCGGGCGCCGGAGCGGAGCACGATCGCCGCGACCGGGACCTGCCCGAGCGTCTCGTCCGGGCGCGCCACGACGGCCGCGTCGGCGACGGCCGGGTGCTCCAGGATCACCGCCTCGACCTCCGCGGGAGCGATGTTCTCCCCGCCACGGACGATCCGGTCGAGACGGCGGTCCATGACGAACAGGCGCCCCTCGCCATCGAGCCGGCCCAGGTCGCCCGTGCGAAGCGGGTCGTCGGGCGCCGCGGCCCCAGCCCCGTCGTCCAGGTATCCGGAGCATCGCGCGGTGGACTGCACCACGATCTCGCCGACGCCGTCACGACCCTCGTCCGCGATGGCGAGGTGGACGCCGGGAAGCGGCCGGCCGGCGGAATTGGGATGGTCCCATGCCTCCTCCGGGTCGAGCGCGCTGGCCCCGGACGCGGTCTCCGAGAGCCCGTACGTGGGCACGACCGGCCAGCCCGCGCGCAGCGCGCGGGTCACGAGGGCGGGCGGGATCGGGCCGCCACCGAGGAGCACCGCCCGGAGGGTGGCCGGAGGTGGTCCACCGGCGATGTCGAGGAGGCGGGCGAGCTGGGTGGGCACGAGCGACACGTGACTGGGAGCCGGCACGGCCCCGAGGGCACGGAGCAGGGCGGCCGGGTCGCCGCGCGGCACCAGCGTGATCGGAACGCCGTCCCGGAGCGCCCGCCACAGGATCCCGAGCCCGGCGACGTGCGCCAGCCCGAGGGGCAGGATCCAGCCCGTGGCCGGGGGCAGGATGGCCATCCAGGCCTCGGCGCTCGCGGCCATCGCCCGGTGCGAGAGCACCACGCCACGCGGCCGGCCCGTCGTCCCCGACGTCCCGACCACCAGGGCAGGATCCTCGGGATCGCGACCGACGACGACCGGGGGCAGCGCCTCTCCAGGCGCGTCCCGGCCCGAGAGATCGACCACCCGCAGGACCAGCGCCGGATCGAGCGCCCGCGTGGCAGCGGTCAGCTCGCGCCCGGTCAGGCCCGACGCCACCGGTGCCGCGACGGCGCCCGCGCGCAGGACACCCAGGATCGCCGCCACGGCGCCCGCCGACGCCCCGCCCAGCAGGGCGACCCGCCCTCCCGGCCCAACGCCCTCGTTCGTCACCAAGCGCGCAACCACGGACACCCGGTCGTCGAGGTCGCGCCACGCCAGGACGCCGTCCGCATCGACCACCGCGGGCGCCGCACCCGTATCGCGCGCCAGCACCGCGAGGCGCTTGTCGGCGAACCAGGCCGCCGTCACGCGTCGTCCACGCCGTAGCGATCGAGGGCCGATTCGTCAACGGTCACGCCCAGGCCGCCGCAGCCCGACCCGAAGGGCGCCTGCATCCGGCCGTCGGTCACGACGAACGGCGCGACGATCAGATCGTCTTCGAGAAGGTCCGCCGTCGCGAGCCCGTGGTCGCGCTCCATCGCGGGCCACCCCGGGACGTCCGGGAGCGTCGCCGCGCAGGCGAGTGCCACGGCCAGGCCCACGCCCGTCTCGAACATCGAGCTCACGACCACCGGGACCCCGAGATCAGCCGCGAGCAACGCGATCTCGGTCACCGGGACCGGTCCGCCGACCCGGGCCGGCTTGACCACCAGGACGTCGGCGGCGCCCGCCGCCAGCACGGCCCTGGCCCCATCGACCGAGTCGATCGCCTCGTCGGCCGCGACGCGCATCCCCGCCTGTCCGCGCAGGGCGGCAGCACCCGCGAGGTCCTTGGGGTGCAGCGGCTGCTCCACGTACGCGAGCGCGAAGCCGGCCAGCGCGCGGAGGCGCTCGACCGCCTCCTCGAGCGCCCAGGTCCCGTTCACGTCCAGCCGGAGCGCCACCTCGTCGCCGGCCACGGCCCGCACGGCAGCCACCCGGGCCACGAGCGTCGCGGTCGTATCGTCGGGTGCGGCCTTGATCTTGAGGGTGCGGAAGCCGGCCTCCACCGCCCGCGCCGCGGCCGCCGCAGCCGCCTCGACGTTGGTCGCGGCGAGGACCAGCGTTGACGCCGACGGACGGGGCGTCAGCGGCGTTCGCCTCGGGGCGCTGCGCCAGGACGTCCAGTCGAGCGCCGTCCAGCGCCGCCCGGAATGCCCGACCGGGAGCCCCAGCCCGCGAGACGAGCGCCGGCGACGGCACCAGCCCCACGGCTGCCAGCTCACCGAGGAGCCCCTCAAGGACCGGGATGTCCGCCTCGTCCTCGAGCACGGCCTCGCCCCAGCCCGCGTTCCCATCGTCATCGGCGATCCGCACCAGCCACGACTCGCGAGTCATCCACGTCCCGACCGCGGTGACAAACGGGACCCTGAACGGCACCCGCACCCGGTGGAACCGAACCGTCCCCATCAGGCCCCGATCCCCGCTGGAGCCCAGCCCGCCAAGGCCAGGCCCAGCCCGAACAGCAGCCCGAACACCAGCGACAGCTTCGCGGTCCCGGCCAGCACCAGGTTGAGCTCCCGGGGCTCGTCGAACCCCCGCACCTTCGCCAGCAGCGAGGACGTCATCGGCATCGTCAGCATCGGCAGCAGCACGAGCGGGGTCAGCGGCGCGGCGCCACCCGATGGCGTCCAGCCGCCGATGAAGGCGAGAAACAGCATCGCGGGCACGAAGTAGGCGAGCCCGAGCAGGGCCCCGTACTCGGCCTGGGTGCGCCGCTTCCCGATCACCACGGCGAGGGTCCGCTTGCCGGCGGCCGTGTCGGTGGGGATGTCGCGCAGGTTGTTGACGACCAGGATCGCGGTGATCAGCGCGCCGCCGGGCACGCGCGACCACAGGAACAGGCCGTCGAACCGGAGCGCCTGGAGGTACGCGGTGCCGGCCACGGCCACCAGCCCGAAGAAGATGAACACGAACACCTCGCCCAGCGCCCGGTAGCCGTACGGGAACGGGCCGCCGGTGTAGGCGAGCGCCGCGACGACGGCCAGCACGCCCAGCGCGAGCAGCACCACGCCGCCCACCAGGACCAGGTACAGGCCGACGAGCCCGGCGAGCGCCGATCGTCAGCGGCGATCGCCAGCCTCCAGCTGTCGCTCGGTCACGAGCCCGGCCGCGGCAACACGGACCGGTCCGGCCCGGTCCGGGGTGTCCGCACCGCGGCGGAAGTCGGACAGGTCGTTGGCGAAGTTGGCGAGCACCTGGAGCAGCAGCGCGACCAGCACGCAGCCGAGCGGCGGTGTCGGGACGGAACGGGGCGCCCGCGGCCAGGCGCGGCGCCCAGACCCGACGACCACGCCGGCCACCGCGGCGGGCAGCGTCGCCGGGCCGCGCGGCCTGGATCCAGATCCGGAGACGCGGCGGGCGGCGCGGCGCGGGCGAGCGTCGCTCATGGGCGCCGCGGGTACTTGCGGTAGTCCGGCCGGCGCTTCTCGAGGAACGCCGTCGACCCCTCGTGCGCCTCGTCGGTCGTGTAGTACAGCCCGGTGGCGTTGCCGGCGAACTCCTGGAGCCCGGCCAGGCCGTCGGTGGCGACGAGGAACGCCGACTTGAGGAACCGGATCGCCGTGGGGCTCATGTCGAGGATCTCGTCGGCCCACTGCACGCCCTCGGCCTCGAGCTCGGCAAGCGGCACGACCTTGTTCACGAGGCGCATCTCGAGCGCCTCGGCGGCGTTGTACTGGCGGCACAGGAACCAGATCTCCTTGGCCTTCTTGTCGCCGACCAGCCGCGCCAGCAGGCCGACCCCGAACCCGGCGTCGAAGCTGCCGACCCGGGGCCCCACCTGGCCGAAGATGGCGTTGTCGCTGGCGATCGTCATGTCGCACACGATGTGGAGGACGTGCCCACCGCCGATGGCGTAGCCGTTGACGAGCGCGATCACCGGGATCGGCAGGCTCCGGATCTGGCGCTGGAGGTCGAGCACGTTGAGCCGGGCGATGCCGTCCGTGTCGAGGTAGCCGCCCTCGTGGCTCTTGTACTTCTGGTCGCCGCCGCTGCAGAAGGCCTTGTCGCCCGCGCCGGTGAGCAGGACGCAGCCGATCGAGGCGTCGTCGCGGATGCGGGCGAAGGCGTCGATCAGCTCGCGCACGGTCTGGGGCCGGAAGGCGTTGCGAACCTCGGGCCGGTTGATCGTGACCTTGGCGATCCCGGTGCCCGCAGTGCTCGTAGCGGATGTCCCGGTACTCGACGACGGATGTCCAGGTGACGGGCGCGGTCATGCGGCGGGTATCCTCCTCGGTGAAGTCGAGCACGAGTCGGCGGAAGCGGTCGGGCGATTCGAGGTGCGGGGTGTGGCCGACGGCGTCGAGGATCTCGAGGCGCGCGCCGGGGATGCCCGCGTGCCACCTGCTCGGCGCGCGCGACGGCCGATGGCGTCGAGCGCGCCGGCGATCGACGAGCGTGGGCGCGGCAACCTCGCTCAGCCGGTCGTGGAGCGGCTCCATCGAGCCCTGGCCGGCGGCACGCAGGCTGGCGGCGAGGCCCGCGGGGCGCGAGGTCAGGCGGATCGCGCGCTGCTGGGCGAGGGCCGCGGATCCGCGGCGGCGTGGCCGGCGAAGACCGGGTTGCGCTCCCAGGCCGTCGACGAAGTCGGCGATGCCGTCGCGCTCGATGCGGTCGGCAAGCGTCTCGTCGGCGGCCCGGCGGGCGGCTCGATCGTCGGGGTCCGCGATGCCCGGCCGACGGGCTCTCGAGGACGAGGCGCCCGACGGCTGGCCGGGTGCTCGATCGGCGAGTCGGAGCGCGATCCGCGCGCCCGAGCGAGTAGCCGAGGACGGTCGCCGGGACCGCGCCCAGCTCGCGCGAGGAGCGTCGGCGAGGGCGTCCGCGGTGCGCCTCGACCGTCATGCCGTCGGGACGCGCGCGTCGCCGGCGTCCGGCCGTGTCCCGGGAGGTCCGGGGCGATGACCCGGAACCGGTCCGGCGAACGCATCGACGTGCTCCCGCCACGACGCCGCCGACCCGGTGAAGCCGTGGAGGAGCAGCAGCGGCCGACCGGCCCCGCGCTCGGTGACGGCCGCAAGTCGATCGTGCGGTCTCGCGATGCCGCGTCACGCGGAGCGCTCCCAGCCCGGCCAGGGCGCGCGCGGCCGCGGCGGCGACCTCCCGGTGGAGCTCGAGGTTTCGCGCCCGGTCGGTGCGCAGCTCCAGCACCTGGACGCCCGGCCGTTCGAGGGAGCCGCGGACGGCCGTCGAGAGGTCACCGTGCCCGACGACCTGGTGCTCGCCCCCCAGCGCCTCGACCGCCGGCCCGACGTCGATCCCGTGCGGCGTCCCGAACAGCTCCTCGTAGTGCTCGGGCAGCCCCGAGCCCGCCACCGGGATGCCGGGCCGGGCCTGGGGCAGGAACGAGAAGATCCCGCCGCCATCGTTGTTGACCAGCACGATGGTCGTCGACAGGCCGTGGAGCCGAGCGCCGACGAGCGCATTGAGATCGTGGAGGAAGGCGATGTCGCCGACCACGAGCGCGACCGGCCCGTCGCGCGACCGCCGCCGATCCGAGCGCCGTGGACACCACGCCGTCGATGCCGTTGGCGCCCCGGTTGGACCGCACGGTGATGGCGCGGTCCGTCGATGGCAGCCACGCGTCGAGGTCCCGGACCGGCATGGAGCTCGCGGCCCACAGCATCGCGCCGTCCGGCAGCGCGTCGGCCAGCACGGGCCACGGCGCCCCCTCGAACGACTCGTCGAGCGCGGCGAGCCAGCGGTCCATCGCCGCGACCACGGCGGCATCGGCGTCAGCCCAGTCCGACGCCCAGCGATCGTCCGCGCCGCGATCCAGCCCGGCAGCCGCCCGCTAGCCGCCCGCTGAGCGCCACGGCCGTCGCCGCCGGATCCGCGTGGACGAACGTGACCGGGATCATGGCCGCCTCGCGCCAGCCGGCATCGCCGTCAACCACGATCAGCTCCGGGCGAGTCCGGGCGAGCAGCTCCAGGATCGGCTTGGACGTGGGCATGGCTCCCGTCCGGAGCACGAGGTCGGGTGCGTGCCCGTCGATCCATGGGCCTTGGCGGCAGAGCTGGTCGGCCCGGGCGATCACGCGCGACCGGTCGTGGGACCGGTGCGGAGACCGGACAGCGGATCGGCCAGGATCGGGAAGCCGGTGACGCGGGCCAGGTCGGCCAGGGCCGGCGGCAGCCGCGGATCGTCGTCCGGACCCGCGACGATGAGCCCGCGGCGGGCGCCCGCAAGGCGCTCGGCGAGCCGGTCCAGGTCCGCGCCGGCGAGCAATCGAGGGCCGGTCACCACGTCGGTGAAGGGGCGCTCGGGCAGGACGACCGAAGGATCCACGTCCAGCGACGCATCCGGCAGCAGCGGCTCGCGGAACGGCAGGTTCACCTGGACCGGACCTGCGGGGCCGGCCGCGGCCACGGCGGCCGCCCGGCCCGCGACCCACCGCCAGTGCGCCAGCGTCGCTTCCTCGCCGTCGAGCAGCGGCAGCTCCGCGAACCACTTCGCGGCGCGTCCGTACAGGTGGACCTGGTCGATCGTCTGGGGCGCCCCGCGATCGCGGAGCTCGGCCGGTCGGTCCGCCGTGAGGACCACCAGCGGCACCCGCGACAGCTGCGCCTCGACCACCGCCGGCGCGAACTCGACCGCCGCCGTCCCCGACGTCGACAGCAGCACCACCGGCCGCCTCGAGGTGCGCGCCATGCCCAACGCGAAGAAGCCGGCGGCCCGCTCGTCGTACAGCACCCGCACCCGGAGCCCCGGCGCCGTCCGCAGGGCCAGCGCCATCGGCGTCGAGCGGGAGCCCGGGCACACCACGGCCTCCCGGACGCCGGCCGCCACCAGCTCGTCGACGAAGGCTCGCAGCCCGTCCGCCCGCGTCATCGCTCGTCCCCGGGGATGCCCAGCGAGCTGATCACCGAGCGCAGCTTGATGCGGGACTCCTCCCACTCGAGATCCGGGTCGGAGTCCGCGACGATGCCGCAGCCGGCGAACAGCGTGGCCCGCGTCCGGTCCACGATGCCGCACCGGAGCGCGACGCACAGCTCCCCGTCCCCGTCGGCGCCGAGCCAGCCAACGGGTCCCGCGTACCAGCCGCGATCGAAGCCCTCGTGCTCGTCGAGCAGCGCGAGCGCCACGTCGCGTGGCTCGCCACCCACCGCGGGCGTGGGATGGAGCCGCTCACCCAGCGCGAGCAGCCCGCGGCCCTCGGGCACCGTCCCGACGATCTCGGTGACCAGGTGCTGGACGAAGCGGAGGGTCATGACACCCGGCTCGGGGGCCACCGAGAGGCTGTCCGCGACCGGTCGCAGCAGGTTCCGGATGGCATCCACGACGATGGCGTGCTCCTCGCGGTCCTTCTCGGACGCGAGGAGGGCCCGCCCCAGCTGCTCGTCCTCCTCGGCATCGGCCCCGCGCCGGATGGTGCCCGCCACGGCCACCGTCCGGAACGTGCGGGCCTGGGTGCGGACCAGCCGCTCGGGCGTGGCGCCCAGGAACGTGCGCCCGTCGCGGCGGAACGCGTAGGTGGTGCTCTCCGGCGCGCCCGCGGCCAGGCGGCGAAGGGCGTTGGCGACATCGAGCTCCATCGGCGATCGCAGCTCGACGCGGCGGGCCAGGACCACCTTGTCGATGCGCCCGCGCCCGACGGCACCCGAGAACATCCCCACCAGTCGACGCCAGTGCTCGTGCGTCGGCTGCTCGCCCGCAACCGTGAGCGGCGCGAACACGGGCATCGCGACCATCCCGTTGGGATTGGGGGTCAGGGCCCGTGCCCGGGCGGCCAGGCGCTCCCACCGCCGCTCCAGCGCCCGGATCCCGGCTGCCGTTCCGTGGCCGGCCAGGGAGCCGGTCAGGAACGCCCCGTCACTCGTCACCGCGAGCATCAGCTCTGGAAGCACGAGCGAGCTGGCGCCGAACGGGCCCCACGGATCACCGGCGTCCGGAACCCGTCCGGCAAACCCGAGCGCGCCCACGAGCACCGGGCCCGCGACGGGCACCTGGGCCTCAGGACGGTCCACCGCCGCTGCGCGCACCGCGGTTCGCCAGGCCGCCTCGGCATCGCGGAACCGGCCCGGCCCCGCGGGCTCCACGGCCCAGGCACGTCCGATGCCGACGAGCGCGAAACCCTCGGAGGGCCGTAGCCAGAGCGCCACCTCCAGATCGGCCTCGATCGCGGCCGCGACCAGCGAGATCGGGTCGGTACCGCCCGACGGCACGGTCGCGGACAGGAAGGGAGTGTCGGTCGGCGGCGCCGTGTCGAGCAGCCCCGCCAGCCGCTCGCCGAGCGCCGCAGCCTCGTCCTCCGGGCGGACCGCCGGCCGCTGGAGCGTCGTCACGGGAGTGGCTCCGGGAAGTCCCAGTCATCTCGCGGCGCGGGGATCTCGCCGATCCGCTCCGCCGAGACGCCGGCCGAGCGCAGCAGGGCTGCCCGCAGCGCCGGGTAGGCGTCCTCGAGGCGCCCGGGCTGGTCGGCCAGCAGCCAGCGTCCCACCACCTCGTTGAGCGCCCCGAACCAGGCGATGCTCGTGATCCGCGTATCCATCGGCGGAGCCGCGCCGGCCGCCACCGCCTCGTCCAGGTACCCCTGGATCAGCCGGGCGAAGCGCTCGTGGAGGGCGTTGGCCTCGGCCTGGAAGATCCGGCCCGCCCCGACGGTGTCGAGGAACAGCAGGCGGGCCATCGTCCGGTGCCCGGCGAAGGTGGCGAGCACGGTCCGGATCGCGGCCTCGGCGCGCGCCACCGGTTCCGTCTCCAGGGCGACCGCGCGCTCCACCTTGGCAACCAGCTTGTCCGCCGTGGAGCCCATCAGCTCGCGGAAGATGGCCTCCTTGGTGGGGAAGTGGAAGTAGATGCCACCCTTCGACGTCTCCGCGGCGCCGGCGATATCGTCCACCGCCGTCTCGCGATAGCCGCGCGTCGCAAACGCGTGGAATGCGGCATCCAGGATCCGCTCGCGGCGGCTGCGGCTCTGCTCGGCGGGATCGGGGCGGGGCATGGCGTAGGGGTCCTCGCAGGCGACCGACCGACCGGTCGGTCGGTCACGCGCCATCCTACACCGACGGTCGCCGCAACGTGCGCCTTGGATGTATCGAGTTTCAGGACGGGTAGAGCTGGTACTCCTTGCCGATCTCGAGCGAGCCTTTCGCGCTCACCCCCGCCTTCATCCCCTCCTTGCCGATCTCCTCGACCTTGCCCTCGACCCCGATCTTGTCGCTGACCGTCGCGGTGACCTGCACCGAGGTCGAGAAGTCGCCCGGGGCGTGGACCGCGCGAACGGCCGTGGCCAGACCCGAGGCCGAGATTCCCGACGGAGGGCCGCTGAGGAATCTGCCGACGGCGTCGATGTACTTCTGCAGGTTGTCGGCTTTGCCCGTGACCGAAGCCTTGATTGACCCGTTGCTGTGGGCGAGCCCGAGACTGGTGATCCTGGCGGCCGCTGCCGGACCGATCGGGGTCGCCAGCTGGGAAGCGACCAGAGCGGGGTTGATGCCGCCGACGGACACACCAATCTCGCCAGAGGCCGTGACCGACTGCAGGATGATCCGGTCGGCGGGCTTGTCGTACAGCAGGAGGGCCTCGATCCTGGCCGACCCGGAAGCGCCGGCCTTGGCGGGCATCAGCTGGGGAGCGGCCAGCTCCACCGCCGCCTCGCCCTTCACGGCCGTGCCGATCTTCAGCACGGGGCGGAGCGCGTTGGGATCCGATCCGGCGGGCTTCTTCGCGTACGGCCCATTCAGATTCGGGTCAACGGTATGGTCGGCACCATCCGCGACCGTGTGCGTCGGAGTGCCGGTGAGGCTCGACTGGTCGGGCCGCTCGACGCCCGTGGTCACGTATGCCTCGCCCTGGCCCTGGGCCTTGAGTGCCCCAAGGCCATCCTCGGACACCTCGACCTGACCGCCGCCGGCGATCCCCATGGTCACCGTGTTCGAGACAAGGTTCCCCTCCCAGGACCCCACCACCCCAGAGCGCGCAAGGGTGTCGAGCGGCGACGGGAGCGAGGCCGCGACCCCCAGCGCTCCGAGCAGCGAGGACACGCCACCCGCACCCTCGCACGTCGTGGCCCCCGTGGTCGGGAAGAAGAACTTGAGATTCGCGGAACCCTTGACGCCACCTTCGACCTCCCCTGCGACATCCGGGCCTCCGCCACCGGGCGCCTGACCCGGTGCCTGGGCGGGGGTTCCGGGCTTGGTCCCGCCGGGCGTGCCGGGTGATCCAGCGGTCGGGGCTGTTGGGGCAGGGGCCGACGGGCCGGCACCACCGCCCGTTGCGGGCGCCGGACCGCCTGCGGGGGCCGCGGCCGGTCCGCCCGCCGGGGCCGGTCCGCCTGCCGGCGCAGTTGCCGGCACGCCGCTGAGGTGCTCCCAGACCGTGGCCATGCCACCGGTTGGCAGCTCGACCTTGACCTCCGTCTTGGTCCCCTCCTTGCCGGCCGCGAGATTGGCGAAGACGAATGCCTCGCCGTCAACGGCCACGCCATACCCGGACGGCGACCGCTCCACCGACACTGACGCTCCGCGCCCCATCTTGACGTTGCACGGGACGTCCACCTCCTGCAGCGGCACCGTGATGTCCGCCTGCCCGCTGAGCTTGGCGAACCCCTTCTGGTTGTTGTCCGGCTTGGGGAGATACATGTCCAGGCAGGGACCCACCGTCTCGCCGATCGCCTCGCATGCCTCGCCCTTGATCGCCTTGCCCACCCGGTCGGCCCCGTCGCGCAGCTGCTTGCCCCATCTGCCGGCGGCGGACTTCGCTGCTGCGGCAACGGCGACGGCACCCGGAGCCGCCGCACCCAGGACATACGGCGCGACCGTCTTGGCGGTATCGACGACGGCCTTCGCGACGGTCTTTGCCTCCTGGAACTTGGCGGCTGCGACCTTGACGACGCCGTCCGCAACGGCGGTCACCACCCTGGCGGCGCCCTCCTTCGCCTGCCGCAGACCGTCCTTTGCGGCCTGCCACTTTGCGCGCAGATGCGCAGCGGCGTCGCCCAGCGGGTCGCCGCCGACGAGGGAGCGGATCCGGGTCCCCACGGCCCCGAGCAGCCCCTTGACCGGTCCCGGCAGGCCATTCACGAAAGCTTGAACACGCGCGGTCGCTGCCCGGACACGGCTGGTGACTCCGGCCCGAATTCCCTCGATCGCGGTCTTGACGCCGCTCTTCGCGGTCTCCCAGAGGCCGCCCACGACCTCCTTGGCACCCTTGATGACGCCCTTGACCGTCTTGACGGCGGTGTCGATCCCCCGCTTTGCTTTGGCGAGCTCGTCGGTGATCGTCTTCTTGATACCGGCTGCCTTCTTCTTCGCCCAGGTAACGGCCTTGCTCTTGATCCCGTCCACGCGCTTCTTGACCCCCAGCGCAAGCTTCTTCGCCTTTGCGCCAAGCTCGGCCACGGTCATGCCCAGACCCGGGATCTGTGTCTTCCCGACCTCGGTGATGACCCCGCCAGCGAACGCCTTGACCTTGTCGCGCCAGCCCTCGACGGTCTTGACGGCCTCGACAAGAGCGCACGTAGGAGCGGCCGGGCTCGCCACCCCACCCGCCGAACCGCCGCCACCACCGTCGGGGCCACCGGGCTTGGATTCCTGCGCGCCACCCGATGGCGACACAGGCTTGGCCTGCGGCAGGCCGCCCGACGGCGACGCGGGCTGGTCGCCAGGGACGACAGATGCCGGCACCTGCCCCGGGCCGGGCAGGCCAGACTCCTGGGCTGGGCCGGGCTCGGCGCCGGGCACGCCGTGGTCGGCACCCCCGCCAGCCTGGGCAGGAAGGTGCTCGGTCTCGGGTGCCGGCGCGCCGGCATTGTGCGTCGCGGGTCCGGGGCCAGGCGGACCGGGGCCGTGCGAGACGGCAGGCTCCGTGCTGGGTGGGGCGAGCTGCCCGGGCGCGGTCTCGATCCCAGGCGCTTCTGGCACGGCGTGCGCCGCTTCCCCGCCCGGCTGGACCGCGTGCTCCGCAGCCTTGTCGATCGCCTGGTGACCCACCTCGGCATCAGGGGAGCCGGTGTCCTCGGCCAACGGATCGACCATTCCCTCGACGGAGCTCTCGAGCCCGTTGATCTCCTCGGCGACGTGATCGCCGTGGGACTTGCCGGACGCGGCGTCCTCCTTCCCGGCGGTCGCGGCAGCCTCATGCTTGGCCTGCGTGTCGGAGAAGCCGGCCTCCCCAGCCTGCTCGGCCTCGACCTTGCCCGCGTCGAGCTGGTGTTTGCCGCTCTCGATCTGCGTGTCTGACGCCTTCTTGGCGTCGTCGGCCTGTTTGCGACCATCTGTCCGCGCCTTGTCCCGGGATTCCTCGGCGGGACCGAGGATCGAGAGAGCACGGCTGATGTAGCCAGAGATGTCGATGTCGCCAAGGCCCGGGATTTCGAGGCGCTGGACGCCAGGAGCGGGGGCGTGCTGCGGGCTTGCGGCGGTGTCGCGCCGCGGGTTCCCAGGCGTGTCGCGCTGCAGAGCCTGGGCGACGGCGGCATTGCCGGCAAGCCGCTGCAGATCGAGCAGTGGCCCCCTGGCGTTCGCGCCCGGCTGCGACATCCAGCGGACACGGCCACCCGCTCGCGCGAGGGGAGGCCCACCGGTCCCGTCGGTACGGACCGGCGCACCTGGAATGGACGACCCCTCTGGATCCCACGCCGCTGCCTGCGCCGATTGCTGGTCCGCAAAGTCCGCTGCCAGGTGCGACGCACCCTCACTGACGCCTGAAGCCTCGGCCGGGCCGGACGGTGATCGGCCGGGACTCGGCGTGTCGGCTCGGACGTCTTGCCGAGCCCGCGTGGCGACGGCCGTCGAGGCGGTCATCCCGGGCTGGAGGTCTCGAGACCGTCGGCCTCATCCGGGGCCGCGGGTGCGGAGGCGTCCGGGCAATCGGTGCACGGCTCGCGCTGCACGCTGGCGGCCCCGCCGCGCGTCGCTGTGGCCCGGGCCGCCGTGGCGACCATCGCCGCGACGGTGCCTGGGGTCGCCGGCATCGCCGCGATCTGGGCACGGTTCGTGGGCCGGTCGGCGTCCGGATGCTGGCGAGCCAGCAGCGCCGTCACGGATCGGTTGCCAGCCTGCCGCTGGAGGTCAAGCGCCAGCTCGACCGTGGGTGCACCGGGTCGGCGCACGGTCGCCGGCTCTGCGTGCGACCGCCCATCCGTGTCGATCTCCTGGTGCAGCGTGCGACCGGGCATCACTTGCCCCCATCCTGCGACGGGCGTCAGATCCGGGGAGCGTAGTCACCGAGACGCGCGCGCGGACAGCCGCCGCAAGGCAGAACAGGCTGCCCGATGGGGCAAAGTCGCCGCCGGGCTCAGGCTCGCTGGTACGCGACCGCAACGGCGCCGATCATCTGCTCCATGCCCTGGAGGCACTCGATCGCGCTCTCGTCGAGGCTCGCGGGGAGCAGTCCGTCACGCGTCCTGCCGTCCGTGCGCGGCCCGCCCGTGGCGTAGACCAGCACCACGTCGGCGCCGATCGTCCGTTCCGTCTCCTGGACCAGCTCAAGGCCCTTCTCGTCGAGGGTGGCCCATCTCCAGGCTGTGTCGGTCATCGAGGGACTCCTCCGCTGTGGCGCCCAACGATTATGGCCCCGGGCCGCAAGGGCCACTTTGGGCGCCCGCCGATCGAACGAGCGCGTGCCGGGTCGATGCGGGCGTCAGGCGCCCGGCCTGTTACGCCCGGCAACCCGCTGTGAACAGCTGCGGCTCCCGGCGCCCACATCGTCGTACCGCGCGACCGTTTGGGCGGCCGGCGCCCGGCGGATCGCGGCGGCTGGGGCCCGGCGGAGCACGTGAGCGCGAGACCGCAAACGACCGCCGGCGAGCTGCCGGCGGTCGCGTAGGAACTTGGGCGGAGGGCGACTTGGGATGCCCGCCAGCGGCTAGACCTCCTTGAACTCGCCCTCCACCGTCTCGTCGCCCGCGTCCGCGGCGTCGCCGGCGGAGCCCGCATCGGCGCCATCGGAGGCCCCGCCCTCGGGCGCGGCGCCGTCGCCGGCCCCCTCCTCGGTCGCGGATGCCTGGTACGCGGTGGCCGACACGCGGTTGAGCGTCTCCATGACCTTGGCCATCCCGGCCGAGATGAGCTCGGTGTCAGTGCCCTTGAGCGCCTCGCGCAGGGCGGACACCTGGGCCTCGATCTCCGCGCGGTCCTCCCCGGACACCTTGTCGCCCAGGTCCTTGAGCGTGCGCTCGGCCTGGTAGCCCAGCTGCTCGGCCTGGTTGCGGAGCTCCACCTCGTCGCGCCGCTTCTTGTCCTCGTCGGCATGGCTCTCGGCGTCGCGGACCATCTTGTCCACGTCATCCTTGCTGAGCATGGACGAGGCCGTGATGCGGACCTGCTGCTCCTTGCCGGTGGCACGGTCCTTGGCCTTGACATCGAGGATGCCGTTGGCGTCGATGTCGAAGGTGACCTCGATCTGGGGAATGCCGCGGGGGGCCGGCGGGATCCCGTCGAGGATGAACCGGCCGAGGGTCTTGTTGTCGGTCGCGAAGTCGCGCTCGCCCTGGAGGACGTGGATCTCGACCTGGCCCTGGTTGTCGGACGCGGTCGAGAACACCTGGGACTTGCTGGTCGGGATGGTCGTGTTGCGATCGATGAGCCGGGTCATGACGCCACCCAGCGTCTCGATGCCCAGCGACAGCGGCGTGACGTCGAGGAGCAGGACGTCCTTGACCTCGCCGCCGAGCACGCCCGCCTGGATCGCGGCGCCGATGGCCACGACCTCGTCCGGGTTGACGCCGCGGTGCGGCTCCTTGCCGAACACGCTCTTGACGGCCTCCTGGACCGCCGGCATCCGGGTCATGCCGCCGACGAGGATCACCTCGTCGATCTGGGCCGGCTTGAGGCCGGCATCCTTGAGCGCCGCCAGGACGGGGTTCTTGGTCTTCTCGATGAGATCCCGAACGAGGTCCTCGAGCTTGGCCCGGGACAGGCTCACGACCAGGTGCTTGGGCCCCGAGGCGTCCGCGGTGATGTACGGGAGGTTGATCTCGGTCGTCGCGGTCGAGGACAGCTCGATCTTCGCCTTCTCGGCGGCCTCCTTGAGCCGCTGCAGGGCCTGCTGGTCCTTCGAGAGGTCCATGCCCTGGTCCTTCTTGAACTCAGCCAGCAGCCAGTCGATGACCCGCTGGTCGAAGTCGTCGCCACCGAGGTGCGTATCGCCGTTGGTCGCCTTGACCTCGAACACGCCCTCGCCCAGCTCGAGGATCGAGATGTCGAACGTGCCACCGCCCAGGTCGTAGACGGCGATCTTCTCGTCGTGCTTCTTGTCCAGGCCGTAGGCGAGGGCCGAGGCCGTCGGCTCGTTGATGATCCGCTTGACCTCGAGACCCGCGATGCGGCCGGCGTCCTTGGTGGCCTGGCGCTGCGTGTCGTCGAAGTAGGCGGGGACGGTGATCACCGCCTCGGTGACCTTCTCGCCGAGGTATGCCTCCGCGTCGGCCTTGAGCTTCTGGAGGACCATGGCGCTGATCTCGGGCGGCGTGTAGTGGCCCTCACCGGCAACGACGCGGATGCCGTCGCTCTTGGGATCCTTCTCCACGTTGTACGGGACGAAGTCCTTCGAGCGCTGCACCTCCGGGTCGTCCCAGCGGCGGCCCATGAAGCGCTTGATCGAGTAGACGGTGTTGGTCGGGTTGGTGACGGCCTGGCGCTTGGCGAGCTGGCCGACGACGCGCTCGCCCGTCTTCGGGAAGCCGACGACGGACGGGACGGTGCGGTTGCCCTCGGAGCTCGGGATGACGGTGGGCTCGCCGCCCTCCATGACCGCAACGACGCTGTTGGTCGTGCCGAGGTCGATGCCGATGATCTTGCCCATTCGGGGTGTCTCCTGGTCGCTGGTGTCGGGTCGAAATCGAAGTTGGAGCTGCCTGGTTGGGGTTGCCTAGTTGGGTGGGCCGGTCGGTGCGGCGTCGTCGCCGGCCGCGGCGACCGCGACGAGCGCGGGCCGGATCACCCGGTCGCGGAGCCGGTAGCCGCGGCGGACCTCGTCGACGATCTCGCCCTCGGCGCGGCCCGTGCCCGGCACGCTCACGACGGCTTCGTGCTCGCGGGGGTCGAACGGGATTCCCGGCGAAGCGTCGATGGCGCTGACGCCCTCGCTCTCGAGGAGGAGCCGGAGCTTGCGGTCGATGGCGGTGACACCCTCGGCCCAGGCGTTGTCGGCGAGGTCGGGGGGTCGGGTCTCGATCGCCCGGTCGAAGTCGTCGGCCAGGTTGATCACCTTGGAGATGAGGTCGACACCGGCGAGCCCCAGGTCCCGCTGGCGCTCCTCGGCGGTCCGGCGCTTGAAGTTGACGAACTCCGCCCGCTCCCGCTGGAGCGCGCCGAGGTACTCGTCCGCCTTGGCGACGGCATCGTCCTTCTCGGCCTTTGCGGCCTCGAGCTGTTCGAGGAGGGCACCGGGCGAGATGTCGATCTCGTCCGCGCGCTCCTGGGCGCGGGTCTTGCGGTTCATGGATCTCCGGGTCGCAGGGGCGTGGTCGTCAGGCATAGAGGTGGTCGATGAGCTCGTTCATCAGCCCGGACACGAAGCGGACCGTGCCGATGGCGTGGGGGTAGGCCATGCGCGTTGGGCCCAGGACGCCGACCACGCCCACGGCGTGGCCCGGCCGCCCGTACGGGGCGAGCACCAGGGAGACGTCCGCCATCTCCTCGGCCGGGTTCTCGGAGCCGATGAAGACACAGATGCGGCCACTCCCGGCGACGCCGCCGATGAGCTCCGCGAGATAGGCGCGGTTCTCGAGGGCCGCAAAGACGCGGCGCAGCTTCTCGCTCTGCGCGAACTCGGGTGCGGCCATCACGTTGAGCAGGCCGTCGCTGAACAGCTCCTCGATGGCGGCCCCGTCGAATTCCTGCAGCGCTCGGACAACACGCTCGCCGACGCGTCGCGGCAGGTCGGTGGCGGGATCCTCGGCATCGAGCGCGGCGAGGGCGGTTTCCGCCTCGTCTGCCGTGTCGTTGTCGAGCAGCTCGTTGAGCTGGTTGGCGACCGACGACAGCAGCTCCTGGTCGACGGGGTGATCGAGCGTCACGAGAACCTGCTTGAGCGCCCCCTCACGGAGGACGAGGATCAGGCTGGCGAGACGGTCCGAGATGCTCACCAGGTCGAGACGCCGCAGGTGGGCCGCGCTCGGCTTGGCCGGCGTCGCGAGCCCCGCGGCGCGGGTCACGGAAGCAAGGGTGGTTGCCGCCAGGCGGAACCAGTGCTCGCTCGCGTACTCGACCTGGCCGAACTGGTGGCGGATCATCAGCTGCTCAACCGGCGGCAGCGGCACCGACTCCACGATGGATTCGACGTAGTACCGGTAGCCGTGCTCGGTGGGAACGCGGCCGGCCGACGTGTGCGGGTGCATGAGCAGGCCGGCCGCCTCGAGCTCCGCGAGGACAGCGCGAACCGTCGCGCTCGACACCCCGAGCCGGTAGCGCTCCACCAGGGCATGACTGCCCACGGGCTGCGCGGTGGTGACATATTCCTCGATGACGGCCCGAAGGATCGCCTGGGAGCGAAGATCAAGGGGGCCGCTGGAGCGACGCACGCGACGCGCCATGGGGCTCTCCTGCGTTGGTTAGCACTCGCACCTTGAGAGTGCCAACAGTGTTGCTGGCAGTCTAGCAATCGCCTGTTCCACACGCAAGGGGGGGTTACGCCGAGGCGTACCCTAGGGTCGTTCACCACCCGTGAACACCGCCATGGCCATTGTCGTGACCGACCGCCGCGCGCCACCATCCCAGTCTCGCGAAGCGCGAAGTGTCCCGGGCCAGGCCGCGGCGCGCCGCCCGTCCCCGCACCGCCCGTCCCGGCGCCGCCTGGTACTCATGGTCGTGGCCGTGGCGATTGCGGCCGCAGCCATCGCCGGTGCGACGTACGTGGGCACGCGGGACCTGGACGTCCCGGAGGGGACGGCGGCCGCCCTCGTTCGGGCCGGAGTCGTCCTGGCGCTGGCTATCCTGGCGACGATCGTCGCCGTGGGCCTCGCCGGGCTGTTGTTCGTGGATCGCCAGCGCCGGCTTCTCCGACGGCTGCGCGACGCGGTGCAGGAGCGTGCAGCTGCCGCGCGGCGGTTTGACCAGCTGTTCGCCCTGGCCCGCGACGTCTTCCTGCTGGCGGATCCGTCGGGCCGCATCATCGAGGCGAACGAGGCTGCCCTGGCCGCCTATGGATACCCGCGCGATGAGCTGCTCGGGATGGACGTGCTGGACCTGCGCACGCCCGAGGCCCGGGCGGCGATTGACCGCGACATGGCAGCCGCGGAGGATCCCGGCGGTGCCCAATTCGAGACGACACATCGGCGTCGAGACGGAACCACGTTCCCGGTCGAGGTCAGCACGCGCTCGCTCGAGATCGATGGACAACGGTTCCGGCAGAGCATCGTGCGGGACATCACCGAGCGCCGGAGCGCGGACGCGGCGTTGCTGGAGCGGCTGGACGAGCTCCACCGATGGAGCGTCGCGGCCAGCGACCGCGAGGACCGGATCATCGCGCTCAAGCAGGAGGTCAACGAGCTGCTGATGGTGCTCGGCCGCGCTCGGCGGTACGCGGGCGAGGAGCAGGACGGTCCGGCTGATGACTGACCTCCCGTTCCTGCCGCTGATCCAGAACGCCGCTCTCCTCCTGGGGTTCGCGGGGATCTACGAGGTGGCCTCCGCCCACCGGACGCTCGCCCGTGATCGGCTGGGGCTTGTGCTGCTCGGCCTCCTGGTCGGGTCGGTCGGCGTGATGATCATGCTCACACCGTGGGTGTTCAGCCCGGGCATCGTGTTCGACACCCGCTCGGTGCTGCTGGCGGTCTCCGGGCTCGTGTTCGGGGGGATCCCGACGCTGATCGCCATGGCGATGACCGCGGCACTCCGGTTGTCCCAAGGTGGGGCGGCGGCGGGCGTCGGGGTCGCCGTCATCATCGCTTCCGGGCTGATCGGCATCGCCTGGCGGCGCCTGCGCGGCGGCCGCCTCTCGGCCATCCCGATCCGGGAGCTGTACGCCCTGGGAATCGCCGTCCACGTGGTGATGCTGGTCCTCATGCTCACATTGCCGTGGGACACGGCGGCCAGGGTCCTTCGCGCCATCGCCGTCCCCGTCATCGTGATCAACCCCGCGGCGACGGCAGCGCTCGGCGGGCTCCTGCTTGGCAGTCTCCGGCGCGAGGACGCGGATGCCGCGCTGCGCTCGAGCGAGGAACGGCTGCGGCTGGCGCTCAAGGCTGCCGGCCAGGGCATCTACGACCATGACCTGCGGACGGGCCAGGCGCGGGTCAGCGACGACTATGCCCGGAGGCTTGGCCACGACCCGGGGACGTTTCACGAGACCCACGCCGACGGGCTCAACCGGCTTCACCCCGACGACCGGGAGCGCGTCGAGACCGCCTACGCGGACTACGTCGCCGGCCGCCGGTCGAGCTACCGGGCCGAGTTCCGGCAGCGGATGGCGGACGGGACCTGGAGGTGGATCCTGTCCGTGGGCGAGATCGTGGAGCGAGATCCGCATGGGGTGCCCGTGCGGATGCTCGGCACGCACACGGACATCACGTCGCTGCGCCTCGCCGAGGAGCAGGCGCGCGCGGCCGAGGCCGCGATGGCCAGGCTCCTCCGGGAGGCGTCTGCATCGCGACGCGCGTTGCTCAGCATCGTCGAGGATCTCCGGGCATCCGATCTCGAGCTGCACGAGACGGTGGACCGGTACCAGGGACTGGTCGGACACGCGCCGGACGCGATCCTGATCGATCGCGACGACCGGATCGTCCTCGCCAACGACGCTGCCGTCGCGCTGTTCGGCGCCGTCGGCGGGCAGGACCTCGTGGGCAGGAACCCCTACCAGCTGTTCCACCCCGAGGATCACGCCGAGGTCCGTGAGCGAATCCGGTCGCTGCGCGACACGGCCGTCGTCGACGCGCCCGTCGAGCGGCGCATCATCCGCGACGATGGGTCGGAGGTGGACGTCGAGGTCGCATCCGCGCCGTTCGAGGATCACGGCAGCGTCTCGATCCACTTCATCCTCCGGGATATCACCAAACGCAAGCAGGCGGAGGCGGCGCTGCACCGCCTCACCGAGGAGCTCGAGGAGCGGGTCAGGGACCGGACCGCCAAGCTGGAGGTGGCCAACGGCGAGCTCGAGGCATATACCCGCTCTGTCTCGCACGACCTCCGGGCGCCGCTGCGGGCAATCTCGGGCTTCTCGCAGATCCTCGTCAGCCGGCACGCCGACGTGTTGGACGACGAGGGCCGTCACTTCCTCGACAACATCGTCGTGGCCAGCGGGCAGATGGAACAGCTCATCGAGGACCTGCTCGCCTACTCCCGGCTGGGACGCGAGGCCGCACGGAGTGAACCGGTGGCGCTCGAACCGATCGTGGCACGCCTGCGCCGGACGTTCGAGCGGCAGCTCACCGATCCCGATACCTGCCTCGACGCCGACGGGCTCGCAGCCACGCCGCTCGGTGACCCGACGCTGGTCGAGCAGGCGCTGCTCAACCTGGTGTCGAATGCGCTCACCTACCACCGGGACGGTGTCGGACCCCGCGTGGCGATCGACAGCCGGCGCGACGACGGCCAGGTGATCATCAGCGTGGCCGACAACGGGCTTGGGATCGAGGCCCAGGACCATGAGCGGGTGTTCGACGTGTTCACGCGGCTGCACACGGAGGCGGCGTTCGCCGGGACGGGGATCGGGCTCGCCATCGCCCGGAAGGCCGCCCGCGCCATGGGCGGCGACATCCATCTCGACTCGACACCCGGGTCCGGCAGCACGTTCAGCCTGCACCTGCCCGCCGCGGAGGACGGTGGATCACGACATGGGCGACGGCCCGGTCGGACAGGCGCACCTCGAGGGGCCTCGCCGCCATCCACGAGTCCCAGCTGACGCTCAACCTGTCGCCGGCCCCGGCCTCACGTCCGCGCCACCGACAACCCAGCGTTCGATCGGTTCGGGGCGCCCAAGCAGGTACCCCTGGCCGAGCTCCGCGCCGAGCGCCGCGACGGTGTCCGATTCCGCCTGCGTCTCGATCCCCTCGGCGATCAGCCTGCAGCCGGCGGTGTGCGCGAAATGGCGCATGCCGACCATCATGGCCTGGCGGCCGACATCGCGGTCGATATCCCGGACGAGCCCGATGTCGATCTTCACGAAGTCAGCCCGCAGGTCGATGATGTGGGCGAAGTTGGCGACGCCGGCGCCGGCGTCATCCACCGCGAGTCGCGTGTCGGGGCCGATCCGGCGAACAGCGGTCCGCAGTTGATCGTAGTCGGCGACGGTCTCATGCTCGGTGATCTCGGCGACGATCGCCCGACCGCTCGCGTGGATCACCCGCGAGAGATCCGGATGCGCGACCAGCAACCCCGGCGACAGGTTGACGCTCAGCCATCGGTCCGGGGGGAGCGCGGCCGCCGTCTCGACGGCGACACGCAGCGTGGCAATCTCGAGGTCGGGGCCAAGGCCCACCGACCATGCCTCGGCGAACACGAGGTCGGGTCGTTCACCCGAGGCGAACCGGGTCAGCGCCTCGTAGCCCACGATGGCATGCGTGGCCAGGTCCACGATCGGCTGGTACACAGGGTGGAAGGCAGCGTCGTCGATGACGGCGCGGATCCGGCCGCGAACGCGGCCGGCATCGGTTCGCACCGCCATCTCCTGGCCGACGATGATCCCGGCAAGGTCGGCGAACTCAAGCAGCGCCGGGAGCGCCTCCGTCAGCCGAGCGGCGCCCTCGGCCCCCGAAGCGAATGCCGCGAGCATGCCGACCAGCGCGCCCGCGTACCGAACCGGAGCCTCGGCAAGCGCCGACGTTCCGAGGCGGGTGTGGAGCTCGCGATACGGCCCTGCGGCGTCAGGCGAGAACGCCTCGACCCACGGCCCTTCCAGCGCACGACCGCGGAGGTGCTCGCTGCGCCCGATCGAGAGCCGGTGCTGCGGCTGCGGCTCGCCATCCTCGGAGACCAGGGCGAGGGGTGTGGCAGATCCCTCGTGATCGAACTGGACGAGGGCGGCGGCGCCCAGCCCCGAGAGGGTGACGACCTGCCGGCAGATGGCCTCGGCAACGTCGTCCGCGGTCCCGCGAGCGGGCAGCCGGGCGAGCGTCTCCGCGATGAGCGCTCGCTCGCGGGCGAACCTGGCGGCGACATCCTCGAGCTCGCGCTCGCGGGTGATGTCGTGCCCGACGGAGACGTAGCTCGCGATCGACCCATCTTGATCGACGATCGGCGAGATGTTCGCGCGCATCAGGAACGTCGAGCCATCCTTGCTCCGGTTGATGAACTCGGCGACCCAGGGCTCGCCCGCACCAAGCGCCGCCCACATGGCCCGGTAGAACGACGGCGGATGCGTCCCACCCTGGATGATCCTCGGGTTCTGGCCGATGACCTCGCCCCGGGTGAAGCCCGTGATCCGCTCGAACGCGGGGTTCACGTACAGGATCTGGGGCTCCGCGTCGGTGATGATCACCGCCTCGTGCGCCTGCTCGATGGCGCTCGACAGCCGCTGCGACTCGAACTCGAGCCGCCGCTTGTCGGCACGCTGCACACGGGCGTCGAGGGCCCGGTGCACGGCCGGCCCGAGACGCACCATCCGATCCTTGAGAATGTAGTCGTCTGCACCGGCACGGAGCGCATCGACCGCGGCCTCCTCGCCGATGCTGCCAGACACGAGGATGAACGGAAGGTCGGCGGACCGCGAGCGGACCGTCGCGAGCGCCTCCAGGCCGCTGAACGCGGGGAGGCTCCAGTCGGACAGCACGAGATCTGGGTTCGAACCGAGCGCGGCGACCAGGCCCTCTCTCGTCTCAACGAGCTCCACGATCGGGTCATAGCCCGCGCCCTGCAGCTGCAGCACGATGAGCTCGGCGTCGGTCGGGCGATCCTCGACGATGATCACGCGAATCGCGCGTCCATCGCCATCACCGGCCCGCTGCACGTGCTTGTCCACCATCCCGTCCCTCGGCCGGCGCCGCCCGGCGCTCGGCCTCGTCCCCGGCGGCAGTGGCCGTCGGCTGATTATGCACGGTCGCTCAAGGCGCCCCCGGGAAACGCGGCCCGCGCGGGGCGGCCGGCGCCCTCAGGTCAGGCGCACGAACAGCTCGTTGGACAGGAGCCGCCCGCGGGTGGTGAGCCGGATCCGCGGAGGCGGACCCGCGGCCGTCTCGAGCAGGCCCGCCGCGGTCGCCCAGGCAAGGTGGGCCGCAAGCGGACCTCGCGACACCTCCTCGAGCGCGATCCCGGTGTCCAGCCGAAGCCCGAGGATCACCGCTTCCACCGCCGCGGCGGCTGGATCGAGAACCTCCTCCCCGCCAGGTGGGAGCCCCCGTCGCTCGTGGTCCCCGGCAGCCAGCGCGCGGAGATAGGGGTCCAGGCGAGCCGCGTTCCAGCGCCGCGTGACCCCGTCGAACGCGTGTGCCCCCGGGCCAACGGCCTCGTACGGCCGGCGCTGCCAGTAGACGAGGTTGTGGCGGCTTTCGTGCCCGGCACGCGCCCAGTTGGAGATCTCGTAGCCCCGGAAACCGGCGCCTCCAAGGCGATCGACCGCGACCCGGTACTGCGCCGCCGCGCGGTCCTCATCCTGCGCCGCCGCGGCGGCGACCCGCCAGCGCCGGGCGCCCGGGCGGGTCGGCAGGTGGTCGCCGGTCGGGCCGGTCAGGCCCTCCGCGTCCGGATCGTCGAGGGTCAGCGCGTACGCCGAGACGTGGTCAACGCCGAGGTCGATGGCCGCATCGACGGTCGAGGCCCACCCGTCGGGCGACTGCCCGGGTACGTCGTACAGCAGGTCGATCGACACGGACGGAACGCCCGCCGCCCGGGCCTCGGCCACGGCATCGACGACGTCGGATGCCCGGTGGCGGCGTCCGAGCCGCCGGAGCAGGGCATCGTCGAACGACTGCGCCCCGAGCGACAACCGGGTGATCCCGGCCGCGACCAGCGGCCCGGCATCGCCCCGCTCGTCGGGACCGGGGTTGGACTCGATCGTGACCTCGGCACCGTCCGCGAGCCCGAAGCGGGCTCGCACCAGGTCCAGCACATCGGTGATCGCCGCGGCGGGCAGCAGCGTCGGCGTTCCACCCCCCAGGTACAGGGTCTCGAGCGGCGGCCGTCCACCAGCGGTGCCCGGCACCCCGAACGTGGCGTCGAGCGCGTCGGCGCGGAGCGCGATCTCGGTCTTGAGGGCACCGACGAAGGCGGGGACGCGGTCGCGGGGACCCCGGGCGGCAGCCCCCGCGTACACGACGAAGTCGCAGTACGGGCAGAGCGACACGCAGAACGGGACATGGACGTAGAGCGCGACCGGCGGTCGGATCTCCGGTGCCGGGTCGGATCGCGCTCCGCCAGCAGGGTCGGGCAGGACGCTGGTCAGCGGTCGCCCGCCTCGCGCGGGCCAAGCACCTGCCAGCCCTCGGGGGTCTGGCGCCGCCGCTCGACCTCCTCCTCCTCGGTTCCGCGCGCCTTCGGGATGGCGGCGTGGCCGGTGGTCAGGAAGATGGCGATCCGGGTGATGGCATGGCCCAGGAACGCCGCGCCGATGCCGCCGGTGATCCCCGTCAGCCAGCCGCCGGCGAGGCCGATCACCAGGACCGTCACCAGCATGTACCACGGCCGGCCCGGCGCCCCGAGCCGCGTCGCCAGCGCGTACAGCAGCGCCTGGGTGACGTTCGCAAGGTTGGCATCCATCGAGGTCAGCACCAGGAACCCGAACACCGCCCCGCGGAACACCGCCTCGTCCACGAACGCCGTCGCGATGGCGTTGGTCAGCTTGGCCGGGTACAGCGACACGGGAGGGAAGCGCACGCGCCGGTAGCGGAGCAGCGCGATGCCCACGGCCACGGCCACGCCAATCGACCCATAGGCCAGGCCCAGGATCACCGTCCCGAGACGGTCTCCAAGCGTGAGGTAGAGCTCGGTGGCGGGGGCCGGGTGGAGCTCGAGCACCAGCAGGATGCCGCCGATGCCGAGGAAGTACCACGCCAGCCTCCGGAGCAGCGACGGCGGGCGACCCCAGCGATCGATGTCGTCGTACTCGGCCGCGTTGAACCGCTCGGCGTCGAGCCGGAGGATGACCAGGAGCCCCACCAGCCCGACCGCCATCAGGACCCGGAGGGTATCCGGGACCTTGTCCAGCAGCTCAGGGAGGTCGGGGAAGGGCAGATCCGGCATCAGGCGTGCGTCAGCGAGGCGTCGATGGCGTCATTCATCGCCCATCCGGAGGATCGCGAGGAATGCCTCCTGCGGGATCTCGACCGATCCCACGCGCTTCATCCGCTGCTTGCCCTCCTTCTGCTTCTCGAGCAGCTTGCGCTTGCGGCTGATGTCGCCACCGTAGCACTTCGCGAGCACGTTCTTGCGCATCGCCCGGATGGTCTCGCGGGCGACCACGTGGCTGCCGATCGCCGCCTGGACCGGGACCTCGAACATCTGGCGCGGGATCAACTGCTTGAGCTTGTCGGTCAGCAGGCGACCGGTCGTCTGCGCGCGGTCGCGATGGACGATGAGGCTGAGCGCGTCCACAGGTTCCCCATTGACGACGACATCGAGCTTGACCAGGTTCGCGGCGCGGTACCCGATCTCCTCGTAGTCCATCGACGCGTAGCCCTGGGTCCGGCTCTTGAGCTGGTCGTAGTAGTCCACGATCAGCTCGGCCAGGGGCAGCTCGAAGTGCATGTGGACCCGCTGCGGGTCCAGGTATTCCATGTTCTTGAACGTGCCGCGGCGCCCGGTGGTGAGCTCCATCAAGCTGCCGATGTAGCGGTCCGGGGTCACGATGCCCAGGCTCACCCACGGCTCCTCGATGGACTCGATCTCGCCGACGTCCGGGAACCTTGCCGGGTTGTCCACGGTGACGACACCCCGGTTCATGGTCAGCTCCACCCGGTACTCCACGGATGGAGCGCTCGCGATCAGGTCGAGGTCGAACTCGCGCTCGAGGCGCTCCTGGACGATCTCCATGTGGAGCAGGCCCAGGAACCCGAGGCGGAACCCGAAGCCAAGGGCCGCCGAGCTCTCCGGCTCGTAGGTCAGGCTCGCATCGTTGAGGTGCAGCTTCTCGATGGCGTCGCGCAGGAGCGGGTAGTCCGGGCCGCTGAGCGGGTAGAGGCCCGCGAACACCAGGCTCTTCGCCTCCTGGTAGCCGGGGACGGGCACGGTGGCCGGCTTGGCGACCGTCGTCACGGTATCCCCCACCTGGGCCTCGCGGACGTTCTTGAGACCCGTGGCCACGTAGCCCACCTCGCCGGCCACGAGCTGCTTGACCGGCACCAGCTGCGGCCGGAACACGCCCAGCTCGAGGAGCTCGGTCTGGGCGCCGCTGGCCATGAGGCGGATCACGTCGTGATCGTGGAGCGTGCCCTCGGCGAGGCGCAGGTAGCAGACGACGCCCTTGTACGCGTCGTAGTGCGAATTGAACACGAGGGCGCGAAGCGGGGCCGCGGGGTCGCCCCTGGGGGGCGGGACGCGGTCGACGATCGCCTGGAGGATCTCGGCGATCCCGATCCCCTCCTTGGCCGATGCCAGGATGACCTCCTCGCGCGGGATCGCGAGGACGTTCTCCAGCTCCTCCATGACGACGTCGGGCTGCGCCGAGGGGAGGTCGATCTTGTTGATGACCGGGATGATCGTCAGCCCCTCGCGCAGGGCGAGGTGCACGTTGGCCAGCGTCTGGGCCTCGATGCCCTGCGCGGCGTCGACGACGAGGATCGCCCCCTCGCAGGCCTGCAGGCTGCGGCTGACCTCGTAGCTGAAGTCCACGTGGCCGGGAGTGTCGATCAGGTTGAGCGCGTACAGCAGGCCATCGTCCGCGGTGTGTTCGAGCCGGACGGCGCGGGCCTTGATCGTGATTCCCTTCTCACGCTCGAGGTCCATCGAGTCGAGGACCTGGCTCATCATCTGCCGGCCTTCGATCGTGTGGGTCACCTCCAGCAGCCGGTCGGCGAGCGTGGACTTCCCGTGATCGATGTGGGCAATGATCGAGAAGTTGCGCATGCGGGACTGGGGGATGATCACGAGGCGGCAGTGTAGCGGGTCGCGTGCGCGGCGCCTCGACGCGCGCCGGGCCAGCAACGCCGGCGCCGATGTGGCACAATATTGGGCAAATGCCCAAAACCGACCCGACCAGCAACCTTGGCCGTGGGGACGCCACGCGCCTCAGGATCACCATGGCGACAGCGGAGCTTGTCGCCGAGCTGGGCTGGGACGCGGTCACGACCCGCGCGGTCGCAGCGCGAGCGGGCGTCAACCCGGCGCTCATCCACTACCACTTCGACTCGATGGACGCGCTGCTCCGGGCCGCCGTCGTTGCTGCCCTGGGATCGGAGACGGCGGACGCGTCCCAGCCGTTTGCCGAGGGGACGTTCGCCGAGGGGCTGTCGGGTGCGATCGACGCGGTTGGACGCTTCGATCCCGACTCCGCGTCCTCGATCCTGCTGATCGAGGCCATGGTCCGGGCGATGCGGGACCCCCGGATCGCCGAAGCCGTCGTCGAACCCCTCCACGCGTTCCGCGACCTCATCGCGGCGCGAGTCCGCGCCGCCGCGGCGGCCGGCGAGATCGCGCCCGACGTGCCGCCGGAGGCGGCTGGAACCCTCATTGCCGCAGCGCTGGACGGGCTGCTGTTCCAGTGCATCGTTGATCCATCCACCGATACCGCGGGCGTCACCGCCCTGCTGCTCCGCCTCGCCCGCAAGCCCGAATCCACCACCCGAGGAGGCCCGTCATGACCCACGAATCCGCCCAGACCCTCGCACCCGAGGCGCCGCCGGAACGGCCGGGACCGGGCGGATCAGCGCCGGACGGGGCACGGGTCCGGCTCGAGGGCATGACCAAGACCTACGGTGCGGGTGACGTGGCTGTCCATGCCCTGCGCGGCATCGACCTCGAGATTGCGCCCGGCGAGTTCGTGGTGGTCCTGGGGCCCAGTGGGTCGGGCAAGACGACGTTGATGAACATCATCGGCGGGATCGAGTCCGCGACCGCGGGCAGCGTCCTCGTCGGTGACCGGGACCTGGCGGGCCTCGACGACCGTGGGCTCACCGGCTACCGCCGCACGGACGTCGGCTTCATCTTCCAGTTCTTCAACCTCGTGCCCACCCTGACCGCGCTCGAGAACGTGGCGCTCGTGGCCGAGCTCGTTGGCAAGGGCGAGCCGGAGGCCCGCGAGGCGCTCGAGGCCGTGGGGCTGGGCGACCGCGTGGATCACTTCCCGAGCGCCCTCTCGGGCGGCGAGCAGCAGCGGGTGGCGATCGCGCGGGCGCTGGTCAAGTCACCGGAGATCCTGCTGTGCGACGAGCCGACCGGCTCGCTCGACGCCGACGTCGGGCGCGTCGTCCTCGGCGTCGTCCATGAGCTGGCCAGGACGGGGGGCCGGACCGTCCTGCTGGCCACCCACAACTCCGCGATCGCCACCATGGCCGACCGCATCCTCCGTCTCCGCTCGGGCAAGATCGTGGAGGACGTCCGGCAGCCCCGGCCGGCAAGGCCGGAAGAGGTGACCTGGTGAGCCTCCTGCAGCGGTCCATGATCCGGGAGCTCCGGGCCCGCCGGGGTCCCTTCCTGGCGGTCATCGTGACCGTCGTCCTGGGCGTCGCCCTGTTCGGAGCGTCCTATGACGCGTTCCTCAACCTGACGTCCTCGTATGAGCAGCTGTACGCCGAGACACGGTTCGCGACCGTAACGGCCGTCGGTGGCGACCCTGCCACCGTCGCCCGGACAGCCGCCGCGGTCACGGGCGTGACCGCGACCGGCACCCGCTCCGTGGCCGACACCCCGATCCGGGTCGGGGATCACCAGCTCCTCGGACGCGCGATCGGCCTGCCCGCCGACGGCAGCCCCGCGGCGGTGGACGACGTGCTCGTCCTGAGCGGCGGACGGCTTGATGCCGGCGTGCCCAACGGGATCCTCGTGGAGCGGCACATGGCCGACCACTTCGGCCTCGCTGCCGGCGACACCATCGAGATCCTCGGCGACAGCGGATGGCAGCCGCTCAAGGTGCTCGGGACGGTGTTCTCGCCCGAGTACATCTGGCCGGCTCGCAGCCGCCAGGAGGTGTTCGTCCTGCCGGACGATTTCGGCGTGATCTTCGCCCCGGAGCCGCTGGTCGCGGGCCTGTCGTCCGCCACCGTCCAGGGCCAGGCTCTCGCCTTCGTGCCCCCCGACGCGGCCTCGGCGGCGACCGACCCGGTCCGCAAGGCCATGCTCGGGGCCGGTGCCCTTGACGTCATGACCAGGGCCGAGCAGCCATCCAATGCCGCGCTCCAGGAGGACGTCAGCGGGTTCGGAGAGCTGTCGCTCGCGTTCCCGGCGATGTTCCTCGGAGCGGCCGCGTTCGCGACCTTCGTGCTGCTGGGCCGGATGATCGCGTCCCAGCGGGCCGTCATCGGGACGCTGCGGGCCAACGGCATGGACCGGCGAGCGGTCATCGCCCACTACACCGGATACGGCCTCATGGTCGGGATCGTGGGGTCGGCGCTCGGCGCCCTGCTCGGAGCCTTGCTGGCCGGCATCATCAGCACCCTGTACACGGGCGAGCTGGGGATCCCCAGCCGAGTCACGGATGTCCGTCCGACGACCCTGGCGGTCGGGATCGGCATCGGCCTGCTGGTCTCCGTGGCCGCGGCGTACTTCCCGGCGCGCCATGCCACCTCGATCGGTCCCGCGGCCGCCATGCGAGGCGTCGCCCCCACCGGCACGGGCCGCCCGAGCGTGCTCGAACGCCTACTGCCGCCGGTGCGGCGCCTGCCGGTCCGCTGGCGGGTCGCCCTGCGCGGCATTGGCCGCCATCCTCGGCGGAGCCTGGCCACGATCGCCGGCGTCGTCATGGCCTCAACCCTGATCCTCGCCTCGTGGGGGATGATCGACACCGTCGGCAGCCTCATGAACCACCAGTTCGTGGACGTCGCGCGCCAGGACGCGTCCGTGTACCCGGCGGCACCCCTGACCGACGCGCAGCTGGCCCAGATTCGGGCGGTGGACGGCGTCGCATCCGCTGAGCCGGCGGCGGAATGGAGCGTGGCCGTCACGTCCCCGACAGACAGCTACCTCACCCAGGTCGTCGGGTTTGAGCCGGGCACCACGATGCACGGGTTCTACGCTCCCGATGGGAAGCAGATCCAGCTGCCCGAAACGGGCGTCCTGCTGGGGGTGGCGCTGCGCGACCGCCTCGGCGTGACCGCAGGGGACACGGTGCGGCTGAGCCTGGCCACGCAGCCCGGGCTCGCGGCATCCGCGGCAAGCCAGTCGATCTCGCTGGAGGTCAAGGTCGCCGGCTTCGTCAATGAGCCGCTGGGGACGGCGGCGTACGCATCGCTGCCATACCTGGCCAGCGTCGTCGGTCCCACGCTCACGCCGGCCCTCCGCAACGTGGCGTACGTGCGGTTCGCGCCGACCGCCGTCCACGCGTCCGTCATCGCGAACCTGCGCGACGTCGGCGGCGTGGCGGCGGTGATCGACAATCGCGGCCTGTTCGACCTGATGAACCAGTTCCTCGGCCTGTTCTACGTGTTCATCGGCGTGATGGTCGTGCTGGGCGGGATCCTCGCCTTCGCGCTGATCTACAACACGCTCGTTGCGAGCATCTCGGAGCGGGCCACGGAGATCGCCGTGCTGCGGACGCTGGGCATGCCGAGCAGCACCATCTCCCGGCTGATCACCGGCGAGAACCTGCTGCTGACCGCGATCGGGCTCGTGCCCGGGCTCGTGATCGGCTACGTGGTGTCGGCGGTGTTCATGGCCTCGTTCTCGTCGGACATGTTCCGGTTCGATCTCCAGATCCAGCCAACGACGCTGTTGTTCACGTCGCTCGCGATCATCGTGACCGGGCTGCTGTCCCAGGTCCCGGCGATGCGGGCGGTCCGCCACCTGGAGCTGGGCAAGATCGTGCGCGAACGGGCATCCTGACGATGGAGGACCTGGCCGTGCACGACGACCCTGCTGCGATGATCGGCCCCCCAGGCCACGACCGGGTCCAGCACCCGGCCGCTGGCTGAGCCGGTCGGGCCACGGGGACCGGGCGATCACGAGGCAGCGCCGCGACCGGCGCGACCCGTCGTTCGAGGACGTGCAGCCGCGCGCCCTCCCGCTGGCGCACCGGCGTGCCTTCGTCGCGCGGCACACGCGGCTGCGCCCGGTCGATGGCGTCACCGGGGTCCGGCTGCACCTCGCTGACGACGTCAAGACGCTGTGGCCCGCAACCGAACAGGCCCTGGGCGTCGACGGCGCTCCGATCCCGTTCTGGGCCTTCGCCTGGGCAGGCGGGCTCGCCCTCGCCCGCTACCTGCGCGAGCATCCCGACGAGGTCCGGGGGCGGCGGGTGCTCGACATGGCGACGGGCAGCGGGATGGTCGCCATCGCCGCGGCGCTTGGCGGAGCGAGGACGGTGACCGCCGCCGACATCGACCCCTTCGCCGAGGCGGCGGTCCGGCTCAACGCCCGCGCAAACGGTGTCCACGTCGCCTTCACCGGGCGCGACCTGCTCGACGAGCCGCCGCCGGCGACCGATCTCGTGCTGTGCGCCGATGCCTGGTACGAGGGGCCCCTCGCGGCCCGGATCACGCCCTGGCTGGGCGCCGCCGCGGCGGCCGGTGCCCGTGTCCTCGTGGGCGACCCGGGCCGCCGCTACCTGCCCGACCCCGAGGCCGGCGGCCTCGCCGAGATCGCCCGCTACGAGGTCCACACGACGACCATCCTCGAGGACCGCGAGCGACTGGACGCGCGCGTGTTCGCCGTCCTGCCCACCGTGGGCGGCTACCATCCCCCGCGATGAGCAACGACGCCCTGCCCCGCGAGCTGCGCGCCGGCTTCGACCGCTTCCGCGAGACGCGCTGGGCGACCGAGCGCCAGCGCTACCGGCGGCTGGCCGTAGAGGGCCAGCGTCCCGCGACGATGGTCGTCGCCTGTTCCGACTCGCGCGTGGGGCCGGAGCTCCTGTTCGACGCACGTCCCGGCGAGCTGTTCGCGGTCCGCAACGTGGCCGCGCTCGTGCCTGTCTACGCGCCCGACGCCGGCAACCACGCGGCGAGCGCGGCGCTCGAGTACGCGGTCCTGGCCCTCGGCGTGCGGTTCATCGTCGTGATGGGCCACGGCCGGTGTGGGGGCGTTGCCGCGGCCCTCGACGGCGCCGCGCCCCTCACGGACACGGACTTCATCGGCACCTGGGTCGCCGGCGTGCGCGTCCTTGCCGACGAGCTCGGAATGGGCACCCAGGCCGACCGGGAGCAAGCCTCCCGGGACCTCGAGCACCGTTCGGTCGAGCAGTCCGTGGCCAACCTGCGGACCTTCCCGTGGATCGAGTCCCGGGAGATCGCCGGGGCCCTGGCGCTCCACGGGTGCTGGTTCGACATCGCCAGCGGCGAGCTGCACGAGCTGACGCCGTCCGGCTGGAGCAGGGTCCAGCGCGAGCCGGCCCGCCGGGAACCCTAGCGGGCGTCGGCCTGGGGGCCCCTCCCGAGCGACTCTCGCACCACGAGACGCGTCGGGACCCGCATGGATGCGGGCAGCAGCCCGGTCCGGCCCTCGATCAGGGCCTCCGCCGCATGCATGCCGATGTCGGCGTGAGGCACGGACACGGTGGTCAGCCGCGGGTTGCTGATCGCCGCCTGCGGGATGTCGTCGAACCCGATCACCCCGACGTCCTCGGGGACCCGGATGCCGGCCGTCCGCAGGGCGTCGAGCAGGACGAGCGCCCGCTGGTCGTCGTAGCACAGGACCGCGTCCAGCCGCTCGCGCCGGATCCGCCGGCCCGCCACGTCGGGGTGGGCATCCGCTCCCTCGATCGTCCGGACCGGTGGCAGCCCCAGCTCAGCAGCCACGCGCAGCACGGCCGCCTGCCGTCGGACGCCACTGGCCCGGGTGGGACCGACGAGGAACCCCAGCCGGCGATTGCCCATCGCGGCCGCGGTTCTCACCGCCTCCTCGATGCCGCCCTCGTCGTCAAGGGTGATGAGCCCTCGCTCTGCCCGGGGGCCAAGCTCGCCGAGGTTCTCGGGGTTCATGAACACGATGTTCCCGATCGGCTGCGCGCGGACCTCGGCCGGGCTCAGCGTGCCGCCGAAGGAGGCCATGCCCTCCACCTGGTTGGCGGTGAACGCGTGGAGCGCGACAAGCTCCTTCCCCGCGTCGTAGCCGGAGCTGGCGATGATCACGGTGTAGCCGTGGCGGCGGGCGGCCGCCTCGAACCCGTGGACGATCTGGCCGTGGACCGGATCCGTCACGTCGGGGACCACGAGGCCCAGCATCCGGCTGGAGCTGCCGGCGAGGGTCCTCGCGGACGCGTTCGGGATGTACTGGAACTCGGCGGCGATCGACTTGATCGCGTCGCGGGTGCGCTCGCTGATCTGCGGATCGTCGCGCAACGAGCGCGACACGGTCGACGTCGCGACACCGGCCGCAGCCGCAACCTCGCGCAGCGTTGCCCGGCGGCGGGGGATGTCGGCGTCGTCGTCGCTCATGGCGTCGCCGACCCCTGGAGGGCCGCGGCGAGCCGCCGCAGCGACTCGTCGTCGAACGGCGCCGGCCGGTCGATGACCGCCTCGGCGGCCCCCGCGTCAGCCCAGGCGTCGAGCGCCTCGAGGACGCTGGCCTTGGTCCCCACGAGCGGGGAGACGGCAGCCGCCGCCTGCGCCTCCTCGGGCGAGAGCCCGTTGTGCTCCAGGATCCCGGCCAGGACGCCCACCGCCTCGGCCCGCGTATCGCGGATGCACAGCGGCGGCAACCCCACGGTCCGCACGACGGAGGCCGGGTCCCGCCCCAACGCCTCGCACTGCCGGGTCAGCAGGGTGTTGCGGCGCCGGTACGTGGCAGGGTCGCCTTCTCCGTTCCAGGCGTCGGCGTGACGGGCAACCGCCGGGATCGTGCGCTTCTCGCCGCTGCCGGCGATCAGCAGGGGCAATGGTCCAACGCGCCCGGGCTCGATGCGAGCCCCGTCGAGGTGGACCCAGGCGCCATGATGGGTGACCGTCTCGCCGTCGAGCAGCGGCCGGATCACCGACGCCTGCTCCTCCATCCGGGAGATCCGGTCCCCGATCGACGGGAACTCGAACCCGAACGCCCGATGCTCGCGCTCGTGCCAGCCGGCCCCGAGGCCCAGCGTCATGCGGCCCCCGGACATGTGGTCGAGGGCGGTGGCCTGCTTCACCAGCAGCCCGACATTGCGATAGCCCGCGCACGAGACCATGACCCCAAGGGGGATGCGATCGGTCACCGAGGCGAACCCCGCGAGGGTGATCCAGCCCTCGATGAACCCGCCCGGAACGCCGTCGGGCGACGGCGCCGCAGCGCCCGCCGCGGGCCAGAAGTGGTCGTTGGCCCACAGGCTGGAGAACCCCAGGTCCTCGATCGATCGGGCCTCCGCCATCAGCTCATCCCATGTGACGTGCTGGCCCCAGACCTGGAAGCCGACCCGGAGGGGCACGTCAGCCGCGCCTGCGGCCCAGCCGTCGCCAGCCGCTCAGGGCCAGGCCGCCGAGCCCGAACACGAGCAGGCTCGCGAGCAGGATGGACGTGGCGACCGCGTTGACCTCCGGCGTGACCCCGAACTTCACCTGGGTGTAGATGAACAGGGGCAGGGTCCGTTCGGGTCCGATCGTGAAGTAGGTCACCACGAACTCGTCGATCGAGAGCGTGACCGACAGCAGGAAGCCGGCCATGATCGCCGGGAACAGCAGGGGCAGCACGATGTGGCGCAAGGTACGCGGTCCGTCCGCACCGAGGTCGGCCGCCGCCCATTCGAGCCTCCGGTCAAAGCCCTGCAGCCGCGCGGCCACCAGCAGGATCACGAACGGCGTCGTGAACACGAGGTGACCAGCGGTGACGGTCACCAGCGACAGCTCGACGTTCAGCACGCGCCGGAAGAACAGCAGCAGGCCGATCCCGAGCAGGAAGCCCGGGATCATCATCGGCATCGTGGACAGCAGCCGGACCCCATCGGCAAACCGCAGCCGCCCCCGCACCAGCGGAAACGCCGCCATGGTCCCGATCAACGTGGCCAGGGTGGCGACCACGACCGCGACCGTGACGGAGTTGAAGACCGCCTCGCGGATGAGCCTGTCCCCCACCATCACCTCGTACCAGTGCAGGGTCAGGCCAGTGATCGGGAGGCCCGGCGTACGCGAGGTCTCGAACGAGAACAGGATCATGAACGCGATGGGGACGTAGAGGAACACCAGCAGCACGAACGCCAGCACCATCAGCAGGTTCCGGGTCAGCCGGGCGTGGCGGCTGACGGGCATCAGCTCGATGGGGTTAATCCGGCTATCCACGGGCGACCACGTCCTCGACCCGCAGGGACTTCCGGAGCAGCACCAGCACCGCGATCACAAATCCGGCCACCACCATGGCCAGCGCCGCACCCTCGGCAAACTGCGCGCCCTTGAAGAAGCGGACGATCAGGTTCGCGATCAGGCCGCCCTCCGCACCGCCCACCAAGGTGGGTGCCAGGAACTCGCCCATGATCGGGATGAACACGAAGATGCAGGCCGTGATCAGGCCGGCCCGGATCTGGGGCAGCAGGATGTACCGGTAGCCGCGCCACGTGGAGGCGCCCAGGTCCTGCGCGGCGTACAGCTGGGTGAAGTCGAACTTCTCGAGGGCCGAGTAGAGCGCGAGCGCGGCAAATGGAAAGTACAGGTACAGCAGCACGATGAACACGCTGAGGTCGTTGTAGACGAAGATCTGCAGCGGCTCCTTGATGATCCCCAGCAGCTGCAGGCCCTGGTTCAGCGCACCCCGCTCGCCGAGGATCGCGGTCCAGGCGTACACCCGCAGCAGGTAGCTGGTCCAGAACGGGATGATGACCGCGAGCAGCGCGATCCGCTGCCAGCGGCGAGTGGTGTAGCGCACCAGGAAGAAGGCGAACGGCAACGCCAGGCCGATGCCCGCGGCCGTGACCAGGCACGCCATCACGAGCGTCTTGATGAACGTCCGGATGTAGGTCCCGACCGTGACGAACCGGGCGTAGTTGTCAAGGTTCCAGACCGGAACCAGGGTGAAGTCCTGGGTGTCCCAGAAGCTGAACATCAGCATGACCAGCATCGGGATGATGAACAGCAGGCCGAGCATGACCAGTGCGGGCAGCAGCGGCCAGCCGCGGCGGGCGAGGCCGTCGCCGCGGGCGCGCGCTCCCGCCGCCGGCGCGGAGCGCCGGCCGGCGGCGGGTTCGGCGGTCATGACGGGGGTCTCCCCGAGTCCGGCGCGCCTAGCTTCCGAACACCTCGTTGAACGCCTCGATGGCGCCCTCGGTAGAGCTGCCCGGGCCCTTGAGGGTCATGGTCAGCACCGTCTCGGGCTTGTTGTAGAGGAACCGGTCGGCGCGGTCCTGCTGGCCCTTGTCGACGAGCACCTTGTAGGCGGCCTCGTTGAACAGCGGTCGCCCGTTCTTGATGAAGTTCTCGGCGACGTACTCGGCCTGCTCGGCCTTCTCCAGGAAGGGCATGATCAGGCTGCCGTTGGGACCACCGGTGATGATCATCTCGGCGTCCATCCAGCCGATCGTCCCCTCCTTGGGGGTGAACAGCTTGAGCTCGGGGCCGCCGGCGTCCTTGACCCGCTCCTCGGTCCCGAGGTTGGCGGTGGCGATCCAGGCCTCACCGCTCACCAGCGCCGCGATGGTGTCCGTGTTCTGCGGCGCCAGCCTCAGGACGTTGGGCTTGAGCTTCATGGCCGCGTCCTTGGCCGTCGCGAGCTCGGCGGCGGTCATGTTGTACGGATCCTTGGCGCCGGTCGCCTTGCCCATGTAGGCCATGATCTCGACCGGCTGGTCCTCGACGATGACCTTCTTGGCGTACTTGGGATCGAGCAGCAGGTCCCATGAATCGGGGTTGCCGCTGACCTTGGCCGGGTCGTAGTAGATCTGGACCGGCGACCAGCCGAACGGATAGCCCAGGTAGCCGGCAGGCGTCGTCCAGATGTCGAACCCGCGGGCGACGGAGTAGAGCTCCTTGGACACCGCGAGCTCGTTGATGTCCCAGGCCTCGATCAGGCCGTCCTCGTAGTACCGGGGCACCCACAGCGCGTCGCCGGAGATCATGTCCAGTGACGAGCCGCCCTCCTTGAGCTTGGAGAACCCGTCCGCGTTGTCGGACAGGTCGGTCGTCTGGGGCGTGATGTTGATCGCCGCCGTGATGGCGTCCAACTGCTCCTGGTACCAGTGGTCGCTCCAGGTCATCCAGTTGAACGTGCCCGTGGTGGCGCCACCACCACCTCCCGTGCTCGGGGCCACCGTCGCCGCCGCGCCGCCTCCGCACGCGGCGAGGACCCCGCCCAACCCCACCGCCGCGCCAGCCGCACCGGCTGCCGCGAGGAATTGCCGCCGGGAGATTCCGTTCGCTTCTGTCATGTCAAACCTCCTCCTCCAGGGAACCTTGTCACCACCTCACGGACTGAGGACGGCCGCACGATCGGGCGGCCACCACACGCACACCTCCTCACCAACTGCCACCACGGGGTCCGGGCCGCCATCGTGCGAGTGCACGGCGACCAGCTCCCCGGCCGTCGTCGCGATCGAGACGCGCGAGTACGCGCCCAGGAACGCGACGTTCACAACGTGTCCCACCAGTCCCGCGTCCGGCGGTGCCGCACCCGCGGCATCGACGTGCAGGTACTCGGGGCGGATCATCAAGGTGGCCGGGCCGGCCGCCGCCCCCCCGGGTGCGGCGATGGCCACCCCACCGCCGGCGGGCTCGAAGACAGGACGGAGGTCGGAAGATCGCACGCTCCCGTCGAGGAAGTTCGTCTCACCCACGAAGTCCGCCACGAACCGGTCGACCGGGCGCTCGTAGATCTCGCGGGGCGTGCCCACCTGGGCGACGTGGCCACTGGCCATGATGGCGACCCGGGTCGCCATCGAGAGCGCCTCCTCCTGGTCGTGGGTGACGAACACGAACGTGGTCCCCACCTGGCGATGGATTCGCGCCAGCTCGGTCTGCATCTGCTTCCGGAGCTTGAGGTCCAGGGCCCCCAGGGGCTCGTCGAGCAGCAGCACCGCAGGGCGCTTGGCGAGCGCGCGCGCCAGGGCCACCCGCTGCTGCTGGCCGCCGGACAGTTGGGAGGGCAGGCGGTCACCGAACCCGGCCAGGCCAACGAGCTCCAGGTACTGGTCGATCCGGGTGGTCACCTCGGCGGGCGGCAGGCCCTCCATGCGCAGCCCGAACGCCACGTTCGCGGCGACCGTCATGTGCGGGAACAGGGCGTAGCTCTGGAACACCGTGTTGACGTTTCGCTTGTGCGGGGGGAGGTCGCCAACCGGAATACCCTCGATGCGAAGCTCGCCCGAGGTGAGGGGGACGAAGCCGCCGATCAGGTTGAGGGTCGTCGTCTTGCCGCAGCCGGACGGCCCAAGCAGGCAGAAGAACTCCCCTTGCCCGATCTCGAGCGACACGTGGTCGAGCGCAACCGCCTCCCCGTAGCGCTTGGTGGCGTCGAGCAGCTCGATCGCCGGCATCGGGTCGGTCAACGGGAGGCCGCCGGGGCTTGAGGCATATCCGCACCGGCCACACCCATGTGCCGCGCGATCACGCCCCGGGCTTGCGCTGCGAGCTCGGCCGCCTCGCTGGCGTCGTTTCGCATCCGCAACCCGTACGGAGCCAGGTTCGAATCCCGCACCCCGATGCCGATGCTGAGCGAGCGCTCCAGCAGGTCGTCGGACTGCGGCAACATGCCGGGCTGGTAGCTGGGCCGGGCGTGGTCCGTGTGCCCACAGTGGAACGGGCAGCCCTTGTTGGACGCGGTGCGCTGGTCCAGCAGGTGGTTCATGTGGCTGTACACGTGCCAGCCAGACTCGGACAGCTGGCACGAGCCCAGCTCGGCCGCAACCGCGCCGGCGATCTGGGCGGTCGGGAAGGTCACCACGAGGTGGGTCGCGATGTCGCCCTCCCGGTCCACCAGCCGGCGGAAGGCAATCCCGGGGATTCCCGCGAGGACGTCCTTGACGATCGCCTTGTTGGCTCGCAGGTGGGCCACGATCAGCTCCGACTTGGGAAGCTGGGCGAGCAGGACCGCCGAGGACAGCTCGGTCGTGCGGAAGTTGAGGCCGAGGAACGGGCGGGGGGCGTACTTCACCTCGAGGCGGTACGGCGCATGGCCCTGGTCGTGCATCGCGAACGCGCGCTCATACAGCTCGGTGTCGTTGGTGGCGATCATGCCGCCGTCACCGCAGGTGATCGTCTTGTACTCGTTGAAGCTGAACGTGCCGATGGTGCCGATGCCGCCCACGCGCTGACCCTGGTAGGTCCCGCCGAACGCCTGCGCGCAATCCTCGATGAGGGCGATGCCGTGCCGCTCCGCGATGGCGACGAGCTCGTCGAGCTGGCCGATGCCGCCCAGCATGTGGACGACCATGATGGCCTTCGTGCGCGGGGTGATCCGGGCCTCGACATCCGCCGGGTCGAGGGTGAAGGTGTCGTCGATCTCGGCGAGCACGGGCGTCGCGCCCGCGTACACGATCGACGAGATGGAGGCGACGTACGTGAAGCCCGGCACGATGACCTCGTCGCCGGCCCCGATGCCCAGGGCGTGCATCGCGATCAGGAGCGCCGCGGACCCGCCGCCGGCGAGCGTCAGGGCATGCTTGGTACCCAGGTATTCCGCCATCTCCAGCTCAAGCCGGTGCGTCTTGGCGAGGAAGGCGGGGTTGTCGGACGGGCCGTAGCGGCTCAGGAAACCGCTCTGCATGACCTCCAGGACCTCGGCCATCTCCTCGGCGCCGACCAGCTCGATCCCGGGTCCAGGCATCGCTCACTCCTCGATGCGTGCAAGCGCTTGCGCTCGCTGATCGCGGCACCGTACCATCGTGGGCGCAGCAGCGTCAATACGGGAGGATCGCCCCGTGGATCCCGTCGGCGGACTGGCCACCGACCTCGCGCGGCCCGTCGACCTCGCTCCGTTGTGGAACGCCAGCGAGGACGAGCTCGCCGCGTCTCTCCATCCCCTCTATGCGCACGGCGTTCGCCGTGCTCCCGGTGGTCCGGTCGTGTGGCGAGGGCTCCCGTTCCGGCTGGGTGACGCGGGTGCGAGGCGCTGGCTGGTGCTCCGCGCCGAGGTCGCGCTCGAGGTGCCGCCATTCGCCGGGGCGTCCTGGCTGGTGGTGGCGCACTTCTGCGACAGCCACCGCGACGCCTCCGGCGAGCGTCCTCCCGGACGGCCCGTCGGCTGGGTTGACGGGATCGGGGAGGACCTGGCGGCCTACCGGATGGTCGGGGACGAGGGCGCCATCGAGGTGCCGATCCGGCGCCGGTTCGAGGTTGGGGACGGGATCACGGGCTGGGGCTACCTCCCATTCCGCGCGGTCGGCCACCGCAGCAACGAGCCGCTCGACTTCCTCGGACCCCATCCCCGGCTGGAGCCGGGGCGCTACGCCCCCGCGGGACACGCCGGCCCGCTGACCACCCTGCCGGGCGCGTGGGGTGCAAGCCAGACGGGAGTGACGGACGTCCTGCCAACGCCGGATGACGACCTCACCATCTGGCTGTATGCCATCCCGCTTCACGGCACCGGCGACCTCCGGCGCCTCGAGCTCCGCCCCATGGCCGATCCCCAGCCGGGCCGGGCCGTCGTCATCGCGGGCATGACGCTGTTCGCGGGGACGGCGAACCCGCTCGCGCTTGCGTCCCGTGTCGAGCTCCTGGTCACCGGCGCGCCGGACCGGCTGCCGGACGTGGACCTGGGCGTGGCGATCCGGAGCCGACGCCCGGTGCGGGCCGTCGGCGGCGGCACGGCGCGATCCGCCGGCGACGACCTGCCAGCCGCCAACCCGGGCCACCCGGTGGGCTGGGGACCTGCCCCGACCCCGGCCGGCGACGACGGGACCCGGATCGTCGATGTCACGGTCACCCCGGACGCCCGCCTGCGCTTTGGCGGTGCGGTCTTCCGGGCCCGCGACGTGGGCGAGGGAGCGACCGTCGGTGGCGTGACCGTCCGTCCCCTGCCACCCCGGAGCATCCGCACCCGGGTCCGGGTCACGGTGGACGGCGAGGAGACGCCGGCCCGAGTCCGGTTCGTGGCGCGCGATGGCCGGTACCTGCCACCGGTTGCCCACCGGGACGCGGTCAACCCCGGGCTGTACGAGGACACCGGCGCGGACCTCGCTCTCGCCGGCGACACCTACGCCTACGTCCCGGGCGCATTCGACATCGACCTTCCGCCCGGCCCGGTTGAGGTGGAGGTCGTGCGCGGCTTCGATTGCGTGCCGCTCCGGCGTCACCTGGAAGTCGTTGACCGCGGGCCCGGGCGCCCCGTGGAGCTGGCGCTTGAACGAGCCCTGGATCCCGCCAAGGAACGGTGGGTCGCCTCGGACTCCCACGTCCATTTCCTGGCGCCATCCACGGCCCTGCTCCAGGCTGCCGCCGAGGGCGTCAACATCGTCCACCTGCTCGCGACCCAGTGGGCCGACGCGTTCACCAACATCAATGACCTGCCGTGGGGATCGATGGCTGCGCCGGACGGGTCCCACCACGTGGTGCTGGGGACCGAGAACCGGGAGAACGTCCTGGGCCACCTCGCGCTGCTGGGGGCACGCCGGGCCGTCCTTCCGCCGTCGTCCGGCGGGGGTCCCGAGGGCGGGCTGGGCGGTGCGGTCACCAGCCTGCTCGCCGAATGGGCGGAGCGCTGCCGGGCCGCGGGCGGGCTCACGATCGGCGCGCACTTCCCGCTGCCGTACGCGGAGGTCGCCTCGGCCATCGTGGAGGGGCTCATCGACGGCGTGGAGATGCAGACGTTCGCGCCCGGGCTGGACTCGCCTCCCATTCTGGAGTGGTACCGCTTCCTCAACACCGGCCATCGGCTGCCGATCCTGGGCGGGACCGACAAGATGACCTCCGAGGTGCCCGTGGGCGCCGTGCGCACCTACGCTCGAGTCTCCGCCGGGTCGGGGCCGTCTCCGAGCGCGTGGGCGGAGGCGGTCCGCGCGGGGCGGACCTTCGCCACCTCCGGTCCACTGATCACCCTCGAGGTCGAGGGGGCGGAGCCGGGCGACACCATCAGCCTGCCCGCCGGCGGCGGGCGGCTCGACGTGCGGGCCTCCGTCCGTGCGGCACAGCCGGTGGTCAATGCCCTGGAGCTGGTGGTCAACGGCCAGGTTGTCGCCGCCACGGAGACGCCGATCGGGGTGACCGGGCTCACGCTCGCGGAACCCGTGGTGGTGGACGGAGGGGCGTGGATCGCGGCCCGGTCGCGGAGCCGGCACGAGCTCCAGTCGGCATTCATCAGCAGCATGGCCGCGCATACCTCTCCGGTCTACGTCGAGGTCCCTGACCGCCCGCTGTTCGTGCCCGACGACGCGGCAGCGATCGCCACGATCATCGAGGGGACGGCGGCGTGGCTCGGTGGGCTGGCGACCGTGGACACCTCGGAACGCCGGATCCAGATGCACGACCGCATCCTGCATTCAGCGGAGCGGCTTCGCAGGCGCGCGGAGAACGGCCTGCAGCCGTCCTGACCGCCGGGCTGGACTACGATGCGGAGCATGATCTCCGACGACACGACCCTTGCCGCCCCGCTCGACCGCCTGCCCGAGTGGCACGCGGTCATGGCCCATCACGAGACGCTGCGCGACCGGCACCTGCGGGAGCTGTTCGCGAGCGACCCTGGCCGTGCCGACCGGCTGACCGCCGAGGGCGCCGGCCTGTTCCTCGACTACAGCAAGCACCGGGTCACGGACCAGACCATGGCCCTCCTGCTCGACGTGGCGAAGGCCGCCCGCGTCGAGGATCGGCGGGCCGACATGTTCGCCGGCGTCCACATCAACCGGACCGAGAACCGGGCCGTCCTCCACACGGCGCTGCGGACGCCCGCCGGCGAACGGCTCGAGGTGGACGGACACGATGTGATCGCCGACGTCCACGATGTCCTCGACCGGATGGCGGCCTTCGCGCTCAGGGTGCGCGGCGGGGAGTGGAAGGGCTTCACGGGCAAGCCCATTCGGAACGTCATCAACATCGGCATCGGCGGCTCGGACCTTGGACCGGCCATGGCCGTCGAGGCGCTGCGCAACGATTCGGAACGGTCCATGCGCTTCCGGTTCGTGTCCAACGTCGACGGCGCGGACATCCGCGAAGCGACCCTTGACCTCGATCCTGCCGAGACGTTGTTCATCGTGGCGTCAAAGACGTTCACCACGCTCGAGACGCTGACCAACGCTCGCACGGCGCGTGACTGGCTGCTCACGTCGCTGGGAGACCCGGCCGCCGTCGCCCGCCACTTCGTCGCCGTGTCCACCAACGCCGCCAAGGTGGCGGAGTTCGGGATCGACACCGCCAACATGTTCGGGTTCTGGGACTGGGTCGGCGGCCGGTACTCCATGGACAGCGCCATCGGCCTGTCGCTGATGGTGGCCATCGGGCCCGACGACTTCCGCGAGCTGCTGGCCGGGTTCCGCGCGATGGACGAGCACTTCCTCAACGCCCCGCTCGAAGACAACCTGCCCGTGCTGATGGCGCTGTTGGGGATCTGGTACGGCAACGCGTTCGGGTTTGAGACGCACGCCGTCCTGCCCTACTCGCAGGAGCTCAACCGGTTCCCCGCGTACCTCCAGCAGCTGGACATGGAGTCCAACGGCAAGTCCGTTCGTCTCGACGGCACGCGCGTGACCTACGACACGGGACCCATTGTGTGGGGCACCGCCGGCACCAACGGCCAGCACGCCTACTACCAGCTCCTCCACCAGGGCACGAGGATCGTGCCTGCCGACCTGATCGGCTTCGTCAACCCGACGACCGAGATCGGCGACCACCAGGACCTGCTGATGGCGAACCTGTTTGCGCAGGCGGAGGCGATGGCCTTTGGCAAGACGCGCGCGGAGGTGGTCGCCGACGGCGTGCCGGCGCACCAGGTCGATGCTCGGGTGTTCGAGGGCAACCGGCCCACCTCCGTGATCCTGGCCGATCGGCTCACGCCGCGCGTCCTCGGGTCGCTCGTCGCGCTGTACGAGCACAAGGTGTTCACCCAGGGCGTGATCTGGGGTGTCGGGACGTTCGACCAGTGGGGCGTGGAGCTTGGCAAGGTCCTGGCGACGCGGATCGCGGGCGAGCTCATGGGCACGGACGTGGATCCATCAGCTTCCCACGACGGCTCCACCGCGGCGCTGATCCGGCGCTACCGCGTGCGGCGGACGCGGCCCTCGGGTTAGCGATCCTGGGCGGGCCGCCAGAGATCGATCCCGGCAAACCCATGCCCGCCGAGGAGCTGCGAGATCTCGCCGGCGTGGAACGCATCGTGGCTGAACATCCGGTTCAGGATCGACGCGCGTGTGTGCAGCTCCCGCCTGCTGTCGCGCGTGCGCTCCACCCTGACCTGGAGGTCTTGCAGGGACCAGCGCTGGAGGCAGCTCGCGACGACCCCCCACGTGGAGTCAAGCGCCCAGGCCAGCTCGTCCGCGGTCCTCGGGTGGCCTTCGTCGTCCTCCCAGCCAAGCCCTGACAAGCTTGCGGGGAATGGCGTGGCATCGGCTCCGGGTTCGCCGCAGACGGCGCACAGCCAGTACACCCGCATGCCGGCCACGTGCGCAGCGAGCCCCCAGATCGGCAGCTGGTCGGGAAAGGCGCGCATGGCGAGCGCCTCCGCTGGGAGGTCGCGCACCGCGTCGGCAAGGCGGGCGGCGTGCTGTGGCCAGTCTGGGAAGATCCCGGTGAGCGGCAGGTCGGTCTCCATGGCGCAATCGTGGCACGGTCGCGGGCAGCCTGCCCCAGGCGCGTTGGGCACCCGGTCAGGATCCCCTGCTGGCCGATTCGCGCGGGGCTCTGCTACCATTCGCCGTCGCGCCTCGGGCAGGCTACGCCCGCGCGCGTCGTGAATCACCCGCACACACACGGAACGGAGATCAGCCACCTTGGCTAGAACGCCCCGGAAATGGCAGGGCGCTCGCAACCCGTCCGGGCTGAAGCGCGTCCGCCAGGCTGAGCGCCGGCACGCGATCCTCCAGCCCCGGCGGTCCGCGGCGAAGACCCTCGTTGCCAAGGCCGTCTCGGTCGCCACCGCCCAGCCCGAGGGCGTCGATGTCGCCGCCTCGCTGAGCGAGGCCGTCTCGGCCCTGGACCGCGCCGCGAAGGCTGGCGCCATCCACCCGAACGCCGCCGCACGGCGCAAGAGCCGCCTCGCGAAGAAGATCAACGCCGCCATCGGTGGCACGGCCGTCGTGACCAGCGCGCGCGTCGCGAAGTCCACCGGCAAGGCCGCCGCGGCCAAGGCCGCAAAGGCCCGCATCGCGGCCGGCAAGGCCGTGAAGGCCAAGGGCGCCCAGACCGCCGCCGGCAAGGCACGTGCCGCGCTGTCCAAGACCACCCGCGCCGAGACGGCCCCGGCAACGGCACCGGCCGTCGAGACCGCCCCGGCCGCGAAGGCGACCCCGAGGACCGCGGCCAAGACCGGCGCGAAGACCGCCACCAAGGCCGCGCCGAAGGCAAAGGCCGCGCCTAAGGCGACCGCCACCGCGCCGAAGGCAAAGGCCGGCAAGGCGACGGCCGCCAAGGCCGCGCCGAAGGCAAAGGCCGCGCCGAAGGCGACCGCAGCCAAGGCCGCGACCGCGAAGACCGCCACCAAGGCCGCGACCGCGAAGGCCGCCACCAAGGCGACAGCCACCAAGGCCGCGCCGAAGGCCAAGAAGACCGAGTAGCCTCCGCCGCTCGTCGGCGATCACTCTCGACGCCCCGGCCATCGACCGGGGCGTCTTGATTCCGCGGGGTCGCCGGGACGCTAGGCGCGGTCGGGCAACGCCGCATCCTCTGGACGTCGGCGGTTGGTCACCCCGTACATCAGCCCGCCCACCAGCGACCCGCCCACCGCGAGCGCAAGGAAGGTCCCGGCGCTGTTGAGCTGGTCGCCCCAGTAGAAGCGGGTGAACGAGTCGACATCCGTGATCCCGGCCGCCTCGAACTGTGGGCCACGCCCGATGTCCAGGTATCGCTGGTAGACGCAGTCGGCTCCGGACTGGCAGACCAGCGGCCCTCCGGAGGTGGCGTCCCGGAACCCGTTGTCGGCCGTGAAGAACAGCCCCTTGACGCCCAGGTAGAGGACGGCGAGGGTCAGCCCCATCACGAGCCCGGCAAACAGGCCGTTGAGGATCACCCGGCCCCAGGGCCCTCCCCGTCGATCGGACCGGGCGTTGGCGTAGTAGCCGATCATCATCCCGCCGAACAGCGCGGTCGGGATCACGAGGAACTCGATCGGGATCACGAGCAGGAACGAGACCCCGATCGTGACGGCCATGCCGACGCCGACCCAGGCGGCCGTGACGGCGCCGCGGTCGATGAATCGCGTCACGGCGCGCCCCGGGCGGGGACGCGCCGTGCGAAGAGACGCTGGGCCGCCAGGGCTAGAGCACCCCGCGGGCGGCCGCGCCGGAGAGCGCCGCGCGACCCAGGTACCGGGCGTCGTCGCCGAGCTCGTCGGCGATCCGGAGCAGCCGGTTGTACTTGGCGACCCGCTCGGAGCGCGAAGGGGCACCGGTCTTGATCTGGCCCGTGCCCATCGCGACCACCAGGTCGCTGATCGTCGTGTCCTCGGTCTCGCCCGAGCGGTGGGAGACCACCGCCGACCAGCCGGCGCGCCGCGCAAGCTCGATCGCGTCGATCGTCTCGGTCAGCGTCCCGATCTGGTTGAGCTTGATCAGGACCGAGTTCATGGCCTTCTCGGTGATCCCGCGCCGGATGAACAGCGGGTTCGTGACGAGGATGTCGTCGCCCACCAGCTGGACCTTGTCGCCCAGGCGCGCGTTGAGCTCCTTCCAGCCCTGCCAGTCCTCCTCGCCCAGGCCGTCCTCGAGCGACACGATCGGGTAGCGGGCGACCCAGTCCGCCCACAGGTCGACCATCTCGCCGGCGTCGAGCGTCCGGCCCTCCCTGGCGAGCTCGTACCGACCCGGCACGTCACCGGCGCCGGTGCCCTCGACCAGGAACGAGCTGGCGGCCGGGTCGAGCGCGATCGCGACCTCGTCGCCCGGCTTGTAGCCGGCCTTCTCGATCGCTCGCAGGATCACCTCGACGGCTGACTGGTTGGTCGGCAGCGACGGCGCGAAGCCGCCCTCGTCCCCCTGGCCCGTCGCGTGTCCCTCGTCGTGGAGGATCCCGCGCAGCGCCGCGAACACCTCGGCGCCCGCCCGAAGCGCCTCCCCGAAGGTGGGCACGCCGACGGGCATGACCATGAACTCCTGGAAGTCCGTGGAGTCCTGGGCGTGCTTGCCGCCGTTGAGGATGTTGAACATCGGGACCGGCAGGATCCGGGCGCCGACACCACCCAGCCAGCGGTAGAGCGGCACCTCGTGCGAGGAGGCAGCCGCGTGCGCGCAGGCGAGCGAGACGCCCAGGATCGCGTTCGCGCCCAGCTCCGCCTTGTTGGGCGTGCCGTCGAGCTCGATCAGGACATCGTCGATCCCGGACTGGTCGGCAGCGTCGAAGCCGAGGATCGACGGGCCGATGCGCTCGGTGACGTTGGCGACCGCGGTGAGGACGCCCTTACCGCCGTAGCGGGCCTTGTCCCCGTCGCGGAGCTCGACCGCCTCGTTGATGCCGGTGCTGGCGCCCGACGGGACGGCCGCTCGCCCGAGGCTGCCATCCTCGGTGACGACATCGACTTCGATGGTGGGGTTGCCGCGCGAATCGAGGATCTCCCGGGCGTCGACCCAGCCGATGGTGGTATCGCTCACTTGGCACCTTCCCGGTCCAGCAGGACCGTCACGCCCGGCAGCTCGCGGCCCTCGAGGAACTCGAGGCTGGCGCCGCCGCCGGTGGAGATATGGGTCATCTTGTCGGCCAGCCCCTGCTGGGTGATGGCTGCGACGGAATCGCCGCCGCCGATGACGACCTTGGCGCCGTGCGCGGCGCGTTCGGCCAGGAACCGGGCGATGGCCTTGGTCCCGTGGGCGAAGGACGGGATCTCGAACACGCCAAGCGGCCCGTTCCAGAGGACCGTCTTCACGTCGGCCAGGGCCTCCTCGATGTCGGCGAGGCTCTGCTTTCCGACGTCCACGATGTGCCAGCTGGCCGGGACCTTGTCCGCGGAGAGCGTCTTGTACTCGGTCCCGCGGGTGACCTCCTTGGACACCACCACGTCGACCGGGAGCACGATCTTGACGCCCGCCTCCTCGGCGGCGGCCAGGATCGCGCGGGCGTCCTCGACCCGGTCCGGCTCGGCCAGGCTCTTGCCAACGGCCTTGCCCTGCGCGAGCAGGAAGGTGTTGGCCATCCCGCCACCGATGACCATGATGTCGACCTTGGCGAGGAGGTTCTTGAGGACCTTGATCTTGTCGCTGACCTTGGCGCCGCCGATGATCGCCGCGAACGGGTGCTCGGGATGGCTCACGAGCATGCCCAGGTTCGCGATCTCCTTCTCCATCAGGAGCCCGGCGTAGGCCGGGCGGAGCTTCGCGATCCCCACCGTCGAGGCGTGCGCCCGATGCGCCGTCCCGAAGGCGTCGTTCACGTAGACGTCGCAGTAGGCGGCGAGCGCCGCGGCGAACTGCGGGTCGTTCTTCTCCTCCTCCGCGTGGAAGCGAAGGTTCTCGAGCAGCAGCACCTCACCGTTGCGAAGGCGCCCGATGGCGTCCTCCGTGCCGGCGCCCAAGGCGTCGCCGGTGACCGGGACGGTCCTTCCGAGCAGCTGGCCGAGACGCTCACCGACCGCGCGGAGCCGGAGGCTGTCGGTGACCTTGCCGTCCGGCCGACCGAGATGGCTGGCGAGGATGACGCGGGCACCCTGCTGCTGGAGGTGGCGAATGGTCGGCAGCGCCGCGCGGATGCGGGAATCGTCGGTGACCTTGCCGTCCTGCAGCGGGACGTTGAAGTCCACGCGCACGAACACGCGCTTGCCGGCAGCGTCCAGGTCACGGACGGTGAGCTTGTCCATGTTCACGTTCCTTCCGGGAGCCGCTCAGGGCTCCGGGTCACAGCTTCCCGGCGACGAACTTCACGAGGTCGGCAACGCGGCAGCTGTAGCCCCACTCGTTGTCGTACCAGGCGATGACCTTCACGAAGTTGCCGCCCAGGACCATGTTCGACGGCAGGTCCACGATCGACGAGCGCTCGTCGCCGCGGAAGTCGGACGACACGAGCGGCTCGTCGCTGGCGCCCAGGATGCCCTTGAGGGGCCCCGCGGCCGCGTTGCGGAAGGCCTGGTTGAGCTCCTCGAGCGTGACGTCCTTCTCGAGCTCCGCGGTGAAGTCGACGACCGACACGGTCGGGGTCGGGACCCGGAGGCTGAACCCGTCGAACTTGCCCTTGAGGTCCGGGATCACGAGCGCGAGGGCCTTCGCGGCGCCGGTGGTCGTGGGGATGATGTTGAGACCGGCGGCCCGGGCCCGGCGCGGGTCCTTGTGGGCGACGTCCAGGATGCGCTGGTCGTTGGTGTAGCTGTGGATCGTGTTCATCAGGCCGCGCTTGATGATCCACTTGTCGTGGACCACCTTGGCGGCCGGCGCCAGGCAGTTGGTGGTGCAGGACGCGTTGCTGATGATGTGATGAGCCGCCGGGTCGTACTTGGCCTCGTTCACGCCGAGGACGATCGTGATGTCCTCCTTCTTGGCGGGGGCCGAGATGATGACCTTCCTGGCACCGGCCTGGAGGTGGGCGGCGGCCTTCTCCGCGTCGGTGAACAGGCCGGTGGACTCGATCACGATGTCCACGCCGAGATCGCCCCACGGCAGCGTCGCCGGATCCTTGACCTGGAGGACCTTGATCGCCTTGCCATCGATGACGATCGAGTCATCCGTGTGGCTGACGTCGCCCGGATAGGCGCCGTACGTCGAGTCGTGCTTGAACAGCAGGGCGTTCATCTTGACGTCGACGAGGTCATTGACGGCGACGACCTCCACGTCCGGCGCGCGCTCGATGAGCGCCTTGAGGGACTGGCGGCCGATGCGGCCAAAGCCATTGATGCCGACACGAACGGTCATCGAGGAACCTCCTTGCAGGGTTGGGGACGCTGGACCGGGAGCAGCCGCGCTGGCTGGTTCGCCGGAGGGAGTTGATGAACCGCGGGTCGAGACCACCGTTGCCCGGACGTGACCGCCGGTCGGGGCGTCGTCGGGAGCGCGGCCTCTGGCGCCGGTCGGGCGACAGTGGCGGCGACCCCGAGACCCGGAGACCCGCCGCGGCTGGCTGGCCGGGCAGATGACCGGAGGACATCGTGGTCCGATCCCGCTTGACCGGAATCGGGGCCGAGGTCTTGAGCAGGGGTCGGGAGAGCGGACAGGGCGTGACCTCGGGGGTAGCGGTTCAAGCGTTCGCCTGAAATCGTAGCAAACCGCGAATCGACCTCAGCCGACGGGCGGCCCGGTACGGACGGGCCAGTGCGACCCTGCCGGAGCACCAATGAGCCCCCGCCGGCTGGGCCGGAGGGGGCTCACGGTCATCGCGAACGATGTGGCGGTCAGCCGCCGATCTTGAACACCTTGCCGCCGCACTCAGGGCAGATGCCCTGGAGCGCCGGCTTGCCGTTCTTCATCGTGATCTGCTGCGGGTTCTGGACTTCGACCTTCTTCTTGTCCTTGACGCAGTAGGCCGTTGCCATGGGGTCGCTCCTCCTCACGAGAGCCGCGTCACGAGAGCACGCCTCTCGCATCCGGGCATCCGCTTGGTCATGGCGCTCATGTCGGAGCCCAGAGCGACGGGCGCCATCGCGTCGCTCCGGCCGATGCTGTCTGGCGGTCGAGCTCAGCGAGGATGCGAAGGCTCTCGAGCCCCGTGTCCATCGCTGCGGCTTCCGCCCTGTCCTTGATGTCGCCTTCGACGAACTCCCCGGTGCGGCGATTGGCGTAGACGGCGCACACGACGCCGGCACGACAGCCACCGAGCCCGGCAAGCACGAGCACCGCCGAGGCTTCCATCTCGAAGTTGAGAATCCCCTGTCGGGTCATCTCATCCGCGAAGTCAGGGTAGCGGATGGGAAGCTGCGGGATCGGGCGACCCTGCGCACCGTAGAAGCCGGGCGCAGTTGCCGTGATCCCCGTGTGGTAGCGCAGCCCGAGCCCCTCCGCCGCCTCCACCAGGGCGAGGATCGCCTCGTGGTGGGCGAGTGCCGGGTAGCCCTCGTGGACGAACCAGTTGGTCGTCGTCTCGAGCCGGACGGAGCCCGTCGAGATCACGAGGTCGCCGAGCTCCATGCCGGGCTGGAGAGCGCCGCAGGAGCCGATGCGGATGAAGGTGGGACGCTGGACGAGGGCCAGGATCTCGCTGATCACGATCTCGACGTTGTCCGTCCCGATCCCGGTGGACACGCACGAGACCCGCAGGCCCTTGTAGATGCCGGTCGCGCTCGCGAACTCGCGGTGACGATGGGTGCGCTCGACGGAGTCGAAGCGCGACGCGACTCGCTCGACACGATCCTGGTCGCCGGGGAGGAGGATGTAATCGGCAAGCTCACCCGGACCAAGCCCGATGTGGTACTGCCGTTCGCCGGAAGGGACCGCGACGCGTATGTCCGCGTTCGGCAAAAGCTCGCTCCCCTGTTCACCCACGCTCGAACGGCGTGAGGTTCGACCGAGAATAGGGGCGTGATTCCATGAGCGTCAAGCGTGCTTGCCTCGTTCGGCGCCGAGCTCAGTCCCGTTCGGGGCTCGGCGGGAGCCCCGCAGCGTGAGCTGACGGCCCGATTCCGGTCCCGTTCAGGCCCCCATTGAGCCCTGGCTCAGGCCCCCGCCGGCGTGCCGGACGGCGGCGCCGGCACCCTGTCCGGCGGCGGCCCGATGGCAGCGAGGCGGGCCTCGATCCTCGCCCGGGTCGCACGCCGGGATCGGGCGATGCGGTATGCCGCGAGGCCGGTCGCGAGCAGTGCGGTCAGCAGCAGCGTGGCCAGGGCCAGCAGCGCGGCACCCGGCGGCCGGTCGCCGATGCCCCGGGCGAGAGCCGCAGCGGCATCGGCACCGACCACGGCTCGGACCTCCCCATCGGCTCGTCGCGGGCGAGGCTGCCGGGACCAGCGGGCCGTCCGCCGCCACCGTGTCGTTGCCGCCGGGATCACCGAGCAGGACCACGTCGGCCGGGTCCGTGACGACGAGGACGATCTCGTCGCGATCGTCAGGCGTTCCCGTTGCGTTGAGCGTGTCACCCGGCCGAATGAGCGTCGCGACGTCGGAGGCCGCGCCCTCGAGGACAAGCGTGGCCGTCGCGGTGCCGTCCTCGAGGCGCACCGTCCCGGACCCGACCGAGGTGACCATGCCTCCGACGCGAACCACCTGCCCGACGTTGGCCGCAAGATCGGCGAGGGCAATGTCGAGCACCGCTCCCGGCATGTCTGCGCCATCCGGCGTCGGATCGCCGGGCGGCACGGAGCCGAGACGCGACTCGCCTTCCGCGACGGGCCTGCCTGCCGCGCCCGCGACCACCACGTCCCGCGTCGAGCGCGGCACGACCGAGAACCGCTGGTCCGTCGCCGTTGGGTAGGCCCGCTTCACGATCCCGGTCACGGTCGCCCTCCGGCCCTCGACGAGCCGGTCGCCGGGAATGCCACTGCCCGCGAGCCCCGTCAGGGCGATGCGCCTGGATCCGTCCACAAGGTCGGCCGTCCAGCGGTCACCGGATCGGTGGACGTCGGCCAGGGTTCCGTGCACCTCCACCAGCCGCCACTCAACCGCGGCCCCGGGCTGACCCTTGAGCCTCGTCGCCGACGGCGTTCCGCGACCGAGCACCCGGATGGCGTCCACGCGGAGACGGGGTGCGCCCCACGCGGTCCCCATCGTGCCCGTGACGCGGACCCGGACACCGGTGCTGATCGCGGGATCCGCGGATGCGAGGTAGAGCTCGACGGCGGCGGTCCTGTCCTCGGCGATCGTCCGTCGGCCCGACGCATCGAGGAGCGTCCGGTCGACGGTGATGATCCCTTCGACCGTGACCCGTTCTCCCTGCCGCAGGCGGGCCTTCGCGATCGACAGCAGCTGGGTGGATCCCGGCGATGCCGAAGCGCCGGGCATCGGTGACGGGGTCGGGGTCGGATGACGGGGTGGGCGCGGCGACGATGACCACATCCGCACGGTCCCGCACCCAGAGCCGGTAGCCGTCCAGCGCGCCCTTCCGGGAGGCGCGCTGGCCGATGATCCCGGTGAGCGACACGGCGGTGCCCTTGCGCAGGAGGGAGGTGTCGAGATCGGCCGACGCATCGGCCCTGATTCGCAGCGACGCCCCGTCCGAACCCTGGATCGTGAACGTGATGTCGCCGCTGGTGGCCTTGGTCACCCCGGCGGAGATCGTGCCGGTCACGACCGCCAGGCGGCCCTCGAGCGCCTCACCCGGGTCCCCGGCGGCGATGGCGAGCGGCGTGGGGATCACCGCGGGGCCGATCACCGTCAGCCCGTCGCTCACGAGACGCAGCTCGGTCTGGCCGAACGGATCGGCGATCGTGCCCCACAGCTCGACCAGCGTGCCGCGGGCAGGGGCGGACATCCCGTCGGCGAGCTTCACGGGCAGGCCGCCGGTGTCGTCGCCGATGGCCAGCAGCGGCGGCGTCCCAAGCCGACCCGCCTCGGCTGTCACGACGCCCCGGACGGCCACCTTGCCTCCCACGGCGACTTGCCGGGCCGCGCCGACGGACACCGGCGAGGCGGTGGGCGTGGGGGTCGTTGTGGGTGCCGGAGTGAGGGTTGGGACGGGCGTGGGGGTCGGGGTCGGCGTGGGGGTCGGGTCGGCGTGGGGGGTCGGCGTCGGTGTCGGCGTGGGGGTCGGGTGGGCGTGGGGGTCGGCGTCGGCGTGGGGGTGGGGGTCGGCGTGGGGGTGGGCGTCGGCGTGGGGGTGGGGGTCGGCGTGGGCGTGGCCGTCGGCGTGGGCGTGGGCGTGCGGCGTGGGCGTGGCCGTCGGCGTGGGCGTGGGCGTCGGCGTGTCGGCGTGGGCGTGGCGTCGGCGTGGGGGTGGGGGTCGGCGTGGGCGTGGGCGTCGGCGTGGGCGTGGGCGTGGGCGCCGGCGTGGGCGTGGGCGTCGGGCGTGGGCGTCGGCGTCGGGGTCGGGGTGGGCGTGGGCGTGGGCGTGGGTCGGCGTGGGCGTCGGCGTGGGCTCCCACGCCAGCCCCTGGGCCACCGGCGACGGGTCGAGGGTGAAGTCCGCGGCATTGTCGTTCGTGTCGACGGTGCGCTCGATGGACTGCCCGGCCGGCGGAGCGGCTGCGGCGTTACCCTCGACGAATTCGTTCACGGCGCTGCCCCAGCCAACGGCGTCGAGCGGCGTGCCGCCCGCCGGACGGAGCACGACCACCCCGCCCGTCGCGGACAGACCCCCGCTGTACGTTGCGTCCGCGACGCTCGCGTGGACGCCCAGCGCGTTGGCAAGAAGCACGTGCCGGCCCGGCGGCACGACCAGGGACGTCGTCCACGACGCCTTGCGCGTCACCGTTGCCCCCGAGCTCGTGACGTACGCCACCTCGAGACCGGCGAGGTCGATCGGCGCGGTGCCGATGTTCGCCAGCTCCACGAACTCGTCCGATGCCGAGGCGCCGCCCGTCACCACCTCGGCGACCACCAGCCCCGTGGACGGAGGCCACCCGACGGCTGCGGCCGGCTCAACCTGGAACGAGGGGCTGGGCGGAAGCCAGCCGGCAGTGGCGCACAGCAGGCCAACCATGAGCGCGGCGTATGCCGCAAGCCGGGCACGAGCCATCGAGGACCTCCGGGCGGGACATCGACGGCGGGGCTGGTGAGTGCCCACCCTACGCCGGCTCACTTATGCCGGACTCAACTCCCCTCCGGCGGCGAGCCGGTACCATGCTCTTCCCGCGCCCGAAACGGATCCCGCGGTTCGTGTCCGACAGGAGGAGCTCGTGGCCCGCGCCAAGCGCACCGATCGCACCGAGGCCCGCCGCCGTTATCGTGCGGCGGTGAGCGGGTCGAACGAGTCCGAGTCGACGTCCGAGCCCGCGTCGACGTCCTCGGCGAGGTCGAGCTCGAAGGCGGCCACCCCCGCCGCCCCGATGCAGCGCCCGAGCATCACCGCCGCGTTCCGGGGGGCCGTCCGCCCGCTCGACATCCGCGGCGACCTGCTCATGCTCCCCAAGGTCGTGACGAACTGGGGCTTCCTGGCCGCCGTCGCCCTCACCGTGGTCGCGGCCGGCTGGTTTGTCATCGCCTACAACGACGCGATGGCGGCCGTGGCGACGACTGCCCCCGTCAGCGAGCTCGAGAAGGTCGTCGCGGGCAACAGCATCCCGTACTTCGTGGCCACGATGGCCATGCAGCCACCGCCCGCGATTGGCGCTTTCCTGATCGGGTTCGCCGCCAAGCGTGCCAGCTGGCTCGGCGGACTGGTCTACGGCATCGTCGTCGCGTTGGTGGCGGTGGTGATCCTGCAGCTGCCGGCGGGTCGGCTCCTGACCGGCAACGGGCCGGCTGACGCGGTGCTCGTTGGCCATGCCGCGTGGTCGCCGCTCGGTGCCGCGCTGTTCGCGTCGGCAGCCGCCTGGTACCGCCGGTTCCTGGACCTGTCGAACCCGAACCGTGCCGCCCAGCGCCAGCGCGACGCGAAAGGTCGCGGCGACATGAAGCCCGTTCGCCGCTGATCTCTTGGCGGCCGTCCTGCCGCGACGCAATCCATCCGCCGCCGATCCCCGAAGAGTGGTGTAGACACGTCTCGCCTCGGAGTCGGCGGCCCCGCAACGGAAGCTCGGGCCGGACCGGGGTCGCCGCCTCCGCGGCGAGCCGATGTCGGGCGACAGTGGCCCTCCTCCTCCCGCTGCTGTCGCCCTTTCCTCGTCCTCCCCGCGTTGCCCCAGGGGTAGCCGCTGGCCCGGGTGCCGCGTCTCGAGCCACCGCGCACTAGAGTCGCCGCATCCCCGCCTGACCCATCTGCCGCACCCCGGCGGGCGAGTCGGGGCCGCCGGCCGTCGACGCGACCTCCACCAGTGGGCGGACATCGTGAGCGATGACGTTCACGACCTCACCCTCGCGCTGGAGATCGCCTTCGACCAGCAGCAGCGCGTGCCGGCGCACGACCGACCGCAGCCGCTGCCAGGTATCCGGCCAGAGGGTCACGTTGACCATGCCGGTCTCGTCCTCGAGCGCAAGGAACACCGTCCCACGTGCCGTCATCGGATGCTGGCGGGTGACCACCAGGCCACCGAGACGCACCGGACCCGGGCCCATCCCCGCCAGCGCCGCGTTCGGCATGGCCCCCAGGCGCTCCAGCGCACCCCGGAACAGCGCGACCGCCTGGAGCCGGGCGTCCAGCCCCACCACGGCATAGGCGTCGCCCAGCCGCTCCGGCTCGGTGAGCGCCGGCAGCACCGGCGCCTCGGTCGCGGGCAGCCGCAGACCCAGCGGTCGTCCCGCCGCCCGAATGACCCCCTTCGTGCCGCGTGCCCTGCCTCCGGCCCGTCCTTTGGAAGCTCCCGCCACCTCGCGTAGCTGCCACAGCAGCTCGCGGCGCGGCCGGCCAAGCGAGTCAAGCCCCCCCGCGCGGATCAGCCGCTCCACGACCTCCTCGGCCAAGCCGGTCCGCTCCACGACGTCCGCCAGGCTGGTGTATGGGCCCCGGGCCAGCTCGGCATCCAGGCGCGGCTGCTGCTCCTCGCCGATCCCCTTGACCAGGTGGAGCCCGAGCCGGACACCCCAGCCGGTCATCGATTCCGCTGCCCACCGCTCACGCGAGGTCGCACCGGGGACCACGCACGCACGCGAGCGTACGGGGGCAGGCCGGCGGTCGATGCCGCACCCGTCGGGCAGGGGCTCGCCCTCATCGGCATCAAGTGAGCCGTCGTCGCCGGCGGCCCCGGCCAGCGCCCAGCCCGGCCGGCCCACCCACTCGGTCGTCGTCCGGTAGCTGGACCGATTGACGTCCACCGGGAGGACCGCGACACCATGGCGCTTGGCGTCGTTGACCAGAACCTCCACCGGGTAGAAGCCCATCGGCTGGGCGTTGATGAGGCCGGTCACGAACTGGGCCGGGTAGAACAGCTTGAGAAAGCTCGACTCGTAGGCGGTCCGGGCAAACGCCGCAGCATGGCTCTTGGCAAAGCCGAAGCTGGCGAACGCGGCGCAGCGACGGAACAGCTCCTCGGCATCGTCGCGGGGCATGCCCTGGATCCGCTCGCAGCCAGTGACGAACTCCACGTGGAGCTTCTCCATCTCGCGCTCGCTGCGATACGTGCCCATCGCCCGCCGGAAGGCGTCCGAGCCCGCCGGCGTGAAGCCCGCCACGTCGATCGCGATCTTCATCACCTGCTCCTGGTAGAGGATCACGCCGAGCGTGTCGTGGAGGATCGGCTCCAGGCTCGGGTGGAGGTAGGTGACCGGCTCCAGGCCCTGCTTGCGCCGCAGGTAGGGATGGACCGCGTTGCCCTGGATGGGACCCGGGCGGATGATCGCGACCTCCACCACCAGGTCGTCGAGACTCTGGGGCCTCGACTTTGGCAGCGTCTGCATCTGCGCCCGGCTCTCGACCTGGAACACGCCCACCGTGTCCGCAGCCTGGAGCATCTCGAACACCTCCGGGATCTCCTCCGGGATCCGGTCGAGGTCGAGGCAGACAGCGCAGTCGTGCTCGATCAGCTGCACCGTCTCGTCGATGGCGGCCAGCATCCCCAGGCCCAGCAGGTCGAGCTTGATCAGCTTCATCGTCTCGACGTCGCGCTTGTCGTACTGGACGACGACGCGGTCCTTCATCGTCGCCCGCTCGAGCGGCACGATGTCGATGAGCGGCGCCGCGGTCACGAGCATGCCGCCGGTATGGATGGACAGGTGTCGGGGGAAGCCGTCGATGCGGGCGCACAGCTCCAGCCAGCGTTCCCAGTCCGAGAGGCGCGCAACGGAGCCCCGGTGCCGTGCCGGGTCGGTCGCGGGCGCGGGCTCGATGCGGGCGACGCTGCTCGCAGCCCCGGTCCCGCGGCCGCCCCGAAGCCAGGCCACGCTCGCCGGCGAGTCGCCCGGGCCGCCCTCGTCGTCGCCGAGGCCGCCGGGCCGGATCGAGGGCGCGGATCCCGGAGCGCCATCCCACGTACCGGTGTCCGCCCGCCCTCCGCGCTCGTGGTTGAGCTGCCCCATCGCGTCCGTGAGCCCGCGCTCTCCCGTCATCGCCGCCGCGCCCGCAACTGCCATCTCGGCCACCAGCCGGCGGGAGCCACGCACCGCGTCCGGCACCGCCATGGCCGACCCCCTCGCGTCCGTCGCCGCCTCGTCCGGCCGAGCGAAGAATTGCGCGAACCCGCCCTCGGCCTCCAGGTCTCGCCGGACCATCACCGAGTCGTACGTCTCGAGCGCCTTCGCCACCCGGTCCACCAGCGGGCGTGGAAACCCCAGCGCGTACCCCACCTCGCGTACCGCCGAACGCGCCCGGTAGGTGACGAGGTTGCAGACCATCCCCGTGTGCTCGGTCCCGTATCGCTCATACACGTACTGGATCACCTCTTCCCGCCGTTCCGAGCTGAAGTCGATGTCCACGTCCGGGTACGCGGTCCGGCCCTCGTTGATGAACCGCTCGAACAGGAGCTCATGCCGGATCGGATCCACGCGGGTGATGCCCAGGACGTATGCGACGATCGAATCCGCCGCGCTTCCCCGTCCCTGCGCTGGGATCCCGCGCGACTTCGCGAAGCGCATCAGGTCCCAGCAGATGAGGAAGAACTCCGCGAGCCCGGCCTTCTCGATGACGTCGAGCTCGTGCGCAAGCTGCTTGACGACGGCGGGCGTGAGCGGGTGATACCGGCGCCGCGCGCCCTCCCAGCACAGCTCGGAGAGGTGGCTGAACGGCGTCTGGCCTTTCGGGACGGTGAAGCCGGGAAAGCGATAGCGCTCGAAGGCGAGCTCGACGTGGCAGGCGGTTGCGACCTCCGCGGTCGTGGAGATGCCCTCGCGCCACGCACGGGCGAGCACCGGGTCCGACCTGGCGGAAGCCGGCTCCCCCGGTGGCAGGGCCAGCAGATCCGCGGCCCCCTTGAGGAACGACTCTCCATCCGGCCGGCGCAGGTCGCCGAGCTCGGCGAGCGACCGGCCGTGCCGGATCGCCGTCACGACGTCCTGGAGCTCACGGCCCTCGGGGATCGCGTAATGGACATCGTTCGTGACCACGACCGGCAGCCCCAGCTCCGAGGCGAGCCGCGCGGTCTCGGCCACGAGCCAGTCGTCGTCGGGCAGGAGATGGTGCTGCAGCTCGAGAAGGAACCCGCTCGACGCGGCCGGACCCCGGCCAGTCCCCGGGCTCGACGCCCGACCGGTCGACCCGAACAGCGCCGCGTACCGCCGGGCCACCACCCCCGCTCCCTCGCGGTCCCCGGCCCGCAGTCGCCGCGCCAGCTCGCCGTGCCGGCACCCCGACAGGGCGATGAGCCCCTCCGCGTGCTCCGCGAGCAGCGCCTGGGTGAACCTGGGCACCGCCTTGGTGCCCGCGAGGTTCGCCCGCGAGACCATCCGGCACAGGCTCCGCCAGCCGGTGGCGTCGCGGGCCAGCAGCACGAGGTGCGGACCGCGCTGCGGCTCCCCGATCCCGCGGTGGTCCTCCTTGCGGATCTCCCGGTGCCCCGGCAACCGGGCCCGCTCCGGACGGGGACGCGCGGGAACGCCCTCGACGATGCGGGGCGGCTCCGCGACGGTCGGCGGTCGCCTCCCGGGCTTCCACGCGCGGCGTGCGGGGACCACGATGCCGCCCGGGTCCGGCGCGGCCGCATCGATCAGCTCGATCTCGACCCCGATGACCGGATGCAGCCCGGCCGCCTCGGCGGCGACGGAGAACCGGACCGCGCCATACAACCCCTGGTGGTCCGTGATCGCAAGCCCCGCCAGCCCCAGCTCCACGGCACGCGAGACGAGGTCGTCCGGCGCCGAGGCACCGTCGAGGAACGAGAAATGGCTGTGACAGTGCAGCTCGGCGTAGGGCGGAATGGCCACGGTGGCAGCTCCCGGGGGCGGGAAGGAAGAATAGAACAGGTGTTCGATCCAGTCCAGCCCCGCCGCCCGCGGCAGGCGGTCCCCTTGCCGACCCCTCAGCCCTCGACCACGACCTCCTCGAGCGAGCGCAGGACCGCGTGCGCGCCCGCGGCGGCAAGATCCACGTCCCCGCGCTCCGGGATGCCCACCACGAACATCCCCGCGTCGAGCGCTGACCGGACACCCATCGGCGAATCCTCGAACGCCACCGCGTCGCCGGGATCGACACCCAGGCCCGCACAGGCAGCCAGGTAGACATCCGGCGCCGGCTTCGGCCGTCCGAGATCGGTCCCCGACGTCACCACGTCGAACACCTGGAGCCCCGCCGCGTCGAGCGCGTGGCGAACGAGGCTCCCGGCCGTGTTCGACGCGACCGCCATCGCCAGCCGGCCGTCCAGCGCCTCGATCAGCTCCCGGGCCCCGGCATGGAACGGTGCGCCCGCGACGTAGTGGGCGAGCATGATCTCGGCGATCTCCTCCTCGATCGCCGCTGCGGTGAGGCCGAGGCGGTCTGAATAGGCGGCGGCGGTGTCAACGAGGGCACGCCCGTGCGAGGCGACCAGGTCGGCCCCGGAGAACGTGTCGCCATGACGAGCCAGGAGCTCCCGCTCGGCGTCGTGCCACAGCGGCTCCGAGTCCAGCAGCAGCCCGTCCATGTCGAACACCACGGCGCGGAACCGGCCGGGCAGGACGACAGGCTGGACAGTGTCGGGCACGGGGAGATCTCGGGCGGTGAGAGGAACGCCGCCGATTGTAGAGCGGGCGTCGGTTTCCGCTGCTCCTGGGGCTCCGTCAAGAACTTGCGACGGCGGTGCAACCAAGCGGGGACCTCGTGCGTCTGATGCCCGTGATTGCCGATCTTCGTCATCCCACGAGCCACCCGGTTGCCCTGGAGGTCCTCCTCCGGGCAGCGGCGGTCGTGCTGGCATCGATCGTGATCCTGGGCCTTCTCCCCGCGATCGTGGAGGCGGCCGGGTAGCAACCGGGACCTGGGCAGCCCGGTTCCCCTCGGACCCTCGTCGCTGGGGCGACGAGGGTCCTTCTTCGTGCCGCGGGTAGGATGAACCCGATGCCGACCACGATCCGTCGTCCGTTCGCCGCGCTCCCGATGGTGCTGGTCGCCGCGTCGCTTGCCGTATCGCTCGCGGCGTGCGGGGGTCCGGGACCATCGGGCACGGGGGCCGCCGGTCCAGCCACGGCGTCGCCCGCCGGCCCGGCGCCGGCGAGCCAGATCGCGCCATCACCGGCCGAGCTCACACCAGTTCCCGGCGGCGCCACCGGCTCGCTCGAGATCCCGGACCGGCCCGCGACGACGGTCACCGACTGGGGCACGATCCTCGACCGCGTGCCCAACGGGTTCCCGGTCTACCCGGGCGCAAGCATCGCCGATGGCATCGACGAGCCCGTGAGCGGCGCCTGGATCACCGATGCCGGCGTTGACAGCGTGGCCCCCTGGTACGTCTCGGCGTTCATGGACCTGGGCTGGGCGCAGGTTGACCTCGGCTCACCGCTGGAGGATGGGACGCGGGTCCTCGACCTCGCGTCGGACCTCCCCGAGTGCCGCGTGCAGACGACCTTCCGCCCGGCAGGCGGATCGACGATGATCATCGTGCGCTACGGTGCCGGCTGCGCCGGCGGCGAGGGCTGAACGACAGCGAGGAGATACAGAACCCGATGGAACCGACACCGCGCGAGGTCCTGGGCGCCGGCCTGCTGGCCCTGGTCCTGGCCGCGTGCATCGTGCTGATCGTCCTGGGCGCGCTGCCCGCGTAGGTCGCAACAACTGGGCGGCGCGCGCCGTCTACCCGTCGGCGACCGGCCGGATCCGGTCCGGGATGGGGATGACGGGCAACGGTGCAGACGACACGACCGCGCGACCTTGGATTGCTGGCCCTTGTCGTGGGGCTGTTCCTCGTGCTGTTCGTGATCACAGCCCTGCTCGGGTCGCCGGCCGTCCGCTGACGCCGCCCGCCGACCGACCGGTCGCCGCCAGCCCCGCGATCTGCGCGGGGTTCAGTCGTAGAGCCGCTCCAGGTGCCACGTCCCGGCCGCCCGGTCCAGGTACACGAGCGCCAGCCACGACGGACCCACGACCTTGAAATAGTCCCGCGCGATCGGCTCGCGCCACCAGGATTCCTCCACCCGCCACCGGTTGCAGACCTCGATTGGCTCCCGGTGGCCGTTCCAGCGGATCGCCACGAGGCGCCCTGCCTCGTCCAGCTCCGCGTCGATCAGCGGGTGCTCGCGCAACAGCCGCGTCATGGCCGACCCTCGCGATCCCCGTCCGTCACCGCGATCCCGGCCACCGGCAGCCAGCGCCAGCGGGCCTCGGGGAGCGGCGCCTCCGGGTCGGCCAGCTCCACCCGCCGCACCCGGTCCGCGCCAAACGCGATGGCCAGGCGCGCCAGCTGCCAGGCAAGGCGGGCATCGCGGGCCGCCTGGGGAGTGAACAGCGGCAGCTGCTGGCCCCGCGCCGGCTCCACCAGCCCCAGCTCCAGCTCAAGGTGCGCGACAGCGGCTGGTGGGGGGGCCGTCTCGAGGCGAGCGAGGAGCAGCCGCTCGATGGCTTCGGCATCCGCGGTGGGCTCAGGAAAGCGCTGCTCGATCCAGAGCTCCAGTGGCGTCCCGTGCCGGGCGAACGCGAGGTCGTGGGTCACGGTGAGCCTCGCAAGCCCCGCAGCCCTGCCGCGCGCCACCAGCTGGTCCGCGAGGGCACCGGCCAGGCGGCGGAGGACGAAGCGCACCCCCTCGAGGCCCTCTGCCGGGGGCTCCAGCGAGAGACCCAGGGCCATCCGCTCGGGGGCGCTGCGAGGCCGGAAGCGCTCGGTCTCCTCGCCGTGCGCCCGGGCATGGAGCAATGCCCCCTCGTCGCCAAACCTGGCCACCAGCGCCGAGCGCGGCAGCCCGGCCACCGACCCGATCGTCCGCAACCCGAACCGGGCCAGCCGCGCCCGGACGTCCGCGTCCCGCGTGAGCAGGCGCGCCGGGTAGGTCGCGAGGAACGGCGCGTCGTCGCCGGGCGGGACCAGCAGCGGCGGGCCGCCCTCCGCCGCGTGCGCCGCCGCGACCGACGCCGCGAACGCCGTGCCCGCGATCCCCGCACGAGGAGGGCCGGGCAGGGCCGGGGCAAGCGCCGCTGTCATCCGGGCAACGAGCGTCTCCTCGATCCCCCACAGGCGGACCAGACCGTCCACGTGGATCGCGATCCGTCCGAAGGCGGGGTCCGCGACGTCGCTCGTGCCGGCGATGCCGGGGCTGAACACCGCCAGCCGATCGCAGGCGGCCTCGACCGCGTCCCGGTCAGCGTCAGGCGCGAGGTCGAGGAAGGTCGCCTCGGGTGCGAGCCGATGGGCGCTCCCGAGCGGGATCCCCCGTCGCACGCCGAGCGCACGCGCGAGGGGATCCGCGTCCACCACGGCCCCGTCCGTCCAGGGCTGTCCGCCGAGGACGATCGGACCGGGCGGCCACGAGCCGGAGGTGCCGTCGGGCGACGGGGCCTCCACCCTCGCCCGTGCCAGGCGCAGGGGCAGGTGGGGCCAGAGCAGGTGCAGCAGGCGCATGGGTATCGGCCGATAGCGGGGGGCCTTTCGGATCGATGTGAGGCTGGGACGACGAGGACGCCGCCGCGGGGCGTGGCGTGCCCGGCGGAGCGGCCGGGGCGGCCAGGCCGGCGAGCAGGTCCGGACGAGCGAGGCAGGCGTCCCTCGGACCCCCTTCCGCGTACAGGATCTCCAGCGTGGCGCGGCGGCCCGGCGGCCCGTAGCGGTTGCGGGCCACCTCCACGGCGCTCCGCTGGCCCACGACATCCCGACCCAGGCGGACCCAGCCGGATCGCCGGAGCTCCAGGCGCAGGCCACTCGCCTCCGCGATGGCGGTCGCAAGGGCACGGCCGAGACTGGCGGGCTCCAACACCACGAGCAGCGTTCCCGCGCGGCGTGCCAGCGCCGTGAGCCGCCCCAGCCGGTCCCCCACCCGCTTGCCGGTGATCGCGGGATCCCGACCCTCCGGCAGGTCCATCACCAGCAGGTCCACCGTCCGCGCCGCGAGCAGCGCCCCGGCAAGAGCCAGCGCCTCCTCGAGGTCCACCGGCGACAGCACCACGAGCCACTCCGGGCAGACGCCACGGGCGACCGCCTCCACCGGGTCGAAGGCACGGGCGAGGTCCAGCCAGGCGACGATGGCTCCGCCAGCCTGTGCCTCCGCGGCGACCCGCAGCGCGACCGTCGTGCGCCCGGACGAGGGGGCGCCTCGAAGCGCGACGGTGGAGTCCCGGGGAAGCCCGCCGGGCCCGAGGATGGCGTCCAGCGCCGCGAACCCGGTGGACACCACGCGCCCGTCCGTGTCGGGGGTTGGGAGGCCCGGCCGACGCGTGATGACGGGTGCGAGCGGGCCGGGCGCGAGCGGGTCCGGTGCACCCGGGTGACCTGGGTCCGGCACGAGCTCCGGGCGGGTGTCCGGCGCCGTCATCGGAGCAAGGGCGAGGGCGCCTTCGGTGGTCAGGCCCAGGTCCCCACCACGGCGCGGAGCGGCCGCGCCCCAGCGGGCCTGGAGCGTCGTGAGTGCCTCGGAGACGTCGGATGCGCGGGCCATCGGACGTCCAATAATAGAACGAATGTTCTACTAGTCAAGAGCGGGACCAGGCTTGGCACGACGACCACGGCGAGGCGCCCCGTGAACCGCTGCCCTATCCCGAGAGCGCCAGCGACACCATGCCGCCGACGATCAGCGCCAGCCCCACCCACTGGGTCGGGCGCGGCCGCTCCCCCAGCCAGCCGATCGCGTAGACCACCGGCAGCACGGGCCCCAGCGAGCTCGACAACCCGATCAGCCAGACCGGCGCGATCCCGAGACCGATCGCGTAGGCCACGAACGCCGCCACGTCGAACGCCCCGCCGAGCATCACGAACATGACCACCGACCGGGTCCAGGGAAGGGACGGCGCCAGCATCGGGGCGAGGCGGCGCGATCGGGTACCCAGGGCCAGCACGAGCAGGGTCAGCGCCCCGACGTTGTTGCCCAGCCGCGACCCGGTGATGACCGGCAGCCAGCCGTGCGCCCGGATCGGATCCGCGAGGCCGAGGGTGAGAATCGCGAAGCCGATCAGCGCGATCACCGCGGCCGCCACGCCAAGGCTCGCCAGCCGCATCCGCCGCCCGCCACCAGACTCGATCACCAGCCCCGCGAGGGCGACACCCGCCGTGACCAGCAGCACGCCGGCAACCTGCGGCGCGGTGAGGACCTCGCCGCGCAGGACGACCGCCGCCGCGACCGTCACGCCGCCATACGCGACGACGACCGGGCTGACGATGCTCAGCGGGCCCAGGTGGAGCGCCGTGAAGTACGAGAGATAGGCGATGGCGGCCAGCAGACCCAGGGGGAAGCCGGCGATCAGGCCCTCGATCGGTGACGAGCCGAGGAGCGCGGGCTGCAGCAGGCCGATGACGACCAGCGTGGCCAGGCTGACCAGCTGCGAGCCCACGAGGACGCGCAGGGTCCCCACCGTGCGTGTCGAGAGGGCGACCGCGATGTCGAGCGCCCCCCAGCCGAACGAAGCGAGCAGGCCGAGGATCAGGCCGGTGGGCATCGCGCGAGTCTAGCCACTCGCACCGTTCAGAATGCCGGTCGTCGCGTGCTACACTTCCCGGCCGGTCGACCCGACTCGTCGGGTGCGGCTCCCGTGGGGATGTAGCTCAGCTGGGAGAGCGCCGCGTTCGCATCGCGGAGGCCAGGGGTTCGAGTCCCCTCATCTCCACCATCGTGGGTCGGTTGGGCAGGTGGTGAGCCCAAGGGTCTGTAAAACCCTCGCCTTCGGCTGTGGCAGTTCAATTCTGCCCCGGCCCACCAGCAACCCGGAATCGAAACGCCCGCCTCGATCGAGGCGGGCGTCGTCGTGTCTGCGAGGAGCCGGGGCCCCGGGCTCAGCCCTCGCCCCAGGGGAACGCCTCGGTCTCGTGCCACGGGCCCAGGATGAACGGCTCGCCGTCCCAGGCCGCGCTGGCGCCGCGGATCACCAGCGGCACCTGGCCCTCCGGGAGATGGAGGCGGACCGAGAACCGGTGCTTGCCCTCGGGGATGGTGAACCCCGTTGAGTCGAGGCAGACGGGCAGGGTGGCGTGGCAGCCGCCGGCGGCTGCCGTCGGCTCCATGAACCCGGTCAGGTCCATGACGTCCGTCACGCGACCGTCCTGGACCTGGGTCACGCTGACGACAGGGCCGATGTCACCGGTCTCGACGACGATGTCCCAGCGATCGCCGCCCAAGGGGCCCGTCCCGGCGACGCTGATGCGCCACGCCTTCGCGGCCGGATCGGCGATGGTTGCGACGATCGTGTCGTCGTCCACGGCGACGATCGAGAGCTTGGGTCCGTCCTGCGAGCCGTCCACGGCACCCACGATGGGCGTCTCGCCCGGCGTGAGAACGGGCGTGGGGTCGGCGACCGGCGTGGGGACAGATGCCTCCAGGCTGGGCACGGGGCTGGCGGACGGGACGGGGGACGGCGTCGGCAGCGTGCCGCCGCACGCGGCAGCGAGCAGGCCGATCGCGGCGAGGGCGGTGATGACGGGAGCGGACCGCGTGGTCATGGAACCTCGGCATGAAGGATGAGGGGCAGGATGGGCTGCAGGCGCGCGTATGACGCGCGAGGGCTGCGGTTTGGTTCCCGGATGCGTCAGGTCAGCGCCGAGTGGAGCTCCGGGGCGTGCTTGCGCAGCCAGCGCCGCCACGTCGCGTGGTCCGGAACGCGGGTCGAGAGCAGCGCCCAGAACCGATCCGAGTGGCCGAACACCTTCAGGTGGCACAGCTCGTGCGCGGCCACGGTCTCGAGGGCCTCGGGCGGGGCGAGGACCAGGCGCCAGCTGAAGGACACCGCTCCCTTCCGCGAGCAACTGCCCCAGCGCGAGGTTGTGTCACGGATGGTGAGGCTCCGGGGCCGCACACCGAGCGCCGCGGCGTGATGGTCCACGGCGCGCTGGAGCGCGGCGCGCGCCCGCTCGCGGAACCAGGCTTCGAGGATCGCGGCAGTGGTCCGTCGGTCACGAGCGACCCGCTCGACGAGCAGCTCGTCACCGTCGTCGCCACCCACCCGGGAGACGGCGGTCGCCCGCCGGCCCGGCGGCGCCGGAACGGTGCGCACCCGGTGGGGCATGCCCCGGTACGGAACCGGGCGCCCGTCGTCGAGCGAGTCGCGGCCGTCGAGTCTCGCGCGGGCGGCAATCTGGCGGGCGAGGTGCCGGCGGACCCACGGCTCGCGCTCCGCGAGGAACGACGTCGCGAGCGCCTCGGGATGGCCCCACCCTCGTCCACCGGCGGGCACCGTAACCACGACGCCCCGCTCCGGGTGGATCGTGACCCGCAGACGCGTCGCCCGCCCGCTGCGCCGCAGCGTGTAGGCGAGAACGCCGCCGGGCAGGCGAGCGACGGCCGGCGACTCGGTGGTGGCGTTCGAGGTCATCAACGCGGACGCGGTCAGGATGACGCCCGCAGGAGCCGGCCGGGCCGATCGCCCGTCTCCTCGCCGTCGCGAACGACGGGCCGCCCGTTGACCACGACATGCGGGATCCCGATCGGGTAGCGGGCCGGATCCTCGAAGGTCGCCCGGTCGAGCACGGTCGCCGGGTCGATCGCGACAAGGTCGGCGGCCAGCCCCTCGCGTACGACGCCCCGGTCCGCGAGGCCGAGCCGTTCGGCCGGGACCGACGTGAGCTTGGCGATGGCGCTCTCGAGCGACAGCACCCCGCGCTCCCGCACGTACCGCCCGAGCACCCGCGCGGTGGTGCCGTACGCGCGCGGGTGGGTCACGCCGCGGTCCAGGATCGCGTGTCCGGGCCGGACGGCCTCGGCGTCGGTGCAGACGGCGATCCATGGCACCCGCATGATCGTCTCGATGTCGCCCTCGTCCATGCAGTGCACGATGCAGTCGACCGCCAGCCGCTCGTCCGCGAGCATGTCCATTGCGAGGTCGGCCGGATCCGCCCCCTCCGAGCCGGCGATCTCGGCGAGCGACCGGCCGCTCCACGAGGGCCGCGTGGCCGAGTAGCCGATCACGAGGCCGCGCCCAACCGGGATCGGCGGCGACGTTCTCCCAGCCCGCGATGCCGCGCCGCTGGAGGTCACGGATGCGTCGCCGGCCTGCCGGATCGCGCAGGACGGCAACCGTCTCGTCGAGGTCCAGGGCCAGGACGTCCGGGGGCAGGATCGTGGCCAGGGTCGTGTGGGCGGCCGTGTACGGGTACTGGTCCGCCGCGGCGTCGAGGCCCGCGGCGCGGGCGGCATCGAGACGGTCGATGAGCGCGGCCCCCTGGCCGTACACCGAGACCGCGGCGGCCTTGAGATGGGACACCTGGAGGCGGGCCTCCCGGCCAGCGATGCGGCCCGCTGCCTCCGCGGTGAGGATTGCCTCGTCGAGGGCGCTCGCCACGTCGGCCGACTCGTTGCGCATGTGGGTCGCGTACAGGCGGCCGCGCCGGGCGGCCGCCGCGACGACGGCGGCGATCTCCCCGGGCCGGGCATGCATCCCGGGCGCGTAGATCAGCCCGGTCGAGACGCCCACGGCTCCCGCGTCGAGCGCCTCCTCGGCGTGCGCGACCATGGCTGCCAGCTCGGCGTCGTCCGGCGATCGGTCGTCCGGGCCGAGGACCGCGCTCCGGATGGTGCCGTGGCCGACGAGGAAGGCGACGTTGAGGCCCAGCGGCTGGGCGTCGACCGCCTCGAGGTACTCCGCGAACGTGGACCACGGCGCCACGAGCTCGCAGGCGTCGAGGTCCGGCTGAATCAGCGCCCGGGCCGGCGGCGTGAGCGGGGCGAGCGTGTAGCCGCAGTTGCCGGACAGCTGGGTCGTGTACCCCTGCCGCAGGTGGCTCGCGAGCGCCCCGTCGATCAGCGCCGTCGCGTCCGAGTGGCCGTGCGGGTCGATGAAGCCGGGTGCGACCACGAGGCCGGCAGCGTCGATGACCGTCTCGACCTCGCGGTCGGGCACCGCCGACAGGTCCCCGACGGCCGCAACCCGGTCGCCCGCGACGCCGATGTCGGCCGGGCGACCGGGCGTGCCCGATCCGTCGATGAGGAGGCCGCCGCGAACCAGAAGATCGAAACGCATCGCCCGCGATCGTACCGGGCAGGCGTCAGACCGTGATCGCCACCTTGCCGCGCACCTCGCCAGCCTCGAGCCGGCGGATCGCTTCCGGGACGCCGGCCAGCGGATAGGTACGGTCGATGCTCGGCGTGACCGAGCCTGCCTCAACCAGCCCCGCCAGGTGCTCGAGGTCCGTGCCCCGCTCGCCCGACACCAGGGCGGTCAGCCGCTGGGAGACGAATGGGGACCAGAGCGCCGCGCGGATCTGCCGGTCGAATCCACCGGCCACCCGGCCACCACCCTCACCGCCGACGATCACCAGCGTTCCGTCCTTGGTCAGGGCCCGGCGAAGCCGTCGCAACGGCGTCCTGCCGCCCGTGTCGAGGATCAGGTCGTAGTGGACCGAGCCGTCGGTCGGGTCCTGGCGCGTGTAGTCGATCGCATGGTCTGCCCCGAGCTCCCGGACGAGATCGAGCTTGGCGGTGCTCGCGACGCCCGTCACCTCGGCCCCCATCGCCTTGGCGACCTGGACCGCGTAGCTGCCGACACCGCCCGACGCCCCGAGGATCAGCACGCGCTGGCCCGGCTGGAGGCGTCCGCCGTCGCGGAGCCCCTGGAGGGCGGTCATGCCCGACACCGGCATCACGGCCGCCTGCTCGAAGCCGATCGAGGCGGGCTTGTGCGCAAGCTTGGCCTCACTCGCGACCGTGTACTCCGCGAACGAGCCGCGCCCGATCCCGAACACCTCGTCACCGGGAGCGAACCGGGTCACGCCGGCTCCCACGGCGACCACGGTGCCCGCCATGTCGAGTCCGGGTACGCGCGTTGCCGGTCGCCGCAGCCCAAAGCCCATCAACCGCATGATGTACGGCCGTCCGGTGAGCAGATGCCACGTGCCGCGGTCCACACCCGCCGCGTGCACCCGCACGAGCACCTCGCCGTCCCGTACCGCGGGCACGTCAACGGTCCCCAGCCGCAGGACGTCCGCGGAGCCGTACCGGTCGCTGGTCATTGCCCGCATCGTCCCGGCCGTCTCGCCCACTCTGGTCCCGATCACCGCCTCGGCTGTCGTCATCTCGATCACTCCTTCATCCGATCCTGCCGCCCACGGTCCGTCCATCTCGCGAACCGTACTAAGTACGACGTACTAAGTACGGTACAATCCCCGCTGCTGGATGTCAACCCCCGGGACACCACCCCGATGAGGTGCACGAATGGCCGCTCGAACCGGCAGCGCGCGAACGCCGCTCACTCGTGAGCGGGTGCTGGCGGGCGCGATCGCGGTCGCCGATCGCGACGGGATCGCTGCGCTCACCATCCGCTCCCTGGCGACAGAGCTTGGCGTCAAGCCCATGTCGGTCTACCACCACGTCCCGGGCAAGGACGCCATCCTCGACGGGATTGTGGACGCGGTGTTCGCCGAGTTCGAGCTGCCGGTCGCCGGTGGCGATTGGCGCACCGAGCTGCGGGCGCGCTACGCATCCGCTCGCGCGGTGCTGCGCCGCCATCCGTGGGCGGTTGCCCTGCTCGAGTCGAGGGTCAACCCCGGCCCGATGACGCTCCGCCAGCACGACGCGGTGCTGGGGACCCTGTACGGGGCCGGGTTCGCCGCACCCGCGGTTGCCCACGGGATCGCGATCCTCGACGCCTTCGTCTATGGCTTCGTCCTCCAGGAGGCCACGCTCCCGTTCGAAACCGGCGCCGAGGTCGCCGACCTGGCCCAGGCGATGCTCGCGGCGCTCCCCTCGGACGCGTATCCGCACCTCGCGCGGTTCACCGCCGAGCACGTCCTCCAGCCGGGCTACGACTTCGGGGTCGAGTTCGACTTTGGGCTGGACCTGCTCATCGACGGGCTGGCCGCGTCGCTCGACGAGGAAGGCGGATCACCCGAATCGACGCCGTCGCGCGTCTGATGCTTGACGCCGCCACCCAAGGCCGCGACCTCGCAACCTGGGGGATGCACCAGACGTGACCATTGAAGCCCTGCGGGGCCACCGGCCGGAGGTCCTCGACGTCCTCCTCGACCGGTACGGCCGCGAGATCCAGGGCGTTGCCTGGCTGATCCTCCGGGACCGCGATGGGGCGGAGGACGTGCTGGTGGACACGCTGCTCACCGCACTGGAGCGCGGCAACCAGCTCCGAGATCCGGAGCGGCTTCGGCCGTGGCTGATGCGAATCGCGACCAACCGGGCGCTGGCGGTGCGGCGATCGTCGGCGAGGGTCGTCCAGCTCCAGGTCCTGCCCGAGCGGAGCGCCCGTCCCGGCAACGACGACGATCGGATGGTGCTGCTGGCGTGCGTGGACCGGCTGGCGCCGCGGATGCGTGCCGCCGTCGTCCTGCGGTACTACGCGGATCTCCCGGTGCGTGACGTCGCCGACGTGCTCGGCACCAGTGAGAACACGGTCAAGACCCAGCTCCGCGAGGCGCTGGAGCACATCCGCCGGTGGCTCGGCGACGACGGCGCGATGCGGGAGGCCTCCCATGGCTGACGAGCTCGATCCCATCCTCGAGGCCCGTCTTCGCGCCGCCCTTCAAGGCGAGGCCGACGCGCTGCCGTTCACCCCCCGGGCAGCGGAGCTCAAGCGATCAGCGGCGAACCGCCGGTTGGCGCGCCGGTCTCGGTGGATTGCGCTCGTCGCTGTCGCGGCGTCCGTGATCGTCGTGCTCGGGGGCGCGGCCATCCTCTCGTCGGTCAGACCAGAGGGCGATGTCGCCGCCACGCCGGCCAGCACCACACCGGCGGACAGGCCGTTGACGTCCTATCCCGAACTCGAGGCGATCCTCGCCGCCCATGGACCCACGGACCAGGTGCCGACCGCCCTGCGCGGCGAACAGCCATCAGTGCACGGCGGCGAGCTGCCCTGGACCGCCACGCTGGGACCCATCCACGGCGCGACCGTGGTGGCCGACTGCATCGGTGGCTCGATCACCGTCGGCATCAAGCCGGCTGAACCCGGCATCACGTCGCTCGACCACGACTGCGGCGACGGACCGTTCGTCATGGGCATCGGCGTCGTGGGCGACCTGTTCGTGACCTCGCTGCCATCCGTCCGATGGCGCCTCGTCGCCGGAGACCAGGGGGCGACCGAAGCATCAGCCCTGCCCTCCCCGACGCCGTTCGAGCTCGCCTCGTACGCGGAGCTGGAGGCGATGGGCGCCGACAACATCGCGATCGGCTCGGGAATCCTCGGCGAGGCGGAGCAGACCGCGCCCGTGCCGGGCGCCGGCGACACCGAGACGACGATGGCCGAATTCTCGGCCTATGACCACCTCGACTTCTTCGTCAGCTGCACGGACGGCGCCCTCACCGTCGACGTGTACGAGGGCGAGAACCTGCAGTTCAGCGCGGGGGGACCCTGTCGGGACACGCCCCACCAGATCAGCGACGCGGTGCCGTCCGGCGGCCCGGTACGCGTCCTCGTCCGCACGACCGGACCCGTCACCTGGCGGGTGGTGGTCTTCGGCCTCCTGCGCCAGCAGGATGTCGCCAGCGCCCCGCCCGTGGGCCACCTCCAGCCCGGCGAGACCCGGCTGGTCCGGATGGACGTGCATGCGGGCGATCCGGTGATGGAGCGGACCGCGACGATCCCGGCGGGCACGGATGTGCTCTACCTCACCTCCCCGTGCGCCGGGGAGGGCACCCTCGAGATCGAGATCGACGGGGTCGCCGCGTCCTATGCCTGCGGCACCATCGGGATCGAGGAGTTCACGCCGGACCTCGACAACCAGCTGCTCGTGCGCGCGAGCGCGACGGGCACCGCGGCATTCGCCGTCCGCGTCGGCGCCGTCGACTCGGAGGCCGCCCGGCCCGGCGCGTGGCGGCCACCGGCGCTCCGGCTGTCAGGCCCGGACCAGACAGCGGGTGACATCGCGACGCTCACGGCCTTCCCCGGGTGCGGCTGGTCCTGGCAGCCCAAGGGCTACGGCGGATTCAGCGAGTCGTGCGGCCCGTCCTGGCAGCCGATGGGCGCGGCACTCTGGCAGCATGCCGGCACCTGGGTCACCCTCCACCTTGGCGGCGGCTGGACGATCACCGAGATCGCGGTGGAGATCGCCCGCAACGAGGACATCCTCGCGACCGGGCGCGCGCCCGAGTCGGAGCAGTGGGAAGTCAGGGCCGTGAACGACGAGCCGTTCGTGATGGACGTGCCGCCACCGGGCGACTGGGGCGTGCGGCTGTGGGTCAGCGGTGAGCGCAATGGCGACCGGTTCCAGGTCCCCTACTACGCGCGGATCGTGGTCGCTGGGTCCTGACGTCCCCCGCAGCCCCACGGACCGTGGGCGTACGTCTGGGTCCTTGCGGTCAGGGTGTGACACAGCAGGATGACTGGATGCAGGGACCAGCGGCATTGCCGGTGTTCGACCCGCCGAGCGTGGTCGAGAAGCCGAGGTTCGGGAGGGAGAGGCTCCGGCGGCTTCGCCGCGACGTCGACGAGGCGGTGGGCCGGGTCCACCGGTCCGACTATGTCGTGGTCGGACGAGGCAGGCGGTTCCGGGCGGTCCAGCGGCGCCGGACGAGATTGGCGAGCCGGATCGGATTCCTTGTGGTCGCGGTGGCCGAGGCCTTCGACGCCCTCGCCATGACCGGCCTCCAGGGTGATCACGTCCTGATCTCGATCGGCCTCGACGTGGCGGTGATTGTCGCCGCCGTCGCCGGATGGTGGGCGGTCGGCGGGCCGCTCGCCCGGCGCCCCGAGCTCGTCGCCTGGACGATCATGATCGGCGTCGCGTTATCGACGGTCCTGACAGAGATCGCGACGCCCAGCCTGTCGATCCAGTCGGTCGCCTACCTGCTCGTTCTTCCCGGTCTCGTGGCGCTCATCATGCCGTGGCGCACGCAGGTCCATCTGCGCTGGCTCGTCGTCTACGCCGTGATCGCGACGATCGGCCTCGCCATCGACCCCGGGGGGCGCTTCTCCGCCGCCGAGGAGGGCGCCCTCGTGGTCGTCCTGTTCGTCGCGCTCGGGGCGAGCGTCGCCGGCCACGTGCTCCTCCAGGCAGCCCAGATCCTGAACTTCGCGCAGCTCGACCGGATCCGGTCGTTGCGGACGGCTGGCCGACATGGAGATGGTCGAGCTGGGGCGAGCGCACCACGCCCTGGAGCTCACGGCTCGCACCGACGCCCTGACCGGCGCCCGCAACCGCCGCCGGCTCGACGAGGACCTCCGGGCCGTCCGCGCCCACATCGACCGATCTGGCATGCGTTACGGCCTCCTCATGATCGACCTGGACCACTTCAAGGAGGTGAACGACCGGCGGGGCCACCTCGCCGGCGACGAGGTCCTGCGACAGGTGGTCGAGGCCATCGAGGGCTCGGTCCGGGCTGACGACGGCGTCTACCGCTATGGCGGCGAGGAGTTCCTCGCGATCATGTCCGTGCCGACCCGTGAGGCCCTGCTGCGAGCCGCTGCGCGGCTGCAGGTTGTGGTCACCGGCCTGGGGATCGAGCACCCGGACAATCAACCGTGGGGGCTCGTGTCGGTCAGCATCGGGGCCAGCCTGATCGGCCCGTTCAACCTCGACCTGTCGACGGACGCCTGGATCGCCCAGACCGACGAGGCCCTGTACGCCGCAAAGCGGCACGGCCGCAACTGTGTCCGCTTCATGACCGACCGGCCGATCCCCCCGGAGGGCCAGGAGGCGTCGCCGCCGGGCGACGGTGACGACGCGACGGTCGCGAAACGCCGGGGTTCATCATCGGGCGCGTCGCTCTCCGAGACTCCCGCGTCGTCCCCGGTGCGTATCCCGCGACGCCGCTACACGGACTAGGCTCGGGTCCGCTTGCCGGCTCGGGTGGCCGCTCTCGTGATCAGGCGGGCGAGTCCGGATCAGGGCGCGTGAGCGGCCGGCGGCGGAGCACCGCCTCGAGAACCTGCGTCCTCCGACCCGAAGACGTGCGCTGGTAGCATCTGCCGAGGCTGCCTGGTGTTCCGGCTGGCAGGGCTGTGGAGGCACGGATGATCCTCGACGCGCTCGCGTGGCCGGGTGATCGACATCGAGCACCGAACCTATCCGGGCTCTGGTGCGGGCCGGCAAACGAGCGAGCCACCTCGCCGCCGCAGGAGAGATGACGATGGAGACACGCCGCTTCGGACGCCTCGGCCACCTGACCTCGGTACTCGTCTACGGCGGGGCGGGGCTGGCTGACGTACCCGACGAGGTCGCGGATCGCTCCATCGAGCTCGCCCTGGAAGCCGGGATCAACCACTTCGACACCGCCGCGGACTATGGCGACTCGGAGCTCCACCTGGGGCGCTGGATGGGCCGGATCCGGGACCGCATCTTCCTCGCGACCAAGACCGGCGACCGGACGTCGAGCGGCGCCTACGACAGCATCCGTCGCTCGCTCGAGCGCCTTCGGGTGAGCCACGTGGACCTGATCCAGCTCCACGCTGTCGGCGATCTCGAGGACCTGGACAGGGCCACACGGTCGGGAGGGGCGATCGAGGGTGCCGTGAAGGCACGGGAGGAGGGACTCGTCGGCGGGATCGGCATCACCGGGCACGGGATGGCTGCGCCCGCCACGCATCTCGAAGCCCTGCGGAGGTTCCCGTTCGACTCGGTCATCACGCCCTGGAACTACCGCCTCGCGCAGGATGCGCGGTACCAGCACGACGTTGACGCCCTGCTGGAGGAGATCACGGCACAGGACGTGGGCCTGCGCGTGATCAAGACCATCGCTCGGAACCTCTGGAAGACATCCGAGGGCGCCACCTACGCGACCTGGTATGAGCCGATGGACGAGCAGGCATACGTGACCGCTGCCGTGGCATTCGTGCTCGCCCGGCCCGAGGTCACCGGCATCTGCACCGCCGGCGACGTGCGGCTGCTGCCGCTGCTCATCCAGGCCGAGCACGACCGGGGATCCATGTCGTCGGGCCAGGTCGGGTCGATGTTGTCGGGCCTGCCCGGGTACGAGTCGCTGTTCGTCAGGGTCGGTGGTCGCGAGATCCCAGACTGGCTCGAGCCGCTGATGGAGGAAGGTCTGGGACGATGATGTCGTGCCACAGGTGGCTCGGCGAGGCGCTCGCCTCCGAACCGCGACAGGGCCGTGGCTCATGGATCGCGGTTCTGGCTACCCCCTCGGAGGCTGGGCTGTGGCCGAAGGCGCACACCTCTCCGCCCGCGGTGTCGCCGCCCTGACGGAAGGTGCGGATGCACCCTGAGCCAGCCGGGGGCTGATGCAAATCGATCTGGCCCGATGGTCCGTTGCGACGGGAGTCCGCCGAGCGCCAACCTGCCGTTGACCGACTTGCCGAGCAAGGAGCAAGATAGATTGGTCAACCGGTCGGCCAACCGGTTTGGCGAGGGGAGGTTTGGCATCGACGATCGCCAGGGCGACTACCAGGGAGGTCACCAGTGAACCAGAAACCAAGCTACCCCGGCATCGGCGTGGATAGTGGCACCGTGATGACCGTGACCGGTCCGATCCCGGTGGAGGACCTCGGCATCACCCTCGTGCACGAGCACGTTCTCATCGACTCCGGGGTCAACGGCCCGGAGCCGAAGGAGGTGTCGCGGGCACACCTCTTCAATCGGCCTCTGACGATGGATATCCTCGGCGAGGTGCGCGCCCTTCCCCAGTCGAACCGTGACAATCAGCGCGTCAACGATGTCGCGCTCGTCTCGGCTGAACTTCGTGACTACGTGATGTGGGGCGGGGGTACGGTCGTCGATCAGACGCTCAATGGCCTCGGGCGCGACGCGCGGGGGGTACAGCAGATCAGTCGCCAATCGGGCGTCCCCATCGTCGTGGGCGCCGGATACTACATTGGGCTCTCACACCCACCGAAGCTCGAGGCCATGTCGGCAGATGACATTGCCGACGAAGTCGTGGGCGACCTCACGGAGGGCATCCCCGGCACCGGGGTGCGCGCGGGCATCATCGGCGAGATCGGCATCGACAAGGACTTCAGTGCCGCGGAGCAGAAGAACCTGCGCGCATCGTGCAGGGCATCGAGCCGTACTCGCGTTCCGCTCAGCATCCATACGCTTGGCGTGTCACCGGCGGGCACCCGGCAACGGATCCTCGACATCGTCGAGGAGGAGGGGGCAGATATCCGGCACACGATCATCGATCATGTGACCATCCGCCCAATCGATTTCGACGACCAGCTCGAAATCGCGCGCCGCGGCGCATTCCTTGGCTACGACACGATCAGCTCGGACTTCAACTGGGGCGTCCGGGGGATCGGCCTGTGCGATTCCGAGATCGCCACTGACGTCAAGCGGCTCATCGATGCCGGCTTCATCAACAATGTCCTGCTTTCGATGGACCTCCACATGAAGATCATGCTCAAGGCGTACGGGGGAGGTGGTTTTGGCTACCTCCTCCGCGAATTCCTGCCACGGCTCCGGGAGCAGGGCGTCACCGAGGACCAGATCAACACGATCCTGGTTGAGAACCCCCGCAGGCTCTTCTCGTCGCGATACCGCGACGCATAGGCGGGCCGCCGGAGGCCAACGCCCAACATCGCAGGTCGGAAGGGCCTCAGACCAGATGGCCTGCCTGCGGGTCGCCGTAGCTCCAGGAGCCTGGCCGATCCGGGCCGCCCCGGTTGGTGGCAGGGCGAGCACCGTGACCGTTCGCCGGGCGAGCCTCTCGAGACCACCGGTAGCGCACCGGCAACCTCAGACGGCCGGCTCCGTCTCGAGCACGAGCACAGCGTCATGATCCCAAGGCGGGGTGAAGGGCCACTTGCCGGTCGTCCGGTACGTCCCGCCTGACACGTACGCCCCGGAGACAGGGTTGAACCATCTGGCTGCAACCCGGCCTGTGGCGAGTGCCGTCATGTCCACGGTGATCGTTCTCGGCGTGGGCACGTAAGCCATCGCGAGCGTTCCGTCAGGAGTCATCGCGGCCGCACAGAAGTCGAGGCCATTGAACTCACCGATCCCATCGCTGACGAGGGCGTGCTCCTGATCGGGCACCAGGTCCCACCAGCGTCGGGAGGCGAACAGCGCTCTCACGTGCGTCATCGCGATCGAGCCTGGCGACTCGAGCTGCTCCTGCCACCCTGCCGCGAAGTTCCACAGCGGGGTGTTCCCGAAGAACTGCCCGCAACCGCCGCAGAGGAGAGCCCAGTACGCCTGTCGTCGGATCTGGAGGGCGGACGAGTTCCAGTCGTTTTCGTAGGTCGACTCAAACAGGACGTTCGGACGTGCCGGCTTCTGGTTGTAGTCCACCAGGAGCTTGCGGTGGACGATGGCATAGGTGTAGGTCTGGCTGACCGTCAGCCACGGATCATCCGGGTACTCCTCGAGGGCACGACACTCCGGGTGGACGTGAGCAGTGAACAGGCGATGGGGTGCGTCCTCGGAGCGAATGCCGTCGACCATGGCGCGCATGTGCTCGAGCGCGGCGCCAGGGCAGCGATCGCCTGACATGACCCACACGATGTTGTCGAAGCCGCCATACCGGCGCCCGAGATAGCGGCCGTATTCGCGGCACTTCTCGACGCCGTTATCAAGGACTTCCGCGTACCAGCCTTCCGGCGCGTTGTGATATCCCTCCCAATGCGGATCGCGGTACCCGAGGTATGCCGGCGCGAGCATGACGAGGAGACCCTTCTCGGCCGCCTTGGTGAGGATCCAGTCAACGTGGTCGAAGTACGTCTCGTTGGGGGTTGAGAAGTCGCCGGGCGTCGTGAAGGGCTCATCCCCGTACACATTCCGCGGCGGGTCCTGGGCGAAGCAGCGCTCGATGAGATTGACGATGATTGCGCTCACTCCCTTGCGACGACGGTCCTCCAGGTAGCGCTCTGCCTCTTCCTTCGTCGTCGCGACGATGACCGACCATGCGGTATCGCCGTGGACAAGAAACGGCGTTCCATCCGCATCGACGAGGTACCGGCCTGTCGGGCCGACTGCCAGCGGGTAGCGCGGACGAGGGTCGCGCACTGTCGCGCTCTTTGTCATGTCTGCCTTCTCCTTCGCCAGCCGTCGAGCGGCTGGGCTCAACACGCCATCAAGTGGTGCGAACGGCCACCTGGTCTGATTCCGCCTCGGGACGCCGTGGAGGCAATGTGGTCTCCCGACCGGACGGGCGTGCGGATTGCTGGCCAGGTCCGTTCCGCCTAGACACCCTCGATCGGTTGGCCCTGATTTGTCGTCGCCGCATAGGCGATGCCAGCGTCGTCCGGCCAGCTGATCCCCACGGTGCTCCCCGGCTCGTGATGGCTGCGCTCGCGGAGCCGGATGAGGCCGAGGCCCGATCGCAACTTCACCTCGAAGTACGAGCCAAAGAAGGTGCAGGTGACGACGACGCCGTCGATCCGTCCAGTGCCGGGCTCGACGAGCTGCAGCTCTTCGGGTCGCAGCAGCACCGTTACGGGCTGCCCGGGCTCCGCGCCCGCATCAGTGCTCGCGAAGCGCACGCCTTGCAGGTCCACCTCGACCGTGCCGTCGGGGCCGTGGGCAGCGGCAATGCCGTCCAGCAGCGAGCCTGCACCCACAAACCGGGCCGCAAACAGCGTCGCCGGTTGGTGGTACAGCGTCTCCGGGTCGGCAACCTGCTCGAACCGACCTGCGTTCATGAGGGCGACCAGAGACGAGATCGAGAGTGCCTCGTCCTGGTCGTGCGTCACGAACATGAACGTCGTTCCGAGTTCGACGTGGATGCGCAGCAGCTCCTCCCGGACCTGGTGCCGGACGTTCCGGTCGAGGGCTGCCAGCGGCTCGTCGAGCAGCAGGACCCTGGGCTGGCGGACGAGCGCCCGCGCCAGCGCCACACGCTGTGCCTGCCCGCCCGACAGCTCGGCCGGATACCGGCCCTCGTACCCCGCCAGGTCCACCAGATCGAGCATCTTCGCAACGCGGCTCTCGACCTCCGCCTTCGGCGGTCGCTCCCGCCGGTTGATGGTGAGCCCGAATGCGACGTTGTCGTGGACCGTGAGGTGGGGGAACAGGGCATAGCGCTGGAAGACCATGTTGAATGGTCGCCGCTCGGGCGGAAGACGAGTGATATCAGCGTCGTCGATGAGCACGGCCCCGGCGTCAGGCGTTTCCAGCCCCGCGATGATCCGGAGGAGCGTCGTCTTGCCGCAGCCCGACGGACCGAGCAGGCTCACGAACAACCCGGCCGGGATGTCAAGAGATACTCCGTTGACGGCCATGACCGTCCCGAACTGTCGCGTGATCCCCCGGAGCGCGAGGGCGCCGGATCCCTGTTGCGAACCTTCCGATGCCGAACTCTGAGCGCTGGGGGTCGCAAGCGGGTCAAGCGTCATGGTCGACGTATCGCTCCATTGGGGCCGTTGCCGGCTAGCGGGTCCGCTGGCCAAGGACGGCGGTGATGCCGCCTGAGCGGCGGAGGAAGATCGCGGCCAGACCAAAGGCAAGCCACGGGATGACGAGGAGGATCACCGCGACGGCGTTGCCCGACGGGTCAATAAGGCGTCGCAGCTTGCCGAGGATGAACATCGGGACGGTCGTCTCGGCCCCCGACGTGAACACCGTCACAAGCGTTTCGTCGAACGACCAGGAGAACCCGAGGAGCGCCGCCCCGAGGAGCGCCGGAGCGACCAACGGCAGGGTGACATTCAGGAAGGCTTGCCGCGGGCTGGCCCCCAGATCACGCGCGGCGGCCTCAAGCTCGACGTCGTAGGTCCGCAGGCGGGCAATGACGACGAGGATCACCCAAGGAAGGGCGACGACCGTGTGCCCTGCCACGATGGTTGCGAACCCCGGCGTCAACGTGAGGATTCGCATCAGCACCACGAAACCGATGCCGATGAACAGCGGCGGTAGCAGGGCAGGCAGTCGCCCCAGCGCCTCGGCCCCCGCGGCCGTCCGAGTGCGGTACCGGGTGAAGGCAAAGCAGGCCATCGTCCCGATCACCGTGGCCAGGACGGCCGTAAGCAACGCGGCCTGAAAGCTGAGGATGAGCGCGTCCTGGAACCTCTGGTCGGAGAACATCCGCTCGAACCAACGCAGCGAGAGCCCCTCAGGTGGCCACCGGAGGCTCGGCCCGCTGTTGAATGCAAAGAGGGTCGCCACCGCAAGCGGTGAATAGAGGAACACGAGGAACGAGGTTGCTGAGATGGCGAGCCAGGGGATGGAGATCCGACGCATGTCAGTTCACCCGGTCCGGCAGGAAGCCGCCGGTCTTCATCAGGCGTCGCAGCCCAACGAAGATGATGACGAATGCGCCGAGCAGCACGAATGACCACGCTGCCGCCATGCCGTAGTCCCCTGTGCCGTTCACGTACGCGACGATTCTCGTGCCGACAGTGACGGCGCCGGGACCGCCGACGAAAACTGGCGTGATGAAGTCTCCGACCGCCAGAAAGAAGATCAGCGCCGATGTGGACAAGATCGCTGGCCCCGTCAGCGGGATCGTCACGCGACGCAGCGCCAGCGCGCGGCTGGCTCCCAGGTCGCGCGCAGCCTCGCGCAACGATGAGGGGATCCCTGACAAGGCGGCGTAGAAGATGAGCGCCGCGAGCGGCATGAAGATGCTGACCTCGACGATCACCGCTGAGGCCTTCGAGAACAGGATGAACTCGACTGGTTTGTCGACGATCCCCACGCCCATGAGTGCGCTGTTGAGGATCCCGGTTTCCCCCAATAGGGTGCGCCACGCGTACACCCGGACGAGGTAGCTGGCCATGAGCGCCGTCACGACCAGGATGAACATGAGCTGGCGACCACGCCCCGTGCCAAACGTGATGTAGTACGCAAGGACGTAGCCGCCAATGATCGCGATCAGCGCCGTGGGCACGCCGATCAGGAGCGTGTTGATGGCCAGCGTGGCTGAGAGTGGGTCGCTCAGGATCTTGATGTAATTGGCGAGGGTCGGCGATCCGGTTGGAGCGTATTGAACCCAGACCAACAGCGAATAGCCGAAGAGCACGATGGCGGGGACAACGATGATCCCCAGCAGGCCGATCACCAGCGGCAACTCGAGGATGGCCTCGAGTTGCCGACGGTGGCTCATAGAGAGTGACTCCCGCCGCTACGGGTGAAGCTACCCGAGCGCCTTGATCTCGGTCCAGACGGTGGTCCACTCGTCCTTCGTCGCATATTCACCGTTCGGATCAGTGTGGCTTACGTTCCACTTCATCTTGCTCATGAAGTCCTGCTCGACGTTGTCGGGGTAGACGCCCCGCTCGTCAGGGTTCGTCTCCTTCATCTTCTCATTGACCGCGTCAACCGTGCTGAGTCCCGCAATTGAGGCGTTGAGGGGGGCCCCGGTATCGGGAGACATCGTGGCCCTGGCATATGCGAGTGCCGCGCAGCGATTCGGCGCCCAGGGGGTGATCGCGATGCAGTCCACGAAGCCGTACGTACCCTCGGACGGGTAAACGAATTCGACCTCGACATCCTGCTGCCGACCCTGAAGGATGTTCCAGATCAGCCCGACCAGCTGGAGGTCGACGTCTCCGCTGACGAGTGTCGAAAGCTGATCGCCGAGTGAAGGCGAGATCAGCTTGAGCTGCGGCCGAAGGGCAACGAGCCAGTCCCTGACGGGGCCCTGGAGCTGATCGCTGGTGAGAACCGCCGGGTCAAGGCCCACCGCGCATGCGGCGGTCGAGATCATGTTGAGCGCGTCGTCGAAGCAGCCAACTCGGTTCTTGAAGCGCGGCGCAAGGACGTCAGCGTAGCTCGTGACCGGGTCGATCTTGCCCTTGATGTAGTTGATACCGAGGGGGCCCATCGTCCACGGAACGGCGTTGTACACGCCATCGCGAAGCTTGAAGATGGGGTTGTCCTTGATCCCCGAGTACATGCCGGCCATCTCGGGGACCTCGTCAACGGTCACCTCCGACATGATCCCCTGCTCGAAGTAGGCGTTGTTGTCACCCTGGTTCACCGTGTTGGCATCCCAGATCTCGTGGCCAGGAGCCTTCATGAACGTGACCATGTTCTCGTTGCCGAGGTACTTCACGTTGAGAGTGATGCCGCTCTGGTCCCACCACTGCTTCATGGCCGGGACATCAGTGCCCTCGTAGCCAGCCCAGGTAAACAGGTTGAGCACACCACCCACATCGGTGCAGGCCTGCGCACTGGGTACGGGCGTCGACGATGCCCCGGCGGGTACGGGCGTCGACGATGCCCCGGCGGGTACGGGCGTCGCGGTCGATCCGCCGGAACCGCATGCAGCCAGGAAGCTGCCTGTTGCCGCAACGGTGACCGTACCTCCGGCGATATAGAGGAAGCGGCGTCGGGTGACGACACCCTCGGGTCGCTGAATGTCTCGCTCCACTGGGTCCTCCTCCTGTGCTCGCAACTCTGGCGGCGTTCGGTGCGCGATGACTAGTGACGGGCGTGGCCGCCGGCCACGGGCAGCAGACTCTGCCGGAGCCGCGTGCCCTCCAGGGTGGTCACTCCTTCCATGCCTCGGGGAAGCACTGGGTGCCGTACTTGCCGGACTCAAGCCACTCGTAGTAGGTCCTGGCGAAGGAGATCGTCCGGGGGCCGGGCTTGCCGGTTCCGATGACGAACCCATCAATCTCGGTCACGGGCGCAACACCAGAGACGGTGTTGGTGATGAACACCTCGTCGGCCATCTCGAGATCGGCGGCCGAGTAGAAGCCTTGCTCGACCTGCATCCCCGCGTCACGGCCCATCTCCATCACGGACGCACGCGTGATCCCGCGCAGGAGCTCGTGTGATGGGGTGAACAGCGTGTTGTCCTTGACCCCGAAGATGTTGTAGCCGGGGCACTCGGCGACCCACCCGTTCGAGTCGAGCATGATGCCGTCCTGGTAGCCGCTGTCCCAGGCTTCGAGCTTGCCCATCACGATGTTGAGGTAGTTGAGGCTCTTGACCTGCGGGTCGAGCGCCTCGTGCGAAACGCGTCGGGTCGACAGGACCTTCATCCGGATGCCCTGGGTCTCCATCTTGGCCATGTCCATCTCGTAGATGACCGGACGGGCAAAGATGACGACGCTTGCCTCCTTGCAGTCACGCATGTTGATAACCGGCTCTGAACTGACCCCACGGGTCACGAGCACCTTGATGTAGACGTCAGGGACCACGTTTCGGCGCACCGTCTCCACGACGGCGTCGAACATCTCCTGGTACGTCATCTTGAGCCAGCGATCGAGCTTCAGGGCGCGGATCGAGCGGAACAGCCGGGCCGTGTGCATCTCGTGCTGAAAGATGAACCCATTGCGGCCACACCAGGCGTCGAAGCACCCGTCGCCGTACATGAGGCCGTGATCGAGGACCGAGATCACGGCCTTGCTCTGGGGCAGGTATTCCCCGTTGACGTAGATGATCCGCTCATCCGGGGCCGGCGGCAGGAGTTCCTTGACGAGCTTGCCCATCGGATCAACCTCCAAACCCCGGACCCTGACGCGGCCCGGGCAAGACGATGCTACCACTGGTCAGGCCGGTCATACCGCATCCTACGGCGTGCCACCTGAGCCAGATCAGTGCGTGATTGGTCAACCGGTCGTCCAAGCATAGCGGTATTGGCAAGTGCCTCGTGCCATCCATCAGTGACTCACGGCAGCCGCAGGTCGAGCTCGGCGACGCCGTAGGCCGCCAGGTCAACGATCCCGCCATTCGTGTCCAGGGGATCCCAGCGCCCACCTCCCAGCCCGTCGACCGTCAGGGCTCGCCCTTCACCAAGGGTTGGGGACGACCGAACCTCCCCGAGCGACAGGCGACCGGGGTCCGGACTGAGGTTGGCGATCAGGACACGTACGCGCCCGGGAAGCAGCTGCACGGCCGTGGCCGCCCAGCTCGCTGGTACTTCCACCGCAACCATCTCCGCTCCGCGGAGCTGGGCCAGGGCCACCGTCGCTTGGGCGACGGGAAGCACGGTCCCGGCCGGTGTGGGCATCTCCGGCAGACCCCGGTGGGACGCGGCGACGAGACCCGCCCACCCGGCGGCCTCGTGCAGGGTCATCGCGGCGGCGCCTGCACCCGCGAGGGCGGCGGCGCTGCCCAGGGTCCACGCCGCCGCGAAGAGCGTGGTCTGACGATGGTCGTATCGATCCGGCAACGCGCCCGATAAGGGGGGCGAGTCTGGCCCGGTCCGATCGGGGTTGATGAGTGCCTTGAGGCTGACAGGCCCCACGACGACCGGTTTGCCGCCGGCGAGCGCGGCGGCAGTGCGCACGGTCACCGGCAAGGTCTCGACCGTCTCCATGATGGAGGCCTCGTCGAACGTATGGACCTGCGGGTTCGTCGGGTAGACGACTTCATCCACGAGATCCGCGGGGACGCCCTGGGCAACGAGCTGGTACAGGTAGCCTCGGGAACCACCGGCCAAGGGAGCGGCGAGGCCGACCTCGCGGAGTGCCGAGCGAGCGCGGTGTGCCAGTGCCGGGGAGGTCACATGACCAACAGGGTCGATGGCCGTGATCCGCGCGACCGCAACCTTCGAAGAAGCGATCTCGGCGAGGAGGCGTTCGACCCCCGGATCCGTCGGCGCCATGAGAAGGACGACCTCGAGAGCACAGTCGGCTTCGCGTGCGGCTGTGACGGCCCGCCGGACCTCGGCGGACGCGTCCGTGTCTCCGACAACGATCGTGGCGCGAAGATGCGCGAGGCCCAGGTGTCGGATTGCCGCCGTGACCCCAGAACTCGGGGCGACATCCGCCGGTTCCAGGCCGGATCCGACGGCCGGGAACGGGCGATCCAGGCGCGCTCCGAGGCGAAGAACGGCGGGGCGATCCTGGCTCGCGGCGGCGATCTTCCTCCGGCTCGGCGTGCGCCAGCGCGGAACGGCGATGGTGACGGTTTGTCGAACGGCCGTGCCGGCGTCGACCTGGTATGGCTGGGGGAGTTCGAGGGGACGACTGAACGTCTTGAAGGATGCGTCGGTAAAGGCTCGCTGGTCCTCCATCTGGAACACGTCGCCGGCGAACTCGATCAGCGTCTCGTGGCGTCGGCCGGGGTCCTGCCGGATCTCGCGCACGTTGCTGAATGGCATGTAGCCGGTGATGAGCTCCGGGAAGTTGCCGCGCAGTCGCCCGAACAAGGTGGTCACCTCGACAGGACGGCCGGCTTGGCGCAAAGGGTGGAGCACGCACAGGCCGATGCGGGTTGCCATGAAGGGACGGCGCGCAATACCATCGAATTCGAAGCGGATCGTGCCGTCACGCGAACCGCTGATGGTGCCCGTCCAGGCGAGGTCGATCCCGTCTGCCTCCCGGACGCACGCGGCTCGAAATCGAAGCTCGAACGCCTCGTCTTCGACGGCGGCCTCGTAGGATTTCAAAGTGGGGCTCGATGGTGCCCCACCCGGCGTCCCGGACCGCGCCGTAGATGCCGTGGACGATCTCGACGCCGGGCAGCCCGACCCACCTCACGGCGCCGTTCTCGATCGTGAGCCTGACCGGCCCGGCAGCCACTTCGATCGGCCGTTCGGCGGGGCGGGGACTGAATGTCAGTTCAGGCTGGGCCATGGCCAACTCGCCTCTCGTTCATCTCGCCGCTGAGCGGGACACCGCGGTATCGCGAGCCCTGCCGGGAGGAGGTCGCCAGCGCTCGATCCAGCGCGGGGTCCCGCTCGGGCGGCTTCTGAGCGCGAGGGCTACGGTCGACCGGCCGCTCACCCGATGAAAGGTCGTTCACGGCGACGGTCCCTGTGCAGCTACTTCGCGCTCGTATGGTCTGGTCTTCGGTCAGCGATCATCGACAGAATCGCGTGCCAGCCGGCCAGGAAGGCGTCCCGAAAGTGGAGGACGGGGCCGAACTCCTCGAACTCCTCCGGCGCGAGGCGTCCGAGCTCCCATGACTTCCAGACTTCAGGGAATGTGTCGAGGAGCATCCGCTCGACGCCGGGATCAAACGGTGCATCGATGGTCCGCTGGATCGGCGGGTCCAGGGTCAGGATCTCGGCGAACGTCGACCAGTTGATCGTCGCGCAGTGGCGGTCACCCACCAGCCCCAACAGGTCCTCGGGAATCCGCGCGCCCCCGAACAACAACGTCACCGGATAATTCCGCTCTGCCACCAACGCCGCCGCGCGACGCCCGAGGCCGACGCCGACCAGCTCCATCGTCCGAACGGGAACGTCAAGGTCACCGGCCTTCGCAAGCTTCTTGAGGTGATCGCCGTAGATCCCGGTGATGGGGCTCATGAAGAAGGGGCTGCGCACGCCGGTGCGATCGGTGACCCGCACGTAGAGCTCGCAGGCGGCTTCAACCTGGTCGAGCGAGAAGACTTCGGTCACGATGATCGGCCAGCCAAGCGCGACGGCCTGTTCCATGGCCACAAAACCCGGCAGCGTCGCAGGCAGCTTTGGCGCTGCGTTCGGACCGACAGCGTGGGTCGCCTGTGCCTCCTCCCAGATGCGGTCGCCATCCATGTCTGTCAACGGTGACCCCTGGATGGAAACGAAGCCGGCCGTTCCACCGGACGCGTCAAAGAGCGGCCGGAAGCCGTCGATGACGCGTCCCGCCAGCCGCCGCTGGACGAGATTGGCGATCGTCTCGTCGTCTGAATCCGGATGCTCGGCCAGGACCGCGTCGACGATCGGCGTGACCTCGCCGGGCGCGCGCCGCAGCAGGCCACCGCCGTAGCTCGGGTTGGTCGTCGAGCCCGTTGCCCCGTGCGCGAGGGCGAGCCCGATCTCCTCGATCGTGGGGTTATTGACCCATGCGCGGCTCGGCGTCTCGGACGCGAGTCGGCTGAAGTAGTCGGTCATTCGTCTTCCCTGTCTTCCTGTCTGCGGCGGCGCGGGTCGGTCTGCCCGGGAGCAGCAGGCCGGGCAGCTGGGTCGCTCACGGTCAGGCTCTTGCCCGAGGTTCCCCACCTCCCGCAAGCCGCTCGTAGAAGTTGTTGAAGCCGAAGGAGAAGTCCCAGCCGTCCACGATGCACTCCACGACCGCCGGCGTCCCTGCCTTGGTGGCCGCAAGGGCGTTCTCAAGGGCTGGACGGATCTCCTCCGGCCGTGAGACCCGCACGCCGAAGCACTGGTTGGCCTCCGCGACCTTCATGAAGTCCGGCTGAACGTCGAAATCCGTGGCGACGAAGCGGTCACCCAGCCGTCGTTGGTGGAACTTGATCCACCCCAAGCTCTTGTTGTTGAGCACCAGGTACAGGACCGGAGCCTTGAACTGGACGGCGGTGGCCAGCTCGTTTGTGAACATCTGGAAGGCGCCATCGCCGGTCGGGCAGACGACATTCCGGTCGGGCATCGCCATCTTGGCGCCGATTGCCGCGGCGCAACCCCCACCCATGCACGTCTGCTCTCCGGGGGCCACCGCGCAGTTCTCGTCGAGCACCTTGAAGTACGGCCAGGAATACGACCACAGATCCAGCGCGCCGTTCTCATTCACCAGGATGGTGTTGGGCCCGAGGACCTCGTTCAGCTCCCTGATCACCCGCTTCGTCTTCAGCGGGACCGCATCGGTGGCGCAGTCCTTCGCCACCTGAGCCTCGAACACACTCTTTGCCTGCGCGAGGTCGGCGACCCGCGGCGCGACGACGTCAGCGGGGAGGGGATCGCGGCCGAGCTCATCGATCCAGGCCTGGAGAACGAGGCGGACATCGCCGACGATCGGGGCATCGGCGACCCAGTTGCGCCCGATCTCGTCTGGGTCGATGTCCACCTGGATGTACCGCGCCCCCCGGGGAAAGAACTTCTGCTCTCCCGACTGGAAGTCCTCATTCCGTGATCCGAGGGTGATCAGGAGGTCGGCCGCATCGTAGACGCGCTGCCCCAGCTCCGAGAAGTACAGGCCGACCTGGCCACAGGCGAGCGGATGGTCTTCGGGGAGGATTCCTCGACCGCCAGGCGTGGTCAGAACCGGGGCGCCCGCGATTTCCGCGAAACGGCGCACCTCCGCAAAGGCGCGGGAGCTGACGCCTCCACCGCCGACGACCACCACCGGCCGTGTCGCGGCCCGCAGCAGATCAACGGCTGCGTTGATGCGCTCCGGGTCGCCGGCGGTCCGGATCGGGTAGGTTGCGGGTACGTACTCGCGGGGCTCGATCTCCTGCATCCCCACGTCCTTGGGGATGTCGATGAAGACGGGTCCGGGCTTGCCATTCATGGCCATCGAGAAGGCCTTGCGCATGACCCACCAGATGCGATCCGGTTCGGTAACCCGCTCGGCCCACTTCGTGATCGGCCGCATCACCCCGACCTGGTCGAACTCCTGCAGGGCCCCTTGGCCGGCGTTGCCACGCTTGGAGCTTGAGACAATGGCGATGACCGGCTGGCAGGCGGCGTGGGCTTCGAGGATCCCGGGCACGAGGAGCGCGACGCCCGGACCGGCAACCGAGTAGCAGACGGCGGGCTTGCCGCTCACGCGGGCGTAGCCCATGGCCATGAAGGGCGCTGCGCGCGGATCTCGCACGAGCACCTTCCTGATATCGGGGTTGTCACGGATCGAATCGAAGAACCGGTCTCCGCCGGGGATCCCGAAGGCGATCGGGGTCTTCTCGGCTGCAAGTGCGGCCGCAACCGCTTGCCAGACGTTCACTTGAGCCAAACCTCCATCTTGAGCATGGCGGAGCCGTTACGACGGTGCAGTCCTAGCGCGTCGGCACCTTGGTGAGATCGAACTCGGGTGACGTGCCTCCCCACAGAAGCGAAGGGCGGTCAGGGTCGGCTGCATCTGGCTCGATCTCGATCCACTCGCCGGCTCGCGGGGCGAGCGCGACCCGCCGCCCGGTCGTGTCGTGATGGGCCACCCGCCGTCGGAACTCGGCGGCCTCCTCGCCTGGCTCGATGTAATGCGTCGCGATCGCATAGCGGACGCCGAGCCACTCCGCCGCCCGCGCGGCCTCGTCGGGGTTCATCTCGCCGGTGGCGGCGAGCCCGGCGCCCGGATCGGGAAGCCCGGCGGTGTTGGCACATCCGAGGAGCGCGACGGTTGGGCGATGGAGCTGCCCAATCAGCTTCATGTCCCCGAAGATGGCCGTGTCGCCAAAGTGGTAGATACGGACGCCCGGCTCCGTCTCGATGATGAACGACAGCGGAGTCCCGGCAATCTGGGTCCCGTCCGAGAGCGTCACCCCGGACCAGTGATGACATTCGACGGGCCGGACGAGGAAGCCGTTGAATTCGTAGCACAATCCCCAGATCGTGGGCCGGATCTGGTCATCCGGAATGCCCTCGTCGGCGAGCCGCGCCGCCACGTCGGCCCCACAACAGACTGGTGCGCCGGTACGCTTCGCCACCGGGCCGGCGTCGGCCGAGTGATCCCACGCACCGTGTGAGACGAGGATGAGATCGGGCGGCGGAACGGTTTTCACGGTGTACGGCGAGACCGGGTTGTCGTCGAGGAACGGCTCCATGAGGATGCGGTGACTTGGACCTTCGATCTCGAAGCAAGAAGCCCCCAGGAAGCGCAATCTCGTGGTCATCGGTCATCCTCCTGCACGGCGCCGTACCGACGGAGATCCCTGATGTAGTCGGCGATCCCGGCGCGCGGATCGGCGAAGCGGGGGTCGTAGCCGAGCTGTTCCGTGGCAGGGGCGATGTCATAGCGGCCGCGCGTCGCGGCGTCCCACGCCTCGAGTGGGGACAGCCCATCGCCGATCTCGATGTCGGCTGCGGGAATGAGATCCCGCACGATCTCCGCCAGGTGGCCCGGCGTCACTGGGTCACGACCCGTCGCTCCGTAGAAGCAGCGGTCGCGAACCCGGTCGGCAGGGACCTCCAGGCACAGCCGCACCAGTTGCGCGACGTCCTTCACGTGAGTGTAGTCACGCGGAAACTCCCGCCCTGACTCGAAACGCGTGGGCATGCCCGCCAGGCTGTTCTCCACGATCGGCTTGATGAACATCGGCCACTGCATCCCGAAGCCGTACATCGCCGACGGGCGGATGATCATGATGTCCAGCCCGAAGCTGTGGTGGTAGGCCCAGGCGAACGCCTCGGAGGCGACCTTGGCCGCTGCATAGAACGTGTCGGGCGAGGCCTCGGTGGCGGTGAAGATCGGGTGCCCGGCGTCGATCGGCTCGTACTGGCGCCTGGGAAGCACCCCGGTGGAGCTCAGGTAGACCACCCGGCGCGCCCCGAAGATGCGTGCCGCCTCGAGGACGTTGACCGTGGCCTCTGTATTGATGCGAAGCGCGACGTGCGGCTCCCGGGCGAGGATGTCGAGCCGGACGAAGGCGGCGCAATGGACGATGGTGGTCGGTCGGTGCCGTTCCATCACCGCGACGAGCGGCGCCCAGCCGTCGAGGCCACCGAGCACCAGTTCCACTCCACTCGCAACCGGCGCCTGGATCCACGCGCGCTCCGGGCCAGGTTGGGTGATGTCGAGTCCGATGACGCGATGACCACGCTCGACCAGTTCGCGGGTGACATAGCTTCCCAGGAAGCCGGAGCTGCCGGTGACCAGGACGGTCTCGCTGGTGTTCACCTGTCGGGTCCTCTAGCTCATCGCCGTCGAGGTCGCATCCAGATCCTCCACCGGGATAGGCCCCAGGACGGTCATGACCCTGCCGCTGCGGACGCCAATGCCAGGAATGATCGGTTCGAGACCCATTTCATCCGGCGACCGGGCGCCGCGAGATTGGTGCACCGGTCGACCAACCTGCCGACACAGTACCCCCGGCCCAGGGAGGGTGTCAACGGAAAAAACCCACGGTCTCGGTCACCGCCGAGAGGTGCACGGGCATCGGCCGACGCCGTCGTCAGCCTCTTCTTGACCAGGCTCGCCGCCCTGTCGCCCGATCACCACATCGGGCGCGGGCTGACCGATGGCGGCAGGCCCCAACGCGTGGCCGGTGCTGACGTTGGCCCGGTCAGACGGCCGTCATGCCACCGTCGACGATCATCTGAGCGCCCACGACGTAGGACGCTTCGTCCGAGCACAGCCAGGCGTTGAGGGCCGCCACCTCCGCCGGATCCCCCGCCCGCCCCACGGGAATGGTCGCGGTCAGCCGCTGGAGCCAGGCGGGGTCCCGGAAGACACCCCTCGTGATCGGCGTGTCGATGAAGCCCGGGATCACGCAATTGACCCGGATGCCCCGGCCGGCGTATTCGTTCGCCATCACGCGCGCGAGGCCATGGCAGCCCGCCTTGCTCGCGCTGTAGGCGTGCTGCCCGAGTGCGCTCCCGTACAGGCCTGTCGGTGAGCCGGTCACGACGAGCACCCCACCGTCCGAGGCGAGCATCGCGCGAACGGCGTGCTTACAGGTCAGGAACATCCCGGTCAGGTTCACGTCGATGACCTCGCGCCACACGTCGAGGTCCAGCCGGTCGACCGCCGCATCACCCGAGTCCCAGGGCTCGATCCCGGCGACCGCGACGCACGCGTCGAGCCCGCCCCAGGCATCTACGACACGGGTGACCGCAGCCGCGATCGCCGTCTCGTCTCGCACGTCCGCCGGCAGGGCGAGCGCCGTGCCGCCGCTTGACGTGACTGCAGCGGCCACCGCTTCGAGCTTCGAGGCGGTGCGACCGACAAGGCCGACCCGTGCTCCTTCGCGGGCAAGCTGGAGCGCTGTGGCCTCGCCGATCCCAGACCCCGCTCCGGTGATGAGAGCTCGTCGACCCGCGAGCCGGCCGCTCACCTGGCCGCCCCCTCACTGCCAGGGCCACGCGACGCACCGACAGGTGTCGATCTTTCAGCGACCAGATCTCGAGCGAGCATGGTGCGTAGCACATTCGTCGTGAGCACGTTCACGTTGTTCCTGCCCGCGTCCCAGCCGAGCGACGCGGCCCAGTTCACCGACCCGACGGAGAACACTTCGCCGCCGCCGGGGAGGTCGAACCACACGAGGTCGCTTCGAACCTGGTCGCAAACCGTGCCGCCGTACGCCGGGTAGTTGTTGCGAACCTCCTCGACGGTCAGTTGGTACTGATCAGGCAACGTTTCGGAGGTCGCGAGGTGGAGGGCGTGCGGGGGCGTGCCAAGCGCGTAGTCGATTCGATCCACCTCGTCCCCTGCGGCACCGCACAAGGAGTAGCCGAAGTTGCCGATAACCTCATCATCCCCGATCCCATCGAAGAATTGGGTGACCCTGGGGTCGTGCGAGTCCGGCAGTCGACGATACCCGACTCCGCCGCCCCAGCCCTGAGCTGCCATGCCCACCCCGACGATGGACTGTGGGCAGATGCCCGCGGTGCGCCAGAGGCCACCAGGCTCTGCCGTGGTTGCGTGCACGGACTCGCCCGGCTCGCCGCTCCAGGCCCGCGACCCGGCCAAGCCGCGCCGCACCTCGATCGAGGAGAGATCAGGCGCGAAGCTGGTCACCCAGTAGAAGCCGTTTCCGCCCAGGTACATGACCTTTCCGCCCGAAAGCAGGTACTGCTGGAGACCCTCGATCATCTGCCGCGACCAGTACTCCGGGTGCGAGCCGGTGACCAGCGTCCGGAACGGACGGAGCGCCGCCACTCCGTCCCGATGCAGGTCTTCGTCGGTCAGGCAGGCGTAGTCCAATCCGGTGCTCTCGAGCCAGCCGATGATGTACAAGTCGGCCGCAAAGTGCCGCGGGCCGGCGTTGAGAAAGTCCCGCGCGGCCGGCTCCAGGTTGATGAGCGGACGGTGCCAGGAAACGAGGCAGACTCCGCTGCCGTCATCGTGCAGGTCGTACAGTGATCGCCCCAGCTGCGACTCGGTCAGGACGAGCTTGTCGCGGTCGCTGGCAACGACCGGGTGGCCTGCGGTCAAGGCAAAGAATTCCGGCGTTCCCATGCCATTGAACATGCGATGGTTGGCGTAGGCCAGGTAGGTGTTCGTCGGGACGAGAAAGGCCACATCGGCGTGCTCGACCGCCTGCGTCACCGTGAATGGAACGTGCATCTCCTCGTCGTCGGCTCGCAGCCGCACGGCATAGATGCCGGACCGTAGATCATCGGGCAAGTCGAGGGCCATCGTCGGCGTCCACTGGAGATCGCCAACGTCGTCCGTATGGAAGTGGATCGCATCGTGATTCCGGGTCAGGCCCCCAGCCCCTTCTTGCGCGGACCAGAACGGCCCCGTCATCGCACGCGTTGGTGCATTGATCAGCCGGCCGTCGGCGACGCCGGCCGGGGCGATGACCCGTTCGGATCCGGCGTCCTCGGTGAGATTCCACTCGGCGACCAGGGGTTCCGGCATGCTCGCCTCTCGACGCAGCATCTGGATGGGGTCCTTCACGATCGCCGATGAGATCGCGGGCGCTGCGATCTTCCCATTCAGCGTCTCGGACGGGCCGTCCGCACGCCACGCGGCGAGTCGTAGCAGGGTCGCACCACCAAGCGGGGCCGCCAACTCCCCATTGACGCGCTCTTCGTGAGCGGCGGTGAACCACCGTCCCAGCGCCGACGTGATCACGAGAGAAACTTGGCGCCCACGGACGAGCACCGCGATGCCGTACCACGTGCGGAGGTGGAGCCGGTCCTGCGTCATCACCACGCGAGTGCCGCGCGACTCAACCGCCAGGTGCCCGTCAACAAGCGCAACGGCCAGCTCAGGTAACTCGGCAAGCGGGTCGCCGAGGGCGGCGACGACCTGTCGGCGGCCGTCACGCGGGGTCGTGGCGAACAGCCAAGCACGCAACGTGGCCTCCCCGGCCGAGTCCCAGCCCTGTGGGAGTGGCAGATCCGCCCTCGACCCAACGGGTGCCCCTTGGCGACGTCCGGCGGATTCCGTGCGGAGCCCGGGCACGATCTCGCTGCGCGCGGGAGCAGTCGGCGGATCTGGACTCCCGTCGAGGAAGCGGAGCACATCTGCCTGGATCAAACGCGCACTCGTGCTGGTCATCAGCGTGATGCGGTCCCCGGGGCGGGCCGAGATCCGGTCCGCGTAGCCATACAACTCGACGCCCCGGGCATCTGACATCCGGTCCGGGTTGCTGGTCATGATTCACCGCGCGCCTTTCTGCTGGACGAACCTCGAACGGTCACTTCGGCTTGAGCGGGACAGGCGATCCGCTGGGCTGGACGGGCACGGCCCGTGTCGTCGGAGGGGGCGACGCAACGACACAGGTTGAGGCACGACACGGGCCTTCGAAGACTTCGATCGGGAAGTTGGGTGTCTCGGCGCCCGCGCCGCCAGAGCCGTCGGTACAACCCACCAGCAGAGCGGACGCGAGCCCGATCCCCACCAGGCACGTGACCGCCCGACCGGATCCCCACGTGCCGACTGGCCGCCTGCCTTCTGCTGTCCGGCTCATGGTCAGCCCGCCCGGCGACTGCCCGTCCGACCGCGCTCCATTGACATCACCCCACGCAGCGCGATCACCGCCATTCTCAGCGCCCCTTGATGCGGGACTCCGCTTTCTGCGTGGCCAGGTCGAGGCCCGCGGCGACGACGAGCGCCAGTCCCTGGACAATGCCTGCCGCTGCGGCAGCGACGTTCATGAGGGTCAGGCCGTTCTGCAGGACGGCGAGGAACAGGACGCCCAGGACCACCCCACGGATGGTGCCCCGGCCACCATTGAACGACACGCCGCCAAGCAAGACGGCCGTCAGGACGCTGAGCTCGGTGCCGACTCCGAGCGAGCCGGCCGGCGCGCTGTTGAGGAGCGAGGCCCACATCGCGCCCGCGAATCCGGCCATGGCAGCCGTGGCCACATACGCGATGAGGACGGTGCGTTTGACGCTGATGCCCGACAGGAAGGCCGCCTCTTCGTTCACGCCGATGGCCAGGGCGTGCCGCCCCACGGCCGACAACGCCAGCAGGAATGCCCCAATGGCCACCACGATCGCGGCACCGACCACGAGGAAGGGGATGCCGAACACGCCCGTGTAGCTGAGCTGGACGAAGTCGGCAGGAAAGCCAAACACCGGGAACGGGGCCAGCCACATCGCGAAGCCGCGGATCGCGGTGAGGCTGCCGAGGGTCACGATGATGGGCGACAATCCCACCCGGGTCACCAGGACGCCGTTGGCGAGGCCCACGAGAGCACCGACGCCGATCGCGGCGAACGTCGCGAACAGCGGGTGTACGCCCCAGTCGCGCATGAGCATTCCCAGCACGACGGCCGTGAGGGCAATTGTGGACCCGACGGAAAGGTCAACGTGGCCCATGATCAACAGGAACGCCATCGGAATCGCCACGACCATGATGGGGGCGCTCAGGCGGAGAATGTCACTGAAGTTTGGAATCGTGAGGAAGTTGGGGGCGCCGAGGCCGACGAACAGCGCGATGAGCAGCACGAACCCGACCGGGAGCGCGTTGCGCATGGCGAGCAGGAGAACGGTCCTACCGGCCGCCCTCCCACCGGCTTCTGAACCCTGATCCTGGGCGGGCGGGGCTTCGGTGCTGGCAGCTTCTGATGTCACGTAATAGGCTCCTGCACGGCCGACGGGGACATGACGGCGTCGGTCATGTTCTCGGCACCATGGGCGATGGAGAGGATCAACTGCTCAGTGCACTCGCCTCGCGGCAGTTCGGCAACGATTCTGCCGTGCCGGAGGATGAGAACCCGGTCTGCCAGTGCGAGCGTCTCCTCGGGATCGGATGATGTGAATACGATTGCCTTGCCGTCGGCGTGCGCCAGTCGGCGCAGAAGCTCGTACAGGTCCCGGCGGGCGCCAACATCGATACCCTGCGTCGGCTCGTCAAGCAGGAGCACCACCACATCCTCGATGGCTGCCAGCCAGCGGCCCACCGCAACCTTCTGCTGGTTCCCCCCCGAGAGGGCCCAAGCCAGCACGCGCGGGTCGTTGGGCTGGAGGTGGACAAGGTCCCCCGTGTCGCGGAACACCTTGCGTTCCATTCGTGGTCGGCGCACAAACCAGCGACTGAGTCCGCCGAAGTGCGGCAACAGCAGGTTGTCCGCGGCTGACAGCTTGTCGAAGATGCTCTGGCGAATGCGGTCGCCCGCGACCAGCACGATCCCTGCCCGAACCGCAGCTCGCGGCGATGTCGCCTTGTAGGGGCGTCCGCGCACCCGAAGCTCGCCTCGCTGGATGGGACGCACACCGTAGATGCCTTCGACAAGCTCAGTTCGGCCCGATCCGAGCAAACCGAATACGGCAATGATTTCACCTGTCCGAACGTTGAGGCTCAAGGGTCCAACGCCGTCGACCTCAACGTCGTCAAGTTCGAGGACGGCTCCCTCGTCGTCGGCAAGTGGCGCACGATCGGTCCTGCCCTCGGCGGACGAACCCGGTGAGATCGCTGCGATGACCTGAGCTGGGTTGACGCGCGAGACTTCGTCGGAGAGCACGACATGCCCGTCTCGGAGGACGGTGACCCGATCTGCGAGCGCGAACACCTCGCTGATGATGTGGGTGACGAAGAGGATCGCAAGGCCGGCATCGCGAAGGCCGCGCAAATGGTTGAGGAGCTGTTTCGACTCCTGCTCGCCCAGCGCTGCGGTTGGCTCGTCGAGGACGATCAGCTTCGGGTTGCGGTGGAGAGCCTTCGCGATTTCGACGAGCTGTCGATCACCGACGCTGAGGGAGCTGACCAGCGTCCTCGGCCGGATTGAGCGCCCGAACTGCTCGAGGAGTCGCGCCGTCTCCGCGTCCTGCTTGGCGTGGTCGATTCTCAAGCCCGTTCGGCGCTCGTCCCCCAGGAAGACGTTGTCGGCGACGGAGAGGTTCGGCACCAGGCTGAAGTGCTGGTAGATGACCGATGTCCCCGCCGCGATCGCGGCCCGAGGGGCAAACTCGCGGTGCTCAACGCCCCCAACCTCGATGATCCCGGAGTCCGGGGCGATGGCACCGCTCAGGCAACGGATCAGGGTGGACTTCCCGGATCCATTCGGCCCCAGAAGGGCGTGGATCTGGCCGGTCTCGACCACCAGGTCCACACCCTCAAGGACACGCTTTGCGCCGTAGGCCTTGCTGAGGCCCTTGGCTGCCAGCGCTACTTCTGTCACTGATCGAACACTGGTCTGGGCAGCGTCTACTTGGCGGAATTGTAGAACGCGATGATGTCGTCCAGCTCCGGCGAGTCCTTGTACACGAGGATCGGCTCCTCAACGAAGACCAACGGTTCCCCGGACGGCTGCAGACCGGGACGGCCCGTCTTGCCGAGGTACATGGCTCCCATGACCATCTTCTGGGCGAGTCGCTTCAGGTTCAGGGCCGCGTCGAACTTCATGTAGCCGCCGCCCTTGAGCTCGCGCATCGCGTCTTCGGCGCCGTCAAAGCCCGCGACACAGATCTTGTCCTTCGGCGCCCCGACCGCCTCGAACGCGGACACCGCGCCCATCGCGGCGTCATCGTTGGTGCCGATCACGACACTGAGGTCGGGGTGAGCCTGCAGTTGAGCCTGCGTGACCTGAAGGGCGAGGGCGCGAGTATTGCCCTCCAGCACGGCGACGACCTCTGCCTCCGTCTGCTCCTCGATGACCTGCTGCACACGCTCCCACTTGCAAGCGACAAGCGGCTGGCGGGGCGACGACGTGATGAGGACCTTCGCGGTCGGGTTGTTCTCCTTGATCCACTTGACGGTCGCTTCAGCAATCAGTTCGGCCGCGTTGCACGGCGGGAAGGCGACCTCGGCGTCTTCACCGTCCATGGGGCTGACGTAGGTGACCCACGCGAGGCCTTTCTCGTGTGCCTGTTCCATGAGCGGGACGAACGCGCTGGGCTCGAAGGCCGCGACGAACAGCACGGGTACGCCCGCGGTGATCCAAGCCTGGACAGCCGGGATCATCTGCTGGATGTTGGCATTGGTGCCGGAGTCCCACTGCGGCTCCCAGCCCATCTCGCCAGCAAAGGAGAGCATCGTCTTCTGCATCGTGGTGATGATCGGATTGTCGCTCAGCCCGATCGCCCACCCGAACTGGGGCTTCTTGTTCCCCAAGATCGAGACCGCCCCGCACGACCCGGATGCGGCTGCAGCTCCCGTCGGCTCCGCACCTGCCGAGGCGGCCCCGCCGGGCGCGGCGGTCGCCGTTGCCGCATCGCATGCGGCCACGATCGAGCCCACCACGGACAGCGACGCGCCGGCAATGATGGCGCGGTTCACGAACTGGCGGCGCGTGATCGCCCCCTTGAGAAACTGCTCTTCCAGTTTCCCGACGTTCTCTTCGTTGGCCATTCCAACTGTCTCCTCTGGAACGCGTGGGACGCCACTTCCTGGTGGTTCGCCTCCTCGTCGGGCCCAATTGGCCCACTCGAAGACACGACCTCGAGCACGGTGATCAGCGCGATGAGCTACCTCCCTGCGGAGATGGCAGCAGGTGATTGGTACACCGGTGGACCAACTCCATCACCGTATCCGACGCGGTGGGCAAAGTCAATGCGAATCCGGCGCCATCGGTCGACTCGGGGTGTCGATGGGCGTCAGCCGACGTCGGTCGTCATCGCCCGTCCTTGATGACCAGGCTCACCGGACTTCCGCTTGCGCCACACTAGGAGCGGGGCGCGGCCTCGCTTGCCTGCGCGGCGATCTCCTGGGCTACGGCGTCGAGCTCGGAGTCTCCCTCGATCACCTCGAATCCGAGGTCGTAGCGCCGGATCTCGCCTGGGTCAAGCATGAGGAGCTCCGCCCGAGCGCGCGCATCCCACCGACCCGCATCGCGGTTTGTCGCCGGTTCCAGCCCCAGGGCATAGAAGCCCTCTGCTGGCATCCGCCACAGGTTGTGGATGGGAAGCTGATCCCGGCGGAAGCGCTGGACGAAGCCGAGGCGCCGCGCCCGGTTGAGGACGGCAACGCTCACGCCGCCGTCCGCTCCGGCCGCCAGGTCATGCTCGTAGACACGCTCCACGCCGCCACGCTCGGGAGCGCCAACTCGCCGGTACTCGCCGGGCGGGTCATCGTGGATCTCCCGGACCGTCGTGGCGGGCAGCAGGAGCTCCGCACCCTCGTCTACGATCGGCCATCCGATGTTGCAGTGGTACAGCTGCATATGGGTCCAGGGCATGAAGCCGACATTCTCAACCTCGTCGCGGATCCGGATCCGCGTCCCGCCAAGGTCCGCCTCAATCCGGCGTCGGAGCACCAGCCGCTCACCGTAGAACGCGACCTGGCTGACCTCGCCTTCCGCCCAGAACGTGCACCGATCATCCTCCCAGCGGGTTCCATACCCGGCCAGGCGGGCGGGGATGGTGCCGACGCGTCCATGGAGCCCATACGACTCGGTCGCGAGATCTGGTGCGTAGGCGTGCGGAACGTTGTCAACGCCCGGGCCTTGCGCATGGTCAAGTCCACAGGTCGCGAGGAGGCCTCCCCCGAACGTCCGCAGCCACCCCCACTCCGTCTGCTCGGCATACCAGGGGCCGATGATCCCCGCTGGTGAGACCCACGCGATCGGGAGCCCGCCGTAGTCGCAGCGTCCGATGTCGAACGACCGGTCCACCAGGATGTCGAAGGACAGCCGGCCGGTGCGGACTTCGAGCACCCTGACTCCGCGCTCGCGGGCGTCGCCAAGGGTGGCGAGCCGGATGCCTGCGAGCTGGTCCAGACTCCCAAGACGCCGCAGCAACTCCTCGCGGGCCACCGGCTCGCCCCACAGGTCGGGCATCGTCAGGCCTGCTCGCGCTTGAGCATCAGCCGTTCTCGGCTCCGCCCGCCCTCATTGCAATAGGCCTCTCGGGGAGGATCTCCATGAGCCCGCTGCTGATGATGTCAACATAGTTCGCCATCGCCGTCCGGGCGCCCTCGCCATCGCCGCGCTCGATCGCATCGACGGTGGATTCGAGCGCAGCCAGCGAGGCTGAGGACCGCGCCTCGGTGTGAGGCAGCCGCGTCAACCAGACTTGGAGCAGCGAACGGATGGTCCTCAGGGCGGCGCTGAGCACCTCGTTGTCGGCCACGTCGCCGATGCGGCGGAGAATCGCCGCTTTGGCCGCGCGAAAGCGCACCTCGTCACCGCGCCCTTGCTCTGCGGCCGCAAGCAGCAGATGGAGGTCGTCGACGACGGCCTTGTCCCGGCGCTCGGCCGCGAGACCCGCCAGGATCACCTCGAGCCCCCGCCGCGCCTCCGCGAGGTCGTACACGTGGTCGGTCCCGATCACGAGGCCCCAGTCGATGGTCTGCGGAAGCACCCCGGCGTCGGTGCGCTTCACGTAGGTCCCATCGCCGAGGCGGACCTCGAGAAGTCCAAGGAGAGTGAGCGACTTGAGGGCCTCGCGGATGACCGAGCGGCCGACCCCGAACATCTCCGCGAGCTTGCGTTCCGCCGGCAGGCGCTCACCAGGCTGCACGCGGCCCGACAGGAGGTAGTCGAGGAGCCGTCGACTGATCTCGATCGACGCGCCCTCGCGGTCGGAGGTGTCGATCGGCTCCAGCAGGCTTGCCATCGGCGGTGCCATCCTTCAGCCAGCTTCAGCGCGGCCGGCTGTCGTGGCCTTCGCGCTCGGCGATGTGACGCGCGGCCGCCCGTGCTCGTCGCCCTCGTGCTCGGACAGCGTGCTCTGGAGTCGCGCCAGCGCCCGGACCATATGTTCTTCCATCAAGGCGCGGGCCCCGGCTGGGTCCCCGTGCTCGATCGCATCGACGATGGCCGCGTGCTCGGCCCAGGTGGGCTGAGCCGTCCCAGGTGTGTAAACCACCCGGTGGACCCAGACCTCGAGGAGCGTCCGGATGCTCCGCATGATCTGGATCATGGATTGGTTCCCGGCTGCCTGGGTGATCTCGAGATGGAGGGCAACGTCCGCGTCCACGAACTCGTCAGTTCCCGGCGACCGCTTCATGACGAGGAGGAGCCGGTGCATCTCGGCGAGCTGTTCATCCGTGCGCCGTTCAGCCGCCAGCCCGGCGAGAAGGATCTCAAGCTGCTGGCGTGCGCCAATGAGGTCCGCAGTGCGCTTCACACCGAGCATGAGGCCCCACTCGATCGCCAATGGCAGGAGCGGTGAATCTGTCCGCTTGAGATACGTGCCGTCGCCCTGGCGAACGTCGATGAGGCCAAGGATGGCGAGCGACTTGATGGCCTGGCGGACGTGGCTCCGACCGACACCGAAGGACTCCGCCAGCTTGCGCTCCGAAGGCAGACGCTCGCCTGGCTGGATTTCGCCCGAGATCAGGTAGCGGACGAGGCGACGCGTGATCTCGGAGGAGATCGGCTCGCGGGTCCGAAGGTCAGTGAACCCGAGGTCGGACAGCATTGGACTATTGTAGTGCCACCGGATTCCCGCTATCACCCATCACGCGCTCGGACGATCATCGCGCCCCCCGTGTCGCTCGCGTGCCGCGCCAGTGGCACGGGTGCGGCGATGCTCGACGGGAAGCCAGGCGAATGTGTCGGCCGGGTCTGCCGACGGCCGGTACTCGAGCCCGACGTAGCCACGGTACCCGGCTGCCTCGAGCGCGGGCAGGACGCGTTCGAACGCGATCTCGCCCGTCCCGGGCCGGAGTCGCCCGGGGACGTCCGCGATCTGGACGTGGCCGAAGCGGCCGGCGTGCGCGGCGATCCGGGCGAGGAGGTCACCTTCGGAGCGCTGGACGTTGTAGACGTCGAACAGGATCGAGACGTCCTCCCCGGTCTCCGCCCGCACCCGATCGGCGAGGGCCAGGGAGTCCCCGGTTCGATGGAGCCCGTAGCGCGGGAAATCAACGGGATTGAGGGCCTCCACGACGACTGTCGCTCCGATCCCGGCAGCGCGCCGCGCGGCAAGGGCCAGGTTCTCCACGGCCGTGTCATCGAGGAGGTCACGGGCGATCCTGCCAGGGGGATTCCCATAGAGGGCGTTCAGCACCTGGCCCCCGAGGCGACCGGCGATGGCCACAGCCGCGTCGAGATGGTCCCGGAACCGGGACCGTTCGCTGGGCAGCGCGACCAGGCCGTGCTGGCCCGCGTTGACATCGCCCAGCGTCAGGTTCATGGAGACCAGGGCGACACCCGCCTCGCCGAAGGATTGCACGAGGCGATCCACGTCGGCCGCCGCCGGGACGAGGTCCTCGAACGGCCACCACATCTCGACCGCGTCGAACCCGGCCGCCGCTGCCGCCGCGGGTCGATCCAGCAGCGGTTGATCTCCAAACAGGATCGATAGGTTCGCGTCGAACCTCACCCCATCTCCCGGCCGATGGCTGTGCTTCCGGCTGGGCCGCGCCGCCCTGAGCGGGCGCTGGAGCCCGTGATGGACATCAGGGCGCCGCCACTTCCTCGACCAGTGCCCTGAGCCGCCGTACGCGCTCGTCGCGGTCGCGGGCAAAGCGCTCGATCCCGGCGAGGATGTGCTCGGGCGTCAGCTGTGCCTCCGCCAGGACCTCCTCGATGCTGCCGCCGGTTCGCCATCGGTCGTCCCAGTCCGCCGAGAGGGAATAGTCGGCGGCCAGCGGGCCACCGACCCAGTCCCGCATCAAGGCGAACGCCCCGCTGGTGATGGCCATCGCATCCCAGCGGTCCGCCTCCGAGACGACCGCTGCCCGGTACTGCGCGTCCTGGAGCCGGAAGAGCTGCGGACTGATCGCGGCCACGATCTTCACGTTCAGGCCCGCCCGGTCGAGGTCCGCCAGAACGCTCAAGAGGTTGGCCGTCGGGGCCGTTCCCCGAACGAATACGGTGCCCATGCGAGGCTGGTCGGGACGATAGTCGCGCATGATGTAGGCGCCACGCCCGGCCTCGAAATGGGAGGGCACGCCCAGCCGGGCGCGATCGGGTATCTCGATCGCGGGTCGCGTGAGGTGCAACGCCACGATCGGAGCGTCCTGTGCGAGCGCGGCGCCCAGGACGACCGGGACCTCGTTGTACTCCCACGGGTGGAGATCGATAACGGAGCCTTCCGGGAAGAGCTGGGTGACACCGGGCGCGAAGATGCCGAAGTGCGTTCGCGAGTCCTCGGCCGTCTCGGGGCCGGAGTGGCCCGCCACCCACAGGATCTTGCCAAGCCGCATGTCCGCGTCCTGGGCCATCTGGCTGAACAGCCTGAGCGGCCCATACTTGAGATACGAGAACGAGGCGTACGTGGAACAAGCGCCCCAGAAGCCCTCGAACTCCGTCATCGGGTTCTCAGCCAGATTGACGCTGGCCATGCCCGCGAGGAGCCCAGCGTTCGTGAACTCCGTGATCTCCTGGGGCAGGACGACTCCCCGGGGATTCCCGTTGCGCTCGTACCAGCCCCAGCCCGGTAGGTCACCCCAGTCCTTGCCGAACCCGGCAATGCTGGTGGACTCGGCGAGGTCGGCCGAGCAGACGATGAACAACGGGCGTCCGTAGTCGGCCCTTGCCACGGCATTGACCCAGGATCCCCACGCGCCGAGGGCGGCGCGGTTCGGGTGCCGTGTGCCGGGAGCCTGATACATCTCCGCCGGATAGGACCGGAAGTCCGTGAATCGCGGGTCACGGAAGACGTCGGAGGTCCGTCCGCCCAGGGTGGCGCCAGCGATCACGTCGGGTACTGTCGCCGCGATCGCGAGGAGCCGGTCCGAGAGCCACCGGACGAGGTCCGGGTCCCGGCGGAGCACGGAAACCACGACCCGGAAGTTCTCCTCGGCCTGCGCCTGGCGGTCAGCGGCGTCACTCGGTGCTGGTTCGTCGACGCCCGTGTAGGCGACGCCATAGCGGGCCATGAAGTCCTTGCGGGCTGCCCAGAACTCCGGGCTGTTCATGCCGTGGGGCACCCCGTGCGACGGCGCGTCGTATTTGCCATACCCGCGCCCTTTGCGGGTCCGGAACCAGGCCACGCTCGGCACTCGCTCGGGGTTCGCCCCACGGGCCGCCTCGAGCACCGTCCGGACAGCGGTGGGCCACTCCATCCCCTCCCCGGTTCCCACCACGCGCCAGCCGTACGGCCGGAACCAGTCGTCCGGCTCCCCGGGAACGACGGACGACGCGGTACGGACATCGATCCCGAAGTCATTCCAGTCGACGAGAAAGACAAGGTTCGAGAGGCCCAGCCCCCAAGCCGTGTTCTTCGTCTCGTGCGCGGCCCCGGGGGTGAGTCCACCTTCGCCTTCGACGGCGAACACCTTGACCTCTTCGCACCCCGCCAGACGCAGCGCAAGCGCCTCGCCGGCCGCGACCGGCATTCCGTGGCCCGACGGGCCCGTGTTGGCCTTGAGGAACAGCGTCTTGCCCGCCATCTCGGCATGGCCGGGCAGGCCGCCGCGGTGCCGAAGCGTGAGAAGGTCCTCCCAGGTGAGTGCCCAGCGACCGTCGTCGGGAAATGAGAACCGCTCGTCGCCGTCAAGCTCGTGGCGCGCCCGGAGCCCCTCGTTGAGGATGGCCAGCGTCGCGTACACCAGCGGGACGGTGTGGCCGGCGGACAGGACGAAGCGGTCCCCAAACCGGCGCCAGGGCCGTTGCAGGTCCCAGCGCATGGCCCCCGACAGCAGCGTCGCCAGCAGCAGGTGGACCTTCGATCGCGAGCCTCCCGGATGGCCGGATTGCCGGCAGTTGAGCGAGAGGTCAATGCACTCGTCTACGAGGTCCTTGAGGATCTCGTAGTGCCCGAAATCGAGCGCCGCCGCCGCATACAGCTCGTCGGCTTCAGTGTGCTGCGACGTGTCCAACGGGTGACCTCCGGAAGCTGGGTAGGGTCGCTTCTGACGGACACGGCCAAGCGCAACGACGTCGACAGCGCCAGCCGGCGGTCCGCTTGCCGTATTCTATCGGTTGGCTTACCGGTTGACCACGTCCCTTCCGCAGACCCGGGGCCAGCGGCCATCTCGCTGGACATGGACACGGGCGACCGTCCGCCCTGGTTCCAGCGCGGCGGCACGATCAGGGGCGGAGCTTCGGAGGATTGTCGATGTCTGGGCAATTCCTGCGGGTCTTGAGCCCGGAAGGCCTCCAGCGGGTCCACGAGACGTCCCTGCGGATCCTTGACGAGATCGGGATGCTGGTGGACCACGCGGAGGCGCTCGATCTGCTCGAGGGCGCCGGCGCGCGCGTGGACCGGGTGACGAAGCTGGTGCGCTTCCCACCGGACCTGATCGAGCGCAGCCTCGCCCTCGTCCCCCGCGCGTACACGTACCATGGGCGCACCCCCGCGCAGGACATCACGGTCACCGTCGATGGCGACATCTACGCTCGCGTGCCGGGCGGTGCCACGGGCTACATCGACCTCGAGAACGGGCAACACCACCGGGCTCGCATCGCCGACTGGCGGGAGTTCGCGACCCTCGTGGACGCTCTGCCCAACATCCACAGCGTCGCCACCCTCCACTGCGGAGATGTCCCGCAGCCGACCGCGGACCTCCACAGCCTGCACGCCCTGCTGAAGTCCCAGCGCACGTGCATCATCCACAATGCGTTCACCCTGAAGAACCAGCGCTACCTCATCGAGATGGCCCTCGCCGTGCGGGGGACTCGCGAGGCCCTCGCCGAGCGACCGCTCATCCACCACCAGGCGTCGCCCATCTCGCCGCTGTTCCTCCAAGAGGACGACACCGCGCAGATCCTCCTCGCCATCGACTACGGGATCCCGCTCGACCTGCCCATCATGCCGATCGCCGGCATCAGTGCCCCCATCACTCTTGCGGGCACCCTCGCCCAGGCCAACGCCGAGTACCTGGGGACCATGACCTTGGTGCAGACGAAGCGACCGGGTCACCCCATGGCCTTCTTCATGGACCCGGTCGTGCCGGATATGCGCAGCGGCAACGCCCTGATGGGAGCGCCCGAGGTGGGCCTCCTCGTGGCGGCCATCTCTCAACTGGGGTCAGAGCTCTACGGCCTGCCCACCCAGGCCATCGGCATGACCGCCGATGGATTCACCCTCGGGCACGCAATGCTCCAGAAGTCCCTCCTGTCCGTTGCGCAGGTGCTCTCGGGGGGACGCCTCGTGGTGGGGGCTGGGAGCGTGCAGACCGTCATGGCGCTCAGCCCGGTGCAGCTCGTCATCGACGATGAGCTGATTTCCATGGCCCGGCGCTGGCTGCGTGGCATCTCGGTGGACGAGGAGTCGCTCGGCTTCGAAGCCCTGGCCCGGGTCGGTCCGCGAGGCGACTTCCTTGCTGATGACCACACGATCGACTACTTCCGCACGGGCGAGCTCATCGACCTCCCCCTGGCCGAGCGCCGGGGTTCGGGGGGCCGGGAGGCCGGCAGCATGCGGTCGATGGAAGGCCGCGCCCGTGACCGGGCGCATGCGATCCTCGCCACTCATGTCGTGGAGCCGCTGCCCGACGAGGTCCTGCGGGATCTCGCCGGAATCGTTGAGCGGGCTGATGCGGACCTCGAGCAGCCCTGACGCCGCGAGCGCGGGTGTGATGCGCTCGATCCGGCCCGGCCTCTCTTAGCGAGAAGCCGGCCTCTGGGACTCGAGACCTCGCCGGACCTCGGCGAGGGCCAGCTGCGGGCTCGCGAGGACGGGCACCGCCACCGGGCGCTCCGCCAGGGTGTCCATGACGCGCGCCATGGTGGCCTGCGCGAGCAGGACGACATCGGCGTCTTGTGCAACTTCCCTGACAGCCGTGACGACGAGGTGGTCGTGCGTGTCCGGATCGCCTGCCAGGAGTGCCGGGAGGGCATCGTCGACGAGGCGAAGCCGGATGGTCAGCGAGCGGCCAACCCTGGCGCCTTCGTGTTCAAGCATCAGGCGCGTGGGCTCGAGCGTGGTGGCCGCCGTGGCGACGACCGCGATGCGGTCGCCGATGCCGACGGCCGCCCGGATCATCGGGTCATCGATCGTGAACACCTGGATCCGGGCACGGGCACGGACCGCTTCAACCGACAGCGACATGGTGGAACACGTGACGAGCACGGCGTCGGCGCCGATCGCCTCCGCTCCGGCGATGTGCTCGGCGAGGCGGTCGTCGTCTTCCGGTGCACGATGCCCCCGCTGTTTGACCCGCTCAAGCATCGGCTCGTCCAGCACGTGGAGGACGCGGACGCCTGGAAGCTGCGTGGGACACCAGACATCGAACACGTCGACGAGGATGGGGATCGTGTGAACCAGCACCAGCGTCCGCGTCATCGGGGCCTCTCGTGGTGGGTGTTCCATTGGACGAAGCTGGAATGCCGCCTCCACCTGCTGCACCGGCGGCCCTGCCGTGGGCGTCGGGGCAGCCACGCGCTGTCTGTCCATGCGATCACCATCATCCGCCGTCGGTGAAGCCTTCGGCAACTGGCTCCGATCTCAACTCCGACCCCACCCTCGCAGGGACGACACCCCAGCCTCGGTCGCCGTCCGGCGTGCACAATCCGTGGGCGCAGGGTACCGTAATGTGGTATGACCGGTATGATGATTACTTGAACAGGAGGGTCGGCGTCGATGCGCCTTTCGAGGGCGGAGTTCCTAGCGGCGTACGAGACGATGCGCCTGATCCGGGAGTTTGAAGAGGCGCTTCTCAGGCTGCACGGTCAGGCCAAGGCTCCGGGGTTCGTCCACGTGTCCGTGTGGCAGGAGGCGGTCTCGGCGGGCGTCGGCCTGCGTCTGCGGCCGGAGGATCAGATCCTGACCACGCACCGCGGGCACGGCGACATGATCGCCAAGGGCGTCGCGATCGAGGGGATGTTCGCGGAGCTCCTCGCGCGGCAGGGCGGCTACTGCGGTGGCAAGGGCGGATCCATGCACGTCACTGACGTCTCGCGCGGCGTCCTGGGGGCGAACGGGATCGTCGGTGCGAACATGCCGATAGCGGCAGGAGCCGCGCTGTCGAAGAAGCAGCAGGGCCTGCCGGGTGTGGTCGTCGCGTACATCGGCGACGGCGCACTGATGAACGGCGCAACACACGAGACGCTCAACATGGCATCGCTGTGGCAGCTCCCCCTGGTCATCGTGCGTGTTGACAACCAGTACGCGGAGTCCACGGCCGCACGCTTCTACAGCGGGATCCCGGACGTTCTCGAGTACGTTCGGAGCTACGGGATCACCGCCGAGGCGGTCGACGGCAACGACATCGACGCCGTGGCGGAAGGTGCGGGACGCGTGCTTGCTCACACTCGCGACGGCGGAGGGCCGGGCTTCCTGCAATGCCGCACCTATCGGCGGTACGGCCACAACACAGCCGACGTCGGCGCATACCGACCACCCGAGGAGGTCGCTGCCTGGGAGGCGCGCGACCCTCTCGTCGTTGCCCGCGCCACTGCCACAGGGCGCGGCGTCTCGGATACCGAGCTCGACGAGATCGACGCACGAGTCCTCGCTCACATCGACCAGGCAATCGAATGGGCAGAGGCCCAGCCGGAGCCAGCCATCGAGACCGCCTTCGAGCACCTGTATGCCGACCCCGCCACCATGGTCGCGTTCGGGGGGACCCTTCGATGAAGATGCTTCGCTACCGCGCCGCCCTCAACGAGGCCCTTCGCGAGGAGCTTGACCGAGACCCGCGCGTCTTCCTGATCGGCGAGGATCTCCGCGAGCCATGGGGCGGGACGTTCCGAGTCACACAGGGGCTCTCGACCGACTACGGCGACGACCGGATCCTCAACACGCCGATCGCCGAGAACGGCTTCCTGGGCGTCGCGCTCGGCTGCGCGATCACCGGTCTTCGGCCGGTCGTCGAGCTGATGCACATGGACTTCGCGATGATGGCGATGGACCAGCTGACGAACCAGATCCCCAAGATCCGCTACATGACTGGCGGTCAGGTCTCGGTTCCCCTCGTCGTCCGGACGCCGGGCGGCGGCTACAAGTCGTCCGCCGCCCAGCATGGACAGTGCCTGGAGGCGCTCTTCGCGCATCTCCCGGGCTGGCTCATTGCGGCCCCGGCAACGCCCGCAGACGCCAAAGGTCTGCTGAAGACGGCGATCCGCCTCGACGACCCGGTGATGTTCATGGAGCACAAGCACATCTACATGCTCAACGGCGAGGTGCCCGAGGGCGAGCACCTGGTGCCATTCGGGGTGGCGGACATCAAGCGCGTCGGCACCGATTGCACGATCGTGGCTTGGTCCAAGATGGTGCATCTGGCGCTCGAGGCGGCCACGGTGCTCGCCGGCGAGGGCATCTCGGTTGAGGTCATCGATCTCCGGACGCTCGTCCCGTGGGACGAGGCCGCCGTCCTCGAATCGGTCCACAAGACGGGCCGCCTCGTGATCGTCCAGGAACCGCCCGAGCGGGTCGGGTTTGGGGCTGAGGTGGCGGCGGTCGTCGCCGCGAAGGGATTCGGTGACCTCAAGACCGGTATCGTCCGCGTCGCCGGTCGAAATGTCCCGCTGCCCATGGCGCCCAAGCTGGAGAATGTCGTCCTGCCACAGGCGGGCTGGGTTGTCGAGGCCGTGCGCCATACGGTGCGCGGCGCCGGAGTCAACGCCGTGCAAGCCGAGGTGCCCGCCTGATGCGCGTCGCGGTGCCGATGCCGAAGGTCAACTACGAGATGGAGTTCGGGATCGTCGGACCCTGGCGGGTGTCGGTCGGCGAAACCGTGAGCGCCGGCCAGGTCATCGGCGAGATCGAGACGGAGAAGGCCAACCTGGACCTCGAGGCGCCCGCGGCGGGAGTGATCGTCGAGATCATCCATGCGCCGGGCACGGAGGTGCCCGTCCTGGAGCCGATGGCCTGGATCGAGGCAGACGCCTGACAGCAGGGTCTGGTTGCGCAAGGAGGCATGCAATGACGGGCAACGGACGCATGGCAGGCAAGCGTGCGCTCATAACCGGGGCCGGGTCGGGGATCGGGGAGGCAACCGCGTTGCTGTTTGCGCGCGAGGGCGCCCGCGTAGGGTTGGTCAGCCGGACGACGGCCAAGCTCGAGTCGGTGGCGGCCCGGATCGCGGCCGAGGGTGGGGAGGCGCTCGTCCTCCCTGCCGACGTTGCCGACGAAGCCGCGATCTCTGGGGCAGTCGAACGGCTCGTGGCCGCGTGGGGCGGGCTGGACGCGTGCATCGCCGTCGCCGGGATCGAGCGCTTCGCGGAGGGGGACGATCGAGTCGACCGCATCGAGCTCGCCGTGTGGCGCGAGATTATCGACACGAACCTGACCGGAACGTTCCTCACCTGCAAGCACGCCGTCCGGGCGATGCTCGCGACCGGCAAGGGCTCTCTGGTCGTCACAGGGTCGCCCACCGCGCAGTACGGCCTCGCCCTCGGCGAGGACGCGTACGCCGCCAGCAAGGCGGGTTGCCACGGGCTGGCGCGGGTGATGGCCGCCGAGTACGCCCGCGATGGGATCCGCGTCAATTGCGTCATTCCGGGATTCATCGACACGCCGATCAACGAGAAGGCGATCCGGGAATTCCCGGAGGACATCGCTGCGCTGACCGCGACGATTCCGCTCCGGCGAGCGGGACACGCCGAGGAAATCGCCCCGATGAACCTCTGGCTGTGCACCGACGAGGCGTCGTATACATCGGGCGGGTTCTTCGTCGTCGACGGCGGCATGACGGCCGTCTGAAACCTGGTCCGTGAGAGCCAGGGTGATCGGGCTGTGCTCACCGGCTGCGGGCTCCCTGTCGCCAGCCCCGGGCGACAATTCCGCGTGCGGCCTTCCCGCCAGCGAGCAAGCCGCTGGGCTATAGTCCGAACGGTGAAGCCGCTCGCGCCGATGGATCTCTCGGGTGACTGGCATGCCCCCGCGGCCTAGCCAGAGCGCTCAGCCATTGCGCGTGGACGGCGTCTCGCCTCGACTGGACCCTCTTGGATCCGCGCGGCGGCTGTCTGACGCCGTTGCGGACGCCCTGCTCGCGGAGTTGACCTCCGGCGGCCACGCCACCGGCGACCGTCTCCCTCCGGAGCGCGAGATGGCCGTCCGCTTCGGTGTGTCGCGAACGGTCATCCGCGAGGCGGTGGCGTCCCTGCAGTCGCGGGGCATGGTCATCGTGCGGCCGGGTTCCGGCGTCTTCGTGGCAAGCGGCCAAGCGTCGGTGGCCAAGGAATTGCTTCGCCTGCTCGTCCTTGGCACGAAGGACCTCGACTACGCCCAGGTCTATGAAGTCCGCACGGCACTGGAGGGGCATGTCGCCGCGCTCGCCGCAGAGCGCGCCACCGACGCCGATCGCGACGGACTCCGTCACGCGCTCGACGCGCTGGACTCGGCGTCCACCGGCGAGGACTACGCACGGGCGGACGGGGGTTTCCACCTGGTCGTGGCCGACTCGGCGCACAACCGACTCTTCCGGATTGTCCTGGAGGCTGTCGGCGGCATGATGCTGGAGGTCCGGCGGCGGGTCGCCTATCTGCCTACGGCCCGCGAGCGTGTATCCGCTGACCACCGACGCATCGCCGATGCGATCACGAAGGGTGACCCCGCGGGGGCGCGACTGGCAATGGAAGAGCATCTCGCGCATTCCCGCGAGATCGTCCTCGAGCTCGACCGGCAGGCGGTCGGCCGGTAGCGTCGACAGCAGGGGCGCGGGGAAGGCTGGCCAGGCTGTCGTGGCGGGCACGATGACGGCTGCCGGCACGATGTTCCGCGTCAGGCGAGAGCCTTCACCCCAAGGCGACACCACGGGCATTCCGCCCCGCCAACGTCAACGACCTGAACTCGACTAGGCGCGGGAGCGACGGCCGCGGCTACTTCAGGGCTCCCGCGGCGATCGCCCGGACCAGATAGCGCTGGAAGATGAGGTAGACGGCGACCATCGGCAGCGAGGCGAGCAGCAGGCCGGCCATGAGGGCCGGGAAGTTGAAGAAGAAGCGACCCTGGAGTTGCAGCAGGCCTGGGGTGAGGGTCTTGACCCGATCAGGTTGCAGGAGCAGCAGCGCGAACACGAACTCATTCCAGACGTACAGAACGTTGAAGATCACGATCGTGACAATCGCCGGAATCGACAGCGGTGCCATCACGCGCAGGAAGATCGTGTGGACGCTCGCACCATCGACGCGGGCAGCTTCGAGCAACTCATCCGGAATGGCGCGGAAGAAGGCCGTCATCAGGTAGGCGTTGAACGGCAGATTGATGGCTGAGTAGAGCAGCACCACCGACCAGTAGGTGTTGATCAGCCGCAGATCGACCATCTCCACGTAGATCGGAACCATCAGCAACATAGGTGGGATCGCCATCCAGGCAAGGAGGAAGAAGAAGGTCGGGGTGCTTCCGCGCCACCGCAACTTGGCAAACGAGTAGCCGGCCGTTGTCGCAAGCACAATCGAAAGCAGGATGGTGGCAACAGTCACGATGATCGAATTGAGAACATATCCGCCGCTGTTCGTCGCTTCCCACGCCGTGGTGATTGGATCGAGCCCCAACGAAGTCGGCAGTGCCAGCTTGCTCGCCGCCCACTCCTCAGGCGTCTTGAAGGCATTGATCAGCATGAAGTAGATAGGGAAGATCGAAGAGATCCCCAGCAGCGTCATGCCGGCCACCAACGACAAGCGACCCGGCAGTGACAGGAATCGTCGGACAGCTACGAACAGGCCGCCGCCCCTTGAGCCCGTGGTTCCGTCAGCTCCCCTGGTTGATCCGTTGTCGGGCGTCGGCCCGTCTGCCGCGCGCGTCCTGACGCTCACTCTCTTCCGCCTGTCAAAGCCCTGATGTAGAAGTAGCCGAGCACGGAGATCAGAAGGGTCAGCACGAAGCCCATCGCACTCGCATAACCCATACGCTGGAACGAGAAGGCATTGTTGTAGATGAGGAGCTCCGTGACGTAGGTGTTGAAGCCAGGACCGCCGTTGGTGATGGTGTAGATATACGTGAACATGTACGCGAAGGCAGTGATCGTGTTGGTGACGAGAACAATCTCCATCACACGCCGCAGTCCCGGAACGTAAACGTATCGCAGGACCTGCCAACGACCGGCCCCGTCGATACGAGCAGCATCCGGGAGATCAGGCTGGATGCCGCTCATTCCCGCCAGATACATGACGACGCTGTAGCCGAAGTTCGCCCAGACGACGACGAGCAGGATGGCTGGGATCGACGTCTGTGTGTTCAGAAGCCAGTCGAACTGAAGGCTCTGTAGGCCGATGGATCCGAGGGCCTCGTTGAGTGGGCCGTTGACATTGAGGATGATCTTCGCGAGCAGGCCGACGACGACCGTCGAATACACGGCGGGAACGAAGTACGTCCAGCGATAGAAGCGCCAGCCAAAGACCCGCTCATGAATGAGAAACGCGAGAACCAGCGGCACGACCAACTGGATCGGCACCGAGATAGCGAAGAGGAAGTTGTTCCTGAGCGCGATGAAGAACTGAGGGTCCTGTAGCAAATACTCGAAGTTGGTCAGTCCGATCCACGTCGGTTCGCTATAGCCGTTCCATCGGGTGAACGCATGGTAGGCCATGCTGACGGCAGGAACGCCGATGAAGGCGACGACCGTGAAGACGGCCGGAAGAGCATAGATGGGCCCCCACCACGCTTCGGCGCGACGGGGGCCCTTGCGGATTGGCGCGAGCGCAGGGCCCATGGCGGGAGCTACGGCTTACCGCCCTGCTGGTCGACGTATTGCTGGACGGCCTGCATTGCCTGCTCGGCAGTCTCCTGACCGGCGAACGCGAGCTGGAGGTGCTTGTAGAGGAAGAGCGCCGTCCCCTGGGACATGACGATGTCCATCTCCACCATCGTTGCCGTCTTGATGAGATCGAAGGCCGCCTGAACGTGCGCGTCCTGGATCGTCGCCTGCGCCGCGACGTTGCACGGCGGGGATCCGAGGAGGTCGATCATCGACGATCCCGCCGTCTCATCCGAGAACATCTTGATCAGCTCCCAGGCGAGATCAGGGTTCTTGGAATCTGCGGGGATCATCCAGTCGTCTCCCGACGAACCGATCACACCGCTCGACAGCGGCCCGTTCCCAGACCGCGGCAACTTCGTAACGCCGATCTGGTCGTAGATTGACTTGAAGTAAGGCAGGAATTGTGGCTGGCCCTCAAACATCGCCCCCTGCTGCGACGTGAACAGGTCCGCTGAGTGCAGCTGTTCCAGGGTAGACGCGTCGTTGTTCACGCAGTTGTGGGTGCGCATCGCGAGGATGGGCTTGAGGGCGTCAACCCACTTGGCATCCGTGAACTTGAGCTGTCCTTGCTCAAACTTCTGGACATCTCCTGGTTCCCAATAGGAGATGATGTTGTCGACAAGGAGATTGACTGTCGTGTAGCCATCCTGATCGCCGTAGACGAATGGCGTCAGGCCCTGCGCGTTGAGCTTTTCACAATCCGCGTAGAGCTCGTCATACGTGGTCGGAGGGCCCGCGATCCCGGCCTTGGTCAGGAGGCTTTGATTGTAGTAGAGGAGGAATGAGTAGGCATCGCTTGGAACGGCATAGATCGTTCCCTTGCCACCCTGACAGTCGAAGTCCTTGCAGGACAGATCCCAGAGGGACATCGAATCGTAGAAGCCCGGGGTCGCGTCTACGTACTTGTTGAGGGGCATCAGGCCGGATTGGTACGCGAGGGTGTACGAGCCGGAGTAGAGCATCATGACGTCGGGCACGTTGTGGGCAGCGTAGGCTGCCTGCACCTGTGCCGCGAGCTGATCATTGTTGGAAGGCAACAGGCTGATGTTCACATCCGAACCGGGGAACGCCGCCTTGAATCGGTCGATCTGCTGATCGACCCATTTTCTGGCGTCGGACCCCGGTGTCGCGGTGGTCAGGATCCCGCCGAGCCATACCTCCAGCGTCGCCGGCGCCAGCGTCGGTGCGGCCTCAGGTGTCGCCGGGGCCGAGCCTGAGCTGGCCTCGGTTGGCGTCACCGTGGGTTGCGGCGTGGGTGTGGCCGCCGCCGATCCGCAGGCCGCGGTGACGATGGCCACGATGACGATGAGTGCGGCAATACGGGTATACCCCTCCCCATCACGAGCACGGAGTCGAGACACGCTCACACCTCAACTTGCGGACCGAGTGTGCCGACCTGGCTCGGGAGGACGCTCCGACGGCGGGCTACCGGTCAACCATTCGCACCGTAGCCCTGTCGCGGCGCAGTGTCAACCCACGTTCGGGGTCGGCTCGCCGGGCGCCGTGGGCGGGCGGCTGCCGATGGGTCATGAATCGCGGAGCACCTGACGAGAGTGGCCTGCCGAGTGCGATACAGGCTTCGGCGCGACCCGAGTCAGGCTCCGCGCTCGTCGGCCCCATCGCGCTCAGCCAGCGTCCGCTGAAGGCGTGTCGTCGCGTGCGCCATGTGGCCCTCCATCGCCTTCCGAGCCGCCGGTGCGTCGTGCATTTCGATCGCTAGCAGGATGGCATGGTGTTCGGACGCCGTCGCGCCGGGCTCCGGCGACTTACGGACCACGCGACCGATCCAGACCTGGAGCAGTGTCCGGATGCTCGTCATGATCTGGAGCAGCATCTGGTTGCCGGCGGCCTCGGCCATCGCCGTGTGGAAGGCGAGATCCGCGGCGATGAACTCGTCTGGGTCGGTCGTCTCCGACATCGCCGCCGCCGTCCGTCGCATCTCGTCGAGCGTCACCTCGTCCCGGCGCTCGGCGGCCAGACCCGCAAGCACGACCTCCAGGTGATGGCGCGCTTCGACGAGATCTGTTGCGTTTCTCGCGCCGAGCAGCAGACCCCATTCGATCGCGACCGGCAGGAACGGGGAATCCGTCCGACGCAGGTACGTGCCGTTGCCCTGTCGGACCTCGAGGAGCCCGAGCAACGTCAGCGACTTGAGGGCTTGCCGGACGATCGCGCGCCCGACACCGAGCGCCTCGGCAAGCTTCCGCTCGGAAGGCATGCGCTCACCCGCCTTCACCGTCCCGGACAGGATGTGGTCGAGCAAACGGCGAGTGACCTCGGACGTGAGCGGCTCGCGGGCGCTGAGTTCGAGCGGCTCGAACCCGGGTAGGGTGGCGGTCATGCTGCGCTCCCGATCTGCATCCGTCACGCTTCCACGCTTGGCCCGTCGGAGCCGCGGGCGGCGTCTCGCCAACGATGAGCTGGCGCCGAGGGACCAACAGGACGTCTGCTGGCCAGTCCGCGACAGTCTGCCGCAATCTGGGCCATCAGATCTCTGGTGTCCTGATCAACTCAGCCAGACGCCCGAGGAAGCGGGCGGCGTCGGCGCCATCCGCAACCCTGTGGTCGAAGGTCAACGAGAGCGTGATCGACCTCGTGCCGTCTGGGAGAGCGCGGATTGCCCCCACCCCGAGGACCGCGCTCTGTGGCAGGGTGATGATCGGGCTGAACGCGTCTACGCCGAGGCCGCCGAGATTCGTCAGCGTGAATGTCGCGCCGAAGACGTCGTCCGGCCGCGACTTGCCCTCGCGGGCGCGGGCCACCATGGCGCGCAGTTCGGCATCGAGCTCCAGGACGGGGCGCTGGTCAGCCGCGCGCAGGACCACGGCTGAGAGTCCGGCCGGCGTGTCGACAGCCACGGCGATGTTCCGGTCCAAGTGGACGAGCACAGCACGCTCTTCTTCGACCCAGGAGCCATTGAGAAGGTCGTGCTCGGCGAGGGCCAGGGCGGTGAGCTTGCTGAGGAGGGTGTCGATGGCGACCTTTCGACCACCCTCGGCGAGTCGTTCTCGGATCTCGAGCAGGGCATCGAATGAGGCCGACCGATGGAGCGTGACCGCCGGGATCGTCCGCCACGCCTCGGTCATCTTCCGGGCGACCACGCGCCGGATGGAGCTTGTCCGCCGGAGCTCGCCTGGCCCGGAGCTCGGGCCGGGCTGGTGCTCAGCCATGCGCTACCTCCTGTTTGGTCGGTGCCGCGACTGGTTCGCAGGTGGCGACGTCACCACCGGCTCGACTCCCCCGTACGTGCCGCGGAGCATCGATTGCGCGAGTTCGACGACATGGTCCGATGACATCCGGTAGCGCCAGAGCAGATCGTTCACGTGACCGGTGTGGATGAAATCCTCCGGGTCGGTGCCAATTGCGCCCACGGGAACGCCGATGCCGCGTGCGACGAGCGCCTCAGCAGCCAACGAATGGAGTCCCCCGCTCGTGCAGTGATTCTCCAGCGTGATCAGCGCCGAGACCCGCCCCGACAAGTCGTAGAGCCGCTCCCGATCGAACGGCTTGAGGCTCGGGTGGTGATCGTGGCGAACGCCTATCCCGTTTGCGCGGAGCTTCTCGGCCGCCAGGCGAGCGGTGTGGAGCATGAAGCCCGTCGAGATGAGCCCGATGTCGGACCCGCTGTCCGACACCGTGACACCGGTGCCCAGCTTGAACTCGTAACCGTCGAAGATCTCGTTCTCCTCGACCTCGCAGCGGACGATCCGCAGGTAGAAGGGTCCCGGCGTCTCGACCGCCACGCGCAGGGCCTGGCGCATCTCGAGGTTGCAGCCCGGCTCGACGATCGTGAGGCCCGGCACACGCAGCAGGGTCCCAAGCTCCTTGTCGCTCTGGTGAGTCGCCCCTGCCTTGCCGGTGAACAAGCCGGCGTAGGCCCCGAGGACCTTCACATTGAGGTTGCTGTACGCGACGGTCACGTACAGCTGGTCGAGGAATCGCCGGCTGAACGCATCGAACGTGCAGGGGAATGGGATGTAGCCCTCCTGGGAAAGCCCGGCGGACATCGCGATGAGGTTCTGCTCGGCGATCCCGCACTTGACCAGATTTCCCGGATGCAGGTGCTCGAAGATGTGGATGCCTGTTGAGCTTCGAAGGTCCCCGTCGAGGGCGACGATATTCGGATACTCCTCCGCCAGATCCGCGAGCGCGTACCCCATCTGATAGCGCATCTCCTTGGTTTTGGTGCGGTCCGGCAGGGTGAACTGAGCCACGGCGGCCGTACTCCTACTGCTGTCGGTCGGTGATCGGGTCGACCGCCTCGTGGACGGGGGGTACGACCTCAATCGCAGCCTTCAGCACGTCGGCAAACCCGCGGGGAACGCCCAGGCGTCTGCCGTCCATCTCCCACAGCTCGTCGATCCAGGCCCCACCGGCCTCGGCGTTTCTCGGGGCCGATGTATGCCAGTTCGGGTTGTACTGGGCGTCTCTGATCTTCTTGCCCTTCACCGAGTTGAGGATCACGGCAATCGGCTTGCCGCGGCGCCGCGTCGCAATGCCTGTGAACAGGTCGACGAGCTCGGCAACGTCATGTCCATTCCGGGTCTCGTAGACGTCGAGGTTGAACGCGCGGAGCTTGTCGGCCAGCGGCTCGAGACCCATGTCCTGGCTGATGAAGCCCTTCGCCTCAACCTTGTTGTAATCGATGATGAACACGAGGTTGTCAAGCCTGTAATGGCCGGCAGCCATGAACGCCTCCCACACCGACCCTTCCTGGCACTCGCCATCGCCGAGGAGGGCGTAGACCATGCGGTCGTTGTGGTCGGGGCCATTGAACCGGAGCCCCAGCGCCCGGCCGACGGCCACGCCCGGGATCTGCCCCAGCGACCCGCCGCTGACCTCGATCCCCGGCGTGAGGGTCGAGTCAGGGTGGCTCTCGAGGCCCGAGCCCCAGGTACCGTAGTACCTGAGTCGTTCGATGGGGAAGTAGCCGAACAAGGCGAGGACCGTATAGAGCGCGGGGCATGCGTGGGCCTTGGACAGGTAGAAGACATCTCGCATGCGCCATTCGGGATCTCCACCGTCAAACCGGAGCACGTGATTGAACAGGACGGCGAGCAACTCGGCCTCGGAGAAGCTGCCTCCCGGGTGTCCGAGCGCGCCGCAGGTCATCTCCCAGACCGTGTAGCTGCGGATCAGGTAGGCGAGCGTTTCTGAGTTGTGGAGCAACTCCGGATACTCGGCATGGAACGGGAGCGTGTCCACGCGTTGGCGCGTGTTTGGGCGGAAGCGCCGCCACACGGACGCCGCATCAGGCGCCTGCGCGGCGCGTGGCGTGCCCTCGCGGACCGACCGCGGGGGAAGGACCTCCATCTCGGGACTACAGGTCAGTCATCACGCCGTCGAGGATCTCGAGCGATCTGTCCACGTCCTCGTTGGTGTGGGAGCCGGAGAAGAACCAGCGACCGCGGAACAGGGTCAGGACGCCGCGCTCGAACAGGAGGGATCGGATGCGCTCGCCCTTGGCATGGTCCGCGATCGTGTACCACTCGCTGATGTTCCACGCCCGATCAAGATCCGCCGGGTAGAACATCATCACGCCGGGACAATCCTGGATCAGCATCCGCTCGCCGTGCCGCTCGGCGATCTCGTGTTGCCCGGCGACGAGGCGGGCCTGAACTGTGGCCATGTTCCTGAAGAAGGCTCCGCCGTCCCGCTCCACGTACGAGATCGTCGCGAGCGCCGCGGCAACCCCCAACGGATAGCCGTTGAACGTCCCGGCGCCGACGACCGTGCGGTCGGCACACAGGTTCATGATCTCTGCCTTCCCGCACACGACCGAGATCGGCGTCCCGCCAGCCACGCCCTTGCCGAACGTCGTGAGATCGGGGGTGACGCCAAGGAGGCCCTGGGCGCCATTCAGACCGACGCGGAACCCGGTGATGATCTCGTCGAAGCAGAGGACGATGCCGTACTCGTCGCACAGCTCTCGCACGCGCTCCAGGTACCCCGGCTTCGGATAGCAGGAGCCGCCGTTCGCGTTGATCGGCTCCATGATGATCAGGGCGACCTGGTCACCGTACTTCCTGAGCGTGTCCTCGAGGACATCGATGTCATTCCACGGCAGCTTGTAGGACTGCGCCGCGGAAGGAACATCCCGACCCTTCGAGGCAAACAGATCGTCGTCCCGGTACAGGGCATGCGGCGGACCGGCGGGTTCCGGATCAACGCCGCCGCCGAACACGTTGTCGACCCATCCGTGATAGTGGCCGTCGAAGCGGATGAACACGTTGCGCCCGGTGTAGGCACGCGCGAGACGGATCACCAGCTGCACAGCCTCCGTGCCGGACAGGAGGTAGCGCACCTTCTCTGCGCTCGGGATGTGCTCGATGATCTTCTCGGCGAGCGCGATCTCCCCGGGGTTCCGGCGAGCGGCATCGAGGTACGGGAGACGATCGAGCTGTTCATGCACGGCGTCGAGCACGATCTTGTTGCCGTAGCCCATGGTTCCAGCGCCGAGACCGCACATGTAGTCGAAGTATTCGTTCCCATCGACGTCCCACAGGTGGGCTCCACTGCCTCGATCGATCCAGATCGGCCGGAAGAGCTCGTAGCCGGGCAGGTTGCTGTGTGGCCCGGGCATCACCTCGAGGGCGCGAACGGCCATCTGACTTGAGGCTGCCATCGAACGGCTCGTGGATGTCATTGCGCCTCTCCATCACCCTTGGGCGGGGCGGCCGCGGTACCGCCTCCACCACAATCTGTCGGCCCCTGAACGTCGCCAGGTCTGTTGCTGTTGACGCGCGGGCTACCGGTATACCAGTTTACCCTCGCCCCAGGCGAGGCAACGTCAGCCGCGGGTTGGGGTTGCCATGGGCGGCCGACGCGGGAAGAGTGGCCGGACGTAGGCGATCGCCTGCGCCGCCGCCTCGTCCGCCATCGGGTACGGGAGGATCTCCACCGCCACCCAGTCGTCGTAGCCGATCGTTGCCAGCGCCCCAGCGATGGCTTCGAAGTCCGTGTGACCCTGACCAGGCGCCCAGCGATTGCTGTCGGCAAGGTGGACGTACCCGACGAGGGGGCCGGCCGCGACGAGGCTTCCGGCGATCGACGCGTCCTCGATATTCATGTGGAACACGTCGGGCATGAGCTTGACGTTCGGCAGGCCGATCCGGGAGACGACGTCGATGCCATCCGGCAGGACGCTGTTGATGTAGTTGATCTCGTAGCGGTTGACGGGCTCGATGACGATCGTGACATCGCGGGGTGCTGCGTAACCGGCACATTCGCCGATGGCCTCGAAGAAGCGCCCCTCGGCCGTCTCGAGGGCCTCGCTTTCGGGAACGAAGCCACGCACCCGGCCGATGTTGACGCGCGTCGCTCCGATCTCCACCGCCACGTCGATCAGGTTCTTGATGATCTCGACGGCACGGGCCCGGACCCCAGGGTCGGGATTCGTCAGCCAGACTCGCTGCTCGGCAAAGACACGACCTGTGGAAACGGCCGACACGGCCATGCCGCTCTCGCGGAGCAACGATCGGACGTGAGGCACATCGATGTCGCTCGCCTCGCTCAGGGCGAGCTCGACTCCGTCGTAACCGAGCCTTGCCGCCTTGCGAATGCTCGTCTCGAGTCGGTCGCGAAAGACGACGAACGCGGACGGCTGGGCCCCCTGTGGGGCGATCACCAGCGCAATCTTCACAAGTCCACCTCGGGCGAGGCCGCCCCGGAGCGGTCGACGGTGGCAACCTTCAGATGCTCTGGCAATTGGTCGACCGGTCCTCCATGGAATATCATACCTCCGTGGGCGTCCGATCGGCGGGCTGCTGGGCGGGCGGCAGGATGGGGTGACCCGACGACATCACGAGCGATGGAGGCAAGGCACGGTGACTGACATGACACAAGGCGCCCGCGTTCTCGCCGACGAGCTGAATCACGTGCGAGAGGCGCTCATCGAGGCCGAGCGGACCCGGACCGCCATCGGCCCTGTGTCGGACCTCGTCGCGGGTGGCCTGATGCTCGGGCAGGCCAACGACGTGTGCGAGGCGAACATCGGCCAGCGCGTCGCTCGCGGCGAGCGAATTGCCGGCTACAAGGTCGGCTTCACCAACATCGCCGTTCGCGAGAAGATGGGCCTCCCCGACTCAACCTATGGCTACCTGCTCGACACGATGGTGCTCGAGAGCGGTGTCACCGTGGCCATGGATGATCTCGTCGCCCCGAAGATCGAGACCGAGATCTGCTTCCGCCTCCGTCAGCCGCTCGCAGGGCCGGGCCTCACCGTCGACGAGGTCCTGGCGGCGACCGACGCCGTCTGTGGCTCATTTGAGATCTGCGATGCGCGGATCAGGGATTGGAAGTGTCCCTACCCTGACTTCTTCGCCGACAACGGCTTCTCGGCGCGGATCGTGCTATCGGGTGCCTGGATCCCCCTGGCGGAGGTCGATCTCCTCGCCGAGCCGGTCGTTCTCTCGCAAGACGGGACGCCGATCGCCGAGGGCCGTGGCGAGAATGCGCTTGGCCATCCGGCGCGGGCCGTCGCCTGGCTCGCCGATATGTTGTCGCGGCGGGGTCGCGCCCTCGAGCCGGGCATGGTCATCATGACGGGCACGCTCACGCCCATCCTGCCGATCTCGCGTGGTTCGACCTACGTCGCCGAGTTTGGGAAGCTCGGGCGCACCATCGCTACGTTCGTCTAGGTCGCAACCGGTCGTCGCGCCTGGACGCGCTCGGCCATCCGGACGACCGGTATACCAATTCATCCTGGGCGGGCTACGATGGCCGAGCCGGCCCGCGTGGGCCGTGAACGCCGATCCAGACTCGTCGCGTGTTTGTCGGGCGCGTAGCTCATCCGACCGAAGCGGAGCTCAGGCATGGAGAATGGGACTGTGGACGAAGACCGCGGGTTGCTTCTCGAGATGTTCCGTCGCATGACGAGGATCCGCGAATTCGAGTTGGCGGCGACGAACCTGTTCAAGCGGGGCCAGCTCAAGGGCACCGTTCACACGTACATCGGCATGGAGGCGTCAGGTGTTGGCGTCTGCATGGCCCTTCGCGCCGACGACCTGATCGCCGGAACGCACCGGAGCCACGGCCACAACATTGCCAAGGGCGCCGACGTGGCCAAGATGATGGCGGAGCTTCTGGGCCGTGAGACGGGCTACTGCCGCGGACGTGGCGGGTCAATGCATATCGCGGCGTTCGAGACGGGGAGCCTGGGCGCGCTGGCGGTCGTCGCATCGGGGATCCCCCTCGCGGTCGGGGCCGGGCTCGCCTTCAAGATGCGCGGCGAGGATCGCGTTGCCGTCCCGTTCACCGGCGATGCCGGCTCGAACACCGGCAACTGGCACGAGGGAATGAACCTCGCGGCTGTCTGGCGATTGCCCGTGGTGTTTGTCCTTGAGAACAACCATTACGGCGTGTCGACGAACATCGAGGACGTCACGGCCGTGACCGATCTCTCGACACGGGCGGCGGGATACGGAATGCCGGGGGTTCGCGTGGACGGCTTCGACGTGCTCGCCGTCTACCGAGCGGCTCGTGAGGCGGTCGATCGAGCAAGGGCAGGGGGTGGACCGACCCTCCTCGTCACGGAGAGCTATCGCTTCGATGGCCACTACGCCGGGGAGCCGGAGGTCTACCGCGAGCGTGCCGAGGTCGACACCTGGAAGGCGAAAGATCCAATCGTTCGCTTCCGCGGGCTCCTGGAGTCGGAGGCCGGGTTTGCCTCGAGCGAACTCGACGCCGTCGACCTCGGAGATGCGGGCAGAGATCGAGGCGGCGATCGCGTTCGCGAAGGCTGGCCATGAGCCCGACCCGGCCACCGCCATGGACTACATCTACGCGTAGCGTGAGGAGCAATCGATGACGGCGGCTGCCCGCGACGCGGTGTCCTTGGGGTCCTCGACCCCCAGGATGTCGCCGACTCTGATCCGCCAGGTACCCGAGGGTGTCCCGGCCACCGAGATGTCGTACCAGGAGGCCATCCGCGAGGCGCTCCGCGAGGAGATGATCCGCGACGAGCGCGTGTTCCTGCTGGGTGAGGACATCGGCAAGCACGGGGGCGCGTTTGGCGTCACCCGCACCCTGTTCGACCAGTTCGGGCCGGAGCGGGTCCGCAACACGCCGATCTCGGAGAACACGATCGTCGGCACCGCGACCGGAGCGGCGCTGGTCGGGATGCGCCCGGTGGCCGAGATCATGTTCGTTGACTTCAGCGGCCTCGCGATGGATCAGATCGCCACCCAGGCGGCCAAGATCCGGTTCATGACCGGCGGCCAGTGCAGCGTGCCCTGGGTCCTGCGGATGCCCCAGGGCGGTGGCGCCGGCAAGAGCACGGCCGCCCAGCACTCCCAGAGCCTCGAAGTGTGGTTCGCGCATATCCCGGGACTCAAGGTCGTGATGCCCTCGACCCCGTATGACGCGAAGGGCCTGATGAAGGCGGCGATCCGCGACGATAACCCCGTCGTGTTCCTCGAGCACAAGCTGCTGTACGCGTTCCGTGGCCAGGTCCCCGACGAGGACTACGTCGTCCCGCTCAGCCAGTGTGACATCAAGCGGTCTGGCGCTGACGTGACCGTGGTTGCGTCGGGATACATGGTCTGGCACGCGATGCTGGCGGCGCAGGTCCTCGAGCCCGAGGGCATCGATGTCGAGGTGGTCGACGTGCGGACGATCGCGCCGCTGGACGAGGAGACGATTGGCGCCTCGGCACGCAAGACCGGCCGGGTCGTGGTCGTCGCCGAGGCAGTCCGGCAGTACGGACCGGCCAACGAGTGGGCGATGGTGGCGATCGAGCGCGCCCACGACAGGCTCCGGGCACCGATCATCCGCGTTGCCGGCCGGAACTCGCCGGTGCCGTTCGCGAACAGCCTCGAGCAGGGTGTATGGCCGGACACCGAGGATGTCGTCGCCGCAATCCGCCAGGTGATGGCCAGCTAGGACGAGCAGCAGTCGGTATCGAGGAGCGCCGGATGGCAGTCGAAGTCTTCATAGCCAAGATGACGGATTTCATGGAGGAAGGTGTCCTCCAGTCATGGCTCGTTGCGGAGGGCGACCATGTGGACGAGGGCCAGCCGCTGATCGAAGTCGAGACAGACAAGGCGGTCGCCGAGCTGCCGTCACCCGCTTCCGGCTACCTCAAGGGGATCCGAGGGGGGGCGGTGCCCGGGGCCACGATCCCGGTGGGCGAGACGATCGCGTTCATCGTCGACTCACCGGACGAGCCTGTGGAGACGCTGCCGTCGCTCTAGCAGTCTCCAGGCGGGCGGGCGTGCGACCACGGCTGCCGCCGAAGCAACTATCGCGGCGCGGACCTCTCGCAACCCGGTTCGCCATCCTGGTGCAACCGGTTGGCCGTTCGGTCGGCGGCGCGGACCGCCGGCCGGGCGTGTGGTGGGAGGAGGAGGTGTCGTGAACCCACGAGAGCGCGTTCTGACGGCGATGGACCACCGCGAACCCGATCGCGTGCCGATCACCTTCGGCTGCCCCGTGTTTTCGAGCATCTTCGACGCGCCCCCACACGGCTATCGCGCCCTTTGCGCGCACCTCGGGATCACCAGCTACGAGGAGCCCCGGATCTTCGCTGACTCGAACACGGTCGAGAACGCTGACCAGCGCCTCCTTGACCGGTTCGGGGCCGACCTGCGCTGGGTTTGCGCGGGGATGAGCCTCAAGCCGGAGCCCATCGGCGAGGGCAAGTACCGCGACCCCTGGTACGGCGTGCCGGTGACGAAGGCCGGCGCCTTCTACGACGTGCTCGCCGAGGACGCGCCGCTCCGGGGTGCGATCGACATTGCCGACGTGGACCGCTATCCGTTTTGGCCCGACGACCGGCTCTTGCGAGACCCTGCCATCACAGCGGGCCGGGCGGAAGAGGCGCGCCGCCTCCAGGCAGCTGGCTATCCCGTGGTCGCGATTCCGGGCTCGGCGATGCAGATCTTCCACTTCTACGAGTTCCTGCGCGGGTTCGACACCTGGCTGATGGACATGTACGACAACCCGCGCTTCTATCACGCCCTCTGCGAGCGCCTCCTCGAGGTGGACATTCGCTACCTCGAGACGTTCCTCCCGCCCATCGCCGACCACGTCGACCTGCTCCTCATGGGTGAGGACCTTGGGTCCCAGGCCGCACCCTTCATGAGTCCCGAGATGTACCGAGAATTCTGCAAGCCCTACCAACGGCGCTGGATCGCGGAGGCGAAGCGCCTCGCGCCCGAAGCGCGCGTTGTCCTGCACTCGTGCGGCAACGTGCACGCGATGATCCCCGACTTCATCGAGATCGGGGTCGAGGTTCTCAACCCGGTCCAGCCCAAAGCCGCGATGATGGGTCCGGAGCGGATCAAGCGGGACTTCGGCGACGCTCTAACCTTCCTCGGTGGATTCGATATCCAGGACCTGCTGCCGTTCGGGACCGTCGGCCAGATACGCGACGGCGCCCGCGAACTGATCGACGCCTATGGACCGGGCGGCGGCTTCATCTTCTCGCCCGCCCACCAGTTCCTGCCCGACGTGCGACCGGAGAACATCGTGGCGATGTACGACGGGGCGCTGGACGCACGCGACTATCCCGTCGGCGGCACCCGGCCGCGCTGACCGGCCGACGCTGCAGGCAGGGGCGAGTCAGCCCTCCTCGTCGGCCACGACCAGGAGGAGGCGCTCTCGATCTCGGAGACGGTCGCGCTGATGGCGTACGGAAGGTTCGAGCAGTTCGCCGATCCCGACACGCCACGCCACCATCCCGCACCTCCGTTCGTCGCGTGCTACGAGGCCACGGTCCATATCGAGCCGGCCCTCGCGACCTCGTCCTCCCCACCATCCACATGCGGCGCGACAACGTGCGTCAACTCTCAATATCTTGACGCTGTTCCTCGTCCACGACTAGGCTTCCCTCGCCAGCGAGTCTGGCGCGCGATCCTGCCCAACGGAGGTGATCGGAATGCGTCAGGGCACCCGTTTTCCGCGACCTGTCATGATCGTCTGGAGGCCTGACGCATGACGATCCAGCCGATCCCCGGCCGGTTTGCCGGCAAGCGAGCGCTGGTGACCGGGGCCAGCAAGGGGATTGGGCAGGCAACCGCGCAGCGCCTCGCCGCGGAGGGCGCGAGCGTCGCTCTGATCGCCAGGGGACAACCGGGCCTCGATGACGCCGCCAGTGCGATCACAGCCGACGGGGGCACTTGCGTGGCCGCTGGCGGCTGACTGCTCGATCGAGGACCAGATCCGCACGGCGATCGATGCCGCGGCCTCATCGCTGGGCGGCCTCGACTACGTCGTCGCGAACGCCGCCGTCGAGCTGCCCGAACAGGACGACCGGCTGGACCGGATCTCGCTCGACGCATGGAACAGGCTCATCACCACCAACCTCAACGGCCAGTTCCTGACCTGCAAGTACGCGCTGCCGCACCTCCAGACGGCCGGTGGCGGCGCGATCGTGAATCTCGGGTCCAACTGCGGGTACCTCGGCATGGCGACGAACGAGCCCGCCTACAGCGCGAGCAAGGGCGGCATCTTCGCGATGATGAAGGTCATGGCGATCGACTTCGCCCGCCACAACATCCGGGTGAACATGGTCATCCCGGGATTCATCGATACGCCGATCAACGACTTCGTCATGAACGACCCGGCCCAGCTTGGATACTGGAGCGACCAGATCCCGCTCGGGCGCGCCGGGCACGCTGACGAGATTGCCGCCGCCATCCTGTGGCTCCTGTCGGACGAGGCGTCCTACTGCATTGGGACGGCGCTCGTCGTGGATGGCGGGCAGTCATCCGTCTGACGGTGACCCACCACACGGGGCGCTGCCCGGCTTGGTGCGGGCGGAACGAGCCCCCGGTGGTGGTCGCGAGCTGGTGGAGTTCCTGCGCGCCATAGGCGCGACGAGCGCTTGGCGTCTGTCAGCTGCGTCTGCCCGACTGCCGCTGATCGCCGGGATCATCGTCGGCAAGGCGGACCGCGGGTCGGGCTGCTCGCGAACCGCCTTGCCCGACGATCGGATACTGAGATCGGATGCTGGCCGGCCCGGACCAGGATCCGCCGGTTGACGGAACGCGCGGTCGCCCAGGAGGCGCGAGCCTGAGCGGCCTCGCGCAGGCGATGAAACGATCGACCCGGCCCGCGCCCGCCTCAACCCGTGGCTCGCTCCGTTCGAGAAGGTACGACTCGAAGCCGTGGTCGGCAGCTGAGCGTCGAACTCAGGGGTATGTCGTGTACGGCATCTCGAAGTCGTGCGCGTGGCCGCTGCCCGACTCGATGATGGCCTTGAGGCCCGGCTCCGTGTCCAGGAAGTACCACTCGATGTGATCGCCAATATGGCTCAGCGCGGTGATCCCGATGCCGTCGGCGGCGAACTGCGCCTTCACCCGCTCGGATTCCTCGGCGGTCTCGAACATGACCGCGATCGACGAGATCCCCTCACCCTTGGTCTCAAGGAACTCGTGGAACGGGTTGCCCGGGCCGAGCGGCTCGATGAGCTCGAAGTTGAGGTCACCGACCATCGTCTCGGCCCAGCGGACCTTGAACTCCGCCGGCTTTCCATGCCACTCGGAGTGATGCATGACCCGCTTGCCGTCCGACTCGTAGACCTTCCACGGGCCCCAGCCAAAGGCCTTGTGGTAGTTGCGCATCTTCGTGTCGAGGTCGCGAACGGTGACGGACACCTGGGTAATTGGATACGTGATCCCGCTGACCGGCGACGGCCCGGGCTGGGCGCCCGGCTGCGGATAGGCCCGGGCAGGCTTCACGAAATCGATGGCATGGCCGCTGCCCGACTCGATGAGGCAACCGAACTGGGACTCCGTATCGAGGTAGTAGTACTCGATGTGGTCGCCGATATCGGCCTTCATGTTGACGTCGATCCCGAACTGCTCCTTGAAGGCGACCTTGACCGCGTCGCCGTCCTCGCGCTCGACGAACATGGTCGCGATCGAGGCCACGCCCTCGCCGCGGCGATCCATGAACTCGGACCAGAGGTTCGGACCCTCGAGCGGCTGGAGCAGCTCGAAGTTGAGGGATCCGACGTACACCTCGGCGCCACGCAGCGCGTAGTGGACGGGCTCGCCCCGCAACATCGTGTTGTGGTGCACCGGCAGCACGTGATCGAAGACCTGCCACGGCGCCCACCCGAAGGCACGGTGGTAGCGGGCCATGGTGGCATCGAGGTCGCGTACCGCCAGGGAGACCTGGCTGATGCCGTACCGCAAGCCGGCCATCCCGACCGGCAGATCCGCCGATGGACCGCCCATGTGTTCCCTCCGAACTGGATCACGGTCGCCACGCGGGAGCGGCGCTGCCACCTCCGCCAGTCGTCCAGTATTCCTGAACAATCGAAGCGTCGCCCTGCCTCCGTGTCAGCGCCACCCCTCGACGCATCGACGGCCGATGAGCGAACGGCGGGTGCACAGGGCCGACGCACACCACCGCGCGCTCGCACGCCACGTCCTGACCATAGCGCAAAGGCGAGCACCTGACCGCCCGCCGGGCGCTCTCTGGACGGTTCTGCGCCAGCGTCAGCGCCACCCAGATCGAGCTGGCATCGGTGGCAGTGGAAGGCGCGGTCGTCGTCGACAGCAGGCTCGGCCGCGGGGCCATCCGGCTCAGTCGTGATGTCGCTCGCCTGTACGAAGCAACTGGGTAGGGTCCGCTCCTCGTCGCGATGTCGCTTGCATCCACGGAGCGATCCAATAGGCCCGCCACAGCGATCCGGGCCTGACTGGCCGCCTGCGGAGTCGAAGCGCATCTCTGGTTCATCGGGGGTCCCGACCAGAGATTGCGGGGCTCGCCGGGGGTTGCTGTTCGGGGCGGCATCCCACGCGGTCGTGCGGTAGCGGGCACGCGAGGCCATCGCGGCCACGACCACGCCGACGAGCTCGTCCCTACCCTCCGAACCGGACCAGCCCCTTCACGTCAGCCGTGTCCGCGGCGACCCGACCTCGCAAGAAACGACCTCGCCGTCGCTTCATTCGTCACCAGGATGTCGATCGCGCCCGTTGCGATCGCACCCTCGATGGCGGCGACCTTGCCGCGACCACCCGCCACGGCAACGACGGTCGGGATTCTCCGGAGCTCTTCGAGGGAAGTGGCGATCGTCCGAGCGCTGAGCGTCTCGATTGGCCGTCCCTCGCGATCGAAGAAGCACGTATTGATGTTGCCGGTCGCGCCCTCGGCGATCAGAACGGTCCAATCTTCCGGATCCACATGCCCACCTCGGAACAGCGTCGACTGCTCGTCCATCTGGCCGATCCCGACGAGCGCGAGCTCGCTCTCCCGAGCCGCATCGAGAGCCGCCTGGATCGTCCGATCACCCAGCAGCGCCGCCACCGTCTCGTCGGATCCGACGATCGCGGGGGCGTGCAAGTAGTTGACCGTCGACTCAGGGTAGAGCTCGGCCATTCGTCGCACGAGGTCGTGGCCCTGGATGCCGGGCGTCGGGTCGGCGACGCCACCCGCGAGCGGGGACACCCGAAGTCCTGACACCGTGCCGGCGCGCAACTCGTGGATGGTGGCAGCAAGGGTTCGGCCCCATGAGACGCCGAGCCGCATGCCATTCCGAAGCAGATCCTCGATGAAGCGCGCCGCCGTCCACGCTAGAGCGCCCCCGCCGGCGCCATCACCGGTTTCATCGGGCGCGACCACGACTCGGCCTAGGCCGTAACGCGCGGCGATCTTCCGGCCGAGCTCCAGTTCCTCGTGCCTCGGTGGCCGGATCTCGACGTGAACGACACCTTCGTCTCGTGCTCGCTTCAGGTATCGCGACACCGTCGATGGATCGAGCCCCAGGTCACGGGAGATCTCCACCTGGGAGTCGGCGCGCATGTAGTACCGCGTCGCGATCTCGGTCAGGTAGTCCTTGGGCCTCGTCTCGACCGTCACGCTCACGGATTGCCTTATGCCGACGCACGATGTCTCCCTGCGTGGTGGCCCCAACGTCGATTGACGCACTGCCTTGACTTGCGATGCACAATCTTGCTGATGATTACCGGACCGCGACCAGCGGCCAGGTGGTCCCTGCGTCGATCGAGATAGCACGAGGTTCCCGAGATCATTATGGGCCCTGCGACGTCTCTCCAAATCCACGTCGTAGGTGATTCGTACTGCCCGTCAGCGGCCATGCGCGACGCCTTCACGGTGATGTCCCCGCCGCACGAGGTGTCGTTTGTCGATGTGCTCGACGACCCCGGCTGGACCCCCTCATCGGCCTCGGAACTGCGGATCCGCGAGTACCTGGGCACGCCGAGGCAGGTCATCGCGTCAATGCGCGATCACGATGTGCTCGTCGTGCAGGGAGCGCCAGTGACCGACGCCGTCATGGACGCCAACCCCAGGCTCCGGCTCGTGTGCTGTGTACGGGGCGGGCCGGTCAACGTCGATGTCGCAGCCGCGACCGAGCGTGGGATCCCCGTCGTGACGACTCCTGGCAAGAATGCCGACGCCGTGGCGGAGCTCACGATGGCATTCCTTGTGATGCTGGCGCGTCGATTGCACGAGGTCATGCGCCACGTCGACGAGGGTGGCGAGTTCGGACACGACAACTACGAGGGCGTGCGCTGGTTCGGCCACGACCTCGCCGGCCACACGCTGGGCATCATCGGCTTCGGGCAGATCGGGCACCGGGTCACCCGTCGTGCCCAAGCGTTCGGGATGCGGGTGCTGGCCTATGACCCGTTCGTCGAACCGGACGTCGTACGCGCAGGTGGCGCCGAACCGGCCGACCTGCTGCCACTCCTTGAGGCCGCCGACTCCGTGTCGCTCCATGCCCGCGTGACGGCCGACAATCGCGGCATGATCGGAGCGCGCGAGATCGCGGCCATGAAGCCCGGTGCCTACCTCGTCAATACCTCCCGTCATGAGTTGATCGACGAATCGGCCGTCCTCGCCGGCCTCGAGTCCGGGCGCCTGGCCGGCGTCGCGCTGGACGTCATCAGCCCCTCGCCCGCGACCGGTCGGCATCCGTTGCTGGGGCAGCCGAACGTCGTCGTGACCACCCACATCGGAGGCGCAACGGTCGACACCCTGCACCACGGCGGCGAGATGGCCGTCCACGAGATCGAACGCCTCGCTTCCGGCGAGCCCTTGCGCAACGTAGCCAATCGCGAGGCGCTGGCCGCGCTACCCGCCGGGAGCTCGACACGATGAGCTACATCCTTGCGATCGATCTCGGCACCGGCAGCTGCCGGGCCGTGTTGTTCGCGGAGGACGGTACCCAGGTCGCAATCGGCCAGCGGGAATGGACGCACGCGGCGCTCCCTGGCGCACCGGGATCGCAGGTGTTCAACACGAACCACAACTGGTCGCTCATCGGGGAGTGCATCCGGGAGGCCCTGACGCGAGCCGGGGTTGCCGCCTCCGCCGTCGTTGCCGTCAGCAGCACGAGCATGCGCGAGGGAATGGTCCTCTACGACGAGGCCGGTCGGGAGATCTGGGCCTGCCCGAACGTCGATTCGCGCGCCTCGGCCGAAGCGACCGAGCTCGTCCGAAGCGGCGACGCCCGGAAGATCTTCGAGCAGGGGGGCGACTGGGTCTCGATCACCTCACCGGCCCGGTTTCTGTGGATCAAGGCGCACGAGCCCGACGTGTTTCGCGCAGCCGCGCACGTGGGCATGCTGAGCGACTGGGTGCTTTATCGCCTGACGGGACGGTTCGTGACCGACCCCTCCTGCGGGTCGAGTTCAGACCTGTTCGATCTACGGGCGCGGTCCTGGTCGGCGTCGTCGCTGGGCCTGATCGGCCTCTCGACCGACATCGTGCCCGAAGTGCTCGAGCCCGGCACGGTCGTCGGGCCGATTACCGACCTAGCGGCCCAGGAGACGGGCCTGATCGCTGGAACACCGGTCGTGGTCGGTGGCGCGGACACGCAGCTGGGCCTGGTGGGCATCGGGGTGGTGCGCCCGGATCGAATCACCCTCGTCGGCGGCAGCTTCTGGCAGCTCACCGTCGTGACCGACGCGCCACTGATCGACCCCCAGGCGCGGGTCAGGACGCTGTGTCACGCAGTCCCCGACCAGTGGATGACCGAGGGGATCGGGTTCTGGTGCGGCATCGCGATGCGCTGGTTCCGTGACGCCTTCTGCGAGCTGGAGGTCGCGGAGGCAAACCGCCGGGGTGTCGATGCGTACGTGGTCATGGAGGAGGCCGCCGCGTCCGTGCCGCCCGGCGCGGAGGGCATCACGGCGATCTTCGCCAACGTGATGGACGCGAAGCGGTGGGTCCAGGCGTCACCGTCGTTGCTCGGTTTCGACGTCAACCGTCCCGCCGCGTCAAACCGCCGGGCGTCCATTCGGGCGCTCGAGGAACAGGCGGCATATACGGTCCGGGGCCATCTCGAGATCATCTCGGAGCTCACCGGTCGAACCTACGACGAGCTCGTGTTCACCGGCGGCGCGGCCAAAGGCCAGCTGTGGCCACAGATCGTGGCAGATGTGATCGGCCTGCCAGTTCGGGTCCCGGTGGTCAAGGAATCGACGGCGCTGGGGGCCGCGTTCTGCGCGGGGGTTGGCGCTGGTCTGTATCGCGACCTCACTGAGGTGGCCGACCGGCTCGTGCGGTTCGAGCGCACGTTCGAGCCGCAGCCAGCAGCCCGAGCCGTCTATGACGAGAGCTATGCACGCTGGCGGACGCTCTACCCGCGGATCCTCGACCTGTCGGAATTGGGCTGCTTCCGCCGATGTGGTGGCCCGCAGGCGCATAACGATGGCAAGAAGGGACGAGTGCGATGCCCGAGCAGGACAGCAGCGACATCAAGCAGTTCTACGAGGACGTCCCGCAGAGGAACGAGGCGTTCTTCCTCAAGGGCTCCGGTGCCTACGACTGGGGAATGCAGCACCGTCTCGCTCGCATCTTCCGGCCGGAGAGCGGCCACACCGTGATGCTGGCGATCGACCATGGCTACTTCCAGGGACCGACCACCGGCCTGGAGCGTGTCGACCTCAGCATCCTGCCGCTCGCGCCGCACGCTGATGCACTGATGCTGACGCGCGGGATGCTCCGGACCGTGGTGCCGCCTGCGGTGCGGCAAGGGATCGTCCTGCGGGCGAGCGGCGGACCGAGCATCCTGAAGGAGCTGTCCAACGAGCGGATCGCCATGGACGTGGACGATGCCGTTCGCCTGGGTGCCTCGGCGATCGCGGTTCAGGTATTCGTCGGCGGTGAGTTCGAGACCGAGACCGTGATCAACATGACGCGCCAGGTGGACGAGGGGTACAAGCGTGGGGTCCCGGTGCTCGGGGTCACGGCGGTTGGCAAGGAGCTGGTTCGCGACGCCCGGTACCTCGGACTCGCCACGCGCATATGCGCCGAGCTCGGGGCGCAGGTCGTGAAGACCTACTACTGCGCCGACGGCTTCGAGAAAGTCACCGCCGGCTGCCCGGTGCCGATCGTGATGGCCGGCGGCAAGAAGCTGCCCGAGCTGGACGCGCTCACCATGGCCTGGCAGGCGATCGACAGCGGCGCCGCCGGGGTCGACATGGGCCGCAACATCTTCCAGAGCTCCTCGCCGGCGGCGATGATCCAGGCCGTCCGCAAGGTCGTCCACGAGGGGTATCGGCCGGCCGAGGCGTTCGACGTGTTCCAGGCGCTAGAGCGTGAGTATGCCAGTCCCAAGGTCACGGCCTGAGCAATGGGAACGGTCCTGAACGGTGTTGGCCCGTCGCTCGACCACCTGCGAACCGGCGGGCCGCGCCTCAGCGTGGGGATGCTCACCGCCGACCTGCTGGACCTGGGCCACGAGCTCGAGCGGCTCGCCGCGAGCGGCGCCGAGCTCGTCCACGTCGATGTCATGGACGGTGTCTACTGCCCGCAGTTCACGTTTGGCCCGCCGTTGATCAAAGCGATGCGGACGCCGCTACTCAAGGACGTCCATCTCATGGTCTCGGACCCGATCTCCAGAGTCGAGGCGTTTGTAGCGGCAGGGGCCGACATCATCACGCTCCATCTCGGCGGTGTGGCGCACCCCCACAGGGCCCTGCACATGCTTGGAGCCGCGACGAACGCGAATGACCCCGAGCGGGGCATCATCCGCGGCGTGGGGCTGGACCCGAGCACCCCCATCGAGGCTGTCGGGCCGCTGCTGGAGGTGGTCGACCTGGTGCTCGTCCTGGCGATCGACCCCGGCTGGAGCGGGCAGTCCTTCCTGCCCTCGACGGGCGAGCGGGTCGCACGCGTGCGGCGCCTCATCGAGGCGTCGGGGCGGCCCATCCTTCTGGGCGTCGACGGCGGTGTGACGAAGGCGAACATCGAACAGGTCGGTGCGCTCGGCGCCGATCTTATCGTGACCGGAAGCGCAGTCTTCGACGGGGGCGACGTGGCCGCCAACTTCGCCTTCATGCGAGACGGAGCCGTGGCCGGGGCGGCCCGAAGCCACGCCGCATCCTCGTGACCGGCAGAGGGCGGGGGGACCCGTTCGCACGGGCGTCCGACTACGGGGCCGTCCACGAGCACGTGCGCCGGGAATACGGTGCCGCAATCGGGCGCCACCGGTCGGAGCTGGTCACCCCGGCCCTGGTCCTCGACCTGCCGATCGCCCGCCGCAACATCGAGGTCATGGCGAACGCCGTGAGCGGCATGCCCGCCGCACTGCGCCCTCACATCAAGGTCCACAAGAGCCCGGAGCTCGCCCGTCTGCAGATCGAGGCGGGAGCGATCGGGCTGTCGATGGCAACGGTCTGGGAGGCGGCGGTTCTCGCCCGGTTTGGCCTCGACCACCTGTTCGTCGTCAACACCGTCGTGGGAGCCGAGAAGATCCGAGTTCTGGCCGGGCTCGCTCGCGACCGCGATGTCATCGTCGCCGTCGACAATGCCGCCAATGCGGCGGATCTGGCTGCGGCCGCGCGCGACGGCGGCAGCGAGTTGGGGATCTGTATCGAGGTCGATACGGGCATGAATCGGTGCGGGGTCGACACGTCCGAGGCCGCGCTCCACCTGGCACGAACGGTCGTCGGTCTGCCCGGCCTACGGCTCGTGGGGATCACCGGGTACGAGGGCCACTGCTCCATGATCGACGATCGCGAACAGCGGCACGCCCGCCAACGCGAGGCGATGGCGCTGTTCGTCGGAGTCGCGGAGCGGCTCGAGCGGGATGGGATCGCCGTGCCCGTCCGATCGGCGGGTGGGACGGCGACCTGGGAATGGACCGCGACGCATCCCGGGATCACCGAGATCCAGGCCGGCACGTACGTGCTGATGGACGTGTTCCACGGCCGCATGGTGAACGGGTTTGAGCACGCCCTGACCGTGGCGGCAACAGTCATCAGTCGTCCTCCGGGCCGGGTGATCATCGATGCCGGGAGCAAGTCGATCGGCGACGGCGAGTTGTCCCGGATCATCGGGCACCACGAGGGGGCCGTAAGGTTCGACGAGGAGCACGGGATCTTCGCCGACCGGGACGGCTCGCTCAGGATCGGGGATGTGGTGGCGGTCATACCGGGTTACGCGCCGTCGACCGTCAACTGGTTCGATGCCTTCCACGTGGTCGATTGCGACGGGGTGGTCACCGACATCTGGCCGGTGATCCCCCGCGGCCCAGGGCACCACGGGCTGGCTAGCACGTGACCCTGCCCCGCAGGCACGCGTTCGCGAGCCCGCACGACCCCCGCCAGCAGCGCTCTCGAGCGTGGCGGGTCGGCTCGGTCCCGCCGGCGCTGATCAGCCAGGCCACGTTCCGCTTCTCGCCGCAGTCATCGCCTGTCCAAGCGTTGTGGCCAGGCTCCCGACTGTCGGCTCGGCCGTTTCCGCCGTGCTAGACTCCCATTCGCTCAGGAAGCAGGGCCGATTGAGCACAAAACCCGTGGGGCTATAGCTCAGCTGGGAGAGCGTCTGAATGGCATTCAGAAGGTCCGGGGTTCGAATCCCCGTAGCTCCACCAACGCCCCGCTGACGCCGACAACCTGACCCCTCGCCGGGACCGGCGGGGGGTTTCGTTTCTATCGGAGGCAGGACCCGACCGTGACGACGACAGGCGACACCGAGAGCACCGGCCAGGCCGCGCGCGACCGCGTCGAGCGGTACCAGCCGGCGGCCATCGAGCCCCGCTGGCAGCAGCGATGGGCCGACCTCCGCCTGTACGACACGGACCTCGACGACCGCACCCGGCCGCGCTTCTACCTGCTGACGATGTACCCGTACCCGTCGGGCGCGCTGCACATCGGCCACTGGTACATCAAGACGCCCACGGACGCGATCGCCCGCTACCGGCGGATGCACGGCGACAACGTGTTCCTGCCGATCGGGTTCGACGCCTTCGGGCTGCCGGCCGAGAACGCCGCGATCAAGAACCGGATCAACCCGCGCGACTGGACGATGGCCAACCTCGACAGACGATGCGGCGCCCAGCTGCGCTCGATGGGGGCGACGTTCGCGTGGGATCACGAGGTGGTTACCTGCGAGCCCGAGTTCTACCGCTGGAACCAGTGGCTGTTCGTCCAGTTCATGAAGAAGGGCCTGGCGTACCGCGCCGTGTCCGCCGTGGACTGGTGCCCCAACGACGGCACGCTGGCCCGCGAGCAGGTGGAGGGCACGGACCGCCGCTGCTGGCGCTGCGGCTCGAAGGTGGAGAAGCGCGAGCTGCCCCAGTGGTACCTGGGCATCACCCAGTACGCGGACGACCTGCTCGACTTCACCGGCATCGACTGGCCGGAGCCGATCCGGATCATGCAGACGAACTGGATCGGGCGCTCATCGGGCGCGGAGATCGTGTTCGAGACGGCGCCCTCTGCCCACCACGCGGGTGGCGAGGAGCTGCGCGTGTTCACGACCCGCCCGGACACGCTGTTCGGCGCGACGTTCATGGTCCTGGCGCCCGAGCACAGGCTGGTGGCGTCGCTGACGGCCCCGGACCGCAGGGCGGAGGTGGACGCCTACGTGGCGGCCGCGGCGACGAAGACGGAGATCGACCGGCTCTCGACGGACCGTGACAAGACCGGCGTCGCGATCGGTGCGGACGCGATCAACCCGGTCAACGGGGAGCGGATCCCGATCTTCATCGCGGACTACGTGCTGGCGACCTACGGCACGGGCGCGATCATGGCGGTCCCCGCCCACGACGAGCGGGACTTCGCGTTCGCCCAGGCGTACGGGCTGCCGATCGTCAACGGTGGTGATGCCCAAGCACGCCGATGCGGACGAGGAGCTCACGGCGGCCTTCACCGAGCACACGTTCGACGAGGTCATGGTCAACTCGGGCCGCTTCACCGGTCGCCCGGCGGCCGAGGCGTGGCACGAGATCGTGGCCTGGCTGGGCGAGCGGGGCAAGGGCGAGCCGGCGGTGACCTATCGCCTGCGCGACTGGCTGGTCAGCCGCCAGCGCTACTGGGGCACGCCCATCCCGGTCATCCACTGCCCCGAGTGCGGCCCCGTGCCGGTCCCGGAGCAGGACCTGCCGGTGCTCCTCCCGGAGACCGTCGACTACCGGGGCTCGGGCGACAACCCGCTCAACCGGGACGAGACGTTCCTGGCCGTGGACTGCCCGCAGTGCGGCGCGGCCGCGCGGCGCGAGACGGACACGATGGACACGTTCTTCGACTCCTCCTGGTACTGGTTCCGCTACCTCTCGCCGCATAACGACGAGGGGCCGGTGGACGTGGACCTGGTCGCGCGACTGGACCCCGGTCGACCAGTACACGGGCGGCGCCGAGCACGCGGTGATGCACCTGCTGTACAGCCGGTTCTTCACCAAGGCGATGAAGCGACCTGGGCCTGATCGACGCGCGCGAGCCGTTCAGCCGGCTGTTCAACCAGGGCCAGATCCTGGGCGCGGACGGCGAGCGGATGTCCAAGTCGCGCGGCAACGTCCAGGACCCCGACGAGCTGGTCGAGCGGCACGGCGCGGACGCCGTCCGGCTGTTCCTGATGTTCATGGGCCCCTGGGACCAGGGCGGCCCGTGGTCCCCCACCGGGATCAGCGGCGTGTCCAAGTTCCTCAACCACGTGTGGTCCGTCGCGCTGGACCCGCACGGCCGCGAGGCCGGCGACCCGAACGCGGGCGCGCTGCCGGCCGGCGAGGAGGAGCACGACGCCCGGTCCCGGATGCGCGCCGCGGCCCACAAGACCCTGCGTGACGTGACCGAGGACTACGAGGGCTTCCGCTGGAACACGATGGTGGCCAAGCTCATGGAGCTGTCCAACGTCCTGTTCCGGTACCGCGGCACGTCGGTGGCGGGGCTGCCCGAGTGGGACGAGGCCGTCCGCCTGCTGCTGCTGATGCTCGCACCGGCCGCCCCGCACATCACCGAGGAGCTGTGGTCGCGGCTGGCGGAGGCCCGCGGCGAGGCCTGGGAGTCCATCCACGTCCAGCGCTGGCCGGCGGTCGACGAGAGCGCGGTGGTCGAGGCGACCCGCGAGCTCCCGATCCAGGTCAACGGCAAGCTCCGCGACAAGGTCACCGTCCCGGTGGGCATCAGCGAGATCGAGCTGGAGCAGGTCATCCTGGCCCGCGACAAGGTGGTCGCGGCGATCGGCGACCGCGAGGTCGCGCGGCTGATCCACGCGGGCGGCGGGCGGCTGGTCAATATCGTCCTCAAGGGCTGACCCTCGGGCGACGGTTGGCGTTCGTGACCCCCAGTCACGGTTTCCAGCAGCAGCGGGCGCATCGGGGCATCTCGGCGTCCGTCACGGCGCGATTCGTGACGGACAGTCAGGGTTGCGGCGCCGGGCGCCCATTTCGGGACATCTCGGGGACCTTCAGGGCCCGGTTCGTGACGGAGGAGCCTGTGAAGCATTCCCGTTCGAGCCTGCGCGTGGTCCAGCGGGATCCGATCAGCCAGACAGGAGCATGGGCGCCTGGCAGGCTGGATGTCCCGGTGGCTCCGGGGCAGGATCGACCCAGCGATGGTCGGTGGACCAGCCCTTTGACACCCGGCGCCTGGGGCGTCGCCCCTGGATCAGGTGGCCTGGGCTGCGGCTCGCAGGGCGAGTGTCCGCATCAGGTTGTGGGCGAGGGCGAACCAGACGATGACGGCCCTGACCTTGGTGCGACCCCGGACCCCGAACGCGCGCAGCCCCCGGTTGCGGGCGATCGCGTTGACGCACTCGGCGGTCGACGCGCGTTCCTTCGCGATCGCTTTCGCCTTGGGGGTCCCCATCCGGACCCGCCACTCGGCAACCGCCTGCGGGTCGGTCCGGAGTGGCCGGTGGCGATCCCGGGTGCTGCGGCCGCGGGGCTTGGGGACGGGCATGAACAGCGTGGTGCCGCAGGGAGGTTCGGCCAGCCGCACGAGCTCGGTGAAGTTCCGGAACCCCTTGTCGACGAGGTGCTCGGTGGGCGCCCGTCCGTAACGGGTGCGGATCTGGTCGACCATCGGACCCAGGGCCTCGTTGTCATACCGGTCGTCCGCCTCGAGTCCGACGATCACCTGGGTCGCGGTGTCGGTGGCGAACTGGACGTTCCAGGCAGGCCGGGCGCCGCCGTCGGGGAACGCCATGAAGCGCGCCTCGGGATCGGTCGTCGAGGCCTCTGGCGGCTTGGACGGCCGGCGGTTGGCGGTCGGCTTCGCGCGGCGGGCCTCGAGCTCGGGCAGCCGCTCGAGGGCCCGGCGGACGCGCTCGGCCCGCTCGCGTGCCGCCCGCTCGCGCGCCGCGGCGATGCGCCGGGAGGTCGCCTCGGGGTCGGTCTCGAGCTCGGCCCGCAGCGCCGCCACCTGGGCCTCAGCCTCGGCGCGGGCAACCTCGAGGGCATCCCGCCCGCGGAACGAGCCCACACCTGCCGAAGCCCGGACCCGCATCCCGTCCTGGGCGACGCGGTTGAGACTGACCGCGCCGTCGGCGATCAGCGCGGCCACGCCCTCGGTGAGCAGGCGGTCGAACAGATCGCCGTCGCCGACGCGGAAGTCGGCCAGGGTGTGGTAGTTGACCGGGACCCCGCCGCAGATCCAGCGGTACGCGTCATGCGCATCGCACAGGCGTTCGAGCGCCCGGGCCGAGCCGACCCCCTCGAGGGTGGCGTACAGCCACAGGGCGGTCAGGATCGCGGGATCGATCGGCGGCCGCCCGGCCCCGCCCTCGAGCGCACGGATCCGCCCGTACAGCGGTTCGAGATCGAGGCCCTCGACGAACGCCCACACGAGGCGCGCCCGATGGTCCGCGGACAGCAGGCCCTCGAGGTCGACCGGCCGCAGCTCGACCTGGTTCCGGTTCGGGCGCTGGACCCTCGGGCGCGCCCGGACCTCGTCAACAGTGGCAGCGGGTTCGATGGGCGGGAGATCGAACAGCGTGTCGTCCATGTCGTCGAGCGTGACTGCGCCGGTCCCGCTTGGGAATCCCCAACGGCGCGATTACTTCACATGCTCCTCAGTCAAGGACGTGGTGCCGGGCCCGGGCATCACGGTCATTCGCGCCCGGAACGTTGACTCCCGGTCACGACGTCTGGCGCCCCTGCAGAGCCGCCCAATCTTCGACGGAGAGCATGATGAGCAACCAACTGGTGGCGCCTGAGACGAAGGGCGTAACGACGAAGGTGCTTGCATCGGTTGACCTTGGCCGCGAGATCGAGGGCATGGAAGGGCGCCAGCTTCGAATGCGCATCGTGACCATCGAGCCTGGAGGCGTCTTCGGCCCGATCCACGACCACAAGGGCAGGCCCGGCATCGTGTACGTCCTGCAGGGAGCGATCACCGACCACCGGGACGGGGTCGCCACGGAGTACGGGCCGGGGGTTGGCTGGCCCGAGGATCGGGAGACGCTCCACTGGCTCGAGAACCGGGGGACGGTTTCAGCGGTGGAGATCTCGGTCGATATCGTCTGAGCGACGTCAGGTTCAGAACGCGGTCCGATCTACACTGGCTGCATGACTGACATCAAGATCGGCGCACTCTGCTGGAACCAGTACACCAAGTGGCCCGCGCTGCTCCAGGCCGGCATCCGTGCCGACGAGCTGGGCTACGACACCCTGTGGACCTGGGATCACCTGTACCCCATCGTCGGTGACTCGACCGGGCCCAACTACGAGGGCTGGCTGACGCTGGCGGCCTGGGCGCAGGCGACCAAGCGGATCCGGATCGGCCTCATGGTGGGCGCGAATTCGTTCCGGGCGCCGACGCTCACGGCCAAGATGGCGACCACGCTCGACCACATCAGCAACGGCCGCGCGATCCTGGGCATCGGTGGGGCGTGGTTCGAGGAGGAGCACCAGGACTTCGGGCTGGACTTCGGGTCGGGCTTCCCCGAGCGCCTTCGCTGGCTGGGTGAGGCCCTCCCGATCATGCGTGGGATGCTGGACGGAACCGAACCGACGGCGGCGGGCCCGCACTACACGAGCCATGACACGCGGAACCTCCCGCCACCCGTCCAGGCGCACCTTCCGATCTGCATCGGCGGTGGCGGCGAGCAGGTCACGCTCAAGCTGGTCGCGAAGTACGCCGATATGAACAACGTCGGCGGCACCATCGAGGAGCTCCAGCGCAAGGAGGAGGTCCTCCTCCGCCATTGCGAGACCGTCGGCCGCGACCCGTCCGAGATCGAGCGGTCCACCGGCGTCGGGACGGTGTTCATCCGCGACGATCGCGCCGAGGCGGAGCGCCTGTTCCACGCGGCGTTCGATCGCAACCGGGTCGCCCGGCACTGGGAGGACCAGCCGGTGGGCACGGTGGACGATGTGGTCGAGAAGATCGCCCCCAAGGTCGCGCTCGGGTATCGGCACCTGATCGTGGGTGTCCCCGCGGACTATGACGAGGAGTCGATGACGCGGTTCGCGACGGAGGTCAGGCCGCGCCTCGAGCAGCTCTGACCGGCCGCCCGGCGGTGCGCTCAGCCGGGCGCTGACGAGCCCTCGCGCTGCCGCGAGCGGAACCGCCGGACCTTCGCGCGGTTGCCGCAGGTGGTCATGTCGCACCATCGGCGGCGGCCCGCGCGCGAGGAATCCTCGAACACCCAGCGGCAGCCGTCGTTGGCGCAGATCCGGAACCGGTCCGTCTGGCCGGTCGCGATCGCCTCCACGAGCGGCATGGCGGTGCGAGCGAGCGCCTCGCCCGTGGGATCGTCGGGCCGGTGGTCGTGCGTGATCTCGACGCCGGCCAGGGTGGCGCGCAGCTCGACTCGTGGCGCGCGGTCCAGCAGGGCGTTGAGTGTGACGAGGGCGCCCGATGCGGGTGCGCGACCCTCGACCTGCGAATCCCACAGCTCACGCAGGGCGGAACGGGTCTCCCGGACCCGGTCCAGCCACGCGTCGCCCTCGCGACGCTGCTGGCGGCGCAGGTCGGCCTCGTGGGCCAGGTCGCGCTCCGCGAGGAAGGCGATCGCGTCCTCGGCGGTGGGGATGTGGTCGTCGGGAACCCCGTCGGTCAGCTCGACCGTGTTGATCAGATCGAGGCATGCCTCGAGGTCGGCAGTGTGGGCGTGCGGGGTGGTGGGAATGTCGATGGGCATAACTGTCGGTAACCACGTTATACCACTTGACAGGTTACTTGCAAGCCGCTATCGTTCGTAACTGTTGAAGTCCTTTGTGCCGGTTACCTGACCCGCCCCACGGAGGTCCCCCGATGGACGCCCTGATCATGGTCATCGCCCTGTTCGCGGTGCTCGTCGTCGCCGCGCTTGCCGGCGCGGCAGAGAGCCGTGACGGCTTCGAGCACACCGATCACAACCACTCATTCGGACACTGACGGAGGAGCTCCAGGCATGTGGCAGATCTACGCGATGCTCGCCCAGGACATCATCCACGACCGCCGACAGGAAGCCGAGCTCGCGGCGCTCAACCGGATCTTCGATGCGGGGTCAGCGCCGATGGTTCCCGTCGGCCGTCCGTCGGGCCCCGGGCCGCTGCGGCGGGCGTTCGCCGGCGCGCTGCGTCGGGTCGCGAGCGTCGCGCACATGCTGTCCGATGGCGCGTGCACAGCCGCGGCGCGCCTGGAGGGCCGGGCAGCGTAGCGTTGCCCTCGAGGAGGCAGCCGATGTTCGGCCCTACGCCGTCGGCGGCTCCTCCGCGCCGGGGGCATCGTCCACGTCGACGGCGAGCTGCTCGTCCTCGAGGGCACGGCTCGCGCGGTGCGACGCCAGCCCTTTCGCGGCTCCCACTCCCCGCCCGGCCGCATCCCTCACCACCGGCGTCGCCCTCGACGTCGCCCGCCGGGTTGCCGAGGCAAGGCTGATCGACGCCCTGCCGGCCACCTTCGCGCCGCGCGCGGCCAGCCTCCCACCCCGCACCACGGCCCGGCCCGTGGTCCTCGCGCCGGCGCGGACCAGCCAGGCGCTCGTCACCGCCACCGTCCGCAGGTCCTCGTTCAGGTTGTCGTCACCAAGCCCCACAGCCTCGAGATGCATGTGGCGTCGCTCCGCGTCGAGCCCCGCGAGCGCGAACCGCAGGGTGGCCAGCACGACCGCGATGTCGTCGAGCTGCCCAAGGAGCGGGATGACCCCGGGGACGAGGTCGATGGGCGAGGCGAGGTAGCCGGCCGCCGCGACGATGGCCGTCCGCCGCACGCGGCTGAGCAGCGGATCACGGCCCAGACGCCAGGCGAGCTTCAGGTACGCGGGCATCCGGCGCAGGGTGGCGGCAACGCGCTCGCGCGGGAAGGGATCCTCGACCATTCGGCTCCTCGGTGTCGGGGGCCGATCCTAGCCTGACTCCCGCGGGAGCGCCCAGTACCACCCTCCGCGTAAGTGGCAGATAAGTGGCGGCGGATAGGGTTTGAACCGGACACCCGTGCGGAAGGACGTGCCCCCTGTCAACTTTGCGGGTCACGCATCGGGCGCATGGAAGGAGACCCCGCCCGAACGCTTCGGCATCGCCGCGATCCGCGTAGGCTGGCCTCACAGGCAACCACCCGTCGAGCCGGTCGCGAAGACCGAGGTGTCAAAGGAGCATGGGATGACAGGCCTTCCGGAGTTACGGACGGGTCAACGTGTTCGCATCAAGTACAAGGTTCCGACACCAGCGACCGGCACTCGTGGCGAGGTGCTGCGTCTCGAGCCGGGCGTGGTCATCATCCGGTCCACAAAGAGTGGCGACGAAATTCGGGTGCCGCTCGACAACATTGGCGAAGCCGTCCTCGACAGGCTGGGTGGGGACGCGATCCTGAGCTGGGGCCGCATACGGACCGTCCCGGTCGATCCGGTAGCCGCCACGCTCGCTCGCCAAGCCTCGACGCAACTTGGCTATGTGGCTGCTGGTGCTGCGGTTGTGGCTGCAGTCGGCAGTGTCCTGCCGTGGGCCAGCGCGCAGAGCGGTCTTGGCAGTTTCTCTATCGCCGGCACGGACGGCGACGGCGTCCTGACTCTTTGGCTTGCGGTGCTGGTTGCCGTTCTTGCGTTTCCGTTGGCGACCGGCTTCCGCCGTCGCCGTCCGCTGGCACTGCTAGGCGCCCTGGTGCTCGTCGCGCTGTCCGCGTACGACCTAGTCAATATGTCGAACCGCCTCATAGATGCCAGCAGTGAGAGCACCCGCGCCTCGGTGGGGTATGGACTGTGGATACTGGTGGCAGGTGCAGTCGTCGCGGTCCTCGCGCTCGCGGTCTCGATGGCCCAAAGGACAGGCGAGTAGCAGACCACTGATCCGCAAGGCCGCCATAGCCGTACCATCGGCCCCATGCCCACCGACCTAGAGGCCGCCTGGAGCGAGCTCTACGAAGCGAAGCCTCCGGGCTGGTTCGTGGGCCGGCCGTCCTACGACGAGGGGCGGAATGTGTGGGAGCAGTACGCTTTCGATCCGCGAGAGTGGGCTCAGGCGGGCGCTCGGTCGCAGGAGTGGACGGCCATTGCCCCGACCGAGCTGGGGGTCATCCGGGAACTGGCTCGGTGCCTTCGGCTGATCCGCGAGGGTGGAACGCCCTCGTAGGCCCGGAGGACAATCGCGAACTGGCAAGCGGGCGGGATATGGCACCCAGCACTCACGCTGACGACGACCCTCGCCAAATCACCTGTCGCGACTTGCGAGCCAGTGTCGACGCCTTCTTCGTGCTGATGGATCCTTCAACCTCTGCGTGGGCTTCAATTAGGATGGGGTCCACCCCTTCGGGGCGGTACCACGCTTCAAGGTCGACTTCGCGCACGGTCCCGATGTCGATGCTCACGACGCTCCAGAGGCCTTGATCAGCGTCCAAGAGTACGGAGGCGTCAGCCCCGGACGCTGTCAGCCGGGCCTCGACGAACACCGAGAACGCCCTCAAATTCGAGGCAGTCCGATTGCCTCTGTACGCCGCACTCGACACACGAAACCCACCTTCGTTGTCGGGCACCACCCAATCGGGAGTGATCTTGCGCAGAAGGATGGCATCAGCCTCTACCCGCGCCTCAGTCAAACCTCGGTCCCCTGGCTCACGGAAGCGTTGCCAGTCAGCGTCGACGTTTCCAAATCGGGCTACTCCAGGAACTGCGCCAAGTGCGCCTCAACGCGCGACTCGTTGGCTGGCAGCGCTTCCTCCCACTCGTTGCCAGTGCGCTCGTCGAGGTAGTAGGCGACGGCGTCCTCGTCCGGGAACCGCGGAGGGACGTAGAGGGTCAGCTTTGGCGGCCCCCGCGGTGCCACTCAATCGAGATCCCGCCATCCGACACCGGAACGAGGCTTGGGATCATCACCCCCTGGGCAGCAAGATCGGGAACCAGCCCGGCCGCGTATGCAAGGGCTCGAGGCGAGATCGCCCGCCCGTTGTCTCCGTCCCAGTTCGGGCGCATCAACTCCAGTCGCTCGATCGCGCGCGACACGAACTCGTCAGCTCGTTGGCGTGCGATGTAAGGAGCAAGATCTGCTGTCCCCAGGCGATAGGTGAAAGACGCCGGACTCCCAGTCGTTGCGGCCCCCGTGGCGGCAAAGTCCTCGAACTGGCCATTCACCAGGTGGTCCGATAGGTACCGTGTCTCTGGCAGCAGAGCCGTCATTGCGTCCTCCCCCAGCGCTGGTGCATCTGCTCGGTCGTCAACTCCGCAAATGCACGCACAACCCATTCGTGACCGAGATCCAAAAATCGCAGCACGCCAGCAACATCGCCTGTGGTGGCGTTCCCTCGAGCCGTCACCTGCAACGCGAGAATGCTGGCATTGTCGCCAGCCCGGGTGGCGGTCGAGGCGTTGACGGCAAGCGTACCTCGCGCGTGTTCGCCGTCCGTAATTGCGAAGCGAGCCGACAGGCTACCTGCCTCCATCTTGGGGAGGAAGCCTCCACCATCCCGCGATAGCACGCCGAGGACCTGTTCAACACCCAAGTCTGGTGCCAGTTCGATGTGGTTGATGTACGTGATCTCACAGGTAGTGGGCACAAGAGATCCCAGCGCATTGCGCTCGGTGAAGTCCCGCAGTAGCCCAAGGTCGTGGGCGAACGCCTCGCGGAGGACGCCGTATCGTGGATACTCCTCGGCGCCCTCAACCTTGCGCCAGTTGCGCCCAAACCAGTCGTTCTGGAGCTGAATGAGGTCGGTTCGAGCCTGATTGAGGAACCACAGCCTTGGCGTGGGAAGTTGGGACATCATGCAAATCCTCTGCCCGCGCTCCGCGTTTAGCGGCGGGGGCGCGTAGCGAGCCTGTTCCTGAACCTCCGGGAAGCGATCCTGATACAGCTCGTGCCATGCGTCCACGATGCGGACCAGGCTCATGTGCGGTAAACGACGGATCTCGGTCGACAGGGCCACTTCGATAACCGGCGGATCGCCGAAGTCAACGATGGAGCCCCGGAGCGCGACTTTGTCGCGGTCCCGATCACGCATTGTCGGGTTGGTCGTTCGTCATCGTTGTCATGACCGTACGTGACTTTACCTCGTTCGAAGGTCCTGCGTTCCCCACGGGGGGTTGCGCCGCCGGTCAGCGACGGCCTAGCCCGCACGCTCCGGCCGGACCCGAAGCTGCTGCCAGAGCGCCGCGCCTTCGAGGTGGAGCGACGACGCGGAACCCGTGCGGGCGATTGAGGTGGACAGGCCGGAGGGGTACTGGCGGTCCGGGGGATCTACGTATCGGCGCTCACGAGGTACGCGGCAGCGGCCGGGTCCTGCACCGCGAGGGCGATGCGCTGGACGGTCTTGATGGCCACCTGGTCGGTGTTGAACAGGAAGTCCCGCGACACCTCGACCCGGATCGGCGTGGCCTTGATGATCAGGGCGGCGCCCCAATCCCCGAAGCACACACTCTTGGTGGCCGAGGCGGGAGCGCCAGGTTCGGGTCCTCATACGCCATGCCACCGATGGGCAGGGCGCCGGTCGGCCAGAGGTAGGACCCCTGTCCGTCCTTGAACTTCTTGACCTTGGTGATGGCGCCGTTGGCCATCACGTAGGCACCGCCCTCGCGGTACGGGGCTGCTCGACCCATCTGGAGGTCGATCAAGTCCTCGTATCCAGGAACGGCACGACGGCCGTACCGTCGCCACCGAGGCCGGACGCGGTGCCGCCGTTCTGATCCCAGCCAGGACGGCCGTGGTCGCGGTCGAGCCGAACGCCAGGCCGATGGCCCGCGCGTGCGAGGCGGCAAGCAGGCGGCCGAGGTCCACCTCCTCATCGTCCCAGCTCTCACGGCTGATGTACGTCAACGCCTTGAACCCGGTCGGGGTCACGGTGACGGAGTCCAGCACGGCCGAGCTCTCGGACACGGCAGTCCCCTCACCCGGGGTGTAGACGGTGCCGTCACCCGTGAGCTTGGGCACGATCAGAGGCCGGCCCGCGTCGGAGGTCACGACGGTTGCCAGTCCGAGCCACGGACTGGCCGTGCGGGCGTACATCGCCACCTGTCGCCGGAAGTCGTTGACATGCAGCGATGAGGCGTCCGAGAAGTTGGCAATGGCCCTCTGCTCGCCGGCGGCGAAGGACGGCGGATTTCGCGGATGGCGTCGGTCTCGAGGTACTCGAAGTCGTGCTGCCGCTCGCCGGACTGCAAGAGCTCGCGGATCTGGTCGTTCATCGTGATGGCTTCGGGATTGCCGCTGCCAGGGCGGTCCAGCGTTCCATCGAATAGGTAGGCCGCGCCGTTGGCACGCATCTCGGCCCTGAGGGCTGCGCCCTTGCCCATTTGCAGGTGCATGCGGAGGGTGGCCAGGGAGCGGGTGAAGGCCTCGCTGTCGGTAGTGATGCTCTCCCACCGGGCGAGGCTGGGCACGATGTCGGCCGCGTCGTTCCACGCCCGGATGCTTCGGCGCGGTCGGTCGACTGGTTGAAGGTCAACTCCTTGCCGTCGTCTCGCATCTCATCGAGCCGGACGACGGTACGCGCGCCCTCGATGGCATGATCGAGCGCACGAAGCTGCTCGGCGGTGTAGTCGAAGTTGGTCGGGGTCACGGTGTCTCCAAGGGGCGCCGAGATCGCCAGCAGATAGGCGGCCGGGTCGGCCATTCCGCTGCCTCGTGGGCCTCGCCTCTGGCGCGGTCCTCTGGCGGCGGGCGCTGCTCCTGACGGGCCCTCTGGGCCCACCGGGCGCGCTGCCCCGTTGACTGCCACCCTCTGGGCGGCGAGAACATGTTACCGCTAGGGCGCACGTTCCGGCAACGGGCTAGTTCAGCTTGTCGCGCTTGGCGGCCAGGATCTCGACCGCGGCGGCGACGGCGGCCGTAGGGCCTTCCACAGGGTCACGTCGCCGGCCGTGAGCCGGTAGGTGTCTCCGTCCACGTCAACCCGCTTCTCCGCGGCCGGATCGTCCAGCAGGGCGAACAGGTCGCCGCGGTCGAGCCGCTGGTGGGCGGCGGCGGCCAGGTTGGCGATTGCCTCGGCGATTTCGGCGGCGGTGGCGTTCATGCGAGGGGCTCCCTGTCGATGCGGAGGTGGGCGTAGGGGTCGATGCCGCCGTTGGACGCGAGGACCTGACGGTGGGTCTCGGCCGAGATGTCGGACCAGGTGATCTCGCCACGCTTGGCGAGTTCCACGAGTTCCCAGTAGGCGAGGCCGGACAGATCGGCAGGGGGCGGGCGGTGCAGCTTGGGGCGGCGCTTGGGGGAGGGCATGGCTATCTCCGGTTGGACGGCGGGCCGTCGATGTCCAGGCCGAGTTGCTTCATCAGCGTGCCGAACTGGGCGCGGGCGTCCCGCTCGACGGTGAGCAGCGGGTGGGGCTTCTGTTCGCCGAGCCGGGAGGTGACCATGAGTGGTCCGCGGCCAATCTCGGCGCGTGCCTGGTCGGCACGGTCGCGGGCCTCCAGCGCCTTGACGAGCAGGGCCACGTGGTGGGGCTCGAGCAGGTAGCTGCCCATGACATCGATGTAAAGCGCCTTGGACGGCTTGGACAGGTGCGAGGGCGGGCGGATGGGTGGGGTCATGTCAACCTCTGGGAAACGGGTCGGGAAAGGGACAGGCTCACAGCGAGTCGCCTAAGGCGCGGGTGGAGGGTGGCGGGGGTGGCGGAGTTAGCCAAAGCCCCCATGGCTTCGCCGGGCGCGCTATACGGTCGTCCCTCTGGGACTGTCCCTTCCGGGCGTCCACCGTCCACCGCATAGCCCACCCCCTAAAGGGGGCGTGTGACGATACGGTGGGACAGTCCCTGGACAGCGTCCAATGGACGGTGGGTATACGGTCGTTAGACGGTGGACGGTGGAGGCTCACGAGCCACCTCCGAGGGTGAACGTCAGGGTCCCGCGGACACCGGGGAACTCGTCACAGCCGAGGGCTCGAAGGGCTCGAAGGGCGGTCATCTTCGACACGGCGTACTCGGCCATGACCTGTGCCGCCGTGACCTGCGTCCGCTCCTGGACGAACAGGCGCAGCGCGAGGGCGTCCACCTTGGTCGGCGCCTCCGGGGCGTCGCCCGGCCCGAATAGCAGCGTGTTGCGGTCGAGCTCGAGGTACTCGGACAGCGGCTCTGCATCCCGGAATTCACCCCTCAGCCGCACGCGGTCTCCGGACCCGTCGAGCGCGAGGTTGGCGTCCGTGCCGGAGCGGATCGAGGACGCGCCGCGGTAGCGGTCCCAGATGTCCCCGCGCCGCTCGGCGGAGGGCTTGGACAGGTGGTGGATCGCCAGGACCGCGACCCCGTAGTCGTAGGCGATGCCGGCCATGGCGTCCATGACCGGGGTCATCTGCGTGGGCCGGTTCTCATCGGCCCCGTGGAGCCGGTTGAGCGGGTCCAGGACCACGAGCGCGGGCCGCTCGGCCGCCACGATGGCCCGGAGGGCGTCCACGCTGCTCCGGTTGTCCAGGCGGATCCGCTGACGGTGCAGAACCGCGATGGGTGGCGCGGCAATGTCGAGGGCGGCGGCCTGTCTGGCCAGCCGGTAGGTGATCCCGCTCATGCTGCCCTCCTCGATGACGAGCAGGACGGGCTTGCGGATCTCCAGCGCCGTCTGGGAGCTCCAGAGTGTCTTACCCACCTTCGGGCTCCCGGCAAGGACAGTGACGCCCACCTCCGGGATACCGGCCCGGAGGACCGGCGGCGGCTCGGGCGGCGAGGTCATCAGCTCCTGCCAGCGCAGGACCGAGAGGCGGTGCGAGCCGGTGACGGCCAGCCGGGGCCGTGTGACGGCCTCAGGGATGATCGTAGGCCCATCCCGGACCCACTCGGGCTCGGTGAGGCTCACGTCTGGTCCCAGCCGCGGACCATCGTCGCGGTCCCGAACCATGCGTCGTTGTGGGCCTCTCCCGCGGCCTCAAGTTCGCGGAACCGCTCCGCGACGACCCAGCCGGGTGCCGGTATCGGAGGATGACGCCGACCATGTAGGCGGCGTGATTAGCCCGCTCCCACTCGTCGGGGGTAGGCTTGGACGGAGGGCTGCCGGTTGCTCGCATGACGGCGGCCCTTACTGCTGCCCGGCGTCGGCAGCGGCGGCGTTGCGCCGAGCCTCGACGATGGACAGGATCACTTCACGGGTGACGGGATCGAGCTGGTCCAGGCCAGCACTCGCTGCGGCCCCCAGCGCTTGCGCATCGCAGCCTGACCGGCGCGAACCTTGCGCGGGTTCTTCTCCGACAACATCGAAACGCGACTCCACGTTGACCCTGCCCGTCGTTGTCGGTTGAGCAGAGCGGTGGAGCCGCGCTGTCGGCTCGCGCTTGGGGTTGGTAGCCAGATACTACGCCGTGTGCGGCCTCGGCTGCAATCGCGAAACCAGCGGCGGTGCGGCGGCCTTGTGGTGGCACTTGGGACACACGATCGGTAGCGGCCTGAAGGTAACCGTCCGCTCGTCCATCCCATGGTGGCGGCCGAGGCGCCAAGCGCCGTTGACGGGCCGCCAGAGCGTCGAGAGGATCAAGGTCTCGGCGACATAGGGCGTTGGTTCCTGCCCGTGACGCTCGGTGACGCGCCGGTCGCGTCGGACGCGGCCAATCCAGGCTCCACAGGTGGGCTCGGGGCACCGGGCAGCCGAACCCACGACGGCGAGCGGTCGCAGGATCACGACGCCGGGCTCCACAGGGCCGGCTGCGCCACTCCGCACGGACAGGCCGCATATCGGCCCCGAGCTCGACGCGGGACCAGAGGGCGCGGAGTGTCCGGTTGAGGTCCGCGGGCGCCCAAGTGTCCCAATCGTGCGGCCCGATCGGCGGGACCGCGATCATCTCGTCCTCGGCGTCCAAGCCGTCGAGCTCCGCGGCCACCGCGGCGGCCTCCCGCTCGTATCGGTCCTTGGGGATGCTCCCGGCGATGTAGAGCTCGTTGGCGCGGTCCAAGCGCCCGGAGAGGATGGCCCGGCGCTCGGCGTTGTCCACCGCGGTCTGTACCGTGTCCACCGGCAGCCGCAGCCTGTCCACTTCAGTCTCCGCCCACGGCAGGATCAGCCGCTCGGAGATGCTGCGTGGGTACGGGTGATCGCCGGTCAGGCGCGACGCGCGACACTCGTACTGCACGAGCCCGTTCTTGCCGTTGCCCACGAGCGCGGAGTCGTCGTGCGGGCATCGCAGGAGCCGCGAGAACCGGTAGGTGCGTTTCACGGGCCGTCCACGTTGCAGGGTGCGGACGCGCAGCCCCTCGTGCTCGAGGATCGCGTACAGCGTCGATGGTAGCCACTGGACGCCTGACCGGGTCCGCACCCCGGCATCTTCAGGCGCCGGCACGCCTCCGCGACACTCTCGGACGCGCGCCACGTTTCGATCACGGTGGCGAGGTCCTCGGCCGGGTTGGGGACATGCTTGCCGTCCACGAGCCGGTAGCCGAAGGGCGCGGGGCCCATGAGCTCCCCCTTCTCGCGCCGCTCCTCGACGCGCCGCGCGGCCCGCTCCTGCACGCTCTCGGCGAGGTACTGGAACATCGCGGCGAGGTTGGCGAACACCAGCCGCCCCTCGGCGGTGCTGATGTCGGGGGAGTAGCCCGACGCGCAGCGGATGGGGATGCCGGCGGCCTTGCACTCGGTCATCAGCTGGTGGAGGGTCACGACGGAGCGCCCGAGCCGCGACACGTCGTAGGCGTAGACGGCGGTCACGTCGCCACGCTTGACGCGGGCCCGGAGATCGGCGAACGCGTCGCGCTTGGCGAGCTTCTCGTCTCGGCCCGATCGCCCCCAGTCCTCGAGAACATCTAGATCGTGATCGCCATGCTGGGCGGCCAGAGCGGTGACGGCGGCTTCTGCTCGGCGTGGGAGACGGTGCCAGGGCGGCGGGTGTCCACCCGGCTCCGGCGAAGGTAGGCGACGGCGGTACTCATACCCGCATTATATGTGGACGTGCCCCCTCCCGCACGGGCGCTCCACCTGTGCTCGCAACCGCATCCACACCCACGCCCGCCGCCGGATCCCGCCGGGGAGCGACCCGACCCGTGGAGCCAAGCAGCGCGCCGTGGCGCGTCCTCGAGGCCTCTGAGCCCGAAGCCCCGCCCGATCACCAAGCGACGCCTGGTGGCCTGCCGTGGCCCGCCGTCGTCGCGGCCGTTCTCGCGGTCCTGGTCGGCGTCGGGGCCGTCCTGGTCGCTGGCGGGGAGGAGCCGGTGATCAGCGTGGACGGCGCGAATGGGTTGGGCGCGATGCCGGCAGACCTCGGCGCGACGCGCTCGGCAAGTCCGGCACCTGCGGTCATGCTCGTGGTGGATGTCGGTGGGGCGGTCACTCGCCCCGGCGTGTACCAGCTGCCGGCGGGCGCCCGCGTCGCCGACGCGATCGACGCGGCAGGCGGGTACGCGGCGACGGTCGACGCGGGCCTGGTGGACCGGCAGCTCAATCTCGCGGCGTCGATCACGGATGGCCAGAAGATCCGCGTGCCCGTTCGCGGAGAGGATCCAGCGGCTCCTGGCACGGACCAGGGCGGCGGGGTGGCCGGCGGCGCGGGTCCGATCGATCTCAACCGGGCTTCAGCGGAGGCGCTGGACACGCTGCCCGGGATCGGGCCCGTGACGGCGGCCAAGATCATCGCGGCGCGGGAGGAGCAACCGTTCACGAGCGTCGATGACCTGCTCGCCCGCAAGGTGGTGAGCGCCGCGACGATGGACAAGCTCCGGCCGCTCGTCACGATCGGCCCGTGAAGCCGGCCGCGCCAGCGCTCCCGGCGCTCCCGGCGCTCCCGCGCAGCGCGTGGCTCGCGATCGGGGCCGCCGTGTCGGCAGCGGTCGCGTACGCGGGCGGGCCGATGGCCGGCGTCCTGGTCGTGGGGCTGCTGGCGGTGTCGATCGGGCTGGCGGTTCCCCGGGCGCTGGCTGTCGCTCCCTTGACGCCGGCGGGCATCGGGGCGGTCCTGGTCGCGCTCCGGCTGCTGCTGGGTCCGCCGGCTCCCCCCGTCCCGCCGCTGCCGGCCACGCCGGGGCCCTGGACGGCGGTCGTGGACTCCGTGGGCTCACCGCGGGACGGGAGCCAGGTCGCCCGCCTCGCGCTGCAGGTGGAACCGGGGCCGGTGCGTGTTGCGGCAACACTGCCATCGTTCCCGGCGGTCCACGCGGGTGACACGGTGGAGGTCGACGGCCGTCTGCGACCGCCGCCCGAGGACGACGGCTACGGCGAGTACCTGCGCCGCACGGGCGCCGCGGGCAGCCTGGACGCACGATCGCTCGGGATCGTTGAACGGGCGAGCGGCCTGTCGCTCCAGCCGGCCCGGGACGCGGCGGGTGACGCGCTGCAGGTCTCGCTCCCGGAGCCGGAGGCGGGCCTGGCCGCGGGGATCCTGGTGGGCCTCCGGGAGCGCGTGGATCGGGCGCTGGCTGCCGACTTCGCGACGGCGGGCGTCAGCCACGTGGTCGCCATCTCGGGCTGGAACATCGCCATCGTGGCGGGTCTCGTGGGCGCCCTGATGCGCGGTCGGTCGCGCCGCGCGGTCGCGATCGTGGTCGGGGGCACGATCGGCGCGTATGTGCTCGCCGCGGGCGCCTCGCCGTCGGTGGTCCGGGCGGCCGTGATGGCGGCGGTGGTCCTGCTGGCCCGGGAGTCGGGGCGGTCGGCACGCGCGCCGGCGGCCCTGGCCCTCGCCGCGTTCTCGATGCTGGTGGTCGACCCGACGATGATCGGCGATGCCGGATTCCGGCTGTCCGTGGTCGCCACCGCCGGGCTCCTGGCCTGGGGAACGCCGCTGGGCCGCTGGTTTGCGGGGTTGGGTGGCGGGCGGATCCCGGGCTGGCTGGCGGAGGGGCTCGGGATCTCGCTGGCCGCCCAGGCGGCGACGCTGCCGGACGTGCTGGTCACGTTCGGGCGCCTGTCGCTGGTGGCGCCGGTGGTCAACCTTGCGGTCGTCCCGCTCGTGCCGGCGGCGATGGGCGCGGGCGTGGTCGCGATGGGGGGCGGCGCCCTGTCCATGGCCGGGCTGCCGGACGGGCTGGCAACGATGCTCGGCCTGCCGGCCTGGCTGCTGCTCCACCTCATCGTCGCGTTCGTGCGGCTGGGAGCCGGGGTGCCGTTCGCGGCCGTGCCGATCCCGCCGGAGGCGGCGCCGGCCGCGGCGCTCATGGCCGCGGTGCTGGTCCTGGGGGCGCCCGGCATGATCCGGCGGCTCCGGGCTTCGCGCGCCCGTCGGCGCCGGCGGCCGGGGCAGCGACGACCCGGTCAACAGGCACCGTCGCCCCGGGCCGGGACCGGTGCGACGGCTGGTCGCCTGCCGATCCCCGCCTCGCGCGGCAGCCGGCTGGCGCTTGGCGTCGCGGCGGTTGTCGTGGCGCTGTCGACGCTCGCGATGGCCGATGTCGCCGGGCGGTCCACGCGGCTCGTGATGCTCGACGTGGGACAGGGCGACGCGATCCTGGTCGAGACCCGGGGCGGTGCGCGCATGCTGGTCGATGGCGGGCCGGACCCGGACCGCCTCCTGGTGGCCCTGGACCAGCGCGTCCCGCCCTGGGACCGGCGGATCGACATCATCGTGCTGACCCATCCCCACGAGGATCACGTCGCGGGCCTGGTGCGGGTGCTGGAGCGGTACCGGGTTGGGCAGGTGTTCGAACCCGGCATGCACGGACCGGGACCAGGGTGGGCGGCCTGGGATGCGGCCCTCGAGCACGGCCCGCCGAGGGCGACGCTGGCCACGGGTGCCCGGCTGCGCCTCGACGAGATCTCGCTGACGGTGCTCTGGCCGGACCCCGGCGTGCCCACGGAACCGGCCGCCACGGGACGGGGGATCAACGACACCTCGATCGTCCTCCTCGGCGAGGCCAACGGCCGCCGATTCCTGCTCACGGGCGACGCCGAGGACGACGTGGATCCGGCGCTGCTCGCCCGCGGCCTCCCGGCCATCGACGTCCTCAAGGTTGCACACCATGGCAGCGCCACCGCCACCAGTGCGCCGCTCCTCGCGGCCCTGCGGCCGACGCTCGCGCTGGTCTCGGTGGGGGCGGACAACGACTACGGACACCCGGCCGCGTCGACCCTTGCACGGCTGCGCGACATCGGGGCGCGCATCCTCCGCACGGACCTCGACGGGACGGTGGAGGTGGGGCTGCGCCCGGACGGGCTGCGGGTCCGGACCACGGGGACTCCACGGACCTCCGCGGCGACGACCCCGGAGATCCCCGCCCGCGTCGCCCTCACCGGCTACGATGCCGGTGATGACCACTCCGACACGCCGCGAGGCCGCCCGCCTGCTGTTGTCCCTGGACCCGCCCGACTGGTCGCTCCAGCACGCGTGCGCGGTCGCGGACGTCGCCGGCTGGCTCGCCCGGGCGATCGCCGGCAACGGGACGCCGTGCGACGTGCGCGCGGTCGAGGCGGCGGCGCTGCTCCACGACGTGGACAAGATCCCGGCCGGGCGGGTGGCTGGCGCCCGCCACGGCGAGGGGTCCGCCGCGTGGCTGGCGGCGCAGGGCTTCCCGAAGCTCGGGCCGCTCGTGCGGGATCATCCCGTGAGCCGATACGCAGACGAGGCGGACACGCGGCGCCTGGCCGCGGCGCCGCTCGAGGCGCGGATCATCGCCTACGCGGACAAGCGTGCTGGCCAGCGGATCGAGCCCATGGAGGCCCGGTTCGCCTCGTGGCGCCGGCGCTACCCGTCGGGACCGGGCGAGCCGGTGCTGGCCGCGGGTGATCGACCACCGCGCGGTCGGGGCTGGGACGACGAGACGGCCGCACGGGTGGAGGCCCGGGCCGGGGCGCTGGAGCTGGAGATCTGCGGCCTCGCCGGGGTCGCGCCCGCGGGCGTGCGCCGGCTGCGCTGGGCGCGACGCGCGCTTCGCGAGGCCACCCGGTGAGCGCGCCGGTCATCGCCTACTACCGTGGCGGCGACGGCTATGCGCTCGACCGGGCCGTGATCGCGATCGCGCACCGCCTCGAGCAGGAGACCGGCGCCGCGCCGGACCGCTGGCGGGTCAGCGGCGCCGAGACCAGCGTTGCCCAGATCGCCGAGCGCGTCGGCACGGCGCCGATGTTCGGCGGCGGCTGCGTGGCCGTGGTCACGGATCCGGGTCCCCTGCTCCGCTCCAAGGACGGGCGCGAGTCGCTGGGGCGCGCCCTGGGCGCGGTCGCCCCGGGCAACGCGCTGGTGTTCATCGAGCAGGGCGACGCGGGGAACAAGCGGGCCGCGATGTACGCGACCCTCGAGGCCTCCGTGCTCAAGGCCGGCGGCTCCGCGCGCGCGTTTGCGGCGCCGAAGGCCGGACAGCTCGCGGGCTGGTTGCGCAACCTGGCCACGGAGCGCGAGATCACGCTCGAGCGCGACGCCGCGGACGAGCTGGCGCGGCGCGTCGGCGGGTTCGTGGGCGAAGGCGACGTGGATCGCCAGCGCCAGGGATCGCTGGCCGCGGCGGAGCTGGAGAAGCTGGCGCTCTACCGGCAGGCGGCGCCGATCACCATCGCGGACGTCCGAGCGCTCGTCCCCGAGGTCATCCCGGACAGCACCTGGGCCATGCTCGATGCCGTCGCGGATCGCCGCGCGGACGTCGCGGGCCCGCTGCTGGACCGGCTGCTCGACACGACGCCGTACCCGGTGATCGTCGTCCAGCTCCACCGGCGGATCCGGGACCTGCTGATCGCCGCGGACCATGTCGCGTCCGGCAGCCGCCCGCCGGAGATCGTGAAGGCCATCGGCGGGCACCCGTTCCGGGCGCAGAAGCTGGTGGAACAGGCCCGCCGCTGGTCGCTGCCGGAGCTCGACGTCGCCCTCGAGGGCGTGCTGGAGCTCGACGCGATGATCAAGGGGGCGACAGGCTGGGGGAGCACGGACCGCCAGGTTCGGCTGGCGTTCACGCTGTGGGTGCAGGAGCGAGTCGCGGATCCACGCTCACGATCGGCCGGAGGCCGGGCCGGCCAGGACACCGGGCGCCCCGCAGCGGGCCACCGCTGAGCGGTCAGTCGGCGGAGGACCAGGCCTCCTCCTGGAGGACGGTGTCGCTCTCGATCGCGAACACGCACCGGCTCTCGCCGAGCTCCAGGACGTCGATCAGCTCGGGGTCGATGTACAGCTGGTGACAGTCCTCGCACAGCCCACCGGGGATGCCGAAGCACAGCCGCTCCGTCCGATCTGGCAGCCGGAACGTGGTGTCAAACCGGGTGATGATGAGTCGATGGCTGCAACCGGGGCAGCGGTCTCGAGTGCCCGACATGGGGCGTCTCCGGTGGCGCCGATCCCGCTGACCGACGACCTGCAGCCAATCTAGGATGGGCTCCCCGGCGCCGACATGACCCGTCCGTACCGCGGGACCCCGTACCCGACTGATGGGTGGCCCGAGCGCACCAGCCTCCTGGACCGCCGAGCACCACCCGCAGGGCCCCGGAGCACCGCTCGTCGCGGCCCCGGGGCGCCCGGGCTACTGGACCCGGAGCACCGTCTTCGCGCCCGACCAGTGGCGTTCCAGCTGGTAGTAGTCGCGCTCGGGGGGCGTGAACACATGGACGATCACGCTGCCGTAGTCAAGCAGGACCCAGTGCGACTCCGACGTCCCCTCGCGGCCGATGGGCTTGACCTTCTCGTCGCGCAGCCCCTCGACGATCCCGTCGGCGATGGCGCTGATCTGGCGCTCGGAGCCGCCCGAGCAGATGACGAAGGCATCGGCGAGCGTGGTCAGCTCGCCGAGGTCGAGCAGGACGATGTCGGCGGCCTTCTTGTCCTCCGCCAGCTCCACGATGCGACGCGCGAGGTCGAGCGGTGCCCGGTCGGTCGCCGGAGCGGCCTCGTCGCGGTGCGGGAGGCCGTCGGGACGCGGCCCGGTGGCGGGGGCAGGTTCGGTCACGAGGGATGGGTCCTCCAGGTGGGGTCCGTGTAGAGCGAATGCTGGGCGATGTACGCGGCGACGGCGTCCGGCACGAGGTACCGCACCGAGCGGCCCGCGGCCGCCCGTCGTCGCACCACGCTACCCGAGATGGGCAATAGGGGCCCGGACAGGAACCTGACCCGGTCGCCGCGATCGGGGAAACGGGCCGTGAACCAGGCGGACCCGAGCGGGTCGGAGCCGCCGCGCGGCACCACCGCGAGACGCGCGAGATCCAGGATGCGCCCCGGGTCGCGCCAGGACGGAAAGTCGGCGAGCGCCTCGGCGGAGAGGATGAACCAGGGCTCCACGATGCCGCCCGCGCGCAGGGCCTCCAGCGTGTCCACCGTGAACGAGGTCCCACCCCGGTCCAGCTCCAGGCGGCTGACCTCGAAGGACGGATTGCCGGCAACCGCCAGCTCCGCCATCGCCAGCCGGTGCACCGCGTCCGTGACCGGACGTCCGGGCTTGTGCGGCGGCGCCGCGGCCGGGACCAGCAGCACACGCTCCAGCCCCAGCGCCTCGCGGGCCTCCTCGGCGATCACCAGGTGCCCGTGGTGCACCGGGTCGAAGGTGCCACCCAGGATGCCCACGGAACCCGGAACCACCGGCGCGGGCGGCATGACCGCGTCGGCCACGGGCTCGCTCACCGGCCCTCCTCGAGCGGCTCCCACTCCAGCTCGACCGTGCCGATCCGCACGGTGTCGCCCGCCCGGACGCCTGCCTTCTTGAGGGCCGCCTCGACACCGGTGCGAGCCAGGTCGCGCTGGAACCGCTCCGCCGATTCCTCGTTTTCAAAGTTGGTCTGGTGGGCGAGCCGCTCGATGCGCCGGCCATTCACGATGTAGCCCGCATCGTCGAGCTCCAGGGTGAACCCGTCGCCGGCCGCCTCGATGCGGTGGATCACCACGCCGGCCGGGTCCGGCGGCTCCGCGAACCCTTCGCTGTCCGGGAGCAGGTCGCCCACGGCATCACGCAGGACATCGAGGCCCTCGCCTGCGTCGGCGGAGATCGCGAGGACGAGGATGCCGGCCGCCCGCATGGCGGCCTCGAACACCGGCCATGCATCACGCGCCGCGGGGAGGTCGATCTTGTTGAACACGGTCAGCATCGGCTTGGCGAGCAGGGCCGGGTCGTGGGCGCCCAGCTCCTCACGGATGACCTGGTGATCCCAGAGGGGGTCGCGCGAGGCGCCATCCACGATGTGGAGCAGCACCCGGGTCCGCGAGACGTGGCGCAGGAAGGCGTGCCCCAGCCCGGCGCCGGTGGACGCCCCCTCGATCAGGCCGGGCACGTCCGCGATCGTCGGCTGCCGGCCATCGTCGATCCCGAGGTCCATCACCCCCAGGTTGGGCTCCAGGGTGGTGAACGGGTACGAGGCGATCTTGGGCGTCGCGTTGGTGAGCGCGGCGAGCAAGGTGGACTTGCCGGCGTTTGGCAGGCCGACCAGGCCGACATCGGCGATCAGCCGCAGCTCGAGGCGGATCTCCCGCTCCTCACCCGGCTCACCCTTCTGCGCGTGACGCGGCGCCTGGTGCGTGGCGGTGGCGAAGTGGACGTTGCCAAGGCCCCCGCGGCCGCCCTTGGCCACCATAACCTCCTGGCCCACCGCCACCAGGTCCGCGACCAACATCTCGCTCGCAAGGTCGATCACGGCCGTTCCGGGCGGCACCGCCAGGTGGAGATCCACGCCGGCCTTCCCATGCCGCTTCTGGCGCTCCCCGCGGCCCCCCGGTGTGGCTGAGAAGCGGTGCTTGAAGCGGAAGTCGTGGAGGGCGGTCTGGCCGGCGTCAACCCGCAGGTACACGGATCCACCACGGCCACCATCCCCGCCATCCGGGCCGCCACGGGGAACGTGGGCCTCGTGGCGCATCGTGGACGCGCCGTCGCCGCCGGCGCCAGCGCGCACGGAGATGCGGACATCGTCAAGGAACATCGCCGGCATTGTCGCACGGGCCCGGGAAGGGACCGTTCCGGGCGTGAGGTGGCGCTAGAAGTAGCGCAGGGGGTTGACCTGGTAGCCGCCGGCCCATGGCATGCCACCCAGCCAGACCTCGAAGTGCAGATGGGGACCCGTTGCCCACCCGGTGGCGCCGATGCGTCCCACGCGCTGGCCACGCCCCACTGACTGTCCGTTGCCGACCGACAGGGCGGACATGTGGTTGTACGTCGTGTACATCCCGCCGCCGTGGCTGATCCAGACCTGCCAGCCGCCACCGTTGTTCTTCCAGCCGGCGAACACGACCCTGCCTCCCGACGCGGCGACCACCGGGGTGCCGTAGTCGGCCGCGATGTCGAGCGCCATGTGCCCGGCGTGGGCGTACTGGCTGATGTAGTTGTGGCCGCCCACGACGGGCCAGCGAAGCTTGCCGCCGGTGTACTGGACCGGGGGCCGCGAACCGCCGCCGCCGGTGGCCTGCCTGACCTGCGGCCTTGGCGTCGGCTTGGGGGTGGGGAGGGGGGCACCCTTCGCGCCCGGGACCACCAGGACCTGCCCCACGACGAGCGTGGTGTCCTCGAGGCCGTTGAGATCCACGATCCGCGACGACTTGACGTCGTACTTGGTCGCGAGCGCCTCGAGCGTGTCGGTGTCCTTGACGGTCACGACCAGGCCGGAGACCGGCGGGATCCGCAGGACCTGGCCGACGTGGAGGTCGTCCTTGGAGTCGAGCTTGTTCGCCCACCACAGGGTCATCATCGAGACCCCGAACTTGTGCGCGATGGCGCCCAGCGTGTCGCCCGACTTCACCTTGTAGCGGCTGATCAGGTCCGAGCCGTCAACGACCTCGGTGTCCGGTGCGTACCCGGTCATCAGCGTGCCGTCGTCGCGGAAGTTGCCGGCCTCCACGCTGGCCAGCTCGGCCTGAGGATCGTTGGTGACGTCCTGCGGCAGGACGATCGGCGTGAAGCTCGGGATGGCGTCGAGCGCCATGGCGGCGGGATGCGGCGGGATCACGGTCTGCGACGTGGAGGCGTACCCGCCACCGACGACGAGCCGGACGTTCTCGCCGCTGCCCGTGACGCCGCCGACGGCGCCGGCCGGGGTGCTGGGCACGACCGCGAGCAGCGAGGCGACCGCGACCATGGCCGCGACGCCAACGGGAAGGGCGCGCTCGGGAGTCGTGAACGGACGGAGCGTGGAACGGGTGGCGGCAACGAAGGAGCCGACGCTCACGCCGGCATGGGCCTGCAGCCAGGCCTGGGCGCTACGGGCCAGCCGCACGCTCCGCTGGTTGAAGCGGGCGATCGCGGAGGCTCGGCGCGGACGCGCGGTGTCGGTGGGTCGCCGGACGCGGTCCGTCGGCTTCTGCAATACGGTCTCCTGACGCGAGGACCAAAGGCTCGGGGACGGCGCGCTCTGGGGAGCGCGGACCGGGTCCTCCCGGGGCGTGTTCCGACGGACCTCCAAGTCCACGTGTCATCCGCAAGCGGATCGCATCCGGAGGGCCGTCGCCCAGACCGTACCAGAAAGGTTGCGAGCCGGGCAAACGTCACGCCCGCACCGCGCGACGGCGGGCAGGGTCCCGTTCTTGAGGGCCGGATGTCATGAATCTCGGCGAATCACCCGTGCCACTCGCGCCGCGGCACCGCGCGACCGGCGCGTCGTCGGGAGGCGACTACTCCAGGGTCTTGGTCAGCGTCCCCAGGAACTGCGCGTTGCTCTCGGTCTTGGCGATCCGGTTGAGCAGCAGCTCGATCCCTTCGTTGGTGCCGACCGCGGACAGCATCCGGCGCATCGTCCAGACCATCTTGAGGGTGCCCTCCTCGAGGAGCAGCTCCTCGCGGCGGGTTCCGGAGCGCTGGACGTCGATCGCCGGGAAGATGCGCTTCTCGGCGAGCTTCCGGTCGAGGATGAGCTCCGAGTTGCCGGTGCCCTTGAACTCCTCGTAGATGACGTCGTCCATGCGCGAGCCCGTGTCCACCAGGCAGGTGCCGATGATGGTGAGCGAGCCGCCCTCCTCGATCTTCCGCGCGGCGCCGAAGAACCGCTTGGGCGGGTACAGCGCGATCGGGTCGATGCCGCCCGACAGGGTCCGGCCGCTCGGCGGCAGGGCCAGGTTGTACGCGCGCGCGAGGCGGGTGATCGAGTCCAGCAGGATCACCACGTCCCGGCCGGTCTCGACCTGGCGCTTGGCGATCTCGAGCGCCATCTCGGCGACGTGCGTGTGGTTCTCGGTGGGCTCGTCGAACGTGGAGCTGATGACCTCGCCGTGGACGCTCCGGCGCATGTCCGTCACCTCCTCCGGCCGCTCGCCGATGAGCGCGACCATGAGCAGGATGTCCGGGTAGTTGGCGGTGATCCCGTTCGCGATGCTCTTGAGCAGCATCGTCTTGCCCGCCTTGGGCGGCGACACGATGAGCGCGCGCTGCCCCTTGCCCAGCGGGTTGACCAGGTTGACGAGCCGCTGGCTGAGGTTCTTGGGATCCGACTCGAGGTTGATGAGCTCGATCGGGTGGATCGGCGTCAGGTCGTTGAAGATCGGCCGGCGGCGGGCCGTCTCGTAGTCGACCCCGTTGACGCCGTCGACACGGATGAGGCCCCAGTACTTCTCACCCTCGCGGGGGGCGCGGACCGCGCCGGTGACCCGGTCCCCGATCCGGAGCCCGTAGCGCCGGACCTGGCTGGAGCTGACGTACACGTCGTCCGCGCTGGGCAGCAGGCCGTGGCGGCGCATGAAGCCGTAGCCCTCGTCCACGATGTCGAGGATGCCGAAGGCGAAGTCGAGGCCGGCCCGTTCGGTCTGGGCCTGGAGGATCTGGTCGACCAGGTCGTCCGTGCGATTGGTGGACGGATCCTCGATGTCGAGCTTGGCGCCGACGTCGCGGAGCTCCTTGACGGACATCTCGCGCAGGTCGCGGATGTCCAGGTCGTGGCGCTCGCGCGCGGCCTCGAGCTCGGCGACCTCGTCCTGCTCGGTCACGGGGAGGCGGTTGGTGGTCTGGGATCGACGACGCGGCCGGCGGTTGCGGCTGGGACGCTGGTCGGGGCCGTTGGGCATTGGAATGGGCACACCTAGCGGGGTGGGGTTCGGCACCGGAACAGTCCGGCGGGGAACGTTGAGTCGCGCCACGAGCTGTTGCTTCGCGCGGAATCGGGGTGCCGTCGCGCGCAGCCGGTGGGGATGAGCGCAGGATATCACCGCTGCGCGAGCCGTCAACGGGTGTGATCGTCCCGTCCGCGGTGCCGCCCGACGGTCTCCCTACCAGGTGGGCTCGCGAACCAGGTCCACGCGCATCATCGGGTAGCCGGCAGCGTTGGCCCGGTCGATCCTCCCGTCGGCGCCGCGCGAGAAGGCCATCGCCTCCTCCGCCGGACGGCCGCCCGAGATCGTGAACACCAGCGGGTCCTCGGTCGGGCGGAGCTCCCGCGGTGGCTCGTCGGCGTCCGCGCTGACCATCGCCAGCTTGCCGTCCCGCCACTCGACCCGGACATCCTCGCCGAACTCCGGATCCCGGTAGGTGCCGAGCAGCTCCCCGAACGCGGCCGGCACCGGGGCGAACGGCGCCACCTCGGCGCGATCCTCGGCCTCCCTGAGGGCCGGCAGGAGCGTCTCGATGAGCTGGCGCGACAGCTTCGCCGCACTGCCGATGCCGTTGAGCATCACGACCGCGCCCACCTTGCCCGACGCCGAGAACGAGATGTTGGTCTGGAAGCCCCAGAGTGAGCCCGAGTGCCCCACCACGATCGTCTCGCCGGTGCGAGTCCCGTACCAGCACAGGCCCTGGGCCTCCTTCCACGCCGGATCCGTGATCCACGTGGGACGGTGCATCTCGGTCAGGGTGCGACCGGCCAGGACATCGCCCTCGACCGCGCCCCAGCGCAGGGTCCGCGCGAAGCTGCTGGCCAAGCCATCGACCCAGGTCTTCCGCCGTGCTCCACAGCCCGCCGTCGGCGAGGAACAGGCCGGAGTCCATGTCGCGGGCCGGCGGCGGGATGTCGGCGTGGTCGCGGGCGTCGTAGCCGGTGGCCTTGCGGGCGGCCTGGTCCGGGTCCGGGTCCCAGGTCGTGTCCGTCATCCCCAGCGGATCGAGGATCGACGCCCGGACGTGCTCCGCGAACCCGCGACCGGCGACCCGCTCCACGAGCAGGCCCAGGAGCTCGAACGCGAAGTTGCTGTACTTGTGGCCGGCCTCGGGCGGCGTGCGGACGGCGCCCAGGTGCAGGACCCCCGGGATCTCCTCGGGGCGATAGAGCCAGAAGCGGTCCAGGTCCTGCCACGGCAGCTCGCCCTGCAGGCCGGAGGTGTGCATCAGCAGGCGGCGGATGGTGACGTCCTCGATGAGCCCATGCGGATCCGCGACCTGCTCCAGCTCGGGCAGGTACCGCACGGCCGGGTCGTCCAGCCGGACCCGCCCCTCGTCGCGCAGCTGCAGCACGGCGGTCGCGGTGACGGTCTTGGTGATCGACGCGACGCGGTACAGCGTCCGCTGGTCGGCGCGTCGCCCGGTCTGGAGGTCCGCGAAGCCGGTCGCGTGCCACCACCGCAGGCCGTCGCGGTCCGCGATCCCGGCCACGATCCCGGGCAGCCGGTGCTCGCGCCGGTACGCACCGATCTTCGCTTCCAGCGCTGGGGTAACCGATGCGATGACATCGTCCATGGGGTCCACCTTGTGCTGGCGGCGTTGACCCGGTCGGGTCAGGAGGCGGGCGCGGCCTCGGTCGAGAGGTCGTCGGCGCGAACCTGGGCATCGGCCTCGGGCCCGGGTCCGACCGCGGTCAACCGCAGCTCCGTCCCATCCCGCAGCGCGAGGGCCGTGGCCACGAACCCGTGGAACAGCGGGTGGGGCCGCTCCGGACGCGACTTGAACTCGGGGTGGAACTGGCTGGCGACGAACCAGGGGTGGTCCCGGAGCTCAACGATCTCCACCAGCCGCGAATCCGGCGACACGCCCGAGAGCAGCATCCCGGCCTGCTCCAAGGTCCCGCGGTACCGGTTGTTGACCTCAAAGCGGTGGCGGTGGCGCTCGTAGATGACCTCGGTCCCGTAGACCTGGCGCGCCTTGGAGCCCTCGAGCAGCTTGGCCGGGTAGAGTCCCAGGCGCATGGTGCCGCCCTTCTCCTCCAGGTCGCGCTGGTCCGGCATGAAGTCGATCACCGGGTGCGCGGTGAACATGTCGAACTCGGTCGAGTTGACGTCCGCCGTGTCGAGGACCTCGCGCGCGAAATCGATCACGGCGCACTGCAGACCGAGGCACAGGCCAAGATACGGGAGCCCGCTCTCGCGCGCCCAGTGGGCGGCCAGGACCTTGCCCTCGATGCCGCGGTGGCCAAACCCGCCGGGGACGAGGACGCCCGCCGCGCCGGCCAGCCGCTGGGCGACGTTCTCCGAGGTAAGGGCCTCACTGTCGACCCAGCGGACCTTCGCGTCCACCCCGTTCGCCCACGAGGCGTGGCGCAGGGCCTCCGTGACCGAGAGGTAGGCGTCCGGCAGCTCGATGTACTTGCCGACGAGCGCGATCTCCAGGGTGGGCTTGGGCGCCTTGATCCGCTCCACGAGCGCGCGCCAGCCATCGAGGTCCGGGGCGGCATCGGGATCGCCCAGGCCCAGCATCCTCACCAGCCAGATTCCGAACCCGAACGCCTCGAACTGGAGCGGGACCTCGTAGATCGTCGACGCGGTGGGCGCCGGGACGACGGCCTCGACGTCGACATCGGTGAACAGGGCGATCTTCTCGCGGATCTCGTCGGGCACCTCGCCGTCCGCCCGCAGGACGATGCAGTCGGGCTGGATGCCGATGCCGCGCAGCTCCTTGACCGAATGCTGCGTGGGCTTCGTCTTGAGCTCGCCCGTGGCCGCGAGGGACGCCAGCAACGTGACGTGGACGTACAGGACGTTCTGGCGCCCCACGTCCTTGCGCATCTGGCGGATGGCCTCGAGGAACGGGAGGCTCTCGATGTCACCCACCGTGCCGCCGACCTCGACGATCACCACGTCCGGGTCGCCGTCGCGGGAGACGCGAACGATCCGTTCCTTGATCTCGTTGGTGATGTGGGGGATGACCTGCACGGTGCCGCCGAGGTAGTCCCCGCGGCGCTCCTTGGCGATGACCGCGGAGTAGATGCGCCCGGTGGTGACGTTTGAGCCCTGGGTCAGGTTCTCGTCGATGAACCGCTCGTAGTGCCCGAGGTCCAGGTCCGTCTCCGCGCCGTCGTCGGTGACGAACACCTCGCCGTGCTGGTACGGCGACATGGTCCCCGGATCCACGTTGATATACGGGTCGAGCTTGAGGATCCGGACCTTGAGGCCCCGCGCCTTGAGCAGGCGGCCGACGCTGGCGGCGGTGATGCCTTTGCCCAGTGAAGAGGTCACCCCTCCGGTCACAAAGACATACTTCGCCATGGGTCGCGGTCCTCCGGGGGTTTTTCCAATGCTATCGAATCCGGGTACCCGGGACAAGGCGATTTAGGGTTGCGATCCGGGGTCGACGTGGACCGTCGGCTGGTGTCAGGCCATCGATGATGGGCACGCTCATGTTCGAGGCGTAGCCCCGGCGCGCGAAGCGATCCTCGAGCGCACGGGCTCCGGCAGCACCGCCGGACGCCGCGTGAGCCACACGCCCAGCACGATCACGGCGCCGCCCAGGACCTGGGCGATGCCCACGGGCTCGGACAGGAAGATCGCCCCGAGCACGACCGCGCCGGCGGGCACCAGCAGCTGGTTGACGGTGACACGAGTGGGGCCCACCAGGCGGATCGCGTTGAACACGAACACGTTGGCGACGCCGGCCGCGAGCGCGCCCGCGTAGAGGACCGCAAGGATGACCGGCGGCGAGATCGAGGGCGCCGGCGATGTCGCGACCTCGGCGACGCCGAAGGGAAGCAGGATCAGTGTCCCGCCGAGCACGGCCCACGCGGTCGCCTGGATGGGGTCGACGCTGCGCAGCATGCGGGTCCCGGAGACCGTGTAGATCGCCCACAGCACGGCCGCCCCCAGCGTGAGGCCATCGCCGACGAGCGACGCGCCGAGCGAGAGCTCGTGACCGGCGACCACCACCACGGCCACGCCGGTGAATGCGACCAGCGCCCCCACCAGCTTGGGTGGGGTCAGGCGGTCCATCCCGACGGCTCCCGCCAGCAGCGCCGTCAGGACCGGCGACGCGGCAATGATCAGCGCGGAGTCGCCGGCCGTGATCTGCGTGAGCCCGACCGTCCACAGGACCTGGTAGCCGCCGAAGCCCAGCATCCCGAGGCCGATCAGCGTCAGCGCGCTCCGGGCGGGCGGGCGCACCGCACCCAGCCGCCAGCGGACCAGCAGGAACAGCGTGATGGCGGCGACGGTGAAGCGGGCGGCCGTGAACGTCAGGGGTCCGATGGCGTCGACGGCGGCCTTGACGACCACGAAGTTGGCTGACCAGATCGCCACGGTGACGAGGACCAGCAGCTCCGCGACCCGACGCTCCGGGGCGGTGCCGTGCGCATCCGTGGCACTCTGCGACGTGGACACGGAGACGCCCGCCTTGCCGGCGGGCGTCGAACCTGTGGTGGGCGGGCTCCCCGGGTCTGGACTCCGGAGGTCGGGTGTGTCGATCAGGCGCCTTCCTGCTCGAGCTCCAGCGCCTCCTCGTCGTCCTCCTCGGTGAGCTTGAGCCACACGAACAGGCCGGCAAGCACGACCAGCGGGATGATGATCAGGGCGCCCAGGGTGACCCCGAGCGCGACGGCAACCGTCTTGAGTGCCTTCACGGTTGGGCCTCCTTCGTTACGGCACGATGCCTATCGGGGGCGATTGTGCCCCGGATCGGCCGGGATGTCACGGACCCGGCGACCGTGGACAGGCCCGTCGCGATCGATCAGCTTGCCGGCGGCGCCGGCTTGGCGCGCAATTCCGGCCCCTGCGAGACGAGCCCGTCGACGTCTTCGGTCGTGAACTCCGCGAGCTTGTGGTGCGCCACCTGCTGGCCGCCCATGTTGAGCCGGACGACGTACGCCCCCTCCTGCTCGAACAGGAACACGTCCTTGGGCCGCTCCCCGTCGATCCAGTGGCCGATCACGCGCAGGGCACGCTCGTGGACGCCGGCCTCGGAGCCCGCCTCCTCGGCGGCGCCACGGCGCTTGGCCGCCTCCTCCATGAACTTGGCGACATCCTCGTCAAGGAACGACAGGGTCTCCTTGCTGACCGTGCCCATCGTGTCCGACCACGCCGACGAGGACGCACCCGCGGCCACGAGGCCCTGGACGATGAAGCCGTCGGGCACCTCGAGGATCAGGATGTCGCGCATCGCGCGGGTGTCGAGAAAGGCTCCGATCGAACGGAACACCTCCTCGAAGTCCTGTCGAGGGCTGCCCTCGTAGATCCGCATGGTGCTGCTCCCTCGCTGCGGCTCCGGTCTCTGATCGGGCAGGCCGTGGCATCTGGCCTGACGCACGCTCGACCGGATGACCGCGGTCGCCGCGAGTGTAACGACCGCCCCGGTGCGGAACAAGGCTAACCGGATCCTCGTTGCGCCCTTCGCGGCAGAAGCGGTGACCGCTGGCCACGGAAGCGCGACCGATTCCCGGGTCAGCCCCCGAGCGCGCCCGCCAGCTCGCCGGCCACGCGCGCGTTGTTCACGATCAGGCTGATATTCGCCTTCACGGACGCGCCGCCGGTGATCTCGGCAACGCGGGCGAGGAGCCAGGGCGTCACCGCGGCACCGCTGACACCGGCCGCCTCGGCATCGCGAATGGCGCGTTCGATCGCCCCGCGGGCGACCTCGAGCGGCAGCGCGTCGGCCTCCGGCACGGGGTTGCAGATGACCAGCCCGGAGGCGAGGCCCATCGCCTCATGGGCCCGGATGACCGCGGCCGCGGCCGCGATGTCGGGGACGTGGGCCGGCGCCGGGATCCCGGAGCGGCGTGAGTAGAACCCGGGCACCTCGTCGATCCCGAGGCTGAACACCGGGACACCACGGGTCTCGAGGTATTCCAGGGTTCGTGGGACGTCCAGGATCGCCTTGGGGCCCGCGCACACCACGGCGACCCGCGTCCGGGCCAGCTCGTCGAGATCGGCCGAGATGTCGAGGCTCGGTGCGTCACCGTCGATGGCCCCGCGGTGCACGCCGCCGATGCCCCCGGTGGCGAAGACCCGGATGCCCGCTGCCTCGGCCGCGATCATGGTCGCGGCCACGGTGGTCGCACCCCACGTCCCAGACGCGATCGCGAGGCCAAGGTTTGGACGCGAGACCTTGCGAACGGAGCCTGTGGGCGCGGTCGCGAGCGCCTCGAGCTCGTCCGGCGCCAGCCCCACCAGCAGCCGTCCGGCGTTGAGGGCCACGGTGGCGGGCACGGCTCCGGAGGACCGGACCGCGGCCTCGGAGGCGGTGGCGACCTCGACGTTCTGCGGGTACGGCAGGCCGTGGCTGATGAGCGTGGATTCGAGCGCCACGACGGGGGTGCCGTCGCGGAGCGCGTCGGCGACCTCCGGCGCGATCGACAGGCGGGCGGGCGGGATCATGGCCGTCAGGGTACGCTGCGCGGGACGGCGCATGCGGCCGGACGACAGGCGGACTAGGCTGCGACCATGCCGCAGAACCGACGCCGCACCCTCCAGGTCCCCACCCCCGAGCTCCTCCGCCGCCAGGTGGTCGTCGAGGAGCATGACCTTGCTCCTGACGGCTCGTTTGCCGTGATCAGCCGCCGGGTCGTGGACGGGGATCACTATGTCTCGCATCTCTGGCTCGTGCCCCTGGCGACGGGCCGCCCCGGCGGGGCCTCCGCGCCCGAGCCCCGGCGACTGACCACGGGCACGGTTCGCGACATGTGGCCCCGCATCTCGCCAGATGGCCGGCGTGTCGCCTACACGCGTGGAACGCCCGGCAAGGACAAGGAGCCGACCTCGCTCCGGATCCTGGACCTGGCCGGGGGCGAGCCCATCGCGCCGGCGCTCGGCGAGCTGTCCTGCGGGGAGCCCGCCTGGTCGCCCGACGGCCGCCGGATCGCCTTCATCGCCCAGGCCGATCCCCAGCGCTTCATCGTCGGCAAGGCGCCCAAGGACGATGAGCCGATGGCGCGCCGGATCACGGTCCTCGACTACCGCTACGACTACGAGGGGTACCTCGACCGGCGGTCGCAGCTCCACGTCGTCGAGGCGTCGGACGGAGCGAAGCCGCGCCGCCTCACCGACGCGGCCGGCGGCGTGTCCGACATCGCCTGGCGGCCGGACGGACGGGCGATCGCGTTCGTCACGGATCCGCGAGCCGACGCCGACCTCCATCCACGGGGATCCATCTTCGAGGTTCCGGCAACGGCTCCGCGGGGCAAGGGGTACGCGGCGCCGAATGAGGTCCTTGCGCTCGCGGGTCCCGTTCGCTTTCCCGCCTACTCGCCCGACGGCCGCTGGCTGGCCGCGGTCGGGGTGGACGACCCCGACTATTTCGACGACGTGTCGCCGACGGTCGTGGTCGGGCCGGCCGACGGTTCCGCGGAGGCCGTGACCCTGGCGCCGGACCTCGATCGGCCGGTTGGCGACTGGGCGGACGGCGATCTCACGGGCTGGCAGGCGGAGCAGCGCCTAGGGCCGTTCTGGACGGCCGACGGGAGTGGGGTCGTGACCCTGGTCACGGATCGCGGTCGCACCCACCCGTGGCGCTTCCCGGTGGACCCCGCGACGGGCGGACCCGCGGGCGACCCTGTGCGCCTGGCGCAGGGCGACTCGTGGGCACGCACGCTGGCAGCCAGGGGGGACCGGACGACCGTCACCGCCAGCATCGGGAGCCGTCCACCGGAGCTGTGCGTGGTCGATGACGTCGCGGGCGAGCTGCGCCCGGTCACCACGATCGGATCGGCGTGGGTGGGCGGGCTTGCCTGGCCGTCGATGCGGTGCGTGGAGGCGCCCGGACCCGGCGGACCGGTGGAGACGTGGATCGCCTCCCCGGCCGGCGCCTCGAACGACGAGGCGCTGCCAACGGTGGTCGATGTCCACGGTGGGCCGCTCGGTGCGTGGTCACCGGCGCCCAGCATGGAGGTGGTCCTGCTCTGCGCGCGCGGCTATCGCGTGGTCCTGCCCAACATCCGCGGGTCGGCGTCCTATGGCGCCGAGTGGATCACGCCGCAGCTTGGCGAGTGGGGCGGGCCCGACGCCGACGATGTCCACGCCGCGCTCGACCACGTGGTCTCGTTGGGCCTCGCCGATCCCGGGCGTCTCGGCGCCCTTGGCCTCTCGTACGGCGGGTTCATGGTCAACTGGCTGGTCGGAACGTCGGACCGGTTCAAGGCGGCCGTGTCGGAGAACGGGGTCACGAACCAGGTCTCCGCCTGGGCCCACAGTGACACGGGTCCCGAGTACTGCCGCGCCTCGCACATGGGCGATCCGACCACGCCCGAGGGCATCGACCGGCTGTGGCGGCAGTCACCGCTGCGCAACGTGGCCGATGTCCACACGCCGCTGCTGATGCTCCAGGCCGAGGCGGACAAGCGCTGTCCGCCGGCCGACAACGAGCAGTTCTTCGCGGCGCTGCGCTGGCTGGAACGAACCGTGGAATACGTGGTCTACCCGGAGGAGTACCACGGGATCCAGGCGACGGGCCGGATCGACCGGCGGATCGACCGGATGACCCGGATGCTCGACTGGTTCGACCGCTTCGTCCGGGCGTAGGGCCGGTCCTGGGGGCGGGCGCTGGCACGGCGGACCGGCCGGGTCGGCCTCAGCGCCCGAGCACCAGCTCGCCGGGCGGCGTGGTCAGGTGCCGCAGGGCCGTCCGGTTGCCCTGCACGGCACCGCGCTGGAGAGCCGCGGCAAGCGGGGACCCGCGACGTCGGGCGTCAAGCCAGCCGGCCAGGAACCCCGCGTTGAACGCGTCGCCGGCGCCCGTCGTATCGGCCACCGTGATCGGCGTCGTGGCGACCTCGAACCGCAGCATGGCGTGGCCGTCGCGGGCAAAGACCGTCGCCCCCTTCCGGCCACGCTTGACGACGGCGATCGGCGCCAGGTCCAGGAGCCGCTCCTCGTGCTTGCCGCCGACGAGGGCCCGTGTCTCGTCCCGCGTCGCGAACAGCAGGTCCGGGGCGGCGTTGAGGATCAGTGCGAGGGCGCCCTGCCGCCCGCGGGCGAGCAGCGGCCCCGACGAGGAGAGGTCAACCGAGACGAGGACCCCCTCGGCGTGGGCCAGCTTCGCCGCGGCCAGCCCCGCGTCGCCGAGCGGCTGGTCCAGGAGCGAGTAGGCAGGCAGGTGAAGGGCGTCGGCACCCGCGAGCCACTGGGGCCGCACATCTTCGGGCCGCAGCCGGAGCGCGGCGCCACGCTCGGTGACGAATGACCGCTGGCCGCCACCCGGCTCCACGAGCACGCCGATCCGGCCGGTCCGGGCACCCGCGATGCGCACCGCGCGGACCTGCACCTTGTCCGTGGCAACGGCCCTGACAAGCGCCCGGCCCGGGGCATCGCGCCCGATGGCGCAGATCAGCGATGTCCGGGCTCCGAGGCGCCCCAGCCAGCGCGCGGTGGACGCCGCGGAGCCGCCCTGCCGGAGCTGGACCTTCCCGGTGACGTCCGTCCCGCGCTCGAGGTCCCGGTCAGGGGCAAGCACGACGTCCACCACGAGGTCACCGAGCACGACCACCACGGCACCCGGCACCGCGGCGGGCCGGCGGCGCGGCGTCGAGAGTCGTCGCGGCTTGGGGAGGCTGGGCATGACCCGAGCATACGACGGCGACACCGACACCATGGCCGTGAAGCATGGCGCGGTACGATGGCTCCTCGCGGCCGAACGCGCCGCGCTGCTCGCGCCGGACCCACGCGAGGCAGTCCCGCCAGGCGTTCCGAACACCCGGAGAAGCAGCGATGACCCTTGCCCAGGACCAGCTCGAGCGGCTGGCCGTCGACACCATCCGCACCCTCGCCATCGACGGCGTCCAGCAGGCGAACTCCGGGCACCCGGGTGCCCCCATGGGCATGGCGCCGATGGCGTTCGCGCTGTGGACGAAGCACCTGCGGCATGCCCCGAGCGATCCCGCATGGGCCAATCGCGACCGATTCGTGCTGTCCGCCGGCCACGCGTCGATGCTGCTCTACTCGCTGCTCCACCTGACCGGCTACGCGGTCAGCCTCGACGATCTCAAGGCCTTCCGCCAGTGGGGATCGATCACCCCGGGCCACCCGGAGTTCGGCCTCACCCCGGGCGTCGAGGCCACCACGGGCCCGCTCGGCCAGGGGCTCGTCAACGCTGTCGGCATGGCCATCGCCGAGCGCCGTCTCGCCGGGGAGTTCAACCGCGACGGGCACGAGATCGTCGACCATCGCACCTACGTCATCTGCTCCGACGGTGACCTCCAGGAGGGCGTCAGCGCCGAGGCCAGCTCGCTGGCCGGACACCTGAAGCTGGGCAAGCTGATCGCCCTCTACGACGACAACCGGATCCAGCTCGATGGGCCTACCGCATGGGCCTTCACGGAGGACGTCCTCGGGCGCTACGCCGCGTACGGCTGGCACACGCAGCGGGTCGAGGACGGCACCGACGTCGCCGCGATCAGCGCCGCCATCGAGGCCGCCAAGGCGGACGACCGGCCGTCGATCATCGCGGTCCGCACCCACATCGGCTTCGGCAGCCCGAACAAGCAGGACACGCAGAAGGCGCACGGCGCCCCGCTCGGCGCGGACGAGGTCCGCCTGACCAAGGAGGCCTACGGCTGGGATCCGGACAAGACGTTCTTCGTCCCCGACGAGGCGAGCGCGCTGTTCCGTGAGGCCGTCGGGGCCGGGCAGGCGCTCGTCGCGGACTGGGAAGCGCGGTCCCGACGCCTATCGGGACGCCTATCCGGAAGCGGCCGCGGAGCTCCGCCGACGGATGACCGGCGCCGTCCTGGCCAACGGCTGGAACGCCGGCCTGAACGTCTACGAGACCGGCACCGAGGTCGCGACCCGCAACGCGAGCCAGGACCTGATCCAGTCGCTCGCGGGGCCGGTACCGGAGCTGTTCGGCGGCTCCGCGGACCTCTCCGAGTCCAACCTGACCGACGTCAAGGCCCTCGGCCACGACCACTTCGAGGCCGAGCACGCGGGCCGCAACCTGCGGTTCGGGGTCCGAGAGCACGCGATGGGCGGCATCGCCAACGGCATCGCCTACCACGGCGGCTTCCTCCCGTACGCGGCCACCTTCCTCACCTTCAGCGACTACATGCGCGGCGCGGTCCGGATCGCGGCGCTCTCGAGCCTGCACGTGATCTATGTCTGGACGCACGACTCGGTGGGCCTCGGCGAGGATGGCCCGACCCACCAGCCGGTGGAGCACTACGCCGCCCTGCGCGCGATTCCCAACCTGTGGTTCGTCCGCCCGGGCGATGCCAACGAGACGGCCGCGGCCTGGGCGCTCGCGGTGGAGCGGCCCTCGCTCGACGGTGCGGGCAGCGGGCCGGTGGCGCTGGCGCTGACCCGCCAGAAGCTGCCCACCCTCCCGGGCACCACGGAGCTCGCGCGCGAAGGCGTGCGCCGCGGTGGCTACATCCTGCGAGAGGCCGCGAGTGGCGCGCCGGAGCTGATCCTGGTGGCCACCGGCTCGGAGCTCCAGCTCGCCTTCAACGCGGCCGGCACCCTCGAGGACGACGGCATCCCGACGCGGGTGGTGTCGCTCCCCTGCTGGGAGCGGTTCGAGGCGCAGGACCAGGCGTACCGGGACAGCGTCCTGCCGCCGTCGATCCGCAAGCGCGTCACCGTGGAGATGGGCGTCTCCATGGGCTGGGAGCGCTACGCGGGCGACGAGGGTGCGATCATCGGCATCGATCACTTCGGCGCGAGCGCGCCCGCCGGGACGATCCTGCGGGAGTTCGGGTTCACCACGGACCGCGTGGCCGACGTCGCCCGGCGCGTGGTCCGCGAGGGACTGCACGGTCGCCAGGCGACGCTCCACGTCCCGCACGGCCACTAGACGGAGGCTCAGCGCGATGCGCATCGTGTTTGCTGCCGACCACGCGGGTGCCAGGTTCAAGGACGAGCTGCTCGCGAAGCTGGCCAGGCTCACCGCCGGAGAGCACGAGCTGATCGATCTCGGCGGCGATGGCTCTGACCCGGGGGACGACTACCCGGACTTCAGCCACCTGCTGGGCCGCGCGCTCCAGGAGGGCCGGGCCGACCGGGGGATCCTGGTCTGCGGGTCCGGCGTGGGCGCGTCCATCGCGGCCAACAAGATGCGCGGCGTCCGCGCCGGGCTGTGCCACGACACCTACAGCGCGCACCAGGGCGTGGAGCATGACGACATGAACGTGCTCACGCTCGGTTCCCGGGTGATCGGGATCGAGCCCGCCGTCGAATGTGCGCTGGCGTTCCTCGCGGCGCGCTTCTCCGGCGAGCCGCGGCACCGGCGGCGCCTTGACAAGGTCCTCGCGATCGAGGCCGAGTCGATGGGGTCGAGCGGGGACTGATGGTGGCCGGTTGACGGCTGGCGCGGCACCGGACGGGCGCTCGAGGCGACACATCCACGCGATCGCCGAGGCCCACGTCTCCGACGGCTCCCGGTTCGTGCTGGAGACGCTGTTCCACGCCAGGAACGAGGCGGCCGTGCGGCATGTGCGCGACGACGTGCGCACGGTGGCGGTCGAGGGGCCGTTCGGGTGGACGAGCGAGGGCGGGGTGGCGCGGCTGGGCAGCGACGCCCAGCGTGGCTTCGCGCTGGGGCACCAGTTTCACGCGTTCCTGCTCGCCTTCGAGGAGATCATCGACGACGCGGAGCCGATGACGGCCATCCCCTTTGGGGGCGGCGAGCGGCGCGGCATCGGCGGCCCCTTTCCGTATGGCGGCTCGGTGCAGCTGATCGAGGGCGATGACGGGGGATGGGCCGCGGGCCTGCGCTTCGAGTTCCCGGGCGCGGCGCCGATCGAGGTGGTCTTCGCCGACTGGCGCCCGGCGGGCGGACAGATCCTGCCGTTTGGCCTGCGGCTCGATGACGGCGAGCGGACGTTCGAGTATGCGTACACGACGATCGATGTCGCGGACGCATCGCCTGGCTGGTTCTTCGAGGCGGTCCCAGAACCGCCGATCGATCAGATCCGGGCCTACCGGCGCCTGCGATCCAGCTAGCGCCAGATATCGGCCACCACCCGTCCAGGCACGCCCAGGAGCTCGAAACCGGGCTGAATATCGCCCCCTGCTGCTGCAAGGCGCCCCTCTCCGCCAGCGGGCGGTCCCAACAGTGGGCCCGGGTGATCTGTGGCACGAGATGGGGCCGGTTGCGCGAGCTGGCGCCGGCTCGGCACGAGCTGATCCCGGCTCGGGCACGAGCAGCTGCCATCCGGGCGACGATCGCACCGCTGACAGTGAATCGCGGAGCGGGCCTATCCTTGGACTGACACCCATGGCGCCATCCGGCCCGCCCAGTGGAGATCTGCACCATGCGCATCGGCTTCATCGGCCTCGGCCGGATGGGCGCCGGAACGAGCTCGGCGACCACGCGGTGAAGGCGGAACAGGTCCGATGGATGTGACAACGGTGAGGCGCTAGGTGGCCACCAGGGGCAAGGTGCCCGCCGCCAGGATTCCCACGGCACCATCCGCGGGTATCGCCGCCGGGGCCGCCAAGGTGCCCGCGACAGCCTCGCCCGCCAGCCGCAAGGACACCCCGCGCACGATGCGCGACCTGCGAGAGGCAGCAGAGACCAAGCGCCGAGCCGCAGCCCGCGCGCCCGGTCGAGAACCCCCTCCGCGAGGGTCTCCGGCTGGAGCGCGTCCCGGATCCCGCGGCGTTCGTGCTGTTCGGGGCCACCGGCGACCTCGCCCATCGCAAGGTGGTGCCGGCGCTGTTCCAGCTGTGGCGGACGCACCTGCTCCCGCATGAGTTCACGATCGTCGCCGTCGGCCGCCGCCCGTATACGGACGAGGCGTTCCGCGAGGAGCTCAAGGACTCCCTGGACCGATACTCGCGGGTCCAGCCGGTGGACCGCGAGACCTGGGACGACCTGGCGTCGCGCGTCCTCTACCACCGCGGCGACTTCGCGGATCCGGCGCTGTACGAGGGGCTGGCGGAGCGCCTGGACGCGATGGACGTGGAGCGCGGGACCCGCGGCAACCGGATCTTCTACCTGGCCACCCAGCCGTCGGCATTCGCCGAGATCGTGGGTGGTCTCGGACGTGTGGGGCTGGATCACGAGCGCCACGAGGGCGGCTGGCGCCGGGTCGTCATCGAGAAGCCCTTCGGCCACGACACCAACTCCGCGATCCGCCTCAACCGCGAGGTGGGCAAGGTCTTCCGAGAGCAGCAGGTCTACCGCATCGACCACTACCTGGGCAAGGAGACGGTTCGGAACCTGCTGGTCTTCCGGTTTGGCAACGGGATCTTCGAGCCGATCTGGAACCGGCGGCACATCGACCACGTGCAGATCACCGTGGCCGAGTCGATTGGCATCGAGAGCCGCGGCGCCTTCTACGAGGAGACGGGCGCCAGCCGGGACTTCCTCCAGAACCACCTGCTCCAGCTCCTGAGCCTGGTCGCGATGGAACCGCCGGCGACCTTCGATGCCGACGCGCTGCGCGACGAGAAGGTCAAGGTGATCCGCGCGATCCCGGAGCTCACCCCCGAGCAGGTCCGGCGCGACGTGGTCCGTGGCCAGTACGGTCCCGGGTGGGTGTCGGCCAAGCCGGTCAAGGCGTACCGCGACGAGAGCGCCGTCGACCCGGCCAGCGAGACCGAGACCTATGTCGCCGCTCGGTTCTCCATCGACAACTGGCGCTGGTCGGGAGTCCCGTTCTACCTGCGGATGGGCAAGCGGCTGCCCAAGCGGGCGACCGAGATCGCGATCCAGTTCAAGGGTGTCCCCCACCAGCTGTTCAAGGACAGCGCGACGGAGCCCGAGCCCAACCTGATCGCGATGCGGATCCAGCCCGACGAGGGGATCATGCTCCGCTTCGGGGCCAAGGTCCCGGGTCTGGGCATCGATGTCCGCAACGTGACCATGGACTTCACGTACGGCTCGGCCTTCCAGACGGATTCGCCCGACGCCTACGAGACGCTGATCCTCGACGTCCTCCTCGGCGACGCCTCGCTGTTCACCCGCGCGGACGAGGTGGAAGAGGCGTGGTCCATCGTGGACCCGATCATCGCGGCCTGGGCGGAGATGCCTCCGCCCGACTTCCCCAACTACGAGGCCGGTACCTGGGGTCCGGAGGCGGCGGAGGACCTGCTGGCCCCCGATGGCCGTCGCTGGCGGAGGATCTGAGCGTGTCCGGCGAGAGCCTGGGGCGGTCGTTCGGGGAGATCATCGCCGTGGGTGTGCGGCCGGCGGGCGGCGGGCGGATCGAGCTGGCGGAGCCGCCGCAGCCCGGCGAGCCCACGATGCGCTGGCTGAGCCACGCCCATTCGATCGACGACATCGAAACCGAGCTTGGCCGGATCTGGTCCCAGCCGAACCTGCTGGCGCCTGGCGCGGACGAGCGCCCGGGGCGCCACATCGCGGGCCGGACCTCGGTGCTGAACCTGGTCGTCGTCGCCCGCCGACCCGAGACGGGCGAGCGGGCGGCGGAGATCGTCTCGCGGCTCACCGGCCGCCATCCGTCGCGGACGCTGATCGTGCAGTCGGCGGACCCGGACGGCCCTGGCTGGCTGGACGCGCGAATCCAGGCCCACTGCGTCCTGCCCCGCGCCGACGCCCCCGAGATGTGCTCCGAGCAGATCTTCCTGTCCGCCGGCGGTGAGACCGGCCGGCACCTGTCCGCCCTCGTCGCTCCGCTGCTGATCCACGACCTGCCGGTCACCGTCTGGTGGCCTGGTGAGCCGCCGCTGGGAACGGCCCCGGCCGAGGAGCTCCTCGAGGGCATCGACCGGCTCATCGTGGACGGGTCAGCGTGGTCCGGCGATGGCCTCGCCCGGCTGGTCCAGCTCGCCAACCTCTACGACCGGTTCGAGCGACTCTCGATCCGCGACTTCGCGCTGGTCCGCCAGTCGCGCTGGCGAGAGGCGATCGCCACGATCTTCGATCTCGCCGACTTCCTCCCGTACCTCCCCTTCATCCGCCGCATCTCCGTCACCTACGCCGCCGGGTCCGAGACCGGGGCACCCGGCTCCACCAACGTGGTGAAGCCGCTGTACCACGTCGCGTGGCTGGCCTCGCGACTCGGGCTGCGCGTCGTGTCGCCGCTCGCGCCGGTGGAGGCGAAGGGCCGGGCCGGCGCCCCGGTCCGGCCCCGGCCCGGTGAGAAGCCGCCGATGCATCGCGGTCTTGCGGCCCGCCTCTCCGGCCGGTCGTCCTCATCCGAGGTGGCGGTCGTCATCCGGCCGATCGCGTCATCGATGCCACCCGGGACCACCCTGCGGGTCGAGATCCTGGCCGACCGTCGCGGCTCGGAGCTTCGCGCCGACGTCACCGCCGAGGTTGAGAACGTCCACGTGCACACCTGGGTGGACGGGGTGGAGTCCGTGGACCGGACGTTCAAGTCGCCTCGCCGCACCGAGGTGGATCTCCTGGGCGAGGCGCTGGAGGGCAGCGCTCGCGACGCGGTCACCATCGGCAGCATCCGGACGGCGGCCAGGCTGATCGGCGACAACCCTCGAATCTGAACAGGAGGCCAGGCGTTGCTCCATCTGCCCGCGCTCCGCATCGTCCCCACGGATGCCGTGTCGGCGACGGCGGCCGAGGTCATCGCCGACACGCTTGCCGGCACGATTGCCACGAAGGGTGAGGCCCACTGGGCGACCACCGGGGGCTCCGCGGCCCCGGGCATCTACCGGGCGCTGGTCGCGTCGCCGTTGCGCGAACAGGTCGCCTGGGATCGAGTGCAGACCTGGTGGGGCGATGACCGGTGGGTCCCATACGACGACCCGGAGTCCAACGTCCGGCCGCTCACCGAGGGGCTGCTGGGCGGGATCTCGATCCCCGGCGGGAACCTGCATCCATGGCCCATCCCGGAGGCGATGGGTGCTGGCGAGGGACCGGGGTGGGCGGCAGCCCGCTACGCCGAGGCACTCACGGCCACCGTTCCACTCGACGCGGCCGGGACGCCCGTGCTGGACCTGATCGTGCTGGGCGTGGGTCCGGACGGCCACATCCTCTCGGTCTTCCCGGACTCGGCGGTGTGGGAGGTTGAGGGTGCCTGCGCTGCCGTTCCCGCACCGACCCACGTGGGGCCCCACCTGGACCGCGTGACGCTGCACCCGCGCCTGGTGGCGGCGGCACGGTCCGTGCTGGTGGTCACCGCGGGCGTGTCCAAGGCAGCCAGCCTGGGGCGGGCCTGGTCCGGACATGACCTGTGCGAGCTGCCGGTGAGGGCAGCTCGCCTGCCGACGGCGACCTGGGTCCTTGACGAGGCCGCCGCGTCCGCGATCCCGCGGCCCTGATCGAATGGCGGCGCGCCCGAGCCGGCCGTCCGAGCCACCGTCGGTCATCGAGCTGCCGGAGCTGTCACCGTTCGCCGCCGACTGGCTGGAGACGGGCGGTGACTACGACGGCCTGGCATTCGAGGATCTCGACCTCGGCGGCCAGGTGGCGCTCGGCGCGTCGTTCCGCGAGTGCCGCCTGGCCCGCTGCGGGCTCGACGCCGTGGGCCTCGCCCGCACGAGCTGGTCAGCCTGCGTGCTGGAGGACGTCCACGGGGTCACGGTGGACGCCGCGGACTCGACCTGGCGGGAGGTCGTGGTGCGCGAAGCCCGCATCGGGGCGCTCTCGGCGCCGGGGGCGAGCTGGACGCACCTGCGGCTTCGGGGCGGCAAGATCGACTACCTCGTCCTTGCCGGCGGCCGGCTGCGGGACGTCGTGATCGAGGACTGCGTCGTGGGCGAGCTCGATCTCGCCGGCGCCGAGGTGCGCAACCTCGCGGTCCGGGGCGGGATGGTGGAGCTCCTCGACGTGAACGCGGCGCGGCTCGCGAGACTGGACCTCCGCCGGACTCGACTGGGCACCGTGCGCGGGGTCGGTGGTCTCCACGGAGCGGTCATGGCCCCGGACCAGCTGCTGGACCTGGCGCCGCTGCTGGCCGACCACATCGGGATCCGGGTCGAGGCCCTTGAGGCCGAGCCGGCCCACGGCGAACGTCGCGACTGACGGTCTCGAGCGCGCATCCAGCACCTCTCGGTTGCGCCATTCGGCACCCGACCTGCATCGCTCGGCCCGTCACGTGCGTGCCGGGCGGGCTACCATCCGTCCATGATTGAGCCCGCTTCGGCGACTGCCGACACCCGTCCCTACTCTCCAGGCCTCGAGGGCATCGTCGCCGGGGAGACCTCACTGTCGTTCATCGATGGTGGGGCCGGCCGACTCCTGTATCGCGGCTACCCCATCGGTGAGCTCGTGAAGCACGGGTCCTACGCCGCGGTCACGGAGCTGCTCTGGACCGACGCGTGGAACCCCTCGGCCAAGCTGCCCTGCCTGCCCGTGCCGGATGGCGTCATGACAGCGCTCCGCGCCCTGCCCGCGGATGCCCGCCCGATGGACGCGCTGCGGACGGCCGTCTCGGTATGGGGAGCGGTGACCAACCCGTCCTGGCCGCCGACACCCGAGCAGGCCCGCGCGTTGACCGCGTTCTCGCCCTCGGCGCTCGCCGCGTTCGCCCGCCTGCGCCAGGGCCTGGAGCCGGTGGCGCCGGACCCGGACCTCGACCTGGTCCCAGGGTTCCTCTACCAGCTCAACGGCGTGAAGCCGGAGGCCGAGGCCGCACGGGCCCTGGACGCCTATTTCATCGTCGGCGCGGAACACGGGTTCAACGCCTCGACCTTCACCGCCCGGGTCATCACCTCGACGCGCTCGGACATCGCGTCGGCGGTGGCCGGCGCCATCGGGGCGATGAAGGGCCCGCTCCACGGTGGAGCCCCGTCCGAGGTGGTGGAGCAGATCCACGAGGTCGGCACGCCGGAGCGCGCGGAGGCATGGGTGCGCGAGGCGATCGAGAACGGCACCCGCCTGATGGGCTTCGGGCACCGCGTCTACCGCGCGTACGACCCTCGGGCGGCCGCCCTGCGCGAGGTCGCCGAATCGATGGAGCGCAAGCCCGAGTGGCTGGCGCTGGCGATCGCCGTGGAGGATGTCGCGCTGCGGGTCCTGGCCGAGAAGCACCCCGACCGCGCGCTCAAGACCAACGTCGAGTACTACGCGGCGCCGGTGCTGATGGGTGTGGGCCTCAAGCCGGACCTGTTCCCGGCTGCCTTCGCGCTGGCACGGCACGCCGGCTGGACCGCCCACGCCATCGAGCAGGGTGCCAACAACCGGCTCATCCGCCCGGACATGCGGTACATCGGCGCCGCGGAGCGCCACCTCCCCGGCTGACGCGCCCGGCGGGCGCGGACCCTAGAGGTAGCCCCGCCTGCGGAAGAAGACGAGGACCCCGCCGAGGATCAGGGTCATCGTGGCGATGATCGCCCAGAACTCGAAGATGGTCCCGTCGCCCGGGAGCTTGACGTTCATGCCCCCGATCGACGCGATCAGGGTCAGCGGCAGCATCGCGACGCTGAACGCGGTGAGGACCCGGAGGCTCTCGTTCAGGCGGTGTGACAGCACGGACTCGTTGGAGTCCTCGAGCGCCTCGGCAACCTCCTTGTAGTTCTCCAGGACGTCCCAGATCCGCTCGGCCGCGTCGGTGATGTCGTCGAAGTAGATGTCCAGCTCATCGGCGAGGTAGCGCTGCTTGGTGCGTTCGAGGTCGCGGAGCACCGCGCGCATCGGCCGCATGACGCGCCGGAAGTTGATGATCTCCTGCTTGGCGTTGGACAGCTCGCGCACGATCTGGGCCGACCGGCCCTCAAAGATGTCGTCCTCGAGGCGGTCCAGCTTGTCGCCCATGCGCCGCAGCATCGGGAACGAGGCATCCACGCAGGTATCGACGATCTTGTACAGCAGGTAGCCCGTGCCGTTCGAGAACACGTCCTCACGCACCTGCTCGCGCTGCCGGTAGCGCTCGAACATGGCCGTGAGGGGCGGCAGGTTCTGGTCCGGCAGCGTGATCAGGTAGTCCGGGCCGACGAACAGGTCGAGCTCAGCGGTCAGCAGCCGGTCCTGCGACTTGTCGAACACCGGGAAGTGGAGAACGATGAACAGGTAGTCGTCGTAGGCATCCAGCTTGGGCCGCTGGTTCCGGGAGGCGACGTCCTCGATGGCGAGCGGGTGGAACCCGAACTCGCGCTCCAGCCATTCTCGATCCGCCTCTCGCGGTCGCTCCAGGTTGAGCCAGCGGACACCGCCGTGGGCGATGATCTCGGGCTCGACGTCGTCAACCGTTCCCGGGGCAGGGGCCAGCGTCCCGGGCCGCGCACCGCGCAGCCTGGGCCGGGACAGAAGGTTCGGCACTTGGAGGGGCCCCGGATCGCATGGCGCGATCCTAGCGCAGCGGCGACGATCCCGATACGGCCTGTCGACGCGCGGCGGGCCGGCGGCGGGCCCAGACGGCCACGGCGCCCGCGAGGAAGACGATCCCGCCGGCGACGAACGGGGCCCCGGGGCCGGCCGCCGCGGCCACCCCGCTGCCCAGCGCGGGGCCCACGATCCCGGCGACATACAGCGGCAGGTAGACGAGGTTGAGCGTGGCAGACCGGCGCTCGGCCGGAACCTCCGTCGCCAGCATGGACATCACCATCGCGCCGGTCGTGGCCACGGCCGCCCCGAGCAGCACGGCAGTTGCCGCGAGAAGCCACAGCCCGGGGACCGCCGGCATCAGCAGGCTGGCGACGCCACCCGCGGCGAGGGACGCGATCAGCACCGGTCGGAACCCCACCCGGTCGCCGACCCAGCCGGCCGCCGGCGAACCGAGCGCGCCCACCAGCGCGCCGAGACCCATCACCAGGCCAATCCCGGTGGCCAGCCCGGGACCCGTGCCGGTGATCCCCTCCACCAGCACCGGCGTGTACGGCCGCGACACCTGGTTGGCGAGGAAGACCACGCCGTAGATCGCGAACAGCCGCCGGACATCCGGGGCCGCGAGCACGCCGAGGATCGCCCCGAACGCGAGACGGAGCGTGGAGCCTGCGGGGATGACCTCGGGCCGGATCTCTCGAGTGCCGAACGCGACGAGGAGCCCGGTCCCGAGCGAGAGCGCGGCCGATGTCGCATAGACGGCGGAGATGGACCAGCCGAGGCCGTCGATCAGGATCCCCGCGAGCACCGGACCAACCGCGAAGCCGACCGGGCCGGCGGCCCCGAACAGGGCGATCGTCACCCCCAGGCGGTGGCGCGGGGTCACGTCCCGGATCCCGGCCAGCATGACGCCGGTGTTGCCGAGCTGGAGCCCGATGAGCATCACCGCGACGGCCATCTGCCATGGCTCCCGGGCAAGCGAGGCCAGCGTGAGCACGATCGCCATGACCAACGAGCTGCGCACGATGACGGCCTTGCGGCTGATCTTGTCCGCCCAGACCCCCCACAACGGGACCAGCGGCAGCCCGAGCACGAAGATGAGCGAGCCGTAGAGGCCGATGAATGGCAGCCGGTCCGCCTCCGGCACACCGAGCTCTCGCAGGTAGGCCGGCAGCAGCGCGTAGACCTGGCTCACGCCCAGCGTCTCCACGAGCTGTGTCACCCAGAACACGGCGACGAGACGGCGCCAGTCGATGGTCGGCCGGAGGCTGGCTGGCATCACGACGCCACCGTACCGGAGCGCGGCCAGGGTCGAGTTGCGAAAATCGGCGAAGCAGCCGATCCTTCGCCCGATGTCCCCGACCGACCGTCCTGCGCCCGCCTCCTCTGCTGAGCGCCTGCTGATTCTCAATGCCGTGTTCCCGGGTCTTGGCCACCTCGTCGCCGGGCGGCGGCGCTGGGCCCTGATCCTGGCCCTGCCCGCGTTCGTGCTGGTGGGGATTGGCGTGGCGCTGCTCCTCGGCAGCAGCGTGACCTCGCTCGCGGCCCGCCTGTTCGACCCGCAGGTGCTCGCCGTGCTGCTCGTGATCCAGGGGCTGCTGCTCGCGTGGCGGCTGGGCGCGCTCGCCGCGGTTCGCCAGATCACGCCGATCCGGGGTTCGGCGTCCACGATCGTGGCGGCCATCGTCGCCATCGCCATCGTCGCTGCGCCGCAGCTGGTGGTCGCCGGCCTGACCCTGGACGCCCGGGACGCCGCGGCCGAGGTCTACGCGCCGGTCGACGGGGGCGAAGCCTGGGTGCCGGATTCGAGCCCCGTGCCGGTCGCCTCCAACGATCCCGACTTCGCGGTGGATCCGGACGCCTCCGCGCTCCCGTCTCCCTCCGCCTCGCTCGAACCGTCCGAGGTGCCGGAGGTTCCCCGCGTCAACGTGCTGCTGATCGGCGTGGACTCGGGGCGCCCGAACGTGCACACGTTCCTGACCGACACGATGATCGTCGCCTCGCTCGACCCGGTCGGCAACACGGTCTCGATGCTTTCGTTGCCGCGCGACATGGTTGACGTGCCGCTCCCCGATGGGCGGGTCTACAAGGGGAAGATCAACGGCCTGGTGTCGTTCGCGAACCACAACCCGAAGGCCTTCGCTGGTGCCAAGCGGGGTGAATCCGTCCTTGCCGCCGCGATCGGCCAGCTGCTGAAGATCCACATCGAGATGTGGGCCGAGGTCAACCTCAACGGGTTCGTCGATCTCGTGGACGGCGTCGGCGGCATCAACGTCACCGTGACCGACGGCTTCTGCGACCCCACGTATACCTACCAGGACTTCAAAGGGTTCAGCATCACGCCCGGCCGTTACCACTTCAACGGCCAGAATGCCCTCGCCTACGCCCGCAGCCGCAAGGCCGCCGGCGAGAGCGACTTCACCCGCCAGGCGCGCCAGCAGGAGGTGATCGCCGCCCTGCGCGACAAGATCGTCAAGGGAGGCCTGCTCGAGAACCCGGCCAAGTTCCTCAAGGGCGTGGGCGAGACGGTCAGCACCAACATCAAGCCGTCGTTCATCGCCGACTGGATCGACGCCGCGAGCCAGGTCGGGCGCAATGACACGTTCCGGTTCGTGTTGGGCCACCCGTACGTGAAGAGCGGCTATGACGCTCGCGGTTCGATCCAGCTTCCCCAGGTCAAGCAAATCCGGGCGATGGCGGCCAAGCTGTTCACGCCGACGGGCGTCCGGCCCAAGGGGTTCGATGCAATGCCCGCCGCGGGCTCGGGGCCGACCAAGCGGCCGACCACATCGACCACGTGCGGGATCAAGCCGACCCCCAAGCCGACCCCCAAGCCGACCCCCAAGCCGACCCCCAAGCCCACCAAGTCACCGACCCCGACACCCGCATCGACGCCCACGCCCAAGAGCACGCCCAAGAGCACGCCCACGCCGACACCCGCATCGACGCCCACGCCCAAGAGCACGCCCACGCCGACACCCGCATCCACGCCGACGCCCAAGAGCACGCCCGCGCCCGAAGGTGCACCGGCGCCCGGGGGCGCGCCCCATGCCCTCCGAGATCCGACTCCCTGATCCCTGCCTGGTCGTGCTCGTGGGCGCCGCGGGGGCCGGCAAGTCCACGTTCGCGGCGCAGCATTTCGGTGCGGACGAGATCCTCTCGTCGGACGCCTACCGCGGGCTGGTGAGCGGCGACCCCACCGATCAGCGCGCGACGCGGCCCGCGTTCGCGGCCCTCCACGGAGCCCTGCGCAGGCGACTCCATGACCGCCGCCTGACCGTGGTCGACGCGACCAACGTGACGGCCCGCGCCCGGGCGGCCCTGCTCCGCGAGGCCTCGATCGCCGGCCTGCCGGCGATCGCGATCGCGCTCGACCTGCCGGCGGACCTGGTGCTGGCGAGGAACCGGGCACGCCCGGGGCGGCTCGCGGTCCCGGACGACGCCGTCCGCTCGCACCTGGCCGATCTCGGCCGCGCGCTCGCGGACGGTCAGCTGGCCCGGGAGGGATTCGAGAACGTGTGGCGGCTCACCACCGCGATCGACATCGACAGCGCCCTGGTCGTGCGCGTGCCGGCGAGAGCTTGACGACCGCTACTCCGCCATGAGCCGTGCCATCCGCGACAGGCACCCCACCCGTGTGCTAATGTTCAGTTTGTTGGTCGACAAAGGTCGAAAGATGTGAAAGGCGGAAGGGAAACGCGATGGGCTCATCTGTGGGTGGCAGGGTCCCTGCCCTCGCCGCCATCACCCTGCTGCTGACCGTGTCGTGTGGGAGCGGGGCGTCCTTGCCCAGTCCCGCACCCGCCGCGGCCATCTCGGCCGACGATGGGGGTCCCCGGCCCCATCGACGACGCGGTGACGATCCGGTTCGGGGTGTTCCCCAACATCACCCACGCTCCCGGCCTGGTGGCGCTCGCCGACGGTGGCCAGCTGTCGGAGCTGCTGCCCAAGGCGACGGTCCAGGTCTCGGCGTTCAACTCGGGCACCAGTGCCGTCGAGGCGCTGTTCGCCGACGCGATCGACATCACGTTCATCGGTCCCAACCCGGCCATCAACGCCTTCTCCAAGGCCGGGGGCGACTTCAAGGTGATCTCGGGCTCCACCTCGGGCGGCGCGTTCCTCGTCGTTCGCCCCGGGATCGACACGGCTGCCGACCTCAGGGGCAGGAAGGTTGCGAGCCCGTCGCTCGGCAACACCCAGGACGTCGCGCTTCGTTCGTGGCTCAGGGATCAGGGGCTGTCCACGGACACGGCCGGCGGCGGCGACGTGTCCGTCGTCCCGCAGGACAACTCGCAGACCCTCGACACCTTCATCGCGGGCACCATCGACGGCGCCTGGGTCCCGGAGCCGTGGGCGACCCGGCTCATCGAGGATGCCGGCGCCAGGGTGCTGGTCGACGAGCGGGACCTGTGGCCGGACGGCCGGTACGTCACGACGCACCTTCTCGTCTCCCGCCGGTACATGGAAGCGAACCCGGAGGTCATCCGGCGGATCCTGCTCGCGACCATCAGAGCCGTGGACTTCACCAACGAACACCCGGATCAGGCGCAGGCGATCGTCAACGCGGAGATCCAGAAGTGGACGACGAAGAAGCTCGGCGACAGCCTGCTCAGGGCGGCGTGGGGCAACCTGACCTTCACGGTCGACCCGATCGCGTCGTCGCTCGCGACCTCAGCGGAGGACGCGATCGCCGTCGGGCTGCTGGAGGACCCGGGTGATCTCACGGGCCTGTACGACCTCGCGCCGCTCAACGCGCTCCTGAAGGCGCTCGGCCGGCCGGAGGTCATGGGCCGATGATCGCCCTCCGCGCTCCCGAACGCGGTGATGAGCGGCCGTCCGCGCCCGAGTCGCCGGCCACCGCGGGCGGGCGGGTCACCGTCCGGATCGATGCCGTCACCAAGGTGTTCCCCGCCGGTTCCGGGTCCGTGACCGCGCTCGAGGACATCAGCCTGACCGTCCACGAGGGCGAGTTCGTGTCGATCCTCGGCGCCTCGGGGTGCGGCAAGTCCACGCTGCTCAACCTGATCGCGGGCCTCGACGCCCCGACCACCGGATCCGTCCACCGTGCCGACGACCCATCCTTCATGTTCCAGGATGCGGCCCTGTTCCCGTGGCTGTCCGTCGAGCGCAACGTCGAGCTGCCGCTCAAGCTCCGAAAGGTCCCCACCCGGGAGCGGCGTGAGCGTGTCGCCGAGCTTCTCGAGCTGGTCCAGCTCACGGCCTTCGCGGATCGCCAGCCGCACGAGCTCTCGGGCGGGATGCGCCAGCGCGCTGCCCTGGCGCGGGCCCTCGCCCGCGACTCGGAGATCCTGCTCATGGACGAGCCGTTCGGCGCGCTGGACGCGATGACCCGCGACATCCTGCACGACGAGCTGGAGCGGATCTGGCAGCAGACCGGCTGCACGATCGTGTTCGTGACCCACAACGTCCGCGAGGCGGCACGCCTCGGCGACCGGATCGTGCTGCTGACCAGCCGGCCCGGTCGAGTGGCCGAGGAGTTCTGCGTGGACATCCCACGGCCGCGCCGGATCGAGGATCCGGACGTCGCCGCGCTCGCCGCGCTCGTGACGGCGCGGCTGCGTGAGGAGGTCGCCAGCCATGGCCGCTAGCATCCGGCACCTGCCCCGATCCCGGGCGGAGGTCGCCGGGCTGGACGCCCTGGCCGCGCCGCTGGTCGGCCCGGCGTCCCCGCTCCGGCGCACCTGGTCCGGCCTGTGGCCGAAGGTGCTTGCGCTGAGCATGGTCTTCCTGCTGTGGCAGACCGTCGTCTGGACCGGCTGGCGCCCCCAGTACGTGCTGCCGAGCCCGGTTGACGTGCTGGCCCGGCTCGCGTCGGACCTGCAGACACCGCAACTGTGGTTGGCCGTGGCAACCACGTTTCGGCGTGGCATCTGGGGCTTTGCCGCGGCCATCGTCATCGGGGTGGCGATCGGGGCGATGGTGACGCGATTCCGGATCATGCGGGCGGCCATCGGGTCGCTCATCACCGGGCTCCAGACCATGCCCTCGATCGCCTGGTTCCCGCTGGCGATCCTGCTGTTCAAGCTGTCCGAGGAAGCCATCACGTTCGTCGTGGTGCTCGGCGCGGCCCCGTCGATCGCGAACGGGCTCATCCACGGCATCGACCACATCCCGCCCGTGCTCCGGCGGGCCGGCCGCGTGCTCGGTGCGACGGGGATCGACGAGTACCGCCACGTCATCCTGCCGGCGGCGATGCCCTCGTTCATGGCGGGCATCAAGAATGGATGGGCGTTCGCCTGGCGGAGCCTGATGGCCGGCGAGCTGATCGTGGTCATCGCCAACCAGGCGTCCCTTGGCCAGCTGCTCCAGGTCAACCGGGAGCTGTCCGACGCGCAGGGCCTGCTGGCGACCATGCTGGTGATCCTGATCATCGGGATCGTGCTGGACTCGCTGGTGTTCGGGACGCTGGATCGGCGCATCCGTGAGAAGCGGGGGCTCCTGACCACCTAGCGCGAACGGGCCCGAGGTGCCGCCCGGCACGCGGGTCAGTGCGGGATGAGCGCGTCCGGGTCCTCGAGCAGGACCGCGACGTCGGGCGGGATGCTGCCGGCCACCACGTCCCCGATGGTGATCCGCTCCAGGACCCGCCGCAGCCCCACGCGCGTCGCCAGCCAGACGTCGCGAAGCGCCGTGGCGGAGCCCGTGAACTCCAGGTGCTCGGGCCGCAGCCCGCGAACATCGGCGAGCGGACCCTCCACGGCCCGGATGACGTCGGCGATCGTGATCTCGGACGCCGGCTTCGCCATCCGGTAGCCGCCAACCTGCCCGCGGAGCGAGCGCACGAACCCGGCGCGCCGCAGGTCCACGAGGATGTTCTCGAGGAACGAGAGCGGGATCTCCTGGGCGGTGGCGATCTGCTCGGCCTTGAGGGGCACATCGGCCTGGTGAGCGGCGAGCTCGCACAGGGCGCGGACCGCGTAGTCGACCTTGGCGGAGATCCTCACGGGCGCATCGTACCGGCCACGATCACCCTCCGGCCGACCCGGCCGTGATCAGGACGATCGAGATGGCGGTCAGGACGATGCCGGCCACGTGGCTGCGGGACAGGTGCTCGCGCAGGATGGCGATCGCCAGCACCACGGTGACCACGGGGTACAGCGATGACAGCACCACGGCGACGGCGAGGTCGCCGGCCTGGGCGGCGAGGATGAACGCCGCATTCCCGATCATGTCCAGCAGGCCGATGACCAGCAGCTTGCCCAGGATGTCCGCGGGGAGCCGCCAGGGCTGACGCCACAGGACGATCAGCAAGGCCATCACGATCGCCTGCAGGAGCCGGATGATGACCAGCAGCCCGAAGGCGCTGTCGCCGCTGAACTGGCCGATGCAGATGTTGAACCAGGCGATGGCGATGCCCGAGACGACCGCCCACTCCAGGCCCGACGGCCGGTCGCTGCCAACACCCGGCGCCCGCGTGACGAGCCCGACCGCGACCAGGGCACCGACGATCCCCGCGATGGTCGCCGGCACCGGGATGCCCTGCATCGCGAACCCGACCAGGACCGGGACCGTGGCCGCGATGATTCCGGTGGTCGGCGCCACGACGCCCATGCGTCCCACGGCGAGGCCGCGGTAGAGGCACGAGATCCCGACGATCCCACCGATCCCCGCGCCGATCGCCCACCCGATGTCCGGGAACGTCGGCACCGGCTCGCCGAGGGCGACCGCGAGCGCGAGCGCCGCGAACATCCCGGTGATCTGCGTCAGGCCGACCACGCCGAACAGGGGCGCCCGGCGGCTCAGCAGCCCGCCGCCAAAGTCCCCGGTCCCCCAGGTCACCGCCGACGTGAGGCCCAGGACGACCACGATGATGCCCGGTCCGAGCTCAGGCAGGCGCGGCCTCCTCGGCCTCGACATGGGGGTCCGTGGCGGTGGGACCGGCGAGCTCCACGACCTTGTCCGCCAGCGCGTCGTACCGGGTCGAGGTGGTGAGGTAGATCACCTGGAAATCGGCACTGACCTCGCGCAGCAGCTCGAGTGCCCGCGGGGCGCGGCGGTCGTCCAGGGTCACGAACGGGTCGTCGAGGACCAGCGGTGGCCGGCGGTCGCCGGTCACGAGCCGCACCAGGCCCAGCCGGGCCGCGAGGTACACGACATCGAGCGTGCCCTGTGAAAGGTCCGACACCGGCACCCAGTCGCCCTTCTCGGGTGAGAACACGTCGATGCTGAGGTTGGTGTCGTCCACCCGGACGCGGCGATAGCGGCCATCGGTCACGCGGGCGAGATCCTTGACCATGCGACGCTCGAGGTAGCGTGTGGCGCGCTGCATGGTGGCCTGTTCCGCCGCGTTGATCTCGCGCAGGGTGAGGGCGTAGACGCGCTCGCGGCGCTTGAGGGCGGCCAGCTCCTCCGTCCAGGTCGCCACCCGCTCGGCCAGGCCGGCGACCTCCTCGGCGTCCACCGGGTTCTGCTCGACCCGGGCGCGGGCATCGGCCTCCTCGTCGCGGGCGCGCTCCAGCTGGCGCTCGGCATCCGCGACCTCGACCTCCAGGCGCTCCCTCGCCCGGGGCTCCTTGGCGATCGGGCCCAGGGCATCGAGCGCCGATGTCTTCTGCTCGATCTCCAGGGCCGAGGCGTCCCGCAGGTCCGGCAGCCGGTCCCGCGGCTCATCGCCCACGAGCCCCGCGAGGCGCGCCCGGCGCTCGTCGATCTGGGCGACATGCGCCTCCTCGACCCGGAGGCGCTCCTCGGCCTCGGCGGTGATCTCGACGGCAAGCGCCTCGAGCTCGGCCGTCCGATCGACGTTGGCCGCCTTGAGCTCGTGCTCGATCTCTGACCGACCGCGGAGACGGCGATCCACCTCCACGTCCTGGAGCTGCTGCTGGACGCGGTCCTTGCGGCGAAGCCACCAGCCCACGATGCCGAACCCGACGGCGACGACCGCCAGCCCGCCACCCACCGCCGGCAGGGCCGGGCCCAGCGCCACGATCCCGAGCGCGTCGAGCGCGAACCCGCCCGCAGCCACCAGGATGCCGATGACGGCCAGGACCAGGGCGAGCCTCGACAACGGGCGCCAGCGCGTCTCCGGCTTGGCCTCGAAGCTGACCTGGACCTCGCCCTGCAGCATCGCCTCGAGGGTCGCGATCTTGGTCTCCAGGGCCCGAAGCCGCTCGACGGCCGGCTTGAGCACGGCGACGGGCTGGGGTGACGGGTGGTTCGCGTCCAGGTCGGCCAGCTCGTCGCGCACGATGACCGCGCTGCGGAGCCGCTCGTACCGCTCACGGGCGGCCTCCCGCTCGGAGGTCAGCCGCTCGGCCTGGCGGGCCTTGTCCAGCAGGGCACGGCGCTCGAGCAGCGCCTTCTCCGTCTCGGTGCGGCGCTCGCGGGCAAGCGACAGCGTGTCTCGGTCCCGTTCGAGCCTGGCGAGGCCCTCCTCCCCGAGCCGAAGCTGCGCGGTGGCATCGCCCAGGGCGTCCTCGGCCACCTTGAGCCGGCCCGGGTTCTTGGCCCCGCTCGCGCGGAGCCCGCCGCAGCGCGCGATCGAGCTGCTTCTTCGCGCGGCTGGTGCCCCGGTCCGCACCGCTGATCGATGCCTGGAGGCGGTCCCGCAGCGCGGCCTCGTCGCGCTGGAGCCCGGCCAGCTCGTGGTGCCGGACCGACGCCGTGGACCGGAAGAAGCCCTCGGTGGGCACACCCGAGAGCTCGGCGAGCAGCTCGTCGGCACGGACCGGATCGGTCACGATCTCGTCGCCGACCTCGAGCCGAACCGTGCCCCTGGCGCCCAGGAAGTGCTTCTCGAGGCGACCCTCGTGGATGACGCCGTCCTCGTCATCCCAGGTGAACGAGAGCGCGACCCAGGGCCGCGCTTCGGGGCCGGAGCCCCACGGGGCAAGCCCGTCGATATCGGCGGCCGTCGTCGTCGGCTTGCGGGTCAGGGCCAGCTCGATCGCCCGCTGGAGGGTGGACTTGCCCGCCTCGTTGGGCCCCCGGACGACGGTCAGGCCGGGTGCCAGCTCGATCGTCGAGTCCTGGTAGCGGCGCAGGTCGCGAACGGAGAGGCTGCTGATCCTCACAGCGTCACCTCCCGGCCCGCGAGCAGCAGGCGTCCAAGGCGAAGGACGTCACGCAGCTCCTCCGCCTCCTGCCCGGCTGTCGCGCCGGACGACCCGTCGGTGCCCTCGAGCGCCGTGATCCGCCCCTCGATGGTCCGGATGAACGCCCCGGCGACCGTTTCGGCGGGGGGCAGGACCCCGTCGGTCAGCGGCGGTTGGCTGTGGTCCCGCACGCGGATGCGGAGGACGTCGCGCTTGAGCGCCTCCTCGACCTCCGCGGTGTCCAGGTCCAGCGCGTCCGGACGGACGCCGATCAGCCGTACGTCCAGGACGCGGTCCCGGTCCGCGGCGGCGCGGAGGCGGGCCACGAGGGCCGGCTGCGATTCGAGGGTGGCGGCGTCGATCTCGATCCGCTCGAAGGTGGTCTTCCCGACCACTCGCTCCTCGACGCTGACCTGCTTGTCGCCCGATTGCTGGTCCAGGGTCACGAGCAGGACCTTGCCCGCCTTGTCCTGGTCCAGCGCCACGGGCTCCGGGGCCCCCGCATACGCGTAGGTCACGCCGCGGGCCCTGGCGACCTGGGCGCCGTGCCAGTGACCGAGCGCGAGGTAGTCCAGCCCGCTGGCGGCGATCTCGTCGGTCGTGATCACGACCTCGTCATGGTCCGTGCGGCCAGGGATCGCGATGGCGCCGTGGACCAGCCCGATCCGCCAGGTCGCCTCCGGCGTGCTCACCGAGGCGAGGTCCCGAAGGGGGCTGTGGGGGGCCCGCTTGGTGGCGAAGACCGGGCCGTGGATCACGGCGTCCAGGGCGTCGAGGTGCACCCAGGGGCGCTCCGGCGTGAGCACCGTGACCAGGTCGTCACCCGCCGCTGCGCCGGCCATGGCCGCGAGGTCGTAGGCGCGGTAGACGGACGAGCGGTCGTACACGTCGTGGGTGCCCGGGATGATGACCGTCCGGACCCGGTCCCTGACCAGGCGTCCAAGCTCCGCCGCGACTCGTTCCACGGAGCGGCGGGGCTGGACATTGGAGTCGAACAGGTCCCCGGCGACGAGGAACAGGTCCACCTTCTCCGAGAGCGCGAGATCCACGCTGGCGACGAAGGCGGCGAACTGGCGCTCGCGCTGGGCGGCGGCGGCCTCGCCGAGATCGGCATGGCGCGCGCCGAGATGCACGTCCGCGGTGTGCAGGAGCCGGAGCATGCGGTGGGCTGCCTCCATGTGTCCGCCGGCGGGCGCACCGACCGGGCCCCACGAGCGGCCGCACCTCGCCCCCCGACGACAGCACCCTGGCAGAGGGCCGCACGTCGCTCAGGCGGGGCCGGTTGCCCCTGGGACCCGGTTGCGATCCGGGCGCCCCCATCGCTCCCGTCTCGCCACGCCGAGTCTCGCCGCCCATTGTGACAGGTTGGATGGCACCGCCAGCGACACGCCGCGAGCGGACGAACAGCCTTCCTCAGCCGCAATCGCGAGCGGCGGTATGCTGGCCAGACGACACCAGTGCGCCCCGACCCCGGGACTCCGAGCGCGTGCCAACAAGCCCGGAGGCCCCGGCTGACTCCCCGCCGCGACCGCCAACGCGCATCTCCCGGGCCGGGCCCGCACCAGCACTGCCACATCGCGAGCCCGGGAGGAGCAACCACATGACCTACGTCGACCGGACGATCACCTGCGCCGATTGCGGGGTGGAGTTCATCCATTCGGCGGCCGACCAGGAGTACTACGCGGAGAAGGGGTTCACGTCCGACCCCAAGCGCTGCACCTCCTGCCGGGCCTACCGGCGCGCAACCCGGGACAGCGGCGATGCCTATGCCGCGGGCGGACCGCGCGGCTACGAGCGCCCCGACGACCGCGCCCCGAGGGAGTACTTCGTCGCGGTCTGCTCGTCGTGCGGCAACCAGGCGCAGGTCCCGTTCCGGCCGCGCATGGACAAGCCGGTGTATTGCTCGGACTGCTTCCGCCAGGTCAAGCCTGGGTGACCGGGGGCGGGGTGGACGACGGCGATCGCCGCGCGCCGGACGACGGCTACTTCGCCGAGCCGGTGGCCGCCACCTACGACGTCGAATCCGCCGACATGTTCGAGCCCGACGTGGTGGGGCCGGCGGTGGACCTGCTGGCCGGGCTGGCAGGGGACGGGCGCGCGCTGGAGCTGGGGATCGGGACCGGGCGGATCGCCATCCCCCTGGCCGCGCGCGGGATCGAGGTGGCCGGGATCGAGCTGTCGCGGGCGATGGCCGCGCGGCTGCGAGCCAAGCCCGGTGGCGAGACCATCGCCGTCACGATCGGCGATTTCGCCTCCGCGACCGCGGATGGCACGTTCCGGGTGGCCTATCTCGTGTTCAACACGATCATGAACCTGACCACGCAAGGGGCCCAGGTCGAGTGCTTCCGCAACGTCGCCCGCCACCTGGAACCGGGCGGAACGTTCGTGATCGAGGTGATGATCCCGCGCCTCCGCTGGCTCCCGCCGGGCCAGACGATCCACCCGTTCCATGTCGGCGACACGACCTTCGGCTTTGACGAATACGACCTCGCGAGCCAGGGGCTGGTGTCCAACCATGTGGACGTGACCGATGGGCGCGGCGATCGGTTCTCGATCCCGTTCCGCTACGTCTGGCCGGCAGAGCTCGACCTCATGGCGCAGCTGGCCGGGATGCGGCTCCGGGATCGCTGGGCAGGCTGGCGTGGCGAGCCGTTCACGGGTGAGAGCCTGCAGCACGTCTCGGTCTGGGAGACGCCCGGCGCCCCGGCTCAGATCCGGAAGGCCTCGCCCCTGCGGTAGCGCTCCCGGTGGCGACCGCGCCAGACCGTCACCCGCCCGGAGCCGTGAACCTGCCAGGCGCCGTTCCGGCCCACGATGGCGGTCTCCTCGTCGATCCCGAGGACGACCGTCCGTTTCGGGGCCTGGAGGGCGACCATCGCGGACAGGGGCTCCGGCCAGGCGTCGTAGTGCGGGAGCACGGCCACCCCGGCGACGAGCCCCAGCCCCGGACGCCAGCGGATCAGCAGCGGCAGCGGGATCCGCACCCTGGGCAGCGTTCGGAACCCGATCATCCTGCCCACGAGCGCCATGGCCCCCGCCGAGCACCCGGCGAGCACGGCACCGCGGGCGTGCGCCTCGGCCAGCGCCCCGCCCACGGGCGACTCGAACAGGACCCTGAGCAGGTGTCCGGGATGCCCGCCGGAGAGATAGATGAGATCCGCCTCCCCGATCGCCTGGAGGGAGGCCGCGTCGTATCCGTCGGCGACGGAGCGGACCAGGACCGGCTCCACCTCGGCACCCAGCGCCGCGAAGTGCTCCACCCCCATGTCCGCCCAGGTCCGGAAGGTGCGCTCACCGTCCGGGGCGGCGGCCGTGGGCAGGATCACGACACGAGGCCGGGCGCGGCCGGTCGCGTCGAGCAGACCCCGATCGAACTCTGCCATCGGGGCCAGGAATTCACCGGCGCCGACGAGCGCCACGGGTCCGTTCATCGGCCGCAGCATAGTGCACGACCCGCGGGTGGACGGGTGAAGGACCCTGCTGCGACACTCCGCGCAAGATGGTGACCCGGTGACCTCGTCCCAACGCTGGACCATGCTCGCGGCCATCCTCGGCTCGTCGATGGTGTTCCTCGACGGCACCGTGGTGAACCTGGCCCTGCCCAGGATCGGTGAGGAGCTGCCGGCGAGCCTCGTCTCGGTGCTCGAGGGCCAGACCTACGTGGTCTCGGCCTATCTCGCCATCCTGGCCGCGCTGCTGATCCTCGGGGGGGCCCTGGCCGACTATCACGGCCGTCGCCGCGTGTTCGGCATCGGGCTCGTCGGGTTCGGCGCCGCGTCGGTCCTGTGCGGCCTTGCGCCCACGCTGGAGATGCTCGTGGTCTTCCGGCTGATCCAGGGCGCGGCGGGCGCGCTGCTCGTCCCCGGTTCGCTCGCGATCCTCACGGCGCTGTTCGATGGGCAGGCTCGGGCCCGCGCGTTCGGGATCTGGGCCGCCGCGACGTCGGCGACGACCCTCGTGGGACCGGTGGTCGGCGGGCTCCTCGTCGATGGCGTGAGCTGGCGGGCGGCATTCCTCGTGAACGTCCCCCTGGTGGCGATCGCCCTGTGGGCCACCCGGCGGCACATGGCGGAGACGAAGGCCGACGATGCGCCGGGCACCTTCGACTGGCTGGGGGCGGCCGTGGCGGTCGTCGCCGTCGGTGGCCTGGCGTTCGGCGCGATCCGGGGACAGGACCGGCAATGGCAGGACCCGCTCGCGTGGGGTTCGCTGGCGGTCGGGCTCGTGGCCCTGGTCGCGTTCCCGGCGCTCATGGTGCGGCGCCGCCACCCGCTCGTCCCCCTGGGGCTCTTCAGGCGTCGGCGCTTCGCGACCATCAACCTGTCAACGCTGCTGATCTACGGCGCGCTGTACACGATCTTCACGTTCCAGGGGCTGTTCCTCCAGAACACGATCGGCTACTCGGCGACGGCCGCCGGCATCGTCGGGCTGCCCACGGGGATCCTGCTCACGGTCCTCTCCGCCCGGGTCGGATCGGCTGCCGGACGGATCGGGGTGCGGCCGTTCCTGGTGATCGGGCCCGTCCTGATGGCGTCCGGACTGCTGTGGCTCGCCCGCGTCCCGGCCACGACGGATGCGTGGCGGCTCTCCCTGGGGGACGCTGCGACGGTGCTGCCGCCGATCTCGGTCCTGGTCGACATCCTGCCGGCCATGCTGCTGTTCGGGCTCGGGATCTCGCTCGTCGTCGCGCCGCTGACGACGACGTTGATGGGCTCCGTGCCGGTGGCGAACGCCGGCCTCGCCTCCGCGATCAACAACTCGATCAGCCGGATCGGACAACCGCTGCTCTCGGCCGTCATCTTCGTGGTGGTGTCGGGGTCCTTCTACGCGGCGCTGGCCGGCGCGGTCCCGGGGTTCGACCCGTCGGACCCGGCGGCGCGGGCCCTGGTCCAGCCCCTCAACAAGCCCGGTGCCGGCGCCACCGGAATGCTCGTCGACGCCGCCCGGGTGGCCTCGGTCGATGCCCTGCACGTCGCCGCCACGGTGTGCGCCGCGCTGCTGCTCGGCGGGGCGCTCGCGAACTGGGTCGGGCTGCGGCCGCGACCCGGCGAGGACGCGGACGATGCGGCGGCTGCCGGCGGTGGGCGCGAGGCCGGCGAGGTGTCCGCCGTTAGCTGATCGCGCGCCGCCAGCCCGCCGCGCGCGGGCATCGGGCGCATGCCTCGAAACGGGCGCGTCGTCGGCAGGACTCCCTGTCATCCTGCGGGCCATGCCGAGCGAGACTGCCGCCGACCTCGTCCTGACCGGGGGACGGATCTTCACCGCCGATGCCGCGAAGACCTGGGCGGAGGCCATGGCCGTCCGCGGGGGCCGCATCGCCGCCGTGGGTGGCGACCGCGACGTGCGGCCCCTGGTGGGCCCGGGCACCCGGGTCATCGAGCTCCGCGGCCGCACCGTGACGCCAGGCTTCGGCGACAGCCACGTCCACCCACCGATGGCGGGCCTCGCGCGCATCCGCTGCGAGCTCCACGGGCTCCACGGACTTGACGACTACCTGGCCGCCGTCGCGGCCTACACGCAGCGCCAACCCGGATGTCGAATGGATCACGGGTGGCGGCTGGTCGCTGGCGGACTTCCCGGGCGGCCTGCCGCGGCGGGAGGACCTCGACCGGGTCTGCCCGGACCGCCCGATCTTCCTGCCCAACCGCGACGGCCACGACGCGTGGGTCAACCCGGCCGCGCTCGACCGGGCCGGCATCTCGGCCGCGCACGGCCGACCCCGACGATGGCCGGATCGCCCGCGATCCGGACGGCACCCCGTCCGGCACCCTCCACGAGGGGGCGATGGCGCTCGTGGAGCGCCTCATCCCACCGCCCACGGCCGACGACCTCCGCCGGGCCACGCTCGAGAGCCAGCGGTATCTCCACTCGCTGGGCATCACCAACTGGCAGGACGCCTGGGTGACCCCCGTCGAGGAGGCCGCGTACCGGTCGCTGGCGCGCATCCGGCGAGCTGACCGCGCGGGTCGTTGGGGGCCTGTGGTGGGAGCGCGACGAGGGCCTGGGGCAGATCGAGTCACTCGTCGAGCGACGTGCCAGGGGACCCGTCGGCCGGTTCTCACCGACCAGCGTGAAGCTGATGGTCGATGGGATCGTGGAGAACCAGACGGCGTCGATGACCGAGCCGTACCTCGATGTCGCCGGCCACGTGACGGATAACCGGGGCAAGGACTTCATCGACCCGGAGGTGCTCAAGCAGGCCGTCGTGCGACTCGACGCCCTCGGGTTCCAGCCGCATTTCCATGCGCTGGGCGACCGGGCCGTGCGCCAGGCGCTCGATGCGGTCGAGGCGGCCCGGCGAGCCAACGGCTGGTCCGACACCCGGCCCCACCTGGCCCACCTCCAGGTCGTCCATCCCGACGACCTGGCCCGGTTCCGCAGGCTGGGGGCGCTGGCGAACGCGCAGCCGTACTGGGCCGTGCTGAAGCGCAGATGGACGGAGCTGACGCTGCCGATCCTGGGCCCGTCGTGTCCGCGCGCCAGTACCCGTTCCGCTCGCTTCGTCGCCACGGGGCCACCCTCGTCATGGGCTCGGACTGGAGCGTGTCCACGCCGGACCCGTTCGTCCAGATGGAGGTCGCGGTCAACCGGGTCCCGGACGAGGCGCGCGGCACCGAGCCGTTCCTGCCCGAGGAGCGCCTCGAGCTGGTGGACATCCTGACCGCCGCGACCGCCGGCTCCGCCTACGCCAACCACCTCGACGAGGCGGGCGTGCTGGCGCCGGGCGCTTGGCCGACCTCGCGATGCTCGATCGCGACCTGTTCGACGACCCGGCGCGGGACCCATCGGCGAGACCCACGCCGTCGCGACGTTCATCGAGGGCGTGGCCGTGCACGAGGCGCCCGGGCTGGGCGGCTGACGCGGGGCGAGAGAAGGCCCGCGTGCGAGCTCGCCTCAAATCGAGGAGTGAGTCATCCCTGGTCGAGCCCGCTCGGCCGCCAGGCCCAGAGCATGCCTCAACCCCCCGAGATCCCCCGGCGTGTCGACATCGCGGAGCGTTACCCCGTCGGGATCCAGCCGCCGCCAGGTGGCCGACGGGACCGCGACCGAGGGGACGGCCGCGACGAGCGCCCGCAGGCTGCGGCGCTCGGCCGCCAGGAGGAGGGCGGCTGCTGGGCCCGCGAGCGACGGCCGTACGGCCATGGGCAGCGGGGACTCCGGGTCCGCCTCCAGGCAGGCGACCCCGGTCGCCGGCATCGGAGACCACGGCGTCGAGCAGCGCATGGAGCACCGCCGGGCACGAGCGTCGGCATGTCGCCCGCAACCACGATTGCCCGGTCGATGCCGGCCGGGAGCGCGTCGATGCCCCCGGCCAGCCCGGCCAGCGGCCCCTGGAACGCCACGGCGTCCCGCGCAACGAGCAGCGCTGCCCCGAGCCCGGCCGGAAGCGCCGGGACAGCGGCGTCCGGGGCGAGCACCAGGACCACCGGATCCGCAACCGCCGCGACCGCCGCCAGGGCGTGATGGAGGACCGGCCGCCCCAGGTACGCCGCGGCCAGCTTGTCACCGCCAAAGCGGGACGAGGCCCCGCCGGCAAGCACGATGGCAGCGATCGTCACCCGCGGGGCTCCCGCGCGGCGGCCGCCCGGGCCTGCATCCGGGCGATCGTCGTGGGGCCCAGGACATGGCCCAGATCGGTGCGGCGAAGGAGACCCCGCCGGTCGAGGTCCTCGAGGACCACCAGCACGTAGCGCCGGCTGGTGCCCGTGGCGTCGCGGAAGGCGGCGGGGGCGAGCGGCGCCGCGGCGGCCATCGCCAGCGCCTTGCGCACCAGCTCCCGGTAGGTCCCCGCCCCCCAGGCAAGATCGTCCTCGAGGCGAACGATCCGGCCCGCGGTCTCGAGCGCCCGGACGCCGTCAGCCGGGCAGCCCGCGTCGCGTGCGGCCACCGAGAGCGCCGGGGGTGCGGCAACCGAGAGCGCGGTCTCCAGTCGGTCCATCGCCGCCAGCGTCGCGGCCGGCAGCCCCGCGGCCCGTTCCGGGTCCCGCAGCCGCTCGCCGTCCCGGGCCAGGGTCCCATCGGCAACCAGCCGGTCGACCTCAGCACGGGCGACGTCCTCGGCCGCCGCGCGACCCAGGGTCGCGCGGCGGCGGGCGGCGAGCGCCAGCTCGGAGCGCATGACCGGCAACGCCAGGCCCGGAGACTCCGGCTCCGCGGCGTGGTGGGCCCGGACCAGGTCCAGCGCGGTGGCCGCCAGCGCGGCATGCACGTCCGGGGCCACGAGCCAGCCGTCACGCTCGCGGACCACCCCGTGGAGGTCGAGGCGCGCATCCGCGACGGCCGGTGCTCCGTCCGGATCGCCGCGCGTCATCGCCGCCACCGCGGACGCAAGCGCGGCCGCCCGCGCCGGCGTCAACCGTCGGCGCGACACGCCACGGGGCGGCAACGGGTCAAGGAGCACGCCACCACCCGCGGACGCGCCCGGCGACGGCCGGCGCAGCGCGAACGAGTCCCCGGCGGCGGCGGCGATCTCCGTGTCCAGCCGGAGGATGGCGAGGGTCGTCCCATCGGGCAGGTCGATCGCCTCGCGTGGCCCGCGCACGACGAGGGCGCCGGCCTGCGCCGTGCCCACGTGGAGGCGCAGCCGGTCACGGTCCGCGGGCGCCTCCGCGGACCCCCCACGGGCAGCGGTGCCGGCGGCGCGCCGGATGGCCGCCAGCCCGGCCGGCGGCCGTAGCGCGACGAGGACTCGCGACGTGGCGACGACGGCTGGATCGGTCGTGAGGATGCGCCCCCGCTCGAGCAGCTCGGCCTCCGCGCCGGCGACGAGGAGCGCCGTGCGCCCGCCGTCGGACGCCGGCACCGTGGCTCCCCGGACCTGGACCTCGCGCACACGCAGGTCGATGCCACCGGGAACCAGGCGCAGCGTCGACCCGGTGGAAACGGGGCCGCCGCGCAGGCTCCCGGTGACCACGAGCCCGCGACCCCGGATGGCAAACGTGCGATCGATCGCCAGCCGGGCGGAACCGGCCCGCGGGCGCCCAACCGCCGCCCGGTCGCGCAGCGCCGCAAGGGCCGTGCGGAGCTCGTCGACACCATCGCCGGTGACGCCGCTCACGCCGACCACGGGCGCGCCCGCGAGTCGCGTGCGCCCGACCAGCGACGCGATGGCCCCGGTCACGTCGGCAACCCGGTCGGCGTCGACCAGGTCCGTCTTCGTCACCGCGATCACGGCCTCGCGAACGCCGATCGCGTCGAGCAGCTCGAGGTGCTCCAGGGTCTGGGCGTTTGGCCCGTCATCGGCCGCGACCACCAGCAGCGCAGCGTCGATCTCGCCCGCCCCGACGAGCATGTTGCCCACCAGCCGGTCATGACCGGGCACGTCCACGAAATCCAGCACCGAGCCGTCCTCGAGGACGAGGTGCGCATACCCGACGTCGATCGTCATGCCGCGCCGGCGCTCCTCGGGCAGCCGGTCGGCGTCGATCCCGGTCAGCGCGCGGAGGAGCGTCGTCTTGCCGTGGTCGATGTGGCCGGCCGTGCCGATGACGACGCTCATCGATCGCAGAGGATTCCCTGGATCGCCCGTGCGACGCCGCTGTCATCGGCCTGGTCCACGGTGCGCAGATCAAGCACCAGCTCGCCGCTCTCGACGCGTGCCAGGATCCGCGGCTCCCCTCGCCGGAGCGCGGCTGCCGCCCGGGCCGGCGAGCCGCAGGCGACGGCGACCCCCGCCGATGGCAGCGTCTGGCCGGGCAGCGAGCCCCCGCCGATGGGCGACCGCAGGTCGACGACCCGGACCGGCGCCGGATCATCCCCAACGGCGCACCGGCCGGCGATCCACCCGGCTCGGGTCCGCAGCTCCGCCGCGTCCCGGGCGATCGTTCGCCAGACCGGGATGTCGAGCCGTGCGCGGCCGGCCCGGTAGATCCCCAGGGTCGCGGCGACGGCGGCCAGGATCGCCTTGTCGGGCCGGACGGCACGCGCCAGCGGGTCCCGCCGCATCCGCGCCACGAGCTCCCGGCGCCCCACCACGAGCCCGGCCTGCGGACCGCCGACGAGCTTGTCGCCGCTGAACAGCACCACGTCGGCGCCCGCCTCGAGGCGCTCCGCCGGCGTGGGCTCGTGCGCGAGGCCGAACCGGGCCGTGTCCAGCAGCGCCCCCGACCCGAGGTCGTCGATCACCAGGGCGCCGTGACGGTGGGCGATCGCGGCGACCTCGGCGAGGTCCGCCGCTTCCGCGAACCCCTCCATCGTGAAGTTCGAGGGGTGGACGCGGAGCACCGCCCGGGCGCGCCCCTCCGCGAGGGGCGCCTCGAAGTCGGTCGGGCGGGTCCGGTTGGTCGTCCCCACCTCGATGAGTCGGGCGCCGGCCCGGGCGACGACCTCCGGGATCCGGACGCCGCCGCCGATCTCCACCAGCTCGCCGCGGGACACGACGACAGACCCCCGCCGCCCGGCAAGACCCACCGCCAGCAGCAGCGCCGCAGCGTTGTTGGTGACCACCATCGCGTCCTCGGCGCCGGTCAGCGCCACCAGGTGGTCCTCGGCCGCGCGGAACCGCCGGCCCCGGCGGCCGGTCGCTGGATCCAGCTCCAGATAGCCGTAGTCCGCGGCGGCAAGCGCGGCGGCGGCGCGGGCGGCCTCGGGCCAGGGCGCACGCCCCAGGTTCGTGTGGAGGATCACCCCGGTCGCGTTGATCACGCGTTGGGGCGCCGCCGCCCACACCAGGCCCGCCGCCGCCTCCCTCGCGAGGTCCGTGGGGCTCCGGGCCTCACCACCGGCCGCGATCGAGGCGCGGTGGGCCGCCAGGACGGCGCGGACGGCGTCGGCCAGCGGCTCCGGCTCCGACCACTCGACCTCCTCGCGGAGGACCCGCAGCACGGCCTCCACGCTGGGCGGCCGCTCCCGGGCGGGCCTGCCGCTCATGCCGGGCGCCTCGCCACGATGTCGAACAGGTGCCAGTGTGTCGGACCCGTGAACGAGCCGCCGTCCTCCTCCACCTCCTCGAACGCGACGATCTCGAGGCCCTCGAGCAGCCGCTCCACCTCGGCGCGCGGCAGGAACGTCGTATCCGGCTCCGCGCCCGCCGCCTCGTGCCGGTCACCAAAGATGTTGACCACGAGGAAGCCCCCGGGCCGACACCGGTCGCGCGCCGCGGCCCACAGGCGGCCAAAGGCATCGGGCGCGAGGTAGGACAGCACGTAGGCCGAGTACAACAGGTCGAATGGGGGCAGGTCCGCCGTCTCGACCGGTGCGGTGACCGTGACCAGCCGCTCCCGGTGCAGGTCGGGGACCCGCGGGAGCAGGACCTCCGCGGACTCCGGCGCGCTGTCGACGGACACGACCCGCCAGCCCGCCTCGAGCAACGCCAGGGTCTCCGTCCCGTCGCCCGCCCCCACGTCCACCGCGGTTCCGTGCGTCAGCCCGGCGGCCGTGAGCGCCGTCATCCCTCTGGTGAACAGGGGACGCGGCTCGCGGCCCAGCGTGTACCGGTAGTAATCGGCCCAGCCGCGCTCCGCGGGCTCCTCGATGGCCTCCTGGGTCGCCGCGGGAATTGTCGCCGGCTCGTTGCTCATCACCGCGAGCGTACCCCGCGCGGCACGAGCGCACCCGATCCCCGTCGCCACCTTCGGGACCCACGATGCGGGACGGGCCCTTGCCCCGGAGGACGACGAGCGGACAGATTTCGCGCGACGGTCAACCGCACGACAGTGCATGATCCCCACCTCGGCGCGCCTCGAACCGCTGGGGCGGGTGCCTCGTGAGCGCGAAGGAGGGTCTGTGGCGGAGGCTGAGAAGCTCGACCCGGCGCTCGCGGAGCGGAGCGCGTCGGCAGCGGACGTCCGCCTGGTCGGGCTGCGCAAGCTGTTCGGCGAGGTGAAGGCCGTCGATGGCGTGGACCTCGAGATCCACGCCGGCGAGTTCTTCTCGCTCCTGGGTCCGTCCGGCTGCGGGAAGACGACCACCCTGCGGATGATCGGCGGCTTCGAGCTGCCGTCCGGTGGCCGGATCGAGCTCGGGGGTCAGGACATCACGATGCAGCCGCCCGAGAAGCGGCCGGTCAACATGGTGTTCCAGAGCTACGCGCTGTTCCCGCACCTCACGGTCTTCGAGAACATCGCGTTCGGCCTGCGCCGGCACCGGACTCCCGGCCCCGAGGTCCGGACGCGGGTGGGCGAGGCGCTGTCGCTGGTCCGGCTCGACGACTTCGGACCGCGGCGCCCCGACCAGCTCTCGGGCGGCCAGCAGCAGCGCGTCGCCCTCGCCCGCGCCCTCGTGAACCGGCCGCAGGTGCTGCTCCTCGACGAGCCGCTGGGCGCCCTCGACCTCAAGCTGCGGCGGCAGCTGCAGACCGAGCTCAAGCGGGTCCAGCTCGAGGTCGGGATCACGTTCATCTACGTGACCCACGACCAGGAGGAGGCGCTCGCGCTGTCCGACCGGATCGCCGTGATGAACCGCGGCCGAGTGGAGCAGCTCGGCACGCCCGAGGAGCTCTACGATGCCCCGCAGACGCTGTTCGTTGCCGGGTTCATCGGGACCTCCAACCTGCTCCCCGGCACGATCGAGTCGGTGGACGGCGAGGTTGCGCTGGTTCGGCTGACCACCGGCGAGGCGGTCTTCGCCGAGGCGGGAGCCTCGAGGCTGGGCGATCCCGTGGATGTCGCGATCCGCCCCGAGTCCATCCACCTCGAGCTCGCCGGAACGGCGACACAGGCCGCGGCTCCCAGCCCCGAGGCCGGGGCCTGGCTGGAGGCCGAGGTCCTGCAGAGCGCCTATCTCGGCGTTGCCGTCAGCCACCAGGTCAGGACCACCGCGGGGGTGACGCTCGCGGTGGTCGTCCCGCGCAGTCACGAACGTCCCGGAATCGGCGACGCGGTTCGCATCCGCTGGCGCGCCACCGATGCCATGGTGCTCCCCCGACCCGCCTCGGGAGAGCCGGTGGAGGAGATCCCATGAGCGAGCAGCATCGATCGACGCCATTGTCCAAGGCGATGACCCGCCGCACCGTGCTCCGTGGCCTCGCCGGCCTCGGTGCCGTCACGGCCACCGGCGGCCTGCTGGCCGCCTGCGGAGGCAGCGCCTCGACGGCGGCGCCGGCCACTCCTGCCCCGCCGTCGTCCGGTCCCGGCGCGTCGGCGCCGCCGGACGGGACACCGTCGAGCGAGCCCACGACACCGGCCCAGCCGACCGAGCCGCCCAAGCCGGAGTCGGAGCTGTTCGTCTACAACTACGACGAGTACATCGGCGAAGACACGATCCCGTCGTTCGAGGACAAGTACCGGGATCCAGGTCACCTACGACGTGTTCACCAACTACGACGAGATGACCACCAAGATCTCGACCGGCAACAGCGGGTATGACCTCACCTTCGCCACGGGGGTCGACGTGCCGGGATTCCTGGCCCGCAACCTGGTCCAGCCGCTGGACCTGGCGCTGATCCCGAACCTGGTCAACCTCGGCGAGGAGTGGCAGAGCCCCGCCTACGACCCGGGCAACGCCCATTCGGTGCCCTACATGTGGTGGACCACGGGGTTCGGCTACAACACGGCCAAGATCAGCGACAAGCTCACCGACTGGTCCAGCCTGTGGGACCAGCGCTTCAGCGGCAAGGTGGCGATGCTCGACGACTATCGCGAGACCTTCGCGGCCGCGCTCATCCGGCTCGGCTACAGCGTGAACACGACGAGCGAGGCGGAGCTTGACGAGGCTCTGGCGCTCCTGCAGCAGCAGAAGCCGCTCCTGCGCAAGTACACGGCTGACGACATCGCCGACCTCAAGAGCGGCAACGTCTGGCTGTCCCATGCGTGGAGTGGCGACGTGGCCCAGGTCAGCTGGTCGAAGCGCGGGAAGGACGTCGTCTACGTGATCCCGTCCGAGGGCGCCATCCGCGGGTCGGACGCGATGGTGCTCCTGGCCAATGCCCCGCACCCGATCGCGGCGCACCTGTTCATCAACCACATGCTCGACGCCGAGATCAGCGCCGCGAACACCAACTACATCTACTACATGGGCCCCAACGAGGCAGCCAAGCAGTTCATCGACCCAGCCATCCTCGGCGACCCGACGCTGAACCCGGAGAAGGCGCAGATCGACAAGCTCCAGGAGCTGCTCGATCTCGGGCCCGACCTGCAGAAGTACCAGGAGCGCTGGACAAAGCTGCGGTCGAGCTAGCCACCCGCGGCGGGGCAGGACGAGGGGCTCGACGATGCACGGTCGCGCGCGGGACGCGGTCTTCCTGGTACCGGGCATGGCCTGGCTGGTCGTGTTCTTTGCCCTCCCGCTGGCGATCATCTTCGTGGTCAGCCTGGGGACCCGCGACCAGTACGGTGGCGTGGTCTTCGACCACCTGGGGGCACAGGGCTACCTGCGAGCCCTCGAGCCGGACTTCCTGCCCACGGTCTTCAACTCCCTGCGCTACGCGACCCTGACCACGCTCTTCTCGATCGCGATCGCCTACCCCGTCGCCTACTGGATCAGCCGCTACGGCGGCCGGCGCAAGGTGCTGCTGCTCGTTCTCGTCATGCTCCCCTTCTGGACCAGCTGGGTGATCCGCACCTACGCCTGGATGATGATCCTGGGCGACGACGGGGTCCTGAACGGCGTCCTGGCAGGGCTCGGGATGACCACTGAGCCGATCACCATCCTCAACACCGATTTTGCGGTCGTGCTCGGCATGACCTATGGGTTCCTGCCGTTCGCGATCCTGCCGCTGTACGTCTCGATCGACCGCCTGGACCCGGAGCTCGTGGCGGCAGCCCGGGACCTGTATGCGGACGGCCGGGCGGCGTTCCGGCACGTCACGCTGCCCCTGACGATGCCGGGCATCATCGCCGCGGCCCTGCTGACCTTCATCCCCTCGATCGGTGACTTCGTGACGCCGGACCTGCTCGGCGGCGCCCAGACGATCACGATCGCCAAGGTCATCCAGATGCTGTTCATGACGAGCCGCGACTGGCCGTTCGGGGCGGCCCTCAGCTTCCTGCTCATCCTCGGGACGATCGCCGGGACCCTCGCCTTCCTGCGCGTCCTGCGGCGCGAGGTGATCGGCTGATGGCGCGCGACCGCAATCGCTGGCTGTCGTTGTTCGCGGGCGTCGTCTACGTGTTCCTGTTCGCCCCGATCCTGATCCTGATCATCTTCAGCTTCAACGATGCCAAGGACGTGTTCGCGTGGCAGGGGTTCACCCTGAAGTGGTACCCGGAGCTGTTCGGCGACAGGAACCTGATGCACGGGCTGTACATCACGCTCCAGGTCGCCGCGATCTCCGTCGTGGTCACGACGTTGCTCGGGACGCTCCTGGGCCTGGGCCTGGCCCGCCTCCGATCGAGCTCCGGGGCGGCCGTGGCGGACACCTTGATCCTGCTGCCGATGGTCACCCCCGAGGTGGTGATCGGCATCAGCCTGCTGCTGTTCTTCGCGCTGCTGTTCAACGCCAACGGATCGGTGCTGCAGATCGCCGTGGCGCACATCGCGTTCTCGATCTCCTACGTGGCGATCATCGTCCGCGCGCGGGCGGTGTCGCTGGACCCCCGGATGGAGGAGGCAGCCCGCGATCTCGGGGCGACGCCCGCCGCGGCGTTCCTCCACGTCACCCTGCCGCTGCTGGCTCCGGCGGTCGCCGCCGGAGCGCTGATCAGCTTCGCGCTGTCGTTCGACGACCTGATCATCACCTCCTTCAACGCGGGTGTCGGCTCGTCCACGCTGCCGCTCTACATCTACTCGCGGATCCGGTTCGGGATCACGCCCGAGATCAACGCGATCTCGACGATCGTGGTGGTGACCACCGGTGTCGCGATCCTGGGGGCCACCTGGTACACGTCCAGGCGGACCCGCCGAATCGCCAGCAACCGGGCCCAGGAGGCGACAAGACCATGACCAGCACGATGGAGACGGGCAGCGCGACCTTCAGCGCCACCCCGCCGCTCGAGCCCATCCGGACCAGCCGCCGGCTGCAGTTCCTCGACGACGCCCAGCTCGACCGGCTCCAGGATGCGACCCTCGCGGTCCTCGAGGACGTGGGCGTCCGCTTCCCCAACGACCGCTCGCTGGAGATCCTCGGCGATCACGGCTGCGCCGTGGATCGCGCGACGCAGATCGTGAAGTTCCCGCGGGAGATCGTCCGGGAGGCGGTCTCCCGTGCGCCGCGCTCATACACGCTGGCGGCGCGCAACCCGGCCTTCGACCTGGTCCTCGAGGAGGGGGTGTCCTACTACACCCTCGACGGCTGTGGCGTCACCGCGGTCGATCCGGTGACCCGCGAGGAGCGGCCGTCGCGCAAGGAGGACCTCGCGCGCCAGGCGCGGGTCGCGGACTGGCTGCCCGGGATCGGGTTCGTCTGGGCGACTGTGTCGGCGCAGGACTACGGGCGGACGTCGCAGCTCCACGAGATCGACGCCGGCTACAACAGCTCGGTCAAGCACTTCCAGGCCATGGTCATGGGCGATGAGGCGGCCCGGTTCGCGGTGGAGATGGCGACCGTCGTCGCCGGCTCCGCGGAGGCGCTGCGCAAGCGCCCGGTCCTGTCCAACCTGGTGTGCTCGATCGCACCCCTGGCGCAGGATCATGCGGGTCTCGAATCGGCGCTGGTGATGGCCGAGGCCGGGATCCCCGTCGGCTTCCTGTCGATGCCCACGCTGGGCACGACCGCGCCCTCGACGTCGGCGGGCGCGCTGGTCGTCGGTGACGCCGAGGTCATCTCGGGGATCGTGCTCCTCGAGCTGGCCTACCCGGGCGCGCCCGTGTTCCACTCGATCATGAAGGCCTGGGCCGACCCCCGGACCGGGACCTACGTGGGCTACTCCATGGACTCGCGGGCCCGCTACGCGCCGGTGGAGATGGCGCACCGCTGGGGACTGCCGTCGATGGCCGCCTGTTTTGGCACCGATTCGCCGTCCGCCGGGACGTGGCTGGCCGCGTCCGACGTGGCGCTCGATCCGCTGCTGGGCGGGCTGTCCGGCGCCGAGCTGGTCACGGGTCTCGGCCTCGACCGCACCTACACCGTGCTCTACCCCGAGGGGATCTTCCTGGACTACGAGCTCTACGAGCGGGCCCGGTATGCGCTGATGGAGATGGACATCAGCGACGAGACGCTCGCGCTCGACGTCATCGCGAGTGTCGGCCCCAGCGGTCACTACCTCGCCGAGGAGCACACGCGCAAGCACATGAAGCTGGCGCTCAAGCGCGGCCTGGAGCACGACCTGGTCAACAACCGGTATCGCGACCCGGTCGAGGTCGCTCGCGAACGGGCCGCGTGGGTCAGCGAGAACCACCACCCCGAGCCGCTCGACGCGACCAAGGCGGCCGAGCTGACGCGGATCCTCGACGCGGCCAAGGGCGCGCTGGGCTAGCGGCATGGCCCCGATCACGCCACCGCTGGCGCCGATCCGGTCGGCCCGCCGGCTGCGGCTGCTCGACGACGGGCAGCTGGCGGACCTGCGCGCAGGCACGCTCGAGATCCTCGAGACCATCGGGGTCCACGTGCCGTCCGACCACGTGCTCGCGCTGTACGAGGCGCATGGGGCGCTCGTCGACCGGGCCACCCGGATCGTCCGGCTGCCACCGGAGCTGGTGCTCTCCGCCATGGCCCGGGCGCCACGCGCGTACACCCTCGGCGGCCGCGAGCCGGGGTTCGACCTGCTCCTCGACGGCTCGGCGCTGTACGTCGCCACCGACGGCTCGGGGATCCGCGTCGTGGACCCGGACAGCGGCGACCTTCGCCCGTCCGTGCTCGCCGACGTCGAGGCGATGGCCCGAGTGGCGGACGCGCTGCCCGCGGTCGGGTTCTACTGGCCGATCGTGTCCGCGTCGGATCACCCGGCGACGGCCCCGGTCCACGAGCTGCTCGCCTCGTTCTCGGGCACCGTCAAGCACGTCCAGACCGAGACCGTCGTGGGGGCCTCCATGGCCCGCGTCGCGGTCGAGATGGCAAGGGTCATCGCGGGCTCCGAGGCCGCCATGCGAGCTCGCCCACCTCTGTCGTCGCTGATCTGCGCGATCTCCCCCCTTGCCCAGGACGACGAGGGCATGGAGGCGGCCCTGGTGTTCGCCGAGGCCGGCATCCCGGTGGGGATCATGTCGATGGCCAACGCCGGCTCGACCGGGCCGGCCACGATCGCCGGGACCCTGGTCCAGGGGGACGCCGAGATCATCGCCGCGCTCGTGCTGCTCCAGCTGGTCCACCCGGGAGCGCCGGTCTTCCACTCGCTGATGACCGGGGTGATGGACCCGCGGACCGGCGGCTACCTGTCCACGTCCATGTCGGGCGAGGTCGCCTACGGCGCCGGCGTGGAGATCGCGCATGCCTGGAGCGTGCCCACCCTGGCCGGGGTGTTCGGGACCGACGCGCCCGAGCCCGGCTGGCAGGTGGCGGCGGAATCGGCCGTGAACCTCACCCTGTGCGGGCTGCTCGGCGCGGAGACCGGCAGCGGCATGGGGCTGCTCGACGCGTGCACCGTCCTGTACCACGAGCAGATCGTGCTGGACGCGGACCTGCACGAGCGAGTCCGGGTCAACCTGGCCGGCCTGGACACCAGCCCCTCGGCGCTGGCACTGGGCATCGTGCGCGACGTTGGCCCGCGTGGGCACTTCCTGTACCAGGAGCACACCCGTGGCGGGCTGCGCGCGATGCGCTTCTCCTCGGTGACCGGCCGGCATGCCGAGGACGGATCCGCCATCGAGGCGCGGGAGGTGGCCAGATCGACCGTGGCGCGGCTGCTCCGCGAGCACCATCCGGAGCCCCTGGGTGACCTCGAGGCGGCCGAGCTGCGCCGGATCGTGACGGCGGCGGACGCGGAGCTGGGCGGGTAGCGGGACCGGGTAGCCGGACCCGCTGGCGTACGATGCCGCGCGTGGAGCCCTGGCGTGTGGCGTTCGATGTCGAGGGGCCAGTCCAGGCCGAGATCTTCGTCGTCTGGCTCGCCGGCGACCACCTCGAGATCACCGGCCCCTGCGGTGCCGCCCCGTGGCTCGTGGAGGTGGGCGCCGCGGATCATCCGGTGGACGTCGTGGCGCGGCTCGTCCGCGACGCCGTCGGCGAGCCGCTCCTGGTCCACTCCACGTCCTGGCGCCGGGACCGGGACGCGGTGATCCTGAGCTTCGTCGCCGTCATCGACCCGTCGCTGGTCGGCGCGATGGAGAGCCTTCCCGTGGGTCGCAGCGAGCTTGCGCGGGGCGAGGCGACGGCGGCACCCCGGGCTGTCGCGTCGGAGCAGGTCATCGAGCACGGGCTGCGCCACATGGCGTGGCTCGCCAAGGACGATCCCGTCGTGGCGGCCGAGCTGCCGCCCGGCTGGCGCGAGGTGCTCGCCGGCTACGTGCCGGAGCCCTTCCGGAACCTGGGCTGAGGAGGTGGCGGTGGAACCCGAGATCCTGACGACGAGATGCGCCTGCGGCTGGGAGGTCACCGGCCCCGTGGACGAGGTCGTGGACGCCGTGATCGAGCACGGCCAGCGCCTGCACAACATGACGGCGACCCGCGAGGCGGTCCTCGCCAACGCCCGGCGGGTCGAGGCCCCCGGGCGCGATGCCCCGGGCAAGCAGTCCGCCGGCTGAGCCGGGTGAGCCGGGTGAGGCGCCGGGGAGGTGGCGGGAGCGCATGGGAGTCGAACCCACCGCGCGACGCCGGGCGCCGCGCCACTGGTTTTGAAGACCAGGGAGCCCACCGGGACCCCTCCGCTCCCCCGCGTCCCGCAGCGTAGCGCGTCGAGCCGCCCGGGTCAGGCACCGGGGCGGACTCGCGCGTCGCTGCCTCAGACGGCGATGTCCCGCCGGTCGAACATGACCCCGCCGAGCCCCACGAGCGCCGCCGCCGCCGCGAGCAGGACCGCGAGGTCCCCGGCCTGGATCCCGTTCCGCAGCGGTGCGTTGCCCGAGTAGTAGTGGAACGGCGACACATCGCGCAGCCAGGCCAGGCCCTCGACGGACGGTCCGAGGTTGTTGCCGAAGAACGCGGCGACCCCCACGATCGCCACGACGCCGTAGGCGAACGAGCGCCGCCCGGTGGCGGCCCCCACGGCCAGCGCCAGGCCCCCGAACACGATCCCGAGCCCGGCGAGGTGGAGGGACGCGGCCACGATGTTGGCAGCACCGATGTCGCCGAGCTCGGCGGGGCCCGAGACCAGGATCACGGCCACGGCCAGCAGACCCATCACGACGAGCATCTCCACGATCACGGCGCCGAACCGCTGGGCCAGCACGGACCAGCGCGACACGGGATGGGCGAGGGTGAGGTCCAGCCGGCCCGACTCCTCTTCCCCGGCGATGCCCGCGGCGCCGGCCCAGGCGGCCATCACCACGACCAGGATCGGGCCCAGCAGCCCGTACGTCGTCGAACCCAGGTAGCCGGCTGGCGACATGAAGTCCGTGAAGCCCATCGCGTCCATGATCGCGGGCGGAAACGACTCCATGAATGCCGCCGTGCCGGGCACGTTGATCACCGGGTAGAAGGCGGCGTAAAGCACGCCCACGGCCGTGATCCCGATCGCCCACCCGAGCAGCGCCCGCCGCTGATCCCACAGCGTCTTGGCGAACACGCTACCGAGCATCGGTCGTCTCCCGGTCGTGGTAGTAGACGAGGAACAGCTCCTCGAGGTCGGGCTCCTCGACGGTCAGGCTTGCGACACCGAACCGCGCGGCCGCCTTGACGAGCGCGGTCGGCGCGACCGGCAAGCGTCGCCTGGAGCAACGTGCCCTCAAGCCGCACGTCGCCGAGGCCCTCGACCGTCGCGAACGCCTCGGGCGGCACCGGCTCGTCGAACTGGATCGCGATCCGGCGGACCGCCCGGCCGCGCAGCGAGCTCACGTCCTCGACCGCCACCATCCGCCCGTCACGCACGATCCCCACCCGGTCCGCGCACTGCTGGACCTCGCTCAGCACGTGCGACGACATGAACACCGTCTGGCCCGCGGCGCGGGCCTCGCGGACGAGCTCAAGGAACCGCTGCTGGATGAGCGGGTCGAGCCCGCTGGTGGGCTCGTCGAGGATCAGCAGCTCGGGCTCGTGCATGAACGCCTGCACCACGCCAACCTTCTGGCGGTTGCCCTTGGACAGGCTGCGAATGCGCACGGACAGGTCGAGCTCCAGCCGCTCGGCGAGCGACTCGATCCGGCCGGCCGGGATGCCGCCCCGGAGAGCGCCCAGGTGCACCAGCAGCTCCCGGGCGGACTGGCCGCCGAGGGCGGTGAAGTCGCCGGGCAGGTAGCCCACGCGCCGGCGGAGGGCAGTGCCGCCCGAGCGCGGCGCCTCGCCCAGGATCGTTGCGCTGCCGCGCGTGGGCCGGATGAGGTCCAGCAGGACCCGGATCGTGGTGGTCTTGCCAGCGCCGTTGGGACCCAGGAACCCGTAGACCTCGCCGGCGGCGACCGAGAGGTCAAGGCCGTCAAGGCCCCGGCGCTTCCCGTAGTCCTTGACCAGGCCCTCGGTGCGGATGACGTCGGTCATTCGGTCGGACACCTCCGGTCAGATGCTACGCCTGCGCAACCGCGGTGGAGGCGCCTATGATCGCCTGATGCTCGAGCGTCCCGTCCTGCCGCCCATCCACCTGACCGACATGACCGACTGCGGCGGCTGCGCCGCCAAGCTGGGAGCCGACCTGCTCGCCGACGCGCTGGCGGGCCTGGGGGCCAGCGACGACCCCGCGCTCATCGCGGGGCTTGAGCCGCCCGATGACGCGGCCGCGTACCGGGTGAGCGACGATCTCGCCATCATCGGCACGCTCGATTTCTTCCCACCCCTGGTCGACGACCCGGTCGCCTACGGGGAGATCGCGGCCGCCAACGCGCTGTCCGACGTGTTCGCGATGGGTGGGCGCGTCCTGTTCGCGCTCTCGATCGCGGCCTTTCCCGAGGATTTCCCGAAGCTCGCGCTGGCGGCGGTGTTCGAGGCGGCGGCCGCCAAGGTCCGCGAGGCCGGCGGCGTGCTGGCGGGCGGCCACACGATCAGCGATCGGGAGCCGAAGTACGGCCTCGCCGTGATCGGGGCCGCGCACCCGGACCGGCTGTTCCGCAAGGGTGGCGCGCGCCCGGGGGACGTCCTGCTGCTGACGAAGCGGCTCGGGACCGGGCTCCTCGTGAGCGGCCGGCGGTCCGGGCTGGTCTCGGACGCGGACCTCGATGTCGCCATCGACCAGATGCGGACGCTCAACCGAGCCGCATCGGAGGTGCTTGCGCGCCACGGCGTCCGCGGTGCGACCGACGTGACGGGGTTCGGGCTGCTGGGTCACGGGCTGGAGATGGCGCGGGCCTCCGGGGCGCGGCTGGTGTTCGATGCCGCAGCCCTGCCGGCGCTCGCCGGGGCACTGGACCTGGCGCGATCCGGCATGGAGACCGGTGGCGCCGGCCACAATCGCCGGTTCACCGCGACCGCGCTGACCGTCGGCGCGGGCGTTGACCCTGAGCTGGTCGCGCTGGCGCACGACCCGCAGACCTCGGGCGGGCTCCTGGCGGCGGTGGCCCCGGCCGATGCGGAGGCCGTGCTCGCGGACCTCGTGACCGCGGGCGTGGCGGCGTGGCGGGTGGGCCACGTGGAGGCGGGAGAGGTGGGCGTGGCGCTCCGCTGAGCGTTTCGGCGCCGCAGCCACTCGGGTGGCCACCCGACCAGCGGATCAACGGTCCGCCGCGCCCGACGAATGCATCGTCCGGGGGCACAATCGTCAGGTGTGTCGTCGCCCCGGGCAACACCCGTGCCGCGCACCGGCACGGACGTCAGCCGGGCCGGACCGTTGAACCGCGTGGCGGCTCCCGGGGGAGGTTCCGCAAGTTCGGGACCTCAGATCCGGAGACGCCCCCACGCTCCGGCCATCGCCGCGCCGGCGTAGACGATCGCCCACACGCCCTGGTCGACCAGGTACGAGAGGAACGGGTAGATGACCGCCGCGCCCTCTCCGCGCTGGGCGTACTGCACCAGCGTCAGCCCGTACGAGATCCCGAAGGCGATGACCGTCCCGATCGCGATCCCGCCCAACAGGATCGCCGCCATTGCCGGCCCGCGCTTGTAGCCCGTGAACCGCATCACGAGGTCCGATATCAGGCCGCCGGCGAAGAACCCGACGATGATGATGAAGAAGCCGAGCTGCAGCCCGATCAGGCCGCCCAGCGTTCCGGCGCCGACCGCGACGAGGCCGCCGGTCACGGCCTGCGCCGGCTTGAGGGAGGTCAGCGGGTCATAGGCGGGCTTGCCGCACGACTTGCAGCGGAAGCCCACCGGACCCTGCATGGCGCACCGCGGACAGATCGGCCGGTCGCAACGGCCGCAGCGGACCCAGGTCTCGCGGTCTGGGTGGCGGTAGCAGAACAGTCGCCCGTCATCACCGTCCGGCTCGACACCCTGATCGAGCGCGGCTCCTTCGCTGGTCATGGCAGGCAGGGTAGCGCGCTCGCGCCCCGACCGCGCCGCAACCACACCCGTCGATCATGCCGCGGAAGCCGGGGACCGCGAGGTCCCGGCAGCGCCGCCGGGCGCGACTCCGGCGCGGGACTACGCCTCCTCGCGGAGCGCTTCGTCGGCAGCGGCGAGGATCCCGTCAACCTCGGACTGGACCGACTCGGGAACCGGGTCAACGACCGGCCCCGCCAGGATCTCGCGGACCCGCTCCCGGGCCCGGTCGTACATCGTGGGCTTGCCAAGCGCGTGCCACGCGTCGTAGCTCGCGCGGCCGATCAGCGCCGGCTCGTAGAACTCGCCGCTGCGGGCCGCGGTCCGGGTCGCGGGCATGGCCAGGAAGTTGCCACCGGGCCCCACCTCGGCCACGTCCGCGAACAGCTCGGCTCCGTCCCGCCCGTCCACGCCGCCGAACAGCCGCAGCGCGAGGTGGGCGAGCTCGTTGTCCACCAGGATCTGCTCGAGGACCAGCGTCTGGTCCCCGTCGAGCTCCCCGTAGCCCACCAGCACATCGGCCCCGGCCGAGATGCCGGGCAGCATCGTCACCAGCTTCTCGATGCACGCCTCGGCGCCCGTGTCGTGGGCATCGGTCGCGCATCCGGCGGCCATCGTCGGCAGGCCATAGAAGCGACCCATCGTCGTCAGCGCGGCGGACTGGATGCCCATCTCCGGGGTCCCCGCGAGAAACGCCCCGGACCGGAAGTCCATGGACCCCACCGCGGAGCCATACATCACGGGCCGGCCTGGGTTCGCGACCTGGAAGATCACCAGCGAGCTGAGCGCCTCCGCGTTGGCCAGGGCGATGTTGCCCAGCACCGACGCGGGACCGGTCGTCCCCGGCACGGGCATGGGCAGCACGCACACCGGGACGTCCCAGCGGCCCAGGTCGAGGTACGCGTCGAGCATCTCGCCGTCGTGGACGAGCGGGGCCACCGGGCAGTACACGACCGACGCCTCGTGCCGCTCCCTGGCCTGCGCCTCGCCGCCCGCGAGCGCCGAGATGATGGCACCCAGGTACGCGGCCTGGTCCCGACGGTGCAGCTCGTGCTGGCCGTGCTTGGACAGGGTCGTGAGCATGGCCGCGAACTCGTGGAGCGGCCGCGATGCCACCGGCTTGTCGTTGGCGGCGACCGGTGGCCAGCCCATCACGGCGAGATCGCACGCCTGGAACACCCGCATCGCGTCCACGGTGTCCTGGCGGGTCCCGTACCGCCGCTCCCCGGTCGTGAAGTCGCGCGCGAACGCCGCGGTCCCATCCATCGCGAACCGGGTCCGACCCGCGGGAACCGGAAGGTCATGGTCCGGGTTCCGCGCCCCGAGCAGGAACGAGCGGGGCGCCCGGGCGAGGGCCGTCTCCACCAGCGACGGCGGCATCCGCACGGTTCCCGTCGTGGCGTCCACCTCCGCGCCGGCATCGGCCAGCAGGGGCAGCGCCACGGCGCCGTGAACGCGCAGCCCCACGTCGGCCAGGATCTGCAGGGACGTCTCGTGGACGCGCGCCACCTCGTCGGGAGACAGGAGCGCCGACTCGTAGCGCATCGTTCAGCTCCTCCCTCGCCGCCTGCTCCAGGCGTTCCAGCTCCGCGGCGACCGCATCCGGGAACGGCAGCGGCTGGTGGGCCGCGATCGCGGCGAGCGCCTGCTCGCGGGCCTCGACCAGCACGTCCGGGCGGCCCTGCGCTTCCCAGCGGTCAAAGGTGGAGTGGTAGCCGAGGTGGGGCAGCATCCACTCGCCGCCGCGCACCGCGTCGCGGGTCTGGGTGCGGGCGAGGAAGTCGCCGACCGGGCCCACCTCGTCGAGCGCGGCCAGGACGTCGGTCTCCCCCCGGTCGTCCGTGATCCCCTCGTGGAGGCGGCGGCACATCCGGTAGACCTCGACGTCGATGACCATCTGCTCCAGGCTCAGCGTGGATGCCCCGCCCAGCGATCCGGGCCCGATCATGATGTCCGGCCACGAGATGACCGGCAGCGACCAGTTGAGCGTCCGCTCGTAGGCCGCCTGGATTCCGGGCACGAAGTGGTCCGTGCCCCCGTTCGACGCGATGACTGGCAGCCCGTAGAAGCGGCCCATCTCGGTGGTCGCGGCGCCCAGCAGGGCATGCTCCGGCCCGCCGCCGGCCCAGCGGCCGGAGCGCGGCTCCATGGCGGCCAGCGCGGGGGCATAGATGACGGGCGTGCCCTGGTGGGCGGCCTGGGCCAGCACGATCGCCCCCAGGACCTCGGCGTTGCCCGAGACGACCGTCGCGCGCAGCCCGGTTGGCGCCGAGGTGCCCATCATCGGCATCGGCATGATCGCGATCGGGATGTCCCAGCCCGCCGTCGCCAGCCAGGCGTCCGTGTGCTCGGCCTCCATGGCCAGCGGCGACACCGGGCAGAACAGGACCGAGAACGGGTGGTCGCGAACGACGGCCTCGCGGGAGCCGAAGATGGTGACCAGCAGCTCCAGGAGCCATTTCGCGTCGGTCGGGGTCGCGATCTCGTCCTGGATGTGCTTGGAGAACAGCGTGTGGACCTGGCGCCAGTGCGCCACCGCGGGTCCCGGCCCCCCTTCGCTCTCGGTCCCCGTGGTGACCATCTGCCAGTAGGCGCCCACCTCGTCCATGGTGTCGACGAGCCTGGTCGCGTTCGCCCAGTCGTCCCACGTCGGCGCCCGGCGGACGCCCTCCACCGGGTCGTAGACCGTGGTGCACTCGCCGTCCGGCATGAGGGTGCAGTCGCCGGCGTTGAGGGCCACCGAGAACCCGGGCCGGCGCCCGCCAAGGGCGACCTGCTTCGGGGCCGCCGCGAGCGCCGCCTCCACCACGTCTCTCGGGAATCGCACGCGCCGCGCGCCCTCGTCAACCTGCGCCCCGGCCTCGCCCAGGATCCGGCGGGCGTCGGCGGAATCGATGCGCATGCCGGTCCGCGCGAGGGCCGCCAGCGACTCCTCGTGGATGCGCTCGACCTGCGCGTCGGTGAGGACCCGGAGGACGGTTGCCATGCTGCTCGCTCCGACTGCTCCGCGCCCGGCCGATGGCAGGCGCGACGTGACCGGTGATCCGGATGAGGACGCGGGCCGAGGCTAGCACCGGGCCGCGGCCGAGGGAACAAACCGGTGCGCGGGGCGGGTCAGTCCTCCCGCGACAGCACCACGACCGCGTAGGGCCCCACCGAGACCAGCCCGCTCTGATCGCAGCCGTCCATCGGGTCGCCGTCGGCATCGAGGTCGAACGCCTCGTGGCTGCCGAACGCCGGGTCGTACGTCACCCAGTCCAGGTTGAGCCGGACGATCCAGCGGCCAGGGGCCGGGAACCCGATCCGGAGGTCATTGATCGTGCGGTCCGCGAAGTTGGCGACCACCACCGTGTCGTCGTGCGGACCGCCCGTGTGCCAGCGGTGGAACGCGAGCAGCTTCTCGTCGTTGTCGACCCGCAGGATGCGCAGGCCGGTCCCGCGCAGGCCGCGCGTCGTGCCGTCGCGGGACCGGCGGAGCGCGATGAGGTCGCGGTGGGCGCGCAGGATCCCGTCGTTGGCCGCGAGCCTGGCCCAGTCGAGGGCGACCGTGTCGTCGAACCAGCCGCCCTCGAGCAGCTCCTGGCCCTGGAACAGCATCGGGATCCCGGGCGCGGTCAGGACCAGCGCGGATCCCAGCACGCTTCGCTTCTTGGCCCACCAGCTGTCGGCCGCGCCGGGAGCGATCGCCTCCGGGACACGGACCATGCCCTCGGCCACGTTGTCGTGGGACTCCGTGTAGATCACGCGGGTCGATGGCTGGCCGCGCCCCTCGCCCGTGATCGCGGCCACCACCGCATCGAGGTCGCGGTCCGCGTCGTCGGGGGCAACGAGCGCCGGTCTGACCCCGTGGAGGAAGGCCGGATCCCATTGCGCGTTGAAGCCCGCGCCGCCGTCGGCGGTCGGGGCGACGATGACCGGGTCGCTCCGGATGTCCTCGGCGATCATGATCTTCCACGGCTGGCGGGCCCGGACCTCGTCGGTGAGCCAGGCCATGAACGACCAGCCGTCGGGGAGCTCGGTGTCCGGGTTGCCCGTCTCCCCGTCGATCGACCGGATGTAGAGCGTGGCGTCGACGCGCAGGCCGTCGCAGCGGAAGTCCTCGAGCCAGGTCAGGGCGCTGTCGCGCAGGAACGTGCGGACCTCGCCACGGCCGTAATCAGGGCGCGTCCGGCCCCAGGGCGTGACCGCGCGATCGTCGTTGTACGTGTAGATCCCGCCACCGTCGCCCTCGGCCCAGCCGTCGAAGCGCCACAGGTCCAGGTCGGACGGGCCCAGGTGGTTGTAGACGACGTCGACGATGATGCCGATCCCGTGGGCGTGCGCCTCGCGAATGAACCGCTTGAAGGCATCCGGACCGCCGTAGGACGACTCGATCGCGAACAGGTGAACCGGGTTGTAGCCCCAGGACACATCGCCGGCGAACTCGAACGGCGGCATCACCTGGACCGCCGACACGCCGAGCTCGTGCAGGTACGGAAGGCGCTTCGCGGCGCCATCGAAGGTCCCGGGCCGATCGGCGGACGACGTGAACGTCCCGACGTGCATCTCGTAGATCACGAGGTCGTCCCAGGACGGGGCTCGGTACTCGTCGTTGCCCCAGTCGAAGGCCGACGGGTCGTAGACGACGGCGTTGCCGACGGAGCTCGTGACCTGGCGCGCGTAGGGGTCGATGCGCGACAGGTCCCCGTCCGGCGTGCGGATCGTGAACTTGTACTCGTCGCCGGCCGGCACCTGGTCGACATCGGCCGACCAGGTGCCGCTCGAGCCGTCACCATCGCGACCCAGCGGCGTCGCGTCCATCGCCCACCCGTCGAACGTTCCGGTCACGAACACGGCCTCGGCGTGGGGAGCCCACACCCGGAAGGTCGTGCCCCCCTGGTACGGGACGGCACCCATGCCGGAGCGTTGAGAGGGCTGACGGGATGGCACGGGCGCAGCGTACGGCAGCCGGCGTGGGGCCTGTGCAGCCATGATGCCGGCCCGGCGGGCCGGCAGAACGATCCCGCGCGGGCGGGCGGCCTTGGCTCCTTGCGCCGACCGACTACACTCGGCCGGTCCGATCCCTCCACGCCGAGGTGCACAGTGCCAAGGGAGTACGTCCGCCTGACCACGCCGCTCGTGCGCGACGGTGACCGCCGGTCCGGGGCACCCCTCCGGCCAGCCACCTGGGACGAGGCCCTCGGACGAACGGCCGACGGGCTCCGGGCAGCGGGCGCATCGCATGGACCGTGGTCATACGGGATCTTCTGCTGCAGCAAGTCGACCAACGAGGTCAACTTCGCGGCCGGCAAGTTCTCCCGGGTTGTCCTGGGCAGCAACAACATCGACAGCTGCAACCGCACCTGACACGCCCCCTCTGTCGCCGGTCTGGCGGCCGTGTTCGGCGCTGGTGGCGGGACCAGCTCATACCGGGAGATCGAGGACACCGACGTCGTCCTCCTGTGGGGCAGCAACGCCCGGGAGGCGCACCCGATCTTCTTCCACCACCTCCTGAAGGGGGTGCACCGCGGCGCGCGCCTGATCTCCGTCGACCCGCGCCGGACCTCGAGCGCCCAGTGGGCCGACCTGTGGCTGGGCCTGGACGTGGGGTCCGACATCGCGCTCGCCAACGCGATGGCCCGGGAGATCATCGCGGCCGGGCTCGCCAACCACGAGTTCATCGGGCGGGCCACGACCGGCTTTGACGCCTACCGGGCGGCCGTGGAGCCGTGCACGCTCGAGTGGGCCGAGCGCGAGACCGGCATTCCCGCCGAGGCGATCCGCGAGGCCGCCCACACCTACGCCCAGGCGGACCGGGCGATGATCTGCTGGACGCTGGGGATCACTGAGCACCACAACGGCGTCGACAACGTGCTGGCGCTGATCTCCCTCGCCCTGCTCACCGGGCATGTTGGACGGTACGGCAGCGGCCTCAACCCGCTGCGCGGCCAGAACAACGTCCAGGGCGGGGGCGACATGGGCGCCCTGCCCGATCGGCTGCCCGGGTTCCAGCACCTCGAGGAGGCGGCGCTGCGCGCTCCGTTCGAAGCCGCGTGGGGCGTCGCCATTCCGCCCGAACGCGGCTGGCACATGTCCGCAATGTTCGAAGCCATGGAACGGGGCGAGCTCACCGCGCTGTACGTGATCGGCGAGAACCCCCTCCAGTCGGAGGCCGACCGGGGCCGGGCCGAGAAGCTGCTGGCCGGACTCGAGCTGCTCGTCGTCCAGGACATCTTCCTGACCCCCACCGCCGAGCTGGCCGACGTCGTCCTGCCAGCCGCCGCCGCCTGGGCGGAGACCGAGGGCACGGTCACCAACTCCGAACGTCGTGTCCAGCGAGTCCGCAAGGCGGTCGAGCCGCCGGGCGACGCGAGGGACGACCTGGGGATCATCTACGAGCTCGCCCGGCGGATGGGCCACGACTGGGGCACGCCGTCGGCCGAGGCGGTATGGGAGGAGGTGCGTCGCCTGTCACCCATCCACGCCGGCATCAGCTATGCCCGTCTCGAGGCTGAGGGGGGCCTCCAGTGGCCGTGCTACGACGAGACGCATCCGGGCGAGCTGTTCCTCCATTCGCACCTGTGGGAGGATCCGGTCCCCGGCAACCGGGCCCCGTTCATCCCCGTCGAGCACGACCCGCCGGTGGACCGGCTGACCGAGCAGTTCCCGATCCGGCTCACCACCGGGCGCCATCTCGACTCCTACAACACCGGCGTCCAGTCGGGTCGGTACCGGTACCCGCGACGCCGCGGCGAGACGCTGGACCTGTCCCCGGAGGACGTCCTCCGGCTCGGCCTCGCCGAGGGGGAGCCGGTGCGGGTCGTCTCCCGCCGCGGGGAGGTCGAGGCGCCTGTCCGGACCGACCCCGGGCTGCGGCCGGGCCTCGCGTTCATGACCTTCCACTTCGGGGACGACGTCGCGACCAACCGCCTGACGATCGACGCGACCGATCCGAAGTCCGGGACCGCCGAGTTCAAGGCCACCGCGATCCGCGTGGAGCGAGCCTGATGGACCTGGTCACCCTCGCCCCGCGCGCGAACGCCGAGGAGCGGGCGGCCGTGGACGGCATCATCGGACCGCCCACGAGCCGCTGGGAGGGTGGTGACCGCGAGCTGTCGGCCGGCGGCGGTGCTGCGGGCGCCGACGACCGCATCGCCCATGGCGGGCACGAGGCCAGGAGCCGACGCCACCTCCTGCTGCCGGTGCTCCACGCGATCCAGGCGCGTGTCGGCTGGATCAGCCAGCCGGCGCTGGAGTACGCGTGCCGGCGCCTGACCGTGCCGCCGGCCGATGCGTACGGCGTGGCGGCGTTCTACGAGATGCTGTCGACGGTGCCGCGGCCCCCGGTCGTGGCCCGCGTGTGCGACGACGTGGCCTGTCGCCTGGCGGGCTCCGAGCGCTTCTGCTCCGAGCTGGAGCGGCTGGTCGGCCCCGCCGGCGAGGCCGGGCTTGACGGCCGCGCGACCTGGCTGCGAGCCCCGTGCCTGGGTCGCTGTGAGCGAGGCCCGGTGGCCCTGTTCACGGTCGCCGGCAACCGGCCGGAGACCGTCGCAACGGCACCGGCCGACGCCGCCGAGGTCGTCGAGCACCTCGAGCGCGCCCTGGCCGGCACGTCCCTGCTGCCACCCCTCGGGTCCGCGGGACCGGGCGAGACGCGCCTCGCCCACGTCCGCCGCTCCGTTCCCCAGGCCGGCGGGTCGGGGCTCCGGCTCCTGCGCCGGGCGGGTGTCGCCGACCCCGCCAGCCTCGACGATTACCTCGCCACCGGCGGATACCGGGGCCTCCGGCGCGCGCTGGAGCTGGGGCGAGACGGGGTGATCGCGGAGGTCACCGCCTCCGGGCTGCTGGGCCGTGGCGGTGCCGCCTTCCCCACCGGACGCAAGTGGGCCGCCGTCGTCGCGCAGCCCGCCCGTCCCCACTACACGGTGTGCAACGCGGACGAATCCGAGCCGGGCACGTTCAAGGATCGGGTGCTCATGGAGGAAGACCCGTTCGCGATCGTGGAGGCGATGACGATCGAGGGGTTCGCCACCGACAGCCACCACGGCTACCTCTACCTGCGGGCCGAGTACCCGCTCTCTGCCCTCCGCATGGCGAACGCCCTCGAGCGGGCGCGCGCGGCCGGGTACCTGGGCCGGGACATCCTCGGCTCGGGCGTCGACTTCGACATCGAGATCCGGCGCGGCGCGGGCGCCTACATCTGCGGCGAGGAGACGGCGCTGTTCAACTCGATCGAGGGCCGGCGCGGCGAGCCGCGCAACAAGCCCCCGTTCCCGGTCGAGGTCGGGCTGTTCGGCAAGCCGACGGCTGTCAACAACATCGAGACCCTGGTCAACATCCCGGCCATCGTGGAGCACGGCGGCGCCGCATTCGCGGCCGTGGGCACGCCGGGCAGCACGGGGCCAAAGCTGTTCTGCCTGTCAGGCGCCATCGAGCGGCCGGGTGTGTACGAGGTCGAGTTCGGGGCAACGCTGGGCGAGCTGCTGGCGATGGCGGGCGGCGTGGCCGGGGGACGGACGTTGCGGGCCGTGTTGCTCGGCGGCGCCGCGGGGGTGTTCGTGGGGCCGGATGCCCTGACGATGCCGCTCACGTTCGAGGCCACCCGGGCCGCCGGCGCCACCCTCGGCTCCGGCGTGGTGATGGTGTTCGACGAGACGGCGGACCTTGCCGATGCCCTGCTGCGCATCGCGGCGTTCTTCCGGGACGAGTCGTGCGGACAGTGTGTCCCGTGCCGGATCGGCACCGTGCGCCAGGAGGAGCTCCTCGCGCGGCTGGCCAGCGGGCGGGCGCGAGCCACGGTGGAGGACGAGCTCGCGCTGCTCGCGGACCTCGGCCTGGCCATGCGGGACGCATCGATCTGCGGCCTGGGCCAGGCGGCGACGTCGGCCGCGGAGTCCGCGATCCGGGCCGGCCTGGTGAGGTTCGAGGGGCCGGAGCTCGTGGCGGGGGCCCCGGCGGCCCGGGGCCTGCCCGTGCCCGACGACGACCACCCGGCGGTGTACGGCGCGCACGGAGGGGACGAGACGTGACACACGACATCTCCCGGATCCCGCTCGAGCCACCGGCCCGGCCGTCGCGAACCCCAGCGGCCCCTCCGGCTCCCGACGTCCCGGTCGTGGAGCTCACCCTGGACGGGCGCCCGGTCACGGTGCCCGCCGGGTCGACCATCCTCGATGCCTGCCGCGGGGCGGGCGTCGACGTCCCCACGCTGTGCTTCCTCGAGAGCCTCACGCCGGTCAACGCCTGCCGCGTGTGCGTCGTGGAGGTGGCGGGGAGTCGGGTGCTCGTGCCGGCCTGCTCCCGCCGTGTCGAGCCGGGGATGGAGGTCCAGACGGCGTCGCCGCGGGTCCGCCACAGTCGGCGGCTGGTCCTGGAGCTGCTGGCCTCGGCGGTGGACCTGTCGATCGCCCCGACGGTCGCGGACATGATGACCGAGTACGGGGCGGAGCCCGCGCGCTTCGGCCCGCCCGCGCCCCGGGCCGCCGCCGGGCGCGACGCCCGCGAGCCCGGTCACCACGACCCGGTCACCGGCGAGCACGCCGACACGATCGCCCAGCCGGTCAAGGTGGACAACGACCTCTACGTCCGCGACTACTCCCGGTGCATCCTCTGCTACAAGTGCGTCGAGGCCTGCGGGACCGACGCCCAGAACACGTTCGCGATCGCCGTGGCCGGGCGGGGCTTCGACGCCCATATCTCCACCGAGTACGACGCCCCGCTGACCTCGTCCGCGTGCGTCTACTGCGGCAACTGCATCGGCGTCTGTCCCACCGGCGCGCTCATGTTCCGCTCGGAGCACGAGATGCGCGCCGCCGGCACGTGGGACGAGGGCACGCAGACGCAGACCGACACGATCTGCCCGTATTGCGGCGTGGGCTGCACGCTCACCCTCCACGTCCAGGACAACTCGATCGTCAAGGTGACCTCGCCGATCGAGTCCTCGGTCACCTCTGGCCACCTGTGCGTGAAGGGCCGCTTCGGCTTCGAGTTCGTCCAGGCCCGCCCGAAGCCCTGACCGCGGCCGCCTCGGGCCGGGCCGCGGTCATCGGATCAGACCTCGCGCAGGTCGCAGCGCAGGCAGCGACTCGCCTCCTCGATCGCCGCCTCGGGCGTGTAGCCCAGCTCCACCTCCGCGAACGACCCGAAGCGCGTCGCGAGATCGCTGACCGGCATCGGCGGACGGTAGCGGTCCTCCACGTCCACCGGCATCGGAGGCAGGTCCGCCACGATCTCGGGCGGCGCAAGCTGCTCCTCGATGTCCCCGCTGCCGCCCAGGTAGCGGTCGATCTCCTGCGCCGCGGCCCGGCCGTGGGTCATCGCGGAGATGACCGACGCCGGCCCGAGGACCGCGTCGCCGCCGGCGAACACGCCTTCGACAGCCGTGCGGAGGGTGCCGGGGGCGACGGTGATCCGGGACCCGGCCCCCGTCTCCACGCCCCACTCCGGAGGCACCGCCGGATGCTGTCCCACGGCGGACAGGACGGTGTCGTAACGGACGGTGAACTCGGTGCCGGGGATGGGCTCCGGGCGGCGCCGGCCGCCGGGGTCGATCGCCCCCAGGCGCACGCGCTGGCAGGTCACGTCCAGGCCCCCGTCCGCCCGCCGCACCTCGACCGGTGCTACCAGGGTCTCGAGACTCCACCCCCTCCAGCAGCGCCTGCTCGATCTCGTGAGGGTCGGCGGGCATCGCCTCGCGGTCTCGGCGGTAGAGGACCATCACCTCCTCCGCTCCGATCCGCAGCGCCGTCCGCGCCGCGTCGATCGCGGTGTTCCCGCCGCCCACCACGGCCACGCGCCGACCCATCGACGCCGGCCGGCCGGCCGCCACGTCCCGCAGCATTCCGACGCAGTCCTCGACACCCTCGAGGACCTGCGACTCGTCGCCGATCGAGTCGGACACGTGCGCCCCGGAGGACAGGAAGATCGCGTCGTGGCCCGCGGCCCGCAGCGCGTCGAGGGACCGGACCTCCGCACCGGTCTCGATTCGCACCCCGGCGGCCGCGATGATCGCCAGATCCCGCTCCAGCACCTCGTCGGTCAGCCGGTAGCGCGGGATCCCATAGCGGAGCATCCCGCCGGGCCGCTCCAGCGCCTCGTACACGGTCACGGCGTGGCCGCCGGTCTTCGCCAGGTAGTAGGCCGCCGTGAGCCCGGCAGGGCCGGACCCGACCACCGCCACGGACTTCCCCGACGGCCGCCGCGACGGCGCCGGCACCCTCGCCTCCGCCTGCGCGCCGAACTTGACCGCTGCACCCTTGAGGGCGCGAATCGCGATCCGTTCGTCCAGCTCGCCGCGCCGGCACGACCGCTCGCAGGGATGGAAGCACACCACGCCGCACACCGACGGGAGCGGCAGCTTCTCGCGCACGACGAGGTACGCCTTCTCGAAGTTGCCCTGGCTGATCTCCCGGACGTACCGGTGCGCCTCCACCCCGGCCGGGCACAGCCCGGTGCACGGTGCGGGGACCAGGCCCGCGCATGTCCCCGCCCGACAGTGGCGCTCCCGGATGTGCTCCTCGTACTCCTCGCGGAAGTAGCGCAAGGTCGTGAGCACGGGGTTGGGCGCCGTCTGGCCAAGCCCGCACAGCGACGTGTCCCGAACGACCCGTCCCAGGCGCTCGAGCGTCTCGATGTCGCCCGCGCGGCCCTCGCCCCGGCAGATCCGCTCGAGGATCTCCAGCATCCGGCCGGTCCCCTCCCGGCAGGGCGTGCATTGGCCGCACGACTCGTCCTCGGTGAACGTCAGGAAGTACCGGGCGAGGTCCACCATGCAGGTGCTCTCGTCCATGATGACGAGCCCGCCCGAGCCCATGATCGAGCCCGCCTCCTTGAGGCGCTCGTAGTCGATCGGCAGGTCCAGCAGCTGGATCGGCAGGCAGCCCCCGGACGGGCCGCCGGTCTGGGCCGCCTTGAACCGGCCGCCACCGGCGATCCCGCCGCCGATCTCGTCGATCACCGCGCCCAGGGTCACCCCCATCGGGACCTCGATCAGGCCGGGGCGGTTGATCCGGCCGGTCAGGGCGAACGTCTTGGTGCCCTTGCTGGTCTCCGTGCCGAACGAGGCGAACCAGGCGGCTCCTTCGCGCAGGATGGCGGGCACGTTGGCGAGCGTCTCGACGTTGTTGATGTTCGACGGCTGGCCGAACAGGCCCTTCGTGGCCGGGAACGGGGGGCGCGGGCGGGGCATGCCGCGGCGACCCTCGATGCTCGCGATGAGCGCGGTCTCCTCGCCACACACGAAGGCGCCGGCTCCCTGCTTGACCTCGATGTCGAAGGCGAAGCCGGTGCCGAGGATGGCGTCGCCGAGGAGGCCGAGCTCCCGCATCTGGCGAAGGGCGAGCTCCAGGCGCGCAACGGCGAGCGGGTACTCGGCGCGGACGTAGACGTAACCGTGCGAGGCGCCCATCGCGTAGCCGGCGATGGCGAGGCCCTCGAGGACCGCGTGCGGGTCGCCCTCGAGCACGGAGCGGTCCATGAACGCGCCCGGGTCGCCTTCGTCGCCGTTGCAGATGACGTACTTGCGATCCCCCGGCGCCTCGCGGCAGAACGCCCACTTCCGGCCGGTCGGGAAGCCGCCGCCGCCGCGGCCGCGCAGCCCGGACGCCGTGACCTCCGCGATGACCTCCTCGGGGGTCATCGCCAGGGCGCGCCGCAGTCCCGCGTACCCGTCGCGAGCGAGGTAGTGGTCCACGCTGGTGGGGTCGATGACACCGCAGTTGCGCAGCGCGTTGCGGACCTGCAGGCGCATCACCGGGGTGTCGGCCAGGCGCGGCACGCCGTCGAGCGTCCCCTCGCCGGACGTGCCCAGCGCCCACGCCACCGGCGGCTCGCCGTGGACGAGGTGGCTCTCGATGAGGTGGGGAACGATCCCCGGGGCGACGCGCTGGTAGGTCACCCGCGGCAGGCCGGGCGTCGCGATCTCGACCAGCGGCTCGGCGAAGCACATGCCGACACAGCCGACGAGGAGGACCTCAGCCTCGATCCCCCGGCCCGCCAGCTCCGTGCGGATCGCGTCGACGACCTCCCCTGCCCCCGCGGCCAGCCCGCAGGTCGCGGTGCCCACGGTGATCAGCGTCCGGGCGCCGGCCTGGAGACCTGCCCAGGCTGTCCTCGCGGCCGCGGTCCGGGCGTCGAGGTCGACGACGCGCGGCGCCGCGCCAGGTATCGCGGAAGGGATCGCGAAAGGCTCGGCGATCGCGGCAGCGTCGGCGACCGTCGCGGGCTCCGCTGGCTCCACGGCGACCGCCACCTGCGCCGCCTCTCGAAGCGCATCGACCAGCACCCGCGCCTTCGACCCTGTCTGGCGCCCGTGCACCTTGCCGTCGCCGACCACCACCGGCGCGAGGGCGCAGGAGCCGAAGCAGGCCACCGTCTCGAGCGTGAACTGGAGGTCCGGCGTCGTGTCCCCGGCCTTCACCCCGAGGTGATCCTCGAGCTGCCGCAGGACGGACGCGGAGCCTCGCACGTGGCAGGCCGTCCCGCGGCACACGGTGACGGCGTGCGCCCCGCGGGGCTCGAAGTGGAACTGGGAGTAGAAGCTGGCGACGCCGAACACGCGGCTCCGCGACACCCGCAGGTGCTCGGCGGCAGCCTGCGTCGCCGGTTCCGGGAGGTAGCCGGCCTCGGCGTGGATGTACTGCAGGACCGGGATGACGAGGCGCGGGTCGGCGGGGAAGCGGGCGGCGATGGTCTCGCGCCACTCGGTCGCGGTCAAGCTTCCGGGATCGCGGGCGACCGTCATGACGGCACCTGCCCGGCCGGGCCACTGCCCGTCGACGTCGGCCGGTCCCTGGTCCGGACGCGCCGCCGGCGCGGCGCTCGCCGTCGACTCCGCCGGCATCTTCTCGACCCGGATCGCGCAGTGCTTGAGCTCCGGCGTCTGCGTGATGGGATCGCCCGCCTCGATCGTGAGCACGTTCGCGTGTGCCTTCGCGAAGTGGAACGCCATCCAGCAGACCCCGGGTGGCGACCGGTGGGTGACCCACGCCCTGACGTCCACCGTCCCGCGCCGCGACGACACCCGGACCATCTCGCCGTCCGCGATCCCGAGCACCTCCGCGTCGGCCGGACTGATCTCGATCACCTCTTCGCCACACACCTCGTCGAACCCGGCCGACCGGTGCGTCTGGGTGCCCGTGTGGTAGTGCCACAGCCGGCGGCCCGTGGACAGGACCAGCGGGTACTCCTCGTCCGGCGGCTCCGACGGCGGCACCCAGTCGACGGGGACAAACCGGCCCCGGCCGCGGGTGAAGTGCCCGTCCATGTGGAGGTAGGGCGTGCCGGGATGGTCCAGCGTCGGCGCCGGCCACTGGATGCCGACGTCCTCGCAGCGCTCCCAGGTGATCCCGTGGTAGCTGGGGCCCAGCTCCCGGATCTCGTCCCACACGTCGCGCGGCGACGCCCACCCCGGGTCGTACCCCAGCCGCTTCGCCAGCTGCGCGAAGATCCACCAGTCGTCGCGCGCCTCGCCGGGGGGCCGCAGCACCGGTCGGACTCGCTGGACGCGGCGCTCGGTGTTGGTGTACGTGCCATCGACCTCCGCCCAGGAGGTCGCCGGGAACACCACGTCGGCGAAGGCGCTGGTCTCGGTCTCGAACAGGTCGTTGACGATGATCAGCTCCGCCTCCCGGAGCAGCGCCTCGATGCGGTGGGAGTTGGGCTCGGAGATCGCGATGTTCTCGCCGAACACGTACAGCGCCTTGAGCGACCCGTCCTCGAGGCCGTCCATCATCGACGGGATCGTCAGGCCCTGCTTGCGGGACAGGCCCGGCCGGCCCCATGCCTTCTCGAACTTGAGCGCGACCTCCTCGTTCTCCACCTTCTGGTAGTTCAGGTAGACGTCGGGCAGCGCGCCCACGTCACAGGCGCCCTGGACGTTGTTCTGGCCGCGCAGCGGGTTGAGGCCGGCGGACGGCTTGCCGAGGTTGCCCAGCACCATCTGGAGGTTGGCGAGCGCCTCCACGTTGGCGGTGCCGGAGATGTGCTCCGTGATGCCGAGGGTGTAGTAGACGCCGGCCGATTCCGCTTCGCCGAGGATCCTGGCGACGCGCCGGATCTCGTCCGCGGGGACGCCCGTGATCTCGGCCGCCACCTCCGGGGGGTACCGCTCGACGTTGGCGCGGACGGCGTCGAAGCCCTCGGTGTGGTGCTCGATGAACGCCTCGTCCGCCCAGCCCTGCTTGATGATCTCGTGGATGAGGCCGTTGACCAGGGCGATGTCGGAGCCGATCCGGTGCTGGACGTGGACATCCGCCCAGCGCACGAGGTCGATGGCCCGGGGGTCGCAGACGATCAGCGTCGCGCCCCGCTTGTGGGCGCGCTTCATGTAGTAGCTGATGACCGGGTGGGCGTCGGTGGTGTTGGAGCCGATGACGAGGAGCACCTTGGCGTCCTCGATCTCCTGGATCGAGTTCGTCATGGCCCCTGATCCGAATGTGGTCGCCAGACCGGCGACAGAGGGAGCGTGTCAGGTTCTTGCGCAGTGGTCGATGCTGTTCGTCCCGACCCCCGCGCGGGCGAATACGGTGGCGGCGTAGTTGCTCTCGTTCGTGGACCGTGCGCAGGCGACGACGCCGATCGCGTCGGGGCCGTCGCGGTCCCGGATGGCCGCCAGGCGCTCCGCGGCGAAGTCCAGCGCCTCGTCCCACGTGGCGGGCGCGAGCTTCTCGGCGCGTGATCGCCGCAACAGCGGCGTGCCCAGGCGGTCCGCGCTGCTGGTGTAGTCGTACCCGAAGCGGCCCTTGATGCACAGCATCCCGTCGTTGGGTGGCGCGCCCTCCACGCCTTCGACCCGCACGATCCGGTTCGTCGCCCGGTCCACGTGCACCTCGACCTGGCAGCCGACGCCGCAGTACGCGCAGGTCGTGCGGACCTTCTCCAGGTCCCATGGGCGCCCCAGGCCGATCGCCTTCTTCTCGATCAACGAGCCGGTGGGGCAGAGCTGCACGCACTCGCCGCAGTGGACACAGCTCGACTGGCCCATCGGCAGGTCGTTGTCGCACACCACCGCCGACTGCGCGCCACGGAAGCCCATGTCCAGGACCTCGTTGACGACGACCTCGTTGCAGCCCCGGATGCAGCGGAAGCAGTGGATGCACTTGTCCGGGTCGCGGACGATGAACGGGGACGAGGCGTCCACGGGGCGGGTCGCGCCGGCCGCGCGCCGCTCGCGCGCGTCAGCGAACCCCGGGCGCTCGATGCCCGCCCGATAGGCCACGTCCTGGAGCTCGCAGCGGCCGGTCGCCTCGCAGGCGAGGCAGTCGTGGACGCCCGCGGCGAGCTGCAGCTCGATGTTCAGGCGGCGAGCCTCGAGGACCAGCGGGGTCTGGGTGCGGACCGCCATCCCCTCGCGGACCGGCAGGTTGCAGGCCGTCTGGAGGCCGTTGGCGCCCTCCACCTCCACGGCGCAGACGCGGCACAGCCCCGCCGACCCGAGCTTCGGGTGATAGCACAGGCTCGGGATGTACGCGCCGGCCTCGCGGGCGGCCTGGAGCACGGTCTGGCCGGCTCGGGCCGCCACCGGGCGTCCGTCGATCTCCAGGTTGACGACGGGTGCAGGGTCCCCTGAGCTCATCCGGGGCGCGGGCGTTGCCTGACGTGCGACGAGGTCCATGTCCTCCACCGTGTCGAGAGCACGCACGCCGGACCGACGCGCAGCGGCATTGCGCGCTCGCACTTGGGTACAAGGATCCGCGAACGCAGGCGGGATCGGGACAGGGCCGAACGGCCCGAAAGGACCCGGCCCGGTGGGGACGCCGACCCGGTCACGCGGGAGCCATGGCCGGGCACTGATCGCCCGGTCGCCCGTCGCTGGTCGGGGCGCTGGTAACGGCTGAACCCGCACGACCATCGGTGCATTCGCGCACCACCCTTGGGACCGCTCCCGATTGGCCCGACCCTGCGGGCCGGAGTGCCCCGCCGTGGACAGGCCGGACGGCTCTACGCACACGTCTATATCGAAAGGCACAGTCGGGGCATGAGCGTCCCGTCGGGTGCCCGCGACCTGAACCGCCTGAAGTGGGCAACCATCCTCCTGCCCATCGGCTTCGTGTGGGCGTTCGAGCTGCTCCGGTTCCTGGTTCTCGACCCGCAGCTCGGCGGTGACGAGAGCTACATCGCCTCGGCGATGGTCATGGGCGGCGCGATCGTCGTGTTCGCCGTGATCGTCTCGATCTACCTCGACCGGACGCAACGCCAGCTGGTGGCCCAGAACAAGGACCTCACCGCGACGCACGCCGTCAGCTCCGCCGTCCGTGGCGGCTCGTCGCTGCCGGACCTGCTCGAGCAATCGCTTGACCGGGTGGTGACCCAGACCCAGGCCCTGGCCGGGATCGTGACCGTCAACGTCGCCGACGACCAGCCGCTCGTGGTGCGTCGTCCGGCGAACCTCGGGTCGGGGCTCGCCTGGCTGGGCGCGGTCCTCGACGAGCCGGTCGACCCGGCGATCGACACCCCGCGCTACGACCGCCGGGCGGGTATCGACACCGGCATCCTCGACCTGCCCCTGGTCCGCGGCGCCAACCGCATCGGCCACCTGCGGCTCGCGTTCCACCCGCCGGTGCAGCCCGACATCAGTGACGCCGCGTTCATCGACATCGCCGGCGAGATCGCCGGCGCGGCCCAGCTGGGGCTCACCGTCTCCGACCTCCATCGCCGCGAGCGCGAGCGCGAGGCCCTCTACGCCGTTGCCCTCCAGCTGACCGGCCGCGGCGAGCTCAGGGACGTCCTGGACACCATCACCCAGCACGCTCGGGACCTCCTCGGCGCGGAGCGTGCGGTGGCCTGTCTCGCCGATCCGCGCGGGACCGGTCTCCGGGCCAACGTCGGGCGCGACCGCCTGGCGATGGCGGATGACGGCTCCGTGTGCCAGGTCCACCACGAGAAGGTGCTGGGAAGCCATCCGCAGAACCCGGGCTGCCCGCTGGTCACCCGCGCCGACGGCTCCCACTGGTTCGCGCGCCCGCTCCGCGGCCCCGACGGCATTCTCGGCGAGCTGTGCGTGGTGCGTGCCGGGCGCCCGTTCACGCCGGCCGACCGCAGCCTGCTCGGAGCGCTCGCCGACATGGCCGCCATCGCCGTCCGCACGGCGCGGCTCCACGAGGCCGAGGAGCAGTGGACGATCCACGCCGAGCGCGACCGCATCGCGCGCGAGCTCCACGACAGCCTGGCCCAGGTCCTGGGCGTGATCCACCTCCAGCTCCGGGCGCTCGAGTCCCGGGCAAAGGACGAGGCGAGCCTCACGATGGCCGACGAGCTGTCGGACCTCGCGGAGACCGCCGACGAGGCCTACCAGGACGTGCGCGAGGCGATCCTTGGCCTGCGGGAGACGGTCCGCGAGGACGACGGGCTGGAGGGGTCGCTGCGGGAATACCTCCGCAAGTACAGCCGCCAGACCGGCATCGTGGCCAGCCTCTCGTGCGAGGGCGACACCCGCCGCGCGCTCAGTCCGCGCTCCGAGGTCCAACTCCTGCGCGTGGTCCAGGAGGCGCTCACGAACACCCGCAAGCACGCCGGCGCCAAGCGTGTCGGCGTTCGGATCGACTGCCTCGACGGCGGCGCCACGCTCACGATCGAGGACGATGGCGTAGGCTTCGATCCTTCGATCGTCTCCAGCTCCATGGAGGGTGGCTTTGGCCTCGCGTCCATGCGCGAGCGGGTGACCACGCTCGGCGGCCGCCTTGACGTGCATACTGCGCCGAACGAGGGAACGACGATTGTCGTCCGACTCGATCCTGAGGACACCGTTGGAACACACGCCACCGAAACTTCGGGTGCTGCTCGTCGATGACCAGCCCCTCTTCCGAAGGGCGCTCGCGACGCTGATCGGCGCCCAGTTCGACATGACGGTCGTGGGTGAGGGCGAGAACGGTCGTGACGCGCTCGAGAAGGTGCGAGCGCTGCGGCCCGATCTGGTGGTCATGGACGTCAACATGCCCGTTGCGTCCGGGGTGGACGGTGTGAACGCGATCCGCCAGGCCGGCTTCAGGACCCCGATCGTGATGCTCACGGTCTCCGAGGACGACGACGACCTGTTCGAGTCGATCAAGGCCGGCGCCAATGGCTACCTGCTCAAGAACGTGCGCCCCGAGCAGCTGTTCGACGACATGCGGGGCGTGATGCGTGGCGAGGCACCGATCGCGCCGGCGGTCGCATCCAGGCTCCTCGAGGCGCTCCGTACCGGCGGGATCCCCACCCGGAGCCAGGCAGCGGTCCCGGCGCAGGACACGATCCTGACCCGCCGCGAGTCCGAGATCCTCGAGCTCGTCGCCGACGGCCTGTCCAACAAGGAGATCGCGAACGAGCTCACGATCACCGAGGGCACGGTCAAGAACCACGTGCACAACGCGCTCGAGAAGCTCCATCTCACCAATCGCGTCCAGGCCGCCGCCTACGCGGTGCGGCGAGGCTTCGCGAACCCGGAGCCTCGACGGGACGACGCGCGCCGGGACTGACGCGGGCACTCGGCGGGGTTGCACGGGCCTCAGCGCTCGGGCCCGCTTCGCGACTCCCCTCGCCCCAAGCTGATCAAGGTCCCTCGCCCCGGGCTGATCACGCTGCCGCCGCCCCCGACGCCCGGCCTGACCAAGGCACCTTCGCCCCAAGCTGATCAAGGTCCCTCGCCCCATCCCTGATCGCGATCTGGTTCAATTCGTCGGGTTTCTGCGTGGATCAGCAGCCCAAACCGGAGTTTCGTCGCCCGGTCTGAGCGTGAAGCCGCCCGGAATGATGCAGATGGCGATCAGGGGCGGCGCTCGGGGCAAGTTGGGTGCCGGTTCGGCTCACCTCCGCAAGAGCAGCGCTGCCGCCTGCGCATAGTCCTCGTAGGCGGGTGGCCGGCGGCGCGTCCCCAGCATCGTCGGGCGAAGCCAGGCGTGCTCACGGGACGCCGGATCGCACGCCCCGATCGCCCACGCGCGTGGCGGCTCCTGGCTCGGATCGCGCAGCCACGCCGCGACCTCACCGATCCGGGCCGGGAACGCCCTGACGACGAGGTCGCGGTTCGCGGCCAGGCGTGCCGCGATCGTGGCGCTGTCGAGGGTCACGACCAGGACCGCCGATCGTACCGGCCTCCAGCCCAGCCGTTGTGCCGCTACCCATGCCTCGCGCTGGTAGAAGGCCACGCTGCGCTGCAGCCCGCCCATATCGGGGATGTCCGTCTTGGTCTCCTCGACGAGCAGCGCCCGGTCCGCCGGCCGGTATGCGAGGAGGTCAATCCACCCACGTGGCACAGGATCGCCGATCTCCACCTCGGTGGCTGTCAGCCAGCCGGTCCGTTCCAGGCGGCGGGCAACGTGTCCGTTCAGCCGGGCATGCACGGCGTCACGCTGCCGCCGCCGATCATCAAGGTGCCGGTCCTCCAGAACCAGCTTGGGACGGAGGCCAAGCGCCGCCAGGACCTCGTTCACGACGACGAGATCGAAGCTGGCTGCGTGCCCAGACTCGAGCCTGCAGACCGTTGTCTGCGATGTCCCTGCGCGACGCGCCAGCTCGCGCTGCGTCCAGCCGGCAAGGTGACGGCTGCGGAGGATCGTCCGAGCGAGGGCGCTCGCGATGCTGGCGTCTCCAAGATCATGCGTGCTTGCTGTCACGAAGCCTTCTGTAGCTCACGCCACTCAACGGTCACTTACGCGGGGACCCTGTTGGGCCTAGCCCAGGACGATCGCCGTTCTCATGCCACGGACCTCGGCCGACCCCGCGTGGCGGACCCGGGGCGCGCGACGGCGTGATCTCGTGTGCCACCGCGCCCAGCCCCTGATCGCGATCTGGTTCGGATGTACCGGCCTCGCGCAGGGACCGCGAGCTCAAACCGGGGTTCTGACGCTCGATCGGTGCACGAAGCGGCTCAGGATGATGCAGGCGGCGATCAAGGCGGCGGGCCGGGAAGGCGGCGGGGGCCGGGAAGGCGCCCATCGAGATCGCCGCGCCTTCCCCCGTCGGATACAGGAAGCCCGCGGAGCACCTGTGCCGGGCGACGGATTGGCCTCACCCGCGGCGCGGCCTAGCATCGGATCACGGGTCGCACCGGGCGAGCCGCGTCGTTGGAGAGCACGACGTTGTGCCCTGAGCTGGTCAGAGTTCTCGTCCTGTACAGCCATCCCCTGATGGGGGAGGGCCTTGGCCGGATGCTCGCGGCCGAATCGGGCGTGACGGTCGAGGCGGTGGACATCTCCGAGGAAGCGGCTGTCGCGATTGCCCTGGCCACGGAGCCGCAGGTGGTCGTGGTGGAGGAGGGCGGCGCCGTCGATGCCGCCGATATCGTCCGCCGGTCGCATGCCTCCCTGGTGCTCGACGTGGACATCAACACCACCAGCGCGTTCACCTTGCGCCGCCAGTCCCTGTCCAGCCGGCCCGACGATTTCCTGGCGACGATCCGCGAGGCCATTGCCGGCGCGGCGAATGCGGATCCCGAGCACACCGTGCAGCCAGCGGGCCTGACCGGATAGGCTGTCGCTCCATGGGCGACTCTTTCCGCCGGCATGACCCGCCGGCGTACGATCCACGCGCGACGTTCGACCCGGGCGCGACACCGGTGCCCCGCCGCCGAATGCTGCTGCTCATGGGCGCCGGTGCCCTCGCGGCTGGCGGCGGGCTGGGCGTGCTCCTCGAGGCCTGTGCGGCGCCACCCGTCACCCTGACCCTGGACGTGGACCCGGATACGCTCGTCCCGGGGACGCCGGTCGAGGTGCCGTTCACGCTGGTCTCCGGGACCACCAGTGTGCCGGGCTCGACCTGGCTGGTCCGGAAGGCGTCGGGCGAGCTGACCGCGTTTGACCCTCGCTGCACCCATGGCCTGTGCCGGTATGAGTGGTCCACGGAAGGGGCGCGCTTCAAGTGTCGCTGCCACGACGGCCAGTTCGCCCTCGACGGGGCTGTCCTGGCCGGTCCGCCACCGCGACCACTCAACCGGTTTCCGGTCCGGCTCGCCGGCGACATCATCGAGGTGGACGTGCCAGGCGACTTCCAGACGCCCAGGGAATCGCTGCCCGCCTGATCGGTGCGGACGCATGGTCGGAATGGGACCAATGGCCCGTCAAACCGGGCCCGTGAAGCCGCTGGATACAGAGATCGTGGTGCACCAGGGCACCGCCCTGTATCTCAGTTCTATCCCTCGACGGATGGGAACATTGCCTCGCGCACGCGATCATGGCGAGAGGTCGGTCCGTCCAAATCCGCCGGCCGTGGAGTGAAGGTGCCAAGAATGTCCCGGGTCACGTCCCTGACCAACATGCCGGAGGCAGAGCTGAACCGCTGGATCAAGCGGATCGCGCTGCTGTTCGTGGTTGTCCTCATCGCGTTCGTCGCGTTCTACGCCGTCGACCGCTTCCGCGCCCCGGCAGCCCCGATCCTGGACCGGGAGCTGGCCGCCCTCGAGGAGGCCGTGCGGGCGGATCCGGCCGACCTCGCGTCGCGGGGACGGCTCGGGGATATCTACCTCGCGGCCAACCGCTTCGACGATGCCATCGCCCAGTACACCGAGATCATCGGGACCGGCAAGCAGAACGAGGCCGCCTACGTCAGCCGCGGCCAGGCATACGAGATCAAGGGCGACCTCGACGCGGCGGCGGCGGACTACACCAAGGTCATCGAGATCGCCTCCGCCAACGAGATGGCGAACGTCGACCCGATGCTCCAGACGTCGTACTACGGGCTGGGAGACATCGCCCTCCAGCAGGAACGACCCCAGGAAGCCGTCGACTACCTGCTGAAGGCGCTCGCCATCCAGCGCACCGACGCCGACGCGATGAACCTGCTCGGCGATGCGTACGTCCAGGTCGGCACGCCCGAGAAGGCCATCGAACCCCTCCGCATGGCGATCAGCTTCGTCCCGCTCGGCTGGCCGGACCCGTACCAGACGCTCGCGGCCGCCTACACCGCAACCGGCGACACCGCCTTCGCGGAGTGGGCCAACGCGATGGTCGCGGGCCAGACCGGCGACGTTGACGGCGCGATCAAGCGCTTGGAGGCCATTGCCGACGGCGATGCCGCGCTCGATGCCCGCATCGGGCTGGGGCTGCTCGCCGAAAGCCAGGGCGACGACATCACCGCGACCACCTGGTACCGCAAGGCGCTCGAGCTCGACGCCGAGAACAAGCCCGCGCAGCTCGGCCTGAGCCGCGTCTCCGATGGCACGCAGGCGCACCCCGCCGTCGGGCCGTCGACCAATCCTGAAGGAAGCAACTGATGACCGCGTCCCGTCCCGCGGCCCAGCCGGTGGCGGGCTCGCAACCACTCCCCGAGGGCGATCAGCTGCCGCCCGACGGCCTCGCTCCCGTGGACACCGAGGCGGAGCCCGAGGAGCGTCGGCGCCGGAAGCTCCTGCTCCTGCTCCTGCTGCTGGGGGCGTTCATCGTCCTTCTCGGCCTTGCGATCTGGTACCTCCTGTTCCGCCAGCCCATCTCGGTGATCCCGACGATCCCGGGCGAGACGGTCATGCCGGGGTACGTCACCTCGATCTACGGCGCCTCACGCCCGATGAGCGTCGCCGTGACCAGCACCGGCGACCGCATCTACATCGGCGAGACATCCGGCGACCAGACTGCACGGCTGTTCGACGCCGGGGGCAACCAGCTGGCCGCGCTCCTGCCTCCGATCTCCACCGGAACGGACCATGTGCCCATCTACGTCGCGATCAGCCCGCTCAGCGGCGAGGTCTACGTCTCCGATCGGCCCACGTCCTCGATCTACATCTACGACGCAGCCGGGACGTACCTTCGCACCTTCACGCCACCGGCCGATGCCGAGGGCTGGCAGCCGTTGAGCGTGTCCTTCGATGCCGCCGGCAACCTGTTCGTCACCGACGTGGGCAGCCTTCCGCAGCGCGTCCGCGAGTTCGACCCGTCCGGTCAGCAGATCCGCGTGTTCGGCCAGGATTCCGGTCTCAACTTCCCCAACGGGGTGGCCATCGATGACGCCGGCTACGCGTACGTGACCGACAGCAACAACGGACGCCTGCTGGTGTTCGCGCAGGACGGGAACACCGTCGCCACGGTCGGCCGCGGCACGGGCACCGGAAACCTCGGCCTTCCGCGCGGCGTGGCCATCGATGGGCAGGGGCGCGTGTACGTCGTGGACTCGAGCGGCCAGGCGGTCTTCGTGTACGGACGGTACGAGGAGGGCGCGACCGGCCTCGACTATCTGGGCTCCTTCGGCTCACAGGGTGTCGCCAATGGAGCGTTTTCCTACCCCAACGGCATCTCGGTTGACGAGCGCGGGCGGCTGTACATCGCCGACTCGGGCAACAATCGCGTGCAGTTGTGGAGCTATTGAGCACTGACAGCGAGGGAGGTGGAACCGAGACTCTGCGCCGCCGCCGCACCACGGCGGCACCCATCAAGTCCACGTAGCACACAGAGAAAGGAGGTGAGGACAGTTTGAAGAAGCTGATGCTGCTCATTGCAGCCGGAAGTCTTTGGCTGTTCCTTGCCGCGGTCCCGGTCTTCGCGGACGGTGGACCGCACGTGGCTGCGAACAACAGCGGCGTCAACGGCATCAATGCCGACGGTTGCGCCGGCTGCCATCGCGCCCACCGGGCGCAGAGCTCCGAAGGCAACGGCACCCTGCTCGTTGCCGACTCGGGGGTCGCGCTGTGTCTGACCTGCCACGGCGCGACGAGTCTCGGCTCGACGGTTGACGTCGAGGACGGGATGCAGTACACGCTTGGCACCACCGATCCCCGCGGAGACACTGTCCTCGGATATACCCGCGGTGGCGGCTTCGTCACCGCCCGGATCGGTTCCGGTGAAGCGGTCCGCATCGCCTACGACACGGGCACCAGGATTTCCGAGAACGCCAAGGTGCCCGTCCGGACGGCCGGATCGCAGGACGTCACCTCTGCCCACCTGCCCAACGTGGGCGGCGTGGTCGGGGCGGCGGAAGGCGTGGCCTGGGGCAACGGCCCCAACAGCACCACCGCCTATGCCGGACCCGATGTCGAGCTCGAGTGCGGCACGTGCCACAACCCGCACGGCAACGGCCAGTATCGGATCCTGAATCCGATCCCGGATCCCGCCGCTGCGGGCACGGACGTGTTCGAGCCGGCGGCCGTGGAGGCATTCGTCACCGACGCGGCGCTTCCGCCGGCCGGCGACACCCGCAACTACACCATCATCCAGACCCTGAACGGCACCAACACGCTCCTCGCGAGCCAGGTTGCCGCGCTCAGCCTGCCGTCGACGGCGGGCGACTACTTCCGGAAGAAGGTTCCGTGGAACGGGACGAGCGGCACGGCAAACGACGCGCCGAACGGCCAGTCCGCGACCTTCGGGCCCCAGATCGCGGCGTGGTGCCTCACGTGCCACTCCCGGTATCTGGGCAACGGCCGGACCACCCTGGAAGACGATGCGATCTTCACGTATCGCCACACCTCCGATGCGACGTCGCGGAACTGCATCACGTGTCACGTGTCGCATGGTTCCAACGCGCAGATGCCGGGCACCTTCTCGGCCAACCAGGAGATGCCGGGTGGGGCCGTTGCGCCGGTCGGCGACAGCCGGCTGCTCAAGGCCGACAACCGTGGAACGTGCCAGCTTTGCCACGATCCCACGGGAACGATCCAGGCAGGAACCCAGGTCGGCCCGACGCCGGTCCCGGTCCTTCCGTAACGTCCAACGCGTGGTGGCCGGCGATCCACATCCCGGCCACCCGCAGCCCCCTTCAGGCGTCGGCTTCGCCGAAGGGCCGCCAGGCGATCGCCTGGCGTCTCCTCCGCGCAGCTCCCGCAGCACGACACCGCCGGGCCAACCGGTCCAGCACCACCACGGGTGAATGTCCGACATCCGCCATGACGAAGATCTCAGCAGCATGAACCGCCAGCAGCAACCCGCAGGCCACCGGGCCGGGCCGCTGTTCGGCGTGCTCCTCGTCATCGCGGGCGCGGTGGGAGCGCTGACTCCGGCCGTTCCGGCCGTCCTGGCCCAGGAACCCACGCCAACGCCGTCGATCGCGCCGGCCGCGACGCCCACGCCCCAACCGGCCCCACCGGCCACGTTCGTCCCCAGGGCGGCGCCCACGCCCACCGCGACGCCGGAGCCGACCGCAACGCCCGAGCCCACCGCGACGCCGGAGCCGACGGCAACGCCGGAGCCAACCACGACCCCCGAGCCGACCGCAACGCCGGAGCCCACCACAACCCCCGAGCCAACCGGGCCGCGCATCGATCACACGTGGATCGACATCGTCAACGACGGCGGCACGGTGACGGACCCGGGGGAGCTTGACGCTCCCCTCGACGAGGCCCAGCGGTTCACCGTCTACCGTGTCCGGTTCCAGATCGTCAACGCCACCGACACCGACACGACGATCGAGCCGGTCCTGGAGATGGCCGGGGAAGCCGGCGGCTGGACGATGCTCCCGATGGTCGACCCCGAGCCCGCCACGGCGTTCTACGGCGCCTCGGACGATGGCCGTGTCTTTGATCCACGGAGAGCGCCGATCAGCGTCGCGGACCTGCGCCTGGAGGAGGCGGGCGATCCGCTGGCAAGCCCCGTGGAGGGCGCTGCCAGCGCCGGCCGTCAACTCGCGGCCCTGGTCCTTCCTGCCCACAGCTTCACCGAGGTGGAGTTCGCCGTGCGGGCCACCGTCGACGCGGCCTGGGAGACGGGCTACCGATTCCGCCTGGCGAGCGGATCCGACTCGCTGCCGGGAGCCAGGGCGGAGCTGGTCATGGGCGCCAAGCCCGATGTCGATTTGTCACCCGGACAGCGGAAGGGCAAGCTCGTGGACGAGCCCGTCCCGCTCTACAAGCTGAACCCCCAGATCGGCTCGACCGCGCCGGTCGCGGCCGTTGCCGCTGAGGGTTCGCCGCATGTCATCTCGGGGCTCGCCTCGGACACCTGCGCTTCCTGCCACGCGGCCCACGACGCCCAGGGGTTGAACTTCCTCCAGCAGCCCGGGCCTCAGTCGTCGACGTGTTTCCTGTGTCACGACGGCACGGGTGCGCTGAGCGATGTCCAGAGCCAGTGGTCGAGCGCGACGCTGCCCGCCAACGACGCCGCGACCGCGTCCTGGTACTCGCACCCGGCCACCTCGCCCTCGAGCCACGAATCGGCCCAGGACAACGAGTTCCAGGACACGCTCAACCGGCATGCGGCGTGCGCCGACTGCCACCAACCGCACCTCGCCGACGCGGCGAGGCCGGTGAACAGCGTCGGCGGCTGGTCGGCATCGGGCTCCATCGCCGGCGCGTCGGGGGTCGCGGTCGTCAACGGCGACGCCGGCACGGCCCCCGCCTATACGCTCCAGCAGACGTCCGACTTCGAGTACCAGCTCTGCTTCAAGTGCCACTCGGGCTTCACGGAGCTGCCGGCCCAGGATGCGGCCCACCCGAGCCGCTGGTCGCTCGACAAGGGCATCGAGCTGAACCCGGCCAACGTCTCCTACCACCCCGTGGAAGCCGCCGGCAAGAACCAGACCAACGCCATGGCCCTGAGCCTGGCGGGAACGTCCCCCTACAAGCTGTGGGTGTTCGAGACTCAGGACACCGTCCGCTGCGAGAATTGCCACGGGAACAGCGCGGTGACCACGCAGGCCCCGAGACCGTTGGCCGACGCGAGCCTTGACAATCACGCCTCGCCCAACCGGGGAATCCTGATCGCGCCGTACGTTGACCGGACCCTGAAGGTCCCAGGGAGATATCAGGCAGCGGACTTCGCGCTGTGCTACGTCTGCCACGCCGAGGCCCCCATGGTGGACGACAGCGGTGACATTCGCAGTGACACGGCCTTCAGCTTTCACGGCTACCACCTGAGCTCCATCGTCGGGAGCGGCACTGGCACCCTGGACATCGACGTCGCCGGTGCCGGCCGGGGCAACGCCATCTGCGCCGAGTGCCACTTCCGGATCCATGGGTCTGCGCTCGCGGTCAACGGCCAGACGCCGGCAACGGGCCTGGTCAACTTCGCGCCAAACGTCCAGAAGCTCGGCGGGGCCATCACGTTCCAGCCCGCGACACCGACCTCCATGGGCACGTGCACCCTCGTCTGCCACGGCAAGGCGCACACCGCCTACGGGTATGACTACCCGGTGGTTCCCTGACGCTCAAGGCCCCGTTCCTGGCCTTCCCGGCGCACCCCCTGTATCGACAGATACAGGGGGTGTCTCGTATCTCCCCCCTCTGGCCCTGCCGGGTCCCGGTGGAAATGTGCGCCACGACGGATGGGCCGCGACACCTCTGACCGGGACAATTCATGCAGGTGTCAGGCCGCGACCCCTGCGGCCACGAGATGAGGGCAAACACGATGACTCGCACCCCTGCGCGTGCCCCAAGGCATGCGCGAGCCCGGGGAGGTCGCGCATGACCGTCCCCACGCTCAAGCCCACGGGGCAGGCCGCCGTCCAGGTCGAGCTGCTGTCCCGGCTCGGATTGCCGGCCAGCGCATCCCCCGAGGACGTTGACCGGCTCCACCAGGCCGCGAGCGAGTTCCTTGCCGCTGCGCCGCCCGAGATTCGTGGCTGGGCCCGTGCCCAGGTCGCGGCCCTCGATGCGGCGTTTATCGCTTTGACCGACCCGGTCGGACTCGAGGGCTCGGCCCTCATGAGCCCGGCGAGTCCGCCGACGGTCGTACCCGGCGGGCCGGCGACACCTCCGGCCCGCCGGGGCCCCGCCCCGGCGGTGGTCCCGGAGGAGCCCGTCGCCGAAGCCATGGACGACGCCGACCTGGAGATCGAGGGTGATCCAAGCGCGGAGGACCTCGCGGCCCTGTATGCGATGGTGACCCCCAGCGTCCACGACGACATGAAGCCAAAGGGCAGGCCCGCAAGGCCCGTCGCGCAGCCAGCACCCGCACCGCGCCGCACGAAGTCCTCGGCCCGGGCCGCCGCCGCCGTGGCGACTCCCGCCCAGCCGGCACCGGCCAACGTCTGGAAGGGCCTGTTCCTGGGTGTCGTGGGCATTGGCCTGGTCGGGGGTCTGCTGTTCGGCATCAATGCCCTCGTCAACAACCTGGGCGGTGCCACTCCCGCGGCCAGCCAGGTCGCGCAGGCCACATCAGCCGCTCCCGCCGTGGACGAGGCGAAGGTCGCAGACCTGATGGCCGCCTACCAGGCAGACCCGACCAACCAGGAGACCCTGCTCGCGCTGGCGGACGAGTTCTACGCAGGCGGCCTGTACGACCAGTCGGCCACCTGGCTCGACAAGCTGCTCGCGATCAACCCAGATCACATCGAGGCGCTCCTCGCCCGCGGCGCGGTCTACTTCAACCTCAACGACATCACCAACGCCGAGGCGGCGTGGAACAGGGTCGTCGCGCTGAAGCCTGACAACGTCGAGGTCCACTACGACCTGGGCTTCCTGTACCTGAACCAGGCCGTCCCCGACTGGGCCGGCGTCCAAGCGGAGTGGAACAAGGTCATCGAGCTCGACCCCAGCTCCGATCTTGCCCAGACCGTCAGGTCCCACCTGGACTCGCTCGCGGCGTCCTCCATGCTGCCCGCAGCCTCGGGGGCAGCGGAGAGCGCCGCGCCGTCGGCAAGCCCTGAGGCCTCCCCGGAGACCTCCCCGGCTGCGTCCCCAGAGACGTCGCCGGCCGAGACCACAACGCCATGATCGAGCTCGGCAGCGCCCTCGGCATCGGGATCGCCTTCCTCGGTGGCCTCGTGTCGTTCGCGTCCCCCTGCTGCCTGCCGCTCGTGCCCGCATACGTCAGCTACATGGTGGGCGCGACCGGTGAGGGCACCACCGGCCGCCGCCCCGCCTTCGCCCACGGGCTTGCGTTCGTGGCCGGGTTCTCGCTGGTCTTCGTCGCCTTCTACGCGCTGATCGGCGCGCTGGGGGCGTTCCTGGACCGGCGGATCATGACCACGGCCGGCGGCGCCCTGCTCGTCTTTCTCGGCCTCCAGGTCGCGGGCGTGATCAACGTCCGGGCCCTGTGGCGCGACACCCGCGCCATGCCGACGGTCGGTGGCGCCCTCGTGATGGCGGGCGGCGGCACGGGCTCCATCGCCGGCAGCCCGGACGCCCCCGGCTACCCCCGCTCGTTCCTGTTCGGGTTGCTGTTCGCCGCGGGCTGGAGCCCGTGCATCGGACCCATCCTCGGCGGGATCCTGGGCCTGGCCACGGCCACGGCCAGCGTCGCGCAGGGAACCGTCCTGCTGATCGCCTACGCGAGTGGCCTTGCGCTTCCGTTCCTCGCGGTGGCGCTCGGCGCCTCGTGGGTCTCCAGGCGGCTGACCTGGGTCGGCCGCCACCACCACGCCGTCAACCTGGTCACGGGCGGCCTGCTCGTGCTCCTGGGCGTGCTGATGCTCACCAACTTGCTCGGCCGACTGGCGACCCTCGGTTCGCCATTCGGTCTATAAGGAGGTCGTCCCAACATGACCGACAAGGTCGACAGCCGGATGCTTCCCCCGTCCGCCCCGACGGCGGCGGCGGCCGGCCCATCAGCGATGGATCGCGTCGACATGGTGCTGGAAGGCCTGTGGCGCTTCCTGACGTCGATGCGGGTGGCCATGGTCATCATGCTGGTGATCGCCGTCCTGGGCGTGCTGGGCTCGCTGCTGATGCAGATGCCGCGCGAGATCGTGGGAAATGCACCGCAGGAGGCCCTCTGGGTGGACAGCGTCCGCCCCCGCTACGGCGGCTGGACGGACATCATCAACGCGCTCGGCCTGTTCAACGTCTTCAACTCGTACCTGATCCGCGTGCTCGCGGCGGCGTTGACGATCAGCTTGATCGCCTGCTCCATCCACCGGATCCCGGGGATGATCCGCACGATCCGCAACCCGCGCGTGGACGTGGGCGCCGCGTTCTTCGAGCACGCACCCCAGCACGAGGCCATCGTGGTCCGTCGGTCCGCCGAGGAGACGCGGTCCGTCTTGGAGGGGGTGATCCGGGCGCGCCGCTACCGGACGCTGTCGACCGATGATGGGACGGTCCACCTGTACGCCGACCGCTTCCGCTGGGCCCCGTTCGCCGGCCTCGCCGCCCACCTGGCCATCGTGGTCATCATCGCGGGAGCGATCCTGGGCGCGACCAGCTACCGGGATCCCAACTTCTTCATCACCGAGGGCCAGACCGTCGACGTGGCCGCCGAGCCCGGCCTCGCGATCCAGCTCCTGGACTTCACCGACAAGTACGACCCCGCCACCGGTCGCCCGATCGACTACGCGAGCACCATCGTCGTCTACAAGGACGGCGCGGAGATCGACAGCCACGTGGTCCGCGTCAACGACCCGTACCGCTACAACGGCCTCGCCTTCTACCAGGCCTCGTTCGGCCCGTCGGTGCTGGTGACGGTCAAGAACGCCCAGGGCGAGGTGCTGCTCCAGTCCGCCGGCGTACCGCTCACCGGCGAGACTCCCGACGGCGCCCGCTTTGGCGAGATCCCGATCCCCAACACGGCGTTCAGCGCCGAGATCCAGGCGACGACCGGCGGCAGCGACCCGCTCATCAAGCCCGGCCAGGTCCAGTTCGGGATCTACACGACCGGCGCCAACAGCTTCACCGCCGCGGCCGTCATCGACCAGGGCGCCCCCGCCCAGGTCGGCGACCTGACGGTCACCTTCGAGCGCGAGAGTCAATTCACCTGGCTGAACGTGGTCCGTGACCCGGGTGTGCCGTTCATCTGGATCGGCTCGGCCCTCCTGTTCGTCGGGTTCCTCATCCGCTTCACCATCCCGCACAAGCGGCTCTGGGCTCGCATCGTGAGCCGGCCCAACGGCGGCGCCGTGGTGGGTCTCGCGACCCTCGCCCAGAAGGACGTCACGGCCGGCACCGAGTTTGAACTTCTTGTCTCCGACATCCGGGCGGCGCTGAGCGCGCCGACCAAGGCCTGAGGGAGGTCCCCACAATGGGCAAGGTTTCCGAGTACGCGTTCATCGCCTCGATGCTGGCGACGGGGCTCGCGCTCCTGATGTACCTCGTCTACGCGGTCTCCGGCCTGCGGGCGGCCCGGATGCAGACGGCCGGCCCGTCGGTATCCACCGGCCCTGTCGGGCTCGTGTCCGGGCCACGGACGGCGGCCATGGGCAAGTACGCGACCATCCTGACCTGGCTCGCGACGCTCGCGCTCCTGCTGAGCCTGACCTTCCGGGCCATCGTCACCGGTCACGGGCCGTTCGCGAACATGTACGAGTTCTCGATGGCGTTCGCCTTCGGCGTCCTCGTCACCTACCTCTACTTCGAGCGCAAGTACCACCAGCGGATCCTGGCGCTCGTCGCCCTGCCGGTCGCGTTGGGCATGCTCCTCTACGCGTTCACGATCCCGGCCGAAATCGAGCCCCTCCTCCCCGCGCTCCAGAACAACCTGCTGCTCACCGTCCATGTGGCCACCGCGATCGTCGCCTACGGCTCGTTCGCCATCGCGTTCGCCGCCTCCTACCTGTTCCTGCTCCAGACCCGCCATGCGCTCGCGGTGCTGCTCACGACGACCGTTGGCGTCGTCGCTGCGCTCGTCGGCGCGTTCACCGGGGGTGCGGACGCGGACAAGCAGGCGTTCGGATACGCCATGGTCGCGACGGGGATCGCGCTGGTCGCGATGGCCGTGCTGGACTGGTTCACGAAGCGGGGCCGCGACGCCGCCGCCGAGACCTCCAGCGGGCGCTGGGGCCTCCCCAGGCCGATGGTCCTCGACGAGATCGGCTACCGCGCGGTCGTGGTCGGATTCCCGTTCCTCACCCTGACCATCATCCTCGGCGCCGTGTGGGCCGAGACCGCGTGGGGCAGCTACTGGCAGTGGGACCCCAAGGAGACCGCGTCACTGGTGACCTGGTTCATCTACGGCGCCTACCTCCATGCGCGGGTGATGCGCGGCTGGCGGGGCAACCGGGCGGCCTGGATGCTGGTGATCGGGTTCCTCGCGACGCTGCTCACGTACTTCGGCAACCTGATCTTCAGCGGCCTCCACAGCTATTCCGGCCTGGGCTGAGCCCCGGCCCGCAGCGAGGAACCGAGTCATGACCGCAGCAGGCATGGGCACCCGGTCCTCCGGGTATCTCGCCGGTCGGCTGCAGACCATCGTTGTCATCGTCATCGTGGCCGTCATCGTGGGCGTGCTGGCCTGGTCGGCGAGCGGCGCCGGCATGACCGACGGCGTCACACAGGTCAAGCTGCCGGACAACGCCGCCGCGGTCGCCCCGACCGCCGGCGAGATTCCGCCGGACTTCACCGCGCTCACCTACAACGGCGAAACCGTGTCGCTCTCGGATTACGCGGGCAAGCCCGTGTGGTTGACGTTCGGCGCCAGCTGGTGCCCGGACTGCCGGACCGAGTCGGCCGACGTCGAGGCGACCTACGAGGCGAACCGGGAGCAGGGCCTGGTGGTCCTGGGCGTGTTCATCAACGAGCCGGCCGCGGATGTCGCCGGGTACGCGCAGCGGGCGGGCCTCAGCTTCCCGATCGCGGTTGACCCGAATGCGGACGTGGCCGCCGCATACCGGTCCATGGGCATCCCGACCCACTTCTTCATCGGCGCCGACGGGAGGATCCGCGAGGTGCGGATCGGGGCGCTGTCCAAGGACGACATGGCCCGCGCCGTCGCGGCCATCCTGAACTGAGGCTCCCATGAGCGACCCCGAGGGCGGCGCCGGGCTTCCGCCGGAGACCGAGGAGACGACGCGGGAGACCGCCGACGGGATGCCGCCGGAGGAGCCCGCCGCCGCGGAGCCGCCGGCCGCGGAGCCAGCCCGGGGACACCGCCCGGGGCACCCGTTCTACCTCCGTGGCCGTCACCTCCGGTTGCCGCGCTCGAGGGCCGGCCTGTTCGCCCTGCTGCTGGTCCTGGCTGCCGGGGGCAGCGTCGTGGCGTTCACGGGCGTCACGATGATCCAATGGACCGAGACGGCCGACTTCTGCGGGCGCTGTCACACCATGGCTCCCGAGCTCGAGGCGTATCACCTCGGCTCACACCGCGATGTCGATTGCGGCGAGTGCCACGTGGAACCCGGGGTCGTGGGCTGGGTCAAGTCCAAGCTCGCCGGCACGCGCCAGCTGGTCAGCGTGGTCCTCAACACGTACCCGACGCCGATCGAGCCGCCCGACCACCAGCTCCTTCCCAGCCCGTCGGACACGTGCCAGAAATGCCACTCTCTCAATGACCGGTCGTTCGTCGCGCTGCGCGCCCAGACCCAGTTCCAGGAGGACGAGGCGAACACTCGCGACTTCGTGGGCCTGATGATTCGTCCGGCGGGCGGCGACGCGTTCGATGTCGGTCGCAGCGTCCACTGGCACGTGCTCTCCCAGTTCACCTACACGTCGCCCGACGCCAACTCGGCCGTGATCGACTACGTCACCTCGACCCGCGACGACGGGACCGTCGTCGAGTACATCGCCCAGGACAAGGTCACCGTGGCGGACGACGTGCGCGCCAACATCGATGCCCTCAAGGCCACCGAGCGCAACATCACGCTCAGCTGCTACGACTGTCACAACCGGGTAGGTCACGACATCCAGAACCCGCGCTCCAACCTCGACTACAAGCTCTCAACCGGCGCCATCGACCCCTCGCTGCCGTATATCAAGCGCGAGGGGATGCGGATCCTGTGGGCCGCGTTCCCGGACGATGCGACCGCCGACGCCGAGATTGACAAGCTCGGCACGTTCTACAAGGCCAACTACCCCGAGGTCTACGCCACGAAGGGCGCCCAGATCGCGGTTGCCGAGGACGAGCTCAGGGTCCTCTACCGGCTGACCGCGACGCCCGCGATGAAGGTCACCGCGGCAACATACGCCAGCAACATCGGCCACCTCGACTGGCCGGGCTGCTTCCGGTGCCACGACGGCGGCCATCTCAAGGTCGTCAACGGCGTGGCGACCACGGAGACGATCCCGTCGACCTGCAACACCTGCCACACCTTCCCGCAGATCGGTCCAGCGGTTGCCAGCCTGCCACTGGGCGAACCGCCCAGCACGCACACCGACGACACGCTGTGGGTGTTCAACCACAAGAACGTGGCCATCAGCCTGGATCCGGGCGGGCAGTCGTGCGGCGAGTGCCACGCCCGCGACTACTGCGTGAACTGCCATTCGACGGGCGCCGTGAGCGTGGACCACGACACCATGCTCACGAACCATGCCCAGGTCATCCGCACCCAGGGCAACCAGGCCTGCGCGTACTGCCACCAACCCGTGTCCTGCGCGCGCTGCCACGCGAACCCGGTGCTCCCGGTGACGACGCCGGGCTCCCATGGGCCGCAGGAGGGCATCGTCGACGATCCGCCCCTCGGGCTGGCGTGGCCGCTGTCGCCCGGGGGCTGACGTTGGGAGCCGATCGGCGCCCCCAGGGGTGCCATTTGGCATAGGGGCCGGCGAGGGTTCTGTATCGACTCATGGGTTTGATGCGATGCCCGCCGCCATCACAATCCACCCCAGGGGCAGGCGCGCTGGCACGCGGCTGCCAGGCGAGGTGGAGGCGTCGATGGAGCCCGCGTCGGGAGTCCAGCCAACCGCTCAGGAACCCGGGGCCAGCGCGCCCAGCGGCCCAGGGGCCTCGCGTCGCTCGTTCCTGCGCTGGCTCGGAGGCCTGACCGTCGTCTCCACCGCCGCGATGGTCCTCACGCCGATCATCGGCTTCCTCATCCCCACCCAAAGTGGTCGCGCGGCCGGTGGTACGCGGATCGCGGCCGGCACCACGGCCGACATCCCGGTCGGCGCGGGCAAGATCGTGGCCATGGGGGCCAAGCCCGCCATCGTGGTCAACACCGAGCAGGGCGTGAAGGCCTTCTCGGCGATCTGCACCCACCTCGGCTGTGTCGTCGCCTGGAACGACATGATCGGCGTCATCCAGTGCCCCTGCCACGATGGGCGCTTCAACCCGTCGACCGGCGTCGTGGTCTCTGGTCCACCGCCCGCCCCGCTGACACCCATCCCGGTCACGGTCGAGGGCGACCAGATCTTCCTGACGGAGGCCTGAGATGGCGACCCGTCCGGTGACCGAGCCCCAGGGGCAGGCAAGCTGGCTCGAACGACGGACGGGGCTCGGCCCTGTCCTGCGGGCGAGCCTGCACGTCCGGATCCCGATGTCCGCCCGGACCTACTACTTCGGCGGGATCGCCCTGTTCCTGTTCGGCATCCAGGTGGTCACCGGCACCCTGCTGTCGCTCTACTACAAGCCCACCCCCGACGCCGCGTTCGAAAGCGTCCAGTTCATCACCAGCGATGTCACCTTCGGCTGGCTGATCCGGTCCATCCACCACTGGACCGCCAACCTGATGATCCTGTTCGTGACGCTGCACCTCGTGCGGGTGTTCGCCCAGGCCGCCTACAAGTACCCGCGCGAGCTCACCTGGGTGGTGGGCTGCCTGCTGCTGATGGTGACCCTCGGGTTCGGGTTCACCGGATACCTGCTGCCATGGGACCAGCGCGCGTACTGGGCGACCGTCGTTGGCACCGAGATCGCCGGCGGCGTGCCGCTGATCGGCGAGCCGCTGCTCCTGCTGCTGCGGGGCGGCGCCGACGTCACCGGCGACACCATGAGCCGGTTCTTCGGGATCCACGTCCTGGTGCTGCCGCTGGCGCTTGGTGCCCTCCTCGCGGGGCATCTCGTCCTCGTGCACCAGCTCGGGCTGGCCAACCCCAAGCGCCCCGAGCCGAAGGTGCCGAGCCCCGAGCACGACCGCGAGCCGCTGCGACCCTTCTTCCCGCACTACATCATCGACGAGCTGATCGCCTGGTACATCATCCTCGCGGTGCTCGTGATCCTCGCCTCGCTGTTCCCGGCCGGTCTCGAGGGTCAGGCGAACCCGCTCCAGACGCCCGCCCACACCAAACCCGAGTGGTACTACCTCGGCGTGTACGAGCTGCTCAAGCTCATCCCGGACAAGCTGGTCGGGATCATGGTCCCCATCGTGGGCATCGGGCTCCTCGTCGTCTGGCCGTTCCTCGATCGAAGCCCGGAGGTCCTGATCCGCCGTCGAAAGCTCGTCGTGGGCGTGGCGACGCTCGTCCTCCTGGGGCTGGTCGCCCTCACCGTCTGGGGGTATGTGAGCTAGCGATGAGCGCTGACCGGGAGCTCCGAACCTCCACCTCGCTCCGCCGGGCCGTCCGCCTCGGCGTGACCGTGTCGGTGGCGCTGACCACCTGGATGCTGGTCGCGTTCTCGGCATCCGCCGAGAGCCCGAGCCCCGGCACCGTGCCGGACCCCAGCCCCTCCGCCACCACGCCCGTGGTCCCCACGCCCGGCGCCTCGGACAACGGGTGGCTGTTCGCCACCCCGGAGCCCTCGCCGACCGAGCCGGCCGCGAGCGCCCCGCCGCTGCCGACGCCCGTGGCCCACCCCGATGGCGGCGGCCTGAACGGCTGCGCGGACTGCCATGGCGCGGTGAACGACAAGCAGGCGGCCATCGTCGCCGAGTGGGACTCGAGCGCGCACGCCGCCGCCGGCGTGACCTGCGCGGACTGCCACGGCGGTGATCCGGGAAGCGACCAGATCACCAAGGCCATGGACGCCGGCGCCGGCTATTCGGGGACCCCGGGGCGCCTCGAGTCGGTCGCCCTGTGCGGCAGCTGCCACGCCAGCGTGGAGAGGATGGGCGTCTCAGGCCTGCCCACCGACCAGTACGCCAAGTACTGGTCCAGCGTCCACGGCCAGCGCCTGCTGACCGCAAGCGACACGCGGGTCGCGGTCTGCACCGACTGCCATGGCGCGCATGACGTCAAGAAGGTGTCCGACCCGAGCGCCAAGGTGTTCGCCCTCAACATCCCGAACCTGTGCGCGGGGTGCCATGCCGACGCCAAGCGGATGGAGCCGTACGGCATCCCCACCGACCAGTTCGACATCTACTCCAAGAGCGTTCACGGGGTCGCCCTCCTCGAGAACAAGGACGTGCGCGCGCCAAGCTGCGCCTCGTGCCATGGCTCGCACGATGCCAAGCCGCCCACGTCGAGCACGGTCGTGGACGTGTGCGGCAAGTGCCACACCGCGACCCAGGCGCTGTACGAGCAGAGCCGCCACTCCGAGCTCCAGGCCGCCGCCCCCAAGTGCTGGACCTGCCACGGCACGCACGACGTCTCGCAGCCGAGCTCGGCCCTGTTCTTCCATCCGCAGGCACCCGATTACAGCTGCGCGACCTGCCACGACCTCGGAACGCACCGGCTGCGCCTCGAGCTCAGCCGTTTCGCGGACCCGGCGGACCGGCGCTGTGACACGTGCCACCACCCCGAATCGCAGATCTACACGCAGATCGAGGGGATCTCCGCCGCCGTGGTCTCGGCCCAGGACGCCTACGACGCGGCGGACCAGACGATCCAGAGCGCGGCCGGCCTGGGCATGATCACCGACGATGCCGAGGCGGCCCTCGTCAGCGCCAAGACGAGCCTGATCCAGGCCCAGGCCGCCGTCCACACCACGAAGCTCACCGAGGTGGCCAAGCTGGCCAGCGACGCCAAGGCCAAGGCCGAGGGGGCGACGGAGCTGGCGACCTCCAAGATCGACCAGAGCGTGTTCCGGCGCCAAGCCATGATCATCGTGCTGGCCCTCATCCTTGCCGTGGTGATGTTCCTCGTCCTGACCAAGATCCGGCTCGACCGCGAGCTGGAGCGGGCGATCGCGGAGTCGTCGCCACCGGCCCCATTCGAGCCGCTCGACCCGGGCGGCTGACGCCCGGGAGGCTGATCCCCGGAGCGCGCCCTGGCCCGCCCGGTGCGGCTCCCAACCCTGCGGAGGAGCCCTACGCCCGCCCGACCCTCACCCGGTCAGGGCGGGCGTAGACGTTGAAGCCCTGGTCGCGCAGGAACCCGACCAGCGTCACGCCCAGCCGCTCCGCGGCCGCGACGGCGAGGTCGCTCGGGGCGGAGACGGCGGCCAGGATCGGGATGCCCGCGACGGCGGCCTTCTGGACGAGCTCGAAGCTGGCCCGTCCCGAGACGAGCAGGACGCGGGCGTGGAGCGGCACCTCTCCGGCGAGGAGCCGGCTGCCGACCAGCTTGTCGAGGGCGTTGTGGCGGCCGACGTCCTCGCGCACGGCGATCAACGTCCCGGCGGGGTCGAACAGGCCCGCGGCATGGAGGCCCCCCGTCGCCCCGAATACGGCCTGGCCCTCGCGGAGGCGGCCCGGGAGCGCGAGCAGGATCTCCGGGGTCACGACGGGACCGTCGGGTATCGGCGCGCAGCGAACCTGCACCTGGTCCAGCGACGCCTTGCCGCAGATCCCACAGGAGGCGGTGGCCACGAAGTTGCGCGACGAGATCGCGTCGGGGTCAAGGCGGCGCGTGAGCCGGACCACGACCTCATCGTCGGGCTGGGCGTGCGTCGAGGGATCCCCCACCTCGATGGCGGCGATGTCCGACGCGGCATCGACCAGGCCCTCGGTCAGCAGGAAGCCGACGGCCAGCTCGGCCTCGTGGCCCGGGGTCCGCATCGTGACCGCGATATCGATCAGCTCCTGGCCGGGACCGCCGGCGCGGATGGCCATCGGCTCCTCGCCGGCGAGCCGGTCGTCCCGGACCTCGACGGATCCCGAGCGCCAGGCGGTCACCCGCACGCGCGTGGCCTGCCGTTCGAGGGAGGGTTCGTTCACGGGGTGGGGTGCGGTCGGTTCCACGAGGACTCAGGCGACCTCCGCAAGGAAGGCGAGCAGGGTCCGCGTGAACCACTCGGGCCGCTCGAGACTGGGCATATGGGCCACGCCCTGGAGATCGATCCGGCGCGCGTTCGGCACCTCGGCCACCAGGAGATCCGCAACCGCCGCCGTGGCCGACTGGTCGAGGTCGCCGACGATCGCGAGCAGCGGGACCCGGATCTCGCCCAGGCGTCCCACCGCGGGCGGATCCAGCTGCACCTCGTCGCCGTATGCCTTGTCCTGGACATACGTCTCGTAGGCCATCCGCCGGACGAGCCCGCGCACCGCCTCCGGCGCGCGTCCAGGCGGCTGGCCGATCCCGTCCACCCAGACCGCGACGTCGTGGTCGGCAAGCCCTGCCCAGTCCCGCGCCAGCTCCAGGGACTCGTCACGCTCGGCCGCAGCCACCTCCTCGGGCGTCTCCTCAAGCTCGAGCTCGCCGGACACTCCACCGCAGACCCAGACGATGCCGCGGACCCGGTCCGGAACCTCGAGGGCGGTGTCGATGACGATCGACCCGGCCCGGGAGCAGCCGACGAGGACGGCGGTGTCGAGGCCCGCGGCGTCCATCACCGAGACGAGGTCCGCGCGGTTGGAGAAGGTGGTGTGCTCAACGTCGGACCGGCCAAAGCCGCGCAGGTCATAACGGACGACCCGAGATCGCCTGGCCAGGGCCTCCCACTGCGGGTCCCACATCCGGGCGTCGGCGATGCCCGCGTGGGCGAGCACCACGCCCGGGCCGTCGCCGGCCCACTGGGCCCAGAGGCGCCCACCCTTGACGGGCACAAACCCCTCGAACGCCCTCCCGGTCACGGCAGCACGGCCTGCCGGTCGAGGTACACCGCCCGGCCGGTGGGCCTCAGGCAGTGGGTCATCGCCATCGCCTGGAGATAGCCGCCGGCGTTGAGGATGGCCACGACCTCGCCCTCGGCCACGTCGGGAAACGGGTAGTCCTCGGCGAACAGGTCGCCGGCCTCGTTGATGTGGCCGGCGACGGTGACGACCTGCGTGCGCTCGCGCAGCGGGTCGCGAACGGTGAGGATCTCCTGGGCGTAGCGGTAGACGAAGTAGGCGCAGTTCACGTTCCAGCCGATGTCGAGGCCGACGAAGGTGGTCCCGCCGCGCCGCTCCACCGTCACCACCTCGCCCATCAGGATGGCGGCATCCTTGATGATCAGGTCCCCGGGCTCGACAGCGATGGTCACCCCGTATGGCCCGAGGTGGCGCGCGACGACCTGCGCGTACGCGTCGAGGTTCACCGGCTGCTCGCGATCTCGCGCGCACGCGGCCGAGGCCGCCACCCACGTTGACCTCCGTGATCGTGGTGCCGGCGTCGGCAAGGCGGTCGAGAAACCCGGTTGCGGCGACGAGGGCGCGCTCGAACCCGTCCAGCTGGTCGCCCAGCCAGCCGGAGCCCGCGTGGAAGTGGAGCGTGTCCACGACGAGCCCGTGGCGACGGGCCGCGGCGATCGCGTCATCGAGCGTGTCGGCCGTGATGCCGAACTTGGTGGGCCGTTCGCCGGCATAGGAGAGGTGTTCCGTGTAGCCGGCGCCGGTCCCCGGATTGATCCGGAGGCCGATGTGGCGTCCCGGCGCGCGGCGACCCACACGCTCCACCTGGCTGACGGCATCGAGGTTGATCCGGATCGGATGGGCGAGCAGGACGTCGAGGTCGCGCTCGGAGACGTTGGTCCCAGTGTGGCTGATCTCCTCGGGCTCCCAACCATGGGCCAGGGCGTGGGTGACCTCGCCCGGGGAGCAGGCGTCGATGCCGACGCTCTCCGGCGTGCCCGGGGCGCCCATGGCGCGAAGCACGGCCAGGATCTGGGGATCCGGGCACGCCTTGAGGGCGAACCGGGTCACGGACGGCAGGCCGGTCCGGGCGAGCGCGGCCTGCAGGGCCCTGACCGTTTCGCGCGGTCGGGCGAGGTCGTAGACGAAGAGCGGCGTGCCGTGCTCGCGGACGAGCGCCCTCGAGGTCGGCGCCGTTGAGCGACAGGCGCGCCGGCGACCACGTCGAGGCCGGGGCGGCGCCACCAGGCAGGAGCGGCGGTCGACTGGGGGGCGTCGGCAGCGGGCGGAAGCGCGGGCGGGCGGCGGGGCGTCACCGGCGGCCTGGGATGCCGGGCCGGGATTCGTCATGCGGTGCCGTCCCCGGGGCCGGGTGTCGCCGGGGAGCGGGCCGCAACCGGGCGTGGCGCGCGCCTCGAGGGCGGCCTGGCGGCGATCAGCGCGCGCCGCGTCACGGGATCGGCAAACGGGTCGGGCCCTTCGGCGACGGGCGTTCCAACCGCGAGCAGGAGGCGCTCCGTGATGGCGGCGATCTCGTCGACCGCTTCGTGGAAGGCTTCCCCGTGGCGGGCCGAGGGCTCGCGGAACCCGCTCACCTTGCGGACATACTGGAGGGCGGCGGCCCGGGCTTCCCCGGTGGTGGCCGAGCCGGCATCCTCGGGCCGGCGGAGCTGGCGGATGCTGCGACACATGGCGCGCAGCGTACTGCCCCGGGCGTCGAGGGGCGAGCGAGCGCCAGGTCCGCCGTTCTCGGGCCGCTCCCGACGTTCGAGCGCGCGCCGCGGGGACACCCCGGCTCGGGCGTCCGGCGCCCCAACGAGCGCGCGCCGCGCTGAGCTGGGCGCCGGGAGCGCTGTCCGTCGCCTGACAGGTCACTCCACGTGCGAGTTGGGGCTCCCCACGCCCGATCCTACCGAGCCGCGACCGTTGGGGCGTCGGGAGACCGGCGCGCGGCCGCCGGGGCCTCGACGGGAGACCGGCGCGGCCCCGGCGACGGACTCCGCCGGGTCGGCGACGGCATCCCGAGGGCGCACCTCCGCGGCGTATCCTCGGCGCCATGGACCGCTGGGCCACCATCATCGAGCCATTCCGGATCCACGCCGTCGAGCCGATCCGGCTGACGACCGAGAAGGAGCGTGAGCGGGCGCTCGAGGCCGCGGGCTGGAACCTGTTCAACCTGCACGCGGAAGATGTCCTGGTCGACCTGCTCACGGATTCCGGCACCGGCGCGATGAGCCGTGACCAGTGGGCGGCGATCCAGCACGGCGATGAGAGCTACGCCGGCAGTCCCAGCTGGTACGTGTTCCTGGAGGCGGTCCAGAACCTGTTCCCGTTCCGGCACGTCATTCCCACGCACCAGGGGCGCGCAGCCGAGAAGATCCTGTTCACGGCGGTGGGTGGTGCCGGCAAGGTCGTCCCCAACAACACGCACTTCGACACCACCCGCGCCAACGTGGAGTTCACCGGTGCCGAGGCCGTCGACCTCGTGATCCCCGAGGGGCGCCAGCCCGTCGCTGATCCACCCGTTCAAGGGCAACATGGACGTCGAGGCGCTGGACCGGCTGCTGGCAGAACGAGGCGACCGGGTCCCGCTGGTGATGATGACGATCACCAACAACTCCGGTGGCGGGCAACCCGTGAGCCTCGAGAACCTGCGGGCCGTGCGCGCCGTCTGCGACCGCTATGGCAAGCCGCTGTTCCTCGACGGCTGCCGGTTCGCGGAGAACGCGTGGTTCATCAAGACCCGCGAGCCCGGCCAGGAGCACCGGCCCGTCATCGACATCGTCCGCGAGATCGGGTCGCTGGTGGACGGGATGACCATGTCGGCAAAGAAGGACGCGCTGGTCAACATCGGGGGCTGGCTGGCCATCAATGATGACGCGCTCGCGGAGCAGTGCCGCAACCTGCTGATCCTGACCGAGGGCTTTCCAACCTACGGCGGCCTCGCCGGCCGAGATCTCGAGGCCATCGCGCAGGGCCTCCGAGAGGTCGTGGACGAGGACTACCTGCGGTACCGGATCCGGTCGACGGCATACCTCGGCGATGCGCTGGTCCAGGCCGGGATCCCATGCGTCCAGCCGTTCGGAGGGCACGCGGTCTACCTCGACGCGCGGGCGCTCCTTCCGCACGTCCCGCCCCTCGAATACCCGGGCCAGGCGCTCGCGGTCGAGCTGTATCGGGCGGGCGGCATCCGGGGCTGCGAGATCGGGACGGTGATGTTTGGCAAGCAGCCCGATGGCACTGAGACACCGGGGCCGATGGACCTCGTGCGCCTGGCGATCCCGCGCCGCACCTACACGCAGAGCCACATCGACTACGTGATCGAGGTCGCCCGGGACGTCGCGTTGCGGGCCTCGTCGCTGCGGGGCTATCGGATCGTGAAGCAGCCGGCCCAGCTGCGGCACTTCACGGCGACCTTCGAGCCCATGAGGTAGGGTCGGGCTCGATGCGCATCCTCATCATCGACGGACCGAATCTCAACCTGGTGGGAACCCGGGAGCCGTCGATCTATGGCTCCGAGACGCTCGACCAGATCCACGATCGGGTTCGGGTCAGGGCCGCCGAGCTCGACGTGGATGTGGACTTCTTCCAGTCCAACCACGAGGGGCGGATCCTGGATCGGCTACACCTGCGGGACTTCGATGGCGCGGTGGTCAACGCGGGCGGCCTCACCCACACGAGCGTGGCGCTGCGCGACGCGCTGCTGGGGGTCGCGCGACCCTTCGTCGAGGTCCACCTCTCCGATCCATCGGCCCGGGAACCCTTCCGGAGCGTGAACTTCCTCCGCGACATCGCGGTCGCGAGCGTGGTGGGCCAGGGCCCGCGAGGGTACGTGGCCGCCCTCGAGACGATCGTCGATCACCTCAGGCCCGGAGGGTGATCGGGCTCAGGCCCGGAGGGTGATCGTCCCCGCCTGCTTGTCGATCACGATCGGCAGCTCGGGCAACGGCCGGCGGGTGGGGCCGGCGAGGACCGCCCCGTGGTCGTTGGGGTCGAATGCCGCGCCGTGGCATGGGCACAGCATCACCGCGTCCTGGGCGTCCCAGCCGACGCGGCAGCCCTCGTGGGTGCAGACCGCGTCATAGCACGCGTATGAGCCGTCCTGGAGGCGGACGATGATCCCGGGGTCCCCGGCCGGCAGCGGCGACGGGGCGTCCGCGGGGATGCGGATCCGGATCGCCCCCTGCTGGTCGACGGTCGCGATCGAGGCGACGGTGAGCCCTGCCGGCGCGAAGGCGGGCGCCGTGGCACCGGGCGCGGCGGGTGCGCCGGTCGGCGCGTTGCCAGTGGCCGCGCCGTTCCCGGTCGTGGCAGCGGGCGGGCCCCCGCCGCCGGTGACCTCGCCTGACGCCTCGCCGGTCGTCGACGCCCGGCGGAACAGCCGCAGCGGGACGGCCATCGAGGCGACGGCAAGCGACAGGCCGGCGAGCACGCCCACCTGCAGGATGAAGCGACGTTCGGGCGACACCTCGGGCAAGCCGGCTCCCGCGCCCCCACCGGCCCGGTAGAGGCGTGCGCGATCCCAGGCGTCGAGCGGGATACGGCCCAGCTCACTCACCGCAGTCGGGACGAGCAGGCCGCCGGTGCCGGCGATCGCCAGCGTGACCCAGCCCATCGCATACGGCAGGTCTGCCCCGTAGTAGAAGGGCGTCGTCGTCCACGAAGCGGTCAGCCAGAACAGGAACGACAGCACCGCGCCGCCCGCCGCGGCGAGACGGAACGCCAGGCCGGAGAGGGTGCCCAGGCCGATCGCGATCTCCGCGAGGGCGATCAGCAGGCCCAGGGGAATGGCGAACGGCTCGGCGAGGCGGACGAGCGGCGCCAGCGGCGACGCATGCGTGAACCCCTGGAGCTGCGCGACGATCGAGCTGGGTGCGGCCGCGTCGAGGAAGGCCGGGTCGAGGAGCTTGTCGAGACCCGCATACACGAACGTCAGGCCGAAGAAGAACCGGAGTGGCAGCAGGGCGAGCGCCGCGGGTCCTGCAGCCGCCAGCCGCTCACCGAGGCTGGGGCCGGGCTCATCGGGAACGGGGTAGGTCGGGCGCGGCGGCGGTTGGGCGCTCCCGTACGCATCTCGACGGCCCGCGCGCTGGCGGCGGTCACGCCGGCTCACCGGCATGCCCGCCGCGACACTTGTGACACCAGGAGCACCTGAACCTCCGAACGTTGGCTGCCGGCGAGTGTCGGCGCGGTCTCATGGTGAACGCCCCGACCTTGTGGTCTCGTGAGAGGCCGATGTGGAAACGCACATGAACCCGGGCCTTTGAGGACTGCCGTTCCCAGCGAGCCACGCGCGATAGGCTGCCATGCATGACTGGCAGGTCCGCTCCGTCGCCCGACCGCGAGCTCGGGCTGACCATCGATGGCCCGCTGGACCTTCGCCTGACGCTCGGCATCCACGCCCGCGGCGCTCGCGATCCGGCGCTCCGGTTCGAGATCTCGGGCAGCGCCTGGCGGGCCTCCTGGACACCGGACGGAGCGGTCACGCTCCTCGTGGAGAAGCACGAGTTCGGCGTGCGGGCGCGCGCGTGGGGGCCTGGCTCCGACTGGGCGCTTACCCGTCTGGGAGCCCTCCTGGGCGCCGACGACGACCCCGCCGCGCTGGTCCCTCGCGACGAGGCCGTGTCGGTCGCGGTGCGGCGGCTCCGCGGGCTGCGGATCGGGCGCACGGAGCGAGTGCTCGAGGCGCTGGTCCCAGCGATCCTCGAGCAGAAGGTGACCGGCGACGAGGCGCGCCGGACGTATCGTGCGCTTGTCGCCCGGTACGGCCAGGACGCGCCCGGGGGCTTCGGGCTGCGGCTCCCGCCGCCGCCCACGCTCCTCGCCGGGCTTCCCTATCACGCGTTCCACACGATGGGGCTCGAACGGCGGCGCGCCGAGCTGGTGCGGGCCGTCGCGCGGGAAGCGGAGCGGCTGGAGCGCCTCGGGGCGGCGGCGGCCGGACCGGGAGCCACCGATCCGGCACGAGCCGCCGCATATGCAGCGCTGCGGGCGTTCGCCGGGATCGGACCGTGGACGGCCGCCGAGGTGGGGCTTCGCGCCTTCGGCGACCCGGACGCGGTCAGCGTGGGCGACTTCCACATCCCCAACATGGTCGCGTGGGCCATCGCGGGCGAACCACGAGGCACGGACGAGCGGATGCAGGAGCTGCTGGAACCGTACCGTGGGCAGCGCGGGCGCGTCATCCGCGTGCTCGAGCTCGCCGGCATGAAGCCGCCGCGGCGCGGCGAGCGGCTGTTGCCACGGCGCATCGCTGATCTGTGACGGGAGCGGAGAACGGACCGGGAGTACCCTGCGTCGTGCGCACGCTAGCTGGTCCGGTGTCGCAAACCGGTGCGACACTGTGCACAGGGGGTTTGGTATCCATGACACGACATGCGCGTCTGATCGGGTTCCTGGGGGCTGTCCTCGCGCTGAGCGCGATCGTCCCGGATATCACGCTGGCGGCTGGCCCGATTCCCGTCGGTGACATCGTCGACCCGGCGGACCCCGTCGGGCCCACCGTGATCGAGCCCCTGGCCAACGATGAACCGGGCGAAGCCACGGAATCGAGGCCGCTCACCATCATCGCCCTCGGGACACCCCTCAACGGGACCGCCCGGACCGACGGGCGGAGCGTCGTGTACGACCCCAGGGGCTGCCTCACTGGCGTCGACGCCTTCACCTACACGATCTCCGATGGCGTGACGCCGCCGAGCTCGAGCCAGACCGGGCAGATCATCGTCGACGTGGCCCAGCCCGCCGACGCCCCGGTGACGGATACGCCCCAGGCGCGGTTCGTGAGGAACAGCACGATCGGCAAGACCGTCTCCGTGAAGCTCACCTGGTGTGGCGTGCTCGCCAAGCAGGCAAGCCTCAGGAGCTACAAGGTCTACCAGAGCACCAATGGCGGCGGGACCTTCGCCTCGACCCCGATCATCAACAGCACCGCGACGTCCAGCACCCGGTCCGTCAAGACCTCGACGAGCTACGTCTGGCGAGTGAAGACCACGGATACCAAGGACTCTGCCACCGCAAATTCGCTGACCACGAGCATCCGGCAGTTCCAGGAGAAGAGCTCGGCGATCAAGTACTCCTCGGGCTGGAAGACCTCGTCCTCGAGCAAGTACTCGGGCGGCAAAGAGAAGGCCGTCACCAAGAGGGGCGCCAAGGCGACCCTCACCGTGACCGGCGTCCGCCAGTTCGCGATCGTCGCGTCCAAGGCCAAGAACCGAGGAAAGTTCAACGTCTACGTTGACGGGGTGCGGGTCACCACCTCGCCGGTCAACCAGCGGAAGAAGAAGACCTCCTACCGGCGCGTGCTGTACGTCGGCTCGATCCCGGGGGACACCAGCGCCACCCACCGGATCCAGATCCGGACCACCACCAAGGCGCGCGTGGATCTCGACGCGATCCTGACCATGTCCGCCAAGAGGAACCAGGCGGTCACGTTTGACACACCGGCGCCCACCGACGCCACCTATCGCGGACCGGACTACAGCGTGGCGGCGACCTCATCCGCGGGCCAACCGGTCCTCCTCTCGATCCCCGAGTCCTCCTGGCCGAACTGCGCACTGACCGCGGGCAGCGTGAGCTTCCATGGTGCCGGCACCTGCACCGTGTCCGCCACTCAGCTCGGCGACGAGACCTGGAACGCTCGGACTGTCACCCAGGCGGTCACCGTCGCGGGCGCGCCGCTGACCATCACCGGGATCACCGCCGAGGACCGCGTGTACGCGCCCGGTGGCACCACGGCCCAGATCGACGCGAGCGGCGCGACCATCGAGCCCGCAGGGATCTTCGCGGGCGACGACGTGACTCTCGATACCAGCGGAGTGACAGGCACCTTCAGCGATGCGAACGCCGGCACGGGCAAGACCGTGACGGTCTCCGGCCTGGCGCTCAGCGGAGCCTCCGCGGGCAACTACGTGCTCGAGCCCGTCACCACGACAGCGGACATCCTCAAGGCCGACCAGGACATCACGTTCGCCACGACCCCCGGCTTCCGGGTCAAGGACGGACCGGACTACACGGTGTCAGCCACCGCGACCAGCGGCCTGCCGGTGACGATCGATGTCGACGCGGGATCCGCGGCTGTGTGCACGATCAGCGGCAGCGTCGTCTCGTTCCCGGGATCCGGCAACTGCCAGCTCGATGCCGATCAGCCCGGCGACAGCAACTGGAATCCGGCAACGACCGCCAACCAGGCGTTCAGTGTTGCCTCCACCGGCGTCACCCCTCAGACCATCACCTTCGACCCCGTCGCCAACGTCACCTACGGCGCCTCCCCGGTGACGCTGTCCGCAGTCGCAAGCAGCGGCCTTTCGGTGTCCTTCTCCTCAGAGACGGCGTCCGTGTGCACGGTCGCCGGATCCACCCTCACCTACAAGGCCGCGGGCGATTGCACCGTGACAGCGCGCCAGGCTGGTGACCCGACATATGCCCCGGCGCCCGATGTGCCGCAGACGATCACGGTTGCCAAGAAGGGCCTCACGGTTGCGGGCGTCACGGCATCCAACAAGGTCTACAACGGCCTCACGGCGGCGTCGCTTGGCTTCGGCTCCGCATCGCTGGTCGGCGTGGTCGGGACCGATGACGTGGCGCTGGGCACCGCGGCGGCGACGGGCACGTTCACGCCGGACGCCAACGTGGGCGCCGGCAAGACCGTCATCGTGAGCGGTCTCACCCTCATCGGCACCAAGGCCGGGAGCTACACCATCACCCAGCCAACCACCACCGCGAACATCACCAAGGCCACCCTGACGGTGACCGCCGCCGACAAGTCGATCACGTACGGTGACGCGGAGCCTGCCTACACGTTCGGCTACAGCGGGTTCGTGGGCGGCGAGACCGCCATCGGTCGTCGACACCCCGCCCACCTGCGACGCCGCGACGTTCACCGGCGGGGCGGGCGACTGGCCCATCACCTGCTCCGGGGGCGTGGACGACAACTACGCGTTCAGCTACGTCGCGGGCAACCTGGCGGTCGCCCAGAAGCCGGTCACGATCTCGTTCACGGCCGGCAACAGGGCGTACGACGCCACCACGGACGCCACGATCACCGGCTGCTCGGTCGCGGTCATCGAGGCCGGTGACACGGTGACCTGCTCGTCTGCCTCGGCCACGGCGTCGTTCGCGAACGCGGACGTGGCCACCGGCAAGACGGTCACCGGCACGGGCTTCACCCTCGCGGGTGCCGACAACGCCAACTACACGATCACCGCCACCAACACCACCACCGCGAACATCACCAGGGCCGACCCGTCGTGCACGATCACCGGCTACGACGTCACCTACGACGGCAGCCCCCACACGGCCACCGGCAGCTGCCTCGGCGTGGAGGGCGAGACGCTCGCGGCCCCGGACCTGTCGGGCACGACCCACACCGCCGCCGGGACCTACGGCACCGATCCCTGGACGTTCACCGACGTCTCGGGCAACTACAACAACGACTCCGGGACGGTCGCCGATACCATCTCGGCCGCGGCCCAGACGATCAGCTTTGGCGGCCCGGCCGACAAGACCTACGGCGATGTGCCGTTCACGGTCTCGGCGACCGCGACCAGCGGCCTGACGGTCAGCTTCAGCTCCCAGACGCCCCTCGTGTGCTCGTGACCGGCGACCACGGTCACGATCCTGACCGCGGGCTCCTGCACCGTCCGGGCCACCCAGGACGGCAACACCAACTACGCCGCGGCCACCCCGGTCGACCGGTCGTTCACGGTCGCCCAGAAGCCGGTCACGATCTCGTTCACGGCCGGCAACAGGGCGTACGACGCCACCACGGACGCCACGATCACCGGCTGCTCGGTCGCGGTCATCGAGGCCGGTGACACGGTGACCTGCTCGTCTGCCTCGGCCACGGCGTCGTTCGCGAACGCGAGCGTCGGCACCGGCAAGACGCGTCACCGGCACGGGCTTCACCCTCGCGGGTGCCGACAACGCCAACTACACGATCACCGCCACCAACACCACCACCGCGAACATCACCAAGGCCACGCTGACCGTGACCGCCGCCGACAAGTCGATCACGTACGGTGACGCGGAACCTGCCTACACGTTCGGCTACAGCGGGTTCGTGGGCGGCGAGACCGCCACGGTCATCGGCACCCCGCCCACCTGCGACGCCGCGACGTTCACCGGCGGGGCGGGCAACTGGCCCATCACCTGCTCCGGGGGCGTGGACGACAACTACGCGTTCAGCTACGTCGCGGGCAACCTGGCGGTGGCCCAGGCCGCCCAGACGATCTCCTTCGACGGGTCGGCGCCGGGCAGCGCGGCTGTGGGTGGCAGCGACACCCAGACCGCGACCGCGACCAGCGGCCTGACGGTCGTCATCACCGTGGATCCGGCCACCACCAACAGCGCCTGTTCGGTCACCGGCGGCACGACCGTCAACTTCGACGCCGCGGGGTCGTGCGTCCTGGCCGCGAACCAGGCTGGCAACAGCAACTGGAACCCGGCACCCGAGGTGACCCGCTCGTTCACCATCTCGGCCGCGAGCCAGACGATCAGCTTTGGCACGCTCGGCGACAAGACCTACGGCGATGTGCCGTTCACGGTCTCGGCGACCGCGACCAGCGGCCTGACGGTCAGCTTCAGCTCCCAGACGCCCCTCGTGTGCGACGTGACCGGGACCACGGTCACGATCCTGGCTGCCGGCACCTGCACCGTCCAGGCCACCCAGGACGGCAACACCAACTACGCCGCGGCCACCCCGGTCGACCGGTCGTTCACGGTCGCCCAGAAGCCGGTCACGATCTCGTTCACGGCCGGCAACAGGGCGTACGACGCCACCACGGACGCCACGATCACCGGCTGCTCGGTCGCGGTCATCGAGGCCGGTGACACGGTGACCTGCTCGTCTGCCTCGGCCACGGCGTCGTTCGCGAACGCGGGCGTGCGCCACCGGCAAGACGGTCACCGGCACGGGCTTCACCCTCGCGGGTGCCGACAACGCCAACTACACGATCACCGCCACCAACACCACCACCGCGAACATCACCAGGGCCGACCCGTCGTGCACGATCACCGGCTACGACGTCACCTACGACGGCAGCCCCCACACGGCCACCGGCAGCTGCCTCGGCGTGGAGGGCGAGACGCTCGCGGCCCCGGACCTGTCGGGCACGACCCACACCGCCGCCGGGACCTACGGCACCGATCCCTGGACGTTCACCGACGTCTCGGGCAACTACAACAACGACTCCGGGACGGTCGCCGATGCGGTGGCGGCCCTCGCGATCACGGTCACGGCCGTGACCGACAGCAAGATCGCCGACGGCACGACCTCGTCGAGCGCCACGCCGACGATCACGGCAGGCAGCCTTGCCGCGGGAGACACCCCCAGCTTCATCGAGGTGTTCGACACCGAGACCGCAGGGACCGGCAAGACCCTGACGCCCTCAGGGACCGTGGCGCACGGCGTCACGGACGTCACCGCGAGCTACGCGATCACGTGGGAGCCCGTGTCAACCGGCACGATCACCCCGGGTTCGGCAGCGACGCTCGAGGTCAGCGCGACCTCGCCGCAGACGGCCGGCAGCCCGTTCGACGTCACGGTGACGGCACTCGACGCCTACGGCAACGTGGCCACCGGCTACACCGGCACCATTCATTTCACCAGTGACGACGTCTCGGCGATCCTCCCCGTGGACTACGCGTTTGTGTCCGGCGACGGCGGCATCAGGACATTCGCCGGTGGTGTGACGGCTTCGGCCGGGTCATGGACGTTCACCGCCACGGACACGCTGACGAGCAGCATCACCGGAACGAGCCCCACGATCACCGTTGGCCCCTAGCGTCCCGCCGCTCGCAGACGAGTTCGCACCAGCCCGCGGCGCTGACGGCCTCAAGATCCTGCCGATCGCGATCTGGATCAGATTCGACGCCTTCCCACGGGGGTCGCCTCTCGAAGCTCGGGTTTCGCGTCCCGGACTCTGAGCGTACGCACCGGTTCTGATGCAGACGGCGATCAGGGGCCGTGGAAGCCGCCGTCAGATCTTGCTCAGCGCGCCGGGGCCGGATCCTCGCGCATCCCCCACGGGGATCCGTAGTCGACCAGGAGGTCCAGGAACGGCTTCGGCTCGAAGGCCTCCGGTCCGAGGACCCCTGTCCCCGACCACGTCCCGCGGGCCAGGAGCTCCAGGCCGATGATCGGGTTGATGGCCGTCTGCCAGACGACCGCCTGCGAGCCGTACTCCTTCCACGACCAGTCGCTGTCGACCACGTGGTAGAGGTAGACCGCCCGCGGGTTGCCGTCCTTGCCGAGACCGGTCACCCAGGTGCCCGCGCAGGTCCTGCCGTGCATCTTCGCGCCCAGCCCGGCCGGATCGGGCAGGCAGGCGGCAACCACGTCGCGCGGCGAGACGGCGACGCCCTTGACCATGACCGGGTCGGTCCTGTCCAGGCCGAGGGTGTGCAGGACCTTGAGAACATTGATGAACTCGTCGCCCAGGCCGTACTTGAACGTGACCCGCTTCGCCTTGACCCAGCGCGGGATCAGCAGCACCTCCTCGTGCTCGACGTTCACGCACTCGACCGGGCCGATGCCCCCCGGGAACTCGAACGTCTCGGGCTCCGAGAACGGTGGCGTGGTGAACCAGCCGCGGTCAGCCTCCCAGACGGCCGGCGGGTTGAGGCACTCCTCGATCGTCGTCCAGATGGAGAACGACGGGGCAAAGTCGTAGCCGTCAACGACGAGGTTGGCGCCGTCACGGACCCCGGCCTCGTCGATCTCGCTGAACAGCTCGTCCTGGGCGTACCGGGCGAAGATGTCCGACAGGCCGGGCTCCACGCCCAGACCGACGAGGGCCAGCCGGCCGGCAGCCTCCCACTCGGCCGCCTTGGCGAACTGGCGATCGCCGAGCTTCTCCCCTGCCAGCTCGAACGGCCGTTCCGGGTGGGGCCTGGAGAGGGACATGGCCATGTCCATGTAGGTGACGCCGGCCTCCGCGCAGGCGTCGAAGATGGGCATGACGAACCGCGGGTCGACGGCGTTGAGGACGTGGCTTGCCCGGTGCTCCCGGATGAGCGCGACGACGGATTCGACGCTTGAGGCGTCGACCTGGGCGCCACTGAACCGGGCGTCGCCCGCCACCTGGGCGAGGGCGTGCTCGACACGGGCGGGATCGTAATCGGCGACCACGATGTGCTCGAAGAAGTCGCGCTTGGCCGCGATCGCGACGGCAGCGGTCCCGACGCCACCGGCGCCGACGATGAGGATGCGCATGGCTGCTCCGTACCTTCAGGGTTCCGGGCGCGTGACGGGACACCAGTTCACCGCCCACCAGGACGTGTGGGTCATCTCACACCGGCCGGCAGCCATTCTGGCGCGCGGTCCCGTCAGGCGGTCCCGCGAGGTCGGCGCTAGGGGCGGTAGAAGTCGGTCACCAGCCGGGTGTGGCCATTCGCCTTCCACACCCCGATCCCGACCACCTTGTAGCGCGCATTCTTGATGTTCTTCCAATGACCGCCGCCCGAGGACTTCTCCTTCTGGAACGCCCGGTGTGAAGCCAGCACGGAGGCGTAGGCGCTGCGGATGTCGTAGCAGCCGATGTTCTCGCCCCAGGCATACCCGGTGTAGCCGGCTCGCTTGAGCCGCGCGCCCGGGTCGCCGTGGCGACAGGCACCTTCGGTGGCGATCTTCTTTGCCCAGCGGCGGGCCACGTTGCTGATCCCGTCGCGCAGCTTGAGCGGCGCCACGTACTTGGAGTACGTGCCCGTCCCATAGGCCTTGCAGGTCCCGTCCTTGCGCACCCAGCCACCGGTTCGCGTGCAGTTGAGGAGATCGAGGTAGTAGAGCTCCACCGCGTGCCACTTCGCCGTCAGGGCGGACGCCGGGGCGGGCGCCGCCGAGGACACGCCGAAGGCAAACAGCGAGGCGAACAGGCTCGCGGCCACCACGGCCGCGAGTCGGGACTGGAGGGACGCCCGATGGGCGCCGGGGCGGAGCAGTCGCACGACAGGATCCTCTTCTTCCCGACGGCGCCAGGATGGACGGCACCGACGATCGATGTGCGCTCGCGAGCCACCGACGGCGGCGCACGGGCGACAGGGACAGCCCAAGGCTATCCCGGCCCGCCCGATCGCGCCCCTGCGCGATGGTCCGGTCGGCCGCAGTGACCATGGTCCGGCGCGACGCTGCGGTACAGTGGCCCAAGGGGTCGCCGGAGACCGCACACTCGCTCCGCGCCCCGATGATCGGAGCTGCCTGATGAAGACCACGCGCGCGCTCGCGGACCTCGGCCAGAGCCTCTGGCTGGACAACATCACCCGTCCGCTGCTGGACAGCGGGACGCTCCAGCACTACATCGATGAGCTGGACGTCACGGGCCTGACGTCCAACCCCACGATCTACGACCGGGCCATCGGCAGCTCCGACGCCTACGACACGCAGATCGCGAACGCGGCGCGGGCCGGCAGGTCGGGCGAGGACACCTTCTTCGAGCTGGCGCTGGACGACCTCCGGCGCGCGGCGGACCTGTTCCGGCCGATCCACGACCGCACGGGCGGCGTCGACGGCTTCGTGTCCCTCGAGGTCTCGCCGCTCCTTGCCTACGACACCGCCGCGACCGCGATCGAGGCGAAGCGACTCCACGACCTGGGCGATCGCCCCAACCTGTTCATCAAGATCCCCGGCACGGCCCAGGGCCTGCCCGCGATCGAGGCGACGATCTTCGGCGGCGTCCCGGTCAACGTGACCCTCCTGTTCTCCCCGGCCCAATACCTGGCCTGCGCCGAGGCCTACACGCGCGGCATCGAGCGCCGGGTCGAGGCCGGCCTCCCGGCAGCCGTCGAGTCGGTCGCGTCGCTGTTCGTCAGCCGCTGGGATCCGGCAACGGCCAAGCAGCTGCCCGCGGATCTCCAGGACCAGGTGGGCCTGGCCATCGGTCGCCAGTGCTACGTCGAGTACCGCGCGTTCTTTGGATCGGAGCGCTGGCAGGGCCTCATCGCCAAGGGTGCGCGCCCGCAGCGGCTGCTGTTTGCGAGCACCGGCACCAAGGACCCGTCGCTGCCTCCGACGCTGTACATCACGGGACTCGCCGCCCCGGACACCGTGAACACGATGCCCGAGCAGACGCTGCTCGCAACCGGCGCCGCGGACCTGCCCGTCACCGCGCTCGATGCCAGCGCCGATGGCCAGCTGGCTGCGCTTCGAGGCCGCCGGGCTGGACGTGGACGCGGTCGCGGGTGAGCTCCAGCACAACGGCGCGGCGTCGTTCGTGGGCTCGTGGACATCCCTCCTCGAGCGCATCGCCGACAAGGTCGCCGCAGTCGCCTAGAGGCCCCCGGCGAGCCGCCACCGATCGCCCGGGTTTGGCGTTCCGCGAGGAAAGGCGTATAGTCCCGCGACGCCCCCATCGCAGGGGACAGTCACCTTCAGCCGAGCGCGGCCGACTCGATCCACCCCCTCCCGGTTTCCGCCGAGGCCAGATCGCGGACTCCGTCGCAAACACCACAGGAGTGGATCGTTTTCATGAACGTCGACAAGACGCTGACCTGTAGCGACTGCAACCAGTCGTTCACCTTCACTGCCAGCGAGCAGGATTTCTACGCGGAGCGCGGCTTCACCGAGCCGCGGCGCTGCCCCAGCTGTCGCGCCGCCCGCAAGGCCCAGCGCGGTGATTCGGGTGGCGGCAGCTACAGCAGCGGCGGCGGCTTCGGCTCCCGCGGCGGCGACGGCGGCTACGGCGCCCCGCGCGGCCCGCGCGAGATGTTCGCGGCCACCTGCTCCTCGTGCGGCCAGGAGACCGAGGTCCCCTTCCGCCCGACGTCGGGCAAGCCCGTCTACTGCAGCGCCTGCTTCGCCCAGCGCCGGGCCTGATCCCCGTATGACCGAGCTCCGGCGTCCCGGCAACGGCCTTCCCTCGCGGAAGCCTGCCCCTGAGCCCGATCCGCGACGGCACGTCATCGCCGAGTACCGGCATTCAGCCCAGCAGGTCACCTGCGTCTGCGGCTGGATCGGCAGCTCGGAGTCACCCGACGGCCGCACATCGGACTGGAGCCGTCACGTGACGGCCGGACGCACCGGCCAGGCCTGACCGCTCGGTCACACCAAGCGTTCCGCATCGCGACCGCCGGCCCCGCCGGCGGTCGTTTGAATTCGCGGGACCCGCTACTGCCCGCTGGTGAGCAGCTCGACGGCCCGCTTGACCTGGTCGTCGGCGGATGCCTTGAACTCGGCCGCAGTCATGTCCTTGAGGGTGTCAGGCAGCACGGGCTGTGCGGCGTCCGGGAGCGCGACACTGATGTCGGGCTCCAGACCCTCGTGCCAGATCGGGCGGCCGTCACGGGTGAGCCATCGCTCCACGCCGATGCGCAGCGAGGATCCGTCCGAGAGATCGAACCGCCCGAGCACCGTCCCGGTACCGAACGTCTTCTCGCCCACCACGTCGGCGCGGCCCGCATCCTGGATGGCCCCTGAGACGATCTCGGCGGAGCTCGCCGTGTTGCCATCGGCCAGGACGACCAGCGGGATGTCAGTCGCCAGGCCGCCTGGGATCACGTCCGCATCCTTGCGCACGCCGGACCGGTCGAATTCCTGGTAGACGATGCCATCCGACAGGAACTGGCTGGCGACACCGACGGCCTCGTTGACATAGCCACCCGGGTTGGCACGCAGGTCGAGCACGATCCCGGTGGCGCCGTCCTGCTTGGCCGCGGTGATCGCCCGCTTCATGCCATCCGTGGCCCCGGTGGCGAACTGGTCGAGCCGGATCATGGCGATCGTGGTGCCCGGGACCATTGCCCAGCTCACGAGCGGCAGATCGAACTTCCGGCGGGTGATCGTGACATCGAAGTCGGCCACCCCGGTGCGCCCGATCGTGAGCACGACATCCTCGCCCTCGGGCCCGCGCACGCGGGTCACGGCCTGCTCAACGGTCTCTCCCCTGGTCGTCGTGCCATCCACGGCCAGGATCCGGTCGCCGCGCCTGAGGCCGGCCTCCTCGGCAGGGGTGTTGGGGAAGACGGTCGAGATCTCGATGCCGCCGTCATCGGCCTGGCTCACCTGGACCCCGACGCCCACGAAGGACCCCGACAGTGACTCGTCAGTCGCCTTCGCCTGCTCGGCGGTCATGAATCCCGTGTGGCCGTCGTCGCCGACGGCGTCAGCAAGCCCGCTGATCGCGCCATAGGCGAGCTTCTGGTCATCGAGGCTGGCCGGATCGACGTAGTTGTCGTGGATCACGCGCCATGCCTCGTCGATGAGCGCGACGTCCGCGGGCGTGCCGCTTGGACGTGGGGTGGCGGTTCCGGCCTGGAGCGGTCCGTTGCCGAGCGTCCCGCCGGAGCTGCCGACCGCGATGCCGGCCGCGAACATCGCGATCGCGAGCACGGGAGCAAGGACAAGGACGAGAACCCCGGGGACGCGCCCCCTACCAAAGCCCGACGGCTTCAGGGGCGGGGGGGCGGGCGGTGGAACCAGCGGTTGGGGGATCAGTGTGGGATCGGTCATCATCTCGCGGGTGCAACTGGGACGTGCCGAGGCAGGGTCGGCGGAACAAGCATGACGCCTCCCGCTTCAGCGCGGGTGGACGTCCGATGAAGATGCATTACCCATCATCCGCCGCGCGGCCCGCGTCGCACGCAGGAAATGCCGCAGGTGGGCGACCGGCTTCACGTGGCTGGGCTCGCCGGCGTAGATCGTGGAGATCGGCACCCAGGCCAGCGTCCAGCCACGGCGAAGGCAGACGGCGATCATCTCGACCTCGAGCTCGAACCCCGTCTCGTGACTCGCGAGCATGGCCGTCATCAGGCGGCGCCCGAGGAGCCGGTACCCCGACTGGTTGTCCGGGATGCGCTGGCCCACGGCCCACGAGAATGCGGCGGTGCCCACGGTGTTGGACAGGCGACGCACCAGCGGCATCCGGGTGAAGTCGCGCCGGCCGATGATCAGCTCAGGCCGCGGTCCCGCGGCGCCAGGTGCCGAGAACGCCGCCACGAACCGTGGGATCTCGTCGGGGTCATGCTGTCCGTCAGCGTCCAGCGTGAGAACCGCGTCCCAGCCCTCGTCGAGTGCCACCCGGAACCCGGCCCGGAGCGCCGCGCCCTTGCCGGCGTTGGGGACCTGGCGGATGACCCGGGCCCCGGCGGCGCCGGCAGCCGCGGCGGTGTCATCCGTCGAGCCGTCATCCACGACGAGGACCGCGACGTGGCGGCTCGCCGACTCGACAACCTGGCCGATCCGCGGCCCTTCCTCGTAGCCCGGGACCACGGCCAGGATCCGCGGCGCGACGCCGGTCGCCTCGCTCACTGGCTGGGGGCCGTGGACTCCGCCGCATCGTCGAGCGCGAACTGCAGGCTGCGCACGATGCTGTTGGAACGCGCGAGCAGATCCTCGATCTGGTCGCCGTCGAAGGCGTCCACATCCACGGCGACCAGGCCGCCGCCCGGCAGGTCGAGCAGGAACAGGTGCAGCCGCTCGTTGCCCACGACGACCCAGTGGTCGATGTCCGGGCTGTTGATCAGCGGGACCGCGGGGACACCGTTGGAGAACGGGCAGGGCTGCGTCCAGCCCGCCCGGATCGCCACGTCGATGGCCACGCCGCGCAGCCCGCCGACGGTGGCCATCGTGGGCGTGCTGACCACGAGCCCGGGGCGTCCGGCAATCCACGTGGCCAGCTCGGACGAGGTCCCACCGACCCCGGGCTCCGGCTGGGCGGAGCAGCTCACGTCCTGCGATGCCGCCTTCGGATCGCGAAACAGGTGGAGGCCGATCAGGTCGTTGTCGGCCGGATACAGGCTGAGGTACAGGCCGCTGTCCTCGAGCTTGACCCACCCGTCGGGCACCGTGAACGTGACCGCGGGCTGGAACGAGACCGAGGTGTAGGTGCCGGCCGGCATGGGCGTGACCGACGGCTGGGTGGCTGGGGCGGTGTCGACGGGCGGTGCCAGGGACGCGCCACCACAGCCGGCGGCAACGGTGACGACCAGGGCGAGCGCGCAGGCGGCGCGGAACACGGGCGTGGACCTCCGGGTTGGGGGCTCGTGACGATCGGGATGGCCGGGGCTGCCGTCCATTGTCACCCGGCGACCGCGGCGAGGGCCTCGCCCATCGCCTGGACCTGGGAGGGGCCCACCCGACAGCAGCCCCCAACGAGCGTGGCGCCGCTCGTCCGCCAGCGCATGGCCACCTCACCATCGACGCGCCCGCTGTCCCCGGCGGTCCAGCGGCGCCCAACGGCGTCCCAGCCTTCGCCGCTGTTCGGGTACACCACAACCGGGAGGGGCGTGGTGGCCCGGATCCTGCCGATCAGCTCCTCGACGTGCTCCGGGGCCGTGCAGTTGACGCCAACCGCGACCACGCCCGGGGCGTCGGCCACCGCCGCGATGCCATCCTCGATCGGCGCGCCGCTTCGCAGCCTGGACCCATCGGCACACGTGAAGCTGACCCACGCGGCCGTTCCGGGCAGCTCGCCCAGGAGCTGGGCGATGGCCTCGCCCTCGGTCGTCTCCGGGATCGTCTCCACCGCGAGGACATCGGCGCCCGTCGAGGCGAGCACGCGGAGGCGGTCACGGTGGAAATCGCGCAGCTCCGCGACGGTTCGCCCGTCGTAGCCGCGATATTCGGACCCATCGGCCAGCATCGCGCCGAAGGGTCCCACCGAGGCCGCGATGAACAGCTCCTCGTCGATTCCCTCGGCCGTGGCCCGGTCACGAGCCTCCGCGGCGAGCTCGACGGATCGTCGCAGCAGCCCTTCCGCCGCAGCCCTGTCCAGCCCACGAGCCGCGAAGCCCTCGAACGTCGCCTGGTACGAGGCGGTGGTGGCGACCCTTGCCCCCGCCCGGTAGAAGGCGAGGTGCGCCGCGACGATCTCCTCGGGGGCCTCGATCAGCAGCCGTGCCGACCACAGCGTGTCCGTGAGGTCGTTGCCCTGCGCCTCGAGCTGGGTTGCGAGACCGCCATCGACGAGGATCGGCCCGCCGCGACGGACGGCGTTCCGGAAGTGGTGCGAGTCCATGGGCGGCATGGTGCCACGGACGACCGCTGCCCGGACGCGGCCACGTGCGTCGGGCGACGAGCCGCAGGGCCGGAAGAGGGGCTCCCGGCCCTGCGATGGACGGCCGCTAGTTCCCGGTGATGATCACGTCGGACGCCTGGATGGGCGCCGTACTACCGCCGTTCGGATCCGCGCTGGCGTTCGGGCCACGGAACCCGCCGAAGCCGGTCACCGTGACCGACACGCTGCTTCCCGAGGTCACGTCTGACGCGCTCGCCGCGGATTCCGCGTGATAGGTCGATCCCGAGACGTCGATCGTGACCTCCGTGCCGTCGGCGGCCGTGAGCACGAGGGTGGACCCGTCGAGGCTCTTGACAGTCCCGGCGATGGTGAGGGCGCGGTCACCACCCAGGCCGCCCTGGCCGAAGCCTCCGGCCTGGCCCGCCCGGTTCGGATCGAAGCTGCCCGCCGGGAACTCCTGGTTCGGGTCGAAGCTGCCCGCCGGGAACGCACCCCGCGCTCCTGGAAAGCCACTGGCAGCTGCCGGTGCCGTGACGCGGCCCCCGGCGAAGGCGAGCCCGGCCACGGCCACCAGCGCCGCAACGGCGAGCAGGATGTTCGTGGCCCGGCCGCTCCCCTTGGCGGGTGGCTTGGCAAGCGGGGCCGGTGGCGTGCCCGCCGATGTGGGTGCGGCGGGTGCGGTCCCAGGCCCGGGCGCGGCGGGTGCAGGGGCGGCGGGCGGGTTGGCGGGCGTGGGCGCGCCGTCTTCGGGCTGCGCCCACGAGGTCATGGGGTCGGTCATCGGAAGGGTCTCCTACTCGAAGCGAAGCGCGGCGATGGGGTTGAGGCGGGCGGCCTGCCGCGCGGGCCAGACGCCGAAGATGACGCCGACGACCAGGCTGAACGCGGTCGCGACGATGACGGTGACGGGGTTGAACGCGAACCCCCAGCCGGCGAGGGCGCCGATCACGACCGACGCGGCGACACCGATCGCGATCCCGATCAGCCCGCCCAGCAGCGAGAGCACCAGCGCCTCGACCAGGAACTGCAGGAGGATGTCGCGGTTGCGGGCACCGAGCGCCTTGCGGATGCCGATCTCCCGGGTCCGCTCCCGGACCGAGACCAGCATGATGTTCATGATCCCGATGCCGCCCACCACGAGGCTGATGGACGCCACGCCCGCGAGCAGCACGGTGAGCAGGTCGAACACCGAGGTCGCAGTCGAGAGCAGCTGGGTCTGGTCGGCGACGCTGAAGTCGTCGCTCGCCCCGGCGGCGATGTTGTGGCGCTCCTCGAGCAGGGTGGTGATGTCGGCCTTGACGGCGGACATCGTGTCCGCGGTGGTGACGCTGACCCCGATCGAGCGGACCCCCGAGGACGAGGAGCCGGTGAAGTAGCGCTTGAGGGTGCTGATCGGGATGAGCACCTGGTCGTCACCGGAGGTGAAGCTGGTGCCGCCCTTGGCCTGGAGGATGCCCACGACCTCGAACGGGATGCCGCCGATCGTGATCGTGGACCCGATGTCGCCCGCGCCCAGGCCCAGGTCGTCGGCGGTGGTGGAGCCCAGCACGGCCACCCGCAGCTGCTGCTCCACGGCGGTGTCGGTCAGGAAGCGGCCCTGCCAGATGTCGAACGCGCGGACGGTCGGGTAGGCCTCGGTGGTGCCCAGGATCGTGGTCGTCGTGTTGAGATCGCCCGCGACCACGAACGCCGAGGTGGACAGCTCGGGCGAGATGGCCGCGACCCCCGCGACGGCCGCGACGGCGCTGGCGTCCGCGAGCGTGAGGGTGGTCGCGGAGCCCGCGGCACCGCGGGTGCCGCCGCTGACCGACGCCCCGGCATTGATCGTGAGCAGGTTGGTGCCCAGGCTCGTGATCCGGTCCGTGATCCCGGTCGAGGCCCCCTGGCCGACCGAGACCAGCGCCACCACCGAGGCGACCCCGATGATGATGCCCAGCATCGTCAGCGCGGACCGGACCCGGCTGGTGCCCAGGCGCGAGACCGCGAGCCGGGCGAGCTCGGCGAGGCTCATGCCGCGATCCTGCCGTCGAGCACGTGGACCTGGCGGGTGGCCCGCACCGCGACATCGGCGTCGTGGGTGATGAGCACGATCGTGACGCCCGTGTCGTTGAGCTCGTGGAACAGTCCCAGGACCTCCTCGCCGGTATGGCTGTCGAGGTTGCCGGTGGGCTCGTCGGCGAGGATCAGGCGGGGCTCGGTGACCAGGGCCCGGGCGATCGCGACCCGCTGCTGCTGGCCACCGGAGAGCTCGGAGGGCTCGTGGTCGAGCCGGTCCCCGAGACCCATCCGCTCGAGGGCGGCCCTCGCCCGCGCGAGCCGCTCGCGCTTGGGCACTCCCTGGTACAGCAGCGGCGTGGCCACGTTCTCGAGAGCGGCCGTCCGCGGCAGCAGGTTGTAGCTCTGGAATACGAACCCGATCATCCGGCTGCGCACGAACGCGAGGCCGTCGTCGTCGAGCTCTTCCACCGGGGTCCCGTCGAGCACGTACGTGCCGCTGGTCGGCCGGTCGAGGCAGCCCAGGATGTTCATCAGCGTGGACTTGCCCGAGCCCGACGGGCCGATGATCGCGACGAACTCGCCCTCGTCCACGGTCAGGCTGGCCCCCGCGAGGGCGTGGACCTGCACCCGTCCCAGGTCATAGGTGCGGGTGGCATCGGTGAGGTCGATGATCCGGCGGCTCATTCCCCGTTCCTCGGGAAGCCACCGGCGGGCGGCTGGAAGCCGCCGCCGTCCAGACCGCCGAAGCCGCCGCGGCCGCTCGTCGTGGTCGTGGTAGTCGTGGTCCGGTCCGCGGAGCTGCCGGTGATCACCGCATCCCCGGGCGTGATCCCGCTGGTGATCTGCGCATAGTCGGAGGCGATGAGCCCGACCTCGACGCTGCGGGTCTCCACCGAGCCGTCGGCCGCGAGGACCCGGACGGTGTAGTTGCCCGCGGTGCCCGACAGGGCGATGGACGGCACGGCGACCGCGTTCTTGGCCTGCGCGATGACGACCGTGACCTCGGCGGACATGCCCGCGAGCGGGATGGTGGTGGTCGGGATCGCGGCCGCGGCGGGAGTGGCCGTCGCCGAGGCGGTGGCGCCGTCCGTGCCCGCGGCCGGCGACCCCGTCGTCGGGTCGTCGAGGGTGACGACCACGGTGTAGTTGACCACGCTCGAGCTGCCCGACGTGGCGGCGACCGGGTCGATCGACGTCACGGTGCCGGTCGCCGTCGCCCCGGTCGCGCTGATCGCCACGGTGGCCGCCTGGCCGACCGCGATGCTCAGGATGTCGTCCTCGGTGACCGAGAGCGAGACCGCGAGCCGGGTCGACTGGAGGACGACCGCCGTGCCGTTCGCCTCGTCGCCCACGGCGACGTTGACCGCGGTGATCCGGCCGTCGATGGGCGCGGTCAGGGTGGCGGCGGCGAGGGCCGCCCGGGCGTCGGTGACCGACTGCTCGGCCTCGGCGATGGCGACGTCGTCGGCCACGATCGTGGCGTCGTCGGCGGCGGAGGTCGCCGAGCTGTAGGTGCGCTTGGCGCTCTTGAGCGACTGCTTGGCGCTCGTGACCTGGTTCGAGGCCGAGCGGTTGCCGGCCGCCACCTGGAGCTTCGTCGACTCGAGGTTCTGCTTGGCCGTCCGGATCGCCGAGCGGTCCTGGTCGCGGGTGGCCGACGGGGCGCCCGCGGCCTTGTCGTCCGCGAGCTTCTGCTCCGCGTCGCTGACCGCCTGGCGGGCCTGCTTGAGCTTGAGGGTGTTCTGGGCGACGGTGGAGCTGTAGGACGACTGCGCGTTGGACACCTGGGCCTTGGCCGAGGTCACCTGGTCCTTGGCCGAGGCCCGGGACAGGGCCGTGCCGCCCTTGAGGTCGAGCCGGCGCTGCGTCTTCGCGGCGGCGAGGTTCGCCTCGGCCTGGCGGACGGCCAGCTCGGCGGTCGCGGGGTCGGCGGTCGCGAGCACGTCGCCGGCCGTGACGAGGTCCCCCACCTCGACGTTGACGGCGGTCACCGGCCAGGTGACGGTCACGAGTGCCGGAGGTGCCGTTGGCGGAGGATGCTGCGGACGAGGAGGAGGAGGCGGAGGAGGTGGCGGTGGTCGCTGACGATGTCCCGTCCCTGGCGACGGGCGTCGTCCCGAACGCGAGGTCGTACACCGTGGCGGCGGCGAGGCTGCCGCTGGCCACGGCGGTCTGCTGCACGGTGGCCGTTGTCGCCTGCTGCGTGCGGTAGGTCACCGACGTGTCGGTCCCACCCCCGATGCCGATGACGGTGACGCCGATCGCGCCCACGCCGACGGCCAGCAGGCCGACGGCCGCGAGGGCCTTGAGGTTCATGTGGCGCGCGCTCCAGGTTGGCTCGGGGTCTGGCCGGAGGCGCTGCGCGGCCTGACCCGAAGCAGGATGCTGTTTGGGCGCGATCCTGCCCGTGCCTTCCTTTCGGTCGGGTTACGCCGGGTGCGGCCCGGGCACCGACCGCGAGACGCCTCCCGCCCAGCGGGCGCTCAGGCGCGCTGGTCGGTGCTCGGCTTCACCCACCGGTTCACGCCACCCTCGACCGCGTGGCGGTCGATCGCCGCCAGCTCATCGCGCGTGAAGTCCAGCCGCGAGACGACGGCCAGGTTCTCGCGGACCTGCTCCGGCGAGCTGGCGCCCATCAGCGTGGTCGTGACCCGCGGGTCCCGAAGGACCCAGGCGTAGGCCATCTGCGCAAGCGTCTGGCCGCGGCCCCTGGCGATCTCGTTGAGCGCTCGGACGCGTGCCAGGTTCGCCTCCGAGAGCGCCTCCTTCGGGAAGGAATCGCCGCCGGGTCGGTTGACGCGCGCGTTGGCGGGGATCCCGTCGAGGTACTTGTCCGTGAGCAGGCCCTGGGCGAGCGCGGTGAACGCGATCATCCCCGTCCCGAGCTCACCGAGCGTGTCGACGAGCTCAGCCTCCACCCACCGGTTGAACAGGTTGTAGCTGGGCTGGTGGATGAGCAGCGGGACGCCCTCTGCCGCCAGCAGCGCAGCCGCCTCACGCGTCTTGCCAGCCGAGTAGGACGAGATGCCGACGTACAGCGCCTTGCCCTGGCGGACGGCGTGGGCGAGCGCCCCCATCGTCTCCTCGAGGGGCGTGTCCGGGTCGAAGCGGTGCGAGTAGAAGATGTCGAAGTACTCCACCCCGACCCGCCGCAGGCTCTGGTCGAGGCTGGCCAGGATGTACTTGCGCGAACCGCCGCCCTGACCGTACGGGCCTGGCCACATGTCCCAGCCCGCCTTGCTCGAGATGATCAGCTCGTCGCGGTGAGCGGCGAGGTCCTCGCGCAGGATCCGGCCGAAGTTGACCTCCGCCGAGCCATACGGCGGGCCGTAGTTGTTGGCCAGGTCCATGTGGGTGATGCCCGCATCGAACGCGGTCCGCACGATCGCCTTCTGGGTTTCGACCGGGGTGGTGTCGCCGAAGTTGTGCCACAGGCCGAGCGAGAGGACTGGCAGCTGGAGGCCGCTACGCCCGCACGGGCGATAGACCATCGAGTCGTAGCGGGTGGGGGCTGGCAGATAGGTCACGGAATTCTCCAGGCGCACCGCAGGAGGCGATGGCGGTTCCGTCGCAGCTTGCCGTGCACGGTCACCGTATCGCGCTCGGGGCATGTCGCGTGCCCCGGCGAGGGCCCGGGGCGGATAATCACCCGTGCACGGCGCGCCGCGGACGGCTCCGCAGCGGCAGCCGGCAGGGACGGAGGACGCGCGTGGCCCGAGCGAAGCGAGTCGGGATTCTCACCGCAGGGGGCGACAGCCCGGGGCTCAACGCCGCCATCCGCGGCTTCGGCAAGGCCGCCATCGGCCACCATGGCATGAAGCTGTTCGGGTTCCGCGACGGCTTCCGAGGCCTTGCCGAGGATCGCTTCATCGAGCTCGATCCCAGCACGCTCGCCGGCATCCTCACCGTCGGCGGCACCATCCTGGGCACGAGCCGCGACAAGCCCCACCGGATGCCGGTCGACGGTGAGACCGTGGACATGACCGAGGCCATCGTCCGGACCTACAAGCGCCACCGGCTGGACGGCCTGGTGTGCATCGGCGGCAACGGCACCGCCAAGAACAGCCTGCGCCTGGTCAAGGCCGGGCTGAACATCGTGGTCCTGCCCAAGACCATCGACAACGACGTCGCCGAGACCGACGCCACCATCGGCTTCGCCACCTCGCTGGGGATCGCCACCGACGCCATCGACCGGCTCCACAGCACCGCGCACAGCCACCACCGCATCATCCTGGCCGAGGTCATGGGCCACCGAGCCGGCTGGCTCACGCTCGCGGCCGGCATCGCGGGCGGCGCCGACGTCGTTCTCATTCCGGAGATCCCGTACCGCATCGAGAGCGTGGTCGGCGCCATCCGGCGTCGCACCGAGTCGGGCACCAACTTCTCGATCATCGCCGTGGCGGAGGGCGCCCAGGACGTCGAGACCAACCTCCGGTACACGGGCATGGTCTCGCGGCGGAAGGCCACCTCGTCCGGCACGCCGGAGCGCGCCGTGGCCGACGCCGAGATCGCCGCGTTCGACGCGGACCACACGGGGCACTCGCTGCGTCTCGCGCACCAGCTCGAGGCGCTCACCGGTCTCGAGTCCCGTGTCTCGATCCTGGGCTACGTCCAGCGCGGCGGCACGCCGGCGGCGATGGACCGGGTCCTGGCCGCGCGGCTGGGCAACGCCGGCGCCGACCTGGTCGCCGAGGGCACGTTCGGCGTGATGGTGGCCAGCGAGGGTGATCGCACCCGCACGGTTCCCCTCGAGCACGTGGCCGGGCAGCTCAAGCTCGTGCCGCTGGATCACCCGCTGGTCGCGACCGCCCGCAACGTGGGGACCTGCCTGGGCGACTGACCAGGGTCGCGAGGCCGGAGCTCCGGGCGGCCTCAGTCTTCCGGTGGCTGCCCCCAGGCGTCACACAGCTCGCGGATGACCGCGGTGACGACCTCGTTCGGCCGTCCCCTCGCGGGTCTCGGGCTTGGACCAGGACCACAGCCCCGTGTACTCGTCGGTGCCGGCAAGCCCGTCGCGCATGGCCACGCGGTCGATCTCCTGGGCGAACCAGCCCGGCAGCTCGCGGTTCACGCGGGCCCCCGTCTCGTCATCGGCCCGCACCTGCGCGGGAATGCCCTTCCAGGTCATGACCCTGAAGCGCGCCATCGGGCCGGCCTCAGAAGCCGCCGCCGGCGCTGCCGGAGGCCTCGGCGATCGTCCCGTCCGCCAGCTCCACCAGGAGCGGAGCGCCGCGCTGGGCCCGCAGCTTGTTGGCATAGGCGAGGCTGCCCTTGGCGCCGGGTTCGACCTCGGACCGGGCCGGGACCACGTGGTTGTTGTAGTCACGGTGGGCCACGGGGCCGAGCACGCACGTCCCGTCCTCGAGCGCGAGCATGATCGCCCGGGCGAGGTCGCTCTGGACCTTCCAGCCCTCGCCGTTGTCGATCAGGTGCTGCATGAAGCCGACGGGGTAGTTGTCCAGGCCGTCCTTGACGTCCTCTGGGTTGATCTCGGTCACGGAGGGGGGCCTTTCGTCCGGGGGCGGGATGGCAGGTGGGACGCCTCTGGCGGGCATTGTAGGCGGACGGCGGACGGGGCGGCACGGCGGGGTATGGACGCGGCGGCCCGAGACATCGAGCGGAGGGCCGCGACTCCTGGGGTCGGCCGGTCGAGATGGATGCCGACGGCACGGCTCTGAAGGCACCAGCTATCGCCTATGGCCGATCCACCAACGGCCGACCCTCTCCAAGCCACACTGGATATCGCCCGGGAGTGATGCAACCGTCGCCGATCGGCGCCGCTGCGTTGCTGGATCAGCTCCAGGTGATATCTGGGGCAAGCATGCGGGTGGCCAGTGCCGCTGCGTTGCTGGATCAGTGCCCGGTTGCTGGGCAAGCGTGCGGGTGGCCAGCTGCCGCAACGGCGACCGGGCCGCGAACCGGACAGCTGGACCGGCGGCTCCCGTTGCTACCATCGCCGCATGGCCCCTGACGCGCTGCTGCTCCTGTTCGCGGCGGGCGTGGCATCGGGCATCGTGAGCGTGCTGGTCAGCCTGGCGTCGCTGGTGTCCTACCCGGCGCTCCTCGCGGTCGGCCTGCCGCCGGTCACCGCCAACGTCACCAACACCGTGTCGATGGTGATGCTGGGCATCGGAGCCGGGGCCGGCTCCCGTCCCGAGCTGGCGGGCCTGCGGCCGATGATGCTCCGGCTGGCCGTGATGTCGGTCCTCGGCGGGATCGCCGGGGCGGGGCTGCTCCTGGTGCTGCCGGCTCGAACGTTCGAGCTCGTCGCGCCCATCCTGATCGCCGGCGCCTCGCTGCTGGTCCTGGCCGGCCCCCGACTCCAGCAGCGGCCGCGCTTCCGGCCCGTCGGCCTTCGACGCGGTCCGGTCGCCGCCTATGGCGCCACGGCCGTGTACACGGGCTACTTCGGGGCGGCCGGTGGCGTGCTCGCGTTCGCGGCGCTGTCGGCCATCATCGACCGCCCGTACCACGACGTGAACGCGGCCAAGAACCTGCTGACGGCCTTTGCCAACGGCGCGGCAGCCGTCACCTTCGTGCTCCTGGGCCCGGTGCGCTGGGCGGCCGTCCTGCCGCTCGCGGCCGGGATGCTCACCGGCGGGCTCATCGGACCGGCGATCGCGCGCCGGGTCCCGGGGCCGGTGCTCCGCGTCGGGGTCGCGATGGGTGGGATCGCGGTGGCCGGCGCGCTCGCCTGGCGGACCTACCTGCCGGGGTAGCGGTGGCGAGCCGCGAGTCCGGCGGGCGCGGCAACCGGTCGGGCGCAGCAACCGGTCGGGCGCGGCAACCGGTCGGGCGCAGCAACCGGTCGGGCGCAGCAACCGGTCGGGCGCGGCAACCGGTCGGGCGCGGCATCCGGTCGGGCGGCAACTGGCCAGTAGCCCCTACAGGGCGACCGTCACGCACTTGGTCTGGGCGTAGTGCCTGAGCGATTCCACGCCCTTCTCGCGACCGTAGCCCGACAGCTTCGTGCCGCCGAACGGCGTCTGGACGCCGCCCGACCACCAGGAGTTGACGTAGACCTGGCCGGCCTCGATCTCGGCCGCGACCCGCAGGGCACGGCTGATGTCGCGGGTCCAGACGCCGGCAACCAGGCCGTACGGGCTGTCGTTCGCGATCTCGACCGCCTCGTCCTCGGTGTCGAAGGGAATGACGGCGAGCACGGGGCCGAACACCTCCTCCTGGGCGATCCGCATGTCGTTGGTGACACCGGTGTAGATCGTGGGCGGAACGAACAGGTCGTCCTGGTGATCCGCCACGGCCGTGGTGCCGCCCGTGACCGGGACGGCGCCCTCGCGCTCGGCGATCTCGAGGTACTCGATGACGGTCCGGTGCTGGCCCTCGCTGATCACGGGCCCCATGGTCTCGCCGAGGCGGTGGGCTCGCGCCTTCTCGGCGACCATGGCCACAAACGCGTCGTGGACCTCGCGCTGGACCAGCAGGCGGGTGCCCGAGGAGCAGACCTGCCCCGCGTTGCTGGTGAACGCCACCGTGGCCCAGTGCGCCGCCTTCTCCAGGTCGGCATCGGCGAACACGACGTTGGCGCTCTTGCCGCCGAGTTCCAGGGTCAACGGGATGAGGCGGTCCGCCGCGAGGTGGGCAAGCTCCTTGCCGACCGCGACCGAGCCCGTGAACGCGACCTTGCGCACGTCCGGGTGCGTGACCAGGGCCGGACCCGCGGTGGCACCGCCACCGAGCACCACGTTGTACACGCCGTCCGGGAGACCGGCCGCCAGGCACAGCTCCGCGAGCCGGATCGAGGTCGTCGAGGTGAGCGACGAGGGCTTGAGGACGACCGTGTTGCCCGCGGCGATCGCCGGGGCGACGGCCCGGGCGGCCTGGTTGATGGGCACGTTCCAGGGCGTGATGACCCCGATGACCCCGTACGGCTCGTTGCGAGTGAAGGAGTGGAAGTCCGCGCCGAGGTCGATCGTCTCGCCGCCGACCGCGTTGATGACCTCGCCGTAGAACTCGAAGTACTGCGCCGCGACCTCGACATCCATCGACGCCGTCGCATGCGGCTTGCCGGTCTCCGCGATCTCCTCCGCGACCAGCGAATTGGCCGCCTCGCGGATCCGTCGTGCCACCTCGATCAGCAGGCGGCCGCGGACCGAGGCCGATGTCCGGCGCCAGCCCCGGAGCGCCCGCTGGGCCGAGGCGACCGCCGCCGCAACGTCGTCGGGCCCACCATCGGCCAGGCGGCAGACGAGCGTGCCGTCCACCGGGCTCGTTCGCTCGAGGTAGCGGCCCGAGATCGGCGCCTGGTGGGCGCCGTCATACCAGTGGTCAAGGGTCCAGGCCATCGTGCACATCCTCAGGTGGCAGGTGGATCGGGGTGTGAACCCACAGGATGGCAGGCGGGCCGAATTGGCGGCGGCCGCGGTCGGCGATCAGCGAGGGATCACTGCCCCGCGACGAGTCGCTCCACCGCATCCCCCAGCGCAACCCGCCCCGGGACCTCGACCTCCGCGTACATCCCGAACGGGACGCCGCGCGGCTCGCTCATCAGCGGGCGGTAGGCGGCGATGTGCTTGAGCGTGTCGAAGTCCTTGTCGCCGGTGGCCGGGTCGCGGGTCGTGGCCACACAGCGCGGGACCTGGCCGAGGACGCGGACCACGGCGCCACCCACGCGCAGGAGCCCGCCCGCCCAGCCCTCCTCCTCGAACGGCGCCAGTCCATCGAGCTCGAGGTTCATCCGGAAGCGCCGGGGATCGAGGTCCGGCCGGCCATGGCGCGCCCCGAGATCGGCCACCGACGCCAGGCCAACCAGCGACAGGCGGTGCACGTCTGGCCCATCGCCCTCGTTGTCGGCCATGACCAGGCGCAGCGGACGACCGGCGAACGAGGAGACGGCCTCGTCGATCGGGCTGTCCACGAACCGCCCGGGCACCGGCTTGCCATCGAAATCCGTGACGTGTGCGGCGCCCAGGCGATCGGCCGACCCCGCGACCCGCACGCCGTCGGGGAACACGATCCCGATCTCGCCACGGCCAGGAGTCCCAATCCGAGCCGAGCCGCATGAGCGCCCCGACATCGGTGCAGCTCGCCAGCTCGCCGCGGGCATCGACGAAGTGGAACCGCCGGTTGCCGACGATCCCCACCGGCGTCAGCTCCACGGAGGCCGGGTGCGCAAGGCGGGTGCCCTTGACCGGGGTGACGTTGAGGCGCGCGACCGTGGCCGACATGCGCCGCCACGGTACCCAGTTCGCGAGTCCGTGCGATGATGGGAGGCGCAGCCCAGTCGACGGATGCTCGAAGGAAGCGTCCACCGGGCGGCACGGCACCAGACGCTCGCGGCAATCGGCGAGCCGGCCGGTTGACCGCCCTCGGCGCCCGTCCCGCTTCCCCGGGAAGCCCCTCACCCGAAGCCAGCCCCGGCCCGTCGCCGCGAGAAGCATTCCGTCTCGCGCCGGACTCCAAGGGGCACCGGCCCTCGTGCGCTGCGGCGCACACCCTGGAGTCTCACTTGACCTTCGCCAATCTCGGCCTCTCGGCCCGCCTCCTCGCCACCGTCGCGCGGGAGGGCTACACCGAGGCCACCCCCGTCCAGGCCGCGGCCATCCCCCATGTCCTCGCCGGGCGCGACGTCCTCGCCGCCGCCCAGACGGGCACGGGCAAGACCGCCGCCTTCACCCTCCCCATTCTCGAGCGGATGGCCCGTCACGCCTCCTCGAGCCCCAGCCCGGCCCGCCACCCGATCCGCGCCCTCGTGCTCACGCCCACGCGCGAGCTCGCCTGCCAGATCGACGAGTCCGTCCGGACGCTGGGCCAGGGCACCAACCTCCGGTCCGCCGTGGTCTACGGCGGCGTGCCCCAGGGCCCGCAGGTCAAGGCGCTGTGGGGCGGCGTCGAGGTGCTCGTGGCCACGCCCGGGCGCCTGTTCGACCTCATCGGCCAGAAGGCCGTCAACCTCACCCAGGTGGAGGTCCTCGTCCTCGACGAGGCCGACCGGATGCTGGACATGGGGTTCATCGACGACGTCCGCAAGGCGGTCGCGCTGCTGCCCAAGGGCCACCAGACGCTGCTGTTCTCGGCGACGTTCTCGGACGCCATCCGCAAGCTCGCCCGCGAGTTCCAGACCGACCCCGAGATCGTCCAGGTCGCCCCACGCAATGCGACCGCCGAGAACGTGGAGCACGTCCTCTACCCGGTGGATGCCGAGCGCAAGGCGGACCTGCTGATCCACCTCGTCCGCCGCGACGGCATCGGCCAGGTGCTCGTGTTCACCAAGACCAAGATCGGGGCCAGCCGCCTCGCGTCCTACCTCGATCGGCGGGGCGTTCCGGCCATCGCGATCCACTCCGATCGCACCCAGGGGGAGCGCACGCGGGCCCTCGAGGCCTTCAAGAAGGGCGAGGTCGTCGCCCTCGTGGCCACCGATGTCGCGTCGCGCGGCCTGGACATCGACGCCCTCACGCACGTCGTGAACTTCGACCTGCCGTTCGAGCCGCAGGACTACGTGCACCGCATCGGCCGCACCGGCCGGGCCGGCGCCTCGGGCACTGCGATCTCGCTCGTGTCCCCGGGCGAGGTTGATGCCCTGCGGGGCATCCAGCGCCTGCTCAAGCGCGCGATCCCGTGCCAGGTCGTGGAGAAGTTCCTGCCGGCGGGCGCCTCGGCCGCGTAGCTCGGGTGGCGCGCCTGCCGTTGTCCGAGCGCAATGCGTGCAGTATGGTAAGGACGTAAGGACTGCCCTACAAGAGGAACAGCATGGTTGCGGTCGCCAAGATCACGGCCAAGGGCCAGACCACCATCCCCAGGGGGTTCGCGCCGCCCTGCACGTCGGCCCCGGTGACCTGATCGCCTGGGAGGTGGCTGACGACGGCACAGCCACCGTCCGCCGGGTGCAGCCGCTGGACATCGAGTATCTGCGCGCGATCGAAGCCACCCTGAGCGAATGGGCGGGCGCCGCCGACGATGAGGCCTACCGTGACCTTTGACCGGTACACGGTCGTGCGCGTCCCCTTCCCCTTCACGGACCGCACCGCCACGAAGAACCGCCCCGCGCTGGTGATCTCGATCCCGCTGCGTTCAACACGCCAGCCGGCCACTCGGTCATGGCGATGATCACCTCGGAAGACAACCCGCCCTGGCCGCTGGACTGCACGCTCGCTGACCTTGCGGCCGCCGGTCTCCCCGCCGCATCCAAGGTGCGCTTCAAGCTGTTCACCCTGGACCATCGCCTGGTGCGGGGAGCGATCGGCAGGCTGTCGCCGGCCGATGCAGACCTCGTGAGCGCGAGGCTCGCCGAGCTGCTGGGCGGTCGAGGGGATCGATCGGGCTAGGCTGAACAGTCTCCAAGATCTCCCGACACCTGGTGCCCGCACGCGGTCGCCGGCCCGGTTGTGAGCGCCAAGCTGGAGGTCCCCACGCACCCGCTCGACGAGCTGCTGGCGACCAAGCTGCGGGCGTTCGCGCAGCGCGACAAGGGGCGGGACCTGTTCGATCTGTGGTGGGCGGGGCAGCGCGCCGACGTCGACCCGGCGGAGGTCGTCCGCGTGTACGGCGTTTACATGGAGCGGGGTGGCGGAGCGCCCGACTCGGCACCGGAGCTGCGGGCCAAGGCCGTCGCCAAGGCTGGTCGCGGCGTGTTCGAGGAGGTCCGGCCGATGCTGCGGGAGGGCATCGCGTACGACGTTCCGGCGGCGCTCGAGTGGCTCGAGGCGCAACTCATCGCGAGGCTCCGCAACGACGATGGCACGCGGGTCTTCGCCGGACCGGGTAGGCGGCTCTCCGCCGCCCCGGGCTCACTCCGGCGGCGCGAGCGGCGAGCGGGCCGTGCCCAGCAGCGCACTGGGGCGGTCGTAGACCTCGACGCGGTCACCCACTAGCCGGACCCTCGCGGGCGCGAACCCGGCCAACACGCTGAGCTCCCACAGGTCCGGGAACTCGTCGACGACGCTGATGCTCACAGCTCCGAATGACCAGTGCGGCCTCGATGCAGGTCGTACCTCCGATCTACCCAGGTGAACCAGCCATCTCGGGTCCGCCGCAGGAGCGGATCGGCATCGGCAGCCAGCCGCAGCGATTCCAGGTCAACCGTTTCCTCTCCCATGGACTTCGCGAACATCAGCATCCGCCAAGTATCGAACTCCGCCGTGCCATCCACGTTCCAGTCGACGTCGAGAACCTCGCCGGAGTCCAACTCGAACCTGCATCCAGTTCCGTGCAGGAGGAATCGCCCGAGTGACCCGATCTGGCCATCCGACAAACCTGCCGACCCGACGCGGGGTACCAGCACGGCGCGTTCCATGATGGACCTCCTCTCCAGCCCCTTGTACTCGCTCAGCAGGTGGTCGAGGCAGGTCCCTGTCAGTGTCGCAAATCGATGGACGATCTCGGCGGGTGTCATCGAAGTCGATCTCGTCCCAGTCTGTAGGTGTCGTTGATGATGTCGTCAGTAGATCCCTGGTCCGCGGCTACGACGCCTGGCTGGCCGGGCACCTCGATGCGGCCGAGATCGAGAGCCCGACCCCGAGCCGCTGCCCGGGATCGTGATCGAGAGCCCGACCCCCGAGACCTCAGCCGCGCCGACGGCGATCACCATGCCGACCCCGAACCTGCCCATCGGCCAACTGGTCCCGTGAAGTCCCGAAGGTCGGCCTCAGCCGATCCGCAGGAGCAGAAACCAGATGCTGCACGACGACGTCGCGACGGCGAGGTCGCACGTGTACGCCGTGCCGCCCGGTGGTGGACTTGGCGTCGGCGCCAGGGCGCCGGCGAGAGCACCGAGCGCGGTCCCAACTTCCAGGGTTGAGCCACTATGGGCTTCCTCGCGCTCGGCGCCGCAACTTCGCGACGATCCGTCGCCACGCAGCAGGCAGCGACCAGCGCTCAGGCGCTGTCGCGTCAGCCTCCCACGCCGTCTCGAACTCAGCGGCCGAGATTGCCTCTCCGTAGTTCCGCTCCATTGGATACGAGTCGAAGATCCCGTAACGCCCTTCGGGATAGTCGAGGTCGGGGAACCGATGGACAACGAGGCCGCTTGGGTCGAAGCCGACCTCCCGCCGGCGCCAGCCATCCGCCCCCACCTCAACCCAGACCGTCACGCAATTCCGCGGTCCGGGCTCATCGCTGATGTCCCGCTTCCGATAGTACAGATCGCCATCCATCACTTCTGCCGCCATCGGAACGGGTTCCACCAGTTGTACTCATGGATGTGAAGGTGGAAGGGTAGCGACAGCCCACCCCAATAGTTGGGTCCCCCGAGCTTGATACCCCACCGTACTGTGACTGGAGACGCGAGCCCGGTCACCCAGGTCGGGATGTCCTTTACCGGACCAACGCAAATCCAATCGGTCCGGTTCCCCATGCCTCGATGCTGCGATACGGCCTGAGCTGTCTGCTTGATCGTGTTGGCAGCGAACGCGATCCCGGCTGTGACCTTCTACGCGGCCATCCTCACTCCACGATCGATCGCGGCCGGGAGTGCCTTGAGGGTTGTCGGCAGGTTCTTGATGGCATGTGGCACCTCTCGCAGGAGGGACGGTACCGTCTCGATGGCCTTGCGTGCGAGGCCGACCACGGCCGCGCCGGCCTTCCAGAGACCACTGGCGGCCGCGCCCATCGCGGGCTTCGTCATCTTGAGTGCCTTGACCGGCTTGAGATCCGCCCACTTGCCCGCCTTCGCGCCGAGACCCAAGACTCGACATTGCCTATGATGTCACCCGCGGCACCTCCTGAGACCCACGGGTCTTCGTCCGTTAGCTTGGCCCGCTCGTTCCCGATCCAATCTGCGGCTCCGCGCGCCATGCCCTTCGCTGCATCCTCGGGTCCTGGGCGATCGCCTGCGCCGCGTCGATGGCAGTGCGAGCGTCGTCCGCGATGTTCCCCCAGCACCATGGGTTGACCACGCAGAGGGACGCGTCCTTTACGCTCCCTGCAAGGTTGACGGTGTTGCCGGCGAAGGTTGTGACCGCGTGTCCCCCCGCAGCCATCATGTACTGCGCATTCCACCCTGGCAGCCGGCGTAGTCCCCGTTGAAGAGGTAGCTCTCAGGGCAGTGCCCGGTCGGATCGGTGAAGGTGGCCGGGTTGCCCTGGGCATAGAGGAACCGGTTCATCGACGCCGGGTTGGCGACCGAACCGCCGTAGGAGTCGAGCTGCGTGAAGGTGCCCAGGCCCGGGGCGTAGAAGCGGGCGCTCATGTCGTAGAGCGCGGTGTCGCCCGGGCTGATGTCGAGCCGGCCCTGGTAGCCGAAGTAGCCCGAGCCTGTCGAGCCCGGCTGGTCGCTGTCGACGGTCTGGCCATAGCCGTCATACCGGATGGCCCCGGTGAGCGAGGTGGCCGCGACCGAGAGGCTGCCCGCGACCGAGCCGTGAAGGTCGGGGACGAGCCAGTTGACGGTGCCAGCGGCCTTGACCCCGAGCCGGTTGCCGGCGGCATCGATGATCGAGTCGGTCGTGGTGCCACCGGAGTTGGCGATCCGGACGACCTGCTCGCAGGTGCCACTGGTACCAGTAGGTGTCGGTGCCGCCCGCCGAGAGGACCCGGGTCCGGAAGCGCCCCAGGGCGTCGAAGGTGAACGTGGCCGAGGGACCCGAGGCCGGCGTGATGGCGGTCAGCCGGTCGGCGAGATCGTCGGCGTAGGTCGTGACGTCGACCGCGCTCTGGGCGTCGCCCGTCAGGTTGCTGTAGGCGTCCGAGGTGAAGGTCCTGATGCTTCCGTTGGTCTTGATGACCGTGGCCAGCTGGTCGACCCGGTCGTAGAAAAAAAAAAAAAAAAAAAAAAAAAAAAAAAAAAAAAAAAAAAAAAAAAAAAAAAAAAAAAAAAAAAAAAAAAAAAAAAAAAAAAAAAAAAAAAAAAAAAAAAAAAAAAAAAAAAAAAAAAAAAAAAAAAAAAAAAAAAAAAAAAAAAAAAAAAAAAAAAAAAAAAAAAAAAAAAAAAAAAAAAAAAAAAAAAAAAAAAAAAAAAAAAAAAAAAAAAAAAAAAAAAAAAAAAAAAAAAAAAAAAAAAAAAAAAAAAAAAAAAAAAAAAAAAAAAAAAAAAAAAAAAAAAAAAAAAAAAAAAAAAAAAAAAAAAAAAAAAAAAAAAAAAAAAAAAAAAAAAAAAAAAAAAAAAAAAAAAAAAAAAAAAAAAAAAAAAAAAAAAAAAAAAAAAAAAAAAAAAAAAAAAAAAAAAAAAAAAAAAAAAAAAAAAAAAAAAAAAAAAAAAAAAAAAAAAAAAAAAAAAAAAAAAAAAAAAAAAAAAAAAAAAAAAAAAAAAAAAAAAAAAAAAAAAAAAAAAAAAAAAAAAAAAAAAAAAAAAAAAAAAAAAAAAAAAAAAAAAAAAAAAAAAAAAAAAAAAAAAAAAAAAAAAAAAAAAAAAAAAAAAAAAAAAAAAAAACACGGCCGATGGTCGGCTCAACGACTCGCCGACCGCCGCAGCGCGGTTGGTTGACGGCCTATGGACTATGGGCGTCCGCTCCGCTGGGCGGGGCTAGGACCAGGCCTGGCTCCAACTCCGCCTCCTCGATGAGGCCGACGGCCCCGGCAGCCGCCGATCTGGCGACGAGGTCCGCTTGCTGTTCCTCGCCACACCCGAGGACGACGTGGAACGGGACAGGCGGGCGGTCCCACCACTCGCCGCGGGCGATCGGCTGCGCGTAGGCGTCACGCGCGCGCGCCACGGCGCGGAGGAACGCCGAGAGCTGGGTCGCGTCCTCTTCCGCGAGCATCTCGGGCGCGTCCAGCACAGCGAGGGCAACCCCGCCAAGCCGAGGGCGGGGGTCCATCTCGGCGAGGCACTCATCGAACGCGTTCCAGTTCCGGCCGAACCGGGGCATGAACTGGAGGGCCGCGCCAACCTCGTCAAAGAGGTCGTCGACGGTGCGCATCCTCCAGCCACGCACGAAACGCGCGACGAGCCCCGCCTCCTCCCATCTCGCCACGGCGGCCGCGAGGAACGCCTCGTCCGCCTGCACGAGAAGCAGCGGCGTCAACTCGACGCGGCTCAGGCGGTCGAACAGGGTCACTGGCCGGGCCCCCAGAACTGGATGAAGTTCTCATAGTCAGTGGAGGTGTAGTACACGCGGCTGTCGCTGCCAGTGACGATCCGCTCCTGCCCGCGCAGCGCATTCGATACGAAGGGGTTCACATCCCACTCCTGATAGGCGATCGGCGTCCCATCCGCGGTTGCCTGAGGAAGCAGCTGCCCCCGGCCGGGGTCGTTGCGGACGGGTCCGCCACCACGGAAGCCTTGCGGTGCCCTTCCGGTCTGCTGGATGGTCGCGAGCGTATCAGAGGCGTTCTGCGGCACGGGCCCGAACGGGATGTCGGTCAGACCGAAGGGCCGCGTCGCGAAACCCAACCCATCGGACGCCGCGGTTCGAGCGGCTGTAGCCGCCACGCCAGCCCCGCCGGCGCGGGAGGCCCACGTCACAGGCTCCGTGGCCTTGGTGATGCCGCTCAGCTCGCCGCCGACCGCAATGGTCGCGACCGTGCCGAGCGCCTCCCCGAACAGGAGGCCGTGGTCGCGCGGGTCAGCGCTCGATGCCTTGGCGATGAGGTCCGCCGCCAGGGCCTGGCCAGCGGCCCGGGGATCGGTCCCGATGAACCCGTCGGTGAAGCTACCCGCGGCCAGCCACAGCAGCCCGAGGGCAGTCTCGCCCGGCTGGCTCGCCATCCCGACCAGCGCGCCCCCGGTGCTGTTCCAGAACCCGGTGAGGGTCCCGTCGGCGAACCGCGCGGCGTCGGTGTACGTCTGCTCGGAGATCTGTCCAGGCACCTGATCCCGGCCTGCATGGCCGCGAAGCAGGCGGTCGGGTTCGACAGGCCCCCGGGCGCTGCCACCGCCCCGGCGGAGCCGCCCGCGGAGCGCGGCCTCCCGGTGCTCGAGTTGACCCGCGGAGCGCCGTGGACGCCGACAATGTGGCGTTGCTGGTGGGCTTGGTGGCGGCCCCGGGTCGAGCGCCTGGTGGCACGCTGGCTGGCCTGGCGTACTTGACTCGAGGTAGCCAGATCGATCGCTTGTGCCCGGTCGGGATCGACCAGCGTGGCCGGGTTCCCCTCGGCTACAGGAACCGGTTCATCGAGCGCGGGTTTGGCGACCGTCGCCGCCTACGTGTCAGCTTGCGTGAAGGCACCCATCCCCGGGTGCGTAGAAGCGGACGCTCATGTCGTACACCGCGGTGCCCGCTGGGGCTGATGTCAAGCCTGCCCTGGTACTTCCAGTAGCCCACCCGATCGCAGCCCGGCTGATCGGTGTCCACGGTCTCCGCCGTAGCCGTCGTAGCGGATGGCGTCGGTGAGCGAGGGTGGCCGCCGCCGTAAGCGAGCCCCGCGATCGTCGCCATCGAGGTCGGGCAGCAGCCAGTTGACGATGCCTGCCTGCCTTGACCCCCAGCCGGTCGCCCGCGGCATCCACGATCGAGTTGTCGGTGATGCCACCGTGATGCTGTTGGCGATCCGGACCACCTTCTCGCTTGTGCCCGTCGTAGCAATAGGCGTCGGTGCCGCCGTCGGATGAGACCCTGTCTCGTACCGCCCCAGGCGTCTAGCGTGAACGTTACTCCTGCCCCCTATGCCTGGGGCGATGGCGGTCAGGCGGTCTGCGTATCAGTTCGTCTAGCAGGCCAGCGCTATGACGCCTATCCCATCCTCGCTACTGTAGGCCATGTGCCCCGCCTAGAGTACTATGGCGTCTAGCATCGCGTCGCCTGCGTCTGCGCGCAGCCGCCGTAGATGGCGCGCATCGTCTTCTGCCAGCGCGGCTCGACGCACTTCTATCGCGACGAACGGTGGTCGTCTCGCTCGACGATGATGTCCACTTCCCGTTCCCCGCGTGTGTCCGTAATGGAAGACGCGTGCCTCTGCCGCCTGGCGAAACCCTGACGCTCAGCGTCGCCAGCTACTCCAACAAGCGCCCAGCAGTAGATCGGGTGCCTGATCCCAGCGGCCTGGCGTCTGCGGCCACTAGCGCGCCGCGCCTACGCCTAGCAGCCTGCCGCGAACGCCTGTCTGCCAGCTGGTGCTTGGCGCCGCGGTCAGGCGGCGAGCCCTGTACGCGCCTGCACCCAGCCTGCACTCGCTCCACCAGCCACAGGCGTTCTAGCATCTAGTAGCGCTGCACTGTCTACTTGCCCTTATCTCGCCTGCCGCCCCTGCCGCGGCGTCCCGATGGTCTCTAGCGACGCGTCTACGAGAGCGCCGCCGCGTACACGAGCCAGCGCCAGCGCGACAGGGTTCCGAAGCCGTTCGCCGCCAGCTCGTTGTATCGCTCGATGATCCGCTCGAGATGGGAGTCGAGCTGAGCCCTAGCCGTCCTGGCGCAGCTCGCCAAGGCCCGGGGAGCCCGGAGGCGATGTCATCCGCCGCGTAGTCACCGGGCGCACCGCCGTCTCGCCCGCCAGAGCTTGCCTTGCCCCGTACAGTAGCGTGCGTAGACTCACCGTCTTTAGCTCTATCCCCCTGCTCGTGCAGGTCATCTGCCGCATCCGCAGCGTGAGTATCCGCCCGTGCCCGATGTGCCCGCTGCGCCTTGTGGAAGGGAGCGCGTACCCGTGAGCAGTAAGCTCCCTGCGCCGCTCCCTTGTCCACTGCCTTGCGATGACGTCCCAGGTGTCTCGCACCAGCTGCCACTTCGTCCACGAGCACCGATACGGCCGCGAGCACTATCGCGGGTCCGCCTCTACGCGACGTGCGTCGCCCTGTCTGCGAGGTCTAACACGTCGCTGCGCGCTCGCTCGCCGTCCTGGTCTTGCCGGTGCCCCGCGGACCCTCGAGCGCGATGGCGGCATATCCGTCATCAGCTCTCAAGCTCCCGATCGACGACACGCCGCCGGTACGGTCGCATTCGCCCGGTTCGCTCCTTGATCGGCCGACGTCGATGGTGCCCGGGCCCGCCATAAGCAGGACCGTATCGTGAGTGTACACGGGACCACTTCGTGAACATCAACGAGACTGCCTCGTCCCATTTGCCGATGACCCCCGGTGTCGTGAACCGCGGCCCGTCTCTCAGGAGCGAGTGACGCTGCAGGCGGCCCCGATGACGATGAGCGGCCGCGGCCACGAAGCCCAGCTCCGAGGCTGAAGAACGGATGCGCGGGTGGTAGCGATCCGCTCGCCGTCGATGACGACCGCGCCGGTGTCCGGGCCCGTGGCATCGAGCAGGCTCGACCGGGCGGCGGTGGCCGGACCCGACCCGTCGACGGAACGGGCGTCATCATGCCGTCACGGGCGAGGCCGAGGCTTCGCCCATGCTGACGACGATCCTGTTCGCCTTCGCGGGCGGCCTGCTGACGGTGATCAGCCCGTGCGTCCTGCCGGTGGTCCCCCTCCTCGTGGGCTCCACCGTGGGCCCGAACGGAGCCCCCGGGGGCGCCGGCCGGCGCGTGACCGGGTTGATCCTGGGCTTCGGCGGCGCATTCCTGGTCACGACCGTCCTGCTCGCGTCGACACTGGCGGCCGCGGGCGTGACGACGGCCCAGCTCCGCGTCGCGTCGGCAGTGCTCCTGGTGGCGTTTGGGGCCACGCTGTTCATTCCTGCGCTGGGTCGGGTCGTGGAACGCCGATCAGCGTGGATCGCGCGGACGACGACGCGCATCGCCGGCACTCCCCTGCGGCAGGCGGCCAACGACGCCACCCCGGCCAATGATCCTGGAGCGAGCTCGGGCCTGGCCGGCGGCCTCGCGCTCGGGGCGCTGATCGGCCTGATCTGGTCGCCCTGCGTGGGCCCGATCATGGCGGCCGTGATCGCGACGGCCGTCACCCAGGGGCCGTCACCCGACCTGCTGGTGGTGACCCTCGCCTACGTGACCGGTGCGGCCATCCCGCTGGCCGCCATCGCGTTCGGTGGCCGACGGGCGGTCGCGAGGCTGGGCTCCGGGCTGGCCCGTGAGCGGCTGGTGCGGACCTTCGGGGCGATCACCGTGGCCGCGGGCCTGCTGGTCGCCACGGGGCTCGATCTCCCCCTGCAGACGCGGATCGCGGGACTGCTCCCGGACGGTTGGGCGACGATCGACGGCGTCGCCCCCGCCGCGGCCGTGGAACCGGTGCCCTCCGCGGCCGCACCGGTGCCCGAGCCCCTCCTGAACGTGGACGGCAGCCCCCTGCCCAGCCCCCTGGCCGACTCGCTGCCGGCGTCGGTCGCCCTGGACGACCTCGGTCCCGCGCCCGAGCTCAAGGGCATCACCGCGTGGATCAACGCCGAGCCCCAGACGCTCGCCTCGCTGCGCGGCAAGGTCGTCATCGTCCACTTCTGGACGTTCGGGTGCATCAACTGCGTCCACGTGCAGCCGTACGTCAAGGACTGGGCCGAGCGCTACGCCGACGCGGGGCTGGTCGTGCTGGGGGTCCACACGCCGGAGCTGTCCTACGAGCGGGATCTCGACAACGTCCGCGACGCCGTCGACCGCCAGGGCGTGCGCTTCCCGGTCGCGTTCGATCCCGAGTTCGCCAGCTGGCGCGCGTATGGCAACCAGTACTGGCCGGGGTTCTTCTTCATCGATCGCCAGGGCCAGATCCGGCGCGCGGATGCCGGCGAGGGCTCGTACGACATCCGCGAGCAGGTGATCCGGGAGCTCCTCGCGGGCGCGTGACCGCGGCCTCCCAGCTGGTCACTCGGGCGCGAATGCCTCGAGCACGTCCCCGCCAGCGACGGGCGGCCGTCTCACCCTCCCCGGATGGCCAGACCCTGCGGTGTCGCCGGGCGGGTCAACCGTCCGGTGCGGCGGACGAACGCGCCGCCGGACGGTCCGAACGTTCCACAGGACACCCGCCCACCGGACGAACGCGCCGCTGGGCGCGGCAAACGTCGGTCCGGGCGGATGGTTGGGCCGCCGGGCGGATCGGTGCGCGGCCCGAGCAGCTCGGTGCGCGGCCCGAGCAGCTCGGTGCCCGGAGGGCTCCCCCGAGGGGTGGCCCGGGCGCGCTCAGAGCTGCTTGTAGCGCGGTCCTTCGCCACCCTCGGGCGGGATCCAGGAGATCACGTCCTCCGGGCACTTCACCGTGCAGGTCATGCAGTGGAGGCAGTTGGACGGCGAGAGCACGATCTCCGACCCGCTCCAGCGGTAGACCTGCCCCGGGCAGAAGTGGGTGCACGCGTTGGCGTAGTCCGCCTCGCACGACACGCACTTGGCCGGGTCCGTGATCGCGATGTGCGACGGCTCGTCCTCGCGATGGAGGGTCCCGGTCAGGGCGACGAACGTCGCGCCGTCCATGCGCCCGGGATCCGGCCGGTTGAGCCGGGCGCCCTTCTTCGTCGCCTGGCCGTCCCGGTGGAGGCCGATCCGGCGCCGGGATCTTCGACTGGACCAGCGACAGCGGCGTGCCCCCGAACAGCCCGAACTTGAACACCTGGCGGTAGTTCCGCGCATGCCGGAACTCGCCGAGCATCCCGCGTCGCCTCGAGCCGGTCGCGGTAGCCGTCGAGCGACCCCACCGCGCCGTCGGCGCCCGAGGGCGTCGAGCGGCCGTGTCGGCCGCCGCCATGCCGGACCGGATCGCGTAGTGGATGCCCTTGATCTTCTCCATGTTGACGAAGCCCGCGCCGTCGCCCGCGACCATGGCGCCGGGGGCGGCAAGGGCACCCTGCGCGTACAGGCCGCCCTCGGGGATCGTCTTGGCGCCGGTCGCGACCGTCACGCCGCCCGCGAGCAGCCGGCTGATGAACGGGTGGGCCCGGAACGTCTCGAACTCGCGCTGCGGGTTGAGGTCGCCGTACTTCCAGTCGAGCCCAGGATCAGGCCGACCGCGACGGTCTTCTCGCCCATCGCGTACAGGAAGCCGCCGCCGAACACGCTGGGCGGCATCGGGTAGCCCAGGGTGTGCATGACCCGGTTGGCGCCGAACGGGCTGGCCTCCGGGAACTGGACGATCGCCTTCATCCCCAGCGAGAACACCTGCGGGTTCGGCCCGTGCCCGAAGCGGTCCGCGAACTCGGTCGAGAGCACGCCGTGGGTGCCGTCAGCGAGGATCGTGATCGGCGCGCGGATCTCCTCGGCGGGCAGATGGTTGCCCTTGGGCGAGCCATCGTGCGCGAGACCCACCTCGGCCAGCCGGACACCCCGGACCGCGCCGTCCTCCACGATCAGCGAGCGGGCGCTGTACCCGTGATAGACCTCGACACCCGCCGCCTCCGCCTGCTCGGCGAGGAACGCGGTGAGCCGCGAGATCGAGATGATGAAGTCGCCCCCGTGGTGCATCCGCGACGGCACCACGAACGACGGGATCCGGTTCGCCGCCTTCGCTCGCAGGAAGTACATGTCGTCCTGCTCGACGGGGACCAGGTTGCTGGTGAACGGGTTGCGCATCTCCCGCCAGCCGGGGACGAGATCGTCGAGGCAGGCCGGCTCGAAGGCCGCGCCCGAGAGCGTGTGGTTGCCCGCGGCCGGCGCCTTGTCGATGACGGCGACGCTGACCTCACGACCGGCGGCCGTCGCCGCCTGCCGGGCGCGCAGCGCCGCCGCAAGGCCCGCCGGTCCGGCACCCACGACGAGGATGTCGATGCCGTCCATCAGTTGGCCTCCTGTGCCGCACGAACCAGCTGTGGCACGACCGTCTCGAGGTCGCCGACGACACCGAAGTCCGCGTAGTTGAAGATCCGTGCCCGCGGATCCTTGTTGATCGCCACCACCGTGTCCGACATCTGCATCCCGGAGATGTGCTGGACGGCCCCCGAGATCCCCACGGCCACGTACAGCTTGGGCGCCACGGTCTGTCCGGTCTGGCCCACCTGGTAGTCGTGGGTCGTGAAGCCGTCCTCGACCGCGTGCCGGCTGGCCGCGACCTTGGCCCCGTCACCCAGGAGGTGTTCGAAGCCATCGGCAAGCGGCTGCAGGAGGCTGTCGAAGTCCGCCTTGTTGCGGATCCCGTGGCCGCCCGCGACGATGATCTTCGCGTCCCGGATGCTGACCTTGGACACGAACGACTCGACCGGGGTGATCTTCACCCCGTCGGCGGCGTCGCCGATCTCGGGGGTGATCCGGACGACCTCGCCGGTCCGCGTGTCATCGCGCGGCGGGACCTTGAACACGCCCGGCCTGACGGTTGCCATCTGCGTCGGCGAGTCCTTGGTCATGATCGTGGCCATGATGTTGCCGCCCAGCGCCGGCCGGGTCTGCTTGAGGATCCCGACCAGGTCCTGGCCGCCCTTGGCGTAGTCGCCGATCTCCAGCTTGGTGCAGTCGGCGGTCAGCCCGGAGTCGCACGCATAGGCGATCCGCGGTGCCAGCTCGCGGCCCATCGGCGTCGCCCCGAACAGCATCGCCTGCGGCCGGTGCTCACGCACCAGCGGCGCGATCGCCGCCTTGAAGGGCAGCGGTGAGAACGTCGCCAGCTGCGGGTCCTCGATGACGTACACGATGTCGGCGCCATGCGCGATCAGCTCGGCCGGGAGATCGCCCGCCTCCGCGCCGGGCAGCACCGCGGCCACCCGCTCGCCGAGGAACGCGGCCAGCTCGTGGGCCTTGCCGAGCAGCTCGAGGCTCACGGACTTGATGCCGTCACCCTCGCGCTCGGCCAGGATCCAGAACCCGCCGTGGTGGGTGGGCTCGCGACCTTCAAGCGCGTAGGCGCCCTCCTCGTGGACCGCCGGGCCTCCGGTGGCCAGGCGGTACTTGGCCTGGAGCCGGCGCACGAGGTCGGCCGGGTCATTGACCATCTCGCAGGTCTTCGCCCGATCCTCCGACGGCGAGAAGATCCGGTAGACGGTGGTCCGCGACCCCTTGATCCCCACCTTCCCGGGGGCGGCGCCCACGTCGGCGGCGCTCCAGGTGTGGATCACGGCATTCCTCGCGGCGCGAGCGCTGTGGAAGCCGCGGTACAGCGTGTCGGTGCAGGCGGTGACCGTGACCAGCGCCGGGAAGCGGAGCGGCGTGACGTCCTCGGTGCCCTCGGCACCGATGCGGCGGAACGTGAGCTGCGGTTCAGTGTGAACGTCCTGCGCGTACGCGACCTGGTCGATACCCAGGTCCTCGGCCAGCTGCGGCGGCACCTGCGCGGTGTCCCCGTCGACCGACTGCATGCCGGTGACGATGAGGTAGTCGCGGGACCCGCCGAGCAGCTCGCGCTCGATGCGGCGCACCGCCTGGGCGAGCGAGTAGGCGGTGGCCACGGTGTCGGCGCCGCCCATCACCCGGTCGGTCAGGAGGACGGCCTCACCGGGCGCCCGGGAGATGCAGTCGGCGAGGACCTCGCGCGCCTGGGGCGGACCCATCGTGAGGTAGATCGTCTTCGCGCCAGGGTCGCCGGCGGTGATCCGCCTCGCGAACGAGAGGGCGTGCAGGTCCAGTGGGTTGAGGATCGAGTCGAGAAGGGCGCGACGCAGCGTCCCCTTCTCCCGGTCCCAGGCATCCTCGGGGATGTTGCTGACGTCCGGAACCTGCTTCACCAGGACGATGCAGTGCATGGTCACCTGCCGCGAGTGCATGAGCGCCGTCGCCGACGGCCGCCCAGCGGTATTCGATAGAGGACGAGCGGGCACCCTCGGGCGCCGACGGTGTCCGCAGCATCGAGTCTACGGAGGCCCCCGAACACGGGCCGGGGCCATTGGTCCCGCGAAAGGGTGGCTCCCGGCTGGCATCAAACCGGGACCCGGGGGGCCATGCGGGTCAGGCGCCGCCCGGGTTCGCTGCCATGCCCTCGGTGACGACGAGGAGGACCGTGCCTGACGGCCCGACGCCCAGCTCCCCGCGGCGTTCGGTCGCACCCGGGCCGGTGAGCACGGCGCGCGCGCCCGCGAGCGCGGCCCATCCGCACGGCCCGGCGTCCACACCGCCGGCGCGCAGTGGCTCGGCCTCCGCGGCGGCGTCCGCGTCGGACACGGTCACGGCCCCGTCAACTCCGGCCTGGAGCACCGGCCAGGCGAGGCTCGACGGGGTCCCGCAGTTGAGGCCGGCCATCGTGGTCGCCCGCGTCGGAACCGTCACCAGGGTGCCCGCCTGGAGGCTCGCGAGAACGCCGGCGGCCGCCTCGGGTTCCACGGTGACCAGCGCGGTCGCCGCTGGATCCGGTCGGCTTCGGTAGTGCATCGTGGCCGCTTGCGCGAGGGATCCGACGCCCGCCGGGACGACGACGAGGTCGGGTGCCTCGAGACCCGCGTCGGCAAGCTGGGCATCCACCTCCGCGAACAGCGTCGCGTAGCCCTCCACGATCCAGCCTGGAACCCGCTCGTAGCCGGGCCAGGCCGTGTCCTGGAGCAGGATGCCGCCGGTTTCCTCCGCGAGGCGCGCGGCGGCCTTCACCGCGTCATCGTAGGAACCCGCCGCTCGTTCGACCGGCGCGCCCTCGGCCTCGATCGCCGCCACCGCGACCGACGGGACGCCGTCGGGGATCACGATCCGGGCCCGGTGACCCATGAGACGCGCCATCCGGGCGACCGCCCGGCCGTGGTTGCCATCGGTGGCCGTGACGAAGGTGACGGGCCCGGACGCGGCGTGGGCGGCCTCGCCCGCCCCAGCTCGATCGGCCAGCGCCCGGTGGATCGCCCATGACGCGCCCAGCGCCTTGAACGCCGGCAGCCCCAGTCGGGCCGACTCGTTCTTGGCCAGCACGCGGCCGACTCCCAGCGCATCGGCGATCCGTGGCAGGTCCACGAGCGGCGTGGGTTGGTAGCCGCTCAGCGCCTGATGGAAGGCCAGCGCCTCGCGTGGCACCGGCGGGCACGACCACGAAGGGTCGCGGTCGTTTCGGACCCAGGTCACGCCGGCGGATCCCGTGCCGACCGGGTCAGGCGTGGCCGAGGCCCGCCCAGGCGCCAGCCGGGAACGCGGCACGCTCGTCGCCGATCGAGAGGCAGCGGAACGTGGACTGGGCCGCGTCCTCGAGGTTGAGCGCGCGGCGGTAGGCCATCTCGATCGTGGGTCCCAGCGTGGACGAGCCGTGGTGCGACATCACGATCGCGTCGCAGTCGCGGGCGGCCTCCGCGGCCGTTGCCGCGAGCTCATCGGTCCCGTTGTGGGCGAACGGGATGGCGACGACCCGGCGCAGGTAGTGCGCGTGGTCGAGGGTGATCAGGCGCACCGTGTGGCCGCACGCGTCGAGGATCACCGCGGCCTGCGGGTGGAGGTGGATGACGCAGTTGACGTCCGGCCGGACGGCGTAGGTCCGGGCGTGGAGCTTCCACTCCGACGACGGCGACGGATGGCCGCCGAGGACCGTTCCGTCCATCGCGAGCACGGAGAGGTCGGTGGGCGCCAGGCGGTCGAACCAGGTCCCGGCCGCGGTGACCACGAAGGTATCGCCGCCGGGAAGGCGGGCCGACAGGTTCCCGGCCGAGGCAAGCACAAGGCCGCGACGAGCGGCGTCACGACCCACCTCGCACAGCTCGGCGATCAGCGTGTCGGCAGGGTCGGACATGGCTGGCTTGGCTCCTCGGAGGCGGCGTCGGTCCTGAGCCTACATCCGGTCCCCGGCGCTCGACGGCGGAGTGCCGTGTGAGGCATCGTTGCGGGCATGACGAGCATCGACCCCGGCCAGCCGGCGGACGCTCCCGGGGCGGCGCATCTGGACGGGATCCTGGTGCTCCGGGCGCTCGTGCTGATGATCGTCCGCGGGTCCGTCAACGGCGCCGTGGCGCCGTTCGCCACGATCCTCCTGGTCCAGGCCGGGCTCGCGCCGGCATTCATCGGACCCGTCGCCGCCGGCGCGGCGATCGCGATGCTGGTCGGCGCCCCGGCCTGGGGCCGCCTCGGCGACCGGCACGGGCGGCGGCGTGTCCTGGCCGCCGCCTTCCTCGTGAGCGCGCCGATCGCCCTGGCGCAGGCGACCCTGGTGCTGCCCGTGATGGTCGCGGGCTACCTCGCCTGGTCCTTCGTCGGCTCGGCCTTCGTACCGCTGACAGACTCGCTCGTCCTGGCCCGGATGGGGGGCAGCCGGTCGCGGTACGCGCGCCTGCGGATCGGTTCCTCGGCCGCCTACATGGCCATCGTCATCGCGATCGGCGCGGCGATCACGTTCTCGGCCGCCGGCTGGTCAGCCCCGGGCCTCGCGGGAGCCGCGTTGTGCCTCCTGGGGGCCGCGGTGGTCGCCGCCCGCCTTCGCAGCGAGCTGGTCAGGGGCACGGGCGTGGCCGTCAACGCCGGGGCCGGGCTGATCGAGGGCCTCCGCGGCGGCGTGGGACGGCACGGGTGGTTCCTGGTCGGCATGTCCATCGCGTGGGCCGGGGTCAACGCCCCGGGCATCTTCACGGGGCCCCGCGTGGCAGAGGTCGGCGGCTCAGGCCTGGACGTGGGGCTCGCGATCGCCGCTGGCACGCTCGGCGAGCTGCCCTCGTTCCTGGTGCTGCCGTGGTTGCTGCGGCGCGCCGGCGGCCAGCGGCTGTTCCTCGCCGGCGGGATCCTGCTTGGCATCGCGGGCGTGCTGTCCGCGCTCGCTCCCACGCCCGTGCTCCTGATCGCGGCGCGCCTCCTGTTCGGCGCCGGCTTCGCCTGGCTGGTGATCCCCTCGCTGGGTGCCATCACGTCGGCCGCGGAGCCCGCCGAACACGCCGCGGCGGCGGCCCTGCTGTTCGCGAGCTCGGCGGTCGGGTCGCTGCTCGTGGCGGTGACCGGGCTGCCGCTGGTCGCCTTGACCGGGTCGGTCTCCGGGCCGCTGGCCGCGGCGGCGCTGGCGACCCCGATCGGGGCGCTGATCGCCCTCCGGGCGTGGCCGGTCGCGCGCGCCGCACGGCGGGCCGGGCCCGACACGACCCGGCCGCCACGGCCGGCGGAGCCGACGGGCTAGCTAGCCGATCGCCGCGCGCAGGCGCTCGCGGCGACCCTCTCGCTCACGCGCGAACCGCTCCACCGCCTCGAGGATGTGGCCTGGATCCAGGTGCGCCTCCTCGATGACCTCGTCGAGGGAGCCGCCCGTCCGCCACCGGTCGTCCCAGTCGGCACCCAGCGAGTACGCCTCCACCACCGGGCCCGAGGCCCAGTCGCGCATCAGGCGCACCGCGCCGTTGGTCACGACCATGCTGTCGAGCCGGTCAGCGTCCGACACGACCGAAGCGCGGTACGCGGAATCCTGGCGCCGGAACAGCTCCTCGCTCTGGGCCGCCACCACGCGGACGTTGAGCCCCCGCCGGTCGAGCTCCGGGAACAGCGACACGAGGTTCTGGGTGGACATCGTGCCCCGCACGAACACCGTGCCGGCCCGCGGGGCCCCGTCGCGGTACTCGCGAAGCACGTACGCGCCGCGCGCCGCCTCCAGGTGGGATGGCATCCCGAGGGCGGCGCGGTCCGGGATCGCGATCGGCGGTCGCGTGAGGTGGACGACCACGATCGGGAGACCCGTCCGGAACGCGGCGGCGAGCAGCACCGGGACCTCGTTGTACTCCCAGGGGTGGAGCTCCACGACGTGCCCCCGGGGGAACAGCTGCATGACGCCAGGTGCGAACACCCCGAAGTGGGTCCGGCTGTCCTCTGCCGTCTCGGGGCCGGAATGACCGGCGACGTAGAGCAGGCGGCCGATCTGCAGCTCGGTGTCCTGGGCCAGCTGGCTGAACAGGCGGAGCGGACCGTACTTGAGGTAGCTGAACGAGCCGTAGGTGCTCATCGCGCCCCAGTAGCCGTCGAACTCGGCGAGCGGGTCGGGCGCGAGGTTGACCGAGGCGAGCCCGGCGAGCAGGCCGGCGTTCGTGAACTCCGTGATCTCGGTGGGCAGCAGCGGGCCCGTCGGGTTGGCATCGCGCTCGTACCAGCCGCCGCCGGTCTCACCGCCGAAGCCGTGCCCGAACCCGGCGAGGTTCGTGGATTCGGCGAGATCCGCGGACGCGGCCACGAACAGCGGCCGGCCATGGTCGCGGAGCGCGGTGGCGTTGACGCAGCCGGCCCAGGCACCGAGACCGGCACGGTTGGGCGCCGTGTCGCCGGGCTGCTTCCAGAGGGACTCCGGGTAGGCGGCGGGATCGAACAGGCGCTCGTCCGAGAACACGGCGGCGGACCGGCCGCCCAGCCGGAACGCCGGCAAGTCCTCGGGCACGGTGGCGGCAATCGCGAGCAGGCGGTCGGACAGCCAGCGCACCAGCGCCGGGTCGCGCCGGAGCACCGACAGCGCGACGTCGAGGTTGCGGGCTGCCTGGGCGGTGCGCTCCGCATCGTCCGCGGGCGCGGGCTGGTCCACGCCCTCGTAGGTCACGCCGTGGCGGGCCATGAATTCGCGCCGCACGGCCCAGAACTCCGGGGCGTGCCGTGGCCAGGGCGTGCCGTGGCTCGCGGCGTCATGCTTGCCGTAGCCGCGCCCCTTGCGGGTCCGGAACCACGCGATCGACGGGACGCCCTCGGGGTTGTCGCCGCGGGAGGCCTCGAGAATGGAGCGGGTCACCGGGCCCCAGGCCATGCCGTCATCGGTGCCGGTCACGCGCCACCCATACGGAGCGAACCAGTCCTCGGGCGTTCCCGGGATGACCGACGAGGCCGGCCGGCCATCGATCCCGAAGTCGTTCCAGTCCACGAGAAAGACCAGGTTGGAGAGCCCCAGGCCCCAGGCTGTGTTCTTCGTCTCGTGGGTGGCCCCTGGCGTCAGGCCCCCCTCGCCCTCGACGACGAACACCTTGACCTCGGACGCGCCCGCCATCCGGAGCGCCAGCGCCTCGCCCGCGGCCACGGGCATGCCGTGACCCGACGGTCCCGTGTTGGCCTTGAACAACAGGGTGCGGCCGGCCATCTCCGCGTGGCCGGGGAGCCCGTCGCGGCGCCGGAGCCTGAGCAGCCACTCGGACGTCAGCGCCCACTTGCCGTCATCGGGGAACGCGAACCGCTCGTCGCCGTCGAGCTCGAGCCGGACGCGGAGCGACTCGTTGAGGACGGCCAGGATCGCGTACACCGCGGGGACCGTGTGGCCCGCGGACAGGACGAAGCGGTCCGCGAAGCGCAGCCACGGCCGGCGGATGTCCCAGCGCATCGCCCCCGAGAGGAAGAGCGCGAGGAGCAGGTGCATCTTCGAGCGGGAGCCGCCTGGGTGCCCGCTCTGCCGGTCGTTGAGCATCAGGTCGAGGCACTCGTCCACGACGTCGCGCACGACCTCCCAGCGCTCGAAGTCCGCCTCCGCCGCGGCGAACAGGCGGTCGACCTCCGAGGCGCCGGCGGCGCCCTGGGCCGGGCCGGTCACTGGGCGCCCGCGGCGGCCGCGGCGAGGGGCTCGATCACGGTCCGCATCCGACGCAGCGCCTCCTCGAGGTTGGCCCGGGAGGTCGCGTACGAGAGCCGGATGTGGTTGACGCCCACCTCGCCGAACGCGGTACCGGCAAGGACGGAGACGCCGGCCTCGTTGAGCAGCCGGTCCGCGAGCTCGGCGCCGGACAGGCCGGTGCCGGAGATCTCGGGGAACACGTAGAACGCGCCGGTCGGCCGCAGGCACCGGATTCCGGGGATGGCGTTGAGCCCGTCAACGACGAGGTCCCGGCGGGCCTGGAACTCCTCGACCATCGACTCCACCTCGTCCTGGGGCCCGGCCATCGCCTCCACCGCGCCCCATTGGGCGAAGCTGGTGGCCCCCGAGACCGAGTTGATCAGCAGCCGCCCGAAGGCGAAGTGCAGCCACTCGGGCACGATCCCGTAGCCCAGGCGCCAGCCCGTCATCGCCCAGGTCTTGGAGAACCCGTCGAGGACGATGGTGCGCTCGCGCATCCCGGGCAGCGCGGCGATCGAGGTGTGCTCGGCACCGTCGTACAGGATCCGCGAGTAGATCTCGTCGCTGAGCACCACGAGGTCACGGTCGATGGCGATGGCCGCGATCCGCCGCAAGTCCTCGGCAGTCAGGACGCCACCGGTCGGGTTGGCCGGCGAGTTGATCACGATCAGCCGGGTGCGGTCGGTGACCAGCGAGGCGAGCTCGTCGGGGTCCAGGCGAAAGTCGTTCTCCTGGCGAATGGCGATCGGGACGGGCACGCCGCCCACGAACCGCGTCACGGACTCGTAGATCGGGTAGCCGGGGTCCGGCACGATGACCTCGTCGCCCGGGTTCACGAGGGCCAGGATCACGTAGTACATGACGCCCTTGCCGCCGACTGTCACGAACACGTCGGCCGCGTCCGGCGCGAACCCGCGACGGAGCGCGGAGTCGGCGGCGATGGCCTCACGCAGCTCCGGGATCCCCGGGTACGGCGGGTAGTGGGTCTTGCCCGCATCGAGCGCATCCTTCGCCGCGGCGCGGATATTGGCGGGCGTGTCGAAGTCAGGCTCGCCGATCTCGAGATGGACGATGCTGCGACCGGTGGCCTCCAACGCGCGGGCGCGGGCGGCAGCCTCGAACGCGGTCTCGGTTCCGATGGACGACATGCGCGACGCAAGCTGCATGGTGGCACTCCGGGTGCGGCGGCAGGGCGGACTCTCGAGCGCGGTGACTCGCAGTCCCCGCCATGAGCCGAACCATCTCACGTCAGATCCGGTAGCGTCCAGCGTGTGTTGCTACCGTGTCCGTGAAGAATGACTACCTGGTCGGCAGCAGGGCGTCGAGCGTCGCGGCCACCGCGGGGTGCGTCCGGCGCTCCGGCTTGACGGCGACCAGGACCTGTCGGACGAGACCGCCGTCGATCGGCGCCACGGTGGCCCGAACCGCCCTGTCGCGGAGCGCAAGCCCGGGCAGGACCGCCACCCCGAGACCTGCCTCCACCAGCGCGATGATCACGCTGTAGTCGCGGCAGTTGGACCGCACGTTGGGCTCAAACCCGGCCCGCAGGCAGTGGCGCCGGACGGCACCGTGGATCCGACTGGTCTCGGTGTCCATGATCCACGCGGCATCACGCTGGGCGGCGAGCGCCACGGGAACATCGACCAGCCCCGGATTGCCCGGGATCGCGAGGTACAGCGGATCCTCCATCAGCCCGATCAGCTCCAGGCCTGGCTCGTGGATCAGCGTCGCCTCGTCGTAGACGTCGACCACCGCCAGGTCCACCTCGTCGAGGCGCAGCGCGGCAAGGCTCTCGTCGGTCTCCAGGTCGCGCAGCGTCAGCCTCAGCCGCGGATGGGCGCTGCCCAGGTGCGCGATGACGCCCGGCAGGATCGCGCGGGCTGCCGTGGGGAAGGCGGCGATGCGGAGCGTGCCGCTGATCTCGCGCTGCATCGCCGCGAGCTCGGCCTCGGCGGCGTCGATGGCCGCGGTGATCGTGTCCGCGTGGCGGACCAGCATCTTCCCGGCATCGGTGAGGCGAACGCCGCGGCCGTGCGGTTCCAGCAGCGGGACCCCGGCCTCGCTCTCCAGGATCCGGAGCTGCTGGCTCACACCAGACGGCGTGATGGACATCGCCTCGGCGGCCGCGCGGATGGTCCCACGTCGAGCGACCTCGCTGAGGAGCTGCAGGCGCCAGATCCCGAGCATTCAACCTCCCCGGGCAGTCTACGGCGCCGGCTGCGGGGCCGGATCGCCCGACCTCCCGTATCCTCCGCCGCGTCCAGCACTGCCGGGATGACCCGGCTGGCTCCCGGAGGTCCCGTGTTCTCATTCCTGCGTCGGCTCGGTCCGCCGACGATCGATATCGTCGAGCTCGATGCCCTGCTCGCGGAAGGCTCCGTCCGCGTCCTCGACGTCCGCGAGGACCACGAGTTCCGGAGTGGCCACCTGCCCAATGCCATCCACGTTCCGGTTCGACGCCTCCCCGATCGCCTGGCGAAGCTCAAGCGCGACAAGCCATACGCCGTGATCTGCCAGTCGGGCAACAGGAGCCGCGCGGCGACCAACCTGCTGCTCGACTCGGGGTTCGAGGGCACGGTGTCGGTCCGCGGTGGCACCGGCGCCTGGGCACGAAGCGGGCGGCCGATCATCCGCTGAGGCTGCCGCAACCTGGGGGCTCCGCATTGTGGAATCGGCCGATTCCGGGTACCTTTGATCGGCCGCCGCAACTCGTGGTAGCGCTCCGCGTGGTCGACCCCCCCTTCTCGAACGGACCGTGCGTCTGCTTTCCAGTTCGGGAAGAGGAAAGGGATCAGCCCCATGAGTACGGGCACCATCAAGAAGGTCGTCGCCGATCGCGGCTTCGGCTTCATCACTGCCGAGGACGGGAAGGACTACTTCTTCCACCGCGGCGGGCTGCAGCCCCCCCTCGAGTTCAATTCGCTCACCGGTGGTGAGCAGGTCACGTTCGAGATCGAGCAGAGCCCCAAGGGTCCGCGGGCCATTCGGGTCACCGCGGCCTAGGCCGCACAGGCGGCCGCCCCGAGCGGGGCGGCCGTCCCTCGAACGGAGCACCACGATCACAACGACCGCATTCGTCTCTACCTATTCCCCGCACCCCTGCGCGGTCGCCTCGTTCACCTACGACCTGGCAACCGCGGCATTTCCCCGCCAGATCGTGGTGCTCCACCCGCCGGACGGGCCGGCAACCTACCCGGCCGAGGTCCAGCACCGGATCCGCCGTGACGAGCCCGAGGACTACGCGCTCGCCGCCGAATCCCTCAACGCGTCGTCGGTGGACGTGGTGTCCCTCCAGTTCGAGCCGAGCATCTGGGGCGGCCAGGATGGCGAATCCATCCTCACGCTCCTCGGGGCGCTCGGTCTGCCGGCCGTCACCACCCTGCACACCGTTCCCCGGCGGCCCACGCCCGGCGAGCTGAGCGTCCTCCGGCGCATCGCCGATGCGTCCGCGGCGGTCGTCGTCCAGTCGCCCGAGGCAGCCACCCTTCTCGTGCGCACGTACGGTGCGCGGCCCGGGGCCGTCGAGGTGGTGCCCCATGGCGTGCCCAACCTGCCCCTCGTGGACCCCGAGACGGTCAAGCCGCGCCTCGGTCTCGAGGGCCGTCACCTGCTGCTGAGCTTCGGCCTCATGGATCCCGGCAAGGGCTACGAGGCCGCGATCGAGGCCATGCGCGCCGTCGTCGATGCGAACGCCAACGCCCTGTACGTGATCCTGGGGGCCACGCACGTGGACCTCCTGGGAATCGAGGGCGAGGCCTACCGTGAGCGCCTGGTCGCCATGGTCGGGAAGCTGGGCCTCGGCGATCACGTGCGGTTCGAGAACCGGTTCGTCGGGCGAGTGGAGCTCGCCCGCTGGGTCGAGGCGGCCGACATCGTCCTTGCGCCGTACACGGATCCGGACCGGCTCGCGTCGGGAACGATCGCCTACGCCATGAGCGCCGGCCGCGCCGTCATCGCGTCGCCGTCGACGTACGCCAAGACGCGCCTGTCGCGGGGTCGCGGGGTCATGCTCGCCGACCGCTCCCCGGCCGCGATCTCCGCCGCCGTGCTTCGGCTCCTGGGCAATCCGCGGGTCCGTGACGGGTACGGCCGCAAGGCCTGGGAGGCCACGCGGGGCGAGATCTGGTGCGAGGCGGGTGCCGCCTATTCGCGGATCTTCGCCAAGGTCTCGCGCCCGAGTGCCGTCCCGGCGACGTCGCTCCGGAGGCTCACGCCCGTCACCCGCTGACCCGGGCGCCGCCAGGGGGCAAGGGCCGGCAACCGACGCCGGCGGACCGCCAAACGTGATCGAGCACACACCCGTGGGCACCCCTCAGCCGGATATGATGAGCCGGCGGCTGGATCTCGGCAGACGTCCGAGCTGGCCGTGTGACGCTCACCTCCCGGAGGTGATCTCCGCCTTGCGGCGGTCGACGTACTCGTCGATCGACTCGCGGACGCCCTCGTCCATCGGCGGGTCCTCGCCCCCGTCGAGCAGCCGCTGCCAGGTGGTCGCCGCCCGGTCCGTCGCCGTCCGCGCGCCGTCCTCCGCCCAGGTCTCATAGTTGCGCCAGTCGCTGATCATCGGCTGGTAGAAGGCGGTCTCGTAGCGCTCCAGCGTGTGCCCGGTCCCGAAGAAGTGGCCGCCGGGACCGACGTCCGCGATCGCGGCAAGGCCCAGGCTCGCCTCGTCCACCACCACCGGCTGGAGCACCTCGGAGATGAGCTGGAGCAGCTCCGCGTCCAGGACCATCTTCTCGAACGACGCGGTGAGGCCGCCCTCCAGCCACCCGGCGCCCTGGTACAGGACGTTGACACCGCTCATCACCGCGCCCCAGATCGCCATCTCGCTCTCGTACGCGGCCTGTGCGTCGACGACGGGCGACGCCGTCACGTTGGACGACCTCCAGGGAAGTCCGTAGCGGCGCGCCATCTGGCCGGTCGCCATCTGGCCCTTCACGTACTCGGGCGTGCCGAACGCGGGCGACCCGGTGCGCATGTCGACGTTGGACGTGAAGCCGCCGTAGACGATGGGGGCACCGCGCCGGGCGAGCTGCGAGAGGGAGACCATGAACAGCGCCTCGGCGTTCTGGAGCGCGATCGAGCCCGCCAGGGTGACCGGGCTCATCGCACCCGACAGCGTGAACGGGGTGGCGATCACGGCCTGGCCGGCCTCGGCCATCGCGATCAGGCCCTCCGACATCGGGCCGTCGAAGCGAAGCGGGCTGTTGGTGTTGACCACCGTGATCAGGCTGGGCTCCTGCGCCAGCTGCTCGCGCGACACGCCGCGCATCCGGCACGCGATCTCGATCGCGTCCTCCACGGTCACCCGGCCGTACGCGAGCGAGTGCCAGGTCTTGTCAAGGAGGGTCGCGAACGCGCGGTACATCTCGAGGTGGCGAACCGGGACGGGGATGTCGGTGGGCTCCACGGCGCCGCCACCCTCCTGGTGGAGGACGTTGAGGCGCCCGACGAGGCGGGTCAGGTCCCGCATGTCCGCGAACGTCCCGGGGCGCCGTCCCCGGATCGTGTCGCTCGCGAACGCCGGGCCGCCGACCGAGCAGAAGACGAGGTTGCGGCCGCCGATGACGGAGTTCCAGGCCGGGTTGCGGGCGTGGAGCTCAAACACCTCGGGGGCGGTCCGGATCAGCTCCTGGACCTGGTCGGGGTCCAGGCGGACGCGGCGGTTGGCGGCGTCGATCGACGCGCCCGCACCGCGCAGCAGGTCCATCGCCCGGTCACCGAGGACCTCGATCCCCGTGTCGCGCAGGATCTCCAGCGAGGCTCGGTGGATCGCCTCCACCTGGTCCGCCGAGAGGACCTCCGCCGGCGGGAACGGGTTGACGAGGCGCCGTGGAGGCAGCTGCGGGATGCCCGGAGCGGTGCGGCGTGGGCGCCGACGAAGCGCCCCGCGGTCGTCCATGGTCACGAAGCGGCTCCTGCGAACGAGGTGGACCTGGCGGCGATGGTAGACGGAGGTGGCGCTTCGCGGGGCCGGCGTTGCGGCGCCATACTCAGCGACATGGAGACGCTTCGGATCGACGTCGCCGACGGGGTGGAGCTGGTCGCGGACAGGTGGGCACCGGACCGCAACGCGTCCACGGTGGCCGATGGCGTCGCGCCGTTCGTCCTGGTCCACGGCCTCGCCTCGAACGCCCGGATGTGGGACGGCGTCGCCGCGCGGCTCACGGAGCGCGGCCATCCTGCCGTCACGGTGGACCTACGCGGTCACGGGCGGTCATCCAAGCCCGACGGGCCGTACGACGTGCCCACCGTGGCCGACGACGTTGCGAGGCTGATCACGGAGCTCGGGCTGGATCGCCCGGTGGTCGCGGGCCAGTCCTGGGGCGGCAACGTGGTCCTGGAGCTCGCCGCGCGCCACCCGGAGACGCGGTGCGCGGCATCGTCTGCGTCGATGGCGGCTGGCTGGAGCCGAGCACCGCGTTTCCCAGCTGGGAAGCATGCCTCGAGGCCCTGGCCCCGCCACGGCTGGCGGGGCTCAAGCGGGTCGACATCGAGGGGTACGTCCGGCGGGCGCACTCCGACTGGCCCGAGACCGGCATCGCGGGCGTGCTCGCGAACTTCGAGCTTCGCGCCGACGGCACCGTGGCTCCCTGGCTCACCTTCGACCGTCATGTCGCCGTCCTTCGCGGGCTGTGGGAGCACCACCCGTCCCAGCGCTACCAGGACGTGCGGGTACCGGTCCTCCTCGTCCCGGCGGACACCGGGGATGCATCGCGCGAGGCGCAGAAGCGTGACGGTGTGGGCCTCGCCCTCTCGTCGCTGGCAAGTGCGCACGCCACGTGGTTCACCGGCGACCATGACATCCACGCGCAGCACCCGCGCGAACTTGCCGATGTGATGATCGACCAGGCCGAGCGCGGGTTCTTCGGATGAGCGGCGGACCCCGGATCCTCGCCATCATGGGCTCGGGTGAGACGGCGCCCGCGATGGCCAAGGTGCACCGGGCCCTGTTCGACCGGTTCGACGGCGGACCCGTGCCGGCGGTCATCCTGGACACCCCGTACGGCTTCCAGGAGAACGCGGACGAGCTCTCGGCCCGGACGATGACCTTCTTCGAGACCAGCGTCGGCAACCCCGTCGAGGTGGCGTCGCTGCGCTCCCGGGAGGTCGACGCCCTCGTCGCGGCGACGGCGCTGGCCCGGATCCGGGAGGCACGCTACGTGATGGCCGGCCCCGGCAGCCCGAGCTACGCCCTCTACCAGTGGTCGGGCGGACCCATTCCGGATGCCCTGGCGGAGAAGACCGCGAGTGGCGGGATCCTGACGATGGCGAGCGCCGCCGCCCTCACGCTGGGCGTGGTCACGATCCCCGTCTACGAGATCTACAAGGTGGGCGAGGAACCGCGATGGCTCGAGGGCCTCGACCTGCTGGGCCGCGCCACGGGGTTGCGGGCAGCCGTGGTCCCCCACTACGACAACGCCGAGGGCGGCAACCACGACACGCGCTTCTGCTACATGGGCGAGCGCCGGCTGCGGATGCTCGAGGCGCTGCTGCCCGAGGACGTGTTCGTGCTGGGCGTGGACAGCCACACCGCCCTGCTGGTGGACCTCGACGCCGGAGTCGGGTCCATTGCCGGCCTCGGTGGGGTCACCGTCCGCGTTGACGGGCGCAGCACCCGGTTCACGTCCGGTGAGACGATCGCCATCGAGGCGCTCGGGGAAGCGGCGCGCGGCCTTGCCGCCGGGCGATCCGCCGACGACGTCCGTGATGCGGCGATCTCCAGCGCGGAGGCCGCCAGCCCGGCGGCTCGTGCTGGCCTCGCAACCCGGCCGGCCGCTCCGCTTCGCGACGAGATGACCGAGCTCGAGGGAACGTTCGTGGCCGCGCTCTCAGGGGGTGACCACCGCGCGGCCGTCGGCGCCCTCCTCGACCTCGACAGCGCGATCTCGGCGCGCGTGCGCGCGGGCGAGGACAGCCCCGACCTCGACAACGCGAGCGCCACGTTCCGTTCCTTGATCGTGCGCCTCGGCGATCGGGCCGCCGCCGGCTCGAGCGGTGGGATCGGCCGGGAGCAGCTCGAACCGCTGGTCGGCGCCCTGCTCGCGGCGCGCGACCAGGCGAGAGCGGCGCGCGACTGGGCCGCGGCCGACCGTATTCGCGATCAGCTGACCGCCGCCGGGATCGAGGTTCGCGACTCGGCCGAGGGGTCCACCTGGGTGATCACGAGCACGGAGGCGTTGGGCGGGGCCAATGCGGGTGACGATCGGTGCCGCGGATGACCGCCTCGCCATCCCGTCGATTCCCAACCTGCGCGACGTTGGTGGCCTCCGGACGCGCGCCGGCGGGCTCGTCCGGACCGGGCTGCTGTACCGCGCCGCCGGCCTCCACCAGCTCGATCCCGGAGACGTCACGGCGGTTGAGCGGCTCGACATCCGGACCGTCTACGACCTGCGCCTCGCCCGCGAGCAGGCGGAGGCGCCCGATCGGCTCCCGGCCGGGTCGCGCCATGTGCCGGCCGATGTGCTCGCCGGATGGACCGGTGGCCCATCGCAGCTGTTCGACTGGGTCGCCGACCCGGCGGCCGCGCGCGCCGGTCTCGGGGAAGGCCGGGCCGAGGCGCTATGGGTGGAGCAATACCGCGCGTTCGTCCGCGGCCCGAGCGCCCGCGCCGCCTATGGCATGTTGCTGCGGGACCTCGCCGCACGACGCAAGCCGACCGGCGCTCGTCCACTGCACGACGGGCAAGGATCGCACCGGCTGGGCGGCCGCCCTGATCCAACTGCTGCTCGACGTGCCCGACGACGCCGTGATGGCCCACTACCTCGAGAGCCGCGGTACGCCTTGCCTCGTTCGTCACCGGGATGCTCGAGGGACTGGCGGCGCGGGGGGCCGACCCGGAGCTGTTCGTGCCCGTGTTCGACGTCCGCCCCGTCTACCTCGAGGCGGCGATCGATGAGCTGCGATCGGGGTACGGGTCCGTCGACGCCTACCTGGCCAGTGGCCTCGGCGTCGACGACGTTGCCCAGCGGGCGCTGCACGAGGCGTTCACCACCTGATGCCCTGCCAGGTGAGGTAACGGGCCCCGGGGGGGCATCCACGTGCCACGGCCCGGTCGGGACCGGGCTCTGCCCATCCGCGACGCAGACCGGCCAGCCGTGGCACGATCCCCATGTGACCGCCCAGACCCCATCCACCGTCCGTTTCGATCGCATCGAGCGCGCCCAGGCGCTGATGCGCGAGCAGGGCGTGGCCGCGATCGTGGTCATGAACCACGACGACTACCGCTGGTTCTTCGGCTTCGACCGGGCCCAGCCGAGGGCGATCATCCCGGCGGCCGGCGAGCCGGCGCTGGTCGCCTTCAGGGCCGAGGAGGACGAGCTCCGCGACCTGACCGGCGGCGGCCCCGTCATGATCTGGGGCTCGGTCGGTGGCCAGATCAACGACGTGGTCACCCGGCTGCGCGAGATCGCGGCGCAGAGCGGATCGAGCGGAGACGGCCGGGGCGGACGGCGGAACCCGCCTCCGCATCGCGATGCAGCTGTGGTTCGACACGCCGGCCTTCCTCGTGGACATGTTCAAGAAGGTGAACCCGGGCGTCGAGCTCGTGTCCTCGGATCCGATCATGGATCCGCTGCGTGGGGTGAAGGAGCCTGCCGAGATCGCCGCCATGGCCGAGGCCCAGCGCGTTGCCGGGATCGGCATGGATCGAGCCCGCACCCTGCTGCGTGACGGCGCGAGCGCCCACGACGTGGCCACCGAGGCGATGTACGCGATGATGCGGGCCGGGGCGAGCCGGACCAGCACCCCGGTCTACGTCAACGTCGGACGCGAGACGTGCATGCTCCACGGGTGGCAGAGCCCGCAACCGATGCGGACCGGCGACCTGGTCGTCATCGACCTCACCCCCATGGTCGAAGGCTACTGCGCCAACCTCGCCCGGACGTTCGTCCTGGGCGAGCCCGACGCCCGGCAGCGCGCCCTGCTCGAGGCGTACGAGGCCCTGATCCCCGCCGTTCGCACCGCGATGCGCCCGGGCGCCACCGTGGCCCAGCTCGATGCGCGGGCGGGAGCGGTGCTCGGGGAGCGCGGGCTTGGCGAGTACCAGGTCAACGGGATCGGCCACGGCCTGGGCCTCCGGTTCGAGGAGACGCCAGCGTCGACGATCATCCCGCCCCACCGCAACGTCCCGCTGCGGGAGGGCATGACCATCACCATCGGGCACACCATCCTCGCGATCCCGGGCTTCGGCGGGGTCCGGCACGAGGACGTCTACCGCGTGACGCCCGATGGCGGCGAGATCCTGCTGCCCTACCCGATCGACCCGGTGATCCCGGCCTGACCGGCCGGGCGGCCCTGCCTCGGACGGGTCAGGCGAGGCCGATGGCCGCCAGGAGATCCTCGTCGGTGGGCTCGCGCAGGATCGCCGCGGGAGCGTCCGGGTCGCCGATGAGGATCGTCGGGGTGCGCCAGCCGCCTTCGTTGAGGCGACGGATCCAGGCGTCGGCGGCGGTGTCCTCGTCCACCTTGAGGTAGGTGTACGGGATGCCACGGCTGTCGAGGAGGGCGCGGGACCGGACGGTGTCGTCGCAGGTGTCGCGTCCGAGCATGACGAGGGCGGGCGGCGGGATTGCGGTCATCGAGGCAGCATAGCCCGCCACGCCGGCCACGGGGCTCGGAAACCTGCCGCTGGGCCGCTGGGGCAGCGGTCAGACGGGTGCCAGAGACGCGCGACCCGCGCGCCTTGGACCCGCGACCCACAGGGCGACGGCCCATAGGACGAGCGCCACCAGGACCACCGGGATGAGCGGCATGGCGGACCCGGTCGCGTCGAAGGCGATCGCGCCGACGTAGACCGCGAATGTCCCACCGATCGGGTAGGCGACGCCGAGCAACCCGAAGATCGTGCCGAAGCTGGGTCCCCCGAACACGTCACCAAAGGCGGCCGATCGCACGGCGATGGTCGCCCCGGTGCCGATCCCGTGGACGATGATGCCGGCAACCGCCAGCGTGGGGGCTGCCCCGACGAGGCCGAGAGCCGCCACGACGGCGCCACCGATGGCCGCCGCCGCCGCGACACCGACGATCCGCCGCCCGACGTGGTCCGAGAGCCAGCCGCCGGCGATCTGACCGCCGACATAGGCGAGCGACTGGAGCCCCAGCGCCGTGGCTGCCCAGGCGGCCCCGAGCCCGCTCGCGACGGCGCTCGGGATGAACGCCTGGAGCACGCCCTCGTCAAAGATCCCGATCGCCGCGGCCCCCGCGAACAGGACCCAGAACCGCCGCGTCCGCACGACGCGCCGGATGCTGCGGGGATGATCACCGGCGCCCACCGGCGCGATCTCGCGCGCGGCCGATACCGCACCCGGGGCCGACATCTCGTGAAGGCCCGTGGCGCCCGCCGCCTGGGCCGCCTCGGTCTCGCGCACGTCGAGCTGGCCGGCGCTCAGCGGCTCGCCGATCGCCAGCGATGGTCCGTCCGTGCGTCGGGCGGGTTCGATCGCGACCACTGGACCGGTGGCCACGGCCGGTGCCGCGCCGCGCACGTCCGACGGAGCCGACGTCCGCCGACGGTTCGTGCGGCGCGCCGGGACCACGATCGCCGGGCCACTGGTCATCAGCCAGACGAAGACCACGCCGATCAGGCATGTCGCGAGGAATGCGAGCGACATCGAGCGCCAGCCGACGGTGGCGATCAGGCCGGCCGCAACCGGAAGGGCGATCGCGACCCCGATCCCGGGGCCCGCATAGGCGATCCCCAGGGCCAGGCCCGAGATCCCCTCGTACCGCCGGGCGATCGCGGTGGACGTCCCGATGAACGAGAGCTGGAGGCCGAGCGCCATGAACACGGCGTAGGCGAGGATGAGCAGCGAGATCTCCTGCGCCAGGTAGACCGCCAGCCAGCCTGCCGCGAGCAGGACCATCGACGCCGTGAGGAGATCCCGGTCCGCCCACTCGTCGTAGGCGCGTCCCAGGAGCGGGCTCGCGACGGCCGTCACGACCAGGAACATGGTCCATGGCGTGACCGCCAGCGTCCTGCTGATCCCGAACTCGCCCGCAACCGCAACCGAGAGGGCCGGGAACGTGTACAGCCCGCCGTACGCGATCGCCCCCACCACGAACGCCCCCAGGAGCGGTGTCGAGACGCGAGTCGCACGGCGCGCGATCGGGAGAGCCATCCCGCCATCGTACGGGAGCCGGCCACCCGCAAGACGCCGGACGCGGATTCGCCATTGGTCGCGTGTATCCATTCGCGCGTCGGTCTCGTCCCTCGGATAGAGGCGGGTAGATGACCCGCCGACACGAGGACACCAGTCATGAAGCTGACCTTCAATGAATCGCCCGTCGATCGCATCATCCGGATCGTCCTGGGGATCGGAATCGGGGCTGCCGCCATCGCGGGTGTCGTGACGGCGCCAATCGTGTACGTCGCCTGGCTCGTCGCGGCGATCCTGCTCGTCACCGGTATCGTTGGGTTCTGCCCGCTGTACGCGCTGCTTCGCGTGAGCACCCGGAAGGCGAGCCACTGATCGGAGAAACGCCGGTGTCCTGCCGATGACCCCAGCCGCGACCCCGCCAGCCCGCGAAGACCGACCCAGCGCCGACGCCTTTGCCGCGGCCCTTGCAGACCAGCTTCCGAGGCTCGTCCGTCTCGCGACCCGACTGGTCCGTGACGCGGACCAGGCGGAAGACTGCGCGCAGGAGACGATCGTTGGAGCGTGGCGTCGCCAGGACCAGCTGCGCGATCCCGCGGCGCTGTCCGCGTGGCTCCGGCGGAGCCTCGTGAACCGGGTCATCGACCGGTCCCGCGTCCATCGCGATGAGCTCGACATCGACGCCGTGGAGGCCGACTGGCGTGACGACCAGTACTCGGTGGCGCCGGAGCGCGTGCTGGAGCGGGCCGAGCTGCACGACGAGCTCGAGGACGCCCTGGCGCGCCTGCCCGTCATCTACCGGGTGCCGGTCGTCCTCCACGATGTCGTTGGCTGGACGGCGCCGGAGATCGCGCACGCCATGGATGCCGGCCTTCCGGCGACGAAACAGCGGTTGCGAAGGGGACGGATGATGCTGGTGAGCGCCCTTGCCGAAGGGGACGAACGGCGCCTCGCGAGCCTCGCCCAGCCGCTGCGCTGCTGGCGGGCGCGACGGCACGTCTCGGCCTACCTCGACGGCGAGCTGGATCCCGACACGCGGGCCGCGGTCGAGACGCATCTCGAGACCTGCCCCACGTGCCCACCGCTGTATGCCAGCCTGGTCGGTGTCCGGGCCGGCCTCGGGGGTCTCCGCGATCCCGATACGGTGGTGGAGGACGCGATGGCCGGAAGGATCCGCGCCCACCTCGACGCACAGCCCGGGCGGGGACGGCCATGAGCCGGGAGACGCCGGAGGGCGCCGACCGCACGCGAGCGGAGATGTGGGACGCCAGACATGCGGCGCGCGACCCAATCGAGTCCCGGCATGCCGACCCCACGCTCATCGAGACGGCCACGGCACTGGCGCCGGGGTCGGCGCTGGACCTGGGCGCGGGTGACGGCCGCAACGCCAGCTGGCTCGCGACGCACGGCTGGCGGGTGACCGCGGTGGACTTCTCGACCGTCGCCGTCGAGCGCGGCCGAGCGCTCACGGCGGCCTCGGGCCAGGACGTGACGTGGCTGCGAGAGGACCTGCTCGAGCTGGACGCCGCCGGCGGCGGTGTTCGACCTCGTCGTCCTCATGTTCATCCACCTGCCAACGGCCGAGCGACGCGCGGTCTATGCGCGCGCGGCGACCGCGGTGGCACCCGGCGGCACCCTGCTGGTGGTCGCACACGATCGCTCGAACCTTGTCGACGGAGTGGGTGGCCCACAGGACCCCGAGGTGCTGTTCACGCCCGCCGAGATCGCCAGCGATCTGCCGCCGGCGTTCAGCGTCATGCGCGCCGCGACCATGCGCCGTCCCGGGTCGGAGGCCCCGGCGCCGATCGACGCGGTCCTCATTGCCAGGCGCGAGCCGGAGACGAAGATCACGCGGTGAAGATCACGAGGTAGGGCTTCGACCGGTCCCTGGCCTCGGTCTCAGGATCGCGAGTCGGGAGTCCCTGCGAAGGCTCCGTCGATCTCCGCGAAGGGGATCCCGCGGGTGAGCCCCGTGAACGTCCCGCGATCGGCGATCTCCGTCGCGGCCTCCAGGAACGCGCCCCACGCCACCCGGGCAAGTCCTCCGCCCACGCTGATCCGCCGCACGCCGAGGTCCGCGAGCGCGGCCACCGTCGTGAAATCGCTGCCGACCAGGACGTTGACCGGCTTCGGAGCGACGGCCCGGACGATCGCCGCGATCTCGTCGAGGGTCCCGAGCCGGGGTGCGTAGAGGCAGTCGGCGCCCGCGTCCGCGTAGGCCTCCAGGCGGCGGATCGTGTCCGGCAGGTTGGGCCGGCCCACGACGTACCCCTCCGAGCGGCCGGTCAGCAGCACCCCGCCGCCATGATCGTCGATCGCGCTCCGGGCGGCGCGAATTCGGGCGACCGAACGGTCGAAGTCAAACAGCGGCCGTTGTGGATCGCCACTCGAATCCTCGATCGATAGCCCGGCGATCCCCGTCGCCGCGGCACGCGTGACATTCGCCGCAATGGCGTCGGGCTCGACGGCGAACCCGCCCTCGAAGTCGGCGTTGACCGGGACGTCGACCGAGGCGGCGACCACGCGCAGGTGTTCGAGCGCCTCGTCGAGGGTCACCCGGTTGTCGGACTTGCCAAGCGTCCACGCAAACCCCGAGCTCGTGGTCGCCAGCGCCTTGAAGCCGAGGGCCGCCAGCAGGCGCGCGCTCCCCACGTCCCAGGGGTTGGGCATGACGAAGCAGCCCTCGCGGTGAAGCGCATGGAATCGGTCGGTGCGGCCCGTCGGTGTCTTCATTGACGGAGCGTACCAGCGCAAGTCCCGCGATTCCCATGCGGGCTCCATCACTGCTCCATGTCGGTCGGTTCGAATGGGCAGGGTGAGCGGATGGGTGCGATCCCTGGCGCCGTCCGCCGCTGACGCCTCGGCGCGCCGCGCGTGATCAGGGCCTGCCTCGCCACCACGGCGAATGGCCGGAACGCCCTTCCCTGGGCGCGCCGACAGAACGTACCCTCGGGTCATCGTGCTTCTCTTCGCCGTTCTGCGTCCTGACCCCCGCGCGGGCGGCATGGCGCCCACCGGCGGCGGCATCGCGCCCACCGGCCGCCACGAGCGCCCACGAGCGCGCCTCGCGGCGGGCGTGATCGCGTGGGTGACCCTGCTCGCCTGCGGCTGGTCCGGCCTGCTCATCCCGTCGCTCATCCGATCGATCCAGGCGAGATTCGGACAGGACGACGCCGGGATCGGGTTCGTCTACCTGGTCTCACGCCATCGCCTACGCGTCCGGGTCGTTCGCCGGTGGTGCGCTCACGGAGCGCCTGGGCCGTCGCCTCGTCCTCGGCGGCGCCGTGATCGTCACCGGGCTCGGCGCGGCGGGACTCGGCCTGGCCCCTGCCTGGCCGGTATTCGTGCTCGCGGCCATGACCTTGGGCGTCGGCACCGGCTGCCTGGACGGTGGCGCGAACGGGCTCGTCCTCGACGTGTACCGCGAGGGCCGCGGGCAGGCGATGAGCCTGCTGCACGTGTCGTTTGGCGTCGGGGCGCTTGCCGCGCCGCTCGTCGTGGGGCTGCTGGTGGGGAGCGGCATCCCTTGGCAGAACGTGGTGGTCGGCACTGGTGTCGTCCTGTCACTGCTGGCGGTCGCGTATGTCCTGGTGCCCATGCCGGGCGGCCGGAGGGCGCGCTCGGTGGCGCCTGCGAGCGCGGGCGCAGCGGGCGGGGACGTTCCGCACCGCGACGACGGGCCCTCGCTGCTGGCGGGTCCCCTGTTGCTGCTGGGGGTCGCGATCGCGGTGTACGTGGCGGCGGAGATCGGCGTCTCGAACTGGATCGTGCGCTTCCTTGAGGCGGCCCCCCTGGCCACCGCCACGCTGGCGCTGTCGCTCTACTGGGCGGGGCTGACCGTCGGGCGCCTCGTCTCCGCATTCATCGCAGACCGCTTCGACCACCGGCGGTTCACCATCGCCTGCACCCTGGCCATGGCCGCCCTGATCGTGGTCGCGGTCGCGGCGCCCTCGCTGCCCCTGTCGATCGCCGCCTTCGCCGCGGCCGGCGTGGCGTCGGGTCCCGTGTTCCCGATGATCGTCGCCCTCGGCGGCGACCGGTATCCCCAGCGCTCGGCGGCCGTCGGCGGATCGCTGGCTGGCATGGCGGTCGTCGGATCGACGATCTACCCGCCCGCGATGGGCTTGCTGTCCGTGACCGTCGGCCTGACGGTGGCGATGTACGGGAATGCGCTGCTGGCGATGGGCAGCGGGATCGCGCTCGTGGCCCTCGGCCGGGGACGAGGCCCGGACCACGCGGAGTAGACCGGCACGCTACGCGGAGGCCTCGCCCGCCGCGGGGCCGGCCACCTTGTCGATCCGGGCCTGGACCCCCCAGCCGCCGAGGTCCTCCGAGACCGCGATCACCAGGTCGTTGGCGCCGGCTCGCAAGGGCAGATAGACCGTGTCCCAGTAACCGATGCTGCCCAGGAACCGGTAGTCCCTCGATCGATAAGAGTCGTCGCCCCGGAACAGCGCCTGCCCGTTGAGGAACGCCACGGCGCGATCGCTGAAGCCGAGCCTCAGCGGAGCGACCTGGGCGACGGTCGCATGGACGGTCGTGCGCACCAGGACGGTGTTCCGTCCATCGCGGATCCCGTGTGCGCGGGACAGGTCCAGCAGGCCGGACGGCTCGGCGACGAATGGCGCCCAGCTTCGCCCGGCGACGACGCCGGGCGGCAGTTGCGCCACGCCGGCGACCTCATCCTCGGAGAACGGATCGGAGATCTCCCAGCCGCGGATGGCATCCGGGTGCGCCGACTCGGGCGGGCGCACCAGCTCGGCCAGGATGGGCCGCTCCGAGCTCCAGGCAAGGCGGGCGACGCGCAGACCGGCTCCGCCGACGAGAAGGCCGACGCCGCCCGCAGCCGGAGGCCGCTTGAGCTCGACGATCCGCAGGGCGGGCGTCGACAGGTCGCCCACGTACACGTCGGCGCGCGGGCCCGAGAACGCGACCCGGATCGTGAACCATGCCTCGATCGGGAAGGCGACCGGCGCCCAGAACCCTGGCCCGTGGTAGAGCTGCCAACTGGAGATCCCGTGGTTGACCGGCGTGTACTGGACGGCGTCAGGGTTGCCGACCTGGTGCGGCCGGACGAAGAATGACTCGAAGTCCTCGCTGCCCTGGACACGCCAGGCGACCCCGTGGAACGCGCGCTCCCGCGTGACCGCCAGGTCGACCTCCACGACGCCGTCGGCCAGTACGACATCGGGCAGCGTCGGCGTCAGTAGCCCGTCGTCGAAGCGCAGGCAGGATCGTCCCAGGTGTTTCGAGCGCCGGAACCCGGTCGCGGTCGGGCCGAACACCGCAGGATCCAGGGTCGCCTCGTGCAGGCGGGTCCGCTCAGGCACGGGCGTCAGGGCATCGGCGAGTTCCCGGGGGCCGATGCCCGCGGAGCCGGCTCAGCCCGCCGATGCCGTCAGCCACCGGTGCCCGCAGAAGCTGCAGAACGCCTTGCCCGGCAGCTGCGGCAGCCCGCAGTGGGCGCATGCGACCCAGTCGCCCTGGGGCTCGGGCAGGCATTTGCAGGGCCCGGAGACCAGGATCTCGATCTCGGGCAGCGGCCGCGGAGGGCACGGCCCGTCGCCGTGCAGATCCTGACCACAGTCCGGGCAGCGCGCCGACTCGATGGCCATGACGTCGCCTCCTGACGGGAAGCCATCGGCCAGTCCGCCGTCTCCGTCGCGCGGTCCCGGGCGCCCCGTTGCGCACGAAGGATAGTCCCGACGCGTGAAGGACCGCCTCGCCGGTGGCGGATGACGGTTGGGGTCAGCCAGGACCTGGACTGAGATGGCGGCAGGCGCGACCTGACGCGTCACCAGTGCCATCGTCCAACGTCACCCGGCCGCGAGTCCCACCTTCGCCACGATCTCGACGCAGTGCCCATCCGGGTCGCGCAGGAACTCGGCGGGCTCGCGGGGCTCCCTCGGTCGGGGTGCGAACCGTCTCTTCAGATCCCAGGAGGTCCCGGCAGGCCGGAGACCCGCTTCGATGTCGCGAGCGTAGGCGTGGCGGGCCGTAGGCCTATCGACGGGCCTGCATGGGCGAATCGGGCGGTGGACGGACGAGGCTGCTCGGCCGATGGTCAGAGGAGTCCCCGAGCTCCGGGGCACGACCTCCCCCCGTTGGTCGTGCGCCGCACCCGCCGACCTCCGCCAGACCGCGCCGCGTGGCGCGCCACAGGACCCTATGACCGCCCTTCCCCGTCTGCGCATCGCTCCGGCGCTTCTCGCCGCCGCCATCCTGATGAGCCTGCTCGCCACCACCGCGAGTGCCGGCATTCCGCATGCGACCCGGTACCACGTCGGTGGCTCGATCACCCTGGACACGAACCTGCTGTCGCGCAGCGGGATCTCGGCCTGGGCCATCGACGAGTACCTCCAGGCAAGGACGCCGCTGCCGCCGCTGGGGGCCGCCTTCATTGCCGCGGAGCGGAAGTACAAGGTGAACGCCCGCTTCCTCCTCGCGGCCGCGCTCCACGAGTCAGGCTGGGGCACCAGCTACATCTCGCAAGTCAAGCACAACCTGTTTGGCCTCAACGCCTACGACCGCGACCCGCTCCGCTACGCCAGCTCCCACGCCACGTACGCCGCGAGCATCAAGGCGACGGCGAAGTTCATCAGGGCCTCGTACCTGACACCGGGCGGACGCTGGTGGGGTGGCCAGCCGACGCTCCGAAGCATGCAGCAGTTCTGGTCCTCGTCGCGACAATGGGGCGAGGCCGTGAGCCGGATCGCGAGCTCGATCCATCTCGGCTCCCTGGCCGGCCGGAAGATCAAGTTCGCGGCCCCGGTCGCGACCGATCTGGTGCATGGCGGCGTCAAGGCCTCGGTCCGTCTCCGGTGGTCCGGCGACGCGATCCCCGCAGGCGTCGAGTTCGTGGCGACCTGGCGACCGGTCGAGCTCGACTCGGAGGTCATTGCCGCGCGGACCGCACAGCTCGCGGCGGTCGGGTCGGGAGCGGCTGATCAGGGTGCGGCCGATCTGATGGAGATGTCGGCGTCGCGGGTCGCCACCGCGAGCCCGTTGCCCATCGCGGCGCCGCTCGTCGCCATTCCCCGGCGGAGCGTTTCGTTGACCGTGCCGGCGCGCAGGGTCCGCTCGAAGGGCCGCTCGATCACGCTCTCGGTGGCCGCGCCGCCGGCACCCGGCCGGTACGTGCTCGAGGTCCAGCTACGCGATGCCGGGCGCATCCCGCTGCCGGCGCGTGAGCGGATCCACGTCCCGAGCGTCGAGGTCCGGGTGTTCGACGATCGGGCCGTGACCTACGACCTGGAGCCGAGCCCCGACGGCCCGGGTGCCGTCGTCCGGATCACGAACACCGGGCGGATGACGATCCCGGCCGACCCTGGCCTGGCCCCGTTCTCGTCCGGTGTCAAAACCGAGGCGGTGCGCTCGCTCGTCACGGTGACGGCATCGGCAAGTGCTTCGACCGGCCTGGAGCCGGTGCAGCTCATCGCCTCCCCCCTCGTGGACGACCTGGCACCTGGCACCTCGATCAGCTTCGCGGTGCCGGACGTCGAGGCCGTGACCGGTCGAACGTCGAACTGGATCTCGGCAAGCCTGAGCGTGGCCGGTGATGCGGACTGGCTCGGGGCATCCTCGTCAGTGAGTGGCTGGCTCGCCACGGCTGGGGCGGCCGCAACCGTCACCCCGACGCCCAGCCCGACGCCCCCGCCGACGGCGATCCCGACGCCCAGCCCGACGCTGACGCCCACGCCGATCCCGACGGCGATCCCGACGCCCAGCCCGACGCTGACGCCCACGCCGATCCCGACGGCGATCCCGACGCCCAGCCCAACGCTGACGCCCACGCCGATCCCGACGGCGATCCCGACGCCCCGCCCGACGCTGACGCCGACGGCGATCCCGACGCCCAGCCCGACGCTGACGCCCACGCCGATCCCGACAGCGATCCCGACGCCCCCGCCGACGCCACGTCCGACGATGATCCCGACACCCCCGCCGATGCCGATGCCCCGGCCGATGCCGATGCCCCGGCCGATGGCGGCACCCACGCCGACACCTCGGCCGACCGTGACGCCCACGGCGACCCCCAAGCCCACGGCCAAGCCGAAGACGAAGCCGGTCGTGACGACCTACTCGGAGCACAGCGGCAAGATCAGGTACCGCGGTGGCTGGGGTAACGCCCAGGGTCGCGGCTACCTCGGCGGCAACGTCGCGTGGTCCACCAGTCCGGGCGCAACCGCGACCTTCACGTTCACCGGCTCATCCGTGCGCTGGATCGGTCCGCTGGGCCCGACCCGGGGCATCGCGCTCGTCCTCGTCGACGGGCGAGCCGTCGCACGCGTCAACCTGTGGCGCTCGTCCTACGTCGCGCGGGCGGTGCTCTTCGGGCACACCTTCCGCCACACGGGCCGTCACACGGTCACGATCAAGGTGCTCTCGTCGCCGGGGCACGCCTATGTCGCGATCGACGGGTTCACCGTCAGGTCCTGACGCTCACCTTGCCGGGCGCATCGGCTCGACCGCAAGGCCGGCGTCCTCGGCGGTCGGATCGGCGCCTGTCGCCGCCAACGAGCCCGCGAGGGGACGGCTGCGCACAGACGCCGTCACGGTATAGCCTGACGGCAGACGTGATGCGCGCACCCGGGCCGGGGGCGCAGCCCGCCGACAACCGCCCGACCCACGCCCAAGGACCAGCCCCCGTGTCGAACATCCTCCAGCATCTTCCCGTCGGCGAGCGGGTCGGCATCGCGTTCTCCGGTGGCCTCGACACCAGCGCCGCCCTGCACTGGATGCGCGAGCATGGCGCGATTCCCTACGCCTACACGGCACACCTCGGCCAGCCCGACGAGGACGACTACGAGTCCATCCCGCGCAAGGCGATGACGTACGGGGCCGAGCACGCCCGCCTGATCGAGTGCCGGCCCCAGCTGGTCGCCGAGGGGATTGCCGCCCTCCAGACAGGTGCGTTCCATATCTCGACCGCGGGTCAGCTGTACTTCAACACGACACCTCTCGGCCGCGCGGTCACGGGAACCATGCTCGTGTCCGCGATGCAGGAGGATGACGTCCACGTCTGGGGCGACGGCAGCACCTACAAGGGCAACGACATCGAGCGGTTCTACCGCTACGGCCTGCTGGTCAACCCACTCCTGCGGATCTACAAGCCGTGGCTGGACCAGCAGTTCATCGATGAGCTGGGCGGGCGAGCGGAGATGTCGGCGTACCTCGACGGCGCCGGTCTCGAGTACAAGATGAGCGCCGACAAGGCGTACTCCACCGACTCGAACATCCTCGGCGCCACCCACGAGGCGAAGGACCTCGAGTTCCTCGACAAGGGCGTCTCGATCGTGAGGCCGATCATGGGCGTGGCCTCGTGGAGGGCGGACGTCGACATCCCCGCGGAAGTCGTCCGCGTTCGCTTCGAGGACGGCGAGCCGGTCGAGCTCAACGGACAGTCGTTCGACACACGGCTGGCGCTGTTCACCGAGGCCAACGTCATCGGTGGCCGCCATGGCCTGGGCACCTCGGACCAGATCGAGAACCGGATCATCGAGGCCAAGAGCCGGGGCATCTACGAGGCGCCCGGCATGGCGCTCCTGTACATCGCCTACGAGCGGCTGGTCACCGGCATCCACAACGAGGACACCATCGACCAGTACCGCAGCAACGGGCGGCGCCTCGGCCGGCTGCTCTACCAGGGCCGGTGGTTCGACCCGCAGGCCCTGATGCTCCGCGAGACGGCACAGCGGTGGGTCGCGCGTCCCATCACCGGCGAGGTGACCCTGGAGCTGCGGCGCGGCAGCGACTACTCAATTCTGGACACGACGGGTCCCGCGCTCACCTACCACCCCGAGCGACTGACGATGGAGAAGGGCGACGAGGTGTTTTTCACGCCGCAGGACCGAGTCGGTCAGCTGACGATGCGCAACCTCGACATCGCGGATACCCGCGAGAAGCTCGTCGTCTACCACCGGGTCGGGCTGATGGGCACCAACCGCGAGGACGGCCTGCCGCTGCTGCCGGCGGCCGTCCCGGAGCCCGAACCAGAGGGCTGACGGATCGCGTCGCGCCGAACGATCGAGTGCATCGACTTGTTCGGCGACCAGGTGCGATGCGCGCGAGTCGAGGGCCTTCAGCCGGCGCGTTGCGCGCGGGTCATAGGATTGCACGACCGTAGACCCTCGTACCGGCCCCCATCGCTACACGAGGCACCGAGCATGACCGACACCGACACCGGGCGACATCGGGTCGCGGTGGTCCAGCGCCCGCCCGTCGCGCTCGACCGCGTGGCGACCATCGAGCGGGCCGTCGCCGCCCTGCACGAGGCCGCCGACGCGGGTGCCGGCCTCGTCGTGTTCCCCGAGACCTACGTCCCTGGATACCCCGAGTACATCTGGCGCCTCCGACCCGGCGACGACTACGCCTTGGCCCAGGAGTTGCACGCACGACTGCTGGCCGCCGCTGTCGACCTCGGCGCTGGCGACCTCTCCGCAATCCAGGAGGCCGCCCGGGAGCGAGACGTCGTCGTGGTCATCGGTATCCACGAACGCGACGGGGCGTACTCGCGCGCCACCCTCTACAACACGATGGTCACGATCGGGCCGGACGGGGTCGTCCTCAACGTCCACCGCAAGCTGGTCCCGACAAACCCGGAGCGGATGGTCTGGGGTCCCGGCGACGCGGCCGGGTTGCGGGTCGTCGACACGCCCCTGGGCCGGGTGGGCGGACTCGTGTGCTGGGAGAACTACATGCCGCTCGCGCGCTTCGCCCTGTACGCCCAAGGCATCCAGCTGTACGTCGCACCGACCTGGGATGAGGGCGACACGTGGGTCGCGACGATGCGCCACGTCGCGGCCGAGGGGCGCTGCTGGGTTCTTGGGGCCGGCTGCTCATGGCAGGCCCGCGACATCCCGGACTCGTTCCCCGAGCGGGGCCGCCTGTATCCCGATCCCGACGAGTGGCTGAACCCCGGCGACTCCGTGATCGTCGCGCCCGGCGGCGCGGTGGTCGCGGGCCCTCTGCGCGGGGAACACGGGATCCTCTACGCGGACTGCGACCCGGCAACCGCGGACCGCGCCCACCGGACCCTCGATGCTGCGGGCCATTACAGCCGACCCGACGTGTTCGCCTTGACCGTGCGCCGGGAACGCCCGCGCCAGGCCGTCTTCGAGGATGGGGATCGGGCGAAGCGAGCCTGACGACCGCGGACGTGGTCGAGGTCTTGATGGTCGGGGCCAGGCGACCGAGGCGCAGATTCAGCGCGGGGTGCCCAGGGGCTCGGCGAGCCGGATCTCCACCATCAGGTCGCCAGCGAGGCGCTCCATGCCGTGGCGGATGGCAGCCACGTCCACGGTCTCGGGGATGATCACGCGGATGTGGGCGTGGAACATCTGGTCGCCGGAGTGGGCGGCCGGGGGGCGATCGGTGTCGAGCTCCTCGACGTTGACCCCGTTCGCGGCGAGCAGGGCCGAGACCTCGTGGACCAGTCCGGGCCGGTCGAGGCCGAGCAGCTCGATCTCCATCGCATGGGGTCGGGGAACCTCGGCGGGCGCGCTCCGCTCGACGACAACCGTGAGCCCGCTGACCTCGAGACGGGCGAGCGCCTCCTCGAGCGCCACCACCCGCTCGTCGGCGACCTCCACGCACAGCACGCCGGCAAACTTGCCCGCGAGGTGCGCCATCCGGCTCTCAAGCCAGTTGCCGCCGTGGGCGGCGACGACCTCCGACACGGAGTCGACGATGCCGGGATGGTCCGGACCGATGAGCGTGAGCACGAGATCGATCATTGCCGCATCGTAGCGCCTGGCTCACGGCCTCGACGAGCCCGTTGGATGATTGCCTGACAGTTGGGGTCCAGGGACAGCGCGATGTCGTTGGCTGCGGCGGTGCTCGCCGGGCGCAGCGAGCGCCTGCACCGTTTGTGGCACGTTTGCTCGCTGCTAGACTCCGCGCCATGAATCGGCGCCTGGCCATCGCCACGTGCCGCCTTGGGTTCGGCCTGTTGGCGGTGGTCGCGATCGTGGTCCAGCTGCTCGATCTCGCGGACCGAGGCGTGCTGAACCCGGTCAACTACTTCAGCTACTTCACGATCCAGAGCAACCTGATCGCCACGGTCGCCCTGCTGGTGGGAGCGGCGCGATGGCGGAGCGGGAGATCCGCCGCCCTCGACCTCGTGCGCGGCGGTGCGGTCGTCTACATGAGCGTGACCGCCATCGTGTTCACCCTCCTGCTCTCGGGCACCGACGTCGACACGGCGATCCCCTGGGTGAACACGGTCGTCCATGAGCTGATGCCCATCGTGATCGTCGTGGACTGGCTGTTCGATGCCCCGGCGGCGCGCCTGACATTCCGAAGGGGTCTGCTCTGGTTGAGCTATCCCGCCGTGTGGATTGTCTACACGCTGGTCCGTGGCGCGCTCGTCGACTGGTATCCGTATCCGTTCATCAACCCTGCCAACGGCGGCTACGGAAGCGTGGCCGCCTACGGCATCGCGATCCTCGCGCTCATGTCCCTCATCTGCGGCGCGGTGGTCCTGCTCGCGAACAACACCAACGGCCCCGGACGCTCGGTCGAGCCCGCCGCCTGATCCTGGGCCGCCGATCCCTGGAACCGAGTCTCCGTGGTAATATGACTGACCGTCAGTCATACCTAAGGTGTTGAGTGGCTACCACTTCAGCAAGGTCGGCTGAGCGCCGTGAGTCTCGCGCCGGAGCCCTCGTGGACGCGGCCCTCGGCGTATTCATGGCCAAGGGCGTCGCCGCCTCGTCGGTGGACGACATCGTCGAGGCGGCAGGCGTCGCGAAGGGCACCTTCTACCTGTACTTCAAGAGCAAGGACGACGTGGTCGATGCGGTCGCCGAGCGCGTCGTTGATGGCGTCGTCGGGGTCTTCGAGACGGCCGCCGCCACGCCGGATCTGTCCCCCGTTGAGCGCCTGCTCGCCCTCGGGCAATCCGTCGGCCAGGTCGGCACCGACCCGAACGAGCGCGAGCTCATCGACGTCTACCATCGGCCCGAGAACCGCGCGATCCACGACCGGCTCACGGAACGGATCCTCGTCCGGGTGATCGCCACGGTCGAGTCGATCGTCGCTGACGGCATCGCCGAGGGGCAGTTCGCCCACCAGGACGCACACCTGGCCGCGGGCTTCGTCCTCGCGACGTTCACGTCGCTCCACGACCTGGTCGGTCATGAGACCGGCGTCAAGGAGGTCACCTCCGAGCTCAACGCGTTCATCCTCCGCGGGCTCGGGTATCGAGGAGATGGATCCCGATGAGCGAGCTAGCGGTCGCGACCCATGCGCTCACGAAGCGCTTCCGTGGCGACGTCCTGGCCGTCGACGGCGTGGACCTGCGGGTCGCCCGAGGAGAGATCTACGGGTTCCTCGGCCCGAACGGAGCGGGCAAATCGACCACCATCCGGATGCTGCTCGGGATGATCGCGCCGACGGCCGGCCACGCCGAGCTGTTCGGGGAACAGGTGCGTGCCGAGGCTCCGGCCGTGTGGCGTCGCGTCGGCCACCTCGTCGAGAGCGCCACCGCGTATCCGGAGCTGACCGTCCGCGAGAACCTCGAGGTCGCCCGGCGCCTGCAGGGCGTGGAGGATCGGGCATCGATCCAGCGCCTGATCGAGCAGCTCAGGCTCGACGAGTACGCCGACCGCCGGGCCGGGACCCTGTCGCTCGGCAACCTGCAGCGACTGTCCCTTGCCCGCGCGCTCCTCCACGAGCCCGAGCTGCTCATCCTCGACGAGCCCGCGAACGGGCTCGATCCGGCCGGCGTCGTCGAGGTCCGGGGCCTCCTCCACGAGCTCACGCAGCGACGCGGCATGACGGTGTTCATCTCGAGCCATATCCTCGCCGAGGTCGATCGCCTCGCCACGCGCATCGGCATCATCCATCGCGGACGGCTCATCGAGGAGCTCGACAGCGAGGCGCTCGAGCGGCACCGGGACGTACGGCTCGAGATCGGCGTGCGCGACCCTGCCGCCGGCGAGGCCGCGCTGCGGAAGGCGGGCTTCCTCCCTGAGCGACGACGCCCCGACGGAGCCTTCCTCGAGCTCCGCGAGCCACGGGCCATCGCCGCGCCGGACGAGATCGCCAGGATCCTGGTCGAGGCCGGTTCGCCGCCAACGCATCTCGCGCTCGGGCGCGAGACGCTCGAGGACCACTTCATGCGGCTCACCGCCCAGCCGGGTGCTGCGCCCGAGCCGAGCCGCCCGCATGACCGGGCCGGGGCCGCCGCATGAACGGATTCGGAGGCGCCCTGGCCGTGGAGCTGCTCAAGGCACGCCGATCGAGGGTGCCCTGGACGATCGCCGCCGGCTTCTCCCTGGCCCCGGTGGTCGGCGGCCTGTTCATGCTCATCCTCAAGGACCCCGACCGGGCGCGTCAGCTTGGCCTGCTGGGCGCCAAGGCGCAGCTGGCCGCGGGGACGGCCGACTGGCCGACATTCGTGGCGCTCATCTCCCAGGCCGTCGCGATCGGGGGCGCGATCCTGTTCGCGTTCCTCTTTGCCTGGCTCTTCGGACGGGAGTTCGCGGACCGAACGGTGCGGGATCTTGTCGCCTGCCCCACCTCGCGCTCGGCGATCGTTCTCGCCAAGATCGCCGTGGGATCGATCTGGTCCCTCGCGATCGTGGGCTGGGTGCTCATCCTCGCGCTCGCGATCGGGTTCGCCATCGACGCGTCGGTCGGCCTGCCCGGATGGTCAGGCGAGATCGTGCTGCGCGGCCTGGCGGGAGCTGCCGCAGCCGCGGTCCTGACGATCGCCTTGCAGTCGTACACCGCCTTCTTCGCGGGCCTCGGTCGCGGGTATCTCCCGGGCCTCGCCTGGGCCGTGTTCGCGGTCTTCCTCGCCCAGATCCTCGCGGTCCTCGGCTGGGGTGCGTGGTTCCCGTGGTCAGTCCCCGCCATCGTGTCGGGCGCGGGCGGCCCCGATGCCGAGGCCGTGACCGCCGGCGGCGTCGCGATCGTCGTGGTCACCGCGCTCCTCGGCCTCGCGGCGACGGTGCGGTGGTGGCAGCGGGCGGACCAGACAGGGTAGCCGCCGGCCCCTCGAGCCCTGGCCGTCGCCTAGATGGCCGACCCGCCCCGCTCGCCGGTGCGGATCCGGATGGTCTCCTCGAGGGGCAGGATGAAGATCTTGCCGTCACCGATCGACCCCTGGCCGTGCTTCGCGGCCCCCAGGATGGCATCGATCGTCGCCTCCACGAACGCGTCGTTGACGGCGATCTCCAGCCGGACCTTCGGGATCAGGCTGGGCGCGACCTCCTCGCCCCGGTACAGCTCGGGGTCCTCCTGCTGGCCGTGGCCGGTGACCCGGCTGACCGTCACCCGGAAGATCTCGGCGGCGATCAGGGCCTGGTGGACCTCGTCCAGCTTGTCGGGCTGGATGATGGCGATGATCAGCTTCATCTGGGTGCCTCCCGCTCGCCGGTCAGTTGAGGTTCAGCAGGCCGTAGCCGTGCTCGCCGTGCAGCTCGTGGTCCATTCCCGCCATCTCGCCGGTGGGTCCCAGGCGGAGCCCGAAGAGCCGCTGCACCATCACCAGCAGCCCGATCGTGACGACCGACGCATAGACGATCGTCGTGGCCACGCCGAGCCCCTGGACACCGAGCTGCTCGAGGACCGCGCGGCTCTCGGGCATCTCGCCCGCCCGCACGAAGAACGTCAGGAGGAGCGCTCCGGCCATGCCCGCCACGCCGTGAACGCCGAACACGTCGAGCGTGTCGTCGTAGCCGAGGCGGTTCTTGACCAGGATCGCGCCGTAGCACAGGAGGGAGGCGATGAAGCCGAGCGCGAGGGCGCCCGCGGGCGTGACCACCCCCGCCGCCGGCGTGATCACCACGAGTCCCGCGAGGATCCCCGACGCGATGCCGAGGCCGGTCGCCTTGCGATGCTGCACGGCCTCGATGCTGATCCACGCGAGCGCACCGGCAGCAGCCGCGATCTGGGTCACCGTGAGCGCCTGCGCCGTCTTCACACCGCTGGACAGGGAGCTGCCGGCGTTGAACCCGAACCAGCCGACCCAGAGCAGGCCCACGCCCATCATCACCATGACCAGGTTGTTCGGGTGCATGGCCGTGCGCGGATAGCCGCGTCGAGAGCCCAGGTAGAGCGCGGCGATCAGGCCGCTGATGCCCGCGGAGATGTGCACCACCGTCCCGCCGGCAAAGTCGATCGCCCCCAGCTGGAACAGGAAGCCCTCGGAACCCGGGGCGGACGACCACACCCAGTGGCACAGCGGGCTGTAGACGAGCAGGCTCCAGAGCGCGATGAAGATGACGTAGCCTCGGAACCGCACCCGCTCGGCGAACGCGCCGGCGATCAGCGCCGGGGTGATGATCGCGAACTTGCCCTGGAACATGGCGAACACCAGGTCCGGGACACCGTTGCTGCTCACGGTGCTGTCGATGCTGTGGAGGAACAGGAGACCCGGGTCCCAGCCGACGAAGCCGCCCAAGACGTTCGGTCCGAAGGCCAGCGCGTAACCGACGGCCGCCCAGAGCACGCCGATGATCGCCATGGCGGCGAAGCTGTGCATCATCGTGCCCAGGACGTTCTTGGTCCGGACCAGCCCGCCGTAGAACATCGCCAGGCCCGGCACCATCAGCAGGACCAGCGCAGTCGAGGTGAGCATCCAGGCCGTGGCGCCCGCGTCGACGGGGGGCTGTTGCGGCAGCACCGTCACCGCCGTGTCCGCCAGCCCGAAGGCGATCGCAAGCCCGAGCGCGACCAGCAGCGCCGCGGCTGGAGCGACGGTGCGAACCGGGTCGCGTTGGGTGGCAAGCATCCGTGTCTCCTCGGTCGCAGCGGTTCACCACCGGGCCCGGGGACCCGCAGGAGGACATGGTTACGGAGCGCGCTCTGCCGCTCTCGACCCGTGGGGGTACGACGAAGTTGCGGTTCAGCGTCGCCCCGTTCGCCGGTGCATCCGTCGGATGCGCGACTGTGTCACGCGCCACAGACCGGGCCCCCTGCTGGCCGCATCGTGCGTCGCACCGGGGTTCCCGGCCCGGGCGACGCACTCCCGTCCGATCTCAACATGCGTGCACACGGAGATCTACATGAAGCGAGCTCTCTCATCCCTCGCGGCCGCATCCCTGCTGCTGTCCGTCTTCGCCGGTGCGGCATCGGCGGCGGCGCCGGCCAGGAGCGCGGCCCCTGTCAAGGAAACGTTCTTCATCTGCCCCTCGGTCTCCACGCACAACGACCACGGCATGTGGGTGATGGGTGCCCACGGCGCCTACTACGCCCTGGTCCCCACCAAGGGCGGGGCGAACGGCGGCAGCAAGGTCTACATCACCGTCCCGGTCAGCGTCCCGAGCCTGGCCCAGATCCCTGCCGGCTGGGCCCTGTACAAGGACGTCCCGAGCTACCCGAACTTCGTGGGCACGGTCGGCCTGCTGTCCGAAGGCATCTCGACCTGGCTCGGCAGCCCGGCCGGCTGGATGGAAGGCGACATGGCCAAGGTCATGGACAACGGCAACGGGACCTACACGGTGATGGGAATGCGGATGGACGGCACACCAATCGGCAGCATCGTCATCGACCACCCCATTCCCCTCGCCAGCGCCGCCATCTGGTAAACCGCACGGACGCCGGGGCCGCTCCCGGTCTTCGGCTCCAGGGGCCGTCCGCTTCGGCGGGCGGCCCTTCCTCTCGTCAGCGCCGCGCACCGCCTCGCCGACGCCTGCCGTCCCCCGGCCGGCCTAGCGTGCGAGGACCCACGACAGCACCAGGGCGCTGACGTACAAGCCGAGTGCGTAGACGGCGTGGGTCCCAAGGTTCCGGAGCCGGGTCGCGGACGGGCTGGGTGTCCGTGATCCCGCGAACCCGGCACCCATCGCCGGCTGCATGGCGAACCACGGCGCGACGATCGTCCCCATGCCGATGACCAGCGGCGGCCAGATCGTCGGAGACCGGACCCAGTCAAGGCCCCAGATCCCGAGCAGCAGGAAGGCGAAGGCGATGCCGATCGAGTAGTGGGCCGCCCACCCGAGCGGCCGCTCCCACGGGATCGGCTCGGAGGCAGCGATCCGGTCGTGGAACAAGCGACCCCTTGAGAAGTGGCCGATCCACCGCCCGAGCAGGGCGTAGTCGAGCGTCGGCACCTGGAATCGCCGGCGAAGGACGAGGCCCCAGGTGTCCATGAGGGCGCTGCCCGTGACGCCCATGAGGATGCCAGCGGCTACGAAGACGACGGCATCATTCATCGCGACGTCCTCCCCGCTGCCCCGGGCGCGAGCTCGAGACGGCCGGATCGGGCGCCTCGCGATCCGGCGGTCCCGGGTTCCACTGCGGACTTGATCCGATCGCCAGTGCCCCACCCGACCACGATATGGCCGAGCCATGCCAGCGCACCGACGTAGAGGAACGGCGACATCCCGGTCACGGCCGCCCCGAGCAGCACCGCCATCGCGAGCACGGGCCGGTGCATCGCGTTGTGGAGCCCCAGCAGCGCGGGCCGGCGGATGCCGCCCAACCGGGGCAGGTCGGGAGCGATGCCGAACACCAGGAGCGGGACCAGCCCGACGCCGAGCTCTGAGCCGTGCGCATTGGCGAACAGGGCCAGCCCGATGCCGGGGATGAGCCAGAGATGGTGCCGTCGAAGGCGACGTGACTGTTCACCGCTCTGAGTCGCGGTCGCGGCGCTCGGGATCGTGTCGGTCTTCTCATCGGACATGGGGGCGCTTCCTTTCTCGCTCGTCGGCGCGCGACAGGGGAACAGCAGTTGCGATCCGCCGCTGGGCAACGACGGGCCCCGGAGACCAGCTCCGGGGCCCGTCCTGTCAGGCTGCCGCGTAGGCCGGCGCGATCGCCTGATCGCGGTGATAGGACGTGAGGATCGGGGCTGCCGCCTTGAACCCCTTGAACGTGAGCCACAGGCCCAGGACCGCCTCCCAGATGACCTCCGGGATGGTCGCGACGCCCTGCACCGCGCCGCCCTGCGGGATGAAGCCAAGCAGCACGGCGATGCCGGAGGTTGCGAGCATCGCGCCGCCGACGACGCCGACGAGCGCCATGCGCCGCCCCACCAGGCCGGACTTGTACATCAGCCAGCCCAGGATCATGCCGGTCCCGACGCCGTCCGCAAAGCCGGGGCCGAGCAGGAATGTCCAGTCATGAATGGCGTGGAGTGCCTTGCCCACCGTGAGGAGCGAGCCGGCATCCGCGGCCGCGGCGGTCTGGCGCAAGGTGGCGATCGCCAGCACGCTCAGGAGGCCGACCAGGATGAAGGTGCACTCGACGATGCGCGCGGCGACATAGGCGAGCGCGAGGCCCTCGTTCTGGCGCTTGAGCAGCGGGAACAGCACGACGGCGCAGCCGATGTTGGTGATGATGAGCAGCAGTTCGAGGAACGCCCCGAGAAACACGCGGGCATCGGCGCCGGCGCCGGTGACGTAGTTGGGGTCACTGAGGGCAGTTCCGTAGGCGAACACGCCGGCGATCGACGTAATGAACGTGAGGATGAACAGCATTCCGGTGGCGCGGGCGATGTTTCGCGATGTCATTTCAGGCTCCTTCATTGATGAGGGACGCTGGAAACCCAGCTGTCTCAGGTGACCGGCTCGTAGCTCGGGTCAGGACTCGGGCTCGACGCAGATGACCGATACCAGCGGCAGGCCCGTGTCCCGGACCTTCTGGAGCAGGCCATGCAGTGCGGCCTGGTCGGCAATCTGGCCGTGGATGACGGTCGTGCCGTCGTGCTCGCGGGTGAGGCTCAGCCCGTCAAACCAGGCGGCCCATCGGGCCTCGAGATGTCCCCTCAGGCGGATCTCGTAGCGTCCGGGCTCGTGGCGATCGACGTTGCCTCTCGTTCTTCCGCTCATCTGCTCCTTTCCACCGGGCTTGCGATCCGTCGCCGGCGTGATCACGAAGCTAGAAGCGGATGTGGTGAGCGGGCATCACCACGTGTGGTGATTCATGTGGTGATTCTCGTCGACGCGGACGCGAGCGGCCTCCCGGCCGGCTCAGCGGTCGTCGGGCTCGCGACAGCAGGTCGAGCTCCACGGCCCGGCGTGACGGCCGCCCGACGGTTGTTGGCACCGAGCTTTGCGTAGATGTTCTTCGTGTGTGTCCGCACCGTGTTCAGGGACACCACGAGCTCGCGAGCGATGTCTGGCCCATTCAGATCCGATCGCGAGCAGCCGGAGCACATCGAGCTCGCGCTCGCTGAGGGGCTCGATCAGGCCCTGACTGATCGGCGCTCGGTTCGCACCCCGGCCGAAGGCTGCCAGGAGCTTCGCGAACGTAGCTCGGTGCCACCCGGCGCTTCGCGGCCGCCTCCAGCAGGGGCGCCACGGACGGGCCCGCATCGACGAACGCCCGGACGTAGCCTTCTGGCTCGGCCATCGCCAGCGCGCGTTCCAGTCGATCCTGAGCAGCGCGGGCTTCACCGAGCCGCTGATGCGCGAGTGCCTGCAGCAGCAGGATCTCGATGACGCTTCCCGATCGCCCGCCGGCTTCTGACGCCTCCAGGAGGCGCGCAAGGAGATCCGCCGCCTCGAGCACGGCACCGTCGGCGCGACCCCGTGCCGACTCGGGCCAGGAGCACCCTTGCGAGCGTGATGTGCTCGAACTCGCGCAGGTAGCTTGAGCTCGTCCTCGGGCAGTCAGGCCGCACTCGCGGGCCCACGTTGCCGCCTCGCCTGAGACGTCCCCGCCGCGATCAGCAGCCGGGCCTTCCGCGCGCCGATCGGACGGACATTCGGGAAGAAGTCGCTCGCGTACAGGCGGTCAGCCTCATCGAGCAGGCCGAGGGCTGCGCCAAAGTCTCCCTCGGCCTCCCGGATTCGGGCTGCGGCGACGCGCGACCGGTAGGGGTTCTGTGGGAGGCCGAGATGTTCGCCCAGCTCGGCGCCGTCTGCAGTTGCTGCCGCGCGGCATCGAGATCGTTCCGCTCGTAGCAGGAGCTCGCTCGATGCCCGACGTGCATGTCGGCCGCGCCGCGCATCACGGGCTGCACCTGCGTCCGGTCAGGAGCCGCAGGACGCCGCTTGTAGGTGTCCATGGCATCGTGGAGTCGCCCTTGCGTGATCCGGATGTCGGCCATCGCGATGGCGCAGCCGAGGAAGTCGGCGATGTGCCCGGCCTTCTCGAGGCTCGTCATGCACACGGCCTAGGAACCGTGCGCGGCCTCGAGATCCCCGTCGTCCAGGAGGCGAGGGCCGAGGAGCCCGGCGGCCGACCCACGCCGAGGTGGTCGTCAGTGGCCCGCGAGGGCGAGGCCCGCCTGCATGTCGGATCGCGCCGGACACATCGCCGCGACCAGGGCCAGCGCGGCACGGTAGCCGGCGATCGCGCCGGGAGACGCGCGGAATTCCTGTTGGTCGACGACGACATCGCGCCCGGACGTCTCCGTCTGGGCCGTCATGCCGATCCGACGTCGTGTCGAGCCATCGTTCCGCATCCTGCAGGCGCGCTTCGACGCCTTCGAGCTGGCCGCAGAAGCAGCAACGCCCCGCCGTAGTGGACGCTCAGCACGGGCCTGACGGCGATGACTCGTCCGGCAGCGCCTGCGAGCCACGCGAGCATGACCAACTCCTGCCGGCTGCTGGCGCATGGCCGGGATGGCTAGCTCGATCAGGTCCGCCGCTCGGGCGAAGTCCGCGGCGGCGAGGGCATGGCGGATGGCCTCGGGCCGCTCGCCGTTGCTGCTCGTACCAGTCGCTCGCCCGTCGGTGGAGCTCGGGGACGCGGTCCGGGCTGCTCGTCGAGCAGGTGCGCGCGCAGCACGTCGGCGAAGAGATGGTGGTAGCGGTACCACCGGCGACGATCGTCGAGCGGGACCAGGAACAGGTTCGCGCGATCGAGGGCCTCGAGCATGGCCTGGCCGCCGTCCCGGCCGGTGACCGCGTCGCACAGTGGTCCGCTCAGCCGGTCGCAGGATGGATGTCTGCAGCAGGAAGCTCCGGACCGACTCGGGCTGACGCTGGAGGACCTCCTCGGCGAGGTAGTCGACGATGTAGCGGTCGTCCCCGGCGAAGCCGGCGATGAAGCCGGCGACGTCGTCGCGCCCCTGGATCGAGAGCGCGGCCAGCTGCAGTGCGGCGATCCAGCCCTCGGTGCGGGCCTCCAGCGCCGCGACATCCCGGGCCGTCAGGTCGAGCCCCATCGTCTCGTTGAGGTACGCCGCGGCCTCGTCCGGGGTGAAGCGCAGGTCGGCCGCCCGGACTCGGTGAGTTCGCCGTGCGCCCCGCAGCGGCCAGCGGCAGCGCCGGGTCGGCGCGGGTCGGTCATGACGAGATGGATCTGCGCAGGAAGGTGCTCCAGCAGGTACGCCATCCCGCCCTGGATCTCGGGCGCATCGACCTCGTGGTAGTCGTCGAGCACCAGCACGATGTCGTTCGGCACCGCACCGAGATCGTTGAGCAGCGTCGCGAGGATCGTCTCGATCGGGGGCGGCTGGGGACCCTGCAGGAGGGAGAGCGCGGTCGTGCCGATCCCCGGCGCCACGGTTCGCAGCGCGGCGATGACGTAGGGCCAGAACGACGAAGGCTGGTTGTCCGCCTGGTCGAGAGACAGCCACGCCGCGGACGGTCCGCCGGCCGGAGCCGCGGCCAGCCATTCGGCCACCAGCGTCGTCTTGCCGAAGCCGGCCGGCGCCGAGACGAGCATCAGCTTGGACTCGGCCCCACGGCTCACCCGCTCGATCAGCCGCGGGCGCGCGACCAGGCTGCGTCGCACCCTTGGGGCGTAGAGCTTGGTCTCGAGCAGGAGGCCGGCGTCGTCCAGCGCTGTCCCTTCCCGTGCTTCGCGGCCTTAATTCACAAGGAGATTCGGCCGACGCGATGACCGTCCTCGTGAGTGTGGGGGCTGAGGATACAGTCCGAACGGCCGGGCGCCTGGCGCGAACGTCAGGTCGAGGCGAACCCGGTCCGATCCGACATCAGTCGTTGATCAGGCCGGCCGCCCCGGGCACAGCAGCCAGGGCATCGATCTCCACGAGGCACTCCGGCCGGCCCAGGCTCGCCACCATGAGCACGGTGATCGCCGTGGCGCGAAGGCCCCACACCTCCCGTGACGCCTCGTAGGCCGCCTGGACATCGGATCCCGCGACCAGGTGGATCGTGAGCCGGGCCACGTCGTCCTGCGTCGCCCCGACCTCATGGAGAACGGCGAGGACGTTTCGCAGCGCCTGGGCGGTCTGCTCGCCAAGCCCGGGGCCGACGACGGCGCCCGTGGCGTCAACGCCATTCTGGCCGCCCACGATGAGCAGGCGGCTGCCAGGTTCGATGACGACGCCCTGCGAGAACGCCGGGTTGTGGTGGAGGGTAGCGGGATTGATATGGGTCAGGGCCATCAGAGAGCTCCATCCGGGTGGGCCGCGCGCCAGCTTCGCCACGAGAGCGTCACTTCGGCCGCATCGCCTCGGGGTGTCCAGAGGATCGACACACTAGCGGACGATCCGGTGGAGCGGCGGGACGATGGCTCGCCTCCGACAGCCCGCTGGCTGCGGTGCACGCGTCGCCGGCTCCGGAGCTCGGGTAAGGCTCGAGCCCTCTCGTCCAAGCGGACTCCGAGACGTGACACGAGTCTGTGGTCGCGAACCGACGGCGTCATGACGGGGCGTCATCTGGGGCGCTGGGGGCGACCCCGGGCAACTCCACGGCCGCGTCGGGTCATCCGCTGGCAGGCGTCATCAGGCCGCAGCGGCGCGGGTCGCAGCCTCGTCGGGCTCGGCAGCCCCGCGCGGCTCGACCGCACGCAACGGCGGCAGCAGGAGCGAGAACACGAGCCCCGCGCCCATGAACGCAGCGGCCGCGAACCCGACCGTGCGTGCGGCCGCGACGAAGGCATCCTCGATGGGCCCGACGGCGGCCGCCGCGGCCGGCTCCGACCGCAGGCCGATCAGCGCCTGGCCGGCACTGTCTTCGATCGCGGTGGCCATCGCCTGCTGCTGCCCGGCCGGTAGCCCCACGACCTCCGCCAGCCGGTCATGCGTGCCGGTGTTCAGGCCCACCAGGAGCACGGTCCCCAGGACCGCGCTGCCAAGGGCCGTCCCAATCTGGCGCATCGTTGAGTTGGTGGCCGATGCCAGCCCCGAGCGCTCCGGTGGGATGTCCGCGAGGATGACGTTGGCCAGCTGGGCGGTGCTGAACCCGACGCCCATGCCATAGAGGAAGAACGGCGCGGCGAGGGCGATTCCGGCCACGGTCCTCGAGAGCAGGAGGGTCACGGCAAGGATCCCGAGCGTCTCGAGCAGCATGCCGATCTGGACGGTGCGTCGAGGCTCGAAGCGGCCGGCCAGCATCCCGGCCAGCGGTGCGGCAACGAACGAGCCCGCCGCCAGGGTCAGGAAGACGAGGCCGGTCTCGAACGCCGTATAGCCGATGACCGCCTGGAGGAAGAGGGGAAGGGCGAACAGCAGTCCGTATTCGCCGAGCGAGACGATGGTGGCGGTCAGGTTCCCGAATCGAAACGAAGGCTCGCGCCACAGGTCGAAGTCGAACAGGTAGAACGCGCCGGCTTGCTTGCGACGCAGCTCGACGACCGCGAACGCGACGAGGCTGACGAGGCCGATGATCACTGCCAGCGGGATGATCGAGATCCCGCTGAGCGGCCAGGTCAGGCCCATGACCTGGAACGGCCGACTCGGTGCGAGCCAGCCGTACCGGTAGCCCTCGATCAGGGCAAAGATGATCCCGCCGAGGCCCAGCGTGATTAGGACGAAACCGGCCGGATCGAAGCCAGCACGTGCATCCTCGTCGCGCGACTCCCGGATCCAGAGCAGCGAGCCCGCGATCACCACCAGGGCGATCGGCACGTTGATGTAGAACGCCCAGCGCCAGCTCAGGTTCGTGGTCAGCCAGCCGCCCAGGAGTGGGCCGAGGGCGGCCATGCCGCCGATGACGGACCCGTAGATGCCGAACGCAATCGCCCGGTCGCGACCCCGGAACGTGGTGTTGAGGATGGACTGGGTGGCGGGCGCGATCGCGGCACCGCCGACCCCCTGAAGGACGCGCGCACCGATGAGCATCAAGCCGCTCGGAGCGAGGCCCGCGAGGACAGACCCGAGCGCGAAGACCCCGAGGCCCAGGAGCAGGAGACGCCGGCGCCCGACCAGGTCACCAAAGCGTCCGAAGGTGATGAGCAGCGCCGCGAACACGAGCGGGTAGACCGACACGATCCACTCCGCCGCGGAGCCGTCGAGCTTGAGGTCACGAACGATGCTCGGGACGGCCACGTTCACGATCGTCGCGTCGACGACGATCATCGACAGCCCGAGGCCAAGCATCACCAGGCCCAGCCACCGGCGCCGGCCGATGTCGGACGGTTGTGACGGCGCGGTGGCCGCCGCGGAAAGTCTGTTCACTTGCACACCTGTTTCGTTACGCACCTATTGTGCCGCGATGCTATCGCGTATGCTGGGGACATGTCAACCACCAGGCCCGACACCCCCGGCCGTCTCAGCGACGACGCCATCGAGACCGGCAAGCTGATCGTCGAGCTGCTCAACAGCGGCCACGCGACGCGACGATCCGGAGCCGCGGCGCAACCGGGATCGAGCGGCGTGCGCGTGTCGCCGCAGGCAATTCGGGCGGCGATCCAGCTGTACCAGCAGGGTGAGGTCACGATTGGCCAGCTGGGATCGGGCCTGGGCATCTCGCCTGGCTGGGCAAGCCGCGTGGTCGAGGAGCTGGAGCAGGCCGGATACGTGGAGCGCGAGCGGATGGTCGACGACCGGCGCGTGGTCAAGATCCGCCTCCAGGCCGCGGCGATCGCCGAGGTCGAGCGTGCCTACCGCTGGCAGGGTGAGGCCGTTGACGCGGCTCTCGCGCCGTTTGACGATGCCGAGCGCACGGTGATCCGGCGTTTCCTCCGGCGTGTGGTTGACGAGCTGCGAGCCGCAGCGCCAACCGCACCGGAGGAGGACCGTCCTGGATCGCGCAGGGATGCGGAGCGGATTGACCACAGGGCGTCGGCTGGGGGCAACTGACCCTGCAATTCGCTCGCGGTTCAAGCTCGCACGGCAGTAGTCGAAGCTGGCCGGAACCATCGGCCGTTTGCTCTTCGTGATCAAGAGCGAGTACTGATCCCGGCGAGCGCCCCCGTTCGGCAGGCCAGCATCGGCTCAGCAGCAGCCACGCCTCCCTGATGGGCACGCGCTGTTGCCGGCGGGTCCGCCTGCAAGCGGCCGGGTGCCGCTCGGACCGCTGAACGGGGCGTCGCGGTTCTTCCTCAACGCCCGGGCGCCGTGTAGCGTCAGCCCAGGGGTTCAACATGAGTATTCGGGTTGGGACGTCCCGGATGGCAACCGTGGCGGTGGTGACGCTCGCCCTGCTGCTGCTGACTGCCGCCCTTCCATCGGCGGCCGCGGCTGACCCAAAGGTGGTCTACCACGGCTCGCGCCATCGGTCCTGGATCGCGCTCACGATCGACGACGGTTACAGCTCGGCCAACTGTCGACGCATCGCCGACATCCTGGTCGCCCGCCACGTCCCCGCGACGTTCTTCCCCTACGCACGCGTGATCAGGAACGCGCCGGCAACCTGGCGATACATCAGCTCCAAGTTCAAGATCGCGAACCACACGGTGTCGCACCCGTTCATGACCACGCTGTCATACACGGACCAGCTGAGCCAGATCAAGCGTGCGAAGCGCATCCTCCGGACCAGGACCGGTCGCACGATGCTCCCGCTTTTCCGTCCCCCCTACGGGTCCTACAACGCGAACACGTTGCGTGCGGCGAGGGTCGCAGGCGTCAAGTACGTGGTCATGTGGGATACGACCTTCGCCGACACGGCGACGATGAGCGACGCAGCCCATTTCCGGCACGCGATGCGCGGCACGAAGGGCAGCATCATCCTGCTGCACTGCGGCCCGACGACGTCGGTGCGGATCCTGCCCAGGGTGATCAAGGCGTACCGGGCGCGCGGCCTCAAGTTCGTGACCGTGGAGCGGATGCTCGGCCTCGAGCCGACCCCTTCGCCCACGCCGACGCCTTCGCCCACGCCGACGCCTTCGCCCACGCCCTCGCCGACGCCTTCGCCTTGCGCCGACGCCAACACCCCGACCAACGTCCAGCCCGCCACCGACGCCCTCGCCGGTCGCGATCCGCGGGTCGGCGCAAGCGGACACTCCAACCGCAGGTCATGGCCTACCCCGAGGACCTGCTTTCACGGTGGCCTGACGCGGACGACCGAGCGCGACGGCCCGCCCCTATTCCGCGCGGACCTTGACCGGCCGGCCCTCCGTTCCTTCGGCGACAACGACGCGGTCCCGTCCCTGCGCCTTGGCGAGATACATCGCCGAGTCGGCAGCAAGGATGAGCTGCGCAGCGGACGTTCCGTGCTCCGGAAAGGCGGCCACCCCGACCGACATGGATGGAGTGGGATAGTGGTCGGCCGGTTCGTCCGGTGAGCGCGCCTTGATCCCTTCGCGCAGCCCTTCCGCGCGGCGGTACGTGTCATCGAGCGACGCCTTGGGCAGGATGACAACGAACTCCTCGCCACCGTACCGGCAGGCGATGTCCTCGCCCCGGACCGCGCCTCCGAGGAAGCGCCCGATCCGCCGCAGCACCGCATCGCCCGCGGCGTGACCGAAGGCATCGTTGAGCTGCTTGAAGTTGTCGAGGTCCGCGAGGAGCAGGCCGAGACCGTAGCCTTCACGGGCTGCCCGTCGGATCTCGCGGTCGAGCGACTCTTCCATGTAGCGGCGGTTGAACAGGCCCGTCAGCGGATCGCGCGCCGACTGCTCCCGAAGGGTGGCACGAAGTCGGATGTTGCCCAGGGCAAGAGCCAGGTGCTCACCGAGCGTCTCGACCACGCGTTCCCGATCCACGAGCACGGCCGCCCGCGCCGCCCTGCCACTGCTGCGTCGGCGGACCTGGACGTGGAGCAGCCCCAGGGTCTCGGTCTGGGCGACGAGCGGTTCACACAGCAGACCGACCCCGATCGGCTCCTCGACGTGCGGACACTTGAGCTCGGGGTCCTCGTCGTGGACCACGTGGAGCCGGCCGCGCCGAAGGGCCCAGCAGTCGGCCGGGGAGAACACACTCCGGAGCGGCGGCGGACTTCCCCACGTCGCCACGGCCTCGACCCCGCTGCCCGACGACGCGAGCGCATACACCGCCCCAGCGTCGCCCTCGAAGAGCGGCTCGGCGACCCGAGGGATGACCCCATATGCCTCGTCGAGCGACTGGCACGCGGCGAGCAGCTCCCCCATCTGGGCGAGCAACGACATCTCTCGTCCGCGCTGCTCAAGCTCCTTGGCGTGGCGCTGCAGGTCCTCGTGGCTCTGCTGGAGCTGCTCCTGGAGGTTCGTCCGGGCCGTGATGTCGACCACGGTCGCGAGGACGAGCGGACCGCGCCGCGATCGCACCGGCGCGAGACTGATCTCCACGGGAAGCTCGGTGCCATCGCGGCGGCGAGCGGTCAGCTCCAGCCCACTGCCCATCGGACGGGGCGTCGGGTGAACGAGATACCCGGAGCGGTGCTCGGCATGCCGCTCGGCCAGGCGTGAAGGGACCAGCGACTCGATTGGCTCCCCACGGAGCTCGTCGGGCGACCAACCCACCAGCTGTTCGACCTTCGGACTCGCATACACGATCCGGCCGCGTGCGTCGACGGCGATGACGACGTCCGGGCTCGCGTCGAGCACTGGCTCGGCGCTGAGGCCAAGCGGTGCCGCGGCCCGCGCTCGCGGCGCTCGTTGGGCGTCCATGTCGCTACCCCCTGTCCGCCGTTGAGTGTACGCGGAGCGAGCAAGAATCCCTGGAGGTCCGCGCTGGCGGAAGGTGTTCGGCGGCCTCGAGCTGGAGATCATTGGCGGTCATGAGGGCAGTCTCGCTCGGTCCCCGCCGGTCAGCGGCCCCTGGGGGCAGGCCCGGGTGCTCCACGCATTTCGTCGATCAGCCCGACACCGAGCGGATCCGGTCCGTGCTCTTCGGAATAGCGTGCTCGACCCGATGCCAGCCACCGTCGTGCCAGACCTCGTATTCGCGAAAGGCGCACGGGATCCCGTGCGCAGTCAGCGGGTCAGGGCCGTCCATGAGCTGGAAGTGGAGGTGCGGGGCCGTCGAGTTGCCCGTGTGCCCCACCCGGCCGAGAACCTCGCCGACCCGCACCCGCTGGCCAGCCTCGACCGTCACGGAGCCGGTCATCATGTGAGCGAAGCCGGCGTAGACGTCACCGCACCTGAGGATGACGTGGTTGCCCATGACGCGATGCAGGTGGCGTGGGGTCGGGCGAAAGGTCAGGCCGTTCTTGAGGACGAGCCCGAGCTCCCGGACAGGGTGGATCCAGCCGCGCTCCTCGAGCCCGTCGCGGGCCGCCACCACCTCCCCAGCAAGCGGGGCATGGATCGGCTCGCCCCAGCCATGGCACTCTCGGGTGGGGACGCCGAGGAGCAGCGTCCGCAGGCCACCGGCGGGGTGGTAGCGGGAACCCTTCCTCGGATCGAACCGGATGAGGTCGAACGCGTAGCGCTGGCCCAGTATGTCGGTGCCGTGGCTCGGAATCCGGCTGGCAGGCGTGTGCACGGCCGTCCACTCGCCGCGCAGGGGAAAGTCGACGACGCGGGCGTCCTCAAGCTCGTCCACGACCGCTGACGCTCCCATGACGAGCATTATCCGGTGCCCGATCGGCGTCGTCGTCACGCCGGCGGCGGGGGGCTCGCCAGCGGGCCGTCACTCTCGGGCGGCACCTTCGAGAGTGCGCACGTGGTGCGCGGTGCCGTCAAGCCCCGGACTACCTCGAGCCGGTGACGAGGCGCTCCCGGTCGAACAAGCGCGAGGTGATCCGCCACCCGAGTCCATCGAGGACGAGCAAGACGACCGCGAGGCAGACCGCGAGGCCGAGCGTCGGCCGGATGACGTTGAGCGCGACGAGCACCACCAGGAAGACCGAGGGCAGGCTCGCCAGGACGCTGAGCTGCTGCGCCACCCTGATGTCGCTCGATCGGGCGGAGATCGCGATCCCGACCCAGATGGACCACACGGCGAGGAGCGGCGTGAAGAGCACCTGGGCGAGCAAGTCGGGCAGCTGGATCAATGCCACGGCGATGGTCGGTTGCGCGAAGAGCCCGATGCACGCGAGGAACAGGCCAAAGACCGTGTAGGCGACCGCGAGCGACGGCAGCAGGGCTGCCAGCGCCTTGCCCAGCAGGAACTCCTCACGAGGGATCGGTGTGGTGAGCACCGGCTCGAGGGTGCCCTGTTGACGCTCGCCGACCACCGCGTACGCGGCGATGAACACGGGCACCAGCGCCGGGATCCCGAGGAGGTAGACGAGCACATGCTCGTTGGCGAGCGCGCCGGATGCTGAGGCGGGCAGCATGAACACCGTGATGAACGGTTGAATGCAGAAGATCAACGGGAAGATGGCCATCGACCAGATGAGCGAGCGGTTGCGCCGGTACTCGCGGAGCTCCTTGCGGACAACCGCCCGGACCCTCCGCCTGTTGATGCTCACCGCGTGGCCTCCGCATCCTGGTCGACCAGCTCGAGGTAGACCTCCTCGAGCGAGTGGTGAGACTCGCTGATCGAGAGCACGTCGGTGGTGGCGGCCACCAGCGCCCGGGTGACCGCGGGCGCGGCGAGCACCGGGTCGGACACGGCGAGGACGTAGTCGCCGCCGTCCAGACTCCAGCCCTCCACGGCTGGCAAGCCGCCGAAGACGTTCTCGGGATTGGGGATCGGGGCAAGCGTCCTGACCGTGAGCGTCTTGGCGAACAGCCGCTCCCGCAGCTCGCTGGGTCGCCCGATCGTGCGCAGGGTGGTGTTGAGGATGGCGACGCGGTCGCACAGGCGCTCCGCCTCCTCGAGCCGATGGGTGGTGAGGAAGACGGTGACGCCCTGCTTGCGAAGGCCAACGATGAGGTCGTGCACCTCCCGTGCGGCCACCGGATCGAGGCCCGACGTCGGCTCGTCGAGGAACAGCACCTCCGGATCGTTCAGCAGGGCCCTCGCCAGGGCGACCCGCTGGCGGAGCCCCTTCGACAGCGTGCTGCCGGTATCCCGGGCGCGGTCAGTGAGATTGACCGCCCGGAGCACTCGCTCGATGCGATCGCGCGGGTCGGCCACCTCGTACAGACCGGCAAAGCACTCGAGGTTCTCGAAGACGCTGAGGTGCAGGTAGAGGCCCGGCGCCTCGGGCATGATCGAGATCCGTCGACGGATCTCCTCGCCGTTCTCCGGGGTCAGCGGATAGCCGGCGACCGTGGCCGAGCCGGACGTCGGTGCGATGAGGCTTCCGAGCGTCCGCACCGTCGTCGTCTTGCCGGCTCCGTTCGGACCGAGAAATCCGAACACCTCACCGCGCCCAACCTCGAACGAGACGTCGTCAAAGGCCATGCGGTCGCCGAATCGCTTGGACAGGTGCTCGACCGATAGCGCAGGGTCGCGACACTCACCGCCTGACGAGCGCAAGCCAGGCCCATCGCTCATGGAGCGGCGCTCCGCGGACCGTTGGGGATCAGGTCGAGGCAGTCCGTCGGCCGCGGGTGGCGCTGGCCATCGTCGGCACCCGCCAACAGCACCCCGAGGATCTCTTCCTCGTGCTCACGCCGAAACGCCGTCGGATACCACCTCAGCCACCGGCGGTAGCGCCGCTCCAGGTCGTCGACGTCGGTCACTTGGCGCCTGCCTTGGTCGCATCGAGCCGCGCGAGCGCAGTCGCCGCGTTGGACTGGACCCGGGACGCCTCCTGCATGGTCCTCTTGCGCATGTCAGCAGGATATGTCGATGCGCTGCCTACTCGCTTCGGGCGACGAGGGGATCGACCCGCACTCGGCCGTGAAGCGCCACTCGGCCAATGCCCGGTCCCAGCGCGCCTGTGTACCATCGCTGGGACCGATGAGAACCTCGCGCCTGCTCTTCACAGGCGTCGTTGGGCTGGTGGGTGCCTACGCGCTCTACCTGCGAAGCGATGCCCACCGCAACGGCAATCGCCTCTTCTACCGGGACGGGCGGCCGAATCTCGCCGGGCGCGCGGTCGGCCGGGTGTATGCCGCGGCGGGGGGCCCTGGCCTGGGACCCGCGTGGGCAGTCGCGCTCGAGACCACAGGCCACCGCACCGGACGAGTCTCCTCCATCCCGCTCGTCATCGGCGAGCATGAGGGCGAGCAGTACCTGGTCTCGATGCTCGGCGAGCGCTCGCCCTGGGTCCGCAACGTCCGGGCCGCCGGCGGGCTCGCCGTCATCCGACACGGCCGGCGACGCACGGTGCACCTCGTCGAGGTGCCGCCGGACGAGCGTGCCCCAGTGATCAGGGCCTACCTGGCCCGCGCGATCGGAGCGCGCCCGCACATTCCGGTAGATCCCGCGGCCGCCATCGAGGCGTTCGAGGTGATCGCCCGCGCCTACCCCGTCTTCCGCATCGACGACTGAGGCTCGCAAGGCTTGGCGGCGTCGGTCTGGCCAGCTGCCACGCCAGCCGGCGAGCGATGCCCGGGTCAACCGGCGCAGGCGGTGGCCGCCTGGGCGATCTGGCGCTCGGCCTGCGCGTTTCTCCGCACGTAGTTCGCGGTCATGGCGCGCCACGCGTGCCCGGAATCGAAGGCGACGTCCTGGACCTCGTACGGCGGGCTGTGGTGCCAGGTGGGCTTGCCCACTCGCTCGCCGATGAGCTCACGCTTCGTCACCACCCACTGGCCCCCCTGGCATTCCTCGGTGATCCGGCAGAAGAAGCGATAGTGCTGGAACGGGACGCTCAGCGACCACGTCCCGGTCCGTCGGAACTTCTCCATCCGCTCGCGGAGCTTGCGCAGGCTCTTGGCCGCAGCCTCTGCCGGCTTCGTCGTCACCGAGTCGAAGCCCGGCAGCCCGGCCGTGCCGAGCAGCGAGCCAACCGGGTTGGTGACGGCGCCCGGCAGCGACATCACGGCAGACACGCCCTTCAAGGTGCTGTCGAGGTTGTCGAGCGCGTCGTCGACGTTGTCCCCGTAGGGGTAATTGCTGTCGATCTTGAGCTGGCTTTCGGAGATGATGAACAGGTCGACATCGATCGGGTTGCGCTCCGTGACCCTCGGCGCCGCGCCGTCTGGGCAGTCGTGCGGTCGTTCGTGCGTTGGGGGTGTTGGCGGTGTCGGCTCTTCCGGGGGAGATGTCGGCGGCTCAGGCGGGGATGTCGGGGGTGTCGGCGGAGGCGATGGCGTGACCGGTGGCTGCGGCACGCGGCCGTCGGCAGTCAGACATCCGGCATCGATCGCGGCCTTGTTCGCAGCGTCGGCCCGGGCACAGGCCTCGTCGGCGTGTTGCCCTGCCGCCGTGGCGGCGGCCGCGGCCGCATCCGACGCCTCGACCGCGCGATCAAGCGCAGCCTTCGCGGACGTCTCGGCCTCCTGCGCGGTCTTGAGCGCGTCTTCGGCCTCCCTGACCCACTTGGCGCGGCCCTCCTTGTCACGCCTGCGGATCTCGTCGATCCCATCGGGGCCGTCGAGCCGCCGCAGCTCGTCCTGCCACGCGTCGTCCGCCGCCTTCCGCTCAGCCTCCGTGGTGGCGGCCGCCTTCGCCGCCTCCCAGGCGTCGTTTGCGGCAGCCCTCGCCTCTCTGAGCAGGTGCAGGTCATATGAGTCCTCGTGGACGTCGCGCCCGCCAAACGAGCTCGACGCCGATGAGCCGCCCCGGTCGGGAGGCTTCTGACGCCGTGCGAGCTCCTTCTCCGCGGCCTCCCGTGCCCTGCGCGCGCCGTCGAGGTCCCGCCGGGCGGCCTCCGCCTCGGCGGCCCGGGTCCGGGCGAGATCCGCGGCGGTCACCGCCGCGCTTCGAGCCGCTTCACACGCGACCTTGGCTGCCTTGGCCGCGGCGATCAACGGTGGGCACGGGCTGACCAGCGGGACACCAACCGCAATCGCCGGACCGCCGGCCGGGCTCCCACCCGGCTCGCCGCTCGGCGTCCCGCCGCCGGTCGTGCCGCCGGTCGTCCCGCCGCGGCCCCGGAGCAGCGCGGCTCCGACGACCGCGAGCACGACGCCCACGACGATGAGGACGGCCCACGGGAGGCCGTCACCGGAGGTGGTGGGCCCCGAGCTCGACGACTGGGGCGTGGCCGTTGCGGTGGGCGTCTCCGTTGCGGTCGGCGTGGCCGTTGCGGTGGGCGTCTCGCTTGCGGGCGGACGCTGGGTCGGGGTGGGAGATGGCGTCGGCGAGGCCGGCGCGGACGCGAACTCGATGTGGGGGATGATCGTCACCGGCATCATCGGCTCGCCGCTGAAGCCACGAAGGTTGTCACGCCCGGTGCGGCCCGTGGTCCCCCGCGACCAGTACGAGTACACGTCCCACGCATTGATCGGGGTCTGGATCTCCTTGGCCTTGGGCACGATGGTCAGGACGTCGTTGCCGCTCCACAGGGTCCGCGCGTTGGTGGCGAACTCCTGGAACGAACCGCCGAGTTCGCGAAGTACAGGACCTCGCGCATATCGCCTTCGACCCGAGTGATGATCGCGTGCGACGCGTGCGAGAACGGGTTGCCGGGCGTGGCCGGCGCCGTCGGGTACCCATCGAGCGCCAGGACGGCGCCGATCTCGCGCCGTTCACCGGCGGCAATGGCGTCGGCAAGCGGCGAGGCGACCCGCTCGTAGAAGAGGTACGCGCCATCGCTGAACGCGGCATCGTCGCTCCCGCCGCGGGGGCACGCGGTGTCCGGCATCCCACAGCCGAATGCGGCGAGCAGCCACGGCGGGACCATGGGCACATAGCCAAACCCGGCGTTGGTGACGTCGGTCGCATCGTCGGGGGCTCCGGTCACGTCGCCCAGGGGGTCGGTGATCGTGACGAGGCCGCCCTCGCTGACCGTGACCTGCTGGCCGTTGAGCGCGGCGAGCGTGCTGACGACCGCGAAGAACGGGTCCTGGTCCTCTGCACGGACCGCGGCGCCTCGCGGCGCGGCGATCGGTCCGGCCACGAGGGCGGCGATGGCGACCGCGACCGCGACCAACGTCGCGCTCGCGCGAATCGCGGGGCCTGGGCGCGAGCGGCCGCCCGCCGTTCGGCGTGATCGCGCGTCCCGTCGCCTGGCCCCGCCGCCAGTCATCAACAGCCGCTCCCCAGGTGGCTCCAGTCCGCGCAACGTAGCCGCTTGGGAAGCAGATGGCAACCCATCCCGCGTGCCGCAGCGCGGTCGCCGAGCTCCGCGGATGGTCGCGGGTGGACTGCCCGGGTATGCTCGCGCGGTCGGTTACCGGGCCGTACCGGGGAGGGCTTGCGACCATGGACGCGCGAAGGCAGATCGGTGCCGGGCTGGTCGTGGTGGGCCTCGGCTTCGTGGCCGTCGGGGCAGTCGGGCTGGTCACCGTGGCCGGAGCCGCCACGTCACCGACGACCGCCAACGGCGGGGCATCTGGGGTCCCGACAGCCTCCGCGGCGATCGCAACGGCAACGACATCCCCGCTGCCCACGGCGGCTCCGACACCGACGGCGACCGTCGCCGCAACGCCCGTCCCGACGCCGAGCCCGACCACCGACCCCGAGGCCGCGGTGCGAGGCTTCTTCAGCGATCTCGTGACGGCCGTCCGGGCCGGCAATGAGGAGTCCATGGGAGCACGGCTCAACGGCGCCGTGATCGACCGCTACGGGGCCTCCGCCTGCGAGGCCAAGCTTGCGTCGGATGTGGCCGACCCGACGTTTGCCGTCGACATCGTCGCGGTCCACCCGCTGGCGCCATGGGACTACGTGACGGACGGCCGGACGACCACGATCGACCAGGCGTGGGCCGTGGATGCGAACGTGACCACCCTGGGCGCGACCGCCAGCCGGGAGGTCCACGTTGCGCCGATGGACGGCGCAGTCTCCTGGTTCACCGACTGCGGTGACCCCCTGCCGGCCCCGTAGGCCGGTCTGACGATGCCGTCGGCCGGAGGGACGTCCTTCCGGTCCCGGGCGCGCAGCGAGACGCTATACGGCTCGGCCGACGACAGTCACTCGCCCTCCATTGCCCCCTGTCACGCGCCGCGGCGGCGTGGACCATATCCCCGTGCTCAGCCGCGTTTGCGTGCCGGCCGTCCTGTGGGCAGGGGTCGTCGCCAAGCTCCTGTTCAGCGTGATCTACCTGCTGGAGGGGGCGACGCGGCCCCGGCTACGACCCGCTGCGGCACCAGGTGGGCCTCCTCAGCATCGGTGAGGCCGGCTGCATGACGTCCTTGCGGCTTCCTGGCGCAGACCGCCGAGCCCACGCGTAGCGCGCTCGACAGGGCCGACACCACTCCCGCCGTCGGGCTCAGGCGTCGGCGGCCCGGCGCAGGCGCTCGAGCTCGCGCCGGAGACGGCTTGCTTGGCCGGCCCGTCCCCACGCAGCCGGTCTCCGGCGATCCACCGGGAACCACGAAAGAGATCGGCGACCGACATCACCGCGTCCTCGCGGACTCCACGTCACGGGTGCCGCGACCTCTCTGCTTCGGGCTGATCGCCGGCGCGCTCGTGCTGGCAAATCGGGACTGGCGAGCGAGGACACGCAGTCTGGGCGTTCTGCCTCATTGGTGGTCGCTGTGACCGTCTTCGTGGTCGTCGGCCTGCTCGGGCGGCGAGCCAGCCGGCTGGTGCTGTTCCCGGCCGCGATGACCTCCTCCAGGTCTCGTTTACCGCGGGGCTCCCGGCCGGGTCGCGGTCATCGCTGCTCGGCATTCGCGCGACGCCGCCCGGTCAGGCGCTCGCCACCAGCTAGCGATCCTCGCGGTCCTCTGGTGCGATCGACGCCGACTTCGACGTTCCTGGGGGGGTGAGGAGGGGCACGGTCGTTCCTCCACCTCATCAAGGAGCGCACAGCGTGAACTTCGCCGACTTTGATGCCCTCTCGTTCGACTGCTACGGCACCCTCATCGACTGGGAGACCGGCATCGCTGCGGTGCTCCGGCCGTGGGCCGACGCCCGCGCCCTCGCGATGCGCGACGAGGAGCTCCTCACCGCCTTCTCGACGCATGAGACCAAGGCGGCGGCCGAGCACCCGACCGCCCTCTACCCGGAGATCCTCGCCCGGTCGATGCGGGCGCTCGGGGCCCAGCTCGGCGTCCCCGTGAGCGACGGCGAGGCCGAGGCGTTCGGCGCCTCCGTCCCCAATTGGCCGGCGTTCCCTGATTCGCCGGAGGCGCTCGAGCGACTCGCGAAGCGCTACAAGCTGATCATCCTGTCCAACGTCGACCGGATCTCGTTCGCGGGCTCGAACAAGCGCCTCGGCGTGACGTTCACGGGCATCGTGACCGCGCAGGACGTCGGCTCCTACAAGCCCTCGCCTCGCAACTTCGAGGCGCTGGCTGTCGAGCGGGAGCGGCTCGGCGTCCGTGAGGGCCGGCTGCTGCACGTGGCGCAGAGCCTGTTCCACGATCACGTGCCGGCCAAGGCCGTGGGCCTGCCCACCGTGTGGATCAACCGCCGGCATGCCCGGCCAGGCTGGGGGGCCACGCCCGACCCGCAGGCGCCGGTCACGCCCGACTGGGCGTTCCCGTCGATGGCCGCCTTCGCCGACGCGGTCGACGCCGAGCTCGGTTGACCCCGTGCCGCGGGGTTGGGTCCCCTGGAGGATCCGCTGGCGCGGAGCCTGGACGCTACGTTCAAGGGGACCGACGACACGTCCACGCTGACCGCCCACGCCTGACGTGCTGAGGAGGAATCGCACATGACGAGCGCACCGATCATCCTGGTCCCCGGGTTCTGGCTCGGGGCCTGGGCGTGGGACGAGGTGGCCGAGAAGCTCCGCGCCGACGGCCACGACGTCACGGCGCTGACGCTGCCCGGGCTCGAATTGGCCGACGCCGACCGGTCCGGGGTCACCCTGCCAGGACCATGTCGACGCCATCGTCAACGCCGTCGAGGCGGCCGGGCGCGCCGGTCGTGCTCGCCTTGCACAGCGCCACCGGCTTCTCCGGCTACGCCGCGAGCGACGTCATCCCGGACCGGATTGCCGCCGATGGTCTACGTCGACACGGCCCCAGGAAAGGGGGCGCCGGACCCCGAGTTCGAGGGCGTTGAGAAGCCCTTCGATCTGGGAGGAGATCAAGGCGGAGGAGAACCTCGACGGGCTCAGCGAGCCGCAGCTGGCGACGTTCCGGCGAGCGGGCGGTCGCGGAACCAGCCGGACTCCTGCGCGATGTCCACGAGTTCACGAACGACGCCCGCAGGGACATCCCCTCGACGATCATCGCGACTGGGCTACACCTCCGAGGCCTACCAGACGTACGCGAGGGAGCACCCCGACTGGGCGTTCCTCGCCGGTATCGCGGAGCTGCGCGACGTCACCTGGATCGACCTGCCGACGAGCCACTGGCCGATGTGGTCGCGCCCTGCGGAGACCGCGGCGATCATCGGCGACATCGCGACGAAGGCCGGGGGTGCCCGATGACCGCCTCGCTGCTCGACGACGTCTTCGCCCATCACGTGTGGGCGACCGAGCGACTGCATCGACGTGTGCGCGGCGCTCACACCCGAGCAGCTGGCGGCTCCGGCGCCCGGCACTTACGGCTCGGTCATCGACACGTTCCGGCATCTCGTCAGCAGCGATGGCTGGTACCTGTCGTTCCTCCGCGAACAGCCCGCACCGATCGACGAGCAAGCCGTGGTGACCCTGGCCGAGCTACGGTCGGCGATCACGGCGAACGGCGCAGCGTGGATGGAGCTGCTCGCGGCCGGTCCCGACGGCGAGGCCGACATCGTCGAGCACGGCGACGGCTGGAGCTTCCACTCGCCGCTCGGCTTCCGCCTCGCGCAGGTCGTCCACCACGGCACCGATCACCGAAGCCAGATCTGCACGGCGTTGACGAGCCTCGGCCTGACCCCGCCCGAGATCGACCTCTGGGCCTTCGGCGAGGCGACCGGCCGCACGCGGGTCGAGAGGCTGTGACGACCCGCGCGGCCCCGATCGACTTCACGGGAGTTGATGACCCGGTCAGGGCGGAGGCCCACAGAGACGTGAGCGGCGCGGGCCTGGCTCGAGCCCGGAGTCGCGCGAACAGGTCGCAAAGGGCCGTGATCTGTCGCTGAGGGCCGTGATGTCGAGAAGAGTGACCGCGCTCGCCGGCGGGACTACCTCAGGAGCCCACGCACGATCCGCCCGGTCCCGATTGCGACGGCGGGTAGCAGAACGACAGACTGAGCACCTTCCCGGAGAACGGATCCACGTACCCGATCGCCCACTCGTCCTGTACGCCCACCTTGCGGGTGAGCCCCACCTCCCAGGACGGACCCCCAGGCACGATGCCTTGCGCCTTGCCCGGGTTCTGCAGCAACACGTTTGCGACGCTCCACGTGCTGGCAGGCTGCTCGGTCAGCCAGTCCGTGAACCGCTGGCTCGAGAGCAGGGCGTCGATCGCCTCGCCGGCTGTCACGACCTTCGTGGGCATCCCCGGCAATCCGCAGCACGCCGCCGGAGGCCGTCATGTCCTCGAAGGTCCAGGGCCAGCTCAAGACGGTCCCACCCGTGCTTCCGACCGGGCCGCACGTTCGACCGGGCGGGGGCCTGCACGTCGGGTCATGGCCGACCGTCACCGTGAAGTCGAGGTCGCCTGGCAATGCCGGGACGCCCTCCACCAGCTCCGCGGTCCACACCAGCGTTGCCCTGCTCGTCTCGCCGGGCTGGACTGTCAGGACCCACCCGTTGTCCTGTGGGCACGGCTTGGCGTCCGCGTACCAGGGCTGCAAGAAGCCGCCCGAGCGCTCCGCCTGACCGAGGGCAAAGGTCTTGTACTCGCCGGCGATCCCAGTCCAGACCCGCCCCGCCGGGTCGACCGGGAACGGCAGCATGAAGCTCATCAGGGCCGGCGCTCCGCACCGCTGAGTCTGGAGCACCACGGGACCCGAGCGGCCGTTGTGGATGGTCACGGTGACCGTGACGCTGCCGCCGGGCTCAACCGAGGGATTGGCGGGCGTGACCGTCATTGAGAGCCCGTTGTCACTCGCGCTGAGAACGCCACTGGCGGCTGGCGTCGCCGGCGGAGCTCTGCGTGGCGGCCGCAGCACTCGCGGGCTGGGACGAGCCTGGAGGCTGGCTCGCCGTTGGCGACGAGTTGACGCCGGCATGTGGGGGAGGGAGCTCCCACCGATGAGCACCGTCGTCGCGGCGAACGCGACGACGAGCACCGCAACCGAGGCAGGAATCAGCCGTCGAGCACGAGTTCGTGGCGGAACCGGCTCGGCTTCGAGTCGGTCCGCGGCGTCGTGGAGGGTGTGCGGCGCTTCCGGCAGGGGTAGATCGCCGAGGCTCTCACGCAATCGCCGGTCGAGATCGTCGCTCATGAAGACGCGTCAGGATGGGTGAGCGGGACATCGAGGGCGGCGCGCATTCGACGCAAGGCGTGGTGGAGTCGCGACTTCACTGTCCCGACTGGCCACCCCAGGCGGTCGGCAATGCCCTCGAGCGTCAGTCCGCCCCAGTAGTGCATGACCACGACGATCCGCTGGTCTGCGTCGAGGCTGCCCATCGCTCGCACGATCTCGTCCCGATCCAGGACGCCCTGGAACTGGTCACGGGCGGGGCCGGCTGCACCATCCGCGAGGGGAATGAACCGAACGATCCTCCGACGTCGCAGCCGATCCCGGCAGACATTGACGAGGATGCCGTCAAGCCAGGCATCCACCCGAGACGGGTCGCGCAAGGAATCGGCCGATCGCCAGGCGCGGAGCATCGCCTCCTGAGTTGCGTCCTCGGCGTCGGCGGCGTTCCCCAGCAGGAGACCCGCCAGCCGGTAGCGCCGGTCGAGCCCGGCACGAATCGCGGTGAGGATCTGCCGCCCAGCGTCGGTGCGTCTCCCGGTCAGTTCGATCTCCCCAACTGGCCGCGTCAGGACGTACGCGAGTGCTCCCATGGTGCCCGTATAGACGAGCAGATGTTGGCTTCGGTTCTCAGGGCGCCGAAACCGTGGCCCACACGGCAGAATAGAGATCGAGACCCTGTCGCCGCCGCTCTTCGCACGGAGGATCCCCGTATGGGCCAGCTCGTCGTCGACGCGCTCCGGCGCCTCGTCACGCCTGACCCGCCCCGACGGTCGGGTTCGGGACACCCGGTTCTTTGAGAACCGCGACATCCGCGATGACGAATACAACGAGCGCGATCACGAGCGCGATCCCGCCGAGGATCAGCAACGACGAGAGTCCGACCGCGATCCCGATCGCGGCCGCGACACCTACCCCGCCCAGGAACAGGAATTGGAGCCAGATCCAGCGCCGCCGGAACGGCGCCTTGCGTTCGCGCGCAACGGTCCGCTCGGCGACGTCCCATCGGTCCCAGCGCCAGGTGCCAATCTTGCCCAGGACCCCGAAACCCAGGAGCGCGACCGCCGTCGCCGAAACGATCGTTCGGATGCCCTCATCGACAACGATCCCGTAGGCGGCCAGCCAGAGGACGGCCGAGCCCAACCCCAAGACGGTGAGCCTCGTCGCTCGATAGTGGCCGGTGCTGGCTTCGACCACGGCCGTCCGGATTGGCCCGACGGCGAGGACGACGACCACGACCACCGAGACAAGGATCGCGGAGAGGACCGCCGGATCGTTCACGACTCGATCGCGGAGATCCCGGAAGGCCGCCAATGGGTCACCCGAGAGCGACGCCGGGGCGAGCCAGGCGATGGCAACGGCCACGAGGAACACCCCGAAGTCGAGCATGAGGAAGAACCATTTCCGCGCGCCCGACCAGATCGCGATCCGGCCGATCGGCATGATCGCCTTGGCGATGGCGAAGATGTAGAACGTCGCGACGACCGAGGCTGCCGCCGTCACGAGGCCCTCAACCCGGATCGAAGGAGCCGAAGCGATCATCTCGCCGAGCTCGGTCGATCCGGGGGCCACGGCCACGATCGTCGCCGCGGCGGAGGCAATCGCCGCCGCGACGTCTCGCAGAACCGGGATGAGCCCCATCCACGGCACGAGGAACGCGGTCAAGATCGCGGCCAGGGGGAGCACGTACATCAGCCGCTTCCAAAGCGCGAGGATGTAGACGCGCTGGCGACGACGCGTGATCCGAGTCTGCCGTCCGCCCTCGAACCTCGATGGGGCACCCGGGTCACCCGTCGTTTCGATGTCCGATAGCAAAGCCTCCAGGAACTCCTCATCATTCTCGAAGTACCCACCGTGGTCGCCCGTCATGCTCAGCCTGTTCCACACCTCGGTATCGCAGAACCCTGCTGTGCCGACGCCTGCGGTGGCCGCCTCATCGAGTCGGCCGGCCGGGGCCGGGTCGTGCGTCGCGTGCAGGTCGTGCCACCGGGTCACTCCACGAAGCGTCGCCCCGACGGCCAGTCGCACCGCGGGACTCGATGGAGATGACCCCTCTGCCCGGTAGATGGCGCGCGCCATCTGAATGGCCTGACCGTGGGTAACGAGGGTGTCGGCGGACGCGGACAGGGCCGGATCAGACAGGGCCATGTAGCTGACGATCGTGCCGCCGGAGTGGCCGACCACCACCACTCGATTGCAACCGAACTTCCGCAGCGCACGGATCGACCGGTCCAGCTGACCACGGATGTTCGCCGCTTGCACGGGGTCGTCGAGCAGGACATAGACATCGCCCCACCAGGTCGTCAGGAACGTGTCGAGCGACATCCGGTCGATCGCATCCTTGAGGGGCTGGTACGGAACGATCCCGGCCAGCGTCCGTAGCACCGCATAGACGAGCAACCCGGCCGTCACGACGACCGACACGAACGTCGACAAGCCCACCTCGGCCAGAGCCCGCAGCAGGCCCCGCGCCGGATCGGCGGCGGGTGGCGGCGCGGCGGGCGGCAGACAGCCTCCGGTCGTTGGGTCCGGCGACGCGATCCCCTGACCGACGATCCGTCCGACCACGCTGGCGACCACCCCACGCGGTCCACACCAGTCGATCATCGTCTCGAGGCTCGGGGGCCTGACATCCTGGGCCCAGCGCGCTTCGGTCATGACCCAGGTCTGCGGCAGGAAGGTCCTTTCGCCAAGGGTCAACTCGCTCACGGTCGCGGCAGGAACCCGGATGATCACCAGCGGCAGGTCGGAGCTTTCGAAGTCGACTTCGCTCCTGATCACCTGGTCCCCGGTCGGCACCCCTTCCGGGCTCGCGGCAGCGGCCCAGCTTGCGACGGCCCGGGTGATCGCGCCGGACCACCCAAGGAGAGTGTCGGCCCGCAGTTGGTCCCCGATGCCGTGCACGAAGACGACGCCTGTGGTCGCGTCACCGACCGGCCTTGCGGCGGGCGCTGGTTGGCAGGTGGTCTGACCAAACGCGACCTCGCCCTCGATCGCATTCGACAACCGTTGCAGCTGGCTCGGAGCCTGCGTCTTCCTGTTCATCCCCGACCCTCCTGTGCGTCGCCACTGCTGCGGAGGCCCTCAGCCGCTGTCGATCCGGTCGATGACAGAGCCATTCTGGTTCCTGACGCGCCGAGTGTGTATCTCATTCGGCAGCGGGTGGGCTTGATTGACGCCGACGCCATTGACGCCAAGACTTCGGCACGATGAAGCAACAGCCGGTGATCCAGCGCGAGGTTGCGCGCGTGCTCTTGTTCGACCAGCAGGATCGCCTCTTGCTCCTGTTTGATCCAGATCCCGAACGGGGCGCGTACCGGTATCCCCCCGGCGGGCGCATCGAGGATGGCGAGTCGCCCCAGGCAGCGGCGCGTCGAGAATTGAACGAGGAGCTCGGCGTTGATGTTCCTGGCCTCGGGCCGGTCGTTCTTCGTCGGCGGGCGCAGTTCGCGTATGGGGGTCGACTCTTCGACCAGGACGAGTGGCATCTCCTTGGACGCGTCGATCGACCGGAGATCCGCTCGAGTCGTCCCGGCGACAACGAGGCCGCCGCGGTCGCGGCGCATCGCTGGTGGCCGCTGGCTGATCTGCGGCTCTCGGCGGACAGGTTCTTTCCAGAAGGACTGGTCGAGATCGTGGAGCGCCTTCACAGCGAGGGGCCGCCGGCGACACCCTGGGCCATCGGCTCGAGGTAGGGGCTGGCGGCATCGTCGTCGCCCTGCCGTTGGTCGGTCAGACCAAGGATTGGCTGGCCCTTCGCCCACGCCCCGGCAACACGCTCGTGCGCCTGGCGTTGTGCCGTCAGCGCCTTCTCTCGGGCGATGCGCTGAGCGGCCTGCCTCGCCAACTCGCGGACCGACAAGCCCGTGCCCTTTGCCTGGATTGACCGACTGCGCCGGCATGGGCGATGAGCGCAGGGATGACGCTCCCCCCGAGCGCGTCCGGGCCGACGCCTACAGCTCGGCCCGGATCGGTGCCGCGGACGCGATCCTCGCGCTGCGGGTGCTCGAGGCCTCGGCCTTCTGGAGGAGCGTGAGATGACGACAGTCACGGCGCTCCCGACCGGCACCGAGCCCTGCACCAACGCGCAGTTCGAGGCGGTCGCTCATGGCGCCACGCCAGCGAGGGCGCTCCTCAAGGAGCGCTCACCCGGCAGGGATCGGCAGGTGTCGCTCCCGCCCGCGAAGGAATGCGTCGACGTGCGCCTTGGGGTCGACGGTCGGCGCCTCCAGCGCCAGGTTGGCCCGCCGGAACATCTGGCTGATCATGACCGGTCCCAGCAATGAGCCGATGACGGACAGCGGGTGCTCCGCGCCGAGGAGACCGTCGTGCTGGTAGCGCTGGACGATCCCGATGACGCCCTGGAGGTTCTTCCAGGGCGCGCCCATCGACGATCGAAGGTCCGGATGCCGGGGCATTTCGATGAGGATGATCGGGATGATGTCGCCGTGCGCCTCGTTCGTCAGCAGGTAGGCCTGGACGATTGACAGGAGATCAGCCTCGAGGTCGCCGGTGTACGCCAGTCGACTGAGCGGCGTCTCCGCGAGCCGGCTGGCAATGGCCTGCTCGAACAGCGACGCCTTGCTCCCGTAGCGGCGGAACAGGGTGACCTCGTTGACGCCAGCCGCGTCCGCGATGTCCCTCGTCGTCGCGCCGTCGTAGCCGCGGGCCATCAATCGCTCGATCGCCGCCGCGAATATCCCGGCCTCATCCACGACCTTCGGCATGCGTCCTCCGCTCTCGATCGACCGGAGCGTACTCGATGCAAGTATTGACTTGCAATAGGCTCCGCCGTAGTCTGATTGCAAGCAAGAGGTTGCAATCAGCACACGGAGTCCGCTGTCATGTCCGGTCAGGGTCTGCCGCAGGCCACCAGCACCAACCCCGCCCAACGGCCCCTCTCGGCGAACGAGCAGGCGGTCATCGACAGGATCCCCATTCCCTTCCTCCGGGCAGCCTTCGAGAAGCTCTGGCGGGTCAAGCTGCGCCTGCAGTTCACTGGCTGGCTGCAGTACGTCCCGCCGGCCCTGGTGGCGCTCGCCGTCCTCGTGATCGCAGGGCTTGCCCAGCTGCTCGGTCTGGCGCCGGTGGCAGCAACCCTTGCGCTGGCCGGCGTTGCATTGCTCGTCCTCGAGGTCTTCGACCTCATCACCGTCAAGTTCCGCATTCGACCCCCCGAGCCCAGGCCCAGCCGACTCGACGGCCTGGGGGCGTTCGGCCTGATGCGGGCCCGGCGATCCTGCCGATCGTTCCAGACGCGGAAGCTGGCGGCGGCGGATCGTGACGAGCTGCTGGCCTCCGTCGAGCGTCACAGCGCGGCCGGGCAAATCGGAACGCGCGCCGTCAGGTTCGAGTACGTCTCTGAGAAGCTCACGGTCTGGCCGACGGTCAACGCGAGCGAGTTCCTCGTGGCCATCGCGCCGCTCGAGTACGACAAGCTGGCCGTGATCGATGTTGGCCGGACCCTCGAGAAGATCGTCGCCGATGCGACGCGCATGGGCCTGGGGACGTGCTGGATCGGCCCCGGCGCCGACCAGCGGAGCATCCAGCGGCACCTCGGCGACCGGTTCGACCCGGCACGCGACCACGTCATCTGCGTCTGCGCCGTTGGCTACCGGTCCTGGTTCGTGCCGATGTTCATCCGGGTCTTCAATGCCCGGTTCTCGCGCCGGCGCATGCCTCTAGACGAGCTGTTCTTCGCGGATGAGGCCATGCGCGTGCCGTTGAAGGTGGACACGCCGCCGCTCGATCGCTTCGGCCGGACATTCGAGATCTGCCAGTGGGCCCCCTCCTCGTACAACGGGCAGACGACTCGCGGCGTGGCCGTGACCGATGGCGGCCGCCTGACGCGCCTCGATCTCTACCAGTCGATCACGTCGAGGTACTACGGGCCGGTCGCCGCCGGGATCTGGTGCGCCAACTGGGAGATCGGCTGCGAGGCGCTCGGCATCCGGGGCCACTTCGCCGTCCTGCCCGAGGCTGAGCGGGGACCGGACTCGCACGGCCCGGCACCGGTGTACGACGTTAGCTGGGTGCCCGACGAGCCGGTCTGAGCGACCGGTGGCGGACGCTGGCGCGAGTCGCCGGTTCGTCTGGCGCGCGATCGGGATGCAGTCGCGACGAAACGAGAGCGGCGTGGAAGCGGTCCCCAAACGCGACAGGGCAGCGGGCGGCATGATCAACGGCCACCTGGCTCGCGCATACGATGGAAGAGAAGGCCTCCGGAACAGCGGGCCCGCTCGAGAGATCGGTGTTGGTCGGGGCGAGAGGAGTCGCACCGACACTTCCCGCACCGCGGGAAGTTGCCTGCAGGTGTGGTGCCAGATGGCGGCGGCCTTCAAACGCTAGGCCTTGGCGTCCGCCCTGGGCGACGACGCTGTTGCATGATCCGGGGGCCTTTGAGGATCGTCCGCGATCGTCGATCTGTCGTCGCGGGCGAGCGAAGTCCCACCCTGCAGGGCGATCTCCTGGAGCTTGAGGACGTGGCCTTCGAACGCGAGGCGCCCGGTCGGGCTGAGCTTCACCGACGTGCGGGGTCGCTTGCCGACGAACGCCTTTCGGATCTTCACGTAGCCGGCGTTCTCGAGCAGCGTCAGCTGCTTCGACAGCACCGAGTCGGACAGACCGAGGGACTCGCGGAGAAACCTGAACTCCGCCCAGTCCGAGGCGCCAAGGAGTGAGACGATCGACAACCGGGTCCGGGCATGGATCAGTTCGTCGAACCGTGGCGTGGCCATCAACCGACCCCCGCCTGGCGCCGCATCATCTCGCGAAGCCGCCGCATCAGGACCGGACCTCCGACGACGAGCACGGCCGCACAGGCGAGGGTCGAGATCGTCCCCGCGGGTCGGACGTCCGCGGCCTGGAGGGCGAACGCCAGCGCAAGGGTGCCACCAACCACGAGCCACACGAAGCCAAGGATGAGGCCCGCACCGCGTGAGCCGAGGAGCCGCTCATGGACCTTCACGTGGCGGCGACCGCCAAACGCGATCCACACGGTGAGCAGCGGGATGGCCACCCCGAAGATGCCGGCGGTCGCTGCGATGGCAGCCGGGTCGCGCGTATCGACGCCGACACCAAGGCCCACGGTCAGGAGCGCCACGGCCCACCAATACCAACCTGGAACGAGCGTCCCTTCGATGACCTGCTCTTGGCGCCGCTCCATCTCGGCGAGTGCCTCCCGGGCCTCGGCCGGTTCCAGGGCATTCGTCATGGTCTCGTACCTCTTCTGCGACCTGTTGGCGCGAGTGTGGCAAGTACTGTCCTAGTTGTCAAGTACTTGCCAGTGGCGCCGCTCGCCTGACTGCCCGGTGGGTCTCGACCGGGGACCCAGAGAGCGCTCGCCGCCCGGGCGCATACCGATTCGGCTGAACGCCCATCCAAACCGGGTGACGACGACTCAGGGCTGCATCAGCAACAGAACGCCCAACAAGACGGCGAAGACCCCAAGCGCCATCACCGAGCCCATCAGACCGCCCTTCCTGAAGCCGGGGATGCGCCAGCTTCCGAAGCCGATCCAGGCCGCCATGGCGACAAGGCCAAATGCATAGCCCCACGGAAAGGCCGCTTCCGGATCCGGCGTCAAGGTGCTGATGACGCCGGCAACGATCCATGGGGCGAGGAGCAGGCTGAGCCCAGAGATCCAGCCGAGGATCCGTCCATCCTGGGTCCTCGGTCGTCGCCGATCCTGGAGGTTCGTCATGAGGTCATGATGCGCCCCCGCACCATCGGTGGCTCAGGGCCGAACCGCCGGAGTTCGACTGCCATCTCGATGAGGCCACCCGCATATCCGGCGATCACGGCCTCATACGGCCCCACCTCGGGCCAGCAGGGTCGGCGATCGCCGCATCATCGGGAGCCCGCGGGTCTCCGCCTGCGGCGCAGCGGGCGCAGCCGCATCACAGATCCCGTGGGGGTTGAACCCCGCGCGATCGGATGCCCCGCGCAGGAACCGGTTCGTGACGCGATTCGGCGGCTGTTCATGGTCGGGGGGAGAGGAGTCGCGACGACGATATCGATTGGTCAGGCTTCCGACTCTGAGAAGTTGTGTCACCACGGGGATAGCGGATGAAGGCAGCTTCCAGCCAGTCCACCGAGGCCGTCGGGTCGTAGGCGACCCCGCGACGGAGCAGAGGTCGGGTCGGGGTGCGGCCGCAGGCCCGACTCCTGCGAGGCCGCCCGTCCCGAGTCCGAGGGCGTCGTCGAGCACCTCGTGGGAGATCGACATGCTCTCGACGGTCCGCTTCGCCAGCGCCCGGCACACCGCGTCGGCGGGCATCCGCGGCCAGCGCGTGGAGCTCGTGGCCGAGGACACCGAGCTCGTCATCAGCCTGCGCGGGTCGGGGGGCACTGGCGCAGCGGTCCATTCGTGGTTTCGTTCGGGCGGGCGGCCGCTGACGCCCGCCGAATTGCGCAGAATGGAACCGTGCACCGTCGGCTTCCTCGTGGCGCGGTCGCGCCAGCGAATCGGGCATCGCCGCATCTCCGGCCCCGCCGCCCGTCGGCAGGCTAGATCGCCGTGCCGGTCTTCGTCTCACTTGGCTCGTTCGCCACCACGCTCCTCGGGGGATGGGCGGCGCTTCGGATCCGCGACCACCAGCACCTCGTGCTGGGCCTGGCCGCCGGGTTGATGTTGGGCGTGGTGGGCTTCGATCTGCTGCCCGAGGCCCTGGACCAGGAACCCGCTCTGTGGTTCCACGTCCAGGCTCCGTTCATCATGCTGGTGGCGGGCTTCCTCGTGCTGCACTTGATCGAGCGCTGGATGGGGGTCCACCGCGCGCACGAGGACGAGTGGTCGGCCCACCAGCACAGGCCCGGGATCGGGCTGTTTGCCGGATCGGCGCTCGTGGGGCACAGCGTGATGGACGGCTTCGCGATCGGCGTGGCATTCCAGGCAAGCGCGACCGTCGGGGTTACGGTTGCGGTGGCCGTCATCGCCCATGACTTCGCCGACGGGTTCAACACCTACACGATCACGTCCCTGTACGGCAACAACCGCCGCCGTGCGCTGACGCTGCTGGCCCTCGACGCGCTGGCCCCAGTGGTCGGGGCCGCGAGCACCCTGCTGTTCACGTTTCCCCGTTCGGCCCTCGGCCTCTATCTCGGGTTCTTCGCCGGGATCCTGCTCTACCTCGCGACCTCCGATATCCTGCCCGAGGCCCACGCGCACCACCCCAGCCGGCTGACCATTGCCTGCACGGTGCTGGGCGTTGCGTTCATGTGGCTGGTGATCGGGCTCGCTGCCTGAAGCCCCGATCTGCCGCAGGTCCCGCGCCGCCAACATGCCGGACCGCCGGGTCGGCCGCTGTGGCCCCACGCCGGGTCGAGGTGTGGGCATCCGGCCCAGCACAGTGAGGCGCCGCCTGGCCGACCTGCGGGCTCGGTCGGGCCTCATGACCGAGCAGCTGATCTACCAGGGGCGGGCGGAGGGGTGGCTGGTGGTGCCGGGCCTGGAGCCGATCCGGCCGCCCCTAGGTGGCCGGTGTGAAACGCGCGTTCTGACGGGCTGACGGGACCCCGCGTGTGGTCTGTGGATGTGATCAGGTGATTGGCGCCCGGATCATGCGGCAACCGTCCCCCGAGCGTGCTCCGGCTGCTCCCCGAGGCGGGCCTTGGCCCTCCGTCAGGCTGGCCGGACCGCCCAGGTCCCGCCAGATCCCGTCACCCGGAGGACCGCGAGGCGTGCGAGGTTGACCGCGGCGGCGAGGAGGGCGAAGTCGGCGCCAACCTTCAGCCTGCCGCGGACACGAGCCCGCCGCCCGCCGTGTCGTCGGCGGACGAGATGGGCGAGCTTGCGCTCGACCTTCGGCCGCGTTGCCCGGTAGTCGGCGAGCCAGGCGGGGTCGCGCGTGTCGGCGCGGCCGGCAGTGAGAAGCGCCTCGTGCGGGCCGACAGCGATCGAGCGACCGCGAGCCGAGGTCGTGCACCGGCTGACCAGCGGGCAGGTGGCGCAGGCGGACCGGAACCGGGCCTCGAAGCCTGGGGCATGACGGATCAGCGGCGCGGTCCGGCCCGCCGGGCAGGTGATCGTGCCGGCGGCGAGGTCGATCGTGAAGTCGTCCTTGGTGAAGTGGCCCCCGATGCCGGCCGGCGACTGGACCTTGAGGCGGCTGACGGCACCGTGCTGCCCGAGGGCCGCGAGCAGCGGGCCCGTCCCGTACGCCGCGTCGCCGTACACGACGGGCGGGGTGGCGGGTGCGGCGTCCGCCAGGTCGTCCGCGAGCAGCGCAAGGGCGATCGACGCGTCGCCGGCGTTGCCCGGGGTGACCGCGGTCGCGGTGACGAGCTCATGGTCGGGGTCGATCGCGACGTGGCCCTTGTACCCGTCGAACCCGCGGGCCTGCGTCTTGTGGCCGTGGCGGGTGTCGGGATCGACCGTGCTGATCACCCGGTCGGGGGCGACCCGCCGGGCGATCCGCACCCGGCCGTCCGGACCCGGCTCGAGGTCCTGGCCGAGCACCGTGGCGAGCAGGACCGCGGCCTCGGCAAGCGGAGCCTCGAGCGGCTCGCCCTCGAGCCCGGCGAGCACGGCCTCCCCGTCGCGGGCGAGGGCGTCGACCAGGGCCGCCCGGGCGGTGGCGTCATCCCAGTCCGCGGCGGGCTTGCCGCCCTGGCGGTAGTCGTCGTCGCGCCGGAGGACGGTGCGCAGGCCGGGCTCGCGCTCGCCTGATGCCGCGAGCACGCCCCGGATCGCCGAGCGGACCAGGGTGACCGTGTCCATGGTCGCGACCGCGTCGTACAGGGGCGTGGAGTCGAGCACCCGGCGCACCCCGAGGAGCCCCGCACCCTTCGCGACCTCGAGCGTGCGCTCGAAGATCCGGTTGGGCCGCTCCGAGCGGGCGAGCCTCGCCCGCATGTCGACGAGCACCGTGTGGGCGAAGCCCGGGGCATCGAAGGGCTGGCCGCCGGCGGCGTACTTCCAGCGCGCGTCGAAGGTGTACCGCTCGACGGCCTCGCGGTCGGACAGGCCCTCGAGGCGCTGGAGGACCATCACGACCGCGACGACCAGGGGCGGCACCGAGCGCCGGCCGACGCCCGCCGCGAACAGGTCGCTGAACAGCTCGTCAGGGAACAGCGCGTGGCACTCTCGGGCGAGCAGGGCATGGATCGAGTCGGATCGGACCAGCGGCCCGACGAAGCTCGCGGTGTCGCGGAACAGGTCGGCCTGGCGGGGTGCGGATCCCTGCGACATCGGTGTGCTCCTGCGATCAGCCCGGCAGCTCCTGCCAGGGAGAATCGTCGCTGCGCCCGAGCCTGTCCGTCAGCCCGTCAGAACGCGCGTTTCACACCGGCCACCTAGGCCTGTGGGCGCTCAGTGGGCTTGGAGAACCGCCCAATCCGGCGGGGTCGTCGACAGCGTTCCGCACGATCGTGTCCGCATCCGGTCGACGTGGAGGCGGCCCGCGCAGAGCCCTGATATACCGCCTTGTGGGTCGATCATGACATCGACCTCCACGGGGAGACCGGCGCAGCCCTATCCGGCAGATGACCGTTGTCGCTAGTGTCCGGCCCCCGACCTTCGGCCGTGAACGGTGATCGGGATCCTGCGGCAGTTGACCGGTGATCGGACCCGTCAGGTGACGTCGGCCGGGGCGTCCGGGACCCCCTTGAGGTCCGCCGAAGGAGGCTGGCCAGGATGACGACGATCGGGATCGACATCGGGGGACGGACGCACGTCGCAGCCCGCTGCCGGGACGGCGAGTCCCGGGCCGACCGGGAGATCCTCCGGGTCAGCCAGGACCGAGCGGGCTTCACTGCCCTCGACACCTGGCTCGAGCAGCAGCCGGAACCCGTGACGCTCGTGACGATGGAGTCGTCGGGCCACTACTGGATGCCGCTGGCCAGTCACCTGCGGCGGCGCGATGTCCCGGTCGCGGTGGTCAACCCGCTCGCGGCGAAGTACTTTGCGAGGAGCCGCCTGGGCCGCACGAAGTCCGACCCGGCCGACGCCCGGAGCCTTGCCGAGATGGCCATGCGCGACACGCCCGACACCCGCGATCCGCTCGCCGGCGCCGAGCTGCGCCAGGCGGCCCGCTTCGCGATGACCCTGGTGACCGAGCAGGCCAGGGTCTGCCAGCGCCTCATCCGCCTCGTCGAGCTCGGCTTCCCGGAGCTCGGCGAGCTGTTCGACGACCCGACCTGCCGAACGGCCCGGGAGGTGCTGCGCATCGCGCCGACGGCACGCGCTGCCACCCGTCGCCGGACGTCGACCCTGGCCAACGCCAATGCCGGTCCGGGTCACCGACGCCTCGGGACGGCGAAGGCGGAGTGGCTCCAGGCGGCTGCGGCCGACTCGATCGCGGTGCCCGGGCTTGACGCCGAGATCGCCTTCGAGGTCGACCTCCTGCTCGACCAGTACGACCTGCTCGAACGCCAGATCGGCGACGCCGACCGGCGGGTCGCGGGACTCCTCGACGGCGAGACGGCCAGCCGGCTCCAGACCATCCCGGGTGTCGGGCCCTCGATCGCCGCCACCCTGCTCGCTGAGATCGGCGACATCGGGCGCTTCACCGACTTCGACCAGCTCCTCGCCTATGCCGGCGTCCACCCGGCCGAGCGGAGCTCGGGCCGCAAGGGGGCGAACCCCGAGACCTCCTGGCACATGAGCAAGGCCGGCAACGCCAACCTCCGGGCAGCGGCGTACCGGATGGCGGTCGTCGGGGTCCAGCACAACCCGGTCATCGCTGCCCACTACGCCCGGAAGCGGGCCGCCGGCAAGAGCAAGATGAACGCGCTCGGCCACTGCATGCGCAAGGCTCTGAGCATCGTCTGGGGCGTCTGGCGCAACGGAGCGGACTTCGACCCGGACTGGGGGGCCGAGGCTTGACAAGACCCTATGGGATCTAGCGGGAAGTGGCGGCCGGCAAGCTCACGATCGAGGCGTGCAGTCGCGCCTGGCGTCGCACGGAGCGCCCTGTGGTCTCGGGTCCGGCGCTTCCCGACGAGCCCCGGCTGCGTCGCGCCCGCAAGCGTTTGGCCGAGTTCGGCACCCTCTGGCGGAACCCGGCAGTCCCGGACCGGCTGCGCGAGGAGGCGCTGCACGAGATCTTCACTCGGGTCGACGTCCAGGGGTCCCAGCTGCTCGCGGTGCACCCGCAGCCGAACGAGTCGTCCCCGCAGAACCGAGCCCATCGATGCCCGGGCTCTAGCCGTCCTTGCTGAGCACCTCGACACTGACGGCGAGTGCCGGCCAGCGCGCGTCCGTCGTGATGATGCGATTTGCGTCGAGCACGATGGCCGTGGCGACGACCAGGGCGTCCGGCAGGCGCAGAGAAGGTCCATGCGCGCCCCGAAGGGCGGCCGCGGCGGCGCCGATGACGCGGGTCGCAGGCTCGACACGCGCGGGAAGGCCGTCGAGGAACCGGTCCACCGTGACGACGGCCGCTTGCCCAGTCCGACTGGGCGAGACGAGGCACTCGGCGTAGGCGGACACCGGGATGACGAGCTCGTCGCCCCGATCGCGCGCGTCCGTCAGCGCCATCGCGGCGACCGCGTGGTGCGTGTCGCCGGCATCGAGGACCGCGATCACGACGCCCGCGTCGAGGACGGTCAGTCCCACTCGTCGCGCAGGTTGTCGAGCTCGGCGGGCGTGTAGACACCGGTCAGCACGCCGGCGAACTGGGTCACGGGATCGACGTCCCGGACCAGGAGGACCTCTCCCGGGCCTCGAACCTCGGCACGCAGGGTGTCACCCGTCCGGATGCCAGCCCGCTGCAGGGCCTCCACCGGGAGCGTCACCTGGTGCTTCGCGCTGACCCGGGTATAGCCGCGTCGACGATGCTTGACTCTTGCTGTCATGAGTCAAGCATAGAGCAGCCGACCGGGCATGGCAACGGGCGCGACTCGACACCAATGGCTGCGCTGGGATCGGCGACTCGGACCCACGGTGGTGGGGGTCAGTCTGGTCGGGGCGAGAGGAGACAAACCTCCACGACCGACCTTGACGTCCCGGCGATGTGGTCGCTCCCGATCCGCCTCGCCGCGTGATCCCCAACGTGCCATACCGCAACTTGCATCGCGCAGTCTCCATGGGTCTCAACTCCCCACCGTCAGGTTCTGCTCGCCAAAGCCCTCGCGCTCGAGGGCAGCAAGCTCCGGCGCGGCATCGGCGAAGGCGGCCCAGCGCCTCGGGCGTCAGCCATCGGGCGCCTCGCGGCCGGCGCGCTGCGCCTGGTAGGACGGGCCGATCACACGCGGCTCACGGGCGGCGCGGAGGGACTCGACGATCTGACTGCCAGACTCGAGCCTACGTACAACCCGCCTCGGCAGCGCTCCGCTGGGGTCAGAAAGGCAGGTGCCAGAGGTTGCGAACCATGCGACTACCCCGCTGATACGGCGCGGCGTAACCCGAGGGAAGCTTGGTGTCGTCGATGCCGCCCGTGCCATCGCAGAGGACGCGCAACGCCGCGGCCAAGGCGCGCTGGCAGATCGACCGCCCCTTACTGGCTAACGCCTCGCCCCGCGACGCGTCTGGCGTGCCTGCCGTCATGACTGGACCTGGACTGACCCGGATGACATGGAGCCCGTCACTTGGTCCCTCCCAGTGGTTCGGCGCGGCTCCGGCGGCCAGGGTTCGAGCCGCGCCAGAGCCTCCCGTGGGGTGCGGAGTCTCGTTGCGTTATACCACCCCCGCCAGAGGCACTGGTCACGGACTGCCTCCGTCGGCCTGGCAACCCCTGCCGTCGACGTCGGGGCGAGGGGCATAGCCAGGCGACCACACCACCCCGCACGGCGATGAGCGCCCCGAAGCCCACGAACGCGCCGGCGATGCCGGCCAGCTCCATAGCGGATCGGGGTCCTGCATTTCCCGGCACCTCCCACGCATGGAACGCATCGTTCGCGCGCGGGAGTGTCCAGCGGTCGGAAGGTTAGAGCCAGTGGCAGAGATCGCGATCACCTGCCGGCGCTGGCCCGAGTCGGCTGAACGCGTGTCTGCGACCAAGGGACTGGTCAGGGCGAGAGGCATAGGCCCGCCGCCAACGACCTTCCGATCACCATGCGTCTCGCCGAGCCTCCTGAGCATTCCGAATGGCTCCAGAGCGCATGACCAGACGGCCGTCCCGCCCCGCCGAGCGCGCCACGGACCGCGAGGTCGTCGTGGTCGCCGCGGTCCTCGTTGCCGGATCCGAGAAGGCGGCCGCCGCCCGGCTCGGCATCTCGCACTCGACCGTCAAGCACCACCTGGCGAACGCCCGGTCCAAGGTGGGGGTGACGACGACGGCGCAGCAGGTGTGGATTCTCGCGCCGCGGCTGCCCGAGCCCGAGCGCGGGGAGTACTCGGACGATTGACGCGTTCAGGCGAGCGCCTCAAACCGGGCCTTGACTGCGGCTGCCTCCCGGCGCACGCCGTCCTGCATGCGTGCCCTGATGACGGGCTGCAGCAGTCGCAGGGGCCCACTGAGGCGGACCTCCCCCGACAGGGTGAAGGTGCTCCCGCCGGGTTCCGGCTCGACGACCACGTTCCCGTCGTACACGAGCCCGGAGGACAGCGCCCGAAACGAGAGACTCCGCCCTGCCGAGAAGGCGGTGATCTCGCACGAGGCCGGGATGGTTAGCGGGCCCATCTGGATCTGCTCGTCGCACCGGGCCCCGACGTCCGTGAAGATCTCGGACACGACCGCTGAGGACGCGAGGTTCGCCCGCCACTCCGGGAAGTTGCGCAGGTCCGCGACGAACTGGAACACGTCGGAGGGCGACCTGCTGACCGATACCGTCTCGCTCACGCGGAACATCACAGCCCTCCCGTCTCCATCACCCGCCGCCCGGATCGCACAGGGTCCGCGACGTCTGGTCGCCGGCCCGGCTGGTTCGCGCTAGGTCGCGGAGACCCGCCCGGCCGTGGGCACCCTGTCGCCCCGGAGATCGAGCAAGCCGACGGCGAGCCAGCCGACGAACAGCACGCCGAACCCGAGGGTCTGGAGGAGCGATGCCATCTCCTGGGCGCTGCGCGTGACCGAGGAACCTTCCAGGTACCAGCCGACCGTCCAGGCGAAGGCAGCGACTAGGCCAGCGGTCAGGAGCAGGCCCTTCAGACGCGCCCCCGGGCTGGCGACGAGCATCCGCAGGCCGAGCAGGCCGCTAGCCAGCGCGAAGGTCGGCATCAGCAGCGACAGCGAGGCCCACGCGACACCGCCCACGAAGAACAGGGCGAGGATGGCCCCTGCGAGGGCGAGCCCGAACGCGGACGCCAGGAGGCCAAGTCCGCGCGCGACCGGGTCGTCGCTCAGCCGCCTGAGGGAGATCCCGGCGATGCCGATCGCCAAGATGCCCACCGCGATCGGCACGATGTAGAAAAGGAGCAGCATGAGTCCGCTGCTGGGGTAACCCTCGGGCGACCCGGCGGCGAGGAAGACAGCGATGAACATGGCCAGGAACACGCCACCGAGGACGATGGCGAGCGGCGCGAGACGGTCAAGCATGGGACGGCGGACCTTTCTGCCGGCACCCGCCTCGGACGGGTAGTCGCGGCTCATGCGCGCGTCGAGCGCACCGAGCGCGATGTCGAGGACGGCCGACGGCGTGAGCACCGTGTCCGCCAGGAGGGATGCGAGCTCCTCTTCGTAGCGAGCTCGCCAGTCCGGCGGATACAGGCGCACCAGGATTGGGATCAGGCGGGAGATCGGACTCGGGGACGCAGCCATCGGGTCAGGACCCGTCTGCAGCGCCGGCCAACCCGTTCAGGCGGACGAAGCCCGTCTGAACAAGTCGCTCCAGCTGGGCGAGATGGGCGCGGAGGGTCGCGGCGCCGAGCCCTGTCAGGCGATACGGCCTCCGCCGGTCCTCGGGCGGGAGCGCCTCGATCAGCCCCCGCCGCTCGAGCCGCCCGAGCGCCGCGTACAGGGTGCCCGGGCCCAGGGGTTGGCCGGTTGTCGCCTCGGCATCGGCCATGATCGCGTAGCCGTGCTTGGGGCCTTCGCTCAGCGAGATGAGGATGGCGATGGACGGCTCTGCGAAGCGGCCGAGGTCGAGTAGGCCGGACGTCACGGTGTCCTCCAGTGGCATGCCTGCCAGCGCGTCCGCCGGCGAGCAATAGCGACAGGCGATATATCGTGGAGCGATATATAACCCTCTCGGGCTCTCCTGTCAAGATCGCGCTGCCCGAGCCGGGTACCGCCGTCGTCAACGTGCCTACGGGATCCGAGCGTACCCTGTCGGCCATGTCCATCTCCGACCCCTTCCTCCGACTCCACCAGGCCGTCTACGTGCGCAGCGACGGGAGGCTGGGGCACCGGATGATCGGCGTGCCATCGCTCATCCTCCGCACGACCGGACGCCGCACGGGCAAGACGCGGGTGGCTGTGCTCGTGTACGGGATCGATGAGGGCCGGTACGTCGTTGTCGCCTCGAACGGCGGGCAGGACCGGCCTCCAGCATGGCTCCACAACGTGAGCGCCAATTCCGAGGTCACTATCCAGGTCGGCCGGCGGCGAGCCGCGGCCGGGGCCCGGATCGTCGAGTCTGGCGACGTCGACTATCCGCGACTCTGGCGCCTCGTCAATGAGGTCAACCACGGGCGATACGACGGCTACCAGAAGCTCACCGCGCGACCGATCGCCCTCGTCTTGCTGACGCCCGCACCCGCCGAGCACTGAGGGCGTCCACTGCCCGCATCGTGGGCCACCGCTCCACGAACCGGAGGCCGTCCATGACGATCAAGTCCCGCACCCTGCGACTGCCCGCGGGGACCGGGCGGCAGGACGGGCCGGTGGCTGGCTCCTGGTCCCGAGTCTCGAGCCATTCTGAGCGATGCCCTCCAACCCGCAAGGGCATACACAGCGGTGAAGGCGTCTCTGCCCTGGCGGGACATCGACGACTCGCGGGCCTCAAGGCGTTCCCGTGGCGGCTCCAATGAGGCCGCCGGCCACGACGGCCACGGCCAGCAGTGCGACGGGCGAGACTCGTCGGGCCGCGAGGAAGACGATCGCTGAGATCAGCAGTAGGACCGGGGAGACGACGCCGACGGGTCGGGCCAACGCCAGGAGGGTGACCCCGAGAAGCCCGACAGCCCCGGCCGATGCGCCCGCCGCGAACCGACGGAAGCGTGGCGATGCTTCGAGCCGCGTGACGACTGCCGCGGCGCTCGCTGCCAGCGCCACCGGGACGGCGAAGACCGCGACGGTGGCCGCCAGCGCTCCGGCGATCCCCGCAACGGCATAGCCGACGTACGCGGCGAGGATGAGCACCGGTCCCGGGGTCGCATAGGCGAGCCCGACACCGACCGCGAAGCGAGACGGGCTGAGCCAGCCCATCTCGCCAACAGCCAGCCGCTCCACCAGGGGCAGCGCCGCCTGGCCACCTCCGAAGGCGACGGCGCCGATGACCAGGAACCGGAGCACCAGTTCAAGGAGCATGGACGACCATCCACACGAGGCCGGCGATGACGACGATCACGGCTGCGTTGATCGAGAACAGACCGGCGACCATGGCCAGCAGGGCAAGTCCTTGCAGCCGGGCAGTGGGGAGATCGCCCGAGAGCCGGGCGAGGGCCGAGGCGAGCAGGCCGACGACTGCGATCTGGACGCCGAGAAGCGCTCCTTCGAGCACGCGCCCGCCGGGCGCAGCTGTCAACAGAACCGCCGCGCCGATCATCAGCGCAGCCGACGGGAGGACGAACGCGACCGACGCGATGAGGGCCCCAGGCCAGCGACCGAGTCGCCACCCAAGGAAGGCGACGACCTGCACGACCGTTGAGCCGGGCAGCGGTTTGGTGAATGCGAGGGCGGCCCGCAGGTCCTCGGCAGCCACCCAGCCGCGGCGTTCGACCAGATCGCGATCGATCAGTCCGAGCGCAGCCCCGAGGCCACCGAAGGCGAATGCTCCCAAGCGCAGGAAGGCGGCGAACTGTGCGGCGAGCGATGGGCGAGGCGGCGGCATCGGCTGAGTATGATGGGCGGAACCGCTGTCACTCGACCACGTGATGCCGCTCGCCGCTGGCGGCGCGCCGTTCGACGCGGACCGGGCACCGGCGCTCACGTCGGGCCGGCTCAGCCGCCGTCCGGACGCGCCGCAGCCCGACGGCCGCCTACCGCCGGATCGTATGCGCCCATCCAGCCGAGACCTCGAGCCAACAAGAGATCTTCGCGGCCTTGTATCGGAGGTGATGGATCGCCGCGACCGCCTCATCGTTCAACTGACGGCGGCGCAACTGGCAAGCGATTCGGTGGGCGAGCCGGCGTGACATAGCCGGACGGGGGGATCGACGCGAGCGCTCGCGAACACCGCGCCGTGCCTCGCAGACGCGGCCGCAGAACCCACTATCGGCTCATGGTGATACTGGGTAGGGTGAGCCAAGTCCCGGATCGTCGACACGGTGTCAGGAGCCTCAGAAAGGGCGCATTGATGAACCCGGAGACTGACCACCGGCACCTGACATGGGTCAACGTTCACTCGGGGGACGGCCAACGGTGATCGATGGGCAGCTGAACCAGAACTACAGCAGCGCCTCCGGCCGAGTCTGCTGGGACTCCCTAGGAACGGCGGGCTCAGAACCGGTCGTCCTCCTGCACGGCACTCCTTTCTCCTCCTACGTCTGGCGTGGCATCGCCCGCTCGCTTGCCCGAGATCACCAGGTGTTCCTCTGGGACATGCCCGGCTATGGAGCCTCGGAAAAGGCCGATGGACAAGATGTGTCGCTCGCCGCTCAGGGCCGGGTGTTCGCCGAGCTCCTGGCGCATTGGGGGCTGGCGGAACCGTTGGTGATCGCACACGACTTCGGCGGCGCTGTCGCCCTCCGCGCCTACCTGCTCCATGGCGCTCGATACCGCAAACTCGCGTTGGTCGACGCGGTCGCCCTGGCGCCGTGGGGATCGCCGTTCTTCCAGCTGGTCCGCGAAAACTCGGAGGTGTTCAGTCGACTCCCGCCAACCCTCCATCGTGCCCTGGTTCGCGAATACATCAGCTCGGCGAGCTGTCGGGGACTCCTTCCGGCGACCCTCGACCGGCTCGTCGAACCCTGGCTGGGTGGCAGCGGCCAGTCAAGCTTCTACCGTCAGATCGCCCAGGCCGAGCAAGGCCACACCGACGAGATTCAAGATCGGTACGGCGCGATCGACATCCCGGTCCTGGTGTGTTGGGGCGCGGACGATGCCTGGATTCCGGTGGCCAAGGGCCTCGAACTCGCCTCACGCATCCCGGGCGCACAGCTGCGGCTCATTGCACGGGCCGGCCACCTTGTGCAAGAGGACGCTCCGGCCGAACTTGCCTCAGCCCTCATCGCCTTTCTTCATGAATGACCGCGAGTCCCGCGACAGTGCAAGCCGCGAGGGATGGTGGCGTATACGCTGTCGTTAGATGTATACTCCAACAATGAAGCGACTGCAGATCTACATCGAGGAGGGGCTGGACGACGCGCTGGCCTCCCGGGCGCGTCGAACGCATACGTCCAAGGCGGCCCTCATCCGGGACGCCGTCCGACGCTCGATCGGCGAGGCAGAGCCGACGGTCGATCCATTCCGCGACTGGATCGGCGGCAGTGATGCTGCGCCGGAACCCGTCGACGACGTCGTCTACGGCTCGTGAGGTTCGTCGACACCTCCTACTGGGTGGCGCTCCGGCTCCGGCGTGATGCCAATCACCCGGACGCAGTCCGCCTCTGGGCGCCCGGTCAGGCGCTCCTGACGACCAACCACGTCGTCGGCGAGACCTGGACGTTCCTGCGCCGGCGCGACGGGCACCCAGGGGCCGTCGCGTTCCTCGACGCGGTTGAGTCCGCAGATTGGCTCACCGTCGTGCATGTGGACGAGGGGATCGAGCGCGAGGCAAGGGCCTGGCTCCGGCGCCACGACGAGCGGGTCTACTCGTTCGTCGATGCCGCGAGCTTCGTCGTCATGCGCCGGGAGCGCCTCGGGGAGGCACTGGCCTTCGACGGCGACTTCAGTGCGGCGGGCTTCGTCGAGGTTCGACCCTAGGCCCCGGCTCGGGCTTGCAAACTGACAGGCGCGTGTCGCACACAAGCGCCCGTGCCGCACGCCCGGGGCTTTCGCTCCTGTGTCCGGGTCGAGTGCCACAACCGAGGAACAGGAACGTCGGTGTGCCTGGTTCGGCTTCGATGTGCCATGAGATCTGGTCGGGGCGAGAGGAATCGCGACGACGATTTCGATGACTCAGCGAACGGCCGACCCGCTCAGCCTACGAGTTCGACGCCGGCTCGTTCGCAGGCGCGCCTGAGCCGCGCATCGACCGTGGCCAGGGCAACCCCATGTCGCGCCGCCAGTGCGAGATAGGCCGCGTCGTAGGCGGTCAGATCGAGCTGGCGGGCGAGCTCGGTCACCTCGCCCAGCGCCACGTCCAGCGGGACGCTCTCGACCTCGATGGGAAGCGACACCAGCAACTCGCGGACGTGCGCCATGTCGGCGAGATCGAGCCGTCCACGCCGCTCCGCGGTGCGCAGCCCGTTCGCGACCTCGAGCGGCCAGATCGCCGGGGCCAGCGCCTCGTCCTGTTCAAGCCGATCAAGGGCCCGCCCAGCGAGCTCGGATGACTCGTCGGCCAGGCACCAGGCGAGCGCAACGGAGGCGTCCACGACGAACATCAACGCCGGCCCTCATCGATGAGCTCCCGAATCGACAGCCCGCCGAGGGGGTGGGCGGCGCGGAAGGCCCGCAGGCCCGCGATCGCCTCGTGCGGCGTCCGGGTCGGGGACGCCGACACAGGTCCCAGCACCGCGACCGCGACACCGTGCTTCGTGATCGTGATCGCCTGCCCGCCGGCTACCTCGTCCAGCAGCCGGGGAAGGTGGGTCTTCGCCTCATACGCACCGATCCGTCGCATTCGCCTCTCCATCTGGTCTGCGACTAGTCTAACACCACGCCCGATATCCTGATCTTCGTCGAACTCGCGGCGCGTGCACGTGGCCGGCGTGACCACGCACACGCGAAGGATCGCGACCTGGGTCGGTTCGAGGCGACGATGGTGCGGCTCGACGCCGAGGCCGCAGCGGCGGTGGTCCGACCGTCACGCATCCCAACGGCCGCCGAGGTACGCGCCTACCTGGAGTCGCTGCCGGCGCTGTTGGCGAAGACCTCGGACGCCGGCCGCCACGCGATCGCCGAGGCCGCGTTCGAGCGGATCGACGTCCCGGGAGTGACCGACTACACATTCACGCTGACCGCCCAACCGAAAGCCCGGGGATGGGACGCGGCCTTCGGGGCCGGCGTCGTCCGCGTGAAGGAAGGTCGATCTGGTCGGGGCGAGAGGAGACAGGCCTCCACGACCGACCTTAATGTCCCGGTCTCCTTGCCGTTGAGCATCGCTCTGACTGGTTCGGCACGGTGGCTACGCGACCGCTCCATCGCCTGACCGGATCTCGTGCACGCCTCCCACCTGGCGACCTCGCCGGGCACGATCTATGCCGGAGCCGTCACCATCGTGCGTTGTCCAGCAGCTTCGTGAAGTTGCGCTTCCGTCCGTGCGCCGTGCGATCGGAGGGTGGCGAACGTGTGGCTCCGGGCCGCCGCGAAGATCCGTCCGGGTCGCGGCCATAGGCGCTCCCCGCGACCCTCGACGAGGTCGACGCGGATCGACAGCCAGGTGCCGGTCATCGCCAAGCCTTCCTCATCCCAGCAGAGCCAGAAGCACGCCCGCCGGCACGGTCACGACCTCCCGGTCCAGCTCGATGTCCCGTCGGCTGACCATGATCCCCCGCCCGAACGCTTTGGTCATGCTCTCGTAGTCCTTGCCGGTGCGGTGCGTCGCGTACTTGGACTCGACCGCGACGAGTGCGGGATCCGTGACCAGGAAGTCGACCTCCCGGCCATCGGCGCTGCGCCAGTAGTACAGGTGATCGGGGTGCGCGAAGCCCTCGAGCGCTGCCCGGTCCGCCCGTAGGAGCGCGATCGCGATGGCGTTCTCGACGAGGGCGCCCTCGACCGGAGCCGGACCGCCGAGCACACCCGGGATCGCCGTCAGGGCCGTGTCACCGAGGTAGAGCTTGCGCGGCCGGCGCAGGGCTGGCCCGTCCTGGCGCTTGGCGTCGCGCTGGTAGAGGGCGATCAGGGCAAACGACGCGGCGAGGACGTCCACATAGGCGCCCGCGGTGGGGCGGCTGACATCGAGCTCGTGGGCGAGGGTCCCGGTGTCGGTCATCGAGGCGAGCGCGACCACCGCCCGGGCGAGGAGCTTGCGCAGCACGAGGTCGCTGCGCGACAGGCGCCGCGCGTCGGCGGAGATCCCCCTCCAGAGCTCGGTCACCGTGGCATCGGCGACGCGCCCGTCGAGGAGCATGTCGGTGACCGGGGCCGGGAGGCCGCCGCAGCGGACGTACTCGCCCAGGTACTGGTCGAGCTCGGCCGTGCGCAAGCTCGCGACATCGACCGCAGCGCGTCCGTCGGGGGTGAGCAGGTCCGCCAGACCGATGCTCGCCTCCGGCACCGCGGCCAGGCTCCGGGCGGCCGTGTAGTCGCGGAAGCTCATCGGCATGTGCAGCCGGTCGAGCGGGCGGTGCCAGCGTCCGCGCCGGCCGTGGAGGAGGTCGGCCGACGACGCGAGATCATACGCGGACGATCCCATGAGGAGCACGGTCGCGGCGCGGAACGCGCGGTCGTGCTCGCGCAGGTAGACGATCGGGCGCGCCCAGTCCGGGACGAACGTCAGCTCGTCGAGGACGAACAGCCACTCGCCGGGAGCGTCCGGCCAGAGGCGCAGGACGAGCTCAATGGCCTCGCGCAGCTCGTCGGCGGTGGTGACGGTCTGGAGTGTGAGGAAGCAGGTGCGGCGGCCGTGGCCCGCGGCGACGCGATCGGCGATGAGACGCTTGGCGAGCGTCGTCTTGCCGCTCTGGCGGAGGCCGCGCAGGGTGAACACGGCGCCTGAGGCAAGGTCGTCTGGATCGAACGGGCGCGGATCCCAGCGGAACGGGGCCTCGTCAGCGGCGGCGAGGTGCAGGTCGTCCGCCGGACGCCAGCCCGCATCACTCCACCAGGGGTTCAGCGCATTGACCTGGTCGCGCGTCAACATGCCGTCAGTTTACGAGATGGCAGGGCTTCGGGGTCGCCAGACTTGCAAGATCGGGGGGCTCAGAACCAGGCAGCGGGACATTCAGGTACGGCGGGGCAAGATGGGACTGGCCTGTGAGAGCCCGGCGTGGCGATTCTGAGCACGAAGCGCATCAACTGGCGTATCTGGTCGGGGCGAGAGGAGACAAACCTCCACGATCGACCTCAATATCCCGGCTCGCTGGCGGCTGCGGTGTCATCTGACCTGTCGCCCCGTCTGTCGCCCCGTCCTTACCCCATCCCCGTTGGCCGATCCTGCTGACGACCCGGGCCTCGTATGCCGTGAGCAGGTCAAACAGCTCGGATGCCGCGTACTGCCGGTCGTACGAGCCGCCGCTGATCTGGTGCACCACAGCTGCGTCCGCAAGCGCCTTGAGCGCAGCGAGCGTCTGTTGCTGGCTCACACCGATGGCAACGCGGGCCGTCGGCGCCGAGAGGACGGGGAGTGCCGGCAGCAGGGTGATGAGCTTCGCCGCCGCCGAACCGGCCCTCGGTCGGCCGGCCCGTTCGCGCCACGCCGCCTGCAGCCCGGCCACCTGGTCGGCGAGGTCGATCGAGACCGTGGCAGCCATGGCCGCCGCCCCGGAGAACGAGGCGATCCAGTCGGAGAGCCGTCCCTCGCGGAAGGCGGTGAGCCCATCGATGTACGACGCCGGACGAGCCGCGAGCACGATGGAGACCGGGGGCACGAACCGACTGGCAACCCCCCGCCGGCGCAGGACCACGTGGACCAGCGCGCGGCCGACGCGCCCGTTGCCGTCGATGAACGGGTGGATCGTCTCGAACTGCGCGTGGACGATCGCGGCTTGGGCGACGGCGGGCAGCTCGTCCCGCGCGATGAAGGCGACGAGGTCCTCGAGCAACGCGGGCACCAGGTCTTCCGGCGGGGGCACGAATGCGGCGTCGCGCGGGCTGTCCAGCCGGCCGCCGATCCAGTTCTGCTCGTCGCGGAGGTTACCGGGCCGTGCCCGCTCGTCGCCGGACATCAGGATCGCGTGGATCGCTAGCAGGTCGTCGATCGCGATCGGCCGGTCGCCGTCAGCGATGGCGATCGCCTCCTCCATCGCCGACACGTTGGCGGCCACCGTTCGGGCGCTCCCGCGCGCGGCTCGGGGATCCACGAGCGCCCGGGCGAGGTTGAGCGACGAGACTTCGTAGCCCTCGATGCGCGACGAGGCGACCGCCTCCGCCCGGAGGAGCAACGGGCCGATCGCCTCAAGGCCGCCGACCGAGGCACGCTCGTTGAGGGCCCGGATCGTGGCCTCAGCATCCGCCGCCAGGCCGGCCACCTCGAAGGGGACGACGGGCGCCAGTCCGGCGATGTCGTCCGGCACGAATGCTCGGAAGCGGAACGACGTTCGTGCCCGGCGTCCCCCCATCGCGCCCGGGTCGCCCGCCCAAGTCCGCTCGACGTACCGTGGCATGCCGTCTCCAGTCGTATTGCTTCATTCGGCCGCCGAGAATGAAGGGATAGCTGAAGATTGGTCCGCTAACCCTTCAATGTCAACCACAGAATGAACGGTGCGGCGGACCACGCCGGCGGTCCGGGTGCGGGTTCATCAGGACCGTACACATCTGCGTTGCCCTCCCGGTCGCGGATGACCTACGGTTGCGACTGCTCGGAGGACCACCCGCCCGGCAACAAGAAAGCCGGACCGCAGGGGTCCGGCTTCGACATGTCATGAGATCTGGTCGGGGCGAGAGGATTGGCGACGACGATTTCGATACGTGCTGGCGGCCCTACGTCTCCAGCGACGCCAGGAAGTCGGCCGGCGTCCGGACCGGGAACCGGTTGCCCAGGACGGTGAGGTGGGCGTCACCAGACACGAGCACCGCCCGCTCCGAGGCCGCGAGGGCGAGCAGGTAGTCGTCCGCCGGATCTGCCGCGTGGACGGGCGGCTCACCCTCCGGATCCGTGGCGAGCACCGCCGAATGGCCGATCCAGGCGACAAACGAATCGGCATCCGACCGCGAGACGAGCCGCTCGAGCTTCGGATACGCGAGCGCCCGGCGCAGCTCCGCCAGGAGGGCCGGCGAAACGACGAGGTCGAACGCTCCGGCTTGCCAGGCCAGCAGAAGCCGGGCGGGTGTCCCGCGCGGTGAGAGAATCGCCGAGATGAGGACGTTGGTGTCGAGGACGGCGCGCACGCGGCGGCGTGGTCAGGCGCGCGTTCGGTGCTGGGCTTCGCTCGCGAGCGCGAGCGCCTCGGCCTCATCGAGGTCATTGGCCGCCCACAGCCGGTCGAGCAGGTCAAGCCCGAGATCCCGGCGGAGGGCCTCCTCGATCACGTCGCTGTCGCCCTTGCCCAGACGCGCGGCACGCACCTTGACCGCGCGCAGCACCTCGGGGTCGATGGTCAGGGTCGTCCGCACCTTCGTCATCTGCGCATCATAGCATCACGATGAGCGGACCTGGTGCCGCTCGGCGATGGGCGCCAGGGCTGGGACGCGGCCTTCGGGGCGAGCGTCGTCCCCGTGAAAGACGGTCAGCAGTCTTGCTCAGGATCGCGCGGAGCGCAAGACGCACTCGTATACGCAGCTCTCGGTTCCTGGTGAACCTCCCGGGTCCGCGAGGTCTATGGTTCCTGGATGAGCGAGAGGAGAACGACGGCCCGAGCCTTCCACGACGCTGACGGAGTCGAGGACTGGCGGGTCCTGTTCTCGGGCGCACACGCCTACTTCCGTGTCAGGTCGTTCGAGCACGGCGCCAGGTTCGTGGCGGCAATCGCCGAGGTTGCCGAGGCCGTTGGCCACTTCCCCGACGTTGACCTGCGGCCGGAGGGAGTGACTGTCCGCACAGCCTCCGGAGAGTACGGGGCCTTGAGCCAGCGCGATGTTGATCTGGCCCGCCGGATCTCGGTCGAGGCTCGGCGGTTGCAGGTCGAGCCAGACCCCTCCCAGGTCCAGGTCATCGGCATCGCCGTGGCGCAGGATGCCGGCAGCGATGTTGGTCCGTTCTGGGCCGCCGTACTCGGGTACAAGAGCCTCGGCGCGGATGAGGACGTTGTCGATCGACACAGGCGCAATCCACACGTCTCGTTCCAACGCCTGCGCCCTCCCAAGCCTGGCCGCGGCCGCACGCACATCGACGTCAGCGTGCCCGCGGATCAGGCAGAGGCACGAGTCGCGGCGGCTCTCGCCGCGGGCGGGCGCCTGGCCGATGAAACACACGCGCCCCAATGGTGGACGCTTGCTTCGCCCGAGAACCACGGCGTCGACATCGCGGCCTGGCCGGATTTCGAGGACGACGACAGCTAGCACAATGGAGACTGATCTCGCCCTCTCGGGGACGGGCTCGAAGCGTTTCCCCAAGCCGTTATCCTCTACGAGAAGCTGTGCCACGTGCTTGCCGAGGCCTGCTCGCGGCGAGACCCGACGGCGATGCCGACATCGTCGAGCACGGCGACGGCTGGGACTTCCACTCGCCGCTTGGCTTCCGACTCGCGCAGGTCGTCCACCACGGCACCGATCACCGGAGCCAGATCTGCACGGATCGGGGGCGAGCTCCGCAAACTCGGCTTCAGAGTGGGTGCGACGACGATCCGCACCCTGCTCCGGTCGGCGCGACTGGGTACTGCCCGCCGGCGCAGAGGCCCGACGTGGACCGAGTTCCTGCGGGCAGAGGCGGAGGGCATCATCGCGTGCGACTTCTTCACCGTCGAGACGGCCTGGCTCCGGACCCTCTACGTCCTCGTGTTCATCGAGCTCGGCAGCCGGAGGATCCACCTCAGCCCCGCGACGGCGCACCCCGACGCGGCGTGGGTCACCCAGCAGGCCCGCAACCTCGCGCTCGGGCTCGACGGTCGGTCACCGGCTTTCCAGTTTCTCATCCGGGACCGGGACGCGAAGTTCAGCGGCCCGTTCGACGCGGTGCTGCGCTCGGAGAGGATCCGGGTCATCCGCACCCCGGTCCGGGCTCCGAACGCGAACGCCTACGCGGAACGGGTCATCGAGACGATGCGAACCGAGTGCCTCGACTGGACCCTCATCCTCGGTCGGCGGCACCTCGACGGCACGCTCCGCATCTACGCTGAGCACTACAACCGCGGGCGCCGCTCGCCACCCGACAGACGTGCCGCCAGGCGGCGCAGACAGAGTCACACCTGACCGTTCAACCGCTGGCCGGCACACGAGAGAAGACGCGCCGGGGCCCGTGGGAACCCCAGCTGGTCAGCGGGTCAGGCCCGCGTTGATCCGGACGAGATGGTCCTCGGCGTCGAACTGGAGCTCGAGCGATCCATATCGTTCGCCGGTGAACGTGTAGACGAACGTCGGAGGGCCGTACAGGTCGGAGATCCGGCTCGGCCGACCCATCGCCTTGATCACGGCCTCGAGCTTGTCGCCCCACTTGAGGGCCATGGGCAGGGCGCCCGTGTACTCCTCCAGGACCGGGTTACCAGGCCCGTACACGGAGACGACGCGCGCAATGCCCCCCGGGGACGTGTTCGCGGTGAAGTTCTCGCAGATGACGAGGAAGCCGTCCCCGACCGCGAGCGGCGTCCGGACACACCCGGTCTCGTCGAACTTGCAGTCAAGGTACGAAAGCGGATCGATGCCACCGTTCGCGGCCGCGATGATCCCGGTGCCCGCCCCTGCCCCGACGTGCATCCAGGCCGCACCGAACACGACCAGTGCGATGCCGGCCACGACGATGCTCAGCCGTCGCCAGCGATCCGGCGGCGGGCGCCGCACGGCGTCGGACCTGTGGATTGGATGCTGCTGAGCCGTTGTCACCGGGTTGCCTCGGAACTAATCTCATGTTGTACATCCAAATTATGAACAATGGCGCCGAGCGATCAAGTGCCGGTCGATCCCCCGTCGCGGGCGGTTGGTCGCACAACAGATGGCAACCGACACGGCTTCGGCGTCGCCCGGCCGGGGAAGAACCGGAGCCGGCCCGACGACAGCGCCGGCCGGCGGTACTGATCCTCAACGGTGGTCTCCAGATGGAGATGGTCGAGATGGACACGCCCGGCCAGGTCCAAGGTGGTGACAGCGGAAGCCCGTGGTTCATTGACCACAAGGGCGTTGGCGTGACACATGGCTATCTTGTTGCCAACAACCATCCCGTCTTCAGCAAGCTGGTCTGGGCCGACGATGGGCTTGGAGCTCAGTACCAGGTGCTCCTGAATTGACCGGTTCCCGGCTGGTCCTCGCTGCCGCTCTGGCGCTGATGATCGGAGGCTGCACGCGTCCAGCAGGATCCGACCGTCCATCGGGACCCGACTGGGGACCGACGGCCGTCGTTGTGGATAGCAGCACGACCATCGCTGGTGTCGGCGGCGGCACGGGCACGATCCGGATCAGGCCCGCCTGCGTCGTCTTTGTTGCTGACAGGGGGCACGGCCGGATCCGTCGAACGGATGTTCTGGTCGGGGCGAGAGGAGACAAACCTCCACGACCGACCTTGACGTCCCGATCACGTGGCCTTTGCCGATCCGCGTCGGCGGGCCCAAAGCCCTGCCGTCCGCCGCGGCGTGACTCGCCGAGCGCGGCGCTGTGGTATCGATCCAGCTTCGTGCCGACGCGGAGCCTGTCCCGGCCCCGTTGGAATCGGCAGGAAATCGCCAAGCCTTCCATGCGCGCACACGCGCGCTCCCGGTGGTGGTGCAGCCGCAGGCCTGACTGCGTTCGCGCGGTCGTCAGCGAAGGAGCTCGTCGACGATCCCGACCATGCGCTTTGCCTGAGCGACCGCAGCCTTCGCATCGGTCATCGAGATCATGATCGCGTCGTAGTGGACGTTGTCCTTGATCGCGATGAGTCGACCGAGGTCACGCGCCAACCGCTCGCCATCGGGGCGGACGGTGGCGACGAGCGTGATCGCCTGGGCGTGATCCTGGCCCCTCGAGCGTCGCCCGAGTCGTGCGCAGCATGCGGCGTCCGACGCGGCGATCCCGCCGAGCGCGGCGAGCGCACCCGCGACCCCACGGAGCGGCAGGTCCGGGTTGTCCACGTCGGCGAGACAGAGCTCGGCGACCTCGACGAATGCGCGCGCCTGGCGCAGGCGCGCGATCGCCTCGGCCCGCCCGCACGTCGCGGTCCGTCCGCTCGCCCGCGCCATCAGGCGACCACCGCCTTTGCCTGATCGACGAGGTCCGAGAGCGGCTGCCCGAACAGGAGGACGCCATCGGCAAGCCAGGACCGGAGGAGTGCGTCGTCGGCGCCGACGTGCTCGGCCAGCCGGGAGAGCGAGAGGTCGAACGCCTGACAGCGGTTGCCGGTGCGCGTGAGGACGCGCGCACGGAGCGTGTCGAGCTGCGAGGCCCAGGCTTCCTCGGCGACGTCATCGAGGGTGGGCTTGACAAGAAGGACGTCGATGTCGCTCTCCGCGTCTCCGTCGGCCCGAGCGGCGGAGCCGAAGAGCGAGGCATGGACGGGAGGGACCGCGAAGGCGTGGATCTCTGACGCCAGCAACCGGAACAGCGCGCTCCGCAGCCCGACGAGGATCTCGACCGCGGGCCACGCAAGGTGCTCCCGGTTGGCCGTGTAGTAGGCGGCATTGGCGCGACGGTCGACCTCGACCACGCCCTCGCGCGTGAGGCGCTCGAGGACCTTACGGATCCCCGAAGGGCTCCCGACGCCCGCGAGACGCTGGACCTCGAAGATGGTCAGCGGTCGCGACGTGCCCGCGAGCACCTCGAGCACGGGCCCGTCGAGCGACGGAACGACGGCTCGGATCGGCCGACCCAGGTCCATGGCTGCTCCTACAATAGTGCCAGTAATGACGCTATAGTAGGCTGCCTCTCCCTATTGTGCAAGTCGTACCCGTGAGGGTCAGGCCAAAGAGAAGTGCCTAACCATCTCGCAGTGCTTCGGCGCTCGGGTGGAACCCGCCGTGAAACCGGGTGGCCAAAACCCATGAAGTCCGCACTCGGCGGCCTGATCCACGAGCACGACCGAGTCGCTGCGTGATCGAATCGGGGTTTCTGACCCCCACGAGGTTGCCCACTCGGGGCGGACGATCGCGGCGACCGGCCAGTGGGCGGAGATGCTCGCCGGCGCGGGCGAGGACTGGGAGGTCCTCGTCGTCGGCTATGTCAGCCGCTTCGCCCGGGACCTGCGGACCGCGGTCAACGCCCGCCACGACCTCCACGCCCGAGGCGCGGTGATCCTGTTCGCCGACGAGCGGGTCCTCTCGACCGACGAGGACGAGTGGGAGCGCTGGGCCCGAGAGGCGGTCGAGGCCGAGGCGTACAGCCGGCGGCTGGCGAAGCGGATCCGGGAGGGCTATGCGGCGAAGCGCCGGCGGCTCGGCGTCCCGGGCGGCAACAAGGCGCCGTTGGGGACGGTGCGGGATGGCCGGACGATTACCGTCGACGAGGAGCGCTTGCCTCGTCCGCCGCGCCTACGAGCTCGCGGCAGGCGGGCGAACCGACCGCGAGGTCGGGAAGGCCACGGGCCTCGCGCCGACGCACGTCGCGGAGGTGCTGACCAACCCCTTCTATGTGGGGCGCCTCCGGACCGGCGAGCCGTCAGCCCTGGGCGCGCTCGTCGACGCCGGCACCTGGGAGCACGTCCAGGCGATGCGCGCCCGGTACAGCCGCCGGCACCGCGGCGGGGTCAACCGCCGCCAGTACGGCCTTGCCGGGCTCCTGGCCTGCGCGGCCTGCGGCCGCCGCCTGACCGGCCACGTCGGGCGGTACCGCCATCTGGACGCCTGCGAGGCGTTTCGGGCGGCTGCCCCGCGCCGCCACCGGCGCAATGCGAAGACGAACCTCGACCACCGCGTCAAGGGCGAGTCCTACAAGGTCGAGGTGTACGAGGACGCGATCGGCCTCGCATTCAAGCACGTGGCCGTCTCGTCGACGCTCAAGGCCAGCACGGTCGCCCTGGCCAGGCGACCGGAGCCCGACAACGGAGACGTCCTGGCCCAGGCCCGCATCACCAGGGAGCGTGACCAGGCGGCCCTGCGGTTCGCGAAGGATCGCGACCTCGGTCGGCTGGAGGCGACGATGGCGCGGCTCGACGCCGAGGCTCAGGCTGCGGTGGTCCGCCCGTCACGCATCCCGACCGCCGCCGAGGCGCGGGAGTACCTGGAGTCGCTGCCAGAGCTGTGGGCGAAGACCTCGGATGCCGGGCGGCACGCGATCGCGGAAGCCGTGTTCGAGCGGATCGACGTGCTGGGGGCGACCGACTTCTCGTTCACGCTGACCGCCAGCGCGAAGGCCCACGGATGGGATGCAGCCTTCGGGGCTGGGGACCAATCAATCTCGATTGGTCGATCTGGTCGGGGCGAGAGGAGACAAACCACCAGTACCGACCCTAGTGTCCCGGTCTCATGGCCGCTGGAGCTCGCTCTGACGGGCACGGAGCGGTGGGTCAGCAGCGCCACTGCCTGACCTGGGCATGAATCCACGCACGAATCCGGTGCTGAAGCGAGCTGGTCTGGGCGAGAGGAGTCATTGCGGCAATTCCCAACTGACCATCAGGATCGTGGGCGGTGGCTCAGGCGGCGGTCGCGTCGAGCGGTTTGCCTAGCACACGCCGGCTGCGGCCCCAGACGCCTCGTACCCGTCGTGCCGGCTCACATGCTCGCGGAATGTGGCGCCCTGAAGACCAGCCAGAACCAGTCATCTTCGGGTTCCTCTGCGCGGAGCGCGTCCGTTAGCATCCCCGTGTGAGCGCCCGTCTCCTCGCGTGGTCGATCTGCGTCGCTACGCTGCTGGCCGCGGCCGGCACCGCCCTGCTCGCGTTCGTCAATCGCGCGTCGATCCAGACGCTCGATCAGACAAGCGCGGCCGAGATCGTGCTGCCCGTCAGCTTCGGCATCCTCGGCGCCCTGGTCGCGTCGCGCCAGACCGGGAACGCCACAGCTGGATCTTCCTGGCGATGGCGCTGGTCATGGGTTTGAACGGCGCAGCCACGCAGTTCACGCGCTACGCCCTCGATACCAACCCGCAGGCACCCTTCACGTCATGGATCCCGTGGTTCGGCAGCGTTGCCCTCACGCTGGTGTACCCCGCTGGGCTGGCGCCGATCGTCCTCCTGCTTGTTCCGAATGGCCGGCTGCTGTCGCGCCGCTGGCGGTGGGTGGCGCGGTCGGCGGTGGCCGTCACCGTGCTCCTGGTGATCGCAACGGTGCTGGACCCGCGCGGGCTCGAGCTCCGTACCCTGCCCGGCGCCCCCAACCCGACCGGCGTGCCGGAGCTCGAGGGCCTGGCGCTCTCGCCGCTTGGCATCGTCCTGTACCTGGCCGGTCTGGGCATCGTGGCGGCTGCCGGCGTGGCCATCGTGCTCCGGCTGAGGCGGTCGCAGGGCGAGGAGGCGTTGCAGCTGCGCTGGATCGCATGGTCGACGGCATTCGCGGTGTTCCTGAACGTTGGCCTCAACGTCGGCGCGCTGCTGATCGTCCCACTCGACCAGGTCAACGTGTTGGTGACGGTCACCACGGTTGCCGGCTTCGGGATCGCCATGCCACTCGGTTTCGCGGTCGCAATGCTTCGCTATCGACTCTACGACCTTGACCTGTTCCTGAACCGGACTGCCCTCTACGGGGCCGTCAGCCTGGTGCTGCTCGTGGTGTTCGGCGCGGCAAACGTGGTGGCGCAAAACGTACTGCAGGCAAGGTTCGGTCGGGCTCCAATCTGATGGCGGCCGCAGTGGGCTTGGCCGCCGGGCTCGCCTTCGCCCCGGTGCGTCATCGACTGCGGCCGATCGTCGACCGAGCACTGCCCGCGCGCAGCCGGTTGACCCTCCTGTTCACCGACATCGTGGAATCCACCCAGGCGATCGTCACGCTGGGCGACGAGCGCTGGCGGGAGGTCCTTGACGCCTACAGGGCAGCGGTGCGCCAGGAGCTGGCGCGGTATCGTGGCCGCGAGGTCAATACGGCCGGCGACGCCTTCTTCGCCGTCTTCGATCGACCGGGCAACGCGATCCGCTGCGCGGTGGCGATGCGTGGAAGCGTGGGGAGGCTCGGTCTTCGCGTCCGAACGGGCCTGCACCTGGGCGACGTGGAGATGCGTGGCGAACAGGTGAGCGGGCTGGCTGTCCACGCGGCCGCGCGGGTGATGGGAACAGCCGGGGCGGGGGACATCCTCGTCTCCGCAGACCTGGCCTCCGCACTTCCCGATGTGCCAATGCAGGACGCGGGACAACATGCACTGCGCGGGGTGCCGGGCGAATGGCAACTCTTTGAGGTCACGGCGAGCCATCCGTGAACAGCCAGCGGCGCATACTCAGATCCGCAATCTGTCAGGGCGACACGACTCAGGACGACGATTTCGACGGCGGCGGCCATCGATCCGAGCCGTCCCCGCCCGCAATCACTCCTCGCAGGCCTTCATTCTCCCCAAGAGATTGAAGGTTTAGGTTGATCGTGTCCCCCTATGTCTTCATTGTCAACGATCGAATGGAGGTTGTGGGGCTTGTCGGTGCCCGCGTCACCGGGGTGTCCAGCACGGCCGACCTGGACCTCGTGCGGTCATTGGGCGCGGAGCGAGTGATCGACTACACACGTGACGATGTCGCCGCGGACGCTGGTCGGTTCGCTCGAGCACCACCGAGAAGCTCGCCGACCTCTGGTACCTCCGCGACATGCTCGAGGCGGGCTCGCTTCGGGCGGTGGTCGATCGGACCTATCCGCTCGAGGCCGTTCGCGAGGCGCACGAGTACGTCGAGAAGGGGCATAAGAAGGGCAATGTGGTGATAAGCGTCAGGCCCGACTGAGCATTCGCGCCGCTGAGCCAAGGCCGAGGTTGGCATGGATCGTGGGGGATTGGCCATGGCGGCGCGCCCAGACCATTGGGGTGACCAGGGGCGTTGGCCGAGGGCCTCGAGACGGGCTGTTCTGAGCACGAAGAAGGTCGATCTGGTCGGGGCGAGAGGTCTCAAACCACCGGCACCGACCTCTTTGTCCCGGTCGCTTGGCCGCTGCCGGTGCGCCTCGGGTGACTCCGCGGCTGGCCTACTGGTAGTGCGTCCACATCCGGAGCACCTTCACGGTCTTGGCATCGTCGAGGACCTGGTAGACCAGGCGGTGCTGAAGGCTGATGCGCCGGGAGTACGCTCCCGACAGGTCGCCCACGAGCTTCTCGAAGGTGGGCGGCGTCTGGTAGGGGTTCCCGGCGAGGATCGCCAGCAGGGCTTCGGCCTTGGGCTTCAGGCCGGCTGCGGCGAGCTTCTCGGCGTCCTTCTGGGCCTGCCTGGTGTAGACAAGGCTCCAGCTCACCAGCGGAGTTCGCCGTCGAGTTCCTCCACGGGCGTCCCGATGCCCTCGATGATCGACTCGCGCATGCCCGGGATGGACACGAGGTACAGGGTCTCCTGGACGGCGCGCCAGTCATCCTCACCGACCAGCACTGCGTTGCCGCGCTTGCCGGTGATCTGGACCGGCTCATGCGAGTTGGACACGTCGTCAAGGAGCTTGTAGAGCTGCTTGCGCGCTTCGGTTGCGGTGACGGTGGTGATGGTCGGCCTCCCTTGTACGTACGTCCTAGCGTACGTGTCTGTGCCTGGTGCGTCAAGCCTGTCCGGCGGGCAGGTAAGCATCCCAACGTCTGTGCTGGGCCGGCCGGAACGAGATGAGCCCCTTCGGTCACGCTGTTGGTTCTGACATCAGCAGCAGTGACGAGGGGCTCGCGATGGAGTGTACGGTCCCGGTGCAGGTGCATCTCGCGACGGACCACGCGGACGTCGGCTCGCTGGAGCGCACCGTGAGCGCGGCCCTGGCCGAGGTCGGGACCGCCCTGTGGCGGGCCCTCGTGACCCAGCTCGAGGCGTCTCTGCCGACACCCGCCGCATGCGAGGGCTGTGGCGGGGCCGTGAAGGCGAACGGTCGGGCGCCGCGGCGGCTGGTGACGCTCACGGGTGAGGTCGAGCTCCGGCGCCGCCGGTACCGCTGCACCGGGTGCGGGACCGAGACCGTGCCGCTCGATGTCGCCCTCGGGCTCGAGTCCCGGACCCAGCACACCCTCGGTGTCCGCGAGCGCGGTCTGTGGCTGGTGACCGAGATGAGCTATGCGAAAGCCGCCGAGACCGCGGGCGAGCTGCGCGGCTGGTCGATCGGGCGCAGCGAGCTCCACCGCTGGGTGGCGAGCGAGGGTGCGGCGCTCGAGGCAGCGAGGGCCGCCGAGACGGAGGCCCTGCTGGGCGCCCATCCCGACCGACGCGACCGGCCAAGACGCGGCGGCACCGCCTGGGTCAGCGTCGACGGCACGATGGTCCACGACCGCGCGAGCGGGACCGAGCTCGAGGTCAAGATCGGCCTCGTGTTCGATGGGGCGAGGCGGACCGGACGCAACCGGCGAGCCCTGACGGGCCGCACCCTCGACGCCGGCACCGAGACCTGGACCGGCTTCGCCGAGCGGTTCACCGCCCTGTGCACGGGACTCGGGGTGTTCGAGGCCGACCGGATCTACTTCGTGTCCGACGGCGCGGCCAGCATCCGCTGGATCCGGGAGCGCAGCTTCCCGGACGCGATCGAGCTGCTCGACTGGTACCACCTCGTCGAGGCCCTCCGGCGGGCCATCGGCGACGAGCGGCCCGACCGCCTCGAGCAGGCTCTCGCGGTCGCGGCGCCGGGGGACGCCGACGGCCTGCTCGAGCTGCTCGCCGGCTGGGCGTACGAGGAGGCGGGGGCCGACCTCGCCCGCTCGGACAAGCTCACCGCGGTCTGGGGCTACGTCGCCACCAACCGCCGGGCGATCGAGAACTACGCGATCGTGCCGCTCGCCTCCTCGGGTCCGATGGAGAAGGCGGTCGACATCGTTGTCGCCCGCCGTTTCAAGGCCCGTGGCATGAGCTGGTTCCGGCGCGGCGTGTCCGCCCTCGTCCGTCTGCGGCTCCTGCGGCTCAACGGGACCTGGCAGCGCTACGGGGCCGGGCGCTTCGCTGCGCTCCTCCGGCCCTGGCCGTCAGCGTCCTGACGGTCCGGCACAGAAGAAGGGATGCTTCCGGCCGGCAGCGCTGAAGGCGCAGGCAATGGCCACACTCCCGGACGCCTGACGGCACACACCGCCGTTGCTGCGGCTGGGCGGGATCTCGTACTGTCCGGAAGACTCGGGACGGATGGGCAGACCTGGCAAGACAGAGAGCCGGACCAATCTAGGCCCGGCTTTCGGTGTGTCTTGAGATTTGGTCGGGGCGAGAGGGCTAGGGCCTCCTTAACTCAGCAATCGCTGCGCTTCGTGATGATCAACAGGACACCCCGGGATCTCCTCCCGGCGACGGCACGAAGCGCATGAGGGTCGGCTACCTACGCGGGGCCCTCTCGCCCAAGGCAACGCAGCGCCAGACAGACGTCCTCGCCGCGTATGTCGCAGTTGGCGGGTCCGTCCTGGACGCGGCCGAACTCATGGGCATTCGGCCGAGCACCGTGAAGCGCCACCTCGCCGACCTCCGTGCGCGGTCGGGTCTATCTACCGAGCAGCTGATCTACCGGGGCCGGGCGGAGGGCTGGCTGGTCGTCCCGAGCCTGGAGCCTCACTGAACGCGGGCAGGTAACCGGCGGGTTCGACGGGAGGGCCGTTCGCGGCCCTACGTCACGGCGACGACCACGTTGCCCCGCTTGTGTCCGTTGTCGACGTACCGGTGCGCCTCGAGAAGGTCGTCCAGGGCATAGGTGCGGTCGATCACGGGCCTGATCTCACCCTTCGTGGCCAGCTCGCTGAGCAGCACAAGGTCCTCGCGGCGAACCTTCGGCCTCCCGTCGTCGACCGAGACGCAGGCGCCGCCCGGAACCAGCACTTGCCGGCACCGCCGGAGCGCCGCCGCGCTCTTCCTCTTGCCCACGGCGTCGAGGATCAGGTCGTAGCGCTCGGCCCTGTGGGCGAAGTCCTCGACGGTGTAGTCGATCACCGAGGACGCGCCGAGGGATGCCACAAGGTCCACATTCGCGGTACTGCAGACACCGGTGACCTGGGCGCCGAGGTGTCGCGCAAGCTGCACGGCGGACGTGCCCACTGCCCCAGAGGCGCCGTAGACGAGGACCTTTTGTCCCGCTCGAATGCCGGCCTCGCGCAGGAAGTGGAGCGCGAGCAACCCGCCGTATGGGATGGCCGCGGCCTCTACATCCGTGAGGTTCGCCGGTCGCGTCGCAAGAAGTCCGTCTTCGGGCCAGCACACGTACTGCGCATACGTCCCAAAGCGGTGTCGATCGAATCCGACTACCGGCTGGCCGACGTCGAATGACCGGGCGTCCGGCCCGACCGAGTCCACCTCCCCCGAGAGCACCATCCCGAGCACCGGTTGCCTGGGCGCCTTCCACCCGAGTGCGAGTCGGGCCATCAGCCGGTACGCGAGACTCAGGTTGAGCCCCCGGACGTAGCAGTCGCTCGACGTCACGGCGGTCGCCCGGATGCGGATGCGCACCTCGTTCTGCCGGGGAACCGGGGTAGCGCGCTCCTCCACCCGGAGGACCTCCGGCGGACCGTACCGCGTGCAGACGACCGCCTTCATGCGCGAGCGCCCTCGGCCAGCGGATCCGCGAGCCCCTCCTTGCCCGGCAGGCCCGCTCCGGAGTCGACGGCCTTCACGCCCATGACGAGGAGCCACAACCCGAGCCCGAGCTCGGCGACGAAGCTCAACGCGAGGCCGGGGTAGTGGATCGCGTTGTAGTCCGGCAGGAGCAGGATCTGGAGGAACCAGACCAGGACGGCGACTCCGTCGAGCACCAGGAGGACGCCCAGGAACCGGGGAAGGTACCCGGACTTGTAGACGAGATAGCCGAGCGGGAACAGCCACGTGCCGAAGAACAGCTGCGCCGTGACCCAGCCCGCCTTGTAGACGTTGATGGACAGGTACGCGAGCCCCTCCAGCTGTGCCGCCGAATACGCCTGCATGTGGCTGGCCTCGTCTCCCTGCAGCAGCGCGGAGACCAGCGACAACATGCTCGCGCCCTGGATGGCGACGCCGACGGCGTTGAGCAGCAGGAAGAGCAGCGCCAGGTTCTGGTTGACCCGTCGCAGGAGGACGTAGAGCCCCCAGGCGACCGTGAGGAACAGGAACCCGGTTGTCAGCGCGACGACGAGACCCAGGCGAAACGATCCCTCGTTCGTGGTGATCGCCTGGTAGACCTGTGGCGCTGCGCCCAGCCCGATCTGACCCAGCATGGTGGCGAGCACCGAAGCCACGATGTAGGCGAGGTAGATGCCGCCCGTGATCCGGGCGACCTTGTCCAGCGACCTGTGATCGCCTGCCGTATTCATGCTCGATCTCCCTGGTGTGGTTGACGTTGACGTGGGGCACGGACTTCGATGGGGGAGGCACTGAGGCTCACGACCTCGTGACCGCGCAGCGCCTCGAGAAAGGGCTGGAAGCTGCCGCACACCAGGCAGCGCAGGATGGGACCGTCAACCTCCACCTGGCTGACCCCGGACGCCCGCTCTATCTGCTGGGCCGGAGGTGTGCCGACGAAGCTGACTTGCACTCGTTGGGTCGGTAGCTCCCTAGTCATGCTCGCCAGCCTAGGGGGGCACACGGGAGCCGCCATCGATGGGATTCGTGATCGGGTGACTAGTCGACCGGCAGCGGAGTCCTTGCCGGCGGTAACTTCCTGTTCACGATGCTCGGGCCCACCCGCCCACGGCCCGTTTCGTGGACTTCGCCTTCGGCGTCCCTACTCGCTCGGCGACGCCATCCAGGCGGCGATCTGGGCACGTGAGTTGCATCCGAGCTTGTTCAGGATGCTGCGGACGTGGCTGTCGACGGTGTGCTCGGAGATGAACAGGCGTGCTCCGATCTCCTTGTTGCTCAGGCCGTCAGCGACCAGCCGTGCGACCTCCGCCTCTCGCTTCGCGAGCAACCCCGCGCCCGCACTGGTCGATGCCGCAGCGGCAACATGGCCGGGTTCACCGAGTGCGAGCCGCACCGCGGCGTCCCGGCTCAAGCGGCCTCCGGCCTTGCATTCGGCCTCGAACCTGGATGCGCCAAGCGCGGCGATCGCCGACGCTTCGGCGCGTGCCATCGGTGGACCGAGGAATGGCATGATGCTGGCGCCGGCCCCCCTGCGGACGGTATCCGCGGCTCCGAACAGCTGCGCGGCGAGCCGTGCCTGCCCGGATCCGGCAGCATGGCAGCCCAATGCGTCGAGCAGGTACGCCAGCTGCACCCGGTCGTCGATCTGGTGGGCGATTCGCATAGCCTCGGTCAGCAGGGGCTTCGCTTTGGCCAAGTCACCGGCGATCAAGGCGACCGTGCCCAGGTTCAGCAGCCAGACCTTGAGCGTGTAGAGGTCTCCCACCTCTCGACTGAGACGCACGCCCTCCGAGGACGCGGAGCTCGCGGCCTCGAGGTCGCCCTCGAAGAAGCCATGGAACGATCGAGCCAGCAGCAACGTGAGCGCAGCCGTGACGTCATCAACGCCCGCTGTCACGGCCTTGGCCTCACCGAGCAATCGCCTGGCGGAAGTTCGATCCCCGGCCATATTGGCAGCGATCGAGGCCAGGGACAGCGCTGACGCCAGCGGTGGGAGACGACCGGCCTCTCGATCGGCCGCCGCCGCTCGCTCGAGCGCCGGTGTGGCAGCGGTCGGATCGACCAGCAACACGGCCATGAACCCACGCAGGTACCAGGCCCGAGCCCGGGGCTCTGGATCACCGCCGCCGGTCGCGAGGAGCTCGTCCAGCCACCGCACGCCTTCAGTCGTCGCCCGCGTGGCCCAATACAGCTGGAGGGATGCGGCGAGGTCCATTCCGCGCGAGATACCGCCGTGAACGAGGCATCTCCGAAGGACCGACCGGATGTTGTCGATCTCCACGTCGGTCCATTCGAGCCACTCGACCAGCCCGTACCGAGCTCCGACTGCAGGTGGCCGGCACCTCGAGGCGTAGTACTCGGCGCACCGCAGCTCGACGACCTTCTCCTCGTCCGCCTCCCTCAGCCTGAGGGCGGCGAACTCGCGCATCGTCTCGTGCAGTCGATAGCATGCGGGACCCGGTACGTCTTGCTTCATCACCAGCGACTTGTCGAGCAGTGATGACAGCAGGTCCAGGGCGCGGGCTGCCGGCACGTCGTCGGACGTACACACCGACTCGACGTCCTCCAGCGTGAACCTGCCCGCAAACACGCACAGCCGCCGCAGGAGCGTCCGCTCGCCCGACCCCAACAGGTCGTGGCTCCACTCGATCGTGGTTCGCAGCGTCTGGTGACGCGGCAGGGCTGCGCGACTTCCTCCCGTGAGCAGGCCGAACCGGTCGGCCAGGCGATCGAGGATCTGCTCCACGGAGAGGACCCGCGTCCTGACCGCCGCGAGCTCGATTGCGAGCGGCAGCCCGTCGAGCCGGCGGCACAGCTCCACGACCGCCGCCCGGTTGGATGCGGTCAGCTCGAAGCTGCCCGATGCGGCTGCAGCCCGCTCGACAAAGAGCTCGACCGACTCGTTCTGGCGGAGCTGATCGAGGGACTCGTCGGCCTGGGCTCGAGGCAGCTCGAGTGGTGGGATCGGCAGCACGTGCTCACCCGGGATCGACAGCGGCTCGCGGCTGGTGGCGATCACCCGCACGCCGGGCGCAGCCGTGAGGACATCGGCTACGAGCACCGCGGCCGCCCCCAGCAGGTGCTCGCAGTTGTCCACCACGAGCAGAAGCTCCCTGTCGCGCAGGTACGAGAGCAGGAGGGCCCGCGGCTCGGTCGCCGTCTGGTCGCGCAGGTCCAGGGCCGCCAGCATGGCGTTGCAGATCAGCGCGGGATCCCGAACCTCGGCGAGCTCCACCAGCCATGCGCCGTCCCGGAAGCTGCGTGTGAGACCGGTCCCGATCCGGATCGCGAGTCGGGTCTTGCCGACACCGCCCGGGCCGACGAGGCTGACCAGGCGCGCTGTGGCGAGCTTCTTCCTGAGTTCAGCAAGCTCACGGCGGCGGCCGATGAAGCTCGTCGCCTCAGCCGGCAGGTTGCCCGGGCGGCGTATGGGCCTGGCCATGGTGAGAGCACAGTACTCCGGGGCCGGCCTGTCGAAGTGGTCGACTCGCTAACGGAGAGCTCGCGGCAGGCGGGCGGACCGACCGCGAGGTCGCAGTTGGGACGGGGCTCGCACCGACGTATGTCGCGGAGGTGCTGACCAACCCGTTCTACGTGGGGCGCCTCCGGACCGGCGAGCCGTCCGCCCTGGGCGCGCTCGTGGATGTCGGGACCTGGGAGCACGTCCAGGTGATGCGCGCCCGGTACAGTCGCCGACACCGCGGCGGGGTGAACCGACGGCAGTACGGGCTCGCCGGGCTCCTGGCCTGCGCGGCCTGCGGCCGCCGGCTCACCGGGCATGTCGGGCGGTACCGCCATACCGACGCCTGCGAGCCGTTCACGGCCGCTGCCCCGCGCCGCCTCCAGCGCGACGGCGAGACGCTCGACCCGCGGGTGCGGGGCGAGTCGTACATCGCCGAGGTGTACGAGGACGCGATCGGGAAGGCGTTCGAGCACGTCGCGGTGTCGAGCAGGCTCAAGGTCGACACCGTTGCCCTGGCCAGGCGACCGGAACCGGACGGTGGCGACGACCTCGCCACCGCACGGATCAACCGGGAGCGCGACCAGGCGGCGCTGCGGTTCGCGAAGGATCGCGACCTGGGTCGGTTCGAGGCGACGATGGTGCGGCTCGACGCCGAGGCCGCAGCGGCGGTGGTCCGACCGTCACGCATCCCAACGGCCGCCGAGGTACGCGCCTACCTGGAGTCGCTGCCGGCGCTGTTGGCGAAGACCTCGGACGCCGGCCGCCACGCGATCGCCGAGGCCGCGTTCGAGCGGATCGACGTCCCGGGAGTGACCGACTACACATTCACGCTGACCGCCCAACCGAAAGCCCGGGGATGGGACGCGGCCTTCGGGGCCGGCGTCGTCCGCGTGAAGGAAGGTCGATCTGGTCGGGGCGAGAGGAGACAAACCTCCACGACCGACCCTAATGTCCCGGTCCGACTGTCGCTGGAGATCGCGTTGACGGGTGGGGCGCGGTCGATCGGCGGCGCCATCGCGTGACCGGGACCTGATCGGGGGAGGCGTTGCCCCGATGGAGCCGACTTCTCCGGGACGGTCGGCTCCCAGGCTCTCGATCGCGTCCCCGCGATGGCGAGGTCGCACGCCACCCCGGAAGGTGCTTGTCTGCTCGCTTGCGAGCGAGTCGCCGTGGACTCGTCAGCCCTGCCCTGGCGTCTCGTCTCCCGCGTCGCGTGCTGTATCGTCTTGATCATGTTGCCTGTGTCGCTTCTCGGCCCCGCTCGCTCGCGGGATCAAGCATGAAGGCGTCGTGATGAACGAGGACGTGGTTCTCAGCCGGCCCGGCTACACGTTGCCCTCGACCGTTTCTTTGCCGGCGAGCGACGGCGCCGCGCCGTGCGTCGTGTTCTTCGCAGGGAGCGGGCCGACCGACCGTAACTGGACGTCGCCGCTCCTGCCTGGCACGAACGGCAGCGGAGCGCAGCTCGCGCTCGAGCTACAGGCGCGCGGTGTCGGATCGATCCGCTTCGACAAGGTCGGCTCCGGCGTCAACATGCCGAAGAGCCCTGCGCCGGCGGACCTGAAGATGCTCGACGTGCTGTCGCTGGCCCACTACGTCGACGAGGCCGTCGCCGCGTTCGACGAGCTCGCGAAGCGGGACCGGTGCGGCCAGATCTTTCTCCTCGGCCACAGCGAGGGATCGATCCACGCCTCGTCGGCGGCCATCGCGAAGCAGGCGGACCCGCGCTTCGGCGGCTTCATCAGCCTGTCCGGGCCCTCGCGCTCGCTCCTGGACACGGCGATCGAGCAGATCCGTGCGATGCGCATCAAGGCGGGGGCCGACGCGGCCGTCGTGGACGACGCGCTCGAGGACTTTCGCGCGGCCATGCTGAAGCCGGACGCACCGGCGCCCGATCTGTCCGCGCTCCCCGAGGCCGCGGGCCTGTGGCAGGCGACCCACGCCCCGGGGCAGCAAGAGGTCGCGCGCGAGCTGATCCTCGCGGAGCCGCTCGCGGCGCTGCACGCCTATCGCGGTCGCGCCCTCGTGGTCTCGGCTGCCAACGACGCCCAGGTGCCCGGGTCCGATGCGGACAACGTCTTCGCGGCCCTGGGGAGCGACGTGAAGAACAAGACGCGGGTGACGATCGCCAACGCCAACCACGTCTACAAGTCGGAGATGCGGGCGCCGTCGGCGATCAGCCAGGGTGAGATCGTCGCTGGCTACGCGGACGACGACCACGCGCTTGCCGATGGTCTCGTCGACGCGATCGTGCGCTTCGTCACGGCGACGTAGTTGCGCATCATCCGGTGCTCGACGATGACGTGGGTTTGGTCGGGCGAGAGACCGACCTCCACGATCGACCTGACGTCCCGGTTGCACTGCGACTGAGGCTCAAGCTCAATAGGGCCCAGTCGGTGGCTCCAGAGCCGGTTGACGCTTGTCGAGTGAAAGGGTGGGCCCGCCGACCAAAACTGTCTACCCGGCACCTTCGAAGCCCCGGTTGCGGATCCGACGCCAGGTTGAACCAAATCACCCGAAGGGATGACGACCTCCACCGAGCTCGTTGGGCACGGTTGCAGCCCGTGCGAGCGGGTCCCTGCGCCGGCGGGAGATGGAGGCGACCACCTCGACACGGCCCGCCATGGGCGCCCCTCTTCGCCAGGGTCTTGCATACCTTGCACTGTTGGGTATACTACCTAGTAGTTCTAGGTATCCGACACCGACAAATGTGAGACCAAGTGAAACTTGCAAAGGATCTCGTGGCCGCCTCTGCCACGCCACTCGTGCTCGCCGTTCTTCACAGGGGGGACAGCTACGGCTACGCCATTCTGCAGGACATCAAGGCGGCGTCGGAAGGACAGTTCGAATGGACCGAGGGGATGCTCTACCCGCTGTTGCATCGCCTCGAATCCCGGAGATTCATCGAGAGCTATCAGGCAACGTCTGACGCCGGCCGGCTCAGAAAGTACTACCGCCTCCTCCCGGCCGGAGGCGACCACCTCGACGCCCAGACGCGCGACTTCGACCTGATCTCATCAACTCTCGCCGCCTTGCGCGGCCCGACAACTGGAGGCACTCATGCCCTCGCTTGACGCACTCATCAGCCAGTGGACCGACCAACTGCGCGCCACTCACCCCGAACTGCTCCCCCACCTCGACGAGCTGGCGGACCACGTGCGCTCCAGCGCGCAGGACCGCATCGACGCTGGTACCGCCGTCGAGGACGCCTTCGCAGCGGCGCTGGGATCCTTTGGTGCCCCCTCCGACCTCGGGGCGGAGTTTCACAAGAACTCCACGGTCATGAAGGGTAAGGAGCGCGTGGCCGTGGGCACCTACCTGCTCATCACCGCAGTCTTCACTGGCGCAGTACTGCTGGTGGATATGCGCTTTGACCTCGGCAACCAGGCACTCGCCTGGCTGCTCGTGGTGTGGGTCGTCACCACCGGATTGCGTGAGGTACTGCTTCGCCGCGCGCGCCATGGACTTGTGTCTGCCTGAGCAAGACTCGGCTGACGGCCGCGGGAGGAGGCGCACGGATGGGATGCGGCCTTCGGCTCTGGCGACCAATCAATCTCGATTGGTCGATCTGGTCGGGGCGAGAGGAGTCGCGACGACGATTTCGATGACGGCGGCCATCGAACCGAACCGCCCCGGCCCGCACTGACGGGGACCCTGACCATCGGGTCCGGCTCCCTATCGCGCCACCCAGCGCTCCGCCGGCTCGAGCAGGAACCGCTCGAGCGCGATCCCGTCGCCGCCGACGAGGAGCGGCCGGATCGGGCCCAGCCCGCGAACGCGGCCGTGAACGCGGCGGTTCCGGGATGCGCGGCTGGGGCCCGCCCGCTCTTGACCTCGATCGCGGCGAGGCCGCCGGCTCCCGAGAGCACGAAGTCCACCTCGCGGTCCCCCTCGCGCCACCACGAGAGCTCGGGCTCGCCTGTGGCCGCCGCGTTCGCGAGGTGCGCGCCCACCGCCGACTCCACGAGATGGCCCCAGGCCTCGCCGTCAGCTCGCGTGTCGGCGAACGAGCGACCCGATTGTGCCGTCGCGAGCGCGGTGTTGAGGACCTGGAGCTTGGGGCTTGACGCCCGCCGGCGGACGGCGTTGCCCGAGAACTTGGGCAGGCCCGCGATGAGCCCCGCTCCCGCGAGCAGCTCGAGGTAGTGGGCGAGCGTCGTCGTGTTCCCCGCGTCGTGGAGCTGGCCCAGCATCTTGGTGTAGCTCAGCTCCTGACCGCTGTACCGGCAGCCAAGCTCGAACAGCCGCCGCAGGAGCGCTGGCTTGTCGACCCGCGTGAGCAGGAGCACGTCGCGGCTGATCGTGGTCTCGACCAGCGCGTCGAGGATGTAGCGGCGCCAGCGGGGCTCGTCGCCGATGAGCGGGGCCGCACCCGGGTAGCCGCCGAAGTAGATGTACTCGTCGAGGGTGACCCCGAAGGCGGCCCGCATCTCTGCAAGGGACCAGTGCGGGACCCGGATGACCTCGAACCGTCCGGCGACACTCTCGGTCAGCCCTTGCTCCACGAGCAGGGGAGCCGATCCGAGCAGGACCACCCGGAGCGGCAGCCCCGTGCGCGTGTCCTCGTCCCAAAGGCGCTTGACCGATTCCGACCAGCCGGCGGCCTTCTGGACCTCGTCGATCACGAGGACGGCGCCGGCGGGGCCGGTCTCGAGCCGCGCCGCCTCCCACTGGGTCGCGATCCACTCCGGGCCCCGGAGCGCGGGCTCGTCGGCGCTCACGACGCGGACCGGCACCGGGAGCGCCTCGACCGCCTGGACGACGAGCGTGGACTTGCCGGTCTGGCGGGGTCCGGCCACCACCTGGATGAACCGCCTGGGCTCCATCAGCCGGCGAGCGAGCTCGGCTGCCTGGGGGCGCCGGTACTCCGAGCCTGGATCTTCACTACTCACCATGTTGAGTAGTCTTGCTCAGGACGGTGCGCAGCGCAAGCGGAGATGGTGAGCATGGCTAGTACACCGACTCCTAAGTTGCGCGACGTAATGGCGGCAGCTACGATTCCTCCGAGATGAGGAGCCGATGTCGAGACGGAGCCCGTACCGGATCGAGCTGACACCCGAGGAGCGAGCCGACCTGGAGCGCCGGGCGCGCCGCCAGACGGCGAGCCGGCGCGAGGTCTTCCGGGCCCAGATCGTCGTGCTCGCGGCCGACGGGCTGCGCAACGATGAGATCGCCGAGCGCCTGGGCACGGTGCGCACGACCGTGAGCCGCTGGCGCAAGCGGTTCTTCGAGGATCGCGCGGCGGGTCTCGCCGATCGCCCGCGGTCCGGCCGGCCGCGGACCTTTTCCCCCTCGGGTGGTGGTCGAGATCAAGGCCCTCGCCTGTGAGCGCCCGCGCGATGCGGGTCTGCCGCTCGCGCGCCTGTCCGTCGCCGACATCACCCGCGAGGCGGTCCGCCGCGAGATCGTGGCGACGATCAGCCTGACGACCGTCTGGCGCTGGCTGCGCGAGGACGCCCTGCGGCCGTGGACGTACCGGAGCTGGCTCTTTCCGCGCGACCCCGACTTCGAACGCAAGGCGGGGGTCGTCCTCGACCTTGAAGGGTTCAGTTTCCCGATTCTGGTGTCAACTGCACCTGTAGCATGCGGTTTCCCACGGCCGAAGGAGCTCCATGCTGTTCTCGCTCCTCTACTTCCTGGTCCGCCGTCTCCTCGGAGCCGGAGGTCGCCAACACGCTGCGAGGGACATCGAGCTCCTCGTGCTCCGCCACCAGGTGAAGGTGCTCCAGCGGCAGGTCAAGCGTCCCAGGCTCAACCGTCTCGACCGGGTCCTGCTCGCGGCCGCGAGCACCGGGTTGCCGAGAGGCAGCTGGTCGTCGTTCATCGTGCGGCCGGAGACCCTGCTGCGCTGGCACCGGGAACTCGCCCGGAGGAAGTGGACGTATCGGCGGACAGGGCACCCCGGACGCCCGCCGATCGGGCCCGATGTCCGGGACCTCGTCGTCCGACTCGGCCGGGAGAACCCGCGCTGGGGATACCAGCGGATCCGCGGGGAGCTCCGCAAGCTCGGGATCAGGATCTCTGCGACGACGGTCCGGACGATCCTCCGGCGCAACGGCATGAACCCTGCTCCACGCCGGGGTGGCCCGACGTGGGCCGAGTTCCTGCGGTCACAGGCAGCGGGGATCTGGGCGACCGACTTCTTCACCGTCGAGACGATCGGTCTCAGGACCCTCTACGCCTTGTTCTTCATCGAGCTCTCCACGCGACGGGTGCACCTGGCCGGCGTGACCGCACACCCTGACTCGGCCTGGGTGACCCAGCAGGCCAGGAACCTCGCCATCGAGGAGCGCCTGTCGGGTGTGCGGTTCCTCGTGCGCGACCGGGACACCAAGTACTCGGGGCCCTTCGATGCGGTGCTTCGGGCCGAGGGCGTCCGCGTCATCCGGACCCCGGTCCGGGCACCTCGGGCGAATGCCTTCGCGGAGCGGTTCGTGCGGACCGTGCGCCGGGAGTGCCTCGACCAGGTCCTGGTCTACGGTCCTCGCCATCTCGAGCACGTGCTCGGGGCGTACGTCGACCACTACGTCGACGAGAGACCGCACCGGGGACTGGGCCTGGCCGTGCCGGCAGGTCACCGAGCACCGCAGGTTACGGGTGCCACCCCAACCCTGGTCGAACGAAGAGACGTGCTCGGCGGGCTGATCCACGAGTACCGCCGGGCGGCGTGATCCTGATTGTTGAACCCTTCAGGCTGTCGGAGTTCGACCTCGGCGCCACGCCCTCGATCGAACCGGCTGCCCTGGCGACCCTCGCCCAGGGTGCCTGGATCAGCGCCGGCGAACCGGTCGTGCTCCTGGGCGACTCGGGGACCGGCAAGACGCACCTGCTCATCGGGCTCGGGATCGCCGCCTGCGAGGCGGGCCTGCGGGTCCGCTACGTGACGGCGGCCGCTCTCGTCAACGAGCTCGTCGAGGCCGAGGACGAGCGCGAGCTGTCCAAGGTGATCGGGAGGTACGGCCGCATCGACCTCCTCTGCCTCGATGAGCTGGGGTACCTGCACCTTGACCGGCGGGGTGCCGAGCTCCTGTTCCAGGTGCTCACCGAACGCGACGAGCGGGCCAGCATCGCCGTCGCCAGCAACGCCCCCTTCAGCGAGTGGGGCCAGACATTCACCGACCCACGGCTCGCTGCCGCGGTCGTCGACCGGCTCACCTTCCGGGCCCACATCCTCGAGACCGGAACCTCGTCGTACCGGCTTCGGACGAGCCAGGGCAAGCGGAAGGAGGGGTCGCCAGCCGCCTGATCAGCAGCCCGTCAGAGACCCACCAATCGGTCGGGGGTGGGGCCAAAACTCGTGATCACGGTGGGGCCGCTTGACGTGATCATTCCCACCCGGGCGAGGCTCTCGATGTCCCGGTCACTCAGGCCCCGGACGTAGGCGCCGATGACCAGCGCTTCGAGGGGCCGGGTCCGCACGACCGCCCGGGTGTCGGGGATGACCGAGCTCACGAACCGGGTCAGCGTGTCGCGGACCTGGGGCATGGCGACCGTGATCTCGCCCTCGGCGGTCTGGACCCGCCGCGGGCGGGTGCCGTTGCGGGAGCCTGCGGCATCGGGGTTCCGGGCATACCGGGCGCGTCCGAGGAAGGCTTCGAGCTCGTCCTCGACCGCCCGCTGGAGGATGAGCTGGGCACCCAGGCGGCCGAGCTCGGAGAGCTGGTCGGGACCACCGGTCCCGTTGAGCAGGGCCGCCTCGATGGCGGCCTCGATCTGGACGCTTCGGGCTATTCTTCGATCCACGGCGTGGTCTCCTGATGCGAACTTCCAAGGTCCGCTTCGGAGCCTACGCCGTCTTCACTTTTACAGCGGTCTCAGGACGCGACCGGTGACCTTCGTCGGATACGCACAGTGGGTTTCCGCGAGCGCACGGTTAGCGGGCGCTTGCGAAACCGTGCGTCGCGCTGTGGCCAGGCCCTGATTCCCGGCGCGAGGGCCGAGGTGCACTCCCGTTCGGACCACCGCCAGCATCCGCCCAGCGAAGCCACCGCGTGCGGCGTCGCCCTACCCGTCCCTCCTTACATGCGTCCGCAGCTCGATCCGGTCAGCGAGGCTCGCCAGAGCGTCAGCCATTGCCTGGCTCAGGGCGTTGGTCGTGATGACCACTCGGTCAATCGCAGGATCAAGTTGAAGCTTCCATGGGAACTCGAACGACGACAGGCTAGACACCACGACAGTGAGATCATCGGCACTGAACTCAACCGGGACGACACAGAAGTTGAAGGGGTAGACCTTGGCTAGTTCATCGGTTGCTGCGTCGACGCTCCCGACAGTGCCGACGACGAGCACGCGCACGTCGCCAGCCGCGCCTCCCGAGTCGGCGACACCCGACCACATACCGACATAGAGGGCCGGGTGACGCAGCAACTCTGTTTCAAGAGCTCGAACCACCGACTCCCCATCATCGCCCCTGGGTTGACCAGGCCAGCCATCGGCGGGGGCGCGGCAAGCGATCCGGGGAAGCGGCTCCGGCGGAGGTTCGTCGACCGGGGTGATTTCGCGAGCTTCGATCGACGTGCCATCCCAGACCCCTCGGACCTTGACGTATTGCCCACCCAAGGCGTCGTCGTTCAGGCGGACCGGCACACCCGTCGAGCTCGCGCAAACGGGCCACTCTCCTGCCCAAGCAAGTTCCGTGCAAATGAACCCCTCCGTGGGTCCGGTCGCGACCAGAGTCCCGGTTGCGACAACGACATCGCCGATGCCGACGACATCGTCCTGGAGGCCATTCGGCGGCGCCGTGCTTGCCGACAACGTTGCGTCGGTTCGCGCCGGGAAACGGCTCGACCCGGGTTCGGCGACGGGTGTCAAGGGGCCAACTGAATTCACCGCGACCGCTGCTGCGACGACTCCGAAGGCTGCAACGGTGATCATGGCGACCGCAAACGGTCCACGTGACGCACCGCCACGAAATGTCCCCACATCGATGGAGGCGTTAGTGCGGATGGTTGCCTGCCATCGCGCTGCGTGCTCCAACAGCATCCGATCGATATCAGCATCGCTTGCCATCTAGCGTTCCTCCAGGTAATCGCGTAGTCGAGCTCGGGCATCAGACAATGTCGACTTGACCGTCCCCTCACTGCACCTCATGACGGCCGCGGTCTCGCCAATTGACAAACCGGCGAAGTAGTGGCAGTCGACCGCCAGGCGCTGCCGTGGTGCCAGATCCCCGAGGGCTGCTTCGAGGTCGATGCTCCCGTCCTCGCTTGCAGGCGCCGCAAAGGGGGAGACAGCCAGCGGCCGCCTCTTCCGCGAGTGCGCACGCCGCGCCTCGTTCGCCACGATGGTCATCAACCAAGCGGAGAGGGTGCCCCGACGTTCGTCGTAGCTTGAACGATGGCGCCAGGCCCGGATCAGCGCATCCTGGACAACGTCTTCGAATGCGTCTTGGGGGCCCAGGCGGGCTGCTAACCGAAGCATCGCCGGCATGCGCGGTAGCACGGCTTCTGCGAACGCCGCAGCATCGAGTCGCGCCGTCCGCGAGGACGGTCGCAACATCGCGTGAAGATTGGGAAGGCCCACCATTCCACCTATTACTACCCTTGCCGCCTACTCGCGGTTGGGTCGCTCTCCAGAAAACACCCTAAGCCTCGATGCTCGTGGCTGTCATACCGTGCAGTTTGGGAAGCCATCGTGCTCACGCTCGGTCCCTGCGACGGCCTCACCGTAGACGCGTGCGCGTCAGGCGTCGAGCTCGTCCAGCGCCAGCAGAGCGACGTTGGCAGTGATCGCTCCGCAGCGGCATGTGGCCCCGTGGGGGTCGGAAACCCCGATTCGCGCTCAGATCAGCCCGGTACGATCGGCTGAGTGTCGCTCGTCTACCTGCTCATCCGCACCCTTGTCGCCCTGAAGGGTTCAGTTTCCCGATTCTGGTGTCAACTGCACCTGTAGCATGCGGTTTCCCACGGCCGAAGGAGCTCCATGCTGTTCTCGCTCCTCTACTTCCTGGTCCGCCGTCTCCTCGGAGCCGGAGGTCGCCAACACGCTGCGAGGGACATCGAGCTCCTCGTGCTCCGCCACCAGGTGAAGGTGCTCCAGCGGCAGGTCAAGCGTCCCAGGCTCAACCGTCTCGACCGGGTCCTGCTCGCGGCCGCGAGCACCGGGTTGCCGAGAGGCAGCTGGTCGTCGTTCATCGTGCGGCCGGAGACCCTGCTGCGCTGGCACCGGGAACTCGCCCGGAGGAAGTGGACGTATCGGCGGACAGGGCACCCCGGACGCCCGCCGATCGGGCCCGATGTCCGGGACCTCGTCGTCCGACTCGGCCGGGAGAACCCGCGCTGGGGATACCAGCGGATCCGCGGGGAGCTCCGCAAGCTCGGGATCAGGATCTCTGCGACGACGGTCCGGACGATCCTCCTGCGCAACGGCATGAACCCTGCTCCACGCCGGGGTGGCCCGACGTGGGCCGAGTTCCTGCGGTCACAGGCAGCGGGGATCTGGGCGACCGACTTCTTCACCGTCGAGACGATCGGTCTCAGGACCCTCTACGCCTTGTTCTTCATCGAGCTCTCCACGCGACGGGTGCACCTGGCCGGCGTGACCGCACACCCTGACTCGGCCTGGGTCACCCAGCAGGCGCGGAACCTCGCCATCGAGGAGCGGCTGTCGGATGTGCGGTTCCTCGTGCGCGACCGGGACACCAAGTTCACGGGACCGTTCGATGCGGTGCTCCGCGCCGAGGGCGTCCGCGTCATCCGAACCCCGGTCCGGGCACCTCGGGCGAACGCCTTCGCGGAGCGGTTTGTGCGGACCGTGCGCCGGGAGTGCCTCGACCACGTCCTGGTCTACGGCCCTCGCCATCTCGAGCACGTGCTCGGGGCGTACGTCGACGCACTACGTCGACGAGAGACCGCACCGGGGCCTGGGTCTTGCCGTGCCGGCCGGCATCCGACCAGCCCAGGTTACGGGTGCCACCCCAACCCTGGTCGAACGAAGAGACGTGCTCGGCGGGCTGATCCACGAGTACCGCCGGGCAGCGTGATCCTGATTGTTGAACCCTTCAGGGTGCGGGTGAGCAGGTAGACGAGGAACCACATCAGCCGATCGTACCGGGCTGATCTGAGCGCGAATCGGGGTTTCCGACCCCTACGCGGTACCTCGTCTGCTCGTTGAGCCAGACGAGGCGCTCGCGGATCGCCGCGTTCGCCTCGGCCAGCGAGAAGAGCGTCCGGTTCCGAGGCCCCTGGTCGCCTGATCATGCAAAGAGTTCACCGTCCATGAAACCGGGGCAACTCCAGTCCGCACAGCGGCGTGAGGCGTTCACCAACGACCGGGGGCAGCCGCGCGGCGCGAGGCGATGCGCAGCTACTACTGGCAGGCGCCTGGGTTCAGCTGAACCACGGTGAACCCAATGCTGGCGGAATCGCTTAGTCCATTCCCGGCGTCGGCAGCACCGGCATCAGTTTGGTCGAAGTAGACCTCGTAGTTGCCGGTGGGGAGGTTCTTTGCCCAGTTGTCGCCACCGCCTGAGGCTACGACGGCGGACGCATAGTGCGTCGTCGAAAAGCGGTCAAACCACACCTTCCGATCCCACAGCCCGTTGCCTCCGAGTTTCTTGTAGGAGTCATAGTCCCAGACGTCGAGCCTGCCTGTGACCCCCACTGTCTCCCCCGGACAGGCGTAGAAGGTACTGTAGGCAGTCGTCAACCGCGTCTTCAGTCCTGTGGGCCCGAGATTGTCAATGCCCGAGGTGAAGCAGTCGGCGTAGTGTTCGCCTTTGTCGTACAGGTCCCATACGAGCTGCACGGCTGCTTCATCACATGGCTGGAACCTGTAGTGGTCGTAGCCTCCTTGAGACGCGCCGATCGGAGGGTCATTGGGATTCATGACAGTGTCGCTCTCAGGTCGGTTGTCCGCGTGATTGAGGGCCGCCATCGCGTGCCCCAACTCATGAATTAGCGCGCGCTTGAGGTACCAGCAGGCGCTGCTTCCACTGCAACTGTCCGTTTCCTCCTTCCAGACCCCGCCTACGATAGGGTGTTCTGCGCCCGGACTTAGGTCGCGAACGTAGACGATCCAGTTCTCGTTCTTCTGCGGGTTGTCCGCGCACGCCAGCCAACCGCTGCTTTCTGTGCCACAGGGGGAGTATGTCTGGTCGCGATAGATGACCGTTGCCGTTCCGGAGCCGTCATGATCCAACCACGGGAGGCCAGTGTTGTTCTTGTTGAGGCTATGGAAGTTGTCCTCAAGTTCGATATCTACCGTATCCGCCCACCATGCCGCGCCGCCCGCACCAGCTCGCTGGTACGTCACTGGATCGTGGCCGTGGAAGTTGCGCTTGGCACCAGTCGTGATTGGGGACCGAGCCAGCGCCGAGCCGGCGGCTGAGATTGCGAGAAGGACGCCCATAGCTACCGCCAGCCGAGTGTGCTGCATTTCGACGGACCTCACCGGAACGGAAACGATCAGGACTGGGTATTGAGGTCGATCGTGATTGCATCGGCCTCGACGCTCAGATCACGCAGGTCGACCACCGTGGCCTGCACCACCCCATGTTCTCCAAGCACCCCATCCTCACGGGGGTTCCCAGGGAACGGGCCGTTGGTGCCCACGACCACCAGGGCATCGGTCGACAGCGCCGGCCAGAGCGTCGGTGACCGGCCAGGCAGTTCCGCCGAGTAGTCGACACGGCCGTCCAGGCTGATCTTGCCCAGTCGGTCGCCAACCCCGGCGACCACGACGCCAGCGTCGGTCACGTAGGCCCAGCCGAACTCATCTCCAGTCAAGCGCCACAACTCCCGGTTGTTCCGCCAGTCAAACAGCGCCAGGCTCGTCGTGACGTCGCCGCCGCTTCGAACGAGCGCATAGGCGTCGTTGAGCGCCGACGGCCCATCGCCCGTGGCCAGCTCGGCCACGAGGCGGCCGGACGCGGCGTCGATCACGCTGCCACCGCTGCAACCGCCTCCGATCGTGCAGACACTCGAGATCAGGGTGTTGCCCGATCGCGAAACGAGCATGCTGCGCGCTATCGGAGCGGAACGCTCGGGGACTTCACGAGACTCGATCACCGAAGTGACCGTGCCGTCCAGCAATGAGATCGCGAATACGCCCGGGTCCCCATACAAGTCGGCGGCATAACCCGTCACGTAGAGTCGATCGCCCGCGACAGCGCCAACGCTCATCTGCCCGTGCAGTGCGACCGACTCGAGGGCCGGATCGCCGTCGACGCGGCTCAGGACGTCGATCCTCGTCGAGCTCCCGTCGGAGGCGACCGTCGCGGCGATGACGAGCGACGGGGTGACAGCGAGGACCGGCCCTTTCAGCCGCATGCGGTCCCGGTCGCCGATGCGACCGACCAGGGTCGAGCCCGACGACCTTGCCAAGGTCGAGCCCGACAACGCGGCCACCCAGGAACGACCAGCCAGCGCAGCCGGCGCGTGATCTGCCGTCGCAGCCCGCACGATCGCCACGCTGCGGTCGGAAGGGACGACGGCGGTAGGAGTAGGAGACGGCTCGACCGTCAGGGTAGGAGACGACGCGACAGCGGAAGGTGTTGCTGCCAAGAAGGAAGCAGTGGGCGAGTGCGACTCCGCCACAACTTCAGAGGACCCGGGAGAGGTGACCTCCCCCACCGGCTGGATGCAGCCTCCCAGGAGGAAAGGCACGAACGCCACGATGCGGATGCTACTCGCCCACCGAGGCACCGACCCTGTGCTGGAGCGTCTCATGGACTCCTCCCCTTGCGACAGCCAGTCCACCGGGACGCGAAGGGCAGGATCGCCCCCCCGGACACATCAGTCAAGTGACCTTGCCCGAGCCGTCCGACGAGCCGTACGTCAAGCCGGGCGACCTGTGGCTCCTTGGCCTCGACGACACGGGCGGCCTAGCTGATGGCTCGCTCCGCGTTGCGCACGGTGACGACATCGCCGACGTCCCAGTGCTCGCGGTAGCGGAAGCCGCCGTACTGGTGGATGGCCGCCTCGAGGCTCATCTCGGCGCCGGTGGCCGCGCGGAACGCGTCGCCGCGCTGCGCGAGGAAAGCGTCCCAGCGATCACGCGGGACCACCCGACTGGCCGCCAGCGAGCAGGACCCGATCGATCGGCGGCGCTGCGGGCGGCGAGGTCCAGATCCGTGCCGCTCCTCAGTACCGGCTGACAGCTCCGCAGGTGGAACCTCGTGACGCACGCCGGTACACAAGCCCCCCTTGAGCCGAGCCGGACAGCGGCGTACGGTTGGAGCTCGGCGGCTGACGTCGCGTCGGTCGTCCGCGGGTACCCGTCCCGGTGGCGCACCTCGTCCCGTCGAGTCGCCACCCATCGCGACCGCGCCAGGGGTCACGCCCCGGCGGCCGGAGACGGTCCCGCGTGACGAGCGGCCTGACGCCTGCGCTGCGGCTGGTCAGGCGGACCCGGTGTCGACCCCGTCGGAGCTCCCATGCGCGAGCACCTGCGGGGTCAACCCGATCGCCGGACCTTGGAACGCGGCCAGCTTCGTCGAAATCGAGGTACGCACAGTCCTTCTATGAGGTCGCCCACGCCATGATCACCGTGGTCCGCACAGTCAACGCCAGCAATACCGGTCGCTCCGACGCCGCCCGTCTGGCAGGGATGGGGGCAGCGGCCCGCGTTCCGGGCACGCCTTCGGTGCACGGGGTTTCGTGCTCGATCGCGACGGCCGCGACCCGGGACCCCACACACCCATGATCGGTGCCTTCGCTGCCGCGCCGGCGCCTCCCGCCCGGGCCATCGTGGACCCGGGTCTGCTGACCTACCGTGACCGCGCAGCCCTGCGCATCCTGTATCGCGCCGATGTCGCCACGACCACCCAGCTGACCGCCCTCGTCTACCACCGCCGCCAGACGGCGCAGGAACGCCTCGCCCGCCTCTACCGGGCGGGCTACCTCGAACGGGCCGTCCTGCCCCCGGTCACCCGCGGCGGTGCCCCGTTCGCCTTCCGGATCAGTCCCCGCGGCCGTCGCCGCCTCCACTACGGCCCGCTCACCCGCGGCCGGGCAGGGACCCAGCTCCGCCACAGCCTCAACGGGGTCGAGACCGTCTGCGCCCTGCTCGCGGCGCAGCACGGCGAGCCCGACACCGGTCCCGTCATGACCGCCTGGCTCACCGAGTCGATGTGCCACGACACCCTCCGCGGCGTCTATCCCGACGGGATCCTCGCCGTGGCCGGACCGACCGGCTCGACCATCCTGTGCCTCGAGATCGACGAGGCGACCGAGCATGGCCCGGTCATCGAGGACAAGCTCGCGCGCTACGAGAAGGCATTGTGGTCGAGGACCTGGTGCGTCCTGTTCGTAACGGGCTCGCCCGAGCGGGCGGCGCGCCTCGCGGCCATCGGGCGCCGGCTCGGGCGTCCCGGGCTCTCGGGCAAGGCCTGGGTCACCCTGCTGCCCGATCTTTGGGCCAACGGCTACGACGCGCCGATCCGCGGGCTCACGGCCGATCCCAAGCGATCGGTCCTGCGGGGTCTCCTGACCGACCCGCAGCCGAGGCGTTGCCCGACCCCGGTCGGATCCGACGCGTGGCTCCGCCTCCTCGGTGAGGGTGGACTCGAACTCCATGACGAGGCGCTCGCGTGACGGTGCGACACGGCACCGTCCGGCGTCGGCAGGCCGGCGCGGCCTCGGCGCCCGAGACACGGCCCCTCGAGGGGTCGCTGCACGGCGACGATCCCGGAACCTGCCGGCTCGTCTTCGTCCTCGCCGAGGGGCTCCGCCACATCGCCGAGCGGCGCGCGAAGGCTGGGTCACGACAGGGTACGATGCGCGTCCGCCGACCTACCCGAATGACCGTACGACCGATGCCAGACCCCCAAGCCCCGGCCCGCACCCGCACCCGTCGCCGCGTCCGCCGCCGCACCGGCACCTCGGCCCGGTGAGCGCGCTCCGCGCCGCCGACCTGCGCCTCGCGCGCGATGCCTCGGAGTTGCGCGGCCTCCGGGCGGCGCGCTGGATCCGCGAGAGCACGCCGGGCCAGCTCGATCGATGGGGACCGCCGTCGCAGCGCCGGATGCAGGACACCGCGATCACGGCGCTCGGGCTCGCCGACACCGGGCTCGCCTGGACGGTCGGGCGGTCGGGCTGGTCGGGCCCCGACTCGATGGATGATCCGCCGGCAACGCGGACGCCCGAGTTCCGGGCCATGCTCGCCGCGGCCGAGGCGGGCGCGTTCGATGTCCTCCTCGTCGGCTACACCGCGCGCTACATGCGCGATCTCGCCCTCGCGCTCTCGTACCGGCGCTGGTTCCACCGCCAGGGTGTCGTCGTCTACATCTGCGACGACCGGATCCTCTCCTCCAACGCCGCGGACTGGGAGCGCCTGGTCGACAAGGCCAAGGCGGCCGAGATCAACTCGCGCGAGCAGAGCCGCAACGTGCGGGCGGGCTACGCCGCCAAGCGCGAGACGCGGGGCGACCCGGGCGGCCATCCGCCCTTCGGCTTCCGTCGGGCAGGCGACGCCAGGGTCGTCGAGATCGATCCCGAGCGCATCGCCACGGCCGTCCGCGCCTACGCGCTGGCCGCCGCCGGGCTGACCGACCGCGAGGTGGCGGGCCGGCTCGGGATCGGCCTCCACACGATCCGGGGCATCCTCACCTCGCCCCTGTACCGGGGCCGGCTGCGCGACGGATCGGCGGCGAACTGGGACCCGGTCGTCGACGAGGAAACCTGGCGCCGCGTGGCGGACCTGCGGGCCGCCCGCAACCGCCGCTCGCCGGGCCGGCCCGAGACGCGCCGGACCTATGCCCTGCCGATGCTCGCGTGCGCCGCCTGCGGCCGCCGGCTCGTGGGCGACAAGGACCGCTACCGCCACCTCGACGCGTGTACAGCGTTCATGGCTGCCCGACCAGCGGGCGGCTCGGTCCGCGGGCGCCACACCCGGATCCCGGGCCAGAGCTACGGGCGCGACGAGTACGAGGCGATGGTGCCGTTCGTATTGGAGCGGGTCCGCCTGGGCGCGCGCGACGTCGAGGCCGCTGCGGGTGCGTATCGCCGAGGGGCTGGGACAGAGCCCAACCAGCTGCGCCTGGCCCGGATCGAGGAGGAGCGCGAGCGAGCGGTTGCGACGTACCGGCGCGATCGCGATCCCCTGGCCCTCGAGCAGACGATGCGCGAGCTCGACGCCGCGGAGGCCGAGGCTGCGGGCGGTTCGGAGCGGCCGACCTTGCCACCCGACGAGGTCCGCCGCTATCTCGAGAACCTTCCGGCGTGGTGGGCCGACGCGGACCCCGACGATCGTCGGGCCCTCGCAACGACGCTCTTCGAGCGCATGCGCGTGCTCGGGGTCAGCGTGGCGAAGCTCGAACCCACACAGGAAGCGCTGGACCACGGCCTCGCCGAGGCTTTTGGACCTCATGAGGTCGAAATGGTCGGGGCGAGAGGGATAGCCCCGCCACCAACGACCTTCCGATCACGATGCGCCTCGCCGAGCCGCCCGAGCCTTGCGACTGGTCCGCGAGCGCATGACGCGACGGTCGTCCCGCCGCCCCGCCGAGCGCGCGACAGAGCGTGAGGTCGTCGTGGTTGCCGCGGTCCTCGAGGCCGGGTCGGAGAAGGCCGCCGCCCACCGCCTCGGCCTGTCGCACTCGACCGTCAAGCACCACCTGGCGAACGCGCGGTCCAAGGTCGGCGCGGCGACGACGGCGCAGCTCGTGTGGATCCTGGCCCACCGCCTCCCCGAGCCGGAAGGCGTGGCGCAAGGAAGCGAATAGCGCTGCCGACCAAGTAGAGAGCCTGTTCCCAATTGCGACGCACGTTCGCGGCGCTCCGGTCGTCGCCAGACCCTTGACGCACCGCCGCACCCAAGCCACGATCGGGCCCGTGTTCGTGTTCCGGCCAGAAGGGGTGGACCATGCGGAGTCTCGGCGTCGCGCTCGTGGCTGTGCTCCTCGCTGGTTGCTCAATGCTCCCGCCGCCGGCGGGGATCCAGCTCACGATTCCGGCGGGGCAGGACGTGCGCGCCCTTCCCGTGACCGTCGTGGACAACGCAGGGATCGTCCGCGAGGCCACACCCGCCACGATCCCGGCGGGGTTCTCCGGTGAGACGACCGTGCAGGCTGTTGGCGGCCGAGACGATGCGGTGGTGCTGGCCTGGATGGGGGGAGATTGCGACGACCGCGCCGTCATCACCATCGAGCAGGCGGGCGATCGCTACCGAGCAACCGTAGAGAACCGGTCCTCGGCTATGGGCTGCTCGGCTGTCGGGATCCTCCGCGCCGTCCTCCTGTCGCTCACCAAGCCGGTCGGACCTGACGCATTCGATGCGTCCTGATCAGACGCGGCGAAGGGGTACCGAACTCATGTACGGCCCGTCGGTATGGCCAGATTCGGCTACCCGGCCTGTCCCACTCGACCGTCAAGCACCACCTGGCGAACGCGCGGTCCAAGGTGGGGGCTGAGACGACGGCGCAGCTGGTGTGGATCCTGGCCCCGCGGCTGCCGGAGCCGGAGGATGTGGCGCGAACGGACGAGTAGCGAAGTGCTCGACGCCGAGTAGGCCCGAACTTCAAGATGCCGTGTCCAGTTCGCTCGCTCCAAGGCGTTGTCTCGTGTAGTGGACACTTCGGAGCGAGCACCGGGAGGCGAGGTGGAGATCGCGACAGCCGCCGATGAGGCCGGAGAGGGCCGGGCGCTCGACGACGCCGGGATCAGCGACGTCGAGGCGTTCTCCCGCGCATACGAGCGATACCGCCTCCCCGTCTACCGGTACCTCCGTGCACGAGGCGCAGCCGACGCCGACGCGCTGGACCTCACGGCCATCACGTTCGAGCGCGCCTTCGCCGGGCGCGACGCCTTTCGGGCGCGGGGCGGCGGCCTCGGCGCGTGGCTGTTCCGCATCGCCCGGAACGCCGCCGTTGACGCCCACCGCCGAAGCGGGCGCCGGCCCGACGGCCCCCTGACTGATGGCGATGACGTGGGGCTGGCCGTCGCCGCCGACCACGCGGAGCGCGAACGCCAGGAAATCGTCGACGCCGTGTCGGGCCTTCCGGACGTGCAGCGCGACGCAATCTGGCTTCGCTACGTGGGCGGCCTCAGCGCCCGGGAGATCGGGCTCGTCCTTGGCAAGTCCGAGGCGGCCATCCAAAAGCAGATCCAGCGCGCTCTCGACGCGCTGCGGGAGGTGCTCGAATGAACGGCAACGAGACCCTCGAACATCGCCTCGCCTCGGCGTGGGCATTGGCGCCGGCCGACGGGTTCGCGTCCACCGACCGTCGGATCGCCGCGCTCCTGGCGCACCAGGAGGCGGCACGAGCGCCCAGGCGCTGGCGCACGCTGCGTGTTGCCCTCGTCCTGGCGGCGGCACTGCTCGTGCTCGCGGGCGCCGCGGCCGGCGCGATGCGCCTGCTCGACCTCGTCGCGACCGCCACCCCGGGGACGGCCGTTGCGTGGGACCAGGGCGTCGAGATCAACCAGCGTCAGGTGCACGACGGCTACGCGGTCACGCTCGCCCGCGGCTACGCGGACATCAACCAGGTGGTTCTGGGCGTGTCGGTCGAGCGGGCTGGCGATAGTCAGCGCCTCGATCGGGAATTCGTGACTGAGCTCCGCGATCCCGCTGGGGTCGTCCTCGGCTCGGTCGGCGCCATGAGGTTCGGCGCAAACGACACGAAGGGCCTGGCGGAGATGCTCACCTTCGGACCCACGACCTCGAACGATGGCGAATACACGCTGCGGCTCGGGATGGCCGGGGAGGGCGAGCAGCAGGACATGGCCTGGACGTTCAAGTTCGCGCTGCCGGCTCCCGCCGGGGCTGTCGTCCACGTCGCCCAGACCCAGACGACCGGTGAGGCTTCGATCACGGTGGACGATGTGCGGCTGAGCCCCACGATGATCAGTGCCGCGATCCACCTCGAGCCGACGGACCGAGAGGCCTCCGGCTGGTCTGCGATCGGCTCCTTCAAGCACGGCGACCAGACCATCGCCATCGACTGGGGGGTCAACCGCGGACCGAGCGACCTGGACCAGACGGCCGGCACCTACTCCGGGACCGGTGATCCGGCGGGTGAATGGACGCTCGTGATCACCGAGCTCGTGGGTCAGCGGCCCGACGGTACGCAGCTTCGGCTCGAGGGTCCGTGGGAGTTCGCTTTCAGCGCCCCGTGAGACAGTCCACCGTTCGAGACCGAACCGCGCCGAGTCCCGAACCCGGGAGGATGGCCCAATCGGCCAACTAGAAACTGGAGTCGTCCGCCGCCACCCTTGAGGGCATGACGGCGCGCTGGTCCGATCCACACCGACTCCCGGTTCCCCCCACCGGGTACGTCCGCGCCGTCAACCCTGTTGCCGGTCGATGAGCGGGGTCGAGCTCGTCCTGGCCTTCCTCGCCGGCGTCGCCATGGGCATCGCCCTCGACCGCTGGCTCCTGCCGTCCCTCGTCGATGCCTGGATCGACCGACTGCGCCGGCATGGGCGATGAGCATCGCGACGACGCTGCACCGGAGCGCGTCCGGGCCGACGCCTACAGCTCGGCCCGGATCGGTGCCGCTGCTGCGTTCACGCTCGTCCTGGTCGTGCTCCTCGTCCTCGATGTCGTCGTCCCAGGCTACGACGTCTCGCCCGGGACCCTCCTCCCACTTCTGGGCGCGATCCTCGCGCTCCTGGGGCTCGAGGCTTCGGCCTTCTGGCGGGGCGTGAGATGACGACGGTCACCGCCCTCCTGACGAACAAGGCCTACGGCTACCCGACACGGGGTGCCCGGCGGCGCCGGAAGCCGACGATCCTTGCCTGCCTCCACCAGACCGCCAACGCCAAGGCCACCGCGATGCAGGAGCGCAACTACGCCAACCGGGCCGGATCCCATGGTCCCTCCGCCACCGCGTACATCGCCCGCGCCGGCACGATCGTGCGGGCGATCGACCCCGCCAAGTACGCCGCCTGGAGTCAGGGCGACGTTGCCCATCCCAACACGAAGCTCCCGACGATCGCCGCCGCGGTGGCCTCGGGGGTGAACATGAACGAGTGGGTGTACGAGTCGATCGAGTGCTCGGGCGCAGGGCCTGAGCCCTACACCGACGCCCAGTTCGAGAGCACAGCCCAGCTCGTCGCCGCGGCGTCGAGGGCGCTCGGCATCCCGATCAACCGCAGCACCGTCGTCGTGCACGCTGACATCAACAGCGTGAGCCGCCGCAGCGACCCGTGGCCGCCGGCCACAAGGGAAGCCCGGGTCAAGCGCGTCATCGCCCGGGCGAACGCGATCCTGCGGCCGCCGATCGTGACGGTCACCGTGAAGGCGGGCGACACCCTCAGCGAGATCGCCTTGGCGCACAAGCTGACGCTCAAGGCCCTCCTCGCCTTCCCGGAGAATGCGAAGTACCGCGCCAAGCCTGGGCTCATCCACCCGGGCGACGTGGTCCGCGTGAAGTGATGGACAGCCAGCCCGGCACTTTCCTTGGCCGCGAGCCCGCGATGGTGCTCGCCCTCGTGCAGGCGGTGATCGCCCTGGTCGTGGCGTTCGGCCTTTCCCTCGCCCCCGACCAGGTCGGCGCGATCCTCGCGGTGACCGCGGTGATCCTCGGGCTGATCACGCGCAGCCGGGTGAGTCCGGCGTGAACCACTCACCATGAGGGACGGGTACCTGCGAGGCTCGCTCCCGCGGACGCCGACCGCTCGCCAGATGGACGTGCTCGCCGCCTACGTCGCGGCTGGCGGATCTGTCCAGGACGCGGCCGAGCTCGTGGGTATCCGGCCCAGCACCGTGAAGCGTCACCTCGCGGACCTGCGTGCGCGGTCAGGCCTCACCACCGAGCAGCTGATATACGCTGGGCGTGCATCCGGTCGGCTCCTCATTCCAAGCTTGGAGCCCAGCTGACACTGGAGACGAGCGGCACCGGGCTTCTACACCCGCAGGCCGAGTGAGCCCGCGGCACTGTTGGTAGATGCTGCGTGCAGGCATCCGCCCGGGCTCCGGTGCCGATCTAGCCGAGGTCCGGCCGGGCCTCCATGGGCGATCGCGAAGTTGCGAATCGGCCGGATCCGGGCTCGGCTCGTAGCATATGGTTCGGATCCGACACGGACGGAGCACGTTCAGGGAGGCAAGTGGTGCTATCCGGTATCGACGCCGCGAGGGGCGCTTCGCCCGTCCGAGTGGGCGTGCCGATCGAGGAGGCTGCCCTGACGGCGCTCATTCAGGGCCAGACTGACCGCGTCCTTCCTGGCGACCCCGATTCGTCCACGATCGTCGTTCTGCACGAGGTCGAGCTCGGCGTCGGGCGCCCGGATGTTGTCGTACTGCGGGTCGACCTCGCTGCGCTCGCGCTGCGGCGGCATGCCCGACTCCGACTCAAGAACCTCACGGAGGCGCGGGCTCTCGGCGCCGCCATCGAAGGCGACCCGGAGATGTCGGGTGTGTCCCCGAGGCACACGACCCGCGTCATCCACGGGCTGGAGGCCCGGGGATGGCTCGATCCTGAGCCCCTCTCTCGCGTCGTGCGCGACTCCGTCCTCATCGAAGCCAAGGTTGAGCACTGGGGTCTCGGGATTGGCCAGCTCGCGCGAGTCCGGTGGGCAGCGAACCACGCCGCCCTACTTGTGCCCGGTGCGCTGGCAGAGCGCATTCCGGAGCAGATGCTGCGGTTCAACGAGATCGGACTGCTGACCGACGAGGCCGGGTGCCTGGAGTGGCAGGAACTGCCACCGCGGAGAGACCTCCCGATGCACCTCGACGCTTGGCTCGGTGAGCTGGTCCTTCGATCCCTAGAAGCGGCCTAGAGGCCCTCCGCGGCCCTGGCATCGGCCGCGGCCGCGGCGAGATTGAGGATCGCGGTCGTGTGCACTGGATCGACACGTGCACCATTCCGCGCGAGCTCGACCAACAGTCGGCGGGCCTCGCTCGCTGCCGCGGCTAGGAAGTCGAGGCGAGATGGGACAGGCCCAGCTGCCTCCATGCTCGCCACAAGTTCCCCGAGCACGGTGAGGTGCTGCACCACGGCCTGTGGGTTGGTCCACGACTCTGGCCGTCTCGCCATGCGCTCACGCAGGACGTCATCAGGCAAGACTTGGGGCCCTACGGGAGACCGGGCAGCCCCGTCCATCTCGCCAAGGCCGAGCAGCGCGGAGATCAGCGGACCTGAGGTGACCCGCGGCACGGGGGCCTGACCACCCGCCCGCGGGACCCATCGCTCGGACAGGAAGTGGCGCTGCCGGTAGTTCCACCCCGAAGCCACGGCATCAGCGCCCATGGCGATGGCTGCCAAGCCTCCCGTGTCCGCGTATCCGACCACCATGCGGTATTCATTGAGGATCCCGAGGCGGTAGATGATCCGCAGGAGGTTGCAGAGGGTCACGCGGTCCCATGCGCCGGGGTACGGGGTCCGCCTACCGATCACGAAGTAGAAGCCCTCCACTTCGAGCGTCGTGGCCACGTCAAGCCAGCGCTCGATCCCAGTCCAGTCGCCGAGTGCCGCCTCCTCGACCACAACCGACGCCAGGACGGCCCGCCCGTCAGCTCGCGCGCTGGTGGTCCGCGCGTACTGGAGCGACACCGGCAGCCATAGATCGTTGAACGTGCCCTGCCGCGGTGCGGGCGCGATCACGGGTCCGGTTGTGGCGATGGCGACATTGGCCGCAATCACGGCCTCAACTTGCGCCTCGATGTCCGCGGGTGTGATCGATCCCCAGTAGATGGTTCCGAAGTCCAGGCCGAGTTCTCCATGGCACCGACCGACGGCGTTCGGGATCGTGTAGACATACGTCTGGGGATCCAGCAGCGTCTCGATGTTCCTGGTCGCCATGGACCGAGCCGTTCCTCGGAGGGCGTCGATCGACTCGTCGGCTGCGCTCAGGATCACGCCGCCGAGGACTCCCCGGTCGGCAAGCACCTCGAGCTTGTCCGACTTGCCGTAGCCATGCTGTGCGTAGAAGCTCAAGGAAGACACCCCTGGACGGCTCGCCTGGCCTGGGCGGCCGTGCGATAGCGCTCGTGCGGCTTGGCGCGAAGGAGGCGGCGGAGGACCTGCTGCATGGGCACGCTCGCGAGCGTCTGCAGGGCCGCGTCGTCGAGCTGGCCCTGCATCAGGCGGTTCAGGTAGCCGCTCGGCTCATCCGGGTCAAACGGGTGAGACCCAATGACTGCCTCAAAGACCACAATCCCCACCAGGAATTGGTCGGTTCGAGAGTCGATTGGAGCTGACAGTCGAACCTCAAACTGCTCAGGTGCCGCATACCTGTTTGTGCGTGGCGAGAACGCGAAGGCATTCGTCAACGGCGTCAGATCCACGTGGAGTGCGATCCCGAGGTCAAGGAGTACGGGACCATCGGGTCCGAAGACCACGTTCCCGGGTTTGATGTCGCGGTGGACCAGCCTTGCCTGTCGCCAGAGGTCGTCGATTCCTTCCAGCAGGGCATCGGCGAGTAGCAGCCCGTCTAGTTCCGAGAGTCGCTGGCCAGCAAGCGCCTCGAGGGTCCCCCCACTGTAGAAGGGCTCGAGATACCAGACATACGGAGCCCCGCCGATCTCCCTGATGTCGGGCCCACCGAGCACCTTGACGACTCGCCTGCTGTTGACGCGCTGCATCGCCGCGATCTCGCGGTCCAGCCGCGGCGGCAGAGCGTCGTCGCCAGGGTTCTGCGGCAACGAGGCTGGCTCTTTGACCACCTTGAGGACAGCGTCACCAGCCGGTGTCACAACGCGATACGCCGCCTTGAACGACCCATAGCCAAGCTCCGGCAGCACGATCTGCATTTCCGGGAAATGCGGCGGCGAGGTCGGTCTCGCTGAATGGTGGCGGCGCGGCTCTCATGTGCCCCGACTCTAGTCTGCCGACCGCCTTCCCGTGAGCGTGATGAGCCGTCTCGCCTTGGTCCCGAAGGCGTAGCACCGCAGGCGAATGGTCGGCTGGGCCCGCATCGAGCACGCTTCCTGCTGATGAAGCTCTGCACGGTCTGCGGTGTCGTCACCAGCCGCGCAGGTAGCCGCTGCACCGAGCACGCGCGGCAGTCCAACCGCAGCCGGCACAACGCCCTGTACAGCACGCGGGCTTGGCAGCGACTCAGCGCCCGCGTGCTCCGCGCCTGGCGTGGCGAGCACGGCAACTGGTGCCCTGGCTACCAGCGCGACGCCCACCCCGCCGCCGACCTGACCGTCGACCACGTCGTCCCGCTCGCGGCTGGCGGTGCGCCGTTCGACATCGGCAACACCGCGGTGCTCTGCCGTTCGTGCAACTCGACGAAGGGTTCGTCAGTCGACCGGACGGGGGTGGGGTAGCCCATATGGGGCCACGGCTGAACGCTGACTGCGCCCGGCGACTGTGTGCACGCGGCCGGGTTTCGCCAGAAATGTCACTGGGCGTCGATCGGAGGCCCGTTCAGGTTGGCCCGTGGGCGCCCACGTTGGGCCACGTGCCGCGGTGAGCCGGCGAGTGGCCACCAGCACCACCGCGGCGAGGGAGGAGCGCGGGCTCGCGCCCGCTACGCCGACGGAGGGATGTGTGACGAGGCGAGCGGGTTATCGGCGAGATGGACGCGGTCGGCCTGTTGTGCCAAGCGGCGCGAAAGGAACGTGCGCGAATCAGACCCCGAGTGCGCGCTTGGCCTGCTCAAACTCCTGCGTCGTGATCTCGCCTCGCGCGAGCCGTGCCTTCAACGCATCGAGACCGAGGTCGGCTTCGAGTCGGCGGCGTGGGCCGAACGCCAGTCGCGCGCCTCTCGTGATCACGAAGAAAAGTGTGAAGACCACCCCGAGGATGATCGCCACGCCGACGAGCACGCCCAAGAGCATGACAAACGGATCCAAGGTCAAACCTCCGAATAGCGAGATGCTCGCTGTCGCGCGGGCACGTGTCAACAGGCATTGACCTCCCGACAAGGCGAGGCCGTCGATCGGAGGCCGACCGGTGACCGCGAAGGCCCCCGCGGCGGTCGCCCCGACGACGGGCTGGCGCAACCGGATCACCGGGCCCGGCGAGGATGCGCCTGACCAGCTCCTGGCCAACCCCGCGAACTGGCGGATCACCCGAAGGCGCAGCCGACGCCCTCGCCGGCGCGCTCGACGCGGTTGGCTGGGTCCAGCAGATGCTCGTCAACCGGCGCACGGGCTTCGTCGTCGACGGCCACGCCGGATCGCCCTCGCGCTGTCCCCGGCGAGCCGACCGTCCCCGTCCTGTACGTCGACCTCGCGCCGACGAGGAGGCGCTGGTCCTCGCGACCCTCGACCCGATCGGCGCGATGGCCGGCGCGACGACGAGAAGCTCAAGGCGCTCCTGGCTGACGTCACGGTCGACGACGCCGGGCTCCTCGCCTGCTCGGCGACCTCGGCGGCAGCCAGCCCAAGGCCGGACTGACCGACCCCGACGAGGTGCCCGAACCTCCCGAGGAACCGTACGTCAAGGCGGGCGAGCTTTGGCGTCTGGGGGACCACCGGATCCTGTGCGGCGACACGACGAACGCCGACGACGTGGCGCGG
>CAWHXD010000006.1:0-374845 GCA_963833225.1 uncultured Chloroflexia bacterium | reverse complement strand
TGTTGGTTTCCCAGTGGGGGACGAGGCTGCTGGGCGCCACCGTTGGCCCACGTGCCGCGATGAGTGCGTGGATGGCCACGTACGCCGCCGCACGAAGAGGGGCCCCGGACGTTCGCCCGGGGCAAAAGGTGCAGAAGCGGTCGGCGCTACCCGGTGGTGGTCGGCTCCTCGTCGCCCTCGAGGAAGGCGGCGACCTCGGCCAGCCAGCCGTCGGCCACCCCGGACGGCCGCCGATCGGGCCCGATGTCCGCGCCCTCGTCGTCCGCCTGGGCCGGGAGAACCCGCGCTGGGGATACCAGCGGATCCGCGGGGAGCTCCGCAAGCTCGGGATCAGGATCTCTGCGACGACGGTCCGGTCACCCGTGGCGCCATCGGCGTAGATCCGTCCGGCGTACGAGTGCCCGGTGAGCCGGGCGACATCGATGCCCCAATTGTTGTATCCGTCATCCCGGATCGATGTCCCCATGTTGGTCGCCTTGCCGTTCGGGAAGCAGTGACCGGCCGTCACCATCCACCGATGGCCGTTGTTGTCTTCCATGGCCCAGCCCGACGTGCAGTTCATCCCGTTCGTGCCGGAGCTCTGGACCCAGGCTCCGCCCCAGTGTGGCTGCCCGTCATTGTCCCAGCTAGTCTGCTCGACGCGACCCTTGCTGTAGGTCACGAGACCCGGATGGGCTTTCATCACCGCGACGCGGTGCTGTGCTCGGAGGGGATGCGGGTGATCCGCACCCCAGTCCGGGCTCCAAACGCGAACGCCTACGCGGAACGGGTGATCGAGACGATGCGGGCCGAGTGCCTCGACTGGACGCAGATCCTCGGTCGGGCCGATCTCGACGGGACGCTCCGGATCTACGCGGACCACTACAACCGCAGGCGACCGCACCGCGCTCTCGGCCTCGCCTCGCCGCTCGGAGCGGCCGAGGAGCTGATCCCGGTTGACCCGCGCCACATCCACCGGCGGGACCTGCTCGGGGGGCTCGTCCACGAGTACCACAGGCTCGCCGCGTGATCGAATCCGGGTTTTCGACCCCCACGGGCATGACCCCGGGTTCGAGGCGAACTCGGCGTCGTCCTGCTGGCGGTCGTCCTCGTGCAGAGTCTCTGATGCCGCGTCAACAGCCTCCACGGTCGACGTGCCGGCCACGAGGGCACTCGTCAGGCTCATCTCGGCGCCGGCGGCCGCGCGGGACGCGTCGCCGCGCTGCGCGAGGAAGGCGTTCGAGCGATCACGGTATCACCCGACTGGCCGCCAGTGAGCAGGACCCGATCGATCGGCGGCGCTGCGAACCGCGAGGTCCAGATCCGTGCCGCTCCTCAGGACCGGCTGCCAACTCTGCAGGTCGAACCTCGTGACGCACGCCGGTACACAAGCCCCCCTTGAGCCGAGGCGGACGCCGTCGTACGGTTGGAGCTCGGCGGCTGACGTCGCGTCGGTTGTCCGCGGGTACCCGTCCCGGTGGCGCACCTCGTCCCGTAGAGTCGCCACCCATCGCGACCGCGCCAGGGGTGACGCCCCGGCGGCCGGAGACGGTCCCGCGTGACGAGCGGCCTGACGCCTGCGCAGCGGCTGGTCAGGCGGACCGGTGTCGGCCAGGTGGGAGCTCCCATGCGCGAGCACCTGCGGGGTCAACCCGATCGCAGGACCTTTGAACGCGGCCAGCTCCGTCGAAATCGAGGTACGCACAGTCCTTCTATGAGGTCGCCCACGACATGATCACCCTCGTCAGCACCAGCAACGCCAGCCACACCGGTCGCTCCGACGCCTCCCGTCCGGCAGGGATGGGGGCAGCGGCCCGTGTTCCGGGCACGCCTTCGGTGCACGGGGTTTCGTGCTCGATCGGGACGGCCGCCGACCAGGGACCCCACATACCCATGATCGGTGCCTTCGCTGCCGCGCCGGCGCCTCCCTCCCGGGCCATCGTGGACCCGGGTCTGCTCACCTACCGCGACCGCGCAGCCCTGCGCATCCTGTACCGCGCCGACGTCGCCACGACCACCCAGCTGACCACCCTCGTCTACCACCGCCGCCAGACGGCGCAGGAACGCCTCGCCCGCCTCTACCGCGCGGGCTACCTCGAACGGGCCGTCCTGCCCCCGGTCACCCGCGGCGGTGCCCCGTTCGCCTTCCGGATCAGTCCCCGCGGGCGCCGCCGCCTCCACTACGGCCCGCTCACCCGCGGCCGGGCCGGGACCCAGCTCCGCCACAGCCTCAACGGGGTCGAGACCGTGTGCGCCCTGCTCGCGGCCCAGCAGGGCGAGCCCGACCCGGGTCCGGTCCTGACCGCCTGGCTCACCGAGTCGATGTGCCACGACACCCTCCGCGGCGTCTACCCCGACGGGATCCTCGCCGTGGCAGGGTCGACCGGCTCGACCATCCTGTGCCTCGAGATCGACGAGGCGACCGAGCATGGTCCGGTCATCGAGGACAAGCTCACGCGGTATGAGAAGGCGCTGTGGTCGAGGACCTGGTGCGTCCTGTTCGTAACGGGCTCGCCCGAGCGGGCGGCGCGCCTCGCGGCCATCGGGCGCCGGATCGCGCGGCCCGGGCTCTCGGGCAAGGCCTGGGTCGTCCTGCTGCCCGATCTGCGGACCCAAGGCTACGACGCGCAGATCCTCGGCCTCACGGCCGAGCGCAAGCGATCGGTGCTGCGGGCCCTCCTGGCCGACCCGCAGCCCCGGCGCTGTCCGACGCCTGTCGGCACCGACGCCTGGCTCCGCCTCCTCGGTGAGGGTGGGCTCGAGCTCCATAACGAGGCGCTCGCGTGACGGTGCGACACGGTACCGCCCGGCGCCGGACACGGTCCGGCGCGGCCTCGGCGCTCGAGACCCAGACGCTCGAGGGGTCGCAGCACGGCGACGATCCCGGAACCTGCCGGCTCGTCTTCGTCCTCGCCGAGGGGCTCCGCCACATCGCCGAGCGGCGCACGAAGGCTGGGCCACGACGGGGTACGATGCGCGTCCGCCGACCTGCCCGCATGACCGTACGACCGATGCCAGACCCCCGAACCCCGTCCCGCACCCGCACCCGCGTCCGCCGCCGCACCGGCACCCCGGCCCGGTGAGCGCACTCCACGCCGCCGACCTGCGCCTCGCGCGCGATGCCTCGGAGTTGCGCGGCCTCCGGGCGGCACGCTGGATCCGCGAGAGCACACCGGGCCAGCTCGATCGCTGGGGACCGCCCTCGCAGCGCCGGATGCAGGACACCGCGATCACCGCGCTCGGGCTCGCCGACACCGGGCTCGCCTGGACGGTCGGGCGCTCAGGCTGGTCGGGCCCCGACTCGATGGATGATCCGCCCGCGACCCGGACGCCCGAGTTCCGGGCCATGCTCGCCGCGGCCGAGGCGGGCGCGTTCGATGTCCTCCTCGTCGGCTACACCGCGCGCTACATGCGCGACCTCGCCCTCGCGCTCTCGTACCGGCGCTGGTTCCACCGCCAGGGTGTGGTCGTGTACATCTGCGACGACCGGATCCTCTCCTCCAACCCTGCCGACTGGGAGCGCTTCGTCGACAAGTGCAAGGCGGCCGAGATCAACTCGCGCGAGCAGAGCCGCAACGTCCGGGCGGGCTATGCCGCCAAGCGCGAGACGCACGGCGACCCGGGCGGCCATCCACCATTCGGCTTCCGTCGGGCAGGCGACGCCAGGGTCATCGAGATCGATCCCGAGCGCATCGGGACGGCCGTCCGTGCCTACGCGCTGGCCGCCGCCGGGCTGACCGACCGCGAGGTGGCGGGACGCCTCGGGATCGGCCTCCACACGATCCGCGGCATCCTCACCTCGCCGCTGTATCGGGGCCGGCTGCGGGACGGAACGGCCGCGAACTGGGACCCGGTCGTGGACGAGGAGACCTGGCGCCGGGTGGCGGACCTGCGGGCCGCCCGCAACCGCCGCTCGCCCGGGCGGCCCGAGACGCGCCGGACCTATGCCCTGCCGATGCTGGAGTGCGCCGCCTGCGGCCGCCGGCTCGTGGGCGACAAGGACCGCTACCGCCACCTCGATGCCTGCGAGGCCTTCACGGCGGCCCGACCAGCTGGCGGCGCGGTCCGCGGGCGTCATGTGCGGATCCCGGGCCAGAGCTACGGGCGCGACGAGTACGAGGCGATCGTGCCGTTCGTGCTGGAGCGGGTCCGCCTGGGCGCGCGCGACGTCGAGGCCGCCGCTGGTGCCTATACACGTGGAGCTGGGACAGAGACCAACCAGCTGCGCCTGGCCCGGATCGAGGAGGAGCGCGAACGCGCGCTCGCGACGTACCGGCGCGATCGCGATCCCCTGGTCCTCGAGCAGACGATGCGCGAGCTCGACGCCGCGGAGGCGGAGGCCGCGGGCGGTGCGGAGCGGCCGACGCTGCCACCCGACGAGATCCGCCGCTACCTGGAGAACCTCCCGGCGTGGTGGGCCGATGCGGACCCGGAGGATCGGCGGGCCCTGGCGACGACGCTGTTCGAGCGCATCGCGCGTGCTCGGGGTCAGCGTGGCGAAGCTCGAACCGACGCAGGAGGCGCTCGACCACGGCCTCGCAGAGGCCTTTGGACCTGATGAGGTCGAAATGGTCGGGGCGAGAGGATTTGAACCTCCGACCTCATCGTCCCGAACGATGCGCGCTACCAAGCTGCGCCACGCCCCGACCGAAAGTGCCCGCTGGGGGCCCGGGCATGATAGCGCAGGATCGCCCGCCGTTCGAATGACCCCCTCGAGGCGTCGCGTTGACAGAATTCCGACTTGTTCGCTAGGGTATAGGGCATCCGAAGGGGAGTACCCCGCCAAGCGCGTCGGCGTCAATACGATCCACTCGTCGTGGGTCCGCCGTCGCCAGTCGGCCAAGAGCGCCGACTGGGGAAGACCATCGGGCTGTTGCAGCCTGGAGGTCCTCGCCCGTTGTCACCTGATCTCATTCCGCTGGTCGTGCTGGGCGTTGTCGTGCTCGGCATGCTCGCGCTCGACCTGTTCGTGTTCCACCGCAAAGTGCATGAGGTCGCGTTGCGCGAGGCTGCGGCATGGAGCGTGGCCTGGATCACCCTCGGCTTGGCCTTCGGTGTGTTCGTCTGGGTGACCCGCGGGTCCCAGGCAGGCGGCGAGTACCTCGCCGGCTACGTGATCGAGAAGTCGCTCTCGATGGACAACCTCTTTTCGTTCGCCATGCTGTTCACGTATTTCGCGGTGCCCTCGATCTACCAGCACCGCGTGCTGTTCTGGGGCGTGGCGGGCGCGATCGTGTTCCGCGCGATCTTCATCGTCGCCGGCGCCTCGTTGATCGAGGCGTTCCACTTCCTGATCTACGGGTTCGGCATCCTGCTGCTGCTCACCGGCATCAAGATGTGGCGCTCGTCGGGGCACTCGGTGCACCCGGAGCAGAACGTCGTCCTGCGCCTGGTGCGGCGCGTGATCCCGATCACGCCCGACTATCACGGCCAGAGCTTCTTCGTCCGCCACAAGGGCGCGCTGATGGCGACCCCGCTGTTTGCCGTGCTCGTGGTGGTCGAGACGACCGACATCATGTTCGCAATCGACTCCATCCCGGCGATCTTCGCGATCACAACCGACCCGTTCATCGTCCTCTCGTCGAACCTGTTCGCGATCCTCGGGCTGCGGGCGCTGTACTTCCTGCTCGCCGGAATGATCGGCCGGTTCGTCTACCTCAAGCAGGGCCTGGCGGCGCTGCTGGTGTTCGCGGGCGTCAAGATCCTGGTCGCCGACGTCTACGAGATGCCGGTCGCGCTCTCGCTGGGCGTGATCGTCGCGATCCTGGCGGTGTCGATCGGAGCCTCGCTGTGGGCGACCCGGCGCTCCACCGGCGGCGACGCACAGGCCTCCACCACGCCCCCAGGCGAGAGCGCGGAGAACGCCGCATGAGCCGGAGACCGATGAGCCTGAGCGATGCCATCACCGATCGACTGCAAGAAGGAGCCGAGCGTTGACCTCCACCGTTGCTCTCCGTTGCCCCAAGTGCGCCGCCGAGATGGTGACCTACGAGCGGAGCGGCATCACCCTCGACCAGTGCCGCGAGTGCCGCGGGATCTACCTCGACCGCGGCGAGCTGGAGAAGCTGGTCGATGCCGAGGGTGGCGCCTGGATAGGCCCGCAGCCTGGGGTCCCCGCCCAGGCAACCCATGGCTTCGGCGACTGATGCCACGCCAAACCGATGACCCCGCTAATCGCGGTGTGATCGTGGGCATCCTCGCGATCTCAATCGTCGCCTCGGTGGTCGCCTCAAGGCGCGCCGAGCTCGCTTCTTCCGTATCCATGGAGGCGTCCGAATCGGAATGAACGACAGCCTGCGTTTCGGATCCCTGCGCGGAATCCGCGTGGGGATGCACTGGAGCGTCCTGCTCATCGCCTGGCTCCTGGCCTGGGGCCTGGCGACCCAGCTCCTTCCCTCGGCCGCGCCCGGCGCGACGTCACTCGCCTACTGGGCAGCGGGCATCGCGGTCGCGGTCCTGTTCTTCTCGTCGCTCCTGGCGCACGAGCTCGCCCACGCCTTCTTCGCGCGGCGGGCGGGGATCGAGGTGGAGGGAATCACCCTGTGGCTTCTCGGCGGCGTCGCGAAGCTCTCGGGCGAAGCGCCCACCCCCCGTCATGAGTTGCGGATCGCGGCCTCGGGTCCGATCACGAGCGGGCTGCTCGGGGTGGCGTGGTGGGGTGTTGCGCTTGCGGTCGGCTCGCTGGGGCTGCCCGCGCTCCTGGCCGAGTCCGCGGCGTGGCTGGCGCGCGTGAACATCATCCTGGCGATCTTCAACCTGCTGCCGGGGGCTCCGCTCGACGGCGGGCGCATCGCCAAGGCCATCGCCTGGCACTTCGGCCGCGACCGGCTGCGAGCCTCGCTCCTGGCGACACGGCTGGGACGGATCCTCGGCTTCGGGCTGATCGGGTTCGGCGTCCTTGAGCTGGTGATCGGCGCCAACCTCGGCGGCCTGTGGACGATCGTGATCGGGCTGTTCCTCACGGGCGCCGCGGCGGCTGAGCGCGAGCAGGCGGTAGTGCAGGATGCCCTGGCGGGCGTTCGCGTCCGCGATGTGATGGCTCCGGAACCGATCCGGGCCCCGGCGGGGATCACGGTCGACGTGTTTGCTGAGGGCGTCCTGATCGCCCAGCGGCAGACGGCCGCGCTGGTGGTCGAGGCTGGCGGCGTGCCGTTCGGGATCGCCGGCCTATCCGAGGTCGCGCGGCTTCGAGGACGGGCGCGTACCGATGCCCGCGTTCGCGACATCGCGGTGCCGCACCAGACGGTGCCGGTGGTGGCGCCCGACGATGACCTGCTGGCCGCGCTTCAGGGCACGGGTCTTGGGTCGGCGGGCGGTCCGCCGTACCTGCTGGTGATCAACGCCGGCGAGGTCGTGGGCCTGATGTCCGCGGCCGAGCTTGCTCGGTCGCTGGAAGCGCGGGCGCTCGCGGGCGGCGGGCGTGGACGCGGGACGGAGGCGCCGGCGCCGGGGCGGTGAGCTCCGGGCCGGGGCGGGGGGGCGCCGGGCCGGGGCGGTGAGTCCCCGGGTCGGGGGCGGCATGTCCCCGGCCGGGGGCGGAGCGGGGTCGTCATGGTGCGGCAACGCCCCGTTCCCCGGTCCGCAAACGTGACGGGATCAGAGTGTCGCCCTTGACGTCCGTCCATGCGAGGCCGCCAGCGCTTGGCAGCGGCGTCTCAGGGTCTCGGAACGCGCTCAGCCATGCCTCGGACGAGGCCGGGTAGCGCGCGGCGAAGAGGGGCGCAAGGTCCCGGACCAGGTCGCGGTTCCTTCGGGTACCGCGGACGAGAAGCAGGCCCTGGACGTTCCACGCCGGGCCGAGTCGCTCGCGCAGGGTCTGCACCTTGCCCTCGAGGCCGCGCATCGCCGCCCCGCCGTCGAGGATGAGATCCCAGATCTCGACGACGGCGACCTCGCGACGGGCCTCGCGGGTGAGATGGACGTCGATCGACCTCGGATGCGCCGTGCCGTCAGGCAGGAGGGCCTCGGGGAGCGGGTGCCAGCCGCCGGGCGCCGACTCACGGATGACGAGGTTCTGGCGGCGCAGGTGCTCGATGTCGCGGGGAAGGTCGGCGCCGGGCATGCGTTCCAGGAACGCGGCGATCTGCGTGCCGGTGCCGGCGGCGCAGGCAGCCCAGGTATCGATGCCCGTGTCCCAGCCATCACCCGCCTCCAGCCTCACGATCTCCGGCTGCGAGACCCCTGCCCGATCCGCGAGCTGCCGCTGGGTGAGATCCGCAGCCTGGCGCGCGTCCCTCAGGCTGACGCCGAGGCGCTTCGCGACCTTCTGGGCGCGTGCCACCCCGACACGCATGGACGTGGTGGAGCGGCGCGGCTTCATGTCGGCGAGTGTGGCGAGGCCCGCTTACGCCCGGCTTGGCGGCGGCTCGCTGCCGGGCCAGGCGGTGGCCGAGCGCGCGACGCGTCCTGGGGCACCCGCCTGGTCATCAGGCGCCCCTGCCCGTCAACCGGCGCCCGGCCGATCATCAAGCGCCCCTGCCCGTCAACTGGCGCCCGGCCGATGATCAGGCGCCCATCCGATCAGCAATGCTGATCATCGACGGCTCTTGTTGCGCCTGGAGGCCTGTTCTGGGCGCCCACACGTCAGCCCGAGGCCGATATCGCCTAGATGATCACCAATGGTGATGTTTCGGCGCATATCCCTGCTCAGCAGGTCAGGATGAGCGAGTGACGGGCGGAGATGCCCGCTGTTGATCAGCAATGATGATTCGCGGGGGCATTGGGAGCCGGGGGTGCGGCGCCGGAGCGAGGGGTGCGGTGCCGGAACCCGGGCCGGCGCAACCCGCCCCTGAAGACCTCAGTACTGGAACAGCAGCTCTCGGTACTTGGGCAGCGGCCACAGGTCGTCCGCCACCATCGTCTCGACCGTGTCGGCGATCTCGCGCAGCGAGTTCTGCGCGGGGATCACGGTGTCCACGAACACCCTGGCCTCCGCCTCGACGGAACCGGCCTCGTGGGCCTCGTGGACCGCGTGCTCCAGGGCGTGGATGCGCTCGACGAGCGTATCGGTGAACCCCTCGACAGCGGTCCGCACATGCGTCACGCCCTTGGATGACCCGGCAGCCCCGAGGCGCCCGAGGTACGCCACCGCGGCGGGCAGGATCATGGTCCGGGCGATGTCCAGCGAGCACAGCGCCTCGATGTTCTGGACCTTGACGTAGCGCTCCCAGTTGATGTCGGCGCGAGCACGGAGCTCGCGCTCGGACAGGACGCCAAACGCGGAGAACAGGGCGATGGCCTTGTCGGTCGTGAGCGCCGGCAGGGCATCCACGGTGGTCCGGTTGTTGGGCAGGCCCCGGCGGGCGGCCTCTGCGTGCCACGCCTCGGAATAGCCGTTGCCCTCGAACAGGACCTGCTTGTGCCCGCGGACGATCTCCGAGAGGACCCGGGTCAGGCCCGCGAAGTCGCCGGTCTCGAGCTTGTCCAGCTCGTCGGCGAGCTGCCGGAGCGAGTCGGCGACGGCGGTGTTGAGGACGGTCTGCGGCCAGTAGATGGGCGCGGATGAGCCCACGGCGCGGAACTCGAACTTGTTGCCGGTGAACGCGAACGGCGAGGTCCGGTTGCGGTCAGTGGCGTCCTTGGGCAGCTCCGGCAGGGACGTCACGCCCAGGGCGACGGTACCGCCCTGCTTGGACTTCGACGCGGCGCCAACCTCGAGCTGCGCGATGACATCCTCGAGCTGCGAGCCGAGGAAGATCGACATGATGGCGGGCGGTGCCTCGTTGGCTCCCAGGCGGTGGTCCTGGCCGGCGTCGGCGATGGCGGCCCGCAGGATGTCGGCATGCGTGTTGACGGCGCGGATGACCGCGATCAGGAAGGCGAGGAACTGGGCGTTGGCGTGAGGATCGGTGCCGGGGTCGAGGAGGTTCTCCCCGACGTCGGTGGCCATCGACCAGTTGTTGTGCTTGCCCGACCCGTTGATGCCGGCAAACGGCTTCTCGTGGACGAGGAACGCGAGCCCATGCTGCGGGGCGAGCCGGCGCATCGTCTGCATCACGATCATGTTGTGGTCGGAGCCGACCGAGGTGGGCTCGAACACGGGCGCCATCTCGAACTGGGCGGGTGCGACCTCGTTGTGCCGGGTCTTGGCGGGGATGCCCAGGCGCCACAGCTCGCGGTCGAGATCCATCATGAACGCGAGGATCCGCTCCCGGATCGAGCCGAAGTACTGGTCCTCCAGCTCCTGGCCCTTGGGCGGCGGGGCGCCGAACAGGGTGCGGCCGGTGAGGATGAGGTCGGGCCGGTGCTCGGCGAGCCGCCGGTCGACGAGGAAGTACTCCTGCTCGGGACCGATGGTGGTGAACACCCGCGAGGCCACCGAGTTGCCGAACCAGCGCAGGATCCGGAGGGCCTCCCGGCCGAGCGCCTCCTGCGAGCGCAGGAGCGGGATCTTGTGGTCCAGCGCCTCGCCCGTGAACGAGACGTACGCGGTCGGGATGGTGAGGGTGATGCCGTTTGGCTCCACCTGGAGGAAGATCGGCGAGGTCAGGTCCCAGGCGGTGTAGCCGCGGGCCTCGAACGTGGCGCGGATGCCGCCCGACGGGAAGGACGAGGCGTCGGGCTCGCCCTGGATCAGGTTGCGGCCGCTGAACTCCGCGATGGTCCGTCCCTCGCCGGTCGGAGACAGGAACGAATCGTGCTTCTCGGCGGTGGAGCCGGTCATGGGCACGAACCAGTGGGTGTAGTGCGTGGCGCCCTTCGCCATCGCCCACTCCTTGACCGCGTGCGCCACGGCATCGGCGATCTCCGGATCGAACGGCTCCTGACCGTCGATGGTCCGGCGCAGCCGCTCGAAGATCGGCTTGGCGAGATACTGGCGCTGGACACCCTCGTGGAACACGTAGGCGCCGTAGATGTCGGCGCCGCCGTCCTCCTGGTACTTCTCAACCGAGGCGACTTTGTGGTTGGCGATCGTGTCGATGGCGTTGGTTCGGGCGGTCATGTGCACTCCTGCCGGGCTGCTGGGGCGGTGACTGGATCGGGGTCGGATCAGAAGGCTTCCAGGTAGCGGTCGAGCTCCCACTGGGTGACCTGGGTGCGGTAGGCATCCCACTCGGCGCGCTTGGCCGACACGTAGTGGGACAGCACGTGGTCGCCGAGGGCCTCGGCGATGACGGGATCGGCCTCGAGCTCGTCGATGGCCTCGCCGAGGGTGCCGGGGAGCTCGCGGATCCCCTTCTCGGCGATCCGGGCCGCGCCCATCTCGAACAGGCTCTCCTCGACGGGCTCGCCGAGAGTCAGGCCGCGCTCAACGCCGTCCAGGCCGGCCGCGATCATCGCGGCAAACGCGAGATACGTGTTCGAGGAGGGGTCGGGGCAGCGCACTTCCGCCCGGGTGCCCTCGACGGACTTGCCGGGCGAGATCATGGGCACGCGGATGAGCGCTGAGCGGTTGGTGCGGCCCCAGGTGATGTAGGTCGGGGCCTCGTAGCCCGGGATCAGGCGCTTGTAGGAGTTCACGAGCGGGGCGAGGATCGCGATCATCCCCCGGGCGTGGGCAAGGATCCCGGCCATGTACGACTTGGCAACCTCGGACAGGCCGTACGGCGCATTGGGATCGGCGAATGCGTTGCGCGCCTCGGCGATGGACCACAGGCTCTGGTGGGTGTGCATCCCCGAGCCGTTGATGCCCCCGATGGGCTTGGGCATGAACGTCGCGTACAGGCCGTGGCGGTTGGCGATGGCCTTGAGCGCGAACTTGAAGGTGATCGCGTTGTCCGCGGTGCGCAGCGCATCCGCGTACTCGAAGTCGATCTCGTGCTGGCCGGCCGCCACCTCGTGGTGGGCCGCCTCCACGCTGATCCCGAACGCCTCGAGGGCATCCACCATGTCCTGGCGGACCTCGCCGGCGAGATCGGTCGAGTAGTCGAAGTAGCCCGCCTGGTCGTGCGGCAAGGGCATGATCCGGCCGTCGTCGCCGCGGCGGAACAGGAAGAACTCCAGCTCGGGACCCGTGTGGACGACGTATCCCAGCCGCTTCGCGCGCTCCACCTGGCGGCGCAGGACGTAGCGCGGATCACCGGTGAACGGCTCGCCACGTGGCGTGAACACGTCGCAGATGACGCGCGCCGTCCCACGCGAGCCGGAGCCGGGCTGCCACGGGAGCTCGTTGAACGTGTCCATGTCGGGCGCGAGGTACTGGTCTGACTCGGCGATCCGGGTGAAACCCTCGATCGACGACCCGTCGAACCAGGTGCCGTGCCGCACGGAATCCTCGAGCCGGTGGACCGGGATGGTGACGGCCTTGACGACGCCCAGGATGTCCGTGAACTGGAGCTGCACGAAGCGGATGCCGCTCGCCTTTGCGGCCTCGATCCGTGCCAGCGCCTCGCCGTTGTCCGCCACGCGCAATGAGCCCTCCGCGGGGTCCGATAGTGCCGTCCGCACGATCTGTGCTCGGCTCACCGGCCAATGGCCGGAGTCTAGCCCGGGTCCGAGCGCCCGGGTGGGGCGGAATGCCGCGTTCAGGCGCCTTCGGATTGTGCCGATTGCACAATCCGAACGGCCACCGACAGCGCCAGCCGGAGGTCCGGGTCGCCCAGATCCCAGCCGGTGAGGGACTCGAGGTTGCGAACCCGGTACGCGAGGGTGTTGCGGTGGATTCCCAGCGCCGCGGCGGCCTCGCCGGCCCCAGCGTGGTCGAGGACCGCCCGGAGCGTCTGGAGTCGCTCGCGCACGCTCGATGCGCGCCCGATGGACAGCGGCTCGAGCAGCGCGGCGGCCTGGATGCGATCGTCGGGCAGGTTGCCCAAGGCCGCGAGGAGGCGATACGCGGGCAGGCGGTCGGCACGCGCGACGCGCGGCGGCTCCGGCAGCCGTTCCACGGCCTCGAGCGTCGCCCGCGCGGTCGCCTCGGCCGCGGGGCGCTCCGCGGCCTCGCCGAAGGGACGCGAGACGGCAACGGTCCGGCCCAGGAAGTCCGCGACCCGCTCCCCGATCCCGGTCCCGTCGGGGTCGTCGGGCTCGGGCGCCGCGACGGCGCGGAGCTCCAGGCTCTCGCTGGTGCCGCGCAGGGCGAGGCGCCGGGCAGCGAACCGGAACCGCAGCTCGGAGCGGACCTCCTCGCGGGTGCGGCCGCCGTCATCGGGCTCGGACTGCCGGGCGAACAGCACCACCCACGGCGGGCCGTCCGAGGGCAGCAGATCGCCGCGGCCCGCCTCGTCGCGGGCCCGGCGGACCTGCGCCTCGAGCATCAGCTCCAGCGACAGCAGCGGGGCGACGCGCTCGGCCGCGATCGTGTCGAGGTCGCTCGCCGGCCGGTCGCCGAGGAGGACCAGCCAGCCGGCTGGCGCCGGATCACCGGGCGCGCCGGGCAGGGGGACGCGGCGGCCCGTTGCGCCAGGGCGCGAGAGGTAGGCGGTCACCGCGGCGGCCGCGCCCGGGACGTCGGCGGGCGCATGCACGGCGAGCGCGTCGGCTCGGCGTCCCTCGAGCGCCACCGCCCGCCGCAGGAAGCCACCGATCGCCGCCGCCAGGGCGTCGAGCCCGCGCCCGGCCATGGCCAGCCTCGCAAGGTCCGACTCCAGCACCGAGGCCTGCCGCTCCAGCTCCCCTCGACGGTCGACCAGGTAGCCGATCACCCGGCGCTCCAGCGTCGCGGGATCGGTGCCGTCAACGCGGACCGCCGCGATCCCGGCCTCGGCGGCCACCGGTCCGAACACCGAGAAGGTCTCGTCCGAGGGCCCGGGGACCAGCAGCAGGGCCGCGGCCCCGCTGCGCGCGAGCGTCTGCACGAGGTCCCGCGCATCCTCGGGCGTGGGCGCAACGACCGGGAGGGTGCTCGCGGGCACGATCACGAGGTCGCCGGGGTCGAGGACGTCGAGCGCCGGGACGCGTGCCCGCAGGATGCGCACCCAGCCCAGGGGCGGTGCCTCGGCATCCGCGAGGACAGGGGCACCCAGCGAGGCTGCGCCGGGGAGCACGGCATCGAGCAGGTCGTGGAGCGTGGCCATGACTGCCTCAGTCTGCGCGGGGCGCCGGCGGCGGGGGCGGCGATCCTGCCAGGGGGTCCGGCGGCGCCCCCGTCGTGACCGGGGCTCGCCGCGACGCGACGAGATCGTCAAGGAGCCGCCCGAACTCCCGCTCGCCATCGACGTACCGGTCGGCCCGCAGCACCAACGCCAGCCGCCCGTCACCATCGAGCCGACCCCAGACGCGGCGGCGCGGCATCCAGAACGTGATCAGGAGGCCCGAGATCAGCAGCGCGAACGCGGTCCACACGATCGGTGCCCCTGGATCCTTCTTGGCGATCAGCAGCGTGTACTGACCGACGCTCCGGAGCTCGACCGAGAAGTCCGTGCCCGCTGACGTGCCGGCCTCGCCGACGGTCAGCGCCAGCGGCTCCAGGCCCTCCACCGCCGGCGTCCCGTCGGCGTTGGCCCCGGCCGCGCGAAACGGCAGCACCAGCAGCACCCCGGTCCCATCGTCCAGGCGGCGCAGCAGCAGCTGGAGAGCGACGTCCCGGCCCGGGACGCCGAACTCGGCAAGGGGGGAACCGGCGGCCTCGTCGGTCATCGGGATCGGGCCGGTCCAGAGCGGCTTGCCGGCCGCGTCGCGGATGACAAGGTCCGGCGCGGGCCCAAAGCCGTTCTGGTGGAACGTGAAGCCGTCGACCTCGAGCGGGTCGTTGACCCGGATCACCTTGTCCGCGATCCGCTGTCCGTCGCGATAGACCGCCAGGTGCGTGGTGAAGTCGGTGGGCTTGCCGGTCTCGAACCCGGGAGCCTCGAAACCGAGGTTCTGGACCAGGAGCAGGCCCGGTGTCCCGATCGGCCCGACGGTCAGCGACTCGCCCTCGGCCACGACCAGCCCCTGCTCAATGCCCAGGCGCGCGGTGACCGCGGCGGCCACCAGGAACAGGATCAGCCCCAGATGCGTGAGCAGCGTCGCGAGCTTCACCCACCGGTTGCGGTCGCCGTACAGGTACGCGACCCCGCCGGTGGCGTCGCGGTGCACGGCAAACCGGTGGCGACGGAGCACGCCGGCTGCCGCGTCGCCGTCCACGCCCGACATCAGGGCCCGGTCCGGGAGGTCGGGGTCGTAGTACGGGTCGGGCTGCACCACCCGGATGTCCGCCGACTGGCGCCACAGCCGCGGCAGGCGGTCCAGGGTGCAGGCCACGATCGAGAGAATCAGGACGACCAGGCCCACGCTGAACCAGGTCGAGGTGAAGACCTGGAACAGCTGGAGCCGCTCCAGCGCATCCACCACGCCGACACCCAGGCCCGGGTCGTAGAGCGTGTGGAGCTTGGCCATCTCGTTCGTGTAGTCGGTGGGCGAGCGGAACGCGAAGCCAGGCAGCTGGCGGAGCGTCATGCCGACGACGGCGAACAGCGCCAGCACGATGATCTGGAGCACGGCGAAGTCGACCGAGGTCAGCAGGCCCCAGACGGCGTTGCCCAGGCGGGACGCGGGACCGCGCTCGGGGCGCACAGGGCGCGCGTCGGACCGGCCGGCGGCGATCGTCGCGATGGCTCAGGCCTCCCGGGCGGCCTCGAGCGCGTGCCCGAAGTCGGCGACGAGGTCCGCCTCGTCCTCCAGGCCCACGCTCACGCGCAGCAGCCCCTCGGTGATGCCGGCGGCCGCGAGGGCAGCGGCGTCGAGCGCCCGGTGGGAGCTGCTGGGCGGGTGAACGACCATGGTGTGCACCGAGCCCAGGCTGGCGGTGCGCTCCGGGATGGTGAGGGCATCGGAGAACGCCCGGCCCGCCTCGCGACCGTCGGCCAGGTCGACCGCGAGCATCGCCCCGCCCGAGTCCAGGATTCGGGCGGCGACGGCCGCCTGCGGATGGCTCGGCAGCCCGGGATAGGTGACGGTACGCACGCCGTCCCGAGCCTCGAGGAAGGTCGCGAGCGCCTGGGCCGTCCGCGCCTGGCGCTCCATCCGCACCGCGACGGTCGCGATCCCGCGCAGCACCAGGAACGCCGAGAACGGCGCCAGGGTGGCTCCCGTGTCGATCTGCGCCGAGCGGACGGCGCGGATCCGCTCCCGCGAGCCGACCACGACCCCGGCCATGACGTCGCTGTGCCCGCCCAGGTACTTGGTCGCGGATTCGAACACGAGATCGACACCGTGCTCCAGCGGGCGGCAGACCATCGGCGAGGCGAACGTGTTGTCCACCGTGAGCAGGGCGCCGTGGCGATGCGCGAGCTCGGCCAGCGCGGGCAGGTCGGCGATGACGCAGGTGGGGTTCGCGATGGTCTCCACGTGGAGCACCCGCGTGGGCGCCGCGGCGAGGGCGGCCTCGACCGCGGCGACGTTGCTCGTGTCCACGTAGGCGATCTCGCAGCCGAGGCGGCCGAACGCGGCGACCGCCTGGGTCCGCGTGGTGCCGTAGCCCACGATTTCCATCAGGATCCGGTCGCCGGCGCTGAGCAGCGACAGGAGCCCGGCATGGATGGCCGCCATCCCGGTGGCGAGGGCCAACCCGGCCTCGGCGCCATGGAGGTCCGCGACCGCGTCGCCCAGGACGTCCACGGTGGGGTTGTCGATCCGCGAGTACGCGTAGCCCGGCCGGTCACCCGCCAGGACGGCCGCCAGCTCCTCGGCATCGCCCGCGGCGAACGTGGCCGTCTGGTAGATCGGCACGGAGGTCGGCACCTGGCGCACGTCCGGCACACGCGAGGCGGCCCGGATCGCGCGGGTGCTGGGGCCGTGGGAATCCGGGGAGCCGGGACGGGGACGGGGTCGCTCGTCGGTCACGGGGCGATCATACGCGGGGAGCGCCCGCCCCGCCCGCCGGCGACCAAGGCTCGGCCGACGGGACGGCATCAGGATGACGTCAGCGCGTGCCCCACTGGTAGCTCTGCTTCATCAGCCGCAGGTAGACGAAGGTCTCCGTCTCGCGCACGCCCTTGATCTTGCGCAGCCGCTCGGAGAGGAACTGGAGCAGGGCCTCGTTGTCCGCCGCGACACACTCCACGAGGATGTCGTAGGTGCCGGCCGTGACGACGACGTAGTCCGTCTCCGGGAACGAGGCGATCTCCTCGGCCACCTCGATCAGCCGGGCCGCTTCGACCTTGATCCCGATCATCGCCATCTGCTGGAAGCCCAGCTTGAGCGGATCGGTGACGCCGACGACCTGGAGAATCCCCCGCTCGATCAGGCGCCCCGTCCGGGCGCGCACCGCGGCCTCGCTGACTCCCAGGTCGCCCGCGATCTGCGTGAAGGGGCGGCGGCCATCCTCCTGCAGGTGCTCGATGATCCGCTTGTCGAGGTCCGACACCTCGTGGGTGCGGGCGGTACGCGTCCGAGCCTCGGTCACCGGCTGGGCCCTCCCAACCACACGCTCGTTCGGCGTGAGTGGGCCGGGATGCTAGCACGGGGTCGGGCCGGTGACGACCCGCCGGCTCACGCTCCGTGACGCGACACCCTGGTCAGTCCCGGTCGAGCCACTCCAGCACCGTGGCCAGGGCGGCGACGGACTCCTCGGTGATGGGATCCACGACCAGCTGCACGTGCCCGATCCCCTCTCGGGCGTAGGCGCGCAGCTCGGCCGCCATGTGCTCCGGGCTGCCCTCCAGCGGCGGCACCGCCATCCGCGCATCGGTGTCGCCCATGACCCGCCCGGTGCCACCCGGCATCCGCACCTGGACCGCCACCGTCCGCTCGATGTCGGCGGGGTCGCGGCCGACTTCGCGAGCCGCCTGGTCCACCACCTCGCGCAGCGCCGGCACGCCGCCCGGCGAGTTGCGGGTATCCGCGTACCAGGCATTCCACGCCTGGGCGTACGGGAGCGTCGCGCGCCAGCATCCGCGGACCGGAGGACCCGACCAGGATCTCCGGACCGCCGGGCCGCGGCCGGTCGTGGCAGCAGCTCCGCCTCGCGGGCCGTGAAGAACTCGCCTTCGAAGTCGATGAACCCGTCGCGGAGGAGGGTGCGCACGATGGTGAACGCCTCCTCGAACCGGCTGATCCGGTGGTCGAATGGGACGCCCAGCGCCGAGAACTCGACCGGGTTCCAGCCCGCGCCCACGCCCAGCACCAGCCGGCCGGCGGAGATCTCGTCCACCGTGGCGGCGAGCTTGGCCAGCATGAACGGAGCGTGGAATGAGGCAGCGGCGACCAGCGGGCCGATCATCACCCGCTCCGTGGCCTCGGCCAGGCCGGCGAGCGTGGTCCACGCCTCCCAGGGTCCACGGGCCGATCGGTCCGCGTATCGATAGAGCAGGTGGTCACCCACCCAGATCGAGTCGAAACCCGCCTGCTCCGCCGTGCGGGCGATCGCGCGCAGCTCTGGCCAGCGAACCTCGCGCTCCACCTCTGGCAGCTGGATGCCGACGCCGATGGGGCGGCCGGCTCGTCGGGGGATCATCCCCAGACCGTAGCACTCCGCGGCCCGCGAGCCGCGGCCCGCGAGCCGAAACGCACCGGACATCGCTCTGGCCCGATGTAGCAACAGGCCGCGGTCCGGATTCGACGGCTACATCACCGGGGGGCGATAGGCAGCGCGTCCTGGACACTGTCGGCCGTTGGTGCAGCACCGGGGAGTGATACCTGGCGCAGTGAGTCGTGGCTGGCGGGCGGCCGGGGCCGGGCCGGAGCCGGCACGCGGCGCCGGGCCGGAGCCGGCACGCGGCGCCGGGCCAGAGCCGGCACGCGGGGGCCCGTTACCCGCCGATCTGACCCTGGCCTGTGATCTGGGTCAGGATCACGTCGATGTCCGCGGTGCCGACGATCCCGATGTACTTCGCGCGAACGGTGCCCCCGGCGTCAACCACGAACACCCACGGCATCTGGACCGCGGGCCACGGATCCGGACCCAGGCCGAACGCTTTCGCGTACTGGTTGAGCGGCGGATCCGTGAGCGATCCAGAGAGCACCGGCTCCTCGGTGATGATCTGGTACTCGAACGGCTCGAGGTGGATGAACACCACCTTGCCATCCCAGCGGTCGAGCAGGAACCGGATCATCGACAGGGCCCGGCCACACACGGGCGAGACCTTGAACCGCGCCGAGTCGATGACGATCACGTACGGCTTGCCCATCGCGAGCGCGTCGGCGGTCGATGTCTGCGACAGCCGCAGGTCGGGCTGCGTCTGGGTGGTCACGGCCCGCACGACCCCGCCGACGTCATCCAGCGTGGGTGTGTCGATGGCGGGCGCCGGGCCGCCGATGGGGAGGGTGCTGCCGGGATCCTGGACGTTGATGGCAACAGTCCCGGCCGCCTCGCCGGCAGCCAGGAGCAGGCGCCAGGCGCCCGGCGTGGGGATCGAGATCGTCGCGATGAAGAAGGCCTGCTTCTCGCCCTCGGGAAGGAGTGGGACCGCGGTCGCCGGGGCGCCCTGCGGCGTGCCCTCGAACGTGGCCAGCTGCACGGTGAGCGGGATGGAGCCATCGAGCGCGGATCCCAGGCTGTCGGTGACCCGCAGGATGACCGGGTCGGGCTCCCGTGCCCAGGTGCTCGTCGACACGACCTCCGGGTACAGGGCGATGGCCGGCGTCGGGGCCGTGGTGGGCGTCGGGGCCGGCGTCGGGGAGGGGGCAGTGGTCGTCGTGACCGGGGAACGGGGCGGACTGGCCTCGGACGGAACCGCCGCCGCGGGGTCGCCCGATGCGACCGCCAACTCGTTGAGCAGCCCGCGCACGGCGTCGATCATTGGACCGGCCGTGATCCCGAACGGGAAGTGGGCCCGGAGATTGCCCTGCCCATCGACGAGGAAGACGTCGGCCGTGTGGGCCATCGCGTAGCCGGAGGCCGAGTCCTGGTCGATCCGCGCGTACTGGACACCCCACCCCGCGGCGTTCTCGGCGATCTCCCGCGGCGTGCCGGACAGGCCGTAGTACGCCGGCGGCAGGTAGGTCAGGTACGACTTCATCGCCGCGGCGTCGTCACGCTCGGGGTCGATCGACGTGAACACCGCGCGCGGGCCGTCGCCCACCTCGGCCAGCACCTCGTTGACGATGCCCACGGTCACCGGGCACACGTCCGGGCAGTGGGTGTAGCCGAAGAACACCAGCACCGGCCGGCCACGCAGCGCGGTGAGGTCGAACGGCTGCCCGTCCTGGTCGGTCAATCGCAGCGGCGGCGCGGGTCTGACCTCGGCGTAGGCGAAGCTGGCGGGATCCGGCGTGGCCGTCGCCACGGCACCGAAAGCGCCGGTCGGGTCGTTGCGGGCGACCAGGGCGAGCCCGATGAGGCCGGCTGCCAGCAGCCCGAAGATCGCCGTGAGGATGACGCCGGACAGGATGGCGCGGCGGTCCGGCCGGCCGGGACGGGCAGCGGAGCGAGCATCGGCGGGGTCGGTGACGGTGTCGATCATCGTGGAATGGAGCCTAGTGTGCGCGGCCCGGGGCGATCACGCTGCCAAGCAGGGGCGGGCAGCGCTGGACACAATGGCGCCATGCAACACGGGATCGTCCTGACCACCGGGGACGCGCGGACATCGGTCGAGCTCGCCGTGGGGGCCGAGGCCGCCGGCTGGGACGGCGTCTTCACCTGGGACGCGATCGCGATCGGCGGCATGGACATCCTCGACCCGTGGACCCTGCTCGCCGCCATCGCCGTCCGGACCGAGCGGGTCAGGCTCGGTGCCATGGTGTTCGCCCCGTCGCGGCGCCGCCCCTGGACGCTGCTCAAGGAAGCCGTCACGATCGACCACCTCTCGGGCGGCCGGCTCGTGCTCCCGGTCGGCCTGGGCGCCCTTGACGACGCAGGCTTCGGCACCGTCGGCGAAGCGACGGAGGCACGGGTGCGGGCCGCCCGGCTGGACGAGACGCTCGCGATCATCGACGGCCTCCAGCGCGGCGAGCCGTTCGCCTTCGCCGGCCGGCACTACGCCTTCGAGTCGATGTCCCTGCGGCCACTCCCTGTCCAGCGCCCCCGGATCCCGGTGTGGGTCGTGGGTGCCTGGCCGCACGAGCGGTCGATGCGCCGGGCGGCGCGCTGGGACGGCCTGGTTGTGCAGGGGCCGGGCACCGATGACCCCGCCAGCACCAACCCGCCGTCACTGGCGGAGATCACCGCGTGGATCCGGAGCGAACGAGCAGCGCGCGGGCTCGACGGCCCGTACGACGTCGTCGTCAGCGGGACGACGTCGCCCGAGGATCCCGACCGCGCCACCGCGACCCTGCGCGCGGCCGCCGATGCGGGGGCGACGTGGTGGGTGGAGGCGGACTGGGCCGCGGTCTCCGTGGACGCGCTCCGCGCGCGGATCGTGGCCGGGCCCATGCGGGACTGACTGGCTCCCGCCGATCGGCCCATGGCGGGCACTGGCCCTGATCCGCTAGCGTGCAACGCATGTGGAGGCCCCGCCTGAATCGCCGCCTCGTCGCCGCCATGCTGACGGCGCTCGTCGTCACGACCGTCGGGCCGGCGCCGATGCCTGCGTCAGCGGGTGGCCCACCGGCGTGCACGATCGGCGACACGCTGACGCGGTATCGGGATCCGGCCGACTGGTATCGCTCGCTCCTCGACACCGAGCTCAAGCTCCGGTCGACCTACGTCCCTCCCGACCTCGTGAGCGTCGCCCGGTCCGGGGCGAGCGGCGGCGGCCGGATCCGCAGGATCGCACTCAAGGATTTCGCGGCGATGTTCCGCGCGGCGAAGCGGGCCGGCGCGACATTCGCCGTCGAGTCCGCGTACCGCAGCTATGCCACCCAGAAGGCGACATTCTGGAACTGGGTCGCCCGTTCCGGCTACGACCACGCGATCCTCGCGTCCGCGCGGGCGGGCCACTCCGAGCACCAGCTGGGGACCGCCGTGGACCTCAAGTCCCCCGGCGGCGCCGCGCCATGGACCTACCGCGACTGGGGCACCACGAGGCCCGGAAAGTGGCTGGCGCGCCACAGCTGGCGATACGGGTGGGTGCTCAGCTACCCCGAGGGCCAGAGCCCTCGCAAGACCTGCTACAAGTTCGAGCCGTGGCATTTCCGATACGTCGGGCGGGATCTCGCCGAGCGGGTGCACGATTCCGGGATGTCGCTCCGCCAATGGCTCTGGAAGCACGGCGCCGATGGCACCTGGACCGGCGGCTCGCCGACGCCGACGCCCACGCCGACTCCGGACCCCACGCCGACTCCGGACCCCACGCCGACTCCGGACCCCACGCCGACTCCGGACCCCACGCCGACCCGGACCCCACGCCGACCCGGACCCCACGCCGACTCCGGACCCCACGCCGACTCCGGACCCCACGCCGCCCGGACCCCACGCCGACTCCGGACCAGACTGCGGTGCCCGCGCCCGACGCCTAGGAGCGGAGCTTCGCCGAGAGCCGCCCCCGGCGAAGCCAGATGGCCATCGCGACGAAGAACCGGGCGATCAGCGACAGGCCGTAGAGCGTGCACCAGATGCAGACGGCGTGGATGACGAACACCTGGACCGCGATGAAGTAGATCTCGAAGATCACGCCGATCAACGACAGGCCGTAGTGGACATCCAGCAGCGCGGGCCTGTCCGTGCGGACCCAGATCAGGGCCAGGGTCAGCAGCAGCAGCGACAGGAACACCCCGTACACGGCAACGGGCAGCGGGCCGACCCACGCGAAGTCACTCGTCGCGACGGTCTCGCAGCCGTGCAACGGGCCGCAGTAGGGCACACCGCCGCCCAGCTCGACCACGGACAGGTAGCTCGCGATCGCGAGGCCCAGGACGTCCAGGACGGCAAGGATCCAGCCGGGGTGCAGGCGGCGGAGCCGCGCGACAGGAGTGCTCATGAACCCTGCATTGCGTTGGGGGTTCCGGGATCCGGTCCCGGATGGCGGTCAGCAGTCTAGCCCGTTCTGCGGACAGGCTCGCTCACGGGACCCTCTGCCGACGACGCCCGCACGGCACGCGTCGGTTGGGCCAATGGCCCCCGTGGTGACGGGCGATTGGGGCACACGGGCGGCCGAGTGGCCCGTTGCGCCCGACGGGCATCGGGGCAACCCTACGGATACGCATTCCGTGCGCCCGCATGTCTGCGCCCGAACCCTGATCCGAGGATCCTGATGACCGCCACCTCACCGGCGACCGACGCCACCACCCATACGCCCGAGCGCGAGCCGCTCGACGCGATCTTCCACCCGCGCTCCGTCGCCGTTGTCGGCGCGACCGAGAAGGAAGGCTCCGTCGGCCGCACCATCCTGTGGAACCTGCTGTCGTCTCCGTTCGGCGGCACCGTGTACCCGGTCAACCCCACCCGCCCGGCGATCCTCGGCGTCAAGGCATATTCGTCGATCGGCGCGATCGGCGAGCCGGTGGACCTGGCGGTCATCGTCACCCCGGCCAAGACGGCCCCCGGGCTCGTGGACGAGTGCGGCCAGGCCGGCATCAAGGGCGTGATCATCATCAGCGCCGGGTTCAAGGAGGTCGGCCCGGAGGGGATGGAGCTCGAGCGCCAGGTCCTCGCGGCCGCCCGGAAATGGGGGATCCGCGTCGTTGGCCCGAACTGCCTGGGCGTGATGAACCCGGTCGGCCGGTTGAACGCGACGTTCGCCGCGGGCATCGCGAATCCTGGCCGAGTCGGCTTCGTCAGCCAGTCGGGCGCCCTGCTGACGGCGGTCCTGGACTGGGCGGCGCACGAGGACGTCGGGTTCAGCTCGATCGTGTCCCTGGGCTCGATGCTCGACGTGGGCTGGGGCGACGTCATCGACTACATGAGCAACGACCCCCACACGGACTCCATCGTGATCTACATGGAGACCATCGGCGACGCGCGGGCGTTCCTGTCCGCGGCGCGCGAGGTCGCCCTGACCAAGCCGATCATCGTGATCAAGCCCGGGCGAACCGCCCAGGCGGCAAAGGCGGCCGCCTCCCACACCGGCTCGCTCACGGGCTCCGACGACGTCCTGGACGCGGCCTTCCGCCGCGCCGGCGTGCTGCGGGTCGAGAAGATCAGCGAGCTGTTCCAGATCTCGGAGATCCTGGCCAAGCAGCCCCGGCCCAAGGGGCGCCGGCTGTCGATCGTGACCAACGCGGGCGGCCCGGGCGTCATCGCCACGGACGCGTTGATCGGCGGGGGCGGCGAGCTCTCCGCCATCAGCCCCGAGACCATGGAGTCGCTCAACGCCGTCCTGCCCGCGGTGTGGAGCCACAACAACCCGATCGACATCATCGGCGACGCCCCGCCCGACCGCTACGCGAAGGCGCTCGAGGTTGCGGCCGCGGACCCCGAGACGGACGGGCTGCTGGTGATCCTGACGCCGCAGGCGATGACGGACCCGACCGAGACCGCCAAGGCGCTCGTCAAGCACGCCCACATCGAGGGCAAGCCGGTGCTCGCCTCCTGGATGGGTGGCGAAGAGGTGGAAGAGGGCGCCCGGATCCTGCGCGAGGCCGGCATCCCGACCTTCGCCTACCCGGACACGGCCTGCATCCTGTTCAACCACCTGTGGCGCTACGACACCAACCTCCAGGCCCTGTACGAGACGCCCCGCCTGCCCGTCGCGCCGGAGCGCGGCGAGTTCCGCGAGGAAGTGGACCGCATCATTGCCGAGGTCAGCGCCGAGGGCCGGACGCTGCTCACGGAGTACGAGTCAAAGAAGGTCCTGGCCGCCTACGGAATCCCGATCACGGACACCGAGCTTGCCCAGACCGAGGATGAGGCCGTCGCCGCCGCCGACGAGATCGGCTACCCGGTGGTCGCCAAGCTCCTGTCCCGGACGGTCACCCACAAGACCGACGTCGGCGGCGTGGTCCTCAACCTGCGCAACCCGGAGGCGGTCCGCGAGGCGTTCGCCAAGATCCGCGACTCGGTCACCGAGAAGGTCGGCGCGGAGCATTTCGAGGGCGTCACCATCCAGCCGATGATCAACTGGTCCGGCTACGAGCTGATCGTGGGCTCCTCGCCGGACCCGCAGTTCGGGCCGGTGCTGCTGTTCGGGATGGGTGGGCAGCTGGTCGAGATCTTCCGGGACCGCGCCCTGGCCCTGCCGCCGCTCAACACCACGCTCGCGCTGGGCCTCATCAACGAGACGATGATCTCGCACGCGCTCAAGGGCGTCCGTGGCCGCAAGGCGATCGACGAGGAGGTCCTCGCCGCGCTCCTGGTGCGCTTCAGCGAGCTCGTGGCCGAGCAGCCGCGGATCGCGGAGATCGACATCAACCCGCTGCTCGCATCGCCGGAGCGGATCATCGCTCTCGACGCGCGGGTGATGCTCCACCCGTCCTCGATCCCGGACGCGGAGCTGCCGCGGTTCGCGATCCGGCCGTACCCGCACGAGTACGAGCACGAAGCTGTCACCGACGACGGAGCCAAGCTCCTGATCCGGCCCGTCCGCCCCGAGGATGAGCCGACGGCCGCCCGGTTCCACGCCGGCCTGTCGCCCGAGACCGTGTTCTCGCGGTACGGCGTGCACCGGCCCCTCGAGGAGCGGGCGGCCCACGCCCGCCTCCAGCGAATCTGCTTCGCCGACTACGACCGCCAGTTCGCGATCGTGGCCGAGATCGAGGGTGACGAGACGCCGGAGTTCGCGGGCATCGCGCGGGTCACGCGGGTGCATGCCTCCACGGACCGGAAGCTGACCATGACCGTGGCCGATGCCTGGCAGCGGCGCGGCGTGGGAGCGCACCTGCTGCGAGCGGCGGTGGAGGTCGCGCGCGGTGAGGGCGTCGGGCACCTGGTGTCCGAGCTGAACCCTGCCAACCAGGGCATGCGGGAGCTCCTCGAGGAGGAGGGGTTCACGTTCAGCGAGGCCGACGGCGTGCTGGTGGCGAGCCTGCCCTGCACCTAGTCCGGGAGACGCGGGAAGGTGACCCGCCAGCCGCGGTCCGCTGCCAGGTCGAGCCAGCGCTGACGGAGGATGACGGCCAGCGCCTGCACCTCCGGCGGCGTGTCGCCGTCCCCGGAGATGGCGGCGAGCCGCTCGGCGGCGTCCTCGTCCAGCTCGCCCGCAAACCAGCCGCCGCCCGGGTCCTCGCCTTCGACGAACTCCAGCCCGATCCAGTCCAGGGCGGACTCGGCCTGGTCCAGGGTGGGGAACGTCATCACGATCGCGGGTAGCGTGGCGTCGGGGGTCATGGTGGCATCGTACTTTCTGGCGGTACCCGGCCCGGGCGCGGATCGGCGATGATGGCGCCGCTCCCGCCGCTCCCGCCGCTCCCGCCGCGCCCATGGCGGACCAAGGACCCAGGACCTCATGCCCACGCGACCCACGCCCAGGGTGGCATCTCTCGCGCTGCTGATGGCCGGCCTCATCGCCGGCACGCTTGCGCCCGCGCCCGTCGGGCCTGCGCACGCGGTCGCCGCTGGACCCGGGCCGGAGCCGGAGCTCACACTCGCGGCGGATCCCACGCCGACGTTCGCGCCGACCCCCACGCCCGAGCCGACTGCGACGCCGGACACCACACCGTCGCCAACCCCCACACCCGCGCCCACCGCGACCGCCTCACCGACGCCGAGCCCCACCCCGAGCCCCACAACGCCACCATCCGACTCCCTGCGGCTGCGCCGCCTGCCGGTGATCCGCGGGAACATCTCGCCCAAGTCCGTGGTCGCCACCGGCACCGGCCTGTTCTTCGCCCAGAACATGATGTACCGGCACACGATGACCGTGTACAACCGCAAGGGCGAGCTCGTGAAGACGATCTCGGACCGGGTCAACCTCTCGCGCTTCGGATTCGATCGTTGGCCGAGCCGGGTGAACGGGGCCCCCGTGGAAGCCGCCGTTGCCCCCGACCACAAGCACATCTACGTCTCGCAGTACTCGATGTACGGACCCGGCTTCAACCACCCCGGCTGGGACACGGGCTGGGTGGACGACACGATCGACCGGTCGTTCGTGTACGAGATCAGCCTGTCCACGTTCCGCAAGACGCGGGTGTTCCGCGTGGGCCCGGTGCCCAAGGCGGTGGGCGTCAGCCCCGACGGCCGCTGGCTCCTGGCCGCCAACTGGACGAACCGCGACGTCTCGCTGGTGGACCTGCGCAAGGGACGCCAGATCAAGCGAATCGTCGTGGGCGGAAACCCGCGCGGCATCGCCTTCGCGCCGGATTCGTCGAAGGTCTACCTGTCCGCGGAGTCCGGGCAGCGGGTGCTCGTGTACACGTTCGCGACTGGCAAGCTCAGGACGCTGATCCCGTATCTCAACGGTGAGCCGCGCCATCTCGTCATCGACCCCACCGGCAGGTACCTCTACGCGTCGCTCAACACCGGCGGCCAGGTCGTGAAGATCGACATCCGGGCCAAGCGGGTCGTGGACCGGGTGACAACGGGTCGAAACCCACGGACGATCGTGCTTGCGCCGGACGGCCGGAGCCTGTACGTCGTCAACTACGAGAGCCAGACCCTGGTCAAGGTGCGGACACGCGACATGGTCGTGCTCCAGCGCCTGGTGACCAAGGGCGTGCACCCCATCGGCGTCGACTACGACGCCGCCACCCGGACGGTCTGGGTGTCCTGCTACCGGGGCACGATCGAGCGCTTCGCGGACCGCGCTCCGTAGGCTCTCGGCACCGGGTGGGTGCATGCGGCAGAATCAGCCCGCGCCCCTCCGCCACCGTGACCTGCACGCAGCCCGCAACCTCGAACAGGAGATCCCCGATGCCAGGCCTTCCGCACCGGATCACGCTCATCCCCGGCGACGGGGTCGGCCCGGAGATCGTCCGGTCCGCCCAGCGGATCATCGCCGCCGCCGGCCTCGCGATCGAGTGGGAGGAGGCCGACGCCGGCGCGGAGGTGTTCAAGCGCGGCGATCCGTCGGGCGTCCCCCAGGCAACTCGCGACTCCATCGAGCGCACGCGCGTCGTGCTCAAGGGCCCCCTCGAAACCCCCGTCGGCTTCGGGGAGAAGAGCGCCAACGTCACCCTGCGCAAGCTGTTCGAGACGTATGCCAACATCCGCCCGGCCAGGCAGCTGCCCGGCGTCCCAACCCGCTACGCGGGTGAAGGCATCGACTTCGTGCTGGTCCGCGAGAACATCGAGGACCTGTACGCGGGCATCGAGCACATGCAGACGCCCGATGTCGCCCAGGCCCTCAAGGTCATCAGCCGCAAGGGTTCCGAGAAGGTCATCCGCTACGCCTTCGAGCTCGCCCTCCGCGAGGGCCGCCAGACCGTCACCTGCGCAACCAAGGCCAACATCCTCAAGCTCACCGAGGGCATGTTCAAGCGGGTGTTCGAGGAGGTCAGCAGCGACTACCCGGACATCACCGCCCAGCACGTGATCGTGGACAACGCCGCCCACCAGCTGGCCAAGGACCCGGCGCAATTCGACGTCCTGGTCATGACCAACATGAACGGCGACATCCTGAGCGACCTCGCCTCGGGGCTGGTGGGCGGGCTCGGGTTTGCCGGGTCAGGCAACTTTGGCGACGACGTCGCGATCTTCGAGGCCGTCCACGGCTCGGCGCCCAAGTACGCCGGCAAGGACGTCATCAATCCGACCGCGCTCATCCTGTCGGCGGTCATGATGCTGCGCCACATCGGTGAGCCGCAGGTCGCGGATACCGTCGAGAACGCCGTGTTCGCCACGCTGGCGTCGGGCACCGTGATGACGCAGGACCTCGCGCGCCAGACCGGCGGCGACGCGGCGCAGGCCGCCTCGACCACCGCGTTCACCGACGCCGTGATCGCGAACCTGGGCCAGCGCGGCCCGATCATCCCCGGCCGGACGCGACGGGCGCCGTCGAGCGCGGCCCCGCTGCCTCGCTGGTCCTACGAGCCCTCGCGGTACGCGGCGATCGATCGCGTGCTGGTGGGCATGGACGTGATGGTGGAGGACGACCGGGACGCGGCCGTGATCGGACCGGTGATGGAGGACCTGGCCGGTGATCGGCTGATGCTCAAGATGGTCGGCTCCCGGGGTACGAAGGTGTACCCCGCCACCGATATCGCGGCCAGCGATCACGTCCGCTGGTGGCGGCTGCGCTTCGTCGCCCGTGAAGGTGCCGTGGTCCGCGACAGCGACCTGGTCGACCTCCTCGGGCGGATCACCGGGGCCGGCTACCGCTGGAACCACGTGGAGCGGCTGCAGTCGTTCGACGGGGAACCCGGCTACAGCAAGGCCCAGGGCGAGTAGCCTCAGGGGCGAGTAGCCCCGGGGGGGCATCCCCGCAGGCGAGCCCGCCCGGGCGTCCGTCAGGCAGCCGGGAGCTCCACGAGGAACGTCGCGCCCCGGCCCGGACCATCGCTCTCGGCCCAGGCCACGCCGTCCATTGCGCCGGCCAGCGCGCGCACGATCGCCAGCCCGATTCCCGGATCCCCCGGCCGCGCGGCTTCGCGCCGCGTCCACCCGGTAGAAGCGCTCGAACACGGCCTCGAGCTGATCCGTGGCGAGACCCGGCCCCTCGTCCGCGACGGCAGCACGGATCCAGCTCCCGCTGCGACCGGCGGATACCGTCACGCGGGAGCCGTCCGGCGCATGACGCAGGGCATTGGACAGGAAGTTTGCGATGATCTGCGCGACACGATCCCGGTCGGCCATCGCCATCGCGGGGGCCGCTCGGCAGCGCCAGCGTGATCGCGCGGGCCGCAGCCTGCGGCGCGAAGCGCTCGCCGACCTCGCGCGCCGCCTCGGCGACGTCCACCGCGGCAATCTGGAGCGGGAGCTGATGCGCCTCGGCGCGCCACAGCTCCGACAGCTCGTTCACCATGCGGGTGAGCCTTGACGTCTCGGCCCGCAGCAGGTGCCAGGTCTGGGCCGAGGGCGTGACCACGCCGTCCTCGAGCCCCTCGAGGTAGCCATCCAGCGTCGTCAGCGGCGTCCGCAGCTCGTGGGCCACGTCGCCGACGAGCTGGAGGCGACGCCGCTCGGTCGCCTCGAGCGAGCCCGCCATGTCGTTGAAGGACGCCGCCAGTTCACCCAGCTCGCCGGGCTCGCTGACCCGGACGCGATCGCGGTAGTCGCCGCCGGCGATCCGGCGGGCCGCCCGCGCCAGAGCGCCCACCGGGCGGGCGATCCGCCCAGCCACGACGATGCTCACGACGGTCGCCGTGGCCACCGCGATGATCGTGGCGGCCACCAGGGCCTGGCGCATTGCATCCGTGAAGGCGACCTGGGTCGATTCGGCCATGGCGTCACCCATCGGGTCGCCGGGCAGGTGGCCCATCGCCTCGGCGAAGTAGCCCGGTCCGACGAGCAGCACGGCGATCCCGACCGTCCCGAGGGCTGCCGCGACGACCACGAGGAACGCCAGCAGGAGTCGGGCGCGGAGGCTGCGGGGCATCAGGGCGACTCTCGCACCCGGTATCCCACGCCACGCACCGTCTCCACGAACCGCGGGCTGGCGGGCCCGTCGCCCAGCTTCCGCCGGAGGTTGGCGATGTGGACGTCAACCAGGTGGTCGTCGCCGACGAACTCCGGCCCCCACAGCGAGTCCAGGAGCGCCTGGCGGGAGACGACGATGCCCGGCTCCCGGGCAAGGAGCGCGAGGAGGTTGAACTCGAGTGCCGTGAGCTCCACCGCGATACCGTCGACGCGCACGAGGCGACGCCCCTCGTCGATCTCCAGGCCGGCCGCGGCGGATCGCGCCGGCGGGGTGCCGGCGGTCGCCGCTCCCGAGACACGCGGGCGCCGGAGCAGGGCCTTGATCCGCGCCACAACCTCGCGCGGCGAGAACGGCTTGACGAGATAGTCGTCCGCTCCGACGGTGAGACCCATGATCCGGTCGATCTCCTCGCCGCGCGCCGTGAGCATGAGCACGTAGGCGTCGGAGAAGGCCCGGAGCCGGCGGCAGACCTCTACCCCGTCGAGTCCTGGGAGCATGACGTCGAGGACGACCACGTCCGGCTCGAACGCCCGCACCTCCTCGAGCCCCGTCGGGCCGTCAGGGGCGCTCCGCACGAGCCAGCCCTCGCGCTCGAGGTAGCCGGTCAGCAGCTCGACGATGGGCGGCTCGTCGTCGACGACAAGGACCCGGTGGGGACGCAGCTCCATCGGTGCAGTGTGCCACCGACACGGGCACGCGCCCGCCTGCCCCGGGATCGGCGCTACATCGCGGGCTTGTAGTCGGCCTTCAGGAACGCCTCGGGATCGTCGCCGAACTCAAGGAAGCAGCCCTTGCCGCAGAACCCGTACTCGCGGCCGCCGTGCTCGCGGACGAGGCCCTTGGCGCGAGCCTGCTCGAGGTCCACGGTCATGCCGCAGACGGGATCCTCGTTGGGGGCGACGGTACGCTGCTCGGTCATCTGGTCTCCTTGGTGCGCGGTTGCGTCACAGGTCGAACGTGATCGTAGCCCTCATCCGCCCGAGCCGGCCTCGGCGGCCGGCGGATCCACGACCGTGATCCTCCCGGCATACATCCCCATGGCGCACGTGTAGTTGAGGGTGCCGGCCTGGAGCGGTGGCAGCTCGAACGTGTTCTCACCCTTCTCCAGCCGCGCCCGGATGTCGACCCCAGGCGCCCACAGGGAGGCTGCACAGGTCGCGGTGGTCGAGGACTGGATCGTCCAGATGGTGGGATAGCCCGCGTAGATCACGATGTTGGCGGGGCTGTAGCCATCGGCGTCCTGGTAGGTGGTAATGGCCTGGACGCCGACCGCCGTTAGCGTCCCGGGCAGGGGTGCCGCATACGCGATGCCGGCCAGCGACGGCAGGCCGATCCCCGACAGGCGGAGACCGGCGGTGAGGTTCAGGAGCGCGAAGCCAAGCACCATGACGCCCACCAGCCGCAGGAGCGTGGGCCGAGCCGCGCTGGGCACGACGACCGGGAGACCGGCAAGGGCCAGCAGCCCAGGAGCGGTCCCCAACGCGAAGGTGGCCAACAAGGCCGCGGCGAACGCCGGCGAGCCCGTTGACAGCGCATAGATCTGGACCGCCTGGGTGAAGCCGCAGGGCAGCACGAACGTGAGGGCACCGAGCGTGGCGGCGCGGGTGTCGGAGTAGGCGGTGCCGCCGGCGTCTCGCCCAAGGCCGAGCCTCGAGCCGACGCCCATCGGCAGCGTGGGCGACCAGCCCGCGATCCTTGGGGACACCCCCGTGAGACGCGTGCCGAGGATGGTCATCACGAGCGCGACCCCGATCATCAAAGCGGCCGTGAGGAGTGGCGGCATCGTGAGGCTCGCTCCGACGGCCCCGAGCGCCGCACCGAACACCGCGTAGCCCACGATCCGGCCGAGCACGAGCACGAGGGTCGGACGCAGCGCGGTTGCTGCTCCCGTCTCCTCTCCTCGCGCGGCCCGCCGTGCGGCGAAGGAGGCGGACAGGCCCAGCACGAGGCCGCCGACCATGGCCAGGCAGGTCGACACGCCGGCGGCTAGCCCAAGGAGGAGGGCCACCAGGAGACCGCCGCTGTCGAGGTCGCCGGCGCCCGCGGCAAGATCCCCGATGCCCGTGACCTGGGCGATGACCGCCACGGCAGCAACGGACAACAGCCCCGCGCCCGCGGTTCCCCACACCTTCGCGTCCCGGGCGAGCCACGACGTCCGCCCGATCTCGTAGCCGGCCTTGTTGATCGCCTGCTCGATGGCGGCCGCCGAGACCGGCACGGCGCATTCGACCATGACCTCGCCGCGGACGGCTGAGGCCGTGACTCGCTCCACGTTCAGCAGCCGTCCAACGTGCTTTCCGATCCGGACCTCACAGGCGCGGCAGGTCATGCCCAGCACCGGGAAGGTGACGGCGGTCGTGCCCGTACCGGTCGTGCGCACCACCGGTGTTTCGAACCCGGCCGGCCGGGCGCCGCGACCCATCCGGTATTCGCGGAGCTCGGTTGCGCGGCGATGCAGCTCGTCCGCGTCGTCGGACGCAATGGAAGCCACCGCCGGGGGGACGGCGGCGGCTTCCGGGTAAATGCGGGCCCGTTTCGGGCGGGACATCGGAACGCTGGCTCCTGTTCCGGCGCACACCAGTCGGGAAACCGGGTGCTGGGAACAGGGTGCATGAACCGACCTGCTCCGCCAATCCAGCGCGGGGCAAGCGTTCCTCAAAAACGGCTCAAGCCGGGCCGTCTGACCTGGGCGGAGGGCAGCGGATGGGTAGGAGGGAACGGGATGACGTGCCGGATGACCCTTCGCCGCCCTCATCCACACCGGGAGGATTGGCTGCGCTTCACGCGTCGCCCGCCGCCGATCGATCCCTTGCCGCGCGAGGTTGAAAACGACCCGATGACCTCCATGAACGCCCACGCGCATCGCCCGAGCGTCGTGCCCGTGCACGCATCTCGATCAGCGTTTCCGGTGCCCCTCGTGGCGGCGGTGGCCCTGGTCGCCGTGATCGGTCTACTCGCCCTGGCTACCGCGTACGGGTTCCACCGGGACGAGCTGTACTTCATCGTGGTCGGCCGGCACCCCTCCCTCGGATACGTGGACCAGCCGCCGCTGACCCCGCTCCTTTCGGCGGCCGCCGTCACCCTCGTTGGGCTGGAGCCGTTCGCGCTGCGGATCCTGCCCGCGCTGACGATCGGCGTCTGCGTGCTGCTGGTCGCCGCGATCGCCCGGGAGATGGGAGGGTCGCGTCGCGCGCAGGTCCTTGCGGCGGTCGTGACCGCCGTGTCCGGCTACCTCGCCGCCGGCCATATCGGCGTGACCGCCACCTACGACCTCGGGTTCTGGGCGCTGATCCTGTGGCTCGTGACCCGGCTGCTCCGCGGCGGGGATCCCCGCCTGTGGCTGGTAGTCGGGGTGGTGGCAGGACTCGGGCTGCTCAACAAGCACCTCGTCCTGTTCCTCGTCGGCGGGCTGTTCGTCGGCCTGGTGGTCCATCGCCGGGACCTGCTCCGGACCCGCTGGCCCTGGCTGGGGGCACTCGTGGCGCTGCTGGTCTGGTCACCCAACCTCGCGTGGCAGGCGGCCAACGGCTTCCCGCAGCTCACGATGGCCGGCCGCATCGCCGGCAACGGGATCGAGAACCGGGTGATGCTCCTCCCGCAGCTCCTGCTGCTGGCCGGCCCGCTCCTGTTCCCGATCTCGCTCGGCGGGCTGTGGCGTCTGGCCCGTGCACCGGAGCTGCGACCGTTCCGGACGCTCTCCACGGCATTCCTGGCCATCCTCGGCGTGGTGCTGGTGTCCGGCGGCAAGAGCTATTACGTCGCTGGCGCATTGCCGATCCTGATGGCTGCGGGGGCGATCGCTGCGGACACGTGGCTGCGGCGTGGTGGCTGGCGGGCGCCGGTGCTCGGCGTGGCTACTGCCGGGTCGCTCGCGATCGTCGCGCTGCTGACCCTCCCCGTGCTCCCAGCTACCACCCTGGCCACGACGCCGATCCCCGACATCTATCCTGAGAACGCGGAGCAGGTGGGCTGGCCGGATCTGGTGGCGACCGTTCGCAAGGTGGTCGAGGCGCTCCCGTCCGACGAGCGCGACCGCGCGGTCATCCTCACGGCCAACTATGGCGAACAGGGGGCGCTGGAGCTCCTGGGGCCGGACTTGCCCGCAGCGTATTCGGGGCACAACAGCCTCGCGGACCTCGGGCCGCCGCCGGACGATCACGACGTCGTCGTCCTCGTGGGCTGGTGGAGCTCCCCGTGGTGGAGTGGCCGCCTGGGCTCGTGCGAGCCAATAGCCACCATCGACAACGCGGCCGGAATGCCCAATCAGGAACAGGGCGCCAGCGTGGCCGTCTGCCGAACGCTGCGCCCGTGGTCCGAGATGTGGAGCGACTTCCGCCACACGGACTAGTGGTCGCACGCGGCACACTTGCCCGATGACACCATCGCTGGGTCGCGACGCTCGCCTGCTGTTCGCCACGCGGTCGCTGCGGATGTTCGGGTACGGCCTGGTGTCCGTGGTGCTGGTGCTGTACCTGGCCGCGCTCGGGCTGGACACCCCGGCCATCGGGCTGTTGCTTGGCCTGACGCTGGCCGGCGACGCGGTGATCTCGTTGTGGCTGACCACGCATGCCGACCGGGTCGGGCGGCGGCGGGTGCTCCTCGTCGGCGCGCTGTTGATGGTCGGGGCCGGCATCGTGTTCTCGACCACGGACCTGTTCGCGCTGCTGGCCGTCGCCGCCACCATCGGGGTCATCAGCCCCAGCGGCAACGAGGTGGGCCCGTTCCTTGCCGTGGAGCAGGCGGCGCTCGCGCAGACCGTTGAGGACCGGCAGCGGACGCGGGTGTTCGCCTGGTTCAACCTCGTGGCGTCCTTCTCCACCGCGGCCGGCGCCCTCGTGGGCGGCTCGCTCGCCGCGGTCCTGATCGCCATCGGCCAGGGTCCGGCCGATGCCTACCGCGAGGTCATCGTGGGCTACGCGCTGCTTGGCCTGGCGCTCGGGGCGCTGTTCACGCGGGTGTCGAGCGCCGTGGAGGTCCCCAACGCCACAGATGTCTCCGTGGCGCGCCGCCTCGGCCTCCACCGTTCGCAGCGGACCGTCGCCCGCCTGTCGGCGCTGTTCGCGCTCGACGCCTTCGGCGGGGGCTTCATCGTCCAGACGCTGATCGCCTACTGGTTCCACGTCCGGTTCGGGGCCAGCCCGGCGCTGATCGGCGGCATCCTGTTCGGCGCCAACCTGCTGGCGGGGATCTCCGCCCTGCTCGCGGCGAGGATCGCGGCCCGCATCGGTCTCGTTCGCACGATGGTGTTCACCCACCTGCCCTCGAACGTGCTGCTGATCCTGGTGCCGCTCATGCCCTCCCTGCCGCTCGCGGCCGGAGTGCTGCTGGTGCGGTACTCGATCAGCCAGATGGACGTCCCCACCCGCCAGTCGTACACGATGGCCGTGGTCGATCCCGACGAGCGCTCCGCGGCGGCCGGCGTCACCGGGATCGCGCGCAGCGTGGGGGCAGCGGTGGCACCGATCCTGTCGGCCCCGCTCATGGGCAGCGCCGCCGTCGCCGGCCTGCCGTTCATGATCGGCGGTGGCCTCAAGATCGCGTACGACCTGCTGCTGTACCGAAGCTTCCGGTCGATGCCCGCGCCGGAGGAGGCAGCGCGCGACGCCACGCGTGCGGGATCCCCGCCCGCATAGGTCAGCCGGCCGGTCGCAGCCGGAGGCGCCGCAGAAGCTGCGCGTTGGCGGCCACGATGATCGTCGACAGGCTCATCGCGACGGCGCCCGCCGCCATCGGCAGGTCGAAGCCCCACGGGACGAGGACCCCCATCGCGATCGGGATCGCCACCAGGTTGTAGGCGGTGGCCCAGACGAGGTTCTGCACCATCTTCCGGTAGGTCGCACGCGACAGGTCGATGGCGGCAACCACGTCGCGCGGGTCGCTCCGGACGAGCACGATCCCTGCTGCCTCAACGGCGACGTCCGTGCCGGCGCCGATCGCGATTCCCACGTCCGCGGTGGCCAGCGCCGGGGCGTCATTGACGCCGTCGCCCACCATCGCCACCGATCGGCCGCCCGCCTGGAACCGGCGGACGGCGTCGGCCTTGTCGGCGGGAAGGACCTGCGCGGCGACCTCGTCGATCCCGAGGCGCCGGGCAACCGAGTCGGCCACGGCCTGCGCGTCGCCGGTGATCATGGCAACGCGGAGGCCCGAGCGGTGGAGACGGTCCACGGCCTCGGCCGAATTCGGCGCGGATCTCGTCCTCGAGGGCGACCGCGCCGACCAGGTGCCCGTCCGCCACCACGGCCAGCACCGTCTGCCCCTGGGTCGCCCAGGCGTCCATGGCATCGGCCAGGCCTCCCTCGGCCTTGAGGCCGAGATCCGAGAGCAGGCGCGGGCCGCCGATCTGGACGTCGACATCGCCGACCCGGGCCTGGGCGCCCCGGCCGGCGAGCGCCTCGAACCCCGACGCGCGCTCGGGCGGGATCCCGCGCGACGCCGCCCCCCGGACGATCGCCCGGGCGAGCGGGTGCTCCGAGTCGGCCTCGACAGACGCCGCGAGGCGGAGGAGCTCGCCTTTCTCGATGCCGTCCGTCACGGCGACGGCAACCAGCGCCGGCTCTCCCTTGGTGAGCGTGCCGGTCTTGTCGAAGATCACCATGTCCAGCTCGCGCGCCCGCTCGAGGGCGATCCGGTCCTTCACGAGCAGGCCGTTCCGCGCCCCGAGCGAGGTTGAGATCGCGATGACCAGGGGGATCGCCAGGCCGAGCGCGTGCGGACAGGCGATCACGAGGACCGTCGCCGTCCGCACCAGGGCGCCCTTGGAGTCCCCCTGGAGCCACCACACCAGGAAGGTCACGCCGCTTGCGCTGAGCGCGACGTAGAACAGGAGCGCGGCGGCCTGGTCGGCCAGGGCCTGCGCCCGCGAGGCAGAGGCTTGCGCGGCCGCCACCATCCTCATGATCCCCGACAGCGCCGTTGCGTCACCGCTGGCCGTCACGCGGACGCGCAGCGATCCACCGGCGGTCACCGTCCCCGCGACCACCTGGTCGCCCGGCTGCTTGGCGACCGACCGGGACTCGCCCGTGAGCATCGACTCATCGACGTCCGCAACGCCATCGACGACGGCACCATCGGCCGGCACGCGGGCACCCGGCCGCACCAGGACGATGTCGTCCACGACGAGCGATGCCAGCGGGACAGCCTCGGTCCCATCAGCCGTGACCCGGTCTGCGGTATCGGGCAACAGGTCGGCGAGCGCGGCTAGCGCGCCACGAGCCTGGGCGATGGAGCGCATCTCGAGCCAGTGGCCCAGCAGCATGATCGTGATCAGGCTGGCGAGCTCCCACCAGATCTCGATCTCGAACCAGCCGAGCGTGCCGGCCCAGCTCGTCACGAACGCCACGACGATCGCGAGCGAGATCAGGGTCATCATCCCCGGCTGGCGCTCCCGGAGCTCGCCCGCCGCGGCCCGGAGGAACACCAGGCCGCCGTACAGGAAGACGACCGTGCCCAGGACCGCCGGCAGCACGCTCGAACCGGCAAACACGGGCAGCCGGTACCCGAGCCATCCCGCCACATCGTGGCTGAGCAGCACGATGGGGATCGTGAGGACGAGGCTCAGCCAGAACTTGTCACGGAACATCGAGACCGAGTGGCCCGCGTGCTTGTCGTGTCCGCCGGCGTGCTCGTCGTGGGTTCCGCCGTCGGGCGCCGGGGCCGCGGGCATGTCGTGCATCTCGTGCATGTCACCGGCATCGTGGGCCGGTCGCCCGCCGCCTGCAAGGGCAGGCATCGGTCGCCGACCCCGTCCACGGTCCGAGCAACGGCGTCTTGAGGCGATCTTGAGGCTGTCGAGCGGCCCCCCTGAGCCACGTGCCCCATCGTGAGGTTGTGCCCCAAGCGGGCCGCGTGAAGATGGAGCGATCGAGATGATGGAGTACGGCGCCGGCCTTGGGTTCGGCTTGGGAGGGCTGCTGGCCCTCATCGGACTGGTCTTGCTCGGCGTGGGTGCCGTGTTGCTGGTCGCCTGGGCGATCGGCAGGCTCGGAGCCGGTACGCCGGCCTCCTCGACGGCCGTGCTGCGGCCGCCGGTCGGCGACGCGGTGGACGTGCTGCGACTCCGGTTTGCCAAGGGCGAGATCACGAGAGATGAGTACCTCGCGGCGAAGCAGACGCTGGAATCCGAGGGATGAGGGGACGGCTTGGGCTGCTGGGCGTCGCCCTCGTGCTGGCCGGCATCCTGCTGATCGGCGCCGGGACGGTCGTGGGCAGAGGCCTCGGTCCGCTGGGCACGATCGGTCCCGTCGCCGGCGGACCTGGCGGGATGATGGGCGGAACCGGGTCAACCGGGTTTATCTCCCCGGGGCCGGGCCAGGCGGGCTTCGTGGCGGGCACCGTCGCTCGCCCTCGCGTCGTGCGCGTCATCGCCGGTCCCGGCTACACGTTCAACCCATCGGCCATCGTGGTGGCGAAGGGCGAGACCATCACCTTCGAGGTGACCTCGATGGGCCGCCTGGTCCACGAGTTCATGGTGGGTCCGGCAGACGCGGTCGCCACCGACGCGGAGGGCACGCCCGAGGCGGCGGACATCGGCATGATGGAAACGAAGGCCGTCACCTACACGTTCGATGGCAGCGGGCCGTACGCCTTCGCCTGCCACGAGCCCGGCCACTACGAGGCGGGCATGCGGGGGATCATCACCGTCGTCGAATGAGCCACCGTACGATGCCCGCAGGTGGCCGCGACGGCCGCCATCCGATCGAGGAGCGCATGGCCACCCCGGGCAACCCGACCCGAGTCCTCGTCGTGGACGACGAGCCGCCGATCCGCGCGATCGTGCGGGGATTCCTCGAGCGAGAGGGCATGATCGTTGCCGAAGCCGCCGACGGACCCTCGGCCGTCGAGCAGGTCCGCGGCTTTGCGCCCGACATCGTCGTGCTCGACATCATGCTGCCGGGCTTCGACGGGCTGGAGGTGCTCCGCCGCGTCCGAACCTTCGCGGACCCTCTGGTCATCCTGCTCACCGCGCGCACCGACGAGATCGACCGGATCGTGGGCCTCAAGGTGGGGGCGGACGACTACCTCACCAAGCCATTCTCCCCGGGTGAGCTCGTCGCGCGGGTCGAGGCGCTCCAGCGGCGGCGGCGTCCCGCGCCGGATCCCCGCCGCGACGGCGTGATGCGCGTGGACGACCTCACCATTGACCCGGCCCGCCGCGAGGTGACGGTGGGCGACGCAGCGGTGGAGCTGACGGCGCTCGAGTTCGCGATCCTCGAGGCGCTGGGTCGTGACCCCGGGGTTGTGCTGACCCGTCAGCAGCTGCTCGATGCGGCGTGGGGGATCGACTTCATGGGCGACGAGCACGTCCTCGAGGTTCATGTCGGGAATCTTCGCCGCAAGCTCGGCGATGACCCGGGACATCCGCGGTTCATCGAGACCGTCCGGGGCATCGGGTACCGCCTGCGGGAACCAGGTCGATGACCGGTCCGGACCTCGGGCGGCTCCGCTGGCGCCTGCTGGCGGCCAACCTGGCGGTCGCCACGGCCGGGGTTGCCGCCGTGGCGATCGGCGTGTGGCTCGCCGCGCCGCTCGCCTTCGACGATGCCATGGGCATGAACGGATCCGGCGAGATGATGGGCGGGAGAGGCGCCGGGATGATGGATCCCGCCCTGCGCGCGGCGTTCGGCGACGCCGTCGGATCGGCCCTGGCCCTCGGCCTCGGTGCCGCGGTCGTCGTGGCCGTGGGGGCATCGGTCCTGCTCGCGACGCGGCTGTCCCGCCCGATTGACGAGCTGGCCGCGGCGAGCCGTCAGGTGGCCGGCGGCGACTACGCGCAGCGCGTGTCCGCGGCCGATGGCGAGCTCGGGGATCTTGCCTCCTCGTTCAACGAGATGGCCGCTGCCCTTGGGGAGCACGAGCAGCGCCGCCGTGATCTCATCGGGGACGTCACCCACGAGCTGCGGACGCCGATCGCCTCCGTTCGCGGATACGTGGAGGGCCTCCAGGCCGGCGTGTTCGCGCCCGGGCCCGAGACCTGGCGCGTGCTCGATGAGCAGACGGCCCGCCTGGAGCGCCTGGTCGATGACCTCGCGGTCCTGTGGCACGCGGAGTCGAGCGACCTGCGACTCGCCGTGGAGACGCTCGACGCCCGGAGCGTGCTTGAGGATGCCGTGGCGCGGCATGGGGCCGCGGCCGCGGCAGGATCCGTGGTCCTCACCCTTGGCCCCGTCGAGGAAGCCTCCTTCCGCGGGGACCGGGTGCGCGTGGCCCAAGTCCTCGACAACCTCGTGGGGAACGCGCTCCGCTACGGCAAGACCGGCGGTTGGGTGGAGCTCGCGTCGGCCGTGAAGTCGCCAATGATCATCCTCTCGGTGGGCGACGACGGCGCCGGCCTGGCGCCCGAGCAGGCGGCGAGGGTGTTCGACCGCTTCTACCGGGCAGATCCATCGCGCTCCCGCGAGGCAGGGGGAAGCGGCCTGGGCCTCGCGATCAGCAAGTCCCTCGTGGCGGCGATGGGTGGATCCATCACGGTCAGCAGCCCCGGCGCTGGCGGCGGATCCACCTTCAGCGTCCGGCTGCCGCTGGCGTGAGGCCCCGCGGGGACACCTGCCCACGGGGCCCGTGCCAGGTCACGCGGGCGGCATCGGCGTGTCGGTACCGGGCGCCGCACCGCCGCTGAACGTCGAATCCACGGCTGCCCGGATCTGCACCATCGTCTGGCCCTGTCCGAGCATGTCGCTTGCCATGTTCGCGGTCCTGATGCAGACATCGCAGTACGAGGCATGCTCCTCGTACGAGAACGTGCCCTTGACCTCGCGGCGCCCGAAGAAGCAGTCGAGGTTGCTGCGATGCGGGATGCCGGCGCAGCCGCAGTAGCAAGGCAGCCACTGCAGGACGTCGGGCCTCGCCAGCGCGAAGGCATAGGCCGCCTGCCACTCGGCGGGGAGGTCCGTGACGTACGCCGGGCGGGCGTCCCAGGCGGCGTCAATCTCCTGCGCCGTGGGCATGGTCATGGAGCCCATCGGGACGCTCACCCCGCCGGCCGCGGTTACCCCGCCACCGGTCACGGCCGTTGGCTGGGCCTCCATCGATCCCGCCGCACCGGTCGAACAGCCGGCGACGGCACCACCGAGGGCGGCGGTCACGATGAACACGGGCAGCAAGACGCGAAGGTGGAGCCCCGCGATGCGGATGGCTCGGGTTCGGGGGGTGGACACGGGGCGCTCCTGGTCTTCGTCGGCGTCGAGATGTGTCGCGAGCAGCGGCACGGTCCGGACACCATCGTCCCCGATACACGGCCAGGAGTCGATGCAGGGCGCCTCAGCCCAACGTCAAGATCCCCTCAAGAGGCGGCGGATCGAATACCTGCGTGGAACACTGCCCGTACCAATGGTGGTCTCCGTTGCGCTTCTGCGCCTATTGCGCGACGGACAGTCGCGGCGCAACTGTGGTCGAGACTCACCCTCGTTCCAGGGTGCACACCCCGTCCGGATGGGTTGACCGTCGATCCCCGTCCATGGCCCGCCGCGCCCGAGGAACCACACCCCAGATGATCCGATCCATGTTTGCCCGGTTCGCCGGTCTCGGCATCGCCGCGGCGATGGCCGTCGGCGTGATGCCAACGTCCGCCATGGCGTTCGAGCAGCCGGTCCCCGTCCCGTGGACGATGGACACGACCGCCAACCCGGTCAGTGGCCAGGACTTCACGTTCAGCCCGCAATACCCGGAAGACTTCACGGTGCCGGCTGACGCCGTCTGCCAGTACGAGTTGCGCTGGGGCGATGACGCCTCGCTGCTGAACAACGTATGGAACTCGAGCTTCGGGGCCGTCGTCCTGCGCGGGACGAATGAGCAGGGCTACTGCCATGGCTGGACCTTCACCTTGCCGTACAGCTCCGCCAGCCAGTGGCAGTGGACCTACGGCATCGTTGACTCCGAGTCCAATCCGCTCATCGAGAACATGCCCAGCGACTGGCTCTCCGACGAGTATCCGCTCTTCACCGGGACCAACGGCGTGCCAGCCGGAACCGGGATCACCGAGAGCACGCTGCCAGGCGTGTGGGCGTCGCTCAGCGCCAACATGATGGTTGAGAAGACCGTCACGGCAACAGCCCACCCCTTTGGTGGTTACGTCATTCCCGAGGGCGGGATCACATGGATGGCGTATGGACCGGGCGACGAAAGCGAGTACCACGGCATCCAGGGAACCCGGAGCATGACCTTCTCCTTCGTCCCGCACACGCCAGGCAACTGGTCGGCCTGGTTCAACGACGCGGGGGATCCCCAGTTCGCCGGCGCCGGCGTCGACCCTGCCGTGCGTCGGGCCGCCCAGTCGGTCAAGCTCAGGCTGCAGAAGAGCGTTCGACGCAAGCACTTCGTTCCGTTTGAGGTGGTCGCGACCGGCTTCAGGGGCAGGGTGACCTGCGTGATCTCGATCAACCACAAGAACGTCCTCAGGGGCTGCTCGGGACGACTCCTGTTCACGACCGTCGGCACCAGGAAGGTAACTGCGACTGTCACCGACAGGCACGGTCACCGCGCGCGCAAGACCGTGGTGATCGCCGTCACCCGCTGACCGCCACACACCGGCGTGTTACTTCGACCACGTGACACGCCGGGTTGACGGCGCTTTCCGCGCGGTCAAGGCCGGCCCGGGAACAGCGCGCCAACACGCCTTGCGATAGTGGTCGGGGCGGTGGGATTCGAACCCACATCCTCGTGCTCCCAAAGCACGTGCGCCACCGTTGCGCCACGCCCCGACAGGTCTCACGCGCACCCAACATCGGTGCCTCGTGGATCGGCCACGCTGGTGGCGAAGCGGATTGCTCCGCTGCGCGCCTCAGCGTTCCAAGGCGCACATGGTAGCCCAAGCGCACAGGGGGATCCACGGTGACCCCTCCCGCGCGTCGCGCCCGGAAGCAAGATCATCGAGAATCGAGAATCGGTTATCTATTGTCAACCGGCACCGGATCTGCCAAGGTTGCCGTGCTGCGGGAGGCGCTGACACGCGGTCCACAACCCCGGCCGCCGGGACCGTGCCGAGCCACTGGCGAGACCGACCCGCACGATCACGCCCAAGGAGGTGGACCAAGTGCGCAGACTCCGAGTCGGCTTGGTGACGCTCATGGCGCTCACACTGCTCGCCAGCGCCGCGATCGTCGTCGCGGGCAATGGAAAGACCCCACCCGGGTGGAACAGCAACTCCCACAAGTACACGGCGAGCGCCGTCACGAACCCCATCACGGGCGAGGTGTCGCCGGGCCTGGTCCGGGAGAAGACACCGGATGCCGTGCTCGCCCAGCACCTGACGGCCCTCAACACCTGTGACTGGAAGGGGCTGATGCAGCAGTACCCGGACAGCTACGAGCTCCGGGACGTCGCATCGCTCATCAAGGGCAGGACGGAAGCCGCCGCGACGTTCGCCGGGTTCGTGAGCCTGACGCCCGCCGACGGAGGGCTGTGCGGGATCCAGTTCACGGAGATCTCCCGGCAGGTGACCGGTGGCACGATCGCCGTGCTCTGGGAGGCTGACGCCCCGTTCCTGGCCGAGCCCTACCGGGGCTCGGACGCCTATATCACCGACGATGGGCTGCTGGTCTCGATGGTCAGCACCTTCAACGGAGACGACCTCAAGTTCAAGCCGTAGAGGCCCACCACCTGCCATCCACCTGCGTGCCGGGCCGGCCGCGTCGGAACGTCACTGACATCGCACGTCCCTGTCGGCAGTCGACTCCCCGGCCCAGCGGGTCCATCCCGTGTCGAGCAGACCGCCCGGAGACCCCGGGCGGTTTGCCGATTCCGTAAGCCGGATCGGATCGGGCTCGCCGCCCGCACTCGCCGGGAATGACCACAGGCCATGCGATCACACCGGGTTCTGCGGTGGTGACCCGGGCGGCGTGCTCGCAGGGTGGCGCGCGCCCAGCTCGTCGGACCATGCCCGGTCCGCTGTCCGGACGCGCCGGTGTCGAACGAGCGAGCCGTCGCCGATCGAGCCCTCGTTGATCGGGACGCCACGCGAGGCGGGCGGCTACCGTCTTGTCTGCGTCCTGCACCCAGGGAGACCCGATGGCCGATCCGCTCACGACGCTCGCCAACGGACGCTTCGGCCGCGCCTACCGGCGCGCGGTCGGCGTCATCCTCGCCCCGGCCTACGCGTTCTACGTTGCCCGCCTGCGAGCGGCCGTGTGCGCGAGGCCACGGCCCGGCCATATCGCGCTGATCATGGATGGCAACCGCAGATGGGCGACGGCGGAGGGGTACCCCGACCTCGGGGAGGGCCATCGGCGAGGCGCCGAGAAGGCCCTCGAGCTCATCGACTGGTGCGTTGAACTCGGGATCCACGAGGTCACGCTGTGGGCGCTGTCGATGGAGAATCTCGAGCGGCCGGCCGACGAGGTGACGACGATCACCGATGTCGCCAGCGAGGCGATCAGCGCGCTTGCGTCGGGTCGGCGGCGGACGAGCGCCCCGGTGGAGCTGCACGTGATCGGTCGGCGCGACGTCCTCCCGGCCGGCCTCGCCGAAGCCGTCGAACGGGCGGGGACGCTGTCCCACACCGACGGCGCGATCTCGGTGACGGTGGCGATCGCCTACAGCGGCCGGGACGAGCTCCTCGAGGCCTTCCGGGCCACGGTCCGGGACGCCGTCGCGGCGGGCACGCCACCGGCCGGGCTTGCCGACAGCATCACCGCCGAGGCGCTCGCCGCCCACCTCTACACCCACGGCTCATCGGATCCGGACCTGATCATCCGGACCTCCGGCGAGATCCGAATGTCGGGATTCCTGCCCTGGCAGAGTGTCTACAGCGAGTACCACTTCTGCGACGTCTACTGGCCGGCGTTCCGGGAGATCGACTTCCTGCGGGCGATCCGCACCTACCAGCAACGGGCACGCCGCTTCGGTCGCTGAGGCTGCCTCGGCAAGTGGCTTGACCTTCGAGTCACTTGAAGGTCTAGGCTACGGACATGCGCATTGCCGAGCTCGCCCACCGCGTCGGGATTGCCCCGTCAGCTGTCCGCTGGTACGAGCGGGCAGGCGTGCTGCCGGTCCCGGACCGGCGGGATAATGGCTACCGCAGCTATGCGCATGTCGATGTGGCTCGGCTCCGGCTCGTCGTCGCCCTGCGGCGACTGGGCGTGGCCCCGCGAGAAGCCGGGCGGCTCGCAAGCCTGTGTTTGGAGCTGGGCGCCGTGGACCTCGGGCTGGGGCCGATGCTGGCCGAGCAACGGGCCGCCATCGCGCGCCAGCGTGATGACCTCGACCGGCTCGAGGGGGAGCTCGTCGACCTGGAGCAGACGATCGCGGCCGGTGGCCGCGCAAGGAGGATGAACCCGGTGGCCGATCCGATCCGTGTGCTCTTCGTGTGCACGCACAACTCGGCGCGCAGCCAGATCGCCGAGGCGCTGCTCGCGCGCTACGGCGGCGCGGACTTCGAGGTCCACTCGGCGGGCACGGAGGCGACCCGGGTGAACCCGTTCGCCATCCGCGTCCTGGGCGAGGCCGGCATCGACTGGTCCGGTGCCCGGAGCAAGGTGATCACCGAGTTCCTTGACCAGCGGTTCGACTACGTGATCACGGTGTGCGACCGGGCCCGCGAGACGTGCCCGGTGTTCCCCGGGTCCACCAACACGCTGCACTGGGGCCTTGACGATCCGTCCGAGGTCGAGGGCACGGACGAGCAGAAGCTGGCCGCATTCCGAAGAACGGAGCAGGAGGTTGCCGGCCGCCTGCGGCCGTTCATCGAGGTGGCGCTCCGCGCGGCGGGCCGGGCACGGCCGTCCGTCGTTGCCGAGCGGCCGGCACGATGACCCCCGTCACGGCCCCCACGGCGCCGGTGGCACCCGCGCGCCGCCTCAAGCTGCTGGATCGCTACCTCACGGTCTGGATCTTCTCGGCGATGGCCGGCGGCATCGCGCTCGGCGCGCTGGTCCCCGGCGTGGTCCCGCTGCTGGACCGGCTCAGCGTCGGGACGACCTCGATCCCGATCGCGCTGGGCCTGATCCTGATGATGTACCCACCGCTGGCCAAGGTGCGGTACGAGGAGATCGGGCGCGTGTTCCGGGACACGCGGATCCTCGCCCTGTCGCTGGTCCAGAACTGGGTCATCGGCCCGCTGCTGATGTTCGGGCTGGCGGTGGTCTTCCTGCGTGACCAGCCCGAGTACATGGCCGGGCTGATCCTGATCGGCCTTGCGCGCTGCATCGCGATGGTCATCGTGTGGAACGACCTCGCGCGCGGCGATCCGGAGTACGCGGCCGCGCTGGTCGCGTTCAACTCGATCTTCCAGGTCCTGTTCTACTCCGTGTTCGCGTTCGTGTTCATCACCGTGCTCCCGACCTGGATCGGGCTGCCGGGACTGGCCGTCGACATCACGATCGGCCAGATCGCGCAGAGCGTGTTCATCTACCTCGGCATCCCGTTCATCGCCGGGTTCCTGACCCGGATCCTGCTGATTCGCCGCAACGGCCGGGCCTGGTACGAGGGCACCTTCATCCCGCGCATCAGCCCGGTGACGCTGATCGCCCTGCTGTTCACGATCGTCGTGATGTTCTCGATCAAGGGCGAGAACATCATCGCGCTGCCCCTGGACGTGGTCCGGATCGCGATCCCGCTGCTCATCTACTTCGTGGTCATGTTCCTGGTCACGTTCGCCATGAGCGTCCGGGCGGGGGCCAGCTACGGGCAGACCACGGCGCTCTCGTTCACGGCGGCGTCCAACAACTTCGAGCTGGCGATCGCGGTCGCCGTGGCGACGTTCGGCATCGGCAGCGGGGCGGCCTTCGCCGCGGTCATCGGACCGCTGGTCGAGGTCCCGGTGATGATCGCCCTCGTCAACGTCGCGTTCTGGCTGGGCCGGCGCTGGTACGGGGAGCCAATCCAGCACGAGCCGTCGCAACATCGGCCAGCCCGGGTCCCTTGACTCCGGCGTCCGCGCGGCCGTACGGTCCGGGGCATGCACCGCGGCCAGCAATGAAGTCCCATCGGCCCCGCCCGCGGGAAGACACGAGCGAGCAGGAGCGAAGGATCGCGCCCCGGGACGGCGGCCCGCAGACCACCGCTGACGTACTGCTCGGTCTTCAGGTGGCATCGGGCAATCGTTCGGTCGTGGATCTCCTGGCCGGGCGGGGACCGGTTGCGCTACGGACGCCCGTCCAGCGCGAGGGTGGCACGCCGGCTTCGCCCGCGGCCAAACCCGCTGCCGCTCCAAAGGCCACGGCCGGACCGACGATGGCCATCCCGGAGATCGCGTCCCTGATGGAGATCAACTCGTATTCCCTGGAGCGCCGGGCGTCGGCCTCCATCATCGAGGTCACCCTCGCCACCGACGCGCTCGACCCGCGCGTGATCGAGGCCAGCGCCACGGGCGCCCACTTTGACGTCGTCATGGTGTCCAGCGCCGCCGGGACCTTGACGCTGCGGGGGGTCGTCATCAACGACCTGAGTCTGGGGGAGTCGATTTCCTCGGTCTTCCTGGACTCGGACATGGCCTCCGCGGAGTACCGCGCGTCATAGGTGGGGCCCGCGCCCGACCTCAGCGCCGCGCCAGGACCTCGCGCAGGACCGGGGCCATCCGCCGAGCAGCGCGCGCCCGGTGCGAGATGGCGTGCTTCTCGGCCGCCGACCACTGGCCGAGCGTCCGGCCGCCGGGCGGCTCCTGCGATGGCTCGAACAACGGGTCGTACCCGAAGCCGCCGTCGCCGCGGAGGCCCGTGGCAATGCGGCCACGGCACGTCCCGCGCCGGGCCAGGATCCGGACGGCCCCGCGTGGCCCGGCCTCATCCGGGAGCGCCAGTGCGAGCACGCACACGTAGCGGGCCCCGCGCCGTTCCGGCGGGAGGCCAGCAAGCTCGTCCAGGAGCTTGGCGTTGTTGTCGGCGTCGCTCGCGTCGGGTCCCGCGTACCGGCGCGTATACACGCCGGGACCGCCACCGAGGGCGTCCACCTCGAGGCCCGAATCGTCGGCCAGCGTCGGCAGGCCGGATCGGACAGCGTAGTAGCGGGCCTTGATCCTCGCGTTCGTCTCGAACGTGCGCCCGGTCTCGTCCGGCTCGCCCTCGATTCCCAGGTCGTCGGGCGAGAGCAGCTCCACGCCCGGCGGCAGGTCGAGCAGCTCGCCCAGTTCGCGGAGCTTGTGACGCGAGCGGGTCGCGACGAGCAGCCGGGCGGCGGCGGGGGCCTCCGGCACTAGCGCCTCACCGTGGCGATCGCCTGCGCCTGGGCCTCGAACAGCCGGGCGAGGCCGACATTGGCGAGGTCGAGCAGCTCGTCGAGCCGCGCCCGATCGAATGGCTTGCCCTCGGCGGTCCCCTGGAGCTCCACGTAGCTGCCGGCATCGGTGCCGACCACGTTGAAGTCCACCTCGGCCCGCGAGTCCTCGCTGTAGTCGAGGTCCAGCATGTTGACGCCCTCGATGATCCCCACGCTCACGGCCGCGACGTGCCCGACGAGGTGGCGGTCCATGCCGTACGTGATCAGGGCCGCGGCGAGGGCCACGAAGCCGCCGGTGATCGACGCGGTGCGCGTGCCGCCATCGGCCACGATCACGTCGCAGTCCACGGTGACCGTCCGCTCGCCGAGCCGGGAGAGGTCCACGATGCCGCGCAGGGACCGCCCGACAAGCCGCTGGATCTCATGGGTCCGGCCCCCGATCCGTCCCCTCGCGCTCTCACGCTCGGAGCGCTCGGCGGTGGCCCGCGGCAGCATCTCGTAGGTGCCGGTGACCCAGCCGGTCCCCTTGCCGCGCAGGTGGGGCGGGACACGGTCCTCGATGGTCGCCGCGCACAGGACCTGGGTGTCGCCGAACCGGATGAGGCACGAGCCCTCGGCCCACTTCTGGACGCCCAGCTCGATGGAGATCGGGCGGATCTCGCTCGGTCCGCGCCCATCCGCGCGCACGTGTCCACGGTTGCCGATGCTCATGCTGTCGCCTCCCCGCGCTCGGTCGCCTTGGCGGCGTCCCAGAGCGCGTCCAGCTCCTCGAAGGTCATGTCGCGGAGCGCCGTGCCGCGCGCGGCGGCGTCGAGCTCCACGTGCCGGAACCTCCGGCGGAACTTGTCATTGGCGGCCGCAGGGCCGACTCGACCTCGACGCCCGTCTTGCGTCCGACGTTCACCAGCACGAACAGCAGGTCGCCCAGCTCCTCCGCGCGGTGCGCGTCGCTGTCCGCCTCGACGAGCTCGCCGACCTCCTCGCGCACCTTGTCGAGGACGCCGTCGATGGACGGCCAGTCGTAGCCCAGGTGCGCGGCCCGCTCCTGCATCTCCTGGCTGGCGGCGAGCGCCGGCAGCGAGCGGCTGATGCCGTCGAGGGCACTCTTGGCCGGCGCCTCGCCGCCGTCCGCCTCCGCGGCGGCGGCACGCTCGCCCTGCTTGATCCGTTCCCACTGGCGGTTCACGTCCGATGCGGTCCGCGCCTCGGACTCGCCGAACACGTGGGGATGCCGGCGGACGATCTTGGTGGTGATCGCGGCCCACACGTCGGTCATGTCGAACACGCCCTGCTCCGCGGCGAGCTGCGCGTGGAGGACGACCTGGAGAAGCAGGTCTCCCAGCTCGCCGGCCAGCTCCGGGGTGGCGCCCGACTCGAGCGCGTCGTAGACCTCGTAGGCCTCCTCCAGCAGATGGCCGCGCAGCGACTGGTGGGTCTGCTCGCGATCCCACGGACACCCGTCGGGCGCCCGGAGACGGTCCGAGATCCAGGGCATGCCCCATGGCGAGGCATGGTTTGCCACCGGCTCGACCGGTGCCAGGTACAGCGGGACCTCCAGGTCATTGGCGGTCAGCGCACCGATGGTGGTGCCGTCCGGGTTGCCAAACCGTCCAACGGCGTGGCCGGGAGGGTACAGGCGGCGCAGGACCTCGACCGGATCACGACCCGTCGCACCGTGGCGCCCCGGCAGCGGCCCCGGCGCGGGCTCATCGCCCGCGAGGGGCGCCCGGAGGCGAACGGCCGGCACCACGATCACCGGCAGCGAGGGCTCGATCGGGGTGGCGACGAGGCGCTCGGCGACCACCACCGACACGCCGGCCGCCGGATCCAGGCTCCAGCGAACCCGGGCCTCGGCGAGGAGCGCGTCCAGCATCGGCTCGTCGCCGCCCGTCAGATCCCGCCGGTGATCTGGCTGTCGCGCTCGATCACGGCGTTGGCCTTCTCCTTCGCATACCAGATCGAGAACGCGGAGACCTCGAGCGTCGCCTTCTGCTCGGCATCCGGCGCGCGCGTCTCCTCCTTGGCAACGAGGAACATGTAGATCCCCTCGCCGTCCACGACCAGCGTCTGGCTGGGCTTGCCGATCGGCGCCGCGAAGATCGCGTCCTCGCGGACCTGCGGGAGCTGGCCCCTGCCGATCCAGCCTAGGGAGCCGCCATCCGCGGACTCGGTCGTGTCCGAGTTGTCGCGGGCCGCATCGGCGAACGTGAGCTCACCCGACTCGATGCGGTTCCGGAGGATGGTCATCCACTCCACGTCCGTCGGATAGCTCATGATCTGGATCAGGTGCCAGCCGAACGCCGTCTTGACGGGAGCCAGCAGCTGGCCGGCCGTCAGGCCGGGAGCGAAGATCGCGTCGGCAAACTCCTGGACCATCGTGCCATCGTCGGCAACGTAGCCCAGCTTGCCGCCATAGGGCGCCGAGGCCGTGTCATCGGACTCGGTCCTGGCGATCGAGTCGAACAGCGACGGGTCTGCCTCGATCTTCGCGTATGCGGCGTCGGCATCCGCCTTCGCGGCGACCCACGCGGGATCGTCATCGGCGAGGGCCGCGGCCCCCTGCGGGTCGTGGTTGGGCGAGTAGAGGATGTGCCGGACGCGGACGGCGGACGGCCCGGTTTCGCTGTTGCTCTGCTGCATGAAGATCTCTGACGTCTCGCGCTGCGGCGAGGGCGCCAGGTACTGGGCAACGATGACGTCGTTGAGCTTGGTGCGGGTCACGTCCCGCCGGACGGCAGCGCGATAGTCGTCGAGCGAGATGCCGGCCTCGGTGATCTGGGTCGTGAACGTCGCGTCCTCGACCGGGGCGATGATCTCGGTCACCCGTCCGATGCGGAAGATCTGGTCAGACCCGGCCAGGACGTCCGTGGGGGTGTCCACGGCAACGGCCTGCAGCGCCTCGTGGAAGGAGGCGTCGAGCGTGGTGTTCTCGTCGATGAAGCCGAGGTCACCCGCCTGGTCCTTGCTGGCCGCCGTGGACACGGCCTTGGCGACGGTCTCCCAGTCCTGGCCCGAGCGCAGGTCCGCGAGCGCCGTGTCCGCGGTGGCCTTGGCGGCGGCGACGGCCTCGTCGGTGGGACCGGTGGCGCCGGCCACGACCTCCGGCTTGACCTCGATGACCCAGGCGTGGCGGAGCTCGGGGGTCGTGGCCTCCTCCTTGAGGCGGGCGTCCACGTCGGCGGCCGTGACGGTGACGCCCTGGTCGACGGCGAGGCTCGCCTGGAGCGTGCCGTCGATCAGCTGCTCGAGCGAAAGGGAGCCGAGCTGCTGCAGGCGCTGGTCGATCACGTTCTGGCGAGCCGTGGCATCCGCGGCCCCGATGTGGCCAGCTACCAGCAGCGTCCGGATCCGGCTCTGCTGGTAGCTGGCGCGGAACTGGTTGATCGCGACCTGCTTCATGAACTCGTCGCGAGTGATGGTGGTGCCGTTGACGGATCCGGCGGCGGCGAGGTGGTCCGTGTACCAGGAGACCCCCCAGGCCAGGAGCAGCAGCAACAGCGCTGCCACGACGGTCAAGCCGAAGCCCAAGTTGAGCAGCATGTTGCGCCGCTCGCGGTCGTCCCAGGTGCGAGCTCGCGGCGTCGGCTTGGGGCGTGGAGTCATGATGGTCGGAGATTCCTCAAGTGGTGTCTGTCGCTGCCGGCCACGACGTCAGTCCGGACGGCGGACGGTGCGGGGCGGATGGTACCCCATGCGCGCGCGCGGCCGGTGTGCGCGGCATGCGCGGCCGGTGCGCGGGGGCAGCGTGCTACTCTCCCGGCCGTGACTGCCAGATCCGAGGTGCCGTCCTCGTTCCGGTCGTCGTCGGTACGTCCCGGCCCGCTGGCGCTGATCCGCATCGGCATCACCGAAACGCTGTCCCGACGACGGCTCATCGCTTATCTTGTGCGCGCCGACCTCAAGAAGACCGGCGCCGACACCCTGCTGGGCAACATCTGGTGGATCGTCGATCCGCTGCTCCAGATGCTCGTCTACTACCTGCTGGTCGGGGTGATCCTGGGGCGCAACAGATACGCAGATTTCCCCCTGTTCATCTTCGCGGCCATCCTGCCCTGGAAATGGTTCGACGCCACGGTCAAGGCCGGCCTCCAGACGGTGGTGGGGTCGGAGCGCCTGATCAAGCAGATCTACTTTCCCAAGCTCGTCCTGCCGATCGCGGTTTCGGCTTCGGGCGTGGTCAACTTCCTGTTCGGTCTGATCCCGCTCATATTCATGATGATCCTGTTCTATCCGCACCGGCTGACGCTGTGGATCGTCCTGATCCCGGTCATCGCGATCGTCCAGCTGGTGTTCTCGACGGCGGTCGCGATCGCCGTGTCGGCCCTCAACGTGTTCTACCGTGACATCGGGAACGTCGCCCGCCACCTGATGCGGTTCTGGTTCTACCTGTCGCCCACGCTGTACGGGATGGACCAGGTCAAGGAGATCACCGCCCGCCAGAACGGGCTGGGTCCTGCGATCGAGACCTGGTACTCGATCAACCCCTTCACCTACCTCATCGGGGCCTACCGAAACGTGATCTACGAGGGCATGGCACCGCACTGGGGCGGGCTCGTCAACGTGGGGATCGTGTCGCTGGTGCTGCTCACGCTCGCCATCCTGCTGTTCAAGCGGGTCGAGCCCAACTTCGCCAAGGTCCTGTGAGCGAGTCGCAAACGCTCGCGACGGGCGAGGAGTCGGTCACGCAGGCGCGCCCCGCGCCCGCGGCGGACGCTCGGGTCGCCATCCGGGCCGACGGACTGGGCGTCCGCTACACGCTGCAGCTGACCAAGAAGCCCACCATGCGGGCCTCGCTCTCGCAGCGCCTCCGGCGGAACACGGGCAAGGCATTCTGGGCCTTGCGCGACGTCTCGTTCAGCGTCCGTCACGGTGAGTCCCTGGGGGTCATCGGGCCCAACGGGGCGGGCAAGAGCACGCTCCTGCAGGTCATGGCCGGGATCATCACGCCGTCCGAGGGTTCGATGGAGGTGGACGGCCACGTCTCCAGCCTGCTCACGCTCGGCGTGGGGTTCGACGCGGATCTCAGCGGCATCGACAACATCCGGCTCGCCGGCGCGTTCATGGGCCTCGACCACCAAGTGGTCGAGGAGAAGCTGCCCGAGATCGTGGACTACGCCGAGCTCGGTGAGTTCATCGATGTCCCGATCAAGACCTACTCCTCCGGCATGCGGGCGCGGCTCGGGTTCGCGATCGCGACCGCGGTGGAGCCCGACATCCTGATCCTCGACGAGGTCCTCTCGACCGGCGATGCGGCGTTCCGCGAGAAGTCCAAGCAGCGCGTGGCGGAGCTGGTGCGGGATGCCAAGGCGATCGTGCTGGTGACCCACGATATGAACTGGGTCCGCGAGTACTGCAACCACGCGATGCTGATCGAGCAGGGCCGGATCGTGGCCGAAGGCTCGCCGGCCGATGTCGTCGCGCTCCACCAGGATCGATCCGCGGAGCGCCGCGCCGCTGCCAAGGCGGCCGGCGTGTTCGGCGCCGCGGGCAAGGAGCCCAAGGCCCCCGGTCGCGGGCGCGGCCGACGACGGCGGCAGCGCTAGCCGGCGCGGTCCGGCCGTTCGCCTCAGCGGCGCCCGCGCACCGCCTTCGCGATCACGGAGATCAGTCCGAACGCCGCGCCGGCCGCCAGCGCGCCTCGCCAGTCGAGCAGGGGCCGCACCTCGCCCTCCACCTTGGCGGCAATCAGCACCAGCACCGCGGACGGCCGGCTGAACGACACCCGCTGGGCGATGACGGTCCTGACGATCCCCTGTTCGATCGTTGCGCTGCGCGCGACGAGGGTGTTCGCGAACCCCTGGCTGACGTTGAGCTCGCCGGCAAGGGCGGCGCCCACGCTGCCGAACTCCACCCCGACCTTCTCGGCCCGGGCGGCGCCCACGCCACCCCACTGGACGAAGACCTCCTCGGCGTTGAGGGTCCCGATCCCGCCCATCCGGACCTCGACGGAGCCGGCGGTGGCCTCGTTGATCCCACCGCGCTCGATGTGCAGAGCGGGGACGTCGATCCTGTCCGCGAGTCGGGCGCCCTCGGGGGCGGCCGGGGCGGCGATCTCCACCTGCGCCTCCTGCGCGGCCGCGACCTCGGCGGCCTCGAACGAGGCATCGGCAGCCGGCGCGGTCGGTGCCGCCCTCCTGGGCGTTCGCTTCGTGGCGGGGGGCGTGTCTTCGTTCATCGTTGTCCTCGAGCATGCGGCGCGGCAGTCCAAGCAGCCTACCCCACTCACCCGCCCGCGCCCACGGCCGGAGGTCCCGTGGTGTAGAGTCCCGGCGGTCGCCCCTGCCGCCGCCCGGGTTCCGCGGGGCCAACGACCGCCAGGCGACTTGCCGCACCGGAGCCCTCATGAGCCGACCCGTCCTCGCCACCCTCGCCGTCCTCGCCCTCGTCATCGGGGTGGCCCTGGGCATCGGGGCCGGAGCGCTGGCCCAGCCCAACGCGTCCTCCTCGCCGGTCGCGGTGGCCAGCCCCACGCCCGCACCGGCCGACACCGGCGCCGCCGGGACCTCGCAGCCCACGGCTCCAACCGGCTCCGCCTCGCCGTCGGTCGCCCCGACGCCAACGCCCGTCCCCACCCCGACGCCGGAGCCCACGCCGGTCCTGGTTCCCGCGCCGCTCACCGGCGCACCGGTCACGGAGAAGGTGGCGAGCCGTCCCGTCATCGCGGTCATGATCGACGACCTGTGGGCGGCCCGGCCGCAGATGGGCCTGTCCCAGGCCGATGTCGTGTGGCACGCCCCCGCGGAGGGTGGCATCCCGCGCTACATGGCCCTGTTCCAGACGACGTTCCCGACCCGGCTCGGACCGGTGCGAAGCTCGCGGCTGTACTACGTCGGATGGGCGTCAGAGTGGACGTCGGTGTACGTGCACGCGGGCGGCTCGCCACAGGCGATCGCGTTCCTGCGCGCGCAGGGTCATGGCCAGGCCGTGTACAACGCGGACTGGAGCCGCTTCCTGTACCGGGTGAAGTTCCGGACGGCGCCGCACAACCTCTACAGCGACCAGAAGAACGTCAAGAAGATCCCGAAATCCGTCGGCGCCAAGCCGGTGAAGGACCAGAAGCCGGTGTGGAACTTCGCCCCGGACGCGCCCCTCGAGCTGCGACCCGAGGGCGGGACCATCAAGGTCCCGTACACCTGGAACAAGATCACCTACAAGTACGACCGGGCCACCAACACCTACAGGCGCTCGGTCTCGGTCGAGGGCAAGCAGTATGACGTCGGGACGAAGCCCAAGACCCGGATCGCGCCCAAGAACGTGGTCATCATGAAGGTCGCGTTCGTCCCGATCGGCGACAAGAAGCATCGCCTCGACGGGCACATCACGGGGACCGGGCCGGCCTGGATCGCGACCAACGGCATCACCATCAAGGGCACCTGGAAGAAGAAGAGCTTCGACTCGCCGACGCGCTTCTTCGGACCCGACGGCAAGCAGGTCACGCTCACGATCGGGCAGACCTTCATCCAGGTTGTCATCAAGTCCACGGTGATCACCGTCAAGGACGGCAAGGTCCCGGTCGCCTAGGGGGCTGGGGGGGCCAGATCCGGAGCCGACATATACTCGAGGCCGGGGTGCCCTCCGGCGCGAGGCCGGATGTCGAAGCTGGAGGCCAGCGCCTTCTTGACCGAAACGAGCCCTCGCCCCGGAGATCCGACCGAAGGCTTCCGCCCGGATCTTGAGGGCCTTCGCGCTGTCGCGGTCGTCCTCGTCCTTCTCTACCACGCGTCCGTTCCCGGGTTTGCTGGCGGCTACGTCGGCGTGGACGTGTTCTTCGTCCTGTCTGGGTTCCTGATCACCGGGCTCCTGTTGCGCGAGGTCCGGCGCACCGGTCGCATCTCGTTGCCGGCCTTCTATGCGCGGCGCGCGCGGCGTCTGCTGCCCGCGGCGGCCCTCGTGCTCCTGGCCACGCTCATTGCCGCGGTGCTCGTGATGCCGGCGCTGAGCGTGCCGGATGTGGCAGGGGATGCCGCGTCCGCCGCGCTCTACGTGTCCAACCTGCGCTTCGCCTTCCAGGCGACGGACTATCTCCAGTCGGACCTGGCTCCGTCGCCGATCCTCCACTTCTGGTCGCTGAGCGTCGAAGAGCAGTTCTATGTGTTCTGGCCCGCGATCGTCCTCCTGGTCGCGAGGGTTCGAGGCAACTTCGACCGGCGCATCGGGATCGTCGCGGTGGGCATCACCGTGGTCTCGCTCGCGCTCTCGATCTGGCTCACCCATGCCAACGAGCCGTGGGCATTCTTCTCCCTGCCCACCCGGGCCTGGGAGCTTGGGCTGGGCGCCTGTCTCGCGATCAGCGCGGCGCGGCTCCGCCGGATCCCCGAGCTACCCGCCGCGATCGCCGCGTGGGCTGGCCTCGCCATGGTTGCCATCTCGGGCGTCATCCTGGGCACCGAGACGCCATTCCCGGGCGTCGCCGCTCTCCTGCCGACCATCGGGAGCGCCCTGGTGATCGCGGGCGGCTTCAGGCAGACCGCCCTGGCTCCCGGACGCTGGCTCTCGATGGCGATCCCGCGCTTCCTCGGTCGGATCTCGTACTCGCTGTATCTCTGGCACTGGCCACTGCTGATCCTGCCCGCGTTCGCCCTCGACACGCGGCTTCCCTGGTGGGCCCGAGGGGCCCTCGTCCTGGTCGCGATCGGCCTCGCGGCCGTCACCCAGCGCTGGGTCGAGGATCCCATCCGCCACGGACGCGGGATCGGCACGGTGCCGCGGCGAAACCTCGCGATGGCGGGGGCGTTGTCGCTCGTCGTGGCGACGGTGTCGCTGGGCGTGGGTGCCCAGACGACGATCGCGCTCCACGGAAGCGGCGCGATCACCTCGCTTGCGGACGATGAGGCGGAGCTCAACCAGATCCTCGCCGCGGCGCCGGGACGGCCGGCCACGCAGGCAGGTCCGCTGCCGCCCGGGCTGCGACCCGCCCTCGATGTCGCCCGGAGGAGCGTGCCGCGGCCCTACACGGATGGATGTGAGGCTGATCGCGCCGAGACCGTGGTGGCCCCCTGCGTCTACGGCGACGAGCAGTCACCAACGACCGTCGTCCTGCTGGGGGACAGCCACGGGCTGGCATGGTTCCCTGCCGTCGAGCGCCTGGCAACGGACCATTCGTGGAAGCTCGTGATGCTGGGGAAGGTCGGCTGCCAGCCGGCCGACATGGCCATGTGGGACAAGGCCCTCAACCGCGAGTACGTCGAATGTGCCTCGTGGCGGGAAGCCGCGTTCCAGCGGATCGCACAGGAGCGACCGGCCATGGTGATCGTGGCGGGCTACCGGGGGTTCAAGGCGGCAAACGCCGACGGGTCGGCACCGGCGACCGGAACCGACCGGATCGATCGCTGGCGCGCCGGCATGGCCCGGACGCTCGCTCGCCTCGCGCCCATCGCGGACCACGTCGTCGTCCTCGGCGACACGCCTCAATCGGCGTTCGACCTGCCGAGCTGCGTGTCGGCGCACGAGGACGACGTGCTCGAGTGCGCGACGCCGTTCGACAGGGCAGTCGACGCAGGGTGGACCGAGCTTGAGCGCGAGGTGGCCGAGCTGGGCCAGGCCGATTTCGTGGACCCGACCTCCTGGGTCTGTCCCTCGAGTCCGTGTCCCGCGGTGATCGGCAAGTTCCTGGTGTTCCGCGACTACCACCACATGGCGGGCCCGTTCGCCTCCGCGCTCGCCGGCTGGCTCGGTCCGGCCCTGCCGATCGGGGACGAGCCGCGGTAGTCGCTCCCGGGTTGCCGGGCGGCGGGGGGGTCGTCGGGCGCCCAGATCCTTGCCGGACGGGCAGACCGCCCGCCAGCGGCAACCGCCCGCTACAGGAGTGGTTGCCCGCTACAGGAGCGGGGCCGTCCGGGCCACCTCCGCCCACACGGCGCGGGTCTCGCGCGCCACGTTCGCCCAAGTGCGGCCGCCGGCGCCTTCGCCGGCGGCGATCACGAGACCCGGATACGGATCCGCCTCCCCCCACGCAGCTGCGATCGCGGTCGCCAGGCGCCCCGGGTCGCCGGGTTCGACGAGGATGCCGGCCGAGCCGACGATCTCGGGCAACGTCCCGACCGCGCTCGCGATGACGGGCACCCCGACGGCGAGCGCCTCGAGGGCCGCCAGGCCGGCCGAATCGGAGTGGACGGGGAGCAGCGCGACGCGGGCTCCGGCGACCAACGCGGCCAGCCGTTCATCGGGGAGCGCGGGGGCGTAGACGATGAGCTCGGCCGCGCCGGCCCGCCCGGCAGCTCGCGACAGCGCGGCCCGGTCGTCGGGTGAAGCACCGACGAGGCACACCCTCGGCGGCCAGGCGCCCGCGGGGACGCCGTCGGGGGCGGGGGCAGCAGCGAGCCGGGCGAGAGCGTCGAGGAGCGTTGGCAGGTCCTGGCGGGCGTCGTACCGGCCCGTGTAGACGGCGTAGCGGGCCCCGAGACCCAGCCGCGTGCGCTCGCCGAGCGAGTCGGCTCGGGCCTGGGGCCGGAACGCCGATCGCGGGGCAAGCGGCACCACGCGCAGCCGGCTGCGGCGGAGGTGGAGCAGCCTGCGGGCGTCCGTGGCCGCGGCGGCGCCCGGGACCAGCACGGCCGCCGCATCCTTGAGGATCCGGGCGCGGAGCCGTTGGCCGAACCGGGCCGCCGCGCCGCGCTGGAAGGCATCTGGCATGGCCCACGGCGCCAGGTCCAGCAATGCCGCGACCACCGGGATCCGGGACGCGATCGGCAGGCCCCCCGCGGCGGCGTGGTAGACGCTCCCGGCGGCGCCCCCACGCTCCGCCCGCCAGCCGGCACCCGCCGATGCACCCCGCAGGAGCAGCGGGTCCACGGTCAACGACCCGGACCGGAGCAGACGCGTGGGTGGCAGGAGGCGGCGGCCGATGACCTCGAGATTCGCGAGGCGCTCGGTGGGGTCATCACGGTCCACGGAGATCAGGAACGCGTAGGACTCACCGGGGACCGGATCGGCGTCCAGCGCGGTCAGCAGCTCGCCCAGGTAGATCGCGGTCAGCGGGGCGCGCTCGGGATCCTGCAGCGGCCGGGCGTCGAGGACGATGCGCACTCCGCGTGCCGCCTCTCGCTGATCGGCGGCGGCCCCCGGCCTCCAGACGGCGGGACTGGCATCACGGGCCATCGCGCCCTGCCCGGCATCACCGGCCACCGCGCGATCCGCCGTCATGCCGGCCGGGCGGGTCCGCGGCCGCGCAGCTCGTCCAGGCGCAGGCGGAGCACCACGAACAGCGCCTCGACAATGATCCGCCGGCTCATCTTGGACTGGCCGAGCCGGCGATCCCGGAACGTGATCGGCACCTCCGCCACACGCGCCCCCAGACGCGACGCCCGGTAGGTCATCTCGATCTGGAACACGTACCCGCCCGCCCGCACTCCGTCGAACGGGACCGTGGCCAGCGTCGCCGCCCGCCAGGCCTTGAACCCGCCGGTCAGGTCGCGCGGGCCGAGCCCGAGCACGATCCGGGCGAACGTCGAGCCGCCGCGTGAGATGAACCGGCGCATGATGCCCCAGTCCTCGACCCCACCGCCGGCAACGTAGCGAGAGCCGATGACGAGATCCGCACGGCCCGCCGTGACGGGCTCAAGGAGTGCGGGCAGGGCCGCCGGGTCGTGCGACCAGTCGGCATCCATCTGGATCACGGCGGCCGCGCCGGCGCCAAGCGCGACGCCGAAGCCGTCGAGGTACGCCCGGCCCAGGCCCTGCTTGCCGGGCCGGTGATGGACCATGACCCGCGGGTCGGCGGCCGCGAGCGCTTCGGCGATCTCGCCGGTGCCGTCGGGCGACGCGTCGTCGACGACCAGCAGGGTGGCTCCCGGAAGCGCTTCGAGGATGGCGGCCGAGATCCCCTCAAGGTTCTCGCGCTCGTCGTACGTCGGCAGGATGACCCAGGCGCCGGCACCCAGGGGGGCACGCCGGCCGACGACCGTGCGGCCGCGGTCGCGGCGGCGGCCGGGTCCCGGGCGTCCTGGGGATCGACGGGCTCGCGCATCTCGGGACCAGTGTACGAGGACGGTGGAGTGCCGTCGGGCGTGATCGGCGTACGGCGGTCAGCGCGCGCCGACTCGCACCGTGATCAGCGTCGTGTTGTACCCACTGCCACTGTCCGTCGCGCTCACCTTCACCTTCGCGTCCCCGGTCGAGCCCGACCTGACGGTGAACACGGCGCGATAGGTGCCGTTGGCGAGCCGGGTGGCGGTGACCCGGACCGCTGCCAGCCCGGGCTGCTTGAAGGTGACCACGGGCCGGCCGTCGAGCGGTTCAACGGACGCTGCGCGAATGGTGAGCGTCTGGCCCGGGTAGACCTTCGAGGCCGAGGGCGCGACCAGGAACCCAGCGACGAGGACGGTCTGGGTCAGGTCCTGCGTCGCGAGCGACGAGGTCACGGTGAGCCGTGCCGTGTAGCGGCCCTGCGGGACGAAGGTCCCATCCGCCAAACGCCCGTTCCACGTCCAGCCGCGCGTCCCGGCCTTCTTCGCTCGATCGGTCCACACGGTCCGGACGAGCGCACCCCGCTCGTCGTACAGGCGCAGGGTCATGGTCGCGTCGCGGGTCAGGCGCCAGCCAAGCTTCGCCGTCGGGCGCAACGCATCGCCGTCCTGCGGGTAGAAGTCCGACGACCAGCGCAGCGACGAGGCGGTTCGATCGACGATCACGGTCGTCTTGGCCGTGCGCTTGTTGCCGGCCGCGTCCAGCAGCCGCACGCGGACGGTATATCGCCCATCGGGAACGCGGGAGCCGTCGGCGCGGCGGCCATCCCAGGCGACCGACCACGACGTCGCCGCCGACACGTGCCAGGTGCGGACCACCGTGGAGCCCTTCTTCAGCCGGACCGTGCCGCTGCCGGGCTCGTCGGCCGTCCAGCCGAGGAGCGAGCGGTCCGACACGCCGTCGCCGTTGGGCGAGAAGACCGGCAGGGAGACGACCGGCGCTGATCCGGGGCCCCGTCGTGTCCAGGGTGATGGTCCAGGACCTCGTCGCGGCATTGCCGGCATCGTCCCACGCGGCCAGGGTCGCGGTGTAGCGCCCGTCGGGGAGCAGCGCGCCAGCGTTGTCGGTGCCCTTCCAGGTCAGCCGCGCGCTGCCGCCCGCGCCGGATCTCGACCGGACTGTCCTGCCGGCCGCGTCGGTGACGCGCGCGGTCCAGCGCGTGGCGCCGGTCGCCGCCAGGGTCAGCTTCGTCGAATCGAGCGTCCCGTCGCCGTTGGGCGAGATGAGCCTGGTCGACACGGACTTCGAGGTCAGGACGGGCGCAACCGTGTCCACCGTCACCGCGTAGCGCACGACCTGGACGGCGGTGGTCGGGCGGATTGACGGGGCGGTGTACGTCCGGCTACCCACCCGCCCGGCCAGTTGGAGGACGTAGCGGCCATCTGCCACGCGCGAGCCGCCCACGCGGCCGTCCCATTCCCAGGCGCGCGCGCCGGCGCCGGTGACCGGCACCTTGACCGATCCGACCTGCTTCCCACCGGGCCGCATCACGTTCACGACCAGGGCATCCATCGCGGTCGAGCTCGTCCAGCGCAGCCGGATCGTGTCTCCCGAGCCATCGCCATTCGGGGAGAAGACGCGTCGTGCGAGAGCGTCGGGCGCGGTGCCCAGGGCCGTTGGCCCGGTCCCGAAGTCGAGGCCGGCGAGGCCCGCGTCCACGGTGGTGCTGTTGGGGGCGCGGTAGGGGGCGACGAACGTGTCCCTGGAAGAGGCCACGGCGATCCACACGCCGCGCTCGACGAAGGTGACGGGGCTCCACTCCCGGATCGGGGTGGTGACCTCGTACCAGGTGTACCCATCGGAGGTCACGGGACCGCGGGTGATGGCGACGATCGTGCCGGCGTCGAGCCTGCCCAGCCGTCCAGCCGAGGTGTCCGGGCCGGTCCGGTACGAGAGGCCGTCGAGCGTGACGCGCCCAAACCCACCCCTAGCCAGGGCCGGCGCGCCGTCCCAGGTGGAGGACACGTTCCAGCTGCCCGTGTTGCCCTTGCTGTCGCGGGCACGAACCCGGAACGCATAGCCGTCGCCGGACGCGCCCAGCCAGACATCGGAGGTCGCCCTGGTGCCCGTCAGCCAGCTCACCCATCCCCCGCCGTTTCTCGACACCTGCACGTCGTAGGAGACGATGCGGCTGGTGTCGGTCGCGGCCCAGCTGACCACGAACCCCTCGTCACGCTGCGTCCTGGCAAGGATCCGGATCCCCGCCTGCGGCGCGGACTTGTCGACGAGGAAGGACTCGGCAAACGCCCGGTAGAGCTCGCTGTGCCCGCCGTCGTACCCGAGCGCCCACATGCCGGCACCCCGCAGCCCGTAGTCGTTGACCATCGAGAGGCGCGCCTTGAGCGAGGCCTTGTCGTCGTAGTAGACCTGGCGCCAGCTGGTCACGCAGCCGTTGGTGCTGGTGCAGTTCTCCCGGCGGTACGCGACGTACGGGCTCTGCTCGACCGGATCCCATCGACGACCGTAGTCGGCGATCAGGCCCGGCAGGTTCTCGTAGGTGACGGCCGTGCTGTAGCCGTACTTGGCCCCCGTCCGGGTCTTCGAGCGGACGTCACTCGGTGGTGGTGGACCAGGCTCGCCCGTACCAGGGGAGACCGAGGATCAGCCGCGACGACGGGACCCGGGCGGTGTAGGCACGGACGGTGTCGGTAAGGTCGTACCGCGGCCCGCTGAGCGGGTCGATGGAGCCCGCGCTCGACGAGCCGGCCGTCCGGTAGTCATAGCCCATCACGAAGATGGCGTCGGCGGCGCCCGATCCGACGGAGTCCTCCAGCGGGTAGTTGCCGATGAAGCCGGTCGTGTCGTACGTGAGCTGATACCCCTTGCGGACCTTGTTGAGCTCGGCGCGCAGGGTCCGGAGGAAGGCCACGAACTCGTCGGCGTAGCCTGAGGCGAGCGGCTCGAAGTCGAGGTTGATGCCGTCGGCGCCGCGGTCCCGGACGGCGGCGGCGGCCTGGCGGGCGAGGTTCCGGCGGGCCGTCGCGCTGCCCAGGATCGAGCGCTGGACGTCGGCCTGGCTGGAGGTCCAGGCGAACACGGAGATCGTGAGCACGACCCGCGTCCCGTGCCGGTGCGCCTCGTCAATCACGCGGGTCATGGACGAGCTCGTCCAGCCGCCCCAGCCCGGTGGTGGTCGAGCCGTCGTTGCTCCGCTTGCGGAGGTCACCCCGGGCGTTGGCACCCACGGAGAAGTACGCGATGGTCGAGAGCACGTCGTAGTTCAGGCTCGACTGTGCCCCGGAGAGCTCCCAGTACGGCAGGAACCCGAACACCTGGCGGCGCAGCCCGGACGCGGCCGCGAGATCCGAGCGGGGCTTCGGCAGGGTTGACGAACACGGCACCCTGCGCCGCGACCGCCGGGTCACCCGCGGCACGATCAACGGGAGCGTCGTGGGCCGCGGCCCCGGGCTGTGGAACGGGATCCCCCGCCCGGCCGCGCGGGCCAATCGCCGCCCAGGGCACCGGATTGGGGGCGGACACCATCTCGCGACCGGTCATCCGGCCCGCGGGCAGGGCGACCGGGCGACGGCCGTCGACTGGCCAGCGGTCGTCGACGCGGGGCGTGAACGGGACGGTGACGAGGCTGCCCGGATCGAACTCGATCTGGTCCTGCTCGTGGGCCATGGCCTCGAGGTAGGCGATCGACGGCTGCGCAACCGGGCCGGCCTCCGGGTCAGGTCCAGAGGCGGCCGCCGTGAGCGGCAGCAGACCGGCCAGCAACGAGGCGGCGAGCGCCGCGACGGCAAGCGGGGCGGCGCGGCGGTGCGCGATGGGCGATCCGGGCAACGGTGCTCCTCGTATGCCACCTCGAGCCGTCGCCTGGGCGCTGGTCACGAGGCATGCCACCGGGCTTCGATCAGCGGAGCGAACCGGCGGCAGCAGGAGCGTCATCCTAGGCGCTTGTGCGCGAGCGGGCCAGTGCCCGAAGGTCCGGGCACGGCCCAGTACGGTGGAGTTGAGAGGGCTCTGGTGCGGTCGTCGGGCGGTCGAGCGCGCCGGGTCGGCGCGTCCGGTCCGGGTGCGTCAGTGGATCGGAAGGTAGCGGTTGGACCGCTGCCTGGATCCGTCCTTGTCACGGGCAGTGACGCGCAGGCGCAGCGTTCCGGCGTCGCCGCCCTTGAGCGTGACCGTGACCCGGTACACCTTGCCGCTGACCTTCTTCATCGTCACGTTCCAGGCCTTCACACCGGGCTGGTAGATGCGCAGCCTCGGCAGCTGGCCGAGGGGCTCGGCGCTGGTGACCGTCACCTTCAGCTTCTGGCGGCGAGCCGGGGTCGCATCGCTGACCGCGATCTTGAAGGCGTCGGCAACGACGGTTGCGTGCTGGACGGAGCCGTACGTGCCATCGGTGGCCGTAACGACGCTGCGGTAGGTGCCGCGCGGGACGAACGAGCCCTCGTCGTTCCGACCGTCCCAGGTGAAGGCATAGGTCCCGGCGTCGAGCGCTTCGTCGGCCTTGACCGTGCGCACGACCGCACCGTCGTCGTCCTGGATCGTCCACCCGACCAGCGCGGCATCTCGGAGGCGGAAGGAGAGGCTGACCCTCCGCCCAAGTGAATCGCCGTCCTGCGGGTAGAAGGCTGACTTCGAGGTGGCCACGTTGCCGAGCGCCGCATAGACGGCCACGGTGCGGACCTGCGCCGCGCTCTCGTTGCCGGCCCGATCCATGGCAACGAACGCGACCCGGTACTCGCCATCGGGCACATAGGCGCCGTGGTCGTCGCGGCCGTCCCAGGCGATCGCCGCCGCCGAGGAGCCGAGCGACGCCGACAGGCGATCCACGATCTCGTTCGCCTGGTTGCGAACGGTCGCGACAACGGTCCCGGGCTCGTTGGCGCCGACGGTGAAACCGACGCTGTCACCCGTGCCGTCGCCGTTGGGCGAGAACACCGGGACGACGTCCTCGGCCTCGGCCACGACCGCGTCCGGGCTCGTGAGGTCAACCGTGACGGTTCCCTCGTCGAGAAGCGGGCCGTTGCCCCAGCCGTCGGTCGCCTCGAGGGTCCACCGGTAGGTGCCCTCGGCGACGCTTCCCGGGGCCGGCGCCCAGGTCAGGGCCGCCTCGTCCGAGAGACCGTCGGCGCGGCGCAGCTCGGCACCGCCATCGGCCAGGATCCGCACCGTCCACGAGGCCGTCTCCGACAGGCGGATGGCCAGGTGCAGGGAATCACCGGAGCCGTCGCCGTCAGGCGAGAACGCGCCCGTGCCGTCATCGACCTCCCATACCTGGGGCGCGGCACTGTCACGCGGGACCAGGGAGGAGCCGGTCATCCAGCCCTCGGCCGGGCCGGCGGTGACCTGGTAGATCGGGGATCCGTCCGCGGCGCTGGTCGCCGACTCACGCGCCACCACACGCACCCGCGCACCGACCGCCAGGGTGGTCACGGCCTCGCTGCCTGCGACCGCCGCGTCCACCGATCCGTAGACCGGCGCTCCGTCGAACGCGGGGTTGGCGTTCCCGGGGACGACCATCGTGTCCGGGTCACGCGAGGTGTCGGCGTACGGGGCGCCGGTCACATCCTGCGTGCGCAGCGACATCTTCCCCGCGATCGAGCGGTAGTAGCTGCCGGGCCGATCGGGGTCCATCTGGAACGTGAGGCCCGGGTTGCGCTCAGACGGGTATTCGGCGAAGTGGCCGTTGGCGTCGGGCGAGGCCCGCCAGTACTCCTCGATGGTCTGGCGCGTGGTGAACAGGCCCCGGATGTAGTACGGGTCCTGGCTGTGACCCGAGGCGATGACGGCTCGGGCACCCGCCTGGAGGAAGGCCGCCGCGTAGTTGTCCACCCGCTTCTTGGCCGTGGACAGGGACGGGTCGGCACGGTCGGGTTCCGAGTTGCCGGACGCGTAGCAGAGATGGAACAGGAGGACGACGGCGTTGGGGGCGAAGTTGAGATCGCGGATCCACGGCTCGCCGTAGTACTTGTTCTCGTAGTCCGTCGTCTTGCCGTCGCCGTTGAGGTCCGCGTTGAGCCCGAAGCCATCCTTGGTCGTGTACTTCGGGTCGTAGGTGTACGGGCTGGGCCAGCCGTTGCCGTGACCGAGATAGACGACGATCGACGCGCCGCTGACGGCGGCCTTGACCTTGGAGGCCGTCGCCTTGGGGCTGTAGACCTTGACCACGTTGTCGGTGTACTTGATGGCTTCCGCGTAGATCTCGTTGGCATCATCGCGATAGCGCGGCGTGGTGGAGTGGGTGGCGCCCACGATGATCGCCACCTTGACGCCCGATGCGGCATGGGCGACCGGAACCCCCGCGGGTGCGAAGGCGCCCAGACCCGCGAGGAGCGCGACGGCGAGGGCGACGAGGATCTTGCGCACGGGACCTTGAGCTCCTCCAGGGCCGCCGGGCGGGTCTTCGCCCAGCGTTGGGTGACGTTGGGTCCAGCATCGTCGCGTGCGCACCCGGCTGCTATCAGGGGAAGGTCAGGGTCGGCGTGGCCCTTTCGACCCGGCCCGGGTGCGGCCCGGACGGGTGTGGTCGGGAACGGTGGGGTCAGGCGCCGGGGAGGCCGTGCACGAGCGCTGGAGCGGCGTGGGCAACGGCCTCGCGCCAGTCACGCATCGGCTCCCCAGACGGGAGGGCCGTGGGCTCCAGGACGGCCCATGCGGGTGGCGTGGAGGCGCGCCGCCAGGTGCTCGCCGGCACGTTCACCACCTCGACCTCCAGGCCCGTCACCCGCAGCACCTCGCGGGCCCAGTCGGCGCGCGACGCGCGACCGCCGTTGACCAGGTGGTGGACGGCCGGCGCGCGACCCGTGCCCACGAGGGCGTCCTCGGCGATCAGCTCCGCGACGGCATCGGCCACGTCGGGGGCGTACGTCGGTGTGCCGATCTCGTCCGAGACCACGCGCAGGGCCTCGTCGGCCGCCCGTGCGCGGAGCGCCGCCGCGCAGATCCTGGCCGGGAAGTCGTTGCCGGGCGGACCGTGGAGCCAGGCCGTCCGGATGATCGCGAACCCGACCCCGGGGCGTGAAGCGGCCAGCGTCTCGATCCGGAGCTCGGCGGCCAGCTTGCTCGCGCCGTAGGGATTGACGGCGTGGCGCTCGGCGTCCGGACGATAGCCACGCCCGTCGGTCCGGGTGCCGTCGAACACCTCGTTGGTCGAGACGTGGGCGAACGCGACGCCACGATCGGCGCACGCCTCGGCGATCACGGCCGCGGCGACCGTGTTGCGGCGGGTGGCGAGCGCAGGGTCACCGGCGCAGCCGTCGACGTCGGTCCAGGCCGCGGTGTGGAGGACCAGCTCCGGCCGGTCCCTGGCGATCAGCGCGGCCACGGAGCCCGGGGTGAGGGTGTCGAGATCCAGGTCCGGCCGCGACCACGCGATCGGGCCGAATGGGCCGGTGAACGGCGCGTCCTCGAGGGCGGTGATCAGCGCCCGGCCGAGACGGCCCCGTGCGCCGGTAACGGTGACGCGCATCTCTTCAGGAGGTCCGGTCCACGGTGCGACCCGCGGCCAGACGCCCCGCATACTGGCGCCGGTAGTAGCCGTCCCAGTCACCGCTGCGGGCGCTCTCCACCCACGAGCGGTGGTCGCGATACCACGCGACGGTCTCCGGCAGCCCCTGTTCGAAGGTGCGCGTTGGGTGCCAGCCGAGCGCGGCGAGCTTGGCGCCGTCCATGGCGTAGCGACGGTCATGACCGGGGCGATCCGGGACGGTCCGGACCAGCGACCAGTCGCGGCCGGTGGCCGCGAGGATGGCGCCGATCACGTCCCGGTTGGTCAGCAGGTGCCCGCCGACGACGTTGTAGGCCTCGCCTGACCGGCCGTGCTGCAGCACGAAGGCGATCCCGGCCGCGTGGTCGGCCACGTGGAGCCAGTCGCGGACCTGCATCCCATCGCCGTACATCGGCAGCGGCTCGCCTGCCATGGCGTTGGTGGTGAACAGCGGGACCAGCTTCTCGGGGTGCTGATGCGGGCCATACGTGTTGGAGCCACGGGTGATGACGGTGTCCAGGTCGTAGGTGACGCCATAGGCCCGGACCAGCAGCTCACCCGCGGCCTTGGCCGCCGCGTACGGGCTGCGCGGGGCCAGCGGGTCCGACTCGACGCTCGTGCCGTCCGGGACGTCGCCATAGACCTCGTCCGTGCTGACCTGCAGGAAGCGCGGGACCGCCGGGCGGCCCCCCGCTCGCGCTCGTTCCGTCTCGCGCCGCACGGCCTCGAGCAGGACGTGGACGCCGATCACGCCCGTGCGCAGGAAGGCCTCCGGGTCGAGGATCGAGCGGTCGACGTGGGTCTCGGCGGCGGCGTTGATGACGGCATCGGCGCGCTCGACCAGCGAACCCACGACCTCCGGGTCCGCGATGTCTCCGTGGACGAAGGCGAACCGCCCCGCCTGCTCCTCGTCGGCCTCGACCGTGGCCAGGTTCGCGCGATTGCCGGCGTAGGTCAGGGCGTCGAGAACGGTCACGCGCGTCCCGTCCCGGCGCGCCATCACCTGGCGGACCAGCTCCGAGCCGATGAACCCGGCGCCGCCCGTGACGAGCAGGTGCGTCGCGGGTCCGGACGGATCGGTCATTCGTGTGGGCGCTCCACCGGTGGCGCGAGGCGACCGGCGTGGTCGTCCGCCTCGGCGAGCTCGGCCGCCCGCAGTAGGCTGGGGACCGTGCCGGCGTCTGCCCAGTGGCCCTCGTAGACCGGCGCGAACAGGCCGCCGCCGGGGACGTAGTGATTGAGGACGTCGGTGATCTCGAGCTCGCCGCGCTCGGACGGCGCCAGCGAGGCGATGACGTCGAAGGCATCGGGCCGGAGGAAGTACACGCCGATCGGGATCAGGTCGCTCTTCGGCTCGGCAGGCTTCTCCTCGAAGCCGACGACTCTGCCCTCCGCGTCCAGCTCCGCGACCCCGAACCGCTCCGGGTCCGGCACCCGGTACAGCAGCGTGCCCGCGCCATACGCGCCCGTCTCGAACGTCCGCGCGGTCTCGGCGAGGGCGTCGCCACGCAGGATGTTGTCGCCAAGGACCACGCAGAACGACTCGTCGCCGATGAAGTCGCGCGCCAGGCCGATCGCATGGGCGATCCCCAGGGCGCCACGCTGATAGCGATAGGTGAGCTCCAGGCCGAAGTGCCGGCCGTCGCCCAGGAGCTCCACGATGTCGCCGACGCTCTTGCCGCCGACGATGATCATGACCTCCCGGATCCCCATGCTCGCCAGCGTGTGAAGCGGGTAGTAGACCATCGGCCGGTCGTAGATCGGCAGCAGGTGCTTGTTGGTCACGGCCGTGAGCGGGAACAGCCGGGTCGCGGTACCGCCGGCCAGGACGAGCCCCTTCATCGGCGACAGCGTAGCAGGGGGCCGCACGGTCGACGGCCTGCTACCATCCCGATCCGATGCAACGAGCCCGGCGCCCCGCGGCGCGATCCGCCGCTTCTCATGACCCCACCCCCCAGCCTGATCCGGTGAGACTGCCCAGGAGCCTGGCACGCCGTCGGCGACGATTCCGGCGGCGCCTGTGGGAGCTTCGCCTCGCGCTTCCGCCGGGCCGCCCGCCCTCGCTGCCCGCATGGACGGGGCCAGCCACCTCGCTGCCGCCGCTGCTGGTGGGCGGGACCGGTCGCAGCGGCACCACGATCACAGGCCAGCTCCTCGGCGCCCACCCCGCCTACCACATGATCCCGTTCGAATGCTGGTTCCTGTCCGACACGGGCGGCCTGTGCGACGTCGTGGCCGGGCGGGCCACGGTGATGCAGTTCGAGGAACGACTGTTCGGGCGGTGGTGGGATCGCGGAGCAGACATCGGGCTCAAGACCATCATCGACCGGCCGACGCTCCGGGCAGCGCTGCGCGAGCTCAGCTCCGGCCTCCGGACGGACCGCGTGGCCGCCGCCGAGCGGTTCGTCCACCGCCTGCTCGACCCGGTCGCCATCGCCGCCGGTGCGGGGGGCTGGGTCGAGATGACCCCTCGCGTGGTCAACGTGGCGCCTGAGCTGCTGGGCATCCTCGGTGACGCCCGACTGATCCACAGCATCCGTGATGGTCGCGACGTCGCCTGCTCGGTGACGCCGCTGGACTGGGGTCCGGACGACCTGGATACGGCCCTCGACTGGTGGGCGATGCGGCTCGACAGGGCGTACACGGCCGTCGCGTCGGCCCCTTGCGAACGGATCCACACGGTGCGCATGGAATCGCTGCTGGCGACCGACCGCGAGACCCGGTACACGGACCTGCTCGCGTTCGCCGGCCTGGACGACCACCCCGCGATCCGCACGTTCTTCGACCAGCAGGCGGCCGCCGGGGGCGCCCACATCGGGCGCTGGCGGACGGACGTGCCCGAGGACGAGCGGGTGGCGTTCGAGGCCCACTACCTCCGCCTGGCCGAGGACCTCGCCGCGCGCTGGGGCTACGAGCCGACGGACGGCGGCGCCCCGGCCCCGCGCTGACGCCGCTCATCGACCCCGGAACGGCAGGGTGAGCGTCTCCCAGATCGCGCCGATCGCACCCAGAAAGGTCATCGAGTCAAACAACCGCCCCACGTGCAGCGCCCACTCCTGCACCAGCTTGGCGGCGAGGAGGATCGACAGGACGAGCAGCATGCGGGCGGGAGTCCACGCGAACGCCGGCCGGTAGCGCATCGTGAACGCGACGGCGAGGAACCAGAACTCGAATACGTTCGGCACCAGGAACAGGGCCTCCCTCGGCGCCAGCCCAGCCTCGAACGCGACGAACCCCAGGAGCCGGAACGCCCACAGCCCGGCCGCCACCAGCCGGGGACCGCGCGGGAACACCCGCAGCGCCACCACGAGGAACGCCCCGAGATAGACCTGGTCCGCCCACTTGTCGAACGCCTGGTAGCCGGTGAAGCCCGCCCAGCCGCCGTATTGGACGGCGACATCGAACAGCAGCAGGTCGAACAGGTCGCACACGACGGCCGCGACCCCGCCCCAGAACGGCCAGCGCAGGACCAGCAGCGACCCGGCGACCCGGTACAGGCCGACCAGCGCAACGACCGGGTCCACGCTCAACGCTCGCCGGCGTGCCGGTCAGGGCTTCGGGGTCGCCTTGGGCGTCGGCAGCGGCGTGTAGCAGGGAACCTCGCCATCGGGCACGGTGCCCCCTTCGCCGCACGGGACAGCCTGCTCGTCGATCGGCGGCAGTCCGCCCTCGTAGTCGGTGATGACCAGCGCCAGCTCGAACGAGTCGAGATTGGCGGCTGGAGCCAGGAAGGCCGTCTGGACGACGTCGTTGACGTCGCGCTCCACGTCCACCACGGAGCCGATGATGAGTCCCGGCGGATACGGCGACCGGATGCCACCCGCAAGCTCCAGGCCCGCGGTGAACACCTCCTCGTCGATCCCGACCTCGACCCCGGAGTCGACGTTGCGCATGATCAGGACGCCGCCCGCCTGCCCCACGATGTCGCCGGTCTCGCCCGAGTTGAGCAGCTTGCCCACGACGGTCGAGGTCGAATCGCTGATCAGCGTGACCTTGGCGAACGTCGGCCCGATGTCGGTGATCTTGCCGGCCAGCGCGCTGCCCTGGACGACCACCACGTCGCCCATCGCGAGCCCGTCGTCGGTGCCCTTGTCCAGGGTCACGACCCGTCGCGTGTCGAGCGTCTCGCGCCCGATCACCCTGGCAGCCACCGTCTGGTGGTCGAAGCCGCCCTGGAGCTGGAGGAGCGCGGTGAGCGCGTCGTTCTCCTGCTTGAGGGCGCGGAGCCGGGCGTTCTCGTTCGCGAGCCGCTCGTTCTCCTCGCGCAGGCCCGTGTTGTCCGTCCGGAGCTGATCGATCTCGGTGATCGCCGTGGCGACCCCCGCGACGCCATCGGCGAACGAGGCGAGCGCTTCCTGGAACGGCGTGAGCGCGAACTGGAAGCCGCGCTGGGCCTCGCGGAGGTAGGGGTTCCCGGAGAAGGCCATGAGCAGCAGCGTGATCGCGATCAGCACCGTGAACACGATGCCGCGGCGGCGGTTCTGCTTGCTGGCGACGTTGGGGGTCATGGCTCGGGCTCCGCATCCGGGCTCCGGCGGCCGGACCCCAGGAAGCTGCTCCTAGCGCGGCGGGCGGCTGTAGGTGTCCGCGACGAGCACACGCTCCATGTTGGTGTTGGTGAGCTGCTGGAGCACGACGCCGGTGCCGCGGGCCACGCACGTCAGCGGGTCGTCGGCGACGTGGACCGGCATCTGGGTGGCCTCTGCCACGCGCCGGTCCAGCCCCGCAAGCAGCGCCCCGCCGCCGGCGAGCACCACGCCCTGGTCCATGATGTCGGCCACGAGCTCGGGCGGCGTCTCCTCGATCGTGTCCTTGATGGTGTCCACGATCTGGCTCACGGACACCTCGATCGCCTCGCGGATCTGGTCCGCGCCCACCTCCACCGAGCGGGGCAGGCCGGTGAGCAGGTCCCGACCGCGAAGGGTCACGCGCTGGCTGTCCCACTCACCGGGATAGGCGGACCCGATCGCGATCTTGATGTCCTCGGCCGTGCGCTCGCCCAGGAACAGGTTGTACTCACGCCGCGCGTAGTTGACGATATCGACGTCCATCTCGTCGCCACCGATCCTGATCGACCGGCTGACCACGATCCCGCCCAGCGACAGGACGGCCACCTCCGTCGTCCCGCCGCCGATGTCCACGATCAGCGACCCCGACGGCTCGCTCACCGGCAACCCGGCGCCGATCGCCGCCGCCATGGGTTCCTCGATCAGCCGGGCCCAGCGAGCGCCCGCGTTGAGGGCCGCATCGCGAACAGCGCGCTTCTCGACCTCGGTGACGCCTGACGGGATGCCCAACAGCATCCGGGGCCGCGGGATCAGGCCCACCCGGTCGTGCACCTTGTTCACGAAGTACTTGATCATCTGCTCGGTGACGTCAAAGTCGCTGATCACGCCGTCACGCAGGGGTCGGACCGCGATGATCGAGGCCGGCGTCCGGCCCACCATCCGCTTGGCCTCGGCGCCGATCGCCAGGACGCGCTTGGTCCTGGCATCGATGGCGACGACCGACGGCTCGGAGATCACGATTCCCCGGTCGCGCACGTGGACGAGGGTGTTCGCCGTGCCGAGGTCGATCCCGATGTCGCGGGAGAAGAGGCCGAGGAGTCGGTCGAACATGAGGAGGGAGCCGTTTCCTTGCTGACTGGGCGGACCGGCGGAGGCCCGGCGGGAGAGCGGCGATAGCCGCGGGGAGAGCGGGTCGATGGGCCGCGCGCGACGGTCTGCGGGCGGGCGCGAGCAGTATAGCGGCACCCGTCCCGGGCTCCGCATCCGAGACCAGACCCGGAGCTCGATCCTGAGCTGGCGTCGCGGCCCGCCCGAACCCGGGGACCATCGCAGCCAGGGCGAGCGCCGCCGTCGCTGCCGGGATCGCCCTAGCGCCAGATCTTCTCTTCGCCGTGCTCGCCCACGAGGTGCCGGCCTTCGGCAAACCGGCTCGGCGCGAATGGCGCAATGTCCACGCTCGCGGGTGCGCCGTCGAGGATCAGCTCGGCCATCGCGAGACCGATCGCCGGCGCCGTCTTGAACCCCATCCCGCTATGCCCGCAATCCAGGAAGAATCCGTCGGGCCCCATCGCCCCGAGCATTGGGCGCTGGTCGGGCGTCAGGCCGTCCTGTCCGCTGTGCGTGGCACGGAACGTGCCGTCGATGAGCCCCGGGATCCGCTGGATCACGCGCTCCGCCGCGCGGTCCCGGAAGTCCGGCTTCGCGTCGCCGGTGTCGCGGTCCGGCGAACCGCCCATCTGGTTGTCGTCCTCGAGCCCAACGAGGATCATGTCCGCGCCCTCCGGCCGCAGGTACATCGAGTTGGCGAGGTCGATGATCACCGGGATCGGCCGGGTCACCGTGGCCGGCACGCCCAGGTATCCGGTGTCGTGGCGCCAGACGGTGATCGGAATGTCCAGCCCGGCAAGCGCCGCCACCCGGCCGGCCCAGCCCCCGGCGGCATTGACGATGACCGGCGCATCGACGCTGCCCCGGCGAGTGTCGACGCCTTCGACCCGTCCACCCGCCGTCCGGATCGCGGTCACCCCAGCTCCCGGGACGAGCCGGGCACCGCGCTGCTTCGCCGCGGCGAGGAACCCGGCCGCCGTCATGAACGGGTCCGCGTACCCGGAGCCGGGTTCATACGCTGCGACCTCGTCGCCGATCTCGAGCCCCGGGAACAGACTGCGGATCGCGTCGGCGTCGAGGACCGACGAATCAACACCCATCGCCCGGTGCGAGGCCGAGTTGGCACGCACCCGCTCCGCCCGCGTCGCGGGCTCGATCCACACGAAGCCGGTCCGCGTGAACCCGCACTCGCCGCCGACCCGCGCATCCCAGTCGGCAAACCAGCCATAGCTCTCCCACGCCAGCCTCGCCTCCGCGAGCAGGTCGTAGTAGATCCGGACCAGGCCACTCGACCGGCCGGTGGCGCCGGCGGCCACCGTCGTCCGCTCGAGCACCACAATCCGCGCGCCGCGCGATGCGAGGTGGAACGCGAGGCTGGCACCCTGAACGCCCGCGCCGATGATGATGACGTCGGCGGTGTCGCTCATGACCGTCCCCTGTACGAGTGCCGCGAAGGAGCCGAGTATCGGTCACCTGCCGCGTGGTCGGGTCCGGTCGTGCGCTGGGCGCACCCACGCGGCCGCCTACAGGGAGAACCCCGGCGGGTCGGCCAGCTGCGGGTGCTGGTCCTCGAACGCCCGCGCCGCGGCGAGCGTACGGACCCACTCGTAGTAGATGCCCTTCGCGTGCGCCAGGGTGACGCCCGTATCCCGCATCCGGCGCAGGCCATGGCGATGCATCTTCCCCGGCGAGCCCGTGGCATCGACCACGACCGCGACCCGGAACCCACGATCGAGCAGCCCGAGCGCGGACTGCGTCACGCACACGTCAGTCTCGAAGCCCACCAGGACCACCGTGCGCCGACCGGTGACCTCGATGGCGCGCAGGATCTCCGGCGCATCGGCCAACCCGAAGACCGACTTGCGAAACGGGGCCGGCGTGTCCCGCGGGATCCGCTCCAGCACGTCGGCAGCCGTCGGCCCGTTATGGTCCGGGTCCTCCTCGGTGATGACGACAGGGATCCCGAGCGCGGCCGCGACGCCGGCGAGCCACGCGATCCGGGCGACGATCGCCTCGCTGTCGATGTCGGCCCGGGTGGAGGACGCCTGGAAGAACCCGGGCTGGGCGTCGATCACCACCAGCACCGAGTCGCCGCGATCGAGCAGTCGATCCATCCAGTCCTCCACGACGCACGCTGTGACCAGGATGATGGTCGGTCGTCCGCGTTGGTGCGTGGTTCCGCCGCAACCCCGCCAGGGGCCCCCGGGCGATGTGGGTGGCACGGGGCTCACGCCGCCCGATCGCTTCCGCGCCGGCCGCTTCCCGGCCGATCGAACGTCACGCCGCGGTCCCGGAGCGAGATCCAGATGTCGTGGCCGATCACCACGTGGTCCAGGACATCCACGTCCAGCAGCCTCCCGGCGGCGATCGCCTCGGCCGTGAGATGGAGGTCGTCCGGGGAGGGCGTCGGGTCGCCAGACGGGTGGTTGTGGACCAGGATCAACCCGCTCGCGTCGAGCCTGACCGCATCCCGGAACAGCTCGCCGACCCGGACGAGGCTTGCGCTGACGTTGCCCGCGTACACGTGCGACACCCGCTGGACCACGTTCTTGGCGTTGAGCGCCAGCACCCACAGCTCCTCGCGCTCGAGGCGGCCCATCTCCAGCAGCATCCGGCCGGCCACGTCCCCCGGCGACCGGATCGTCCAGCTCCCGGCCGGCCAGTCCGCCACGGACCGCCGGCCAAGCTCGAAGGCGGCGGCAAGCTGCGCGGCCTTGGCCACGCCGACGCCCGGGATCGCGGCCAGCTCCACGTCGGTCGCCCGGGCCAGCGCCCCAACACCGGCGTGACGGGCGATCGCCTCCCCCGCGAGGTCCAGGGCGCTCCGTCCGGCGCTGCCAGTGCCCCAGACCACCGCGATGAGCTCCGCCGCCGAGAGCCCCGCAGGCCCGCGCAGGGCGAGCCGCTCGCGGGGCCGCTCGGCGGCGGGCAGGTCGCGCACGGAGCGTGACGCCCGGCGGTGCTCCGGAGCGTCATCGACGAGGCCATTGCCGATCGCCATCACCCACCTGCCCTTCCGACTGGCCGGCGGGCCGCCCGCTGCGCGCCCGCGGGAGAGGCGTCCCCGGGGCCCGGACGACGGGAGCCCGCCGATTTCCCCCGCCGTCCGGACCCGGGAACACGACGAAGGCTAGGGGCCGCCCCTTACCGGCCGCTCATCCGCGTCTTGGCGAGGGCTTTGTGGACAAGGGCCTCAGGACGTGCCGATGGCCAGGAGCAGCACCTGGATCGCGTTGAACGCCGCGTGCAGCCCGATGGCGGCGTACAGCGAGCGCCGTCCCAGGTAGAGCCAGCCCAACGCAAGACCCACCGGCATCAGGGCGAGGAACGAGAACAGCGCCCGCTGAGCGCCGGTGCCAAAGGACGCGTCGACCACGGTGACCACGTGAGCGAGGGCGAAGAACACGGCGCCTCGCAGGATCGCGGCCGCGGGACCGGCCGCCCGCGCCCAGGCCGTGGTGGCGAAGCCGCGGAAGAACAGCTCCTCGCCGATCGGCGCCAGGATGGCTGCGGACAGCAGGTTGGCGATGAGGCCGGCGGCATTGCCGGCCCCTGGGAGCGGGCTCGGTGACGGCTCCAGGAATCGGGACAGGATCGCCCCGAGGGCCAAGGTGACAACGAGCACCGGGACCGCGAGCAGCGCTCCAGCGGCCAGGTCACGGACGGCGCCCATGCTCGGTCGCACGACGCCCATCTCACCCCACGAGAGCGAGCCTGGTCCAACCACCAGCAGGCGGATGACACCGATGTAGAGCGCGGTGGTGAGCGCAAGGTTGAGCGTCGTGGCGAGCGGCGATGTGGCATCCAGCCCCAGGGTCGACAGCGGCGCCAGGATCACGATCAGGACGAGGAGCGTGAGCACCACGACGACGAGGAACGCGAGGACGGGAGATGGACCCCGGTAGGCGAGGTCGAGCGCGGCGGCCGCGCTCGATTGCCTGGGAGCCGGTCGCGGACACGACCCCGATCGCGAGGAAGACCAGCCCGGCGAGGAACAGCCATGGGGCCGCGACCGAGCGACGTGGCCGCGAACGACACGAACAGGATGCCGCCACCGAGAATGGGTCCCGATCCAGCCCACGACGTAGACCGCGGGAACGGCACGACCCTCGAGGCTGAAGACGCCCGGGGGTCGCGGAGGCCCACCGGGCGGAGCAGCATCCGCGGAGCGTGCGCCCCGGTCGGGATCGATGGGCGGACGTTCGCCCCCGCCGGGGCCCCCGGTCAAGATTCGGCGACTGGCTCGGACGCGCTCGCCCCGCCGGGCGCAGGCTGTGGCGCCGGCGGCGCCTGCCGCGCCGCTCCGGTGCGGGCTCGCGGGCGGGCCGTCCGGGCAGCCGGGGCGGTGATCCGGTCGAGGTCCCCGAGGCCGCTGGCAATCGGCTCGTAGGCCGCGATGTCACCCCGCTCGAAGTCCTTCCCGCACCATGCGCACAGCGACCAGTCGAGGCCGACCAGCCGCCCGCAGTTCGCACACACGCGGTTGAGGCGGGTGCGGCAGGTGGGGCAGATGATCCAGTCGTCGCTGATCCGGCGGTGGCAACCCGGGCAGGTCTTGATCTGCTCGACCTCGGCCAGGAGCGCCTCTTCGGCCAAGTTCCGCTCGTAGACCTCGCCGATCTTCTCCTGCGGCCGGATGATCCGGTACACGATCACCCCAAAGGCGAACAGGACGGGGGTGAACAGCACGATCAGCGCGGCGGCGAGGTACGGCAGAACAGGGTTCTCGCTCCGCAGCTGCATGTCGCGGAAGGCCCAATACGCGGCGGCAAGCCACAGGATGGCGACATAGACCATGAGGGCCTGGATCGTGAGCTGGACGACCGGGTTTCCAAAGAAGCCGCCGATCGTGTCGCCGATCGCCTGGAGAATCTCGTCGGGCATGAGCTGAAGTGTCGCCTCCGTGGGCAGGAGCGCGCCCGCCGGCGCGCAGCGAGCGGCAGTGTAACAGGGGTGCGCGGCCCGACCGGGCCGAGCACGTGACGCTCGGAGCGTCAGGCGGGTGACGACTCCTGCGGGGGCACGGTCTGCGCCGGGACCTCCAGCGTCCAGGCCGCGGCCCGGACGGCGGCGCCGACGCCCGCGAGCACCAGGCCGCCCAGCCAGATGGCCACCCAGACCAGCGTCGCGCCGACCACGGTGACTGGGTCGCCTCCCGCCTCGAGGATGTCGCGGACGCGCCCCCATCCGATGGCGGCGGCAGCCATCGACGGTCCCAGCAGGGCGACCAGCACGCCAACGCCGAGCAGCGCGGTCGCGATCACCCGATGGGGCCGGCGCACCAGGTCCGCCCAGCCCAGCAGCCATGCGGCGAGCACCGGACGGCGGTCAAGCACCAGGCGGCGCACCCCGATCGCGGCGGCAGCATCGGCAAGGAGCCAGGTGATCGCCACCCCCAGCACCGGCCACGGCACCTGGGCAAGCACGCGAAGCGGAAGCGGTGTCACGAGGTCGCGGGGGAGGACCAGCTCATGGTAGGTCGCGCCATAGACAGGTCCCCAGGCGAGGCCCGCGGCGACCATGACCGGCACCAGCGCGAGCAGTCGGACCAGCGCAACGCGCCCGGTGCCCGGAGCCCCGTCGGGCGCTGTTGGCGGCAGCTTCAGCCCGTCATCCGCGGCGGCCTCGAGCACGAGCGCGATCCCCTGGCGTTCGGCCCAGGCGCCCAGGAGCGTCGCCGCGACGACCACGGCCACCGATCCGACCAACCCACCGATGGCCAGGACCACGAGCGACGGGGACAGCGTGCCGAACACCAGCGAGCTGATTGGCCCGGCGAGCAGGTTCTGGAGGCCCGGCGGCGTCGGCAGGACGAGGATCGGCCAGGCAACCAGCAGGATCCCGCCCCCGGCGAGGAAGCCGAGCAGACCCAGCCCCCAGGATGCGGGGCGGAGCAGCGTGACGGCGATTGCCCCGGTGGCGACCGTCCCCCAGCCGAGCCGGCTCGGCGGCTTCCGTACCAACGAGCCCCCGGCAGCGGGGACGGCGGTCACGGCGCGGTGGTCGGGACCGGGGAGCCGGTGAGCTCGGTAAGCCGGCTGATCGCCGACCCCACCTTGTTCATCTCGTCGGCGTACGTCGCGAGATCGCCACTCCGCAGCGCGGCCTGCGCCAGGTCGTAGTGCGCGCTGGCGTAGGCAATCAGGCCGTTGACGTCACTCGGCAGCTGGTCGCCCGGACCCGGCGAGACCGACGGCCTGGGCGTGGCGTTGGGCCCCGGAGTGGGTGTGGGTTCTGGCGTGGGCGTGGGCCCTTGCCCCTGCTGGGTCAGCAGCTCGTTGAGCGCCTCGCCGAGCGTGTCACCCCACACGATGGTCGTGGGGCTGGCGACCACGATCTTCTGGAACTCCGGGAACGCCGCCGAGGACGACTGGAGGTAGACCGGCTGCAGGTACAGCAGCGACTCGCCGACCGGCACGACGATCAGGTTGCCCCGGATCACGTCCGAACCGGCCTGGTCCCAGAGCGTCACCTGGGAGCTGATCACCGGGTCGGCGTCGATCCGGGACTCGATCTGGGCGGGCCCGAAGATGGTCGTGTCAGACGGGAAGCGATAGGCGCGGACCGTCCCGTAGTTGGCCGGATCGTTCCGGGCGGCCACCCACGCGATCATGTTGGGGCGGTTCTGGGCGATCATCGGCTGCAGGAGCAGGAACTCGGCCTTGGGCTCACCCGGCATGCGCATCACGACGTAGTACGCCTCGGGCGGCAGCGACTGGGTGTTCGACTGCGGCTGCGGGACCGTCCAGCGGTCGGTGTTGTTGAAGAACGTCAGCGGCTGGGTGACGTGGTACTGCCCGTACATCCGCGTCTGGACGTTGAACAGCTCCTCGGGCACGCGCAGGTGGTCACGCAGGTCCGAGGACATCTCGGACAGCGGATGGAACAGGTCCGGGAACACGCCCTGCCAGGCGCGGATCAGGGGATCGGCCTCGTCGGCCACGTAGAAGGTCATGGTGCCGTCGTAGGCGTCCATCGTGATCTTGACGCTGTTGCGCACGTAGTTGAACGACTCGCCGGCCAGGCCCGATTCGGGCGCCAGGTCGCCGGCGTTGAACCACGTGGACTGCGGGAAGGAATCGCTGATCGTGTACGCGTCCTGGATGTAGACCAGGCGACCTCGGTCGACGGTGAGGTACGGGTCCTTGTCAAACCGCAGGAATGGCGCGATCCGGGTCACTCGGTCGCGCAGCGTTCGGTGGAACAGGAGCTGGCTGTCGGCGGTGACCTGGTCGCTGATCATCAGGTCGAAGTCCCGGAAGCGGAGCGAGAACAGGAGCCGGGTCAGGGTGGAGTCCAGCTTGATGCCCGTCGTGCCGGTCCAGGAGTAGGTGAGATCCTCGGTCGTGCCGTTGCCCGGGATGTCGAACTCCGGCTGGCGGGCACCGGTGACGACGTAGTGGTCGTCGGCCTCGCCGAAGTAGAGCCGGGGCTGGGTGATCTCGGGCACACCGGGCGACGACACGGGCGGAAGGTCCCGGATCCAGAGCCTTGGCTGGCCCTCCTGGGTCACCTCGTTGACCGGCACCATGGCGACGCCGATGCCGTGGGTATAGATGATCCGCTGGTTGACCCAGCTCGACGCCTGCGGGTTCTTCTCGATCGCGAGCTCGCGGCCGGAAAGCATGACCTGGCGCAGGTCCCCGTCCACGATGTAGCGGTCCGTGTCCACGTCAACGAAGTCGTAGTACTGGCGCACGGTCTGGAGCTGGTCGAGGGTGGTGCCCAGCGGCCGGTAGTCCCACAACCTGGCGTTGGTGAAGGTGTCGGCCTCGGCCTCGACGGCCGCGCGTGTGAGGGGCGCCGTCCCCGCATACGACTTTGTCTCCCACTTGTCGAGACCATAGGCGAGCCGGGTCATCCCGATGTTGTTCGCGATGAACCGCTCCTCCTGGGCGAACTCGTTGGGATCCACGGTCAGGCGCTGGATCGCCTCGGGGTACAGGCGGCCGAGGACGATGCTCGCGCTGAACCAGATGATCACGATGGCGCCCAGCGGCCACATCCAGCGCGTGAACGCGCCCGCGATCAGGAGCGCGCCGGCGATGCCGGACAGGAAGGTGAGAACGTCGTAGGCCAGGAACCGGGCATTGAAGTCGGTGAAGCCGACGCCAACCGTCGACCCCGCGGTGCTGTACACGAGCTCGTACTTGTCGAGCTGGTAGCCGAGGGCGACCGAGAGCAGGTACAGGCCGCCAAGGACCGCGAGGTGAACGCGGACCCGGGTGATGAACACCTCGCCGCCCTGTGTTGCCTGCGCGAGGTAGCGGGCGCCGGCGACGAGCAGCGACGCCAGGAGCAGCCCGTTGAACAGTGACTGCGCCCAGCGGAAGGTCGGCAGGTCGAACAGGAAGAAGCTGACGTCACGATTGAAGATCGGGTCCGCCACGGTCTGGCTGGGATCGAATGGGACGCGGTTGATCCACAGCAGGAGCGTGGTCCAGGCGCCCGACACGCTGCCGGCGATCCCGAGCGCGATGAACACCGCGACCACGGCGATGGCCCAGCGCGCGATCGGCACCAGGTCGGGGATGTCGTCCATGTCGAACGTGCCGGGGACGTCGGCGCCACGGCCCGGAAAGCCGCCGGCGGGTCCGCGACCCGTGGGACCGGCTCCCATCCGGGCAGCTCGCTCGGCCTGCCGCTGGGCATCGCCGATGCGCTGGGCGACCTCGCGCATGCGGCCGGGTCGTTCGGGGTTGGGTGGCGGCGCGAACCGGCCGGCCAGCCACAAGTTGAACAGGAGGACCACGAGCGAGACCGCGAGGGCGGCGGCGAACAGTGCCACCTGGACACCAAGCCGCGTCCAGAACACCGAGTCGAAGCCGACGCTCTGGTACCAGATCGCGTCGGTCCACAGCTCGATGCCGATGCCGGCCAGGAACACGACCAGCGCGACCACGACCAGGATCGCGCCGATGCCAACTCGGCGCAGGATCCCGCCCAGCGTCAGGTCACCGCCATCGTTAGGGCCGCCGGCCGGCTTCCTGGCGGGCCGACGCGGCGGGGCGCCTGATCCGGCGGCGTGTCTCGGAGTGGCGCCGGCTGATCGCTCGCGGCTGCCTGACCGCCGGCGTCGGATCGGCGTGGGCTCGTCGTGGGCGGGCTCGTCGTTGGCGTCGTCCGCCTCGGGCGTGGAATCACCGTGTGCCTCGATGCCGTCGTCGGCCGCGGTGCCGTCCGTGGCGTCGCCGTCGGCATCCGGATCGTGGGGAGGGGAGCCGCCCTCAGCCTCGGCGCGGCGGCGCTCCAGATCCCGCATGAACTCGTCGAACAGGTCACCCATCGCGACGAGTCTAGGGGAGACTGGAGCAACTGGCGCGGGCTGGACGTCGCGCACGACGGGGACGACCGTCCCATCAGCGGTGCTGGAGACCCTCCACCGCCCGGCCGAAACCGGTCAGCACGCGCTCGGCCAGCTGGTTGGGGCGCATCGTCTGGGCAAGCGCCGGCTCCCAGCGAAACGCCGCCCGGATCGCCAGCGGGCAGCGCCACGGCCGTGAGTCGTCCTCGGGCGGGGCAAGCGGAACCAGGCGGATCGCCAGGCGGCCGTCCTCCTCGCGGATCAGCCCGGACAACGACCCGGCGAACGACGGTCCGAGGTGGGCCAGCGGCGGCTCGGGTGGAGGGCCGGCGGTGGGACCCACCTCGCGGAAGCTGACGACGCCCTCGTCATCGACAACCCACAGGACGGCCAGCCACCAGTCGTCGGGTCCGTCGACGGGCCTGGTCATCCCGGCGCTGAGCCGGCGATCCCCGACGCGGACCTCCTGCTCCCTGATGAAGGAGGGGCCGGGGTGCGAGAGTCGTTCGGGCATCGCCACGGAGCATACCGGGCCCATCGGGCGACGCCGGGCGTGGGGCGCCGGTGGCGGGGGTGCGACGGGAAGGCGTGGGGCGGGCGTCAGCCCTGGGACGGGGGCTCCGGCGGAGCGGCCGGATCGAGCTCCGGCGGCCACTCGCCCGCGTCGGCCGCGTCGCCTTCCGTGGCCACCTGGGGATCAAGCGCGGCCTCACCCTCCGGGGCTGCGTCGTTCCCGGTTGCCGGGGGAGGAGCGCCGAGCGCGGCGAGGTCGATCCCCCGGCGGGCAAGCTCGTCGGCCTTGAGCGCGATGGATTCCGCCTCGAGGTCCGCCTTCTCAGCCTCGATCTGGAGCCGGAGCATCTCGCGTCGAACGGCGACGTCCGGGCGAGCCAGCGACTGGGGATCGATCTTGGCGTTCGCCTGGGCGGGTTCTCCGGTGATGAACGAGAGCAACCGGCTGCTGCGGGGCCGCGACAGCTCGGAGCGGGCCCGGAGGATCGCCTCCGTGTCCAGGGTGGTCACGCCCTTGATGTCACCCGGGGAATCCGGCGCGGAGATCAGCATCGCGCCACACGAGGGGCATTGCGGGACACCCGCGTCGGGCAGCTCGGCCGAGCACCACGGGCACCGGGTGCTGGGACCGCTCATCGGATCGGCCATGTGCACATTGTGGACCCCTGACCCGGGTTGCCAACTCCCCCGATTGGGCTATGGACCCCTACTCCCATTCGATGGTCGCGGGCGGCTTGCTGCTGATGTCGTAGACGACGCGGTTGACTCCCGGGACCTCGTTGACGATGCGGGACGAGATCTTGCCCAGCACGTCGTACGGCAGCTTCGCCCAGTCCGCGGTCATCCCGTCCTCCGAGGTGACCGCCCGGATCGCGACCACGTTCGCGTACGTGCGCCCATCGCCCATGACGCCGACCGAGCGGACTGGCGTCAGGATCGCGAACGACTGCCAGACGCTCCGGTACAGCCCCGCGGCCTTGATCTCGTCGATCACGATCCAGTCCGCATCGCGGAGCGTGTCGAGGCGCTCGGCCGTGACCTCGCCGAGGATCCTGATCGCCAGGCCGGGTCCCGGGAACGGCTGCCGCTGGACCATCGCCTCGGGCAGGCCGAGCGCGGCTCCAACGAGTCTGACCTCATCCTTGAACAGGTAGCGCAGCGGCTCGATCAGCTGGAAGCGAAGATCCGCGGGCAGCCCCCCCACGTTGTGGTGGGTCTTGATCTTCTGGGCGGTCTTGGTCTCCGGGGTGGTCGACTCGATCACGTCCGGGTAGAGCGTCCCCTGGGTGAGGAAGTCGATCTGCCCGATCCGGGCCGCCTCCTCCTCGAACACGCGGATGAACTCGTCGCCGATGATCCGGCGCTTCTGCTCCGGGTCCGTCACGCCGGCGAGGCGGGCAAGGAACCGCTCGCGCGCGTCAACCATCACCAGGTTCATGCCGAGGTTGGCCTCGAACGTCACTCGCAGCAGCTCGGATTCCTTCTTGCGCATCAGGCCGTGGTCCACGTAGATGCAGGTCAGCCGGTCGCCGACGGCCCGATGGACCAGCGCCGCGGCCACCGCCGAGTCCACGCCGCCCGAGAGCGCACAGATCACCTTGCCGTCGGTGCCGGTCTCGCGTGCGCGCCGCGCCACACGCTCCCGGATCTCGACGACGGTGGTCTCGATGAAGTTGGCCGATGTCCAGGCGGGCGCGATGTGCGCGATCCCGGTCACGAAGTTGCGAAGGATCTCCTTGCCGCGCGGCGTGTGCGCCACCTCTGGGTGGAACTGGATCCCGTACAGGTTCCGCTCGGGAGCCGCGAGTCCCGCGTAGGGCGTGGACTCCGTCTGCGCCGTGGCGCTGAATCCTTCCGGCATCCGCGTGATGGAGTCGCCGTGGCTCATCCAGACCGGCTGGTCGCGGTCGATGCCGGCGAACAACCCATCGTCGCGGGTGATCTGGACCGTGGCCGGCCCGTATTCGCGCTTCGACGCCGGCAGCACGTCGCCGCCGAGCTCGATCGCCATCAGCTGGGCGCCGTAACAGATCCCCAGCACCGGGAGACGGCCGCTCCAGATGGAGGAATCGGGCCGCGGTGCCCCCTCGTCGTAGACGGAGTTGGGGCCGCCCGAGAGGATGATCGCGCGAACCCCGCGGCGCTCCAGCTCCGCGAGCGGGGTGTCGTGGGGAAGCAGCTCCGAGTAGACGTTGAGCTCGCGGACCCGCCTTGCGATGAGCTGGGCGAACTGCGAGCCGAAGTCCAGGACCGCCACCACCCCGGGCTCGGGCACGACCGCGGCGACGGGTGGATCGGTCGGAGCGCGATCCGGCGCGGGGGCATCGAGCGCGACCTCGAGGTAGGCCTCGACCTCGGCGTCATCTGGGGCGAGGACGCGATGGCCGGCGTTGGCGGCATCACCATGGACGGTCTTGCCGCGGCGCGGGTCCGGCACCGATCCACGTCCCAGGTCCGTGACCGATCCACCCGCCGGGCGGCGGCCCCCGAAGCGGTTCTTCCTGCTCCTCCGGCTCGGCCAATGGCCCCTCCCTCGCGATGGTGTCGGTTTCGGGAAGTCTACCGGGCGGAGTGCGTGCGTACCGACCTTGCCTGGAGCCTCGGATCCGGTGGGCGGCGCGTGCCAGCCAGGCGGCCCCTACGGCCCGACCGGTTTGTCGCGGAACACCCCGTGACCCTCGCCTCGCCGGCTCCGTCCCCCCGTGCGCAGCTCACCGCCGGGGAGCGTGACGCCCAGCTTGACCGTGCCCGAGCTGTCGTTGATCGAGCCCCTCCCGGTCACGGGCACGCCATCGGTCATCTGGCAGCCGTCGAGCTCCAGCGTGGTCCCTCGCGCGCTCGGGGTGTAGACCAGCACCCCGCCGAAGTCGCAGCCGACGCGGATCGGATCCTGATCCAGCTCGTACACGTAGTCATCGCTGTTCAGGATCTGCGCAACCAGCACCTCCATGAAGTCCGAGCCATCCGCATAGTCCGCTTCGGCATCCCTCGCGATGGGCACGTAGTCGTCGATCACATATCCCTTGCAGACAAGGACTCCGGGAAGCCGCTCGCCCTTGACCATGTAGCGGGCCACGCGCTTGTCCGGGCACGAGAGACCCCACCCGAAGATCACGTGCGGCCCGCCGTCCTGGATGATCACGTGCCCGTTCCGCAGCCGGTTCGCAAGCCGGATGGCATTCGCGACGGGAGTGATGGGGTCGGTTGTGGCCACCATCACGATCGTGGTGTACGGCGCCCCCACGATCGGGGCCGGGCGCAGGTCCTTGGCCGGGCGATCGGGCCAGTACAGGCACGGCATGTCGGAGTGTAGAGGTACCGAACCGGGACTCCGCGTCCGCGGCGCGGCAGCGGCGAGGAAGCCGGCCAGCGCTCGGCGTCGGTCGCCTTGTCGCCCTGGTAGACGTAGTCCTGGCATTCGACGGCGTAGTACATGGCGTCCGACCAGGTGGGGTCCGGAATGGCCTTGAGCGTATTCGGGTCAACCCCGATCGGCGCGAGCGACCCGGGCAACCGGACGAGCTGCCATCGGACGCCGCGCCAATGAGCGCAGCGGCGGGACCGATCCGACGGCGCGTACTGTAACCCGCCCGGCCGTCTCGACGATCGCCCGCGACGAGCGCCCATCTCCGTCGCCCTTGGGCATCGACGTGCGGCCGCGCCGCCACCGGTCCGAGGCCCGCGAGCACCGGGGTGGTCCGGCTCCGGTGAGTCCCGGGCGGCAGCCCGAGGCGTTCCGGCCATGGCGTCGACCACCGCCTCGCAACGTGCAGCGCCCGGGTGAACGACGCCGCGATATCCAGCGAGCCCGTCGAGATTGAGGAGTCCATGCGGCTAGTCAGCAGCGTACACTTGGACGTACTGCGTCCCGTAGCTCTCGCCGTACAGTTGGAGCTTCTCGACGCCCAGGTACGCGCGGATCGCCTCGAGATCCTCGACGGCCTGACGAGTCGAGTAGAAGGGAAGGTCGGCGGGGTCTGCGCCCGCCTCGGCAAGGCAGCTTCCACATACGTCCGCGCGGCGTCACTGGCCGCCTGCGCCTGCGCCGGATCGGCGGGATCCGCCTGACTGCCGTAGTAGACCGCCTGGCGGTCGGACAGGTGATGGGGTGCGAGTCACCGACGCCGCGCTGGTCGATGAACACGATGTCGAACCCGCGGGGGATCGACGCCGGGTCGTACGACGTGTAGCATCAGCGGACGCGATGCCGCAATCCCGAACCCGACGTTCGCCATGGTCCAGCTCCGGCGATGCGTCGCGACCAGGGCGAGGTGCTCTTCGCGTCCAACGATCCAGACCCGCCAGAACTGCGGGTTCATCAGGCAAATCGCCCCCACCAGCGGCCCGGCCACCATGAAGATCCCCGCGATGCGGCTCCCGTCACTCATCTGGCGTCTCCGTACGCTCGCACAGCCACGTTCCGATGTGGCGCCGGGGGATGGCGTCTCGACCCGCGGGCGAGGCAGGATCAGGCCGGCGCTACTTCCCGCGCAGCTGCCAGGACTTGCCCTCGGTGACAACCGAGGGCGCGTAGACGATCTCCACGTCGTGCATGTCGGCGATGGTCCGGGCGCCCAGGGCGGCCATCGACTGGCGCAGCGCGCCCATCAGGTTCTGGGTGCCGTCCGTGACGTGCGACGGCCCGTTGAGGATCTGGTCCAGCGTCCCGACCGTCCCGACCTTGATCCGCGTCCCGCGCGGCAGGACGGGCGACGGCGCCGCCATGCCCCAGTTGGTCCCGCGGCCGGGGGCCTCAGCGGCGCGCGCCAGGGGCGACCCCAGCATCACCACGTCCGCGCCCGCGGCGATCGCCTTGGCGATGTCGCCGCCGCGCTTCATCCCGCCGTCCGCGACGACCGGCACGTACCGCCCCGTCTCAGCGAGGTACGCATCCCGAGCCGCCGTGACGTCGGCGATCGCGGTGACCTGCGGGATCCCGATGCCCAGCACCTCCCGCGTCGTGCAGGCGGCGCCCGGTCCGACACCCACGAAGATCGCGGCCGCGCCCTGCTCCATAAGCAGGAATGCGGCCTCGGCGTTGGTCGTGTTGCCAACGGCAACGGGGATCGGCATGGACCGCGTGAACTCCTCCAGCGCCAGCGGCTCATAGCCGGTCGCGAGGTGTCGGGCGGACGAGACCTGTGACTGGACGAGGAACAGGTCCGCTCCATGGTCCGCGCAGGCACCACCGTACGTCCGGGCCACGCCCGGGGTTGCCGAGAACGCGACCATCGACCCTGCGGCGTGCAGCTCCGTGATGCGGCGCGCGATCAGCCCTTCCCGGATAGGCGCCCGGTACGCCTCGGCGAGGACGTCCTGGACCCGGTCGTCGGGGGCAGCGATGATCCGGTCGAGGACCTCGGTCGGATCCTCATAGCGGAACTGGACGCCCTCGAGGTTGAGGAACGAGATCCCGCCCAGCCGGCCGAGCTCGCCGGAGAGGCGAACGTCGGCGACGGCGTCCATCGCGGCGGCGAGCACGGGGATCTCGAGGGACAGGCCGCAGAACTCCTGTGCCAGGACGACGTCGGCCGGATCCACCGTGTCCGTGCCGGGCGCGAGCGAGACGTCCTCGAAGCCGTACGTCGGGCGGATCGAGTCCACCTTGGAGCGGAAGACCCGCCGGTTCGCCAGCGTCTCGGTCATGCCGTCGTCCTCTCGCGCAATCGTCGTTCCTCCGGGTGGTGCCGGACAGTCTACCCGCGTGGACGACAGGGCCATACTGGTCATGCGCGCCGGGTGAGGATCGGTCTCGCACACGACGCCAAGGAGCGAGGTGCCCAGCATGAGCAAGGACAAGGGCAAGCTCGCCGGCGACAGCGCTGGTACTGGCAAGTCCGTGGCCACGCCCGGCAAGCTCAGCAACAAGGTGTACCTGGCGGAGCTGGCGAAGCTGCAGATCGAGCTGTCGAAGCTCCAGGAGTGGGTACGCGCTCGCGGGCTCAAGGTCGTGGTCATCTTCGAGGGTCGCGACGCCGCCGGGAAGGGTGGCGCGATCAAGACCATCACCCTCGGCCTCAATCCGCGCATCGCCCGGGTGGTGGCGCTGCCCGCCCCGACGGAGCGCGAGCGAACGCAGTGGTACTTCCAGCGGTATGCCGCCCACCTCCCCGCGGCCGGCGAGATGGTGCTGCTCGATCGCAGCTGGTACAACCGGGCCGGTGTCGAACGGGTCATGGGCTTCGCGACGCCCGCCGAGGTCGAGGAGTTCTACCGATCGTGCCCGGAGTTCGAGCGGATGCTCGTGCGGTCGGGGATCATCCTCGTGAAGTACTGGTTCAGCGTCAGCGACGCGGAGCAGGAGCGCCGGTTCCAGGCCCGGATCGAGAACCCGACGAAGCGCTGGAAGCTGTCGCCGATGGACCTCATGAGCCGGACCCGCTGGGTCGACTACTCCGTCGCCAAGGACGAGATGTTTCGCCATACGGACATCAAGCAGGCGCCGTGGCACGTGGTGCAGGGGGACGACAAGCGGCGAGCCCGCCTCAACGTGATCGGCCACCTGCTGTCGCTCATCCCGTACGAGGACCTGACGCCGGAGCCCATCGTCCTGCCACCGCGCGAGCCAGACCGGGGCTACGTCCGCCCGCCGATGGAAGAGCAGACGTTCGTGCCCGAGCGCTACTGATCGACGATCGGCCGGCGCGCGATCCGCCCGCCCTGCTCGTCCAGCCGGAACCACGGCTCGAAGACGGGGTCCAGGAGCTGCTCCCGCACGCGCCGCACCGACTCCACGTACGACGGCCAGATGGCGAGGCGGGGTGCGTCGGTGGCCGGAACCCAGCGCAGGCCATCGTGCTCCCATGACGCCCTGGCCTCCGCGGCGGGGCGGATGCGCGCCGCGAAGATCGCCGACACGACCACCGCGTCGGCACCCTCGTCGTAGAACGGGGCGACCTGGTCCAGGTCGTAGAACGCCTCGATCTCGGCCGGGCCGAGGCCCGTCTCCTCGAGCACCTCGCGCATCGCCGCCGCGGGCACCGCCTCGCCCGGTTCCACGCCGCCGGTGACGCACTGCCACAGGCCGGGAAAGATGCGATGGGCGGCCCGCCGGATGAGGAGGATCTCGAGGCGCTCCGCATCGCTACGGCGATCCTCGGGTGAGGCCGGCGGCGCGACCCGGAACACCCAGCACTCGATGAGGTCGGGGCGCAGGCTCATCGCAGGGTCGCCTCCAGTCGCTCCAACTGGTCGAGGTGCATCAGGTCGTGGACGCCGGCGAACAGGAGCCACTCGCCGCAGCGGAGGCGCCCCACCAGCGGGTGGACCAGCGGACACGGATCCAGCTCGTGACCGGCGATCGACCGCGCGGCCCGGGCCACAACCCGCTGGCTGGCCGCGATCCTGCGCAGCAGCTGGTCACGGGTGGCACCCGCGGGCCCGGGATGCCCGGGGCCACCTCGGGCGCGTCGGACGGCCAGCGACTCGTGGCAGCGAGCGCGCCTGCCATCGCGAGCCCGGCCCGCGAGTCGGCCGTGTGGCCGACGGCCTGGGCCACGTTCCAATCCTCCTCGCCGCCGGGCAACGCAAAGGCCGGTGCCGGCAGCGCTTCGATGAGCGCGCCCAAGGCCCCGGCGACCGCGGCCAGCTGCGCCGCGAGACGCTCCGATGAGCCGGCCCCAGACCGCCGACGCACCTCGCGCCGGACGGAGATGAAGGCCCCGTCGTCGATCCCACGCCAGGCGAGGACGACGTCCGGCGCCAGCGGCTCGAGACCCTCGATCCGGGTGGACACCTACCAGGGCAGCAGCTGGCGCATCGCGAACAGGACGTTCGCGGGCCGCTCGGCGAGCCGGCGCATGTACCAGCGGTACCACGCGGCCCCATAGGCGATCAGCGTCTGGACCCGGTACCCGGAGCCGGCGAGCCGGTGCTGCTCCCGGGCCCGGATCCCGAACAGCATCTGGACCTCGAAGTCGCCCTTCGAGATCCCGGCGGCCGACGCATGGGCGGCGATCTGCTCGATCAGCTCCACGTCGTGCGTGCCCAGCCCGACGCGCATGCCGGGCCGGTTGCGGCGTTCGCGGAGCATGGTGACCGACAGCCCCAGGAAGTTGGCGTCGATCTCCCTGCGGGACTTGAACGCGATCGCCCTCGGCTCCTCATAGGCGCCCTTGACGAGGCGCACGGCCGGGGCGATGGGCAGCAGCCGCTCGACGTCCTTCGCCGTCCGCCGGAGGTATGCCTGGAGGCAGATCCCGGTGTTCGCATGCGATGCCCGGAGCCGCTGGTAGAGATCGAGCGTCCGGTCGACGTAGCCGCTGTCCTCCATGTCGATCCACAGGAATGAGCCCCGGGCCTCGGCGGCCGCGGCCAGCGCGCGCAGGTGGCCGAGGCACAGGTCCTCGTCGATATCGAGGCCCAGCTGGGTGGGCTTCACGCTGATCTCGCCGTCGATCCCCGCGTCGCTGATCCGGGCGAGGAGCTCGACGTAGTGGTCGGCGACGGCCTGGGCGCCGGACGGCTCCGTGATCGCCTCGCCCAGCTTGGTGTAGAGGGTGCCGATGCCCCGCTGCTGCAGGTCGCCGGCGGCGGCAAGCGCGTCCGCGATCTCCTCGCCGGGCATGAAGCGGTGGACGGCCCGGCGCATGAACGGGAGGCTCGGCAGGCGTTCGCCGAGCCACGGGTTGCGCGCAGCCCACAGCAGCGCCCGCCGGAGCAACCGGTTGATCACAGCCGTTCGAAGCGCTCCACGGGGACCACGAACACGGTTGCCCCGCCCACCTCGACCTCGAGGGGATAGGGCATGAAGAACTCGCCGGGCTCCATGATCGGGGGCATGGGGTTCACGATCTGGGTCCTGGAGTGGCAGCTCTCGCGGACGATCCCCATCACCTCGACGACCTCGTCGTCCTCCACGCCCAGCATGACCGTGGCGTTGGACTGCTTGAGGAACCCACCCGAGGAATGGAGACGCGTGGCCCGGAAGTCGCGCTCCAGCAGCGCGTCGACGAGCGCACCCGCGTCTTCGTTGTGCACGATGGCTACGACGAGCTTCACGTCGCGGAGCATAGCCCACGGCCGCGTCCGGGGCGCGGTCCACGCACAGGTGGCGCTCCGTCCGCAGGGGCGGTGTAGCATGCGAAGTCGCTTGGGGCTCATGGTCCAACGTCGTCTGGAGGTCTGGACGGGCCTGCCATCCCAAGATCGCGGAGGGACTCGTGGCGGACACCAAGGTCGGCGCCGGCAGCGGCACGCTGGGCGTGCTGGCAGCCGGTGCGGCCGCGCTCGCGCGTGCCCAGGACCTGGACACGGCACTTGCCGTCATCGTCGAGGCGGGCGCAGCCGCGACGGGGGCGACCATGGCGGCGGTCTTCGCGCAGGATCCGGATCGCAACGCCCTCGAGCTGCTGCTGACGCTCGGGATCGCCGACGATGCCGTCGAGGCTTTCGAGGCGGAGGTGGCGACCAACCCTGAACATCCGATCCACCACGCGGCCCTGGACCGCTCGGGGTCCGTGGGACGCGTCGGCCAGACGGCCGGCGGATCGACCATGACCGGCGCGGACCTGCCGCTCGTCGTGGCCGCCAGCGGCAGCGTCGAGGCGTGCGTCGGCGTCCTCACCTTCGGGTGGGAAGGCGAGCACGAGATCGACACCGACCAGGAGGCGCTCCTGGTCGCGGTCGCGGACCTCGCCGCGGCGGCCGTGGCCACCTTCCGGACGTCGTCCATGGCCGATGAGCGGGTCGAGTGGCTGGAGCGGGTGGCGCTCACCGATCCGCTCACGGGCCTGGCCAATGCGCGCACCCTGACCCGGGTCCTCGACCTCGAGGTCGCGAGGGCGCAACGGCAGAACACCGAGGTGTCGGTCGCGCTGTTCGACGTTGACGCGTTCCGCGAGCTCAACCTGGCCTCCGGGTCACTGGCCGGGGACCACGTCCTGCGCCAGGTCGCGACGGTGCTCGCCGAGAGTGTCCGCCTCGTGGATACGATTGCCCGCACCGGTGGCGACGAGTTCGTGCTGGTCGCTCCGGGGTCAGCCGGAGTGACGGTCGCCAGGCGAGTCATGGACGGGATCGCCAAGCTCGACGCGGTCGGCGATCACTCCATCTCCGTGTCGGCCGGGATTGCCCGCTTCCCGCAGGACGGGGCCGACGCCGAGTCGCTCCTGGCAACGGCGCGCACGGCACTGGGCGGGGCCGCCGACCGGGCGTCGATCGTCGAGGCGTCTGCGGGCTGACGGACCGCGGTCCGGCGCGCCTGACTCTCCCCAGGCGACCTAGGGTTCGCTTCAGACGCGGGCGACCGGGGGCAGGACGGCGGCAAGACACGGCAGTCGGTGGGCCACCCGGGTCACAGCCGCCAGCGCACTCGCCAGCACCTGCTCAGCGGGCGCGTTCGCGTCCACCACCGCGTAGCGCCCCGGCTCATCGGCGGCGAACCCCAGGAACGCCGCCCGCACCCGCTCGTGGTAGGCGACGTCCTGGAACGCCTCGAACCTCGTGATCTCGGCCGACTTGCGCCGCAGCCCCACCTCGACCGGCAGATCGAGCAGGACGGTCAGATCCGGCGCAAGTCCGCCCGTCGCGAAACGCTGGACCTGACGGAGCTCGCCCATCGGCACGCCGGAGCCCGCGCCCTGGTAGGCGAGCGAGGAGTCCGCGTACCGGTCGCAGATGACGATCGCCCCACGAGCGATCGCCGGCCGGATGACCTCCTCCACATGCTGCGCCCGGGAGGCGGCGAACAGGAGCGCATCGGCACGGCCACCCCGGTCGATCGGAGGGTCGGTGTCCAGGACCAGCCGCCGCATCTGATCGCCGAGCGGCGTGGACCCCGGCTCGCGGGTGGTGACGACCTCGCAGCCGCCAGCCGCCAGGACTGCCGCCAGACGCGGCATCAGGCTCGACTTGCCCGAGCCGTCGGGCCCCTCGAGGGTGATGAACAGGCCCGGATGCGGGCGCGGAACGGGGGCAGCCACGTGGGCGAGTGTAGGCGATCAGCCGCCGCCGGCCGAGGCTACCCGGCCGAGGCTACCCGTCCGCGCGCTGCCACGCTTCGAGGTGGCCGGTGATCGCCTTGAGCAATCCGGGCACCCCGGCCGCCACCGGTTCGCTCAACTCCAGGCCGAGCTCGATCGCCTTGGGCTCCAGCCCGATCACCCGCACGCGCCGCGGCCACGCCTCCAGCACGTGCAGCGCCCCGAGCAGCTCGCCCGCGCCAAGGTCGTGGACGCTCATCACCTGCTCGTGCGCGATGAGCGACGCGCCGTCGAGGTCGATCAGCGTGCCGGGCTCGGTCTTCGCGGTGATGGCGTCGACGACCACCAGCCCGTCGAGGCTCATCAGGTAGGGCAGCAACGCAAGACCCACGGTGCCGCCGTCGATCAACCCCACCGCGGCCGGGTCGGGCAGCCCCGCGAGGTGCTCCGGGTCCCGCTGCAGCTCCTCGATGACCAGCGCGCCCAGCGCCTCGTCCGTCTCGAGCCGGTTGCCCAGCCCGAGGACGACATACGAGCTCAAGCAGGGACCTCACCGGCCCAGCGCACGACCGCCTCGACGGCATGACCGCCCTGGTCGGGCAGCGGCCAGCCGCACTCGGCGCAGAACGGGTGGGACGCGATCACCGTGTTCTCGACGTCACACAGGACGCAGGTGACCGGGTCGGCGGTGACCAGGATCTCGACGTCCACCAGCCCCCGGGCACGAAGGGCCAGCTCCGCGTGGAGGCGTGCGGACTCTGGCGCGACGTGGATCGGGTCGTGGACCCGGACCTCGAGGATCATCGAACGATGGGCCCCGGTGGAGCCGGGGCCCATCGATTTCGTGTCGGCGGGTGCGGCCGCCGCGAGCGCCTCAGCGACCGCGGCGGCCAGCAGGCCCGCTTCATGCATCCTCGTTCTCCCAGAACTCGCTGCGAGCACGCTCCTCCGGCGAGTCGCCCACGAGGCCCAGGGCCTCGAGGGACGAGCTGGGCCGGATGTTCTTGTACCCCGAGAAGATCGATGACATCACGCCCGTCTTCTCCTCGATATCCACGAGGATCGCGGAGTAGACGTGATGCATCGCGAAGGCGGCAAACAGGAAGGTCAGGATGTAGTGGAGGGTCCGGACGCCCTGGATGCCACCGAGCGGGAAGGCGTTGCCCCACCCGAAGAAGGTGTGGATCGGACCGGACTGCATGATCCAGCCGAACAGCAGCAGGCCAGACAGGACCTGGGCGAACAGGCCGATCGAGACGACCGTGTAGGCCAGGCCCGCCAGATGGTTGTGGCCCGCGTACGGCGCCGGGTGCCGGCGACGGAACGAGTAGTACTTCGCCATCTGGCCCAGCCAGTAGAGCTGATCCCGGCGGTGCGGGATGATCTGGCGCCAGCTCGCGAAGCTGTTGCCCACGAACCCCCAGTAGAAGCGAACCGCGATCGAGATCGTGAACACGATCGCGAACATCTCGTGCCAGAAGCGGACCGAGGCCATCACCGCGGACGCCTCAACGGGCTGGCTGGGCACGATGAACGGCCCGTGCATGTACAGGCCGGTGAGCCCAAGCGCGACGATCGAGGTGACGATCGCCCAGTGGGTCACGCGGACCGGGACCTCCCAGACGTAGATCGGGCTGCAGCCGAGGACGGTGTCGTCCTCCTGCTCGGCGGCCGGCTTGATGATCGGGGTGGCGGCCATCACCGCACCTCCACGCGCACCCGCTCCCGACCGGTTGCATCCACGACGTGGACCGCGCACGCGAGGCACGGGTCGAACGAGTGGATCGTGCGGAGGAGCTCGAGCGGCTTCTCCGGGTCCGCGACCGGCGTGCCCTCGAGCGACGCCTCGTACGGACCCGGCTGGCCCTGCTGGTCACGCGGACCGGCATTCCAGGTCGACGGGACGACGGCCTGGTAGTTCTCGATCTTGCGGTCCTTGATCTTCACCCAGTGCCCCAGGGCACCGCGCGGCGCCTCGTGGAAGCCCCAACCCTCGGTCTCGGCAGGCCAGGTGGAGGGATCCCACTTCGCGCCCTCGTGGATCCGGAGATCTCCGGACTCCATGTTCGCGGCGAGCTGGCCGATCCAGGTGTCCATGAGGTCCAGCAGGTACACCGACTCCAGCGCCCGGGCCGCGACCCTGCCCAGGGTGGAGAACAGCGCGGCCGGCTGGAGGTTGAGCTCCGTGAGCGCGCCGTTGACCAGGTCCTGGACCCGCTTGTTGCCGGAGGCATAGGCGACCAGCATCCGCGACAGCGGGCCGACCTCCATCGGCATGCCGTCGTAGCGCGGCGACTTGAGCCAGCTGTACTTGGCCTCGACGTCGAGCTGCTCGTAGGGCGGCGTCGGACCCGTGTACTTCGGGTTGGTCTCGCCCGACCACGGGTGAAGCGCGGCCTGGTCGCCGGCCCCGTACTCGTAGTAGCTGTGGGCGATGGCCTCGGTGATCTTCTGCTGGTCCAGCGGGACGACCTTGGAGATGTCGCCCCCGACGATGATCCCGCGGTTGAACCCGAACAGCGCCTCGTCGGCGCGGGCACCGTCCTGCAGGCCGCCGTACGAGAGGTAGTTCTTGTGCCCGGCCCCAAGGCCCCACCACTCCGGGTAGAAGGCGGCGACGGCCTTGACGTCCGGGACGTAGACCTTCTCCACGAAGGCGCGCATCGTCTTGATGCGCTCCTGGATGAAGCCGACCCGCTCCCAGTTGACGACGTTGGGCGAGCTGCCGTCCACGGCTGAGGCCATCCCGCCGACGAGGTACGTCTGCGGATGCGGGTTCTTGCCGCCCAGGACGGCATGGACGCGGATGACGTCGCGCTGCCACTCGAGCGCCTCGAGGTAGTGCGCGACCGCCATGAGGTTGGCCTCGGGCGGCAGCCGGTAGGCCGGGTGGCCCCAGTAGCCGCTGGCGAACAGGCTGAGCTGGCCTGAGTCCACGAGCTTCTTGACCCGGGCCTGGACGGCGGCGAAGTAGTCGGTCGAGCTCTTGTCCCAGTCCGAGATGGACTGGGCGAGCTCGGAGGTCTTGGCCGGATCCGCCACGAGGGCACCCGTCACGTCGACCCAGTCGAGCGCGTGCAGGTGATAGAAGTGGATGACGTGGTCCTGGATGTGCTGGGCGCCGGCGATCAGGTTGCGGATCAGGCGCGCGTTGGGCGGGATCTCGATGCCCAGCGCGTCCTCCACTGCGTACACCGAAGCGTGCGCGTGCACGGTGGTGCAGACGCCGCAGATCCGCTGGGCCCAGATCCACGCCTCGCGCGGGTCGCGGCCCTTGAGGATGAGCTCCATGCCGCGGAACATGGTTCCGGACGAGTAGGCCGCGGCGACCTTGCCGTTCTCGACCTGGGCTTCGATCCGGAGATGACCCTCGATCCGCGTGACGGGATCGATGACGATTCGGTCAACCATCGTCCGCTCCTAGTTCTGCTCGTCGGCGTCGGCCGACGAAGCGGGCTCGGACGCCGGGCCGGGCACAACGGTGCCATCCGCCGCCACCATCGCGCGCTTTCTGCGCTCTCTCGCGCGCCGGGCGACGACGCCGCCCGCGTGGATCGCCGTGCCGACGGCCACGAACCCCACCGCTCCCAGGCCGATCGTCTGCGCGTCGACGTCGACGCTGAACATCTTGACGTCCGGCAGCCGGTCGTAGAACGGGCTCATCCGCTCCCAGAACCTGGGAGACGCACAGGCGATGCAGCCATGCCCGGCGCCGATCGGCCAGTTGGTGCTGTCATTCCAGCGAACGATCGGGCAGTTGAAGGTCGCCTGCGGGCCCTTGCAGCCCATCTTGTACAGGCACCAGCCCTCGCGGTGCCCAGCGTCACCCCACGCCTCGACGAACCGACCGGCGTCGAAGTGCGCGCGGCGCTCACACTGGTCGTGGATCAGGTGGCCGTACGCGAAGAGCGGACGGTTGTAGCTGTCGAGAGCGGGTGCCTTGCCGAACGTCAGGTAGTGGACGAGCGTCGCAGCGGTGTTGGCCGGGTTGTGCGGACAGCCGCCGAGATTGACCAGCGGCTTGTTGCCGATGATGTCCCCGACGCCGACGGCCCCCGTGGGCCCAAGACGTGGGAACCCGCCGTCCCAGGCGCAGGCGCCGACGGCCACGACGAGCGCGGCGTTGGCGGCCATCTCCTGCAGGTGCTGGACCGCGGTCTTGCCGCCGATGGTGCAGTAGACGCCACCGTCCGCCGTGGGGATGGACCCCTCGACGATCAGCACGTAGGGATCCGAACCTGTCCTGACGCGCTCCAGCACCGCCTCCGCCTGGTGGCCGGCGCCCGCCATGATGGTCTCGTGGTACTCCCAGGAGACCACGTCGAGCACGACGTCAGCCACGGTCGGGTGGCTGCTGCGGAGCATCGATTCGCTGTTGCCGGCACAGTCCTGGAACTCCAGCCAGACCACGACTGGCTTGCGCTTGGGATCCTCGAGCGCCTTGACGATCTGCGGCGCCATCGCCTGCGGCAGCGCCAGCAGCGCCGTCATGGCCGAAGCGAACCCCAGGAACCGGCGGCGGCTCACCCCGCGACTTGCCAGCGCGGTCATCAGCCAGCCCGCTCCGGGGTCCTCGCCCGGCGGCGGTGTCGAGCCAGGTTCGAGGTAGGGGCTCGTTCCGAGCCCGACGGCGTCGCCCATCGTGTCTCTCCTCCACCCGTCGCGTCGGCGCGCCCCGCGTGGCCGCGCCCAGTGCGCCCGGCGGCCCGTGCGGCGCTCACAATCGCTCTTGCCGCGCGCGCCAGGAGGTCGTCGGATCTGCCGAGTCTCACGTCCACCTGTCCCTCCCCTACAGGGCCGATGGGGGGCCGATGGGGGGCCGAACGTCCCCCAACGACAACGAGCCGTCGACCGCGATACCCTCGACGGCAATGCGTGATCTGACGAGCCGTGCCCTCGACACGGCCACCGCGCTGGGCGCGACGTATGCCGATGTGCGCGTGGTCCGACGCCTCGAGGAATCCATCACCATCAAGACGACCCGCGTGGAGGGCGTGTCCAGCGGGGAGAGCGAGGGGTTTGGGGTCCGGGTGCTCGTGGGTGGCGCGTGGGGGTTCGCCGCCAGCCACGTGCTGACGACCGCCGAGGCGGATCGAGTCGCGGCGGATGCGGTCCGGATCGCAAGGGCCAGCGCGACGACGATCCGCAACCCGGTGGTGCTCGACGGCCGGCCTCCTGCCCATGGCCGGTTCGAAAGCCCCGTCGGCGAGGATCCGTTCGCCGTTCCCCTCGACCGCAAGATCGACGACCTCCTCGCCGCCGATCGGGCGATGAACGCGGTCAAGGGGATCGCGTGGACCGAGAGCGTCTACGGGGCGCAGCGTGAGTGGAAGACGTTTGCGGCCAGCGACGGCAGCTACACCGAGCAGGTGATCACGCATGTCGGGTCCGGCGTCGAGGCCAACGCCGTCGAGGGCGACGAGCACCAGCGTCGCAGCTATCCCGACAACGGCGGCGGGTGGGCGTCGGCCGGCTACGAGTACGTGCGGGCGATGGACCTGGCGGGCACCGCCGAACGGATCGCGTCGGAGGCCGTGGAGCTCCTGTCCGCGCCGCCGCTGCCTGCGGGCATGCGCACGATCCTCCTGCATCCGTCACAGCTCTACATGCAGGTGCACGAGAGCTGCGGTCACCCCACCGAGCTGGATCGCGCGTTCGGGACCGAGGCCTCGTACGCCGGCACCAGCTTCCTCCTGCCGGACATGCTGGGCCACTTCCGCTACGGCTCCGACCTGTGCGACATCGTCGCCGATGCCACGGTCCCCGGCGGGCTCGGCACCTTTGGCTGGGACGACGAGGGGGTCGCGGCGCAGCGGGTCCATCTCGTCAAGGACGGGATCTTCACGGGCTACCTCAGCTCGCGCGAGACGGCTCCCCGCATCGGTCGCGAGAGCGGCGGGGCGATGCGCGCGGACGGCTGGAACCGGATCCCGCTGATCCGGATGACCAACGTGAACCTGCTGCCCAAGCCCGGGATGAGCTTCGACCAGATCATCGCGGACACGGACGACGGCCTCCTGCTCGAGACCAACCGCTCCTGGTCCATCGACGACCGGCGTCTCAACTTCCAGTTCTCCACCGAGGTCTGCCGTGAGGTCAAGGGTGGCAAGGTGGGCCGCCTGTACCGGAACGCGACCTACACCGGCATCACGTACGAGCTGTGGCGGTCGATGGACGCCGTCGGAGATGCCTCGTCGTGGTCGATGTGGGGGACGCCGAACTGCGGCAAGGGCGAACCCGGCCAGGAGGGGCATGTGGGCCACGGCGTGTCCGGGGCCAGGTTCCGGAACGTCCGGGTCGGGGTGGCGTCGTGAGCGGCGGGCACGGTGTTGCGGCAGATCCGGAGGCAGCGCTGCACCTCGCCGAGAACGTCCTCTCGAGAGCTGAGACGGCCGGCGCAGGCGAGGCAGAGGTGTTCGTCGTCGCCGGCGAGTCCGCCCTGACCCGCTTCGCGAACAGCGAGATCCACCAGAACGTGGCCAGCAGCGAGGTCCTGGTCAACCTGCGCTTCGTCACCGGACGGCGCGTTGGGGTCGCGAGCAGCGGTCGGGCGGACGCCGAGGGAATCCGCGCCCTCGTGGAGCGGGCTGCCGCGATCACCGCCAACGTGGCGGAGCTGGAGGACTGGCCGGGGCTCCCGGCAGCGGCCCCCGTGGAGGCCCTCACCGACGCCTGGTCGATCGGCACCGCGGAGGCCAGCCCTGAGCTCCGCGCCGAGGGGGCTCGAGCCGTGATCTCGGCTGCCGATGAGGCGGGGGTCACGGCGTTCGGCTCGTTCTCGACCGACAGCGAGGCCGTCGCCGTCGCCAGCTCCACCGGCATCCGGGTTGCCGAGCGTCGGAGCAGCTCGCAGCTGCTGACCGTGACCATGGGCCCCGACAGCGGGACCGGCTACGCGGAGCAGAATGCCGTCGATGCCACCACCATCGACGCCCACGCCGTGGGACACGAGGCGGCCGATCGCGCCCGTGCCTCGGTCAACCCCGTGGACCTCGCCCCGGGCGAATACCCGGTGGTGCTCCACCACTACGCGGTGGTGGACCTGGCGGACATGCTCGGGTACCTGGGCTTCTCCGCCCTCGCCGTGCAGGAGGACCGCTCGTTCTGGGAGGCCGGCCGTCGTGTCGCCTCGCCCCTGGTGAGCCTGTTCGACGACGGGGCCGATCCGGCCGGGCTGCCGATGGGCTTCGACGCCGAGGGCGTGCCCAAGCAGCGGCTGACACTGCTCGACGCCGGTGTCTGCCGCGACCTCGCCTTCGACGCCCAGACCGCCGCCCGGGCCGGACGCGCTTCGACCGGGCATGGCCTGCCGGCACCGAATCCGTGGGGCCCGTTCCCCACCAATATGGTGATGGCGGCCGGCGAGGCGTCGATGGAGGAGCTGCTCGGAGGCCTGGATCGCGGGTTGCTCGTCACCCGGTTCCACTACACCAACCCGGTCCACTCCAAGCGGGTGGTCATCACCGGGATGACGCGTGACGGGACGTTCCTGGTCGAGGGTGGCCGGGTCGTCGGCCCCGTCCGGAACCTCCGGTTCACGATGTCCTACCTGGACGCCCTGTCGAACGTCGAGGCCGTCAGCCGGGAACGCCGGTGCATCCGGGGGATGATGGGCGCGTCCGTCGTGCCGTCGCTGCGCCTGTCCTCGTTCACGTTCACCGGCGCGACGGCCGCCGAGTAGGGCGGCGCCGGCGATGGGGATCTCCGATCGGCTCGAGGCGGACCTGACGGTCTACGCGGAGGAGGATGGCTCCGTTTCGGTCGACGTCGGCCAGCGCTTCGTCGCCGTGGGGGCCGAAGACCTGGAGCGGATCCTTGATCGCCTGGCCGCCGATGGCGGGACGCTGCGCCTGCTCGGCGGCACGGGTCGGGCGGATGACGGTGACGAGGCCCCGGAGCTCGAGAGCGACCCCGCGATGGGGGCGGCGGGCTGGGTGCTGGGCCTGGCGCATGCGCGGGGGCTGACGGTGGTCCGCGACCAATCCTGAAGGCGCCGGCTCGTTCCCGCTTCGGGCGCCCGGCGCCCCAAAGGGCGCATCGGGGGACGGATCGGGCGCCCGGCGTGGCGCCTGTCACACCAGAGCCCCAGCTCGCGCAACCGACCCCACCGCCGGCGCCCGGATCCTCACGCCACCGATCCGTTGGGGCGCCCCGCGCCCGGGCAGGAACCGCGCCCGAAGAATGTCGGGGGTCCGCGAGTCGTTGGGCGGGTCTCATCCACCCGATCGCCCGCCCCTACCAGGAGACAAGCTTCCAGATCTCGGGCTCAAGCTCGCCCGGCCGCCCGCCGACCTCGGCGAACAGGGCCACGGCACGTTTGAGGTGATCCATCGCCTCCTCCGTGCGGCCGACGGCGTGCAGCTGGTCGGCGAGGTTGTTCTCGACCGCCGCCTCGAGGTGCGTCTCGCCCGTCCGCCGGCACTCGGCCAGGGCCTCCTCGAGCAAGGTGATCGCCGCGTCCCGGTGGCCCGCGGCAGCCTCCACGAGCGCGAGCCCGTTGCGGGCTGCGATCGATGCGCTGGGTTCCGCGCTCTGGTCCGCCGCAGCGACGGCCGACCGAAGGGCCTCCCGCGCCGCGTCGAGGTCTCCGCGCCGGAGGGCCACGAGGCCCAGGAGACGACTGGCGGCACCCGTCGTCCTCGCGTCCTCCGTGCCGGTGATGGCACCCAGGGCAGTGCTCGCGAACGAGACGGCCGCGTCCAGCTCGTCCGCCCTGAATGCGACTGCGCCCTGCTCCACCAGCACGGCTGGCCGAAGCCGGTCGTCGGCGCCCTCCAGCGCCGCATCCAGGTGGCTCGCGGCGGTTGCCACATCGCCGCGTCGCGCGTGGACCTGGCCCAGTCGCAGCTCGATCTCCGGCAGGGCCGCGTCCGACACGAGACCCGCGGCCGCTTCGAATGCCGCAATCGCTCCCGCGTAGTTGCCGAGCGCGGTCCGCGTCTCGCCGATCGCCACCTGCAGTCCCGCGACGTCCGGGTGCCCGAGGGCGAGGGCCATCTCGAGATGCGCCAGCGCCTCCCGGTTCGCGTAGACCCGCCGCGATCCGCGTCCTGCCTCCCGGTATGCCTCCGCGGCGGCCGCGTCGCGACCTGCGGCCCGCTCATGACCTGCGATCTTGGCGAGGCGGCCCGGGTTGTCGCGACCGGCCGCATCGGCGCCCAGCGCATCGGCCACTCGCCGGTGGAGCAGCCGGCGCCGTGCCGTCCCGATGGCCTCGTACGCGGCGTCACGCAGCCGCGCGTGGGCGAAGTCGAACGCCGGCTCGCCGGTTCCGGCGAGCTCGCGGACGATCCCCCGCTGGACAAGCTCCTCGAGCGCGGTGACGGTCTCGTCCTCGGCGCGACCGCTGGCTGCCCGGACGGTCCCGAAGTCGAACGAGCGTCCGATCACCGCCGCCGCGGCGAGAACCTGGCTCGCGGTCCCGGAAGCGGTCGACAGACGCTCGTGCAGGAGCGCACGAACGCCTCGCGGGGGATTGTGCCCAACCGCTCCGGGACCCGCCATGAGCGCTTCGACGACGTACAGCGGAAGCCCCTCCGACTCCGCGGCCAGCGCCGCCGCGTCCCAGCGTGGCAGGCCCGCGGCGACCGCTGACTCGACGAGCGCACCGACGACAACGTCATCCAGCCGCTCCAGCCGAATCGACGTCACGCCCGGAAGGCTCTCGAGGGAATCCGCAAACGTCGTGGCGGCGGCCTCCAGGTCCTCGGGTCGCCACGTGACGAGGAGGAGCATCGGTCGCCCGGCCAGCCGCCGGGCCAGGTACAGGATCGCCTCCCTCGACGCACTGTCCGCCCATTGCAGGTCCTCGACGGCGACGATGCCCGGAGCGGGGGCGTGGACGATCGCGGCGAGGACCGTGGCAACGGCATCGAGCAGCCGGGCGCGCGCCGCGGGTGAATTGGGAGATCCCGCCGTCGCGGTGCCCGCGGTCACGTGATCGGGCATGGGCACGAGCCGCCCCACCTCTGCGAGGATCCCCGGTGGGACATCGGCCAGGCGGCGAGCCGCATCCTGGTGGGCGAAGCCCGAACGGAGCAGCTCCACGATTGGGGCGTAGGCGATCGATCCCTCGGCCGGGAAGGCGCGTGCGGTGAGCACCACACCTTCGTCGGCGACCGCCTCCGCGAGAAGCGCCTCCGCGAGGCGGGACTTGCCGATCCCGGCCTCGCCGGTGAGGACGGCGACTCGCCCGTCCGGCGACGATGAGCGGCGCGCAGCGCGGAGTGATTTAAACTCCAGGCGGCGACCCGTCAATGGCAGCCGGGGCGGTGACGCGGCCGCAGCCGGTGGCGGCTCTGGGCCCGTGGCAGCAACTGCCGCCGCAGCGGTCACGACGGGACCGAGCCGTTCGTCACGGATCGCCTCGTAGGCCGCCGTGGTCTCGGCGAGCGGGCTCACGCCGAGCTCGCGCTCGAGCATCGCGACGGTCGCACGGTATTGGCGGATCGCCGCGGCCCGGTCACCGCTGCGGGCAAGAGCGGTCATGAGGCGTCGGCGCGCCGGCTCGTCGAGCGGGTTCAGCTCCACGAGCCGGGTAGCCGCCGTGATGGCGGCCGCGGTGTCGCCGGCGGACTCCGCTGCTGAGACAAGCCGCTCGAGGACGTCCACGATCCGCCGTTCAACGGTAACCGCCCGGGTCGCGTGCCAGTCATCGAAATCCGGGCTGTCGCGGAGTGAGAAGCCGGCGAGAAAGGGCCCCCGGGCAAGCGCCGCCGCGTCGGTGAGCGCGGAATGCCCGCCCGCTTCCGCCGCTCCCTCGAGCACGGCCAGGTCCAGCCACACGCCGTCACCGTGATCGGCGAGCGCCACCGTCGCACGATCGACGCGCAGCCACCGTCCGCCGAGCGCCGCGCGAAGCACGGACAGGGTCCGTCGCAGCGCGTTCCGTGCCGACTCGTCGCCCGACTCGGGCCAGAACAGTGCCGCCAGCTCATCGCGCGCATAGGGACGCCGTTCAACCGCGAGCACGGCGACGATCGCCTGGGCCTTCCGCGTGTCCACGCGGATCGGCTCGCCGTCCACGTGGACCTCGAGGGGGCCGAGAACGCGGATGTCAAGTGACATGTCGCGCAACGGTACAACTTCGGCGCCGAATCCCGTAACGTTTTGGGAACGACCCGCCCTCACCATCGGGTGCCATGACCGCGTCCCGCATCGCACTGGCGCTGCTCTTCCCGGGCGAACGCCTCCGTGGCGAGGTGGATCTGCCGACCATCGGCCGCGATGCTCGGGCGACGGTCGAAGCGGCGGTGCTGCCGACCAGGATCGGCGTGTGGCTGTGTCGCGGGTCCGGGGAGACGACATGAGCGAGCGTGCCGTGGCACGGGGTTCGGGAGCGGACTTCAGGTCACAGGCGGGTCAGGCTCCGCCCAAGCGCCACGTCGCCCGCCAGCTGCAGGCCTTGATCGTCGGCCTGACCGTCCTCGTGGCCTCGATTGCGACGTTGGCCCGGCTGCTGGACGACACGACGCCAACAGTCCTCGGTCTCGTCTTCCTCGTCGCGACGATCACGTTCCTCGTCGTCGGGTGGCTGATCGCGGTCCGCCGGCCCGGCAACGTCGTCGGGCCGCTCGTGCTCGCCATCGGGTTCCCGCTCGCAGGGTACGTCGTCCTCGACGCGTACATCCGCCACCCCGAACCCATGCCCGGCATCGCCCTGGCGGCGCTCTTGATCAGCCTCATGGACGGTCCGCTCTTCCTCGCCATCGCACTGCTGTTCCTGGTGTTCCCCGACGGGCACCTGCCCTCACCACGGTGGCGGTGGCTGGTTGGATCGACTGCGCTCTTCGCCACGCTGGTGTTCTGCGGGGCGGCCCTGCGGCCCGGCGCCTTCCCGTACTACACGTGGCTGGAGAATCCGCTGGCGCCGCCACCGACTCCGCTCTGGGCGATCTGGGAGGGCGTCTATGGGCTGACCGTGCTGTGCATCGGGCTCGCCGCGCTGTCGCTCGTCGGACGCTGGCGGCGTTCCGGAGCACTCGAGCGGGCGCAGCTCAAGTGGGTCGCCGCAGCCGCCTCGCTTGTCACGGCAGCCATGGTCACCTACGGTGCGGAGGCCGGACCGAACGGCTACTCGGAGGTCGGTGACCTGGCCGTCGGGATCTCGTGGACCCTGTTTCCGATGGCGATCGGCGCCGCGATCCTCCGGTACCGGCTGTACGAGATCGACCGGATCATCAGCCGCACGATCGGCTGGGCACTGGTGACGGGCCTGCTCGTCGCGGTGTTCGCCGGGCTCGTCGTCGGGCTCCAGGGGGTCCTCGCCGGGTTCACGCAGGGGCAGACGCTCGCGGTGGCGGCCTCCACGCTGGTGGCGTTCGCGCTCTTCGCCCCGCTGCGCCGGCGGGTCCAGCGAGCGGTGGACAGGCGGTTCGACCGGGCCCGGTACGACGGGGAGCGTGTGGTGACCGCGTTCGGCGAGCGGCTGCGCGACCGGGTGGATCTCGCCTCGGTGGAGGCTGACATCGCAACCACGGTGCACGAGGCTCTCCACCCGGGATCGGTTGCGGTCTGGGTGCGCCCGGCGGCGGAGGGATGAGGGTCGCGGTGCGGGCGGTGCCCTACCCGGCGATCGCGGTGCTCATCGTCGCGCCCGCGCTGTTGTCAAGCGTCGAAGTCAGTGACGTCTTGGTCACCGGGTCGTTCGCTGGAGTCGGCCTGTTCCTCACCTGTCCGCGACCCCGAGAGATCGTCGGCTGGCTGCTCGTTGCGTTTGTGCTGTTCTTCGAGACCGTCGTCGATCTGGTCGCCGAATCACAGAACACCGCTGCGACGGTCGGACAGGTGATCGAGCCCTCGGGTGTCGCGCTGTGGCTTCGAGCCCGACGGGGAACGCCGTGAACCCGATTGCGGTGCGCTCCTTCCTGCCCAGGCTGGCCGCTGCAGCCAGCATCGTGTTCACGGGCATGCTGTGCACCATTGGCATCGGCCTGCTCGCGGCGACCTGGTCGGTGGAGGTCCCGGGCACCTGGTCGGTCCGCGGATTTCCGATCGTGATCGCGGGCACCTGCGTGGCGATCGGAGCCATCGTGGTGGTCCGCGTCCGTGGGAATCCGATCGGGTGGCTGTTCCTGGCCGCCGCGATCCTGTCGGCTGTCGAGGGCGCGTGTGATCAGTACGCGGCACTGGCCCTCATCGCCGAGCCGGGCGCCCATGCGGGAGGAGACGTCGCAGCCTGGCTTGCCGGCTGGATCTGGATCCCGGCCATCGCGCTCGTGACCGTGTTCCTGCCGCTCGTGTTCCCGGATGGACGCCTGCTGAGCTCGCGTTGGCGCCCGATCGTTCGGCTCGATGTCGGTGTGGTGGCGCTCGCGGCACTGGGTGCCGCCGTGCTGCCGGGGCCCCTCGACAACGCCTCCTACCTGTCCAATCCGTTCGCCATCGAGATCGCGATCCGGCCCGAGCTGCGATGGATCGCCTACCTGCCGCTCATCGTCGCCATCTTCATCGGCGCGAGCGCCCTCGCGCTCCGGTTCCGCCGCGCCACCGGGGAGAGCCGTCAGCAGCTCAAGTGGCTCGCGTTCAGCGTCGCGGTCTGTGGTCTCGTGTTCTGGGTCATCCCGTTGGCCAAGCTCGGCGCCATGCCACCGGGCGCCGCCAAGCTCACCGAGATCGTGGTCACCGCAGCCATCCTGGGCATCCCGATCTCGGCCGGTGTCGCGGTCCTCCGCTACCGGCTGTGGGATATCGACCGGATTGTCAGCCGCAGCATCAGCTATCTGATCATCAGCGCCATGCTCGCGGTCATGTTCGCCGTGACCGTCGTCGGGCTGCAGGAGCTGTTGAGCCCGCTGACCGGCCAGAGCACGGTCTCGGTCGCCGCGGCGACGCTGGTCGCCTTCACCCTGTTCCAGCCATTGCGTCGGCGCGTCCAGACAGCGGTCGACCGCAGGTTCAATCGGGCGCACATCGATGCCCAGCGCGTCCTCGACGGGTTCGCCGCCGGGCTGCGCGACGATACGGCCCTCGACACCCTCAACGCACACCTCGAGACGGTGGTCGGGCGCTCGATGCAGCCCCGGTCGGTGGCCGTCTGGACCCGCCAGCAAGGAACCACGCGATGATGGCGTCACGTCCGCCGATACCGCCCAGCTCACGCTCAATCGGCTTCAGCCTCGCATTGGTTCGAGGGGACCGGTCGTGACCGGGGCCGCGCGCCGCTGGCGTGTCGTCCCGGGACCGGCGAGCGCGGCAGGCGCCATCGAAGCCGTAGCGCCGCTGGGGCCGCCCGCGCGTGTCCTGCTGGTTGCCCTGTTCGGTCTCGGGGCGATCGCCGCCGCGCCGAGTGGGATCGGCCTGATCTGGTTCGTGCCCTACGCGGGCGTGGGGACGCTCCTCGCCGTCCGGCGCCCGGGCACCTCGATCGGCTGGATCCTGGTCGCGCTGAGCTGGGGCTTCGTGCTGATCCTGTCGACGGTCCCTGCGACCGCGGCGCAGTTCGACGACGGCAGCGTGAGCCCGACCGCCGCCGGCATTGCCGTCGTGCAGGCGCAGTCCGGGCTCATGCTGTTCTTCCTGCTGGCGGTGCTGTCGATGGTCTTTCCGTCCGGGCGCCCGCCCACCGGCCGGTGGGGGATCGTCGCCCGGCTTGCCCTCGGGCTCTGCCTCGCCGTTGCAGTGACGGCCATGTTCATGCCGAAGATTCCCGTCAGCTTGAACGGGGCGTCGACCAGCGTGGGTGTGCGCAACCCGTTGGCGGTCCTCCCCCAGCTGCCAGTGTGGCAACTGGTCACGCCGGATACGGCGGTCCTCCCGTTCGTCGTCCTCCTCGCCGGCTCGGTCGCTTCGCTCTTCGTCCGCTATCGCCGGACCACCGGCCTCGAGCGCCAGCAGCTCCGCTGGATCTCGGCGGCGCTCGGCCTCGTCATCGCCGGCGTGCTGGCGGGGTTCGTCGTCAGCGCGCTCGTCCCGGGCGCGAGCGAGTCGGGCCTGGCCTGGATCGGCCCGATCGTCGCCATCCCGTGCGTCCCGATCGCGATCGGGATCGCCGTGCTCCGCTATCGCCTGTACGAGATCGACCGGATCATCAGCCGGACCATCTCGTGGGCCCTCACCACCGGTCTGATCGCGGCGCTGTTCGCCGGACTCATCGTCGCCCTCCAGGCGTTGCTCGCCCCGCTGGCCAGCGAGAGCAGCCTGGCCGTCGCGGCCTCAACCCTGGGGGCCGCGGCCGTCTTCCAGCCCGTTCGACGACGCATCCAGGCGGCCGTCGACCAGCGGTTCAACCGCCGTCGCTACGACGCCGCGCGGACCGTCGAGGCGTACGCGGAGCACCTCCGGGGTGTCACCGACCTCGACGAGATCCAAGCCGGCGCCGTTGACACGGTCGCACGGGCGCTCGGACCGAGCGGAGCCGGCGTCTGGATCCGGCCAACCCGGGGAGGCACGGCATGAAGCTCGAACGATGGCGGGTCATCCCGTATTGCATCCTCGCAGTGCTCGTCCTCGCGCCCTCGGCCTGGGCCCATCAGGACTGGTCTGGCTGGCTGATCGTCGGCTCGTTCGCCGCCGTGGGCCTGGTCCTGCTCTGGCGGCGGCCACGAGAGGTGGTCGGCTGGCTCCTGCTGGGCATCGCCTTCGCCTTCTCCGCGCTCGGGAACACGCTCCCGGGCTCCGCGTCCCAGGTTGTCGACGGCCACGCTGACGCGGGAGTCACCTTCTACGCCTGGTTGAGCGCGTGGAGCGCGAGCCTCTTTTTCGGCCTGTTCGTCGCGCTCGCGACGCTGTTCCCGACCGGGCGGTTCTCGGCGGGGCGGGTCGGCGTGGCGGGGCGGATCGCGGTGGCCATCCCGCTCGGCTTCAGCGCCGTTCTGGCGTTCGCGCCGAGTTGGCAGGTCACCTTCACCGACGGGTCGACGGCGCGGGTTCTCCTGCCGCTCGCGGTCATGCCCGACTGGCCCGGCTGGCCGATGCTGGACAACCTCGTCTACATCGGCGTTCTCGCGGCCCTCGCGGTCGCGATCGGAGCCCTCGTCGTCCGATTCCGCCGGGCCCGGGGCACCGCGCGGGCCCAGTACAAGTGGCTGCTCGCCGCGCTCGCGGCGACCCTGTCGGCCGTGGTCTTCGCGTTCACCATGATCTTCCTTGTTGATGCCAACGGCACCTGGATGTGGCTCCCGGCCGTGATCGCGTACCCCATGATCCCAGCTGCCATCGGGGTCGCGATCCGTCGCTACCACCTGTACGACATCGACCGGATCGTCAGCCGGTCCGTCTCGTACGTCGCGGTCACCGCGCTCCTGGCCGTCGTGTTCGGTGGCCTGGTGGTCGCGCTGCAGGCGCTGCTGTCGGGTGTCACACAGGGGGGAACCCTGGCGGTGGCGGCCTCAACGCTCGCCGCGTTCGCCCTGTTCCAGCCCCTCCGGCGGCGCGTCCAGGCGGCCGTCGACCGGCGCTTCGACCGGAGCCGCGTCGACGCGCAGCAGACGATCGACGATTTCGCCGAGCGCCTCCGCGACGAGCTGGACCTCGTGACCCTGCGCGGCACGCTGGCCGCCTCGGCCGACGAGGCCGTCCGCCCTGCCGGAGTGTCGGTCTGGCTGCGTAACGCAACGATCAGCCAACCAGGACCAACTTCGTAACGATGCGCGAACGCTCAACCACGAGGATGGCGCCGATGACCGCTCTGACCCGCCCCTTCCGCCGCTTCCGCCGCCGGCCCGCCCCGGACGCGACCGACATCGCCCTCACGATGCCCGCCGCGCCCGCCGAGCAGCCAGGTGTGGCGATCGAGATCCCGGAGACGGATCCGCTGTTCGCGTACCTCCAGTCGGCGCCCGGGCCGGTCGACCTGTCCCGTCTCGAGCTGGCATCGACGGCCCTGACGGAGCTGCGCGAGGCCGGCGTGGCGCTCGTGGTGCCGCTCGTCACCCAGGGCGAGCTGATCGGCACGCTCAATCTCGGTCCCCGCCTGTCCGAGCAGGATTACTCCTCGGACGACCGCCGGCTCCTGGCAACGCTCGCCGCGCAGGCCGCGCCCGCCATCCGCGTCGCCCAGCTGGTTCGCGAGCAGGCCGCCGAGGCCGCCGAGCGCGAACGCTTCGAGCAGGAGCTCAAGGTCGCGCAGCTGATCCAGCAGCAGTTCCTCCCGCACGAGCTGCCAAACCTGCCCGAGTGGCAGATCGCCGCCTACTACGGACCAGCACGCGTGGTCGGTGGCGACTTCTACGACTTCATCGACCTTGGCGAGGGCCGCATCGGTGTCGTCGTCGGCGACGTCACCGACAAGGGCGTCCCGGCGGCCCTCGTCATGGCCCGCACACACTCGATCCTCCGGGCCGAGGCGCCACGGCTCGTCGAGCCCGGCAAGGTCCTCGCCCGCGCGAACGAACTGCTTGCCCCGGAGATGCCCGCCCGCATGTTCGTGACCTGCCTGTACGGCGTCCTGGAACCGGCGACCGGCCGCTTCGTGTTCGCGAATGCCGGTCACAACCTCCCGTACGTGCGCACGACAGACGGGGTGATCGAGCTGCGGGCGACCGGCCTCCCGCTCGGCCTCATGCCGGGCATCGCGTACGAGGAGACGGAGGGCTTCGTCGGCCAGGGCGAGGCGATGCTGCTCTACTCGGACGGCCTCGTGGAACAGCACGGACCGGGCCGCGAGATGTACGGCTTCCCGCGCCTGCGCGAGGCAATGGCGACTGACGACGCCGGAAGCGCGCTGCTCGACCGCCTGCTCGAGGAGCTCCACGCCTTCACGGGACCCGGCATGGAGCAGGAGGACGACATCACGCTGGTGACCCTGCGCCGCTCGATCGGCACCTCTGACGCCTGGGCTGAGAACCGTCCCGAGGTCCCGGTGACCCGTGACCAGGAGCCGGTCGCTGCCGCGTCGGAGGGGGTCGACCACGCCAAGCCGCTGCTCGCCTTCACCATCGAAGGCGCCATCGGCAACGAGCGCGCCGCCATGCAGCGGGTGGCCGCGGCCGTCGAGCCGCTCCACCTCGGGCCGGCGCGCCTCGAGCGCCTCAAGACCGCGGTCGCCGAGACCGTGATGAATGCCATCGAGTACGGGTCCCAGGGCAATCCAGAGGTGCCCGTTGACGTCCGCGTGGACGCGGACCACGAGACGATCCGCGTCCGCGTGACCGACCGGGCGCTGTCCGGACCAGTCCCCGACGCCGAGATGCCCGACCTCGACGCGAAGCTTGAGGGCCGTCAGAAGCCGCGCGGCTGGGGCTTGTTCCTGATCCGCCACATGGTGGACGGCATGGACGTGCACGCCGCGGACGGCATGCAGACCGTGACGCTCACCGTCGCCCGTGATGGGCGCTGACCCAAAGGAGGTCGTCATGAGCAAGGAGCGGTTGACGGTCGAGGTTGTTGCCACGACCCCCGGCGAGGCCCGTCTGGAGATGCGGGGAGACGTGGACATCGCCGCGGACGAGGCCCTCGCCGCGGCATACGCCCAGGCCGCCGGCACCGGCGCGACACGCGTCATCCTCGACTTCGGCGACGTGGACTACATCAACTCGACGGGCATCGCGCTCATCGTCCGGCTCCTGGCGGAGGCCCGCCGCGACCACCGTGACGTGATCGCGCTCGGTCTGTCCGACCACTACCGCGAGATCTTCCGGATCACGCGCCTGTCCGACTACCTCACGATCGCCGACGGCGCGTCGGCATCCAGCGTCCCAGAGGAGGCAGCACGATGACCGACACAACCGTCGACGTGACCCGCGATGGGTCGACCGCGATCCTCCGAATCCACGGCGAGATCACGGGCGGCAGCGAGCCGCCGATCATGGCGGCCTACGCAGAGGCCGGCGACGCCCGTTCGATCGTCCTCGACTTCGGCCAGCTCGAGTACATGAACTCGGGCGGGATCGGCCTCCTGGTGACGCTCCTCGTCCGGGCCCAGCGCGCCGGTCAGAAGCTGCTCGCCGTCGGACTGTCTGACCACTACAAGCAGATCCTCGAGCTGACCCGCCTCGACGAGGCGATCGCGATCCACGACGACGAGACCGCCGCGCTGGCTGCCGCCCGCTGACCCGTCGCGGCGGGCGAGACCCGCGCGCCGCTTCGCCCCGAGCAAGGAGATACCCCCATGACCACCCCCGATCCCCGCGCGCCCCGCGACCAGGAGTCGTGGGCCCGTCCCGTCGACAAGCTCAGCACCACCGCCCGCGGTGCCGGTACCGACCGGGTCACCGGCAAGCGCGTCACCGGGCCCGTCCAGGGCTTCGGCCAGATGTGGCAGAAGACCTTCTCCGTCCGCCTGGAGGGCTGCGAACTGACGCCCCAGGAGCTCGTCGCCCACTGGAAGGCCAACTTCCCGACCTTCTGGCCCAAGGGCGCCACGTTCTACGCCCCCCTGTCGGGCATCAGCCCCGGAGAGGTTGCGCTGCTCGAGGTCCAGGCGGTGCCCGGCGCCCCGCTCACCATGTCGACGGGCGTGATGGTCATCTACGCGGATTCCGAGTCGTTCACGTTCATGACGCCCGAGGGCCACATGTTCTCGGCCTGGATCACGTTCTCCTCGCACACGGATGGAGACACCACGGTTGCCCAAGTCCAGGCGCTCGAACGGGCCAGCGACCCGTTTGTCGAGCTGAGCTACGTGTTCGGCGCGAACCGCCAGAACGACAAGTTCTGGGAGCGGACGCTGGAGAATCTCGCTCGATCGGTTGGGGTCGCCGAGCCCAGCGTCACCGCCATCAAGGTCTGCGTCGACAAGCGGCGCCAGTGGCGCTACGTGCGCAACGTCCGAGGCAGCATCCTCGTGTCCACCGCGCTAGGCACCATCACGGCGCCGGTGCGCTGGATCCGGCGGCGGGCAGCGGGTGGCCGTGCAACGGGAAGTTGAGGCGGCGGATCCGTCCACGCGCTAGCCTCGGGCCATGAATTGAGCCAGCGCCCTTGACGCCCTCGTCGTCGGTGCCGGACCGAACGGGCTGGCCGCCGCGATCGAACTCGCTCGCGCCGGTCGGACGGTCAGGATCTACGAGGCTGCCGACCGCGTGGGCGGTGGCTCCCGGTCCGCCGAGCTGACCCTCCCGGGGTTCATCCATGACCCGTGCGCCTCCGTTCACCCGCTGGGAATCGCGTCCCCGTTCCTCGCGTCGGTTGACCTTGCCCGGCACGGCCTGGAATGGGTGCAGCCGGACGCTCCGGTCGCCCACGCCCTGGCTCCCGACCGGAGCATCGTGCTTGAGCGTGACCTCACCGACCTCGCGGGGGCCCTGGGCCGGGATGCGGATCCGTGGCGTCGGCTGTTCGGCCCCCTGGTGCGCGAGTGGGAACGGCTGGTCCCGGCGATCCTCGGCCCGGTGGTGCGGCCGCCGCGGCACCCGTTGCTCATGGCCCGGTTTGGACTGCCGGCCGTGCTGCCCGCGACGGCGCTCGTGCGGCTTGCCTTCCGTGAGCCCGCCGCTCGTGCGCTGTTCGCGGGGTTGGCGGCACACTCGATGCTCCGGCTTGGCCAGCCGCTCAGCGCCTCGTTCGGGCTCGTGCTCGGCATGCTCGCGCATGCCGTCGGCTGGCCCGTGGCCCGCGGCGGGAGCGGGGCGATCGCGGCAGCGCTCGAGGCCGAGGCCCGGTCGCTGGGCGTGGAGGTGGTCACCGGCCACCGCGTGACGGCGCTGGGCGATCTGCCGCCGTCGCGCGCCGTGCTCCTTGACCTGACCCCGAGGCAGGTGCTTGACATCGCCGCGGGCCGGCTGCCATCGGGATATCGGCGCCAGCTGGAGGGCTTCCGCTATGGCCCCGGCGTGTTCAAGATCGATTGGGCGCTCGACGGGCCGATCCCCTGGCGAGACCCCGGGACTGCCCGCGCTGGCACCGTCCACCTGGGAGGCACGTACCGAGAGATCGCGGCATCCGAGGACGCCGTCGGACGGGGGCGGATCACCGATCGGCCGTTCGTCCTCCTCGTCCAGCCCACGATCGCGGACCCGTCGCGCGCGCCCCAGGGCAAGCATGTCGCCTGGGCGTACTGCCACGTTCCGAACGGCTCGACGGTCGACATGACGGCCGCGATCGAAGCCCAGCTCGAGCGGTTCGCCCCAGGGTTCGGCGATCTGGTCCTGGCTCGCGCCACGAAGGATGCGATCGGGATGGAGGCCTATGACGCCAACTACGTGGGTGGTGACATCAACGGCGGCATCGGCGACTGGCGCCAGCTGCTGTTCCGGCCGGTTCCGCGCTGGAACCCGTACACGACTCCCAACCCGTCGCTGTTCCTGTGCTCTTCATCCACGCCGCCTGGCGGTGGGGTGCACGGCATGAGCGGCCGGCTGGCCGCCCGCGAGGTGCTCCGGCGCGGCGGGTCCAGCCAGCGGCGATGATCAAGCGTGCCCGCCGGGTCACGCCGCCCACCGGCCGGCAGTTCTCGATACCTGCGATCGTGCTGCGGGAGGTCACGGCCCGGCTCTTCGGGCCGATCATCGGCTGGTTCCTCGTGGGTCCTCGGGTGGTCGGCCACGAGCACCTGGCTGCGCTCGAGGGTCCGTCGCTCATCGCGCCGACGCACGCGAGCCATTTCGACTTCTCCGCGATCCGGCTGGCGCTGGGTCCCGGCCACCGCCGCCGGATGACCGCCGCAGCAGCAGCCGACTACTTCACCACCAAACGGACGCGCTGGTTCGTGGCCGCGTGGCTCGGGGCGTTCGCCTTCAACCGGACGGGCCGCGGCGCCGACTCGATCGCGGCGGCAGAGGGCCTGCTCGCTGCGGGCTGGCACGTGGTGATGTTCCCCGAGGGCACCCGCACGATGACGGGTGACATCAACCCGTTCCAGCCGGGAATCGGGCTCCTCGCGCGCCACACCGGTCGCCAGGTCCTGCCCATCCGGATCGTCGGCATCCGCCAGGTCCTGCCCAAGGGCGGGCGGCGGCCACGTCGCCATCCCGTCGAGGTCCGCATCGGCGCACCGATCCGCGCGCTTCCGGACGAGGACGCGCGAGCGTTCACGGCCCGCCTGGAGACGATCGTCCGGGCGCTCTGATCGCGGGCAGGCCCGGGCACCGCGGGCGAGCTCACGACCGCCGGGCCGGGTCCGCAGGGCCGAGTCCGCGGTTGGCGCGGATGCGGCGATCCGGAGCTCAGCGCGCTCCGGACACGCAGAACTCGTTGCCCTCCGGATCCGCCAGGACGGTCCACCGGATGGCTCGCCCAGCGAGCGCTCCGCGATCACCGTCGCACCGAGGTCCGCGAGTCGCTGTACATCGTCGCGCATCGACTCCCCGCGCAGGTCCAGGTGCACGCGATTCTTGACCGCCTTGGGCTCCGGCACCTTCTGGAACAGGATCGATGGGCGCCCGATGGCCGGCTGGTCCGGGTTGATCGCCACGTACTGCTCGTTGACGTCGGTGCGCTGGTAGCCGTCCAGCGCCGCGAGCCAGAAGTCCACCACGAGGTCGTGGGAGGAGCAGTCGATGACGATCTCGATCACCTGCAGGGCCACTGGGATCTCCTCGTGCGCGGGCAGGTCCCGATCACTCTAGGGCGAACGCGTGAGCACGGAGCACCCGCTCAGCCGAGCGCGCGCGCGTTGCGGGCGGCCGCCTCGGCGATCCTGGTGATCCGGCTCGCCCGCGTCTCCGGTCGCCGCGCAATGGCCACCCACCCGAGCAACTGCTTCCGCGCAGAGGGCGCGAAGGCCCCGAAGTTGGCCTCCGCAGGTGGGGTCGCCGCCAGCGCCGCGGCAAGATCCGCCGGTACCTCGAGCCGCTCGGACGAGTCCAGGATCTCCCACCAGCCGTTCGCCTTGGCGCGCTCGATGGCCGCCAGCCCAGCCGGCGCCATCCGCCCGCCCGCGATCAGCCGGTCCACCCGTGCCTTGTTGGACGCGGCCCAACCGCTGTGCGGCTTGCGCTGCGCAAAGTAGAGCTTGCCGCGCTCCTCGTCGTATGCGCCCGCCGTGCTGTCCACCCAGCCGAAGCACAGGGCCTCCTCGATCGCGGCCTCATAGTCGAGACCCTGCCGACCCGACCTCGGCCTCCACATCACCAGCCACGCTCTTCGAACCGTGGCATGGTGCGCTTCGAGCCACGCGCGCCAGGTCTCGCGATCATCGGCGTGGACGAACGGCGCGTCGTCGAGGGCGGACATGCCTCGAGTGTAGGGCGGCTCCCCGAGACTTGGCACGTGCCGCGTCAGGGCCGGGCGTTGCGGCGCCGGGCGTCAGGCGCCTCTACGGGCGCGTCATCGGACGGAGCGGGCGTCCAGCGCCCGGCCCGTCACGCGTCAACCCCTGGCAGCGCAACGAACAGGGCGCCCGGCGCCCGTTACGGCGCGCGCCGCAACTGTTGGGGCGTCCGGCGCCCGAGCGGAGCGCGATACCGAGGTCCGGCGGAGCCCGAGCCGGGCGCCGAGGTCAGGTCCGCGCCCGAGCCCGCTACCGCCAGGCTGGCCGCGCCGCGTCCGGGTACAGGCGCACCCGGCGGTACGGCTCGCGTCCCCGCGACCGCGAGACCAGGTTCGCGCGCTCCGCCATCTGGTGCTGGAGCCGCCGGATGTAGGCGTTCTGGGGCGCCAGCTCCACGGGCTCCTGCTGCTTGATCACCAGGCCGATCGCCTGCTCCGTCTCGTGGAGAGCGGCCTCGCGCGGGTCAACCTCGAGCGCGAACACCGACGCCAGCGACGCCTGCATCTGCGCGATCGTGTTGGCCTTGAGCACGTATACGGGAAGACCCCGGTCCTCCGCCTCGCGGATCGCGGGCGGCTTCTGGCGATACTCGGAGCGCAGCGTCATCGCCACGTCGGCCTCGTCCGGCTCGCGGGCGACGATCACCGGCAGCCCGACGTCGCGGATTGCCTGCTCCAGGCGCTTGCGGCTGATCCCGTGGGGAAAGATCCGCAGCGTCGGCAGGGTCCCGCCGTCCACCGTGAGCGACCCTTCGCCAAACGGCGCCCCGTCGTCGTCGGGACCCTGGTCGGTGGTGAGCTCGCCTGAGCCCGTCTCGCCCGGGACCATGCGGGCGATCCGCTCCTCCTCCGCCGCAGCGAGCGCCTCGGCATTGACAGGGCGGGTGCCCTCGTCCTCGTGCAGCGCGTTGAGCGCCCGGGCCGCCTCGGCTCGCCACGCCTGCTGGCGGGCGAGCTCGCGGGCGTCGCGGGCCCTGACCTCGGCCGCGGCGGCCGCAACAGCCTCCGCTCGCTCGACCGGGCCGCGATCGGCGATGTCACCCGCGACGAACGCGCCCCCGGGCTGAACGGCGAACCGCTCGCCGGGCAGCACGCTCAGTGGCGCCGGTCGGTCGCCCTCCGGGCTGCGCGCACTCCGCTCGGAGCCGCGCTCGGAAGTCGCCCCGCGCCCGGAGCCCGCCAGCCACCCGATTGCCCAGGACGAAACGGGGTTCGCGGCGGCAGGCGGTCCTCGCCCGCATAGCCACCCGTCCGGTTCGTCGATGCGCCACGCCAGCCGGGCTCGCGTCCCCAGGCGCCGGAACCCGCTCCCGTGAGCCCGCTGAAGCGGTCGCCGCCCCCAGCCACGCCCACCGCGCGAGCGGACGGCTTGGGGCGCGACTGGGAGCGATGCACCCCTTCCTCGTCGCGCCAGCGCAGCTCGGGCGCCACGGGTTCGCCGAGCAGCATGGCGTCCACTGTCTGGGCGACATCGCTGTGGACCAGCACCCGCTCCCGGTCCTGGATCTCCACGATCACGTCGAAGGTCGGGGGGGCCTTCCGCTCCAGGACGCTCTTCTGCGAGCGACGGCGTCGGGCCTCCTCGTCGCCCAGGGTCACGCTCTGGATGCCACCGATGAGATCGGAGAGCGTCGGGTTGAGCATGAGGTTGTCGAGATTGTTGCCATGCGCGGTGCCGATCAGCTGGACGCCCCGCTCGGCGATCGTCCGGGCGGCATGGGCCTCCAGCTCCGTCCCGATCTCGTCGATCACGATGACCTGGGGCATGTGGTTCTCGACGGCCTCGATCATCACCTCGTGCTGGAGCGACGGCGTGCGGACCTGCATCCGGCGGGCCTTGCCGATAGCCGGGTGCGGGATGTCGCCATCACCCGCGATCTCGTTCGAGGTATCGACCACCACCACGCGCTTGCCCTGCTCGTCGGCCAGGACCCGGGCGGCCTCGCGGAGCATCGTCGTCTTGCCGATGCCGGGGCGGCCCATGATCAGGATCGACTTCCCGGTCTGGATGAAGTCCGCGATGATCTCGATCGTCCCGTAGACGGCACGCCCGATCCGGCAGGTCAGGCCGACGATCTTCCCGTTCCGGTTGCGGATCGCGGAGATGCGGTGGAGCGTGCGCTCGATGCCGGCGCGGTTGTCGTCCCCGAAGCTGCCGATGTGCTCCACGACGTGGGCGATATCGCGCTCGGTGATCTCGCGCTCGAGGAGCATCACCTCGGACGACGGGTAGCGCGCCTCGGGCGGTCGCCCGAGGTCCAGGACCACCTCGATCAGCGATTCCCGGTCGGGCAGCGCATGGATCGCCTCGACGATCTCGGGCGGCAGTGCCGCGAGCAGGACGTCGAGATCGTCGGCGGTGGCCTGGCGCTGATCCTGGGATGTCAAGCTGGCTGACCTCCGTTCGCCCGTCAGCGGACGCCGGCCGGCACGAGGCGCGGCTCAGCAACCCGGACGAGGGTTTCCTTCATCAGGAGCGTGACGGCGGCGATCGACGCGAAGCCCTCCTCCTCCAGCCGCCGGTCCACCGGCGACTCGTAGGTTCGAACCGGGGCGAGCACCCCCTGATGGTGCGCCCCCGACGGCTCAGCGCGCGCGGCGATCACGCCCAGTCCGAACCGGATCAGGGCCGCGATCTCCGAGCCCGGCCGGGCGAGCACCTTGAGATAGTGCGGCTGGTCCTCCTTCGCGACACCGACCTGGAGGAACGCGTCGAGCTCCGTGCCATCGCGACCCCCACCCGGCTGAGGGCAGGACGTACGCCTCGACATCGGCAAAGCGCAGGATCGGCGCCAGGGAGCTGCGCGGAACCCGCCAGTCGCGCCCCTGGCGCTCCCAGTCGGGAAGGCGCACGTCCTCCAGCCGCTGGACCGGGGCTGGCGTCACGCTCGCATACAGCTTCGACAACGCGAGCGCATCGGGGGGCCGGGCCTCGCGGATCCCGAGCGTGGTTGCCTCGTCGTCGCTCATCGCTGCCGGGAGCGGCGTCTGCGGCGTGCGGAACAGGAGGTGCTCGTCGCCGTACCGGACGAAGCCCGCCTGCATGAACAGCTCGATGTTGTCGTCGGCATCGGCGCAGGCCACGTGGAAGCGCACGGCTCCGCGACGGACCCCATCGCGCAGCAGATGCTGGACGAGCCGGAACCGCACGTCGCCCGCGTCCATGTCGCCAACCGCGTCGAGCTCCACCACGGTCCAGTCGTCGCGCGAGCGCTCCCGTTCCACCCGGAGCAGGCCCGCGACATGGCCACCGCGGTCAAAGACATACATCACGTCGTGCGGGGTGAAGGCCCCCAGCGGGAGCCGGAACAGGGCGAACATGCCGATCCGCGGCCCGGCCACCGGCAGTCCGAGCGACCGGGTACCGTCCGTGTCGGCCTGGGCCAGGCGTGACAGCTCGCCCAGCGCAGCCAGGTCGGTCAGCCGGGCTGCACGCACCTTGCCTGAGATCCGTGCCACGGCGTCAGCCCCCCTGCCCGCTGCGGCGCGTGGGATGGGGTCGGCGGCCGATGCCCTCACCCGGATCGGCATGCTCCGACGCCATCGCGGCCAGCAGCCGGTGGAAGCGGGTCTCGCCCGCCAGCTCCGGGTGGAACGAGGTGGCGATCACGTTGCGCTCGCGGACCGCGACGATCCGCCCATCGTCGAGCCTCGCCAGCACGTCCACGGCGGCGCCAACCCGCTCGATGACCGGCGCCCGGATGAACACCGCGTGCACCGGCGTGTCGCCCAGCAGCGGCACCGACAGCTCCGTCTCGAACGAATCCAGCTGGCGCCCGAACGCATTCCGCTCGACGCTCACGTCCAGGAGCGGCAGGACCGGCTCCTCGTCACCCGCGATCTCACGGGAGAGGATGATCATCCCGGCGCACGTTCCGAACAGCGGTGCTCCCCGGGCGGCCAGGTCGAGGATGGGCTGCTGCAGCCCCCAGCGGGCGATGAGGCGCCGCATCGTGGTGCTCTCGCCACCCGGCAGGATGAGGCCATCGATGTCGTCGAGGTCCTGCGGCAGGCGCACCTCGACGGCCTCCACGCCGATGGTGCGCAGGGTGGCGATGTGCTCAGCAAAGGCGCCTTGCAGCGCCAGCACGCCGATCTTCATCGGGCCGGCCTCAGCCGAGGCGCCCTACCAGCCGCGGACCGCCAGGCGCTCACCCTCGGGGATCGCGGCGATCTCGATGCCTCGCATCGGAGCACCCAGGCCCTTCGAGACCTCGGCGATGATCTTGGGATCACCGAAATGCGTGGTCGCCTGGACGATGGCATTGGCCATTCGCGCCGGGTCCTCGCTCTTGAAGATGCCCGAGCCCACGAACACGCCCTCAGCGCCCAGCTGCATCACGAGGGCGGCGTCCGCCGGGGTGCTGATCCCGCCGGCGACGAAGTTGACGACCGGCAGCTTCCCATCGGCTGCGACCTGCCTCACCAGCTCGTAGGGGGCCTGGAGCTCCTTGGCCGCCACGAACAGCTCGTCCTCGCGCATGCCCTGGAGCTTCCGGATGTCGGCCAGCACGTCGCGCAGCTGGTGGACGGCCTCCACCACGTTGCCGGTGCCGGCCTCGCCCTTGGTGCGCATCATCGCCGCGCCCTCGTTGATCCGGCGCAGGGCCTCGCCGAGGTTTCGGCAGCCGCACACGAACGGGATCTTGAACGCGTGCTTGTCGATGTGGTTCCGCTCGTCCGCGGGGGTGAGGACCTCGGACTCGTCGACGTAGTCCACGCCCAGGGCCTCGAGCACCTGTGCCTCGACGAAGTGGCCGATCCGGGCCTTGGCCATGACCGGGATCGAGACCGCCTTCATGATCCCGACGATCATCTCGGGGTCGGACATGCGCGCGACGCCGCCGGCGGCGCGGATGTCGGCCGGGACGCGCTCGAGGGCCATGACGGCGACGGCGCCCGCCTGTTCGGCGATCGTGGCCTGCTCGGGGGTGACGACGTCCATGATGACGCCGCCCTTGAGCATCTGGGCGAGGCCTTTCTTGGTGGCCCAGGTGGAGATTTCGGTCATGGTGGTTGGGCTCTCCGGGAGGACGCTGTGAGTGGTCGGCCGGCCGTTTGGCCCCGGGGTCGTCGCCCGATCGAACCGGTTCGGTCCGACGTCACCGCCGGATTATCGCACGGAGCCCGGACGGACCCCGTCAGCGGTGGCACGCCACTGGAAGTTGCGGCCGCCGGCCTCACGAGACCGCGACCGGGCTCCCTTGGCAAATCGAGGCATACGCGGCGTCAACCACCTTGATCGCATAGGCCGCGTCCCAGGAGTTGATGAGCGGGCGCCGCCCTTTGACCAGCGAGGTCACGTAGTCGGTCACCTCGGCAATGACGGATTCCCAGTGCCAGCCACCCGGGTGCCAGGCGTCCGGGCCAAAGCGTACGCCGTCGACGGCTTGGCCCTGGAAGTCCTGGTCGCCACGGAACAGCTTGACCACGGGATCCGCCATCTGGTCCACGAGGAGGCCGCCCGTGGTTCCGTAGAGTTCGAGGCGCTCGCTGTGTGGTACCTCCGACACGGACGTGAAGCCCGCCGAGAACAGGGCGCCTGAGGCGAGTTGGCCGCGAACGTAAGCCGTGTCCTCGATCTCGTTCGGGAGGGCGAACACCTTGGTCGAGAACGCGGTCAGCTCGGCGATGTCACCGAGCAGCCACTTCAGCAGAAAGAAGGAGTGGGCGCCCGTGTCCAGAATCAGTCCGCCGCCAGTCTCAAATCGGGTCCGCCAGTAGCCCGGCATCGAAAGGTGCTGCTTCTCGTTTGAGCGGAGGAACGTCCGAGCGTGCACGACGTCGCCAATGGCGCCATCACCAAGCAGCCTCTCGACGGCCAGGTACGCGGGTGCGTAGCGGGTGTTCTCGGCCACCATGAAGTGGACGCCCAATTCCTCTGCCCGTCCGAGGATCCTCGCCGACTCCGCGTAGCTGCCAGCGACCGGCTTCTCCATCAGCAGGTGCTTCCCCGCGTCCAGCACGGCCAGAGCGGCCTGCTCATGGATCTTGTGGGGCAGGATCAGATCGACGACATCGATGGACGGGTCCGCGACGACCTCGGCCAGATCGAATATCGGGCGCGCGCCGAACTCGATTCCGAACGATCTCGCCCGAGCGTGATCGGTGTCGCAGACCGCCACCAGATCGACGAGGTTGCTCAGTTGCCGATAGGCCGACGCATGCGTGCGGGCGATGAGCCCGAGGCCCACGATGGCGACGCCTGGCTTGCCTGTGCCCATGGGTTTCCTCCGGGTCGAGATGCGGGACAGATCGGTCGAAGAGTCAATGCCGCTACCGGGAGATCCGGGCGGATGAGCCTGCCATCACGGCTTCGACCTCGGACAGGGTTGCCGTGGAAGCGTCCCCCGGCGTCGTCATCGCCAGCGCGCCGTGGGCTGCCCCGTACTCGACCGCAGCCTGGGCGCCGCGGTCGGTGAGGAACCCGTAGATGAGCCCAGAGGCAAACGAGTCGCCGCCGCCCACCCGGTCCAGGATCTCGAGGTCCGGTCGCGGACGTGGCCCGATACAACCGTCCATCGGCCCAGCAGATCGCACCCCAGTCGTTCCGCGTCGCCGTCCGGGCATTCCGCAAGGTGGTGGCAACGACGCGAAGGTTCGGGAATGTCCGGGTGGCCTCGTCGATCATCCGGGCGAAGTTGGCCCCGTCGAGGGCTGCCAGGTTCGGGTCAAGACCGGCGCACCTCGAACCCCAACGCGGCGGTGAAGTCCTCTTCGTTCCCCAGCATGACGTCGACGAGCGGCGCGAGCTCCCGGTTGACGGCGCGCGCGCGCGCCTGCCCACCGATCGACTGCCACAGGCTGGCACGGTAGTTGAGGTCGTAGCTCACGACCACCCCGTGGTGGCGGGCGGCCTCCATTGCCTCGCGGGCGACCCGAGTGGTGTGCTCTCGGACAGCGCCGCGAAGATCCCGCCGCAATGGAACCAGCGGGCGCCATCCGTGCCGAACACGGCGTCCCAGTCGATATCGCCGGGCCGCAGCCGTGAGGTGGCCGAGTGCCCCCGGTCCGACATCCCGATGGCCGCCCGGGCCCCGAACCCGCGTTCCGTGAAGTTGAGCCCGATGCGCGCCGCGCGTCCGACCCCGTCGTAGGGCACCCATCGCAGGTAGCGCAGGTCGACGCCGCCCTCGCGCATCAGGTCCCTCGACAAGGTGTCCGACCGGATTGTCGGCCAGCGCCGTCACGATCGCGCTGCGCAGGCCGAAGCAGTGCCGCAGGCCCCGAGCGACGTTGTACTCGCCGCCGCCTTCCCACACCCGGAACGTCCGCGCGGTGGTGATCCGATCCTCGCCAGGATCGAACCGGAGCATCACCTCGCCCAGGGCCACGAGATCCCATGTCACGTCATGTTCATGCCGGATCACGAGCGGGGTCACCGCGGGACCTCCCTTCCGGTCGAATTCCCCGACATTGCGGGCACTGCGCCACGCGCCTCGCGCACCAGGGCGGCGGCCGCTCGCGCGCGGAACCCCATTTGGACAAGGTCATCCTCGGTTTGAACACCCTCCGTCAGCCACGACCCGCCGCATGCGACGACGTTGGGTTGGGCGAGATAGGCGGCCAGATTGGCCGGCCCGATCCCGCCCGTTGGCACGAAGCGCACATCGGGATATGGGCCATGCATGGCCCTGACCATCGAGACACCGCCGATGACTCCGCGGGGAACAGCTTCAGGAGGGTGAGCCCGCGGGCGAGGTTCGCCTCGATCTCACTCGGGTCGCGACCACCGGGATCATCGCGGTGCCGTCTCAGCCAGCCTCGATGACGCCCGCGCTGCTGCCCGGCGCGACCACAAACTCGGCGCCGGCGTCTGTCGCCTGCCGGGCCGGGCCCGTGAGCACGGTCCCGCGCCGACCAGCATCTCCGGGACGGTTGTCCGGATGCGGTCGATCGCGGCCGGCGCACCGGCCGTGCGGAACGTGATTTCGATGACGTCGATGCCCGCCGCGAGCAGAGCCCGGGCGAGAGCCTCTGCCAAGGGCGGTGCCGGCGGCCTTGTCACGGCGACGACGCCGGCTGCGTGCAGACGATCCTCAAGCAACACCACGTGAGACCCTATCTCGGTGCCGCTTCGCGGCGACCGCTCCTGGCGGCCTCGATCTCGGCCACGAGGGCTTCAGCGGCCAGTCTGGAGGCGGCGAATGAGGTCTCCGCGCGGTCGGGCCACGCGAACACCTGCACCGTCAGCACACCGCGGAACTGGGATTGACCGAGCGCTCCCGCAAGTTCGCCAAGGTCAATCTCACCCTGACCGGGATCCAGGTGCTGGTGGACTCGCACATGCGGCGATGGAGGATTGAGGATGGTGCGATCCGGACGGAACGCGTCTGCCAGGTGGACGTGGTCGAACCGGCCATCTGCCAACGCCAGCTGTTCACTCGTTGTCCCCTGCAGGTGGAAGGCATGCGGGACACAGTGGAGGTAGCTGAGGCTCGCATCGCCGGCCGCGTCGATGACCTCAAGTGCCCCTGCCGTCGTTTCGACGAAGTCGTTGGGGTGCGGCTCCACGGCGACCGAGAGTCCGGCGTCGGCAAGGTCCGGGCTCAGATCGCCGAACGAGCGCAGGAACGCATCTCGGCTCGCCGCCACCCGCCCGGGGTCTCCTGAGAACTCGGTGTTGATGTGGTTGGCACCCAGGTTGACGGCCGCATCGATACCGGCACGCCACCAGCCCACGGCACGCTGCCAAATCGCCTCGTCCAGGTCAGCCAGGCCTGGATCACCGCGACCGAGGCGATCTCGATGCCCAACCCGGATGCTGTCGCCGCGATCCGTCGCAGCTCCGAGGCAGGCGTGACCGGCGGCCCGAACCAAGGCACGAGGTCCGGGCGGTTGCCCAGCCCCACACGCGCGTACCCCGCGCGTGCGGCCGCCCGCAAGGCGTCGTCGGCGGGTCGAGCGACAAGCATTGCCGGATCAAGGGCGATCCTGATCGAGGAGCTCATCGCTGGCCGGTGGGGAATCACGACGGCCTTGCCGGGAACGGCTCGCGACCTGAGCGCGTCGAGAGCATCGTTGACTGCCGCAAGTGGCCACGTCGTGACGCCCAGGATCCGTATCGACCCACCGGCCGCCGCGCTGATCACCGACTCGAGATCCGAGCGGCGACCGGAGCGTATCCCTCGCACCACGCCCTCCCTGCGGGCGACGACCGCGAGGTCCAAGTTCGGGGCCTTGGCATACCCGGCCAGCAGATACGCTCCCTTCGGCCCGAGGCGCGCCAAGCCGGGTGCAATCACCTCCGGCACCCCGGCGCAGTCGATCACCACGTCATAGGCCGATCTGAGCTCATCGAACGACGCGACCACGTTGTGGCCGATGGCCGCGAGGGCCTGACGCCGCAGGGGGCTCGGGTGCACGACATCCAGCTGGACCCCAGCCATCTTCAGCAGCTCCGCGCACAGGAATCCGATCGGTCCCGCTCCGATCAGCAACACGCGCTCGGGCGATCGCTCGATGGCCACCCTGACGCTGTTCGCCGCGGTCGCTCCGGCGTCCACGAGCGAAGCCGCGCCGATGGCGTCCAGCGTCGGTGGAACCTCAATCGCCTGCGCGGCGTGAATGCGCGTGTAGCCCGCAAACCCGCCCCACGACCCAAGGACCCCGGTGATCGACACGAGTTCGGGGCACAATCGCTCATCCCCGTCGCGGCACAGATCGCACCTGCCACAGCCCGTGAAGTTGGTCATCGTCACCCGGCGGCCAACCCACCGCGCGGCGTCCGATCCCGTCTCGACGACCGTCCCCACGGCTTCGTGGCCGAGGACGAACGGGAGCGTCGGCCGGTACGACGCTCCATCAAGAATGTGCAAGTCCGTGCCGCAGATCCCGCACGCCTCGACGCGCAGCAGGAGGTGGTCGGGAGCCTCGACGCGCGGCGTCGCGGTGACCTCAACCGCCATCCGTCGAGTCGGCAGCGCTCGCACCACGGCGGCTTGCATCGAGGGTGGCACGAACCGATCGAACCCCACCGGATCGCCTTCCGCATCGACCGAGGATTGGCTGTTCATCTGATGCACACCACGCAGCCGATTGCACTGAACGCAGCCATCATGCCATGCGATCCAGGCTGTTGGCAACACACCAACTCGCCGACACCGCGCAGTGAAATCACCCTTGACATTGCCCAAGAACGGTGAATACTCGGACGTGCGTATAGCGCACCATGGTGCACCATCAGCATCCCCCAGTCTGGAGCGAGGTCTTCGCCAGTGAAGGATCCCTGGGGTCTCGTTGGACAGCGAGCGATCGTCACCGGCGCCTCGTCCGGGATCGGCCGGTCAGCGGCCGTCGCCCTCATCGAGGCCGGCTGTCAAGTGGCGGCGCTGGGTCGGAACAGGTCGGCGCTTGAGGAACTTGCCAAGACCGAGGGCCGGGAGCGATGCCACCCCGTCGTCGTCGATCTCGCGGATGCCGCGGCCACCGTCTCCTCCGTGGCCGCGGCGATCCGCTTGCTGGGAGGCGTTGACCTCGTCATCAACAACGCCGGCGTCGGCTACCGAGCGGCCGTCCACGAGACGACGCTCGACCAGTGGGATGACACCTTCGCGGTCAACGTGCGGGCGCCGTTTGTGGTGTGTCGAGAGACGCTTCCAGCCATGCTCGGGCAGGGCCACGGCGTCTTTGTGAACGTCGCATCGGTCGGGGGCATCATCGGGATCCCCAACCGCGCGGCATACGGGGCATCCAAGGCGGCCCTGATCTCGCTCACGCGCAGCCTGGCCGTGGACTATGCCGAACGGGGCGTCCGAGCGAACTGCGTGGCGCCTGGGACCACGGAGACACCATGGGTGGATCGGATCGTCGCTGGAGCACCTGACGCGGACGAGCTTCGGCGCCTGATGGCGGCACGTCAGATCATCGGCAGACTCGGGACTGAAGCCGAAATCGTTGACGCGATCCTGTTCCTGGCATCCGATCGCTCATCCTTTTCCCACGGCGCGACGCTTTCGTGGACGGCGGCTACAGCGCTCGCTGATGGGCGGCACCAGCACGGCCACCCACGACTGGGGCGGGCCAACCCGCTCCAGCCTGGCCTGAGCGGGCATCTGGCACCACATAGTGCGGTCTTTGCAACATAGAATCACATGTGCTGTGCTTGACGCACCATCTACCATTTGGTAATCAACGTCATGGTCACGACAAGGAGGCGAGCCACCAGGAGAGGTGAACACCGACCGGTACTCGGAACGTAGGAACCGGGCCGAGCCGGCCGCGCGCGGTCACAGTCTCTGAGCCCGGTCGGGGCTCCCGCGCCGGGGTTTGGACCAGGGCGAGCAGGCCGGAGACGGCCCGCCATCGTGATGCACGTTTCGTCTGAGGAGGAACAGGCTTTGACCCATCTCGCTCAGTGGAGGCGCTCCACTGCGATCCTGCTTTCAATCGGCCTCGTTGCCGGTTGCTCCAGCGCGGCATCGCCGGCGCCATCGGCCGGGACGCCGACCGCTCCCCCCGCCACGGTCACCGAGGCGCCGTCAGAGGCGCCTCCGCGGGCCTGCCCAGTTGCGCCGACGCCGGTGACATCACGCTCACGGTCGGCTTCTCCGAGGCCGGCGAGGTCATCCAGGATGAGTTCAAGAAACTTGCCGCCGAATTCGAGTCACAGAATCCCAACGTCAAGATCCAGATCAACGCAAAGGACTGGGCGTCGGCGTGGGACACGATCAAGCTCGTGATGGCTGGCGACAGCCCGCCCGACGTGATGCAGGGCAACCACGGCTGGACGATCAATGGAGCCCTCATGAAGGCGGGGCTGATCCTGAACCTCGACAAGTACGCACAGGCGTTCGGCTGGAACGACGCGTTCCCGGCCTCGGCGCTCAAAGTCCAGAAGTTCACCACCGACGGCAAGACCTTCGGTGAAGGCTCGATCTGGTCGATGACCCAGGCGATCCAGTATGTCGGTGTCTTCTACAACAAGGAGAAGCTGGCCGCGCTGGGCGTTTCGGACATCGCGACGCTCGATACCAAGGCCGCCTACATGGCGCTGCTCGACCAGGCCAAGGCCGCCGGCGAGCTTCCGGTCATGCTGGGCGACTCGGATCAGTGGCCGGCCCTGCACAACCTCTCCCTGTTCAACGGCTGGTACGTGCCTGTCGACGCGATCAACAACTGGGTGTTCAACGTCGCCGGCAGCACCTACAACGATGCCGGTCACGTCCAGGCGGGCAATGACTTCCGCGCCTGGATGGAGAACGGCTACTACAACAAGGACGCCCTCGCCACCAGCTTCAATGACGCCGTCGCGCGCTTCGGTAGCGGCGAGGGCGTGTTCTATATCGGCGGCACGTGGGCACTCGGCGACATCTACAAGGCCATGGGCGACAACGCTGGCTTCATGCTGTTCCCGGTCGGCGACACGGGCAAGCACGAAGCGGTCGGCGGCTACAGCCTGCCGTTCGTCGTCTCGTCCAAGACCAAGTACCCCGACTGCGCCGCGACATTCGTGAACTTCATCACGACCTCGCCCGAGGCAATCGCCGCGCAGATCGCATCCGGCCGGCCCTCCGCTGCCAACGCTGGAGCCACGGCAACGATCGACAACCCGTTGCTCAAGCAGATGGCCAGCGAATACCAGCGCCTCAACGCCGACAACGGCCTGTTCACGTGGGAGGACTGGCCTACCCCGACGATGGGCACCCTCATGAAGGCTCAGAGCCAATTGCTGCTGGGCGGGCAGATCACCTCCGAGGCCTACGCCAAGGCGATTCAGGACAACTGGGACGAGTACATGGCCAGCCAGCCGTAGCCCTCGCGCCCACGCGATGGAGGAGACCTCCGGGTCTCCTCCATCAACGCCCGATCTGTTCCGCCAACGATCTGAAGGATGTCAGGCCCTGATGGACAAGGTCATCATCACCGTCACCGTGGACAGCTCCGCATCCTACCCGGGCTTCGCCATGATGCCCCGTATCGACGACATCTCGGCTGTCGCGGACGAGTATGTCCGTGCCATCGACGCCGGGGCCAGTCCGGTCCATCACCACGGCGTTCACTATCTCAAGGAGACGATGCAGCCGGACGGACGGCGGCTGTCCCGCACCGACTACAACGGCTGGGGGAAACTCACGCGCCAGATCCGGACGAGGCGCGATGCGATCGCGCAGTCCGGCATCGCCAGCGCCCAATCAGGAGAAGATTGCGCTGTTCGACCACGCGCCAGACATGATGTCCTACGCGTTCAATGCGCATGATGAGTTCTTCCAGCCCGATCCCGAGATCTCTGCGAACGAGCAGTACGGGATCCATACCCGCCCTGAGCTCGAGTTCTGCGGCGGCGCAGGTGCACGGTGTCAAACCCGAGGTCGAGGCCTTCTACACCGGCGCCTTTGGAATCTCGAGTACATCCGGCGGAAGGGCCTGCTCGATGATCCGGTCTGGGCGACGCTCCTGATCGGATGGCAGGGTGGTGCCTGGACGCCCCCGACACCAGAGTCACTGATCTACCTCGTCCACCACCTGCCGGCGCGGGTCAACTGGAACCTGAGCGTCATGGACCCAGTCCGCCAGTGGGGTCTGCTCGGTCTTGCCCTGTCCATGGGTGGGCACGTGCGGGTCGGCTCGGAGGACAACCCCTACCTGCCCGACGGCACGCCCTCGCGCTCCAACGCCGAGCTCGCTGACACCATCGCCCGCATGGCCCGCCTGATGGGGCGGGAGCCCGCGAGCCCTGACGAGGCGCGTGGGATCATTGGGCTCCCCCACCGGGCAGCGACCAGTCGAGTCCGGAGGGCATCGATTCGCCGGCGGCTGGTCGCGGCTTCGAGCGCTCTCTGGTCGCCCGGGTGTTTCAAACGCTGGAGTTCCTCGCCGAGAAGCCACGCACACCGTCCCAGCTCGCCCTGGCAATCGACATCGACAGCAGCTCCGCGTTGCGCTTGCTGCGCCAGCTGGTGACCACCGGCTACGTTGCGCAGGGCCTCCGGTCAAAGCGCTACGGGATCAACGGCGCTCGGGTACTGCGCCTGGTGTCCTACACTCCCGACCACACGGACCTGAGCGAGCTCGTCGACCCGGTTCTTCGTGCCGTCCGTGCTCACCATGAGGAGGCCGCCCTCCTCGCGGTGCCGGCCAGGGGATCGATGGTTTACGCGGCCTTCTTCCCGAGTCGCCAGATGCTGGGTGTCAGAGAGCAGCTGGGGGCGATCCGACCCATGCATTGTTCCGCGGTGGGCAAGGCGTACTTGTCCGCTCTTGATCGATGACGCCCTGGATCGAGAGCTCGGACGGCTCACGTTCGAGGGCGGGACGTCGCAGGCGCCCGCAGATCGGGCGACGCTCTATGGCCATCTGATTGAGGCTCGTCGATCTGGCTATGCCGTGGACAGGGGCGAGACGTCCTCCGGTGTGAGCTGTGTCGCCGTTCCCCTCAGGATCGGGACCACGCTGATGGGTGCGATCGGGGTCACGGGTCCATCTTCCCGGCTGCCGGAGGTTGCAGCTCATCCGCGTCGGGAGAGACCTGATTGCGATGGCCTCGTCACTCCAGCGCTTGTGGCACGCCCAGCTGTCCGCGGCGACCGGCCGTGACCGACGGCCGACGGGCGGCCCCGAGCACCAGGGTCGCTCGCTTCCCGCGTCACCTTGCTCCCTCGGCGCGACAGGGGCCGCTGGGCGAGTCCAGGTTCCTGCCGTACATCCTGATCCTGCCAGGGCTGGTCTTCTACACCGCCTTTGTGCTGGTACCGATCATCGCGACACTCTCGCTGTCGACGTTCAACTGGGACGGGCTCACAACGCCGGTGTTCGTCGGTGTCGAGAACTTCAGCACCGTCCTTGCTGACCCGAATGTGCGAGGCACCTTCGTGGTGGCGCTCGCGTTCGTTCTCCTGCAGGGAATCCTGCCCGTCCTGATGGGCCTCCTGCTCACCGTGGCGATGACGCGGGCCCGGGTCCGAGGCATGAGCCTGTTCCGGCTTATCTACTTCATCCCGTACACGCTGGCGCTCGCGGTCGTGGCGATCGCATGGCGCTGGCTGCTTGCCCTGGACGGCTCGGCGAACCAGTTCGTCGGCGCGATCTTTGGGGCCGATGCGAAGACCGCCTGGCTGGGCGACTTCTTCTGGGCGATGCCCGCCGTCGGGGTGATGGGCGCGTGGGTGAACTTCGGTTTCGTCCTCGTGCTGCTCCTTGCCGGTGCCCAGCGGATCCCGCGTGACCTGTACGACCAGGCCAAGGTCGACGGGGCGGGGGTGTGGTGGGAGTTCCGAGCGGTGACGCTTCCTGGTCTCCGCTATGAGTTGTCAGTGGGCCTCACCATGACGGTGATCTTCGCACTCCGCCTCTTCGATCTGCCCTTGATGACGACCCGCGGCGGACCGGGCTACGCGACCACAACCCCTTCGCTGTTCATGTATCGGAGCGTCTTCCAGGACGGCCAGGTTGGGGTCGGCTCCGCGATCGCCGTGCTGCTGACGATCGTCGTCCTTGCTGCGGTCCTCATTGTTGGTCGCTTGTTCCGGGAGCGCCGCTGATGATCTCTCGACGCGAGCAGGCCCTGTCATACGCCGTGCTGCTGGCATTCGCAGTGTTCGCGCTGTGGCCCCTGCTGTCGACGACGCTCGTCGCCTTCAACCCGCCGGGCGCAACCGTGCACGGGCTGGCCATTCCGACCCAGCCTTCACTGGACAGCTTCATCGCCGCATGGACGGACCCCGACGCGGGGATCGGCCGGTCGCTTCGCAACAGCTTCATCTTGGCTGTGACCGTCGTGTCGGCTTCTGTCTTCCTGTCCATCCTCACTGGCTTCGCTTTCGGGACGATGCGGTTCCGTGGATCGAGGCTGCTGTACGGGCTGTTCCTGGTTGGGTTGGTCGTGCCCTACGAATCGACGATCATCCCGCTCTACTACGAATTTCGGGCCCTCAGGCTCATCGATACCTACTGGGCGATGATCCTGCCCGATATCGGCGGGTCGCTGGCCTTCGGCACCTTCTGGATGGCGTCTTTCTTCCGTGGATTCCCACGGAGCTGCTCGACGCGGCCCGCACTGACGGCGCAGCGCGTGGCAGACGCTTGGCGAGTGATCGTGCCCACCGCGGGCGCCGCGACGTTCGCCCTTGCCACGATCCTGTTCATCTGGACCTGGAACAACCTGCTGCTCGCGATCGTGATGATCCCGAACGCGGAGCTGCAGATGGCCCCGGCCGCGCTCAACTACTTCGTCGGTCGGCAGTTCGGCCTCAACTATCAAGTGACATCCGCTGCCGCGATTCTGGTTGCCCTGCCGGTCCTCGTCGTCTACTACGTGCTCCAGCGACGATATGGCACCGACGTCCTGTCAGGGTCCCTCAAGGGATGACACGGAGGGGACGGACAGCGCGGACAGCGCGGACAGCGCGCCGTGTCGCACCTACAATGCGGACGGTCGGCAGGCGCTCGATCGGGACCTTGCTGACGTCCGCGACCCGGCTGCCGTCGCCGAGCGCCAAGCCGTGACCATGGCGCTGAGAAGAGTGGGGCGTCCCCAGATGACTGAGGCAAAGCCAGATACCGGCGACGAGAACGGATCTGACCGGTCCGCAGTTGCCCGCATCTTCCGGACGCTCGAGCTGCTGGCCGAAGGCCCAAGCACGCCTTCCGAGCTCGCGCGCGCTCTCGATATCGATCGCAGCACGGCGCTCCGCCTGCTCCGCCAGCTGACCGCCTCGGGCTACGTGGCAAGGGACCCGATTACCCGAACGTATGCGACCGTGGGCGCGCGCCTTCTCCGGCTCGTGTCCCGCGCGCCGGACCACGCCAATTTGAGCGAGCTTGTCGATCCGATCCTGCGTGCGGTCCGCGCGCAGTACGGCGAGGCGACGATGCTCGCGGTGCCAGCGCGCGGATCCATGGTCTATGCGGCGTTCTTCCCGTCCAGGCAGGTGCTTGGCATTCGCGAACAACTTGGCGCGCTGCGGCCCATGCACTGTTCGGCGGTTGGAAAGGCGTACCTATCCGGATTGACCGAAGCCGAACTGGAGGATGAGCTCCATCGGCTCACCTTCGACGGAGGGACGCCGAACGCTGCCCATGATCGGCCGGCACTGTACAGGGCTGTCATGGACGCCCGGGCGCGAGGGTATGCCGTGGATCACGACGAGACGTCGATCGGGGTGAGCTGCGTCGCGGTGCCGCTCCGGCTCGGCGACTCGCTGATCGGGGCGATCGGCGTCACCGGGCCATCGACCCGTCTCGACGACGACCTCCTCCAACGGATCGGAGGCGAGCTCATTGCGGCGGCCGCGCAACTGCGCATGCCGCAAGGGGCAAGCGAGGGCTAGCGGTCGAGGGCGTCCGGCCGGCGCCCGTCCAGCGCGCGCCATGTGTCTGACCCGCACCGCTCCCCTAGCGGACCAGCGTCTTCACGACCCCGCTCATGAGGGTGGTGGCGCGGCGCGCGGACGTGGGCGACAACCGCGACAGGGCCTCGACCAGCCCCAGCACGTCCTGGTCCGGGAGCCCGTCGAGCAGCGTGATCAATCGCAGGATCGTCTCGTCCGGGACCTCGCCCAGGAGGCGCACCGCACGCTCCAGCTCCGTCGGCTCGAGGCGGGACACGAGGCCAACCGCCCGGTCGAACAGCCGGACGAAGATCAGGAACGTGGACAGCCAGTCCCGGAGCCGGAGCAGGTCAGCATCGGCTGGATGCTGCGCCAGGGCGAGCTGCGCATCGCCGAGCGTCCGCTCGAGCACGACGATGATCGGGTCGCCCTCGCGGACCTTGCGTTCCGCGACCACCCGTCCGAACCACCGCCAGTGGTCACCCACGGCCATGTAGGCGGTGCCGGCGGGGCCCCGGCGGCCGACACGGCGCGGTTCAGCGACGCGCTCGACCAGGCCCCAGGACTCGGCCTCGGCGAGAGCAAGGCTCGCGGCGCGATGCGAGAGCCCCAACGCCTCGCGGACCTCGCGTTCCGTCAACGGCTCCGCGCGCGCCATGAGGTAGGCGTGGACACGCGCGATCGCGGGCGCGACGCCCCAGGCCGCACCCATCTCACCCCAGGCGTCGGCGAGCGTGAGGCGGATCTCCTCGGCGATGGGTGAGGCACGGCGCTGGGCGACGATCGGGCGAGCGAGGTCGGTCACGGAGGGAATGCTACTCCGCCGGGTGGAAACCTGTCCCCTCGCGATAGCCGATTTCATCGTCGCCGCGCTCAGCCGCCCGGCCGACGCGGATCCCCGCGCAGCTCACCCGCCTGGCTCCACCATGACCTATCGTTGCCGCTGATGCCAGCGCACGCGTTCGACCCCGCGTTCGCCGCCGCCGCCAGCAAGGTGGAGGCGGGCGATGTCCCGTTCCTGATCCTCGGTGTCGCGGACGCCGAGCACCCGGGTCGTGTCGAGGCGTTCGCGCCGGCCCGCGGAACGCGCATCGGCAGCAACGCGATCTGCCTGCTGGCGTCGATCACCAAGCCGATCTTCGGAACGCTGGTGATGCGGCTGGCCCAGACCGGGCGATTCCCGCTCACCGCGCCCCTCTCGCGGTGGCTGCCTGAGCTGGACGTCGCCGGCGTCGAGCCGTTCACCGCCTGGCACGTGCTCACGCATACCACCGGGTTCGCGGACATCGACCTGGCCGATCTCCTTCTCGGCGAGCGGCGACCGGGCCGAGCTGCTGCGGCGGACGATCGGTGCCGGCCAGGGCTGGCCCCCGGGCAGCCGGTTCCTGTACGCGACGTTCACGTTCGACCTGCTTGCCGAGGCGATCGAGCGAGCGCTCGAGCGGCCCTGGGAGGAGCTGCTCCAGGAGGAGGTCCTCGACCCGCTGGGCATGACCGACACCACGTTCGATCACGTTCGGGCAGGTGACCGCCGCGCCCCGGTCGAGGTGGGAAGCTGGGACGGTGCGGTCCAACCTATCCCGCCGGACGTCTCCGCGGAGGACCTGGTCGCGGCGTATTCGTCGCTCCACCTCGCCGGTGGCGGCCTGTGGTCCACGGCCAGGGACCTCATCCGATTCGGGCGGGCGATGCTCCGGGGCGGGGAGCTGGACGGCGTCCGGATCCTCGGGCGACCCCTGCTCGAGCTGATGACGCGCGAGGTCACCGTGAATGGCCTCGGCGACACCGGCGACCGCCTGACCCGCGAGCACTACGCCCTTGGCTGGGGCAAGCCCGGCGCCTCGAGCCCGGCGTCACCCCTCGCGTTCCTGCACGGCGGAATGTCCGGGACGCGACTGCTGGTCGACCCTGGGTACGACCTCGTCCTCATCGCCCTGAGCGGCAAATGGGGTGGCGCGGCCGAGACGCTCGACGACGTGGTGATGGCCGCATACGGGTCGCTCGACTAGGCCTCACACCGCGAATCCCCGCTTGACATCAGCCTCCACGATGGTACGCTGCGGATCACGCGCACAGATGAGCGACGACCTGCTCATATGTGCACTACGCGGAGGCACGGTGCTCGCAGTTCGTCGCCGGGGCACGAATGACGTCCGCCTCATGGTGCGGATCGCCCAGCTCTACTACGGGATGCACCTGTCGCAGGCCGAGATCGGCGGGCGACTTGGCCTCAGCAGGTTCCAGGTCGGTCGACTGCTGGATCGGGCGGTCACGGAGTCGATCGTCCGGATCGAGGTCGTGCATCCGGCGGCCAGGCTGGTGGACCTCGAGGACCGGCTGGTCGAGCGTTTCCACCTGCGGGCTGCCGGGGTCGCGGACGTGCCCGCCGCCGCCGCGGGCGAGGCCGCCGACGACCTGGCACGGGAGGCCGTGGCCGAGGTGGCCGTGGACATGCTGACCAAGCAGCGGCCCGGCGGCGCGATCGCCGTCTCCTGGGGACGCACGATGCTCGCCGTGGCCCAGCGTCTTCCGATGGGCTGGACGAAGGCGACCGAGATCCTGCAGCTCAACGGCGCCGCCAGCCGCTCCATCCAGCCAACCCGCGCCACCGAGATCCTGGAACGGTTCGCGGCCACCTCCGGCGCCACGTTCCGCGGCCTGTCGGCGCCGGCCATCGTGGGATCCGCGGACCTGGCGGATGCGCTGGTCAACGACGCAGCCATCCGCGACACGATCGACGCCGCCCGCGCCGCCCGCTCAGCCGTGTTCGGGCTCGGCATCCCCGCCCGGGATTCGCCGCACCTGGCCTCGGGGTTCGTGAACGAGGCCGAACAGGCGAAGCTGCGGGCGAAGGGCGCCGTGGGCGACGTGGTCGGGCGCTTCCTGGACGCTCATGGCGACATCGCCTGGCCCAAGCTCAATCGGCGGACCGTGGGGCTGCCCCTCGCCGACCTGGCCCGCAAACCGCTGCGCATGGGGATCGCCGCCGGCGCAGGCCGCGGCCCGATCGCCCTGGCGGCGCTCCGTGCCGGAGTCGTCAATGTGCTCGCGTGCGACGACTCGACGGCCGAATGGGTGCTGGCCCATGGCTGAGCTGCACCTCCCCGACGAGCTCGTCGTCCGCCAGCTGGTCGAGCGCGCGCTCGAGGCCGCGGCGGCCACCGCGCCGGCGGCTTCGGCTCCCTCCGTCGTTGCGCCGCCGCCCGTCGCGACCGGCGGCGATCCGAAGACAGTCGCCATCGGCGCGGACCATGGCGGCTACGCCCTCAAGGGTGTCCTCGCCAGGCACCTCGCCGAGCACGGGTGGGGGGTCACGGATTGCGGCACCAATGGGCCGGACGCCGTGGACTACCCGGACTTCGCCCACGTGGTGGCCCGCCTCGTCGCCTCCGGCGCGTGCGCCGCAGGGATCGTCATCGACGGTGCGGGCATCGGCTCCGCGATGGCCGCCAACAAGGTGCCGGGGATCCGCGCCGCGAACGCCCACGACACCTCGATGGCGCGCAACGCGCGCGAGCACAACTACGCCAACGTGCTGACCCTGGGCGCTCGCATGATCGGTGAGGGCCTCGCCCTCGAGATCGTCGACACCTTCCTCGCCACTCCGTGGGGCGCGGAACGACACGGGAAGCGCGTGGCCAAGATTGCCCAGATCGAGCAGCAGTACCGGACCGCCAGCGTAGAGGAACCGCACCGATGACCGCCCCGCCCATTGACGACCGATCCCAACTGATCGACGCGATCACCCGCCAGGTGATGGCGACCCTTGCCGGGACCAACGGGGCCGCCACCTGCGACGGGTGCGCAACCTGCTCGGGCAGCTGCGCCGCCCGGTGCGCGCCCAAGGTGGCCGAGGTGGTCGCCGGCGGTGCGTCGCGGATCACCTACACGGGCGACGGCGGCCACATCCCGGCGGATCTCGCGAAGTACATCGACCACACCCTGCTCAAGCCGGACGCTACGGCCGAGGACATCGACCGGCTGTGCGCCGAGGCGGTGCGACACGGGTTCGCGAGCGTGTGCATCAACCCGGTCTGGGTCTCGAGGGCTGCCGCAACCCTCAAGGGCACGGGTGTGCCGGTGGCCAGCGTGATCGGCTTCCCGTTCGGGGCCACGATGCCCGAGATCAAGGCCCACGAGGCGCGCTCCGTGATCCGCGCCGGTGCCCGCGAGATCGATATGGTCATCAACATCGGGGCGCTCAAATCGGGGCTGCACGAGCAGGTCCGGGCGGATATCGCCGCGGTCAGCGACGCGTGCCACGAGTCGGGGGCGCTCAACAAGGTGATCATCGAGACCGCGCTCCTCACCGACCGCGAGAAGGTGATCGTCTGCCAGCTCGCGAAGCAGGCCAAGGCGGACTTCGTGAAGACCAGCACCGGGTATGCCTCGGGCGGGGCCACCGTGTTCGACGTGGCGCTGATGCGCGAGGCCGTGGGCCCCAAGATCGGCGTCAAGGCCAGCGGTGGGATCCGGACCAAGGACGACGTGGAAGAGATGATCGCCGCGGGCGCAACCCGGATCGGGGCGTCGGCGGGTGTCAGGATCGTGACCGGAGAGGGAGGTTCCAGTGGCCGGTATTGACCTTCGGGCGTACGTGTTCCTGGACAGTCTCCAGGCGCAGTACGCCGCGTTCCTGGGCACGGTGGCGCAGGGATTCCTGCCGCTCCCGGGCGATGCCTCGCTGTACATCGAGGTCTCGCCGGGCATCGAGATCAACCGGCTGACGGACATCGCGCTCAAGTCAACGTCGGTCAAGCCGGGCATGCAGATCATCGAGCGGTACTTCGGCCTGCTCGAGATCCACTCGCCGTCACAGGCGGAGGTCCGGGCCGCCGGCGCCGCCATCCTGGCTGAGCTCGGCGTGGAGGAGAACGCACGAATCAGGCCGCGGATCCTCTCGTCCCAGATCATCCGCCGCATCGACGACCACCAGGCGCAGCTGATCAACCGCACGCGGCATGGCCAGATGATCATCGGCGGGCAGACGCTCTACGTCCTCGAGATGGAGCCCGCTGCCTACGCCCCGCTGGCCGCCAACGAGGCCGAGAAGGCCGCCAAGATCAACATCCTCGAGGTCCGGTCGTTCGGCTCCATGGGCCGCGTGTACCTGGGCGGCGAGGAGGCAGACATCGACGTGGCCTGGCGAGCCGCCGTGGCCGCGATCGAGGCCATCGACGGCCGCGACGCCAAGGCGTAGCGCAACGCAGACCATTCCATCCACCCGGCGGCCGCCTGGCCGGCCGGGGCAAGCATCGAAACGGGAGAGGGTCCTGGCAATGGCAGACGCACTGGGCATGATCGAGGCTCGTGGCTTCGCGGCGGTCGTCGAGGCGGCCGACGCGATGGTCAAGGCCGCCAAGGTTGAGCTGGTTGGCTACGAGAAGACGGGCGGCGGGTACGTGACCGCCGTCGTGCGCGGCGACGTCGCCGCGGTCAAGGCCGCCGTGGAGGCAGGCACGCGCAGCGCCGGCAAGGTCGGCGAGGTCGTGGCGACCCATGTCATCGCGCGCCCGCACGCCAACGTGGACACCGTGCTGCCGCTGGGCCGCAGCGACGAGGCCAAGGCCGAGCTCGGCGGCTGACCGCCGGCGCCAACCAGGACCCTCGAGGGGGGCGGTGGCGCCGGGCAACCGGCGCGCCGCCCCCGGACCCGAGCGGTCGGGAGGAATCAATGCTCCTGGGACGGATCGCGGGGACCGTCGTGGCCAGCCGCAAGGAGCCCCTCATGGAGGGGTGGCGGCTGCTCGTCGTGCAGCAGCTCGGCGTGGACAACCAGCCGACGGGCAGCTATGTGGTGGGCGTGGACACGGTGGGCGCGGGCGTGGGCGAGGTCGTCCTGTACGCCTCGGGCAGCTCCGCGCGCCAGACCGAGGTCACGCGGGATCGCCCGTGCGACGCGGTGATCATGGCCATCGTCGACACCTGGGAAGTCGGCGGCTCGGAGGTCTATCGCAAGTAACGTGGTGGACGAGCGCGAGATCCAGAGCATCATCGACCGGACCCGCCGGCGCGTCGGCGAGCCCGGACAGCCGCTGCTCGCCCGCCAGGCGGCGGTGCGCGCGGAGCTGGAGGCGCCGGCCGCCAGCCGGCTGGGCGACGGCGTGTTTCCCACCCTCGACGAGGCGGTCGCCGCGGCCAAGGCGGCGTCGCGCAGCCCCCTCGACCTCGATCGACGGAAGGTGGTCATCGCCGCCGTCCGCCGCGCGACGCTCGACCAGGCCGAGGCGCTCGCTCGGCTTGCCGTGGAAGAGACGGGCCTGGGCCGGGTCGACGACAAGACGGTCAAGAACCGCCTGTGCGCCAGCAAGACGCCGGGACCCGAGGATCTCGAGGTCGAGGCGGTGTCGGGCGCGGGCGGGATGACGATCACCGAGTTCGCGCCATTTGGGGTCGTGGGTTCGATCTCGCCGGTGACGAACCCCGCCGCCACGGTCATCAACAACGCCATCTCGATCATCTCGGCCGGCAACGCCGTGGTGTTCAACGCGCACCCGTCGGCGCGCAAGGTGTCGAACGCGGCCGTGCGCCTCATTCATCGAGCGATCGTCGACGCCGGCGGGCCGCCAGGACTGATCGCCTCGGTCGCGGAGCCCACGATCGAGAGCGCGCGCGGCCTGATGAGCCATCCCGATGTCCGGCTCCTGCTCGTCACCGGCGGGCCGGGCGTCGTCCGCGAGGCCCTCAAGTCGGACAAGCGCGCCATCACCGCGGGTCCCGGCAACCCGCCGGTGGTGGTCGATGACACGGCCGACGTGGAGCGGGCAGGGGCCGACATCGTCCGGGGCGCCTCGTTCGACAACAACATCGTGTGCACCGACGAGAAGACGGTCATCGCGATCGCCTCGATCGCGGACCGCCTCGTCAGATCCATGGCCCAGCACGGGGCGTACGTCCTCGCCGAGCACGAGCTGCGGCGGCTGGAGCGGGTCATCTTCTCGGACCTCGGCTCGCCGGGGAAGCCCGGCCACATCAACACCGCGTGGGTCGGCCGGGACGCGGCGCGCCTGCTCGCGGAGATCGGCGTCCGGCCGACCGTGGAGCCGCGGGTCCTGGTCGCCGAGGTCTCGATCGAGCACGCGCTCGTCTGGACCGAGCAGATGATGCCGGTGCTGCCGGTGGTGCGCGTCCCGGATGTCGACGCGGCGATCGACCTCGCGGTCCGCTCCGAGCACGGCTTCCGGCACACGGCGTCGATCCACTCGACCAACGTGGCCACGATCACGCGCATGGCCCGCGCGATGAACTGCTCGATCTTCGTCGCCAACGGCCCCAACTTCACGGGGCTCGGCGAGGGCGGCGAAGGGTTCGCGACGGTGTCCATCGCCAGCCCGTCCGGCGACGGGATGACCCGGCCCCGGACGTTCTCGCGCGAGCGACGGGTGACCGTCGTCGGCGCCCTGCGGATCGTGTGATGGCCGACCCCGCCGTCGACCCCCTCCAGCCCGCGCTGGCGCTGATCGAGTTGGCCTCGATCGCGATCGGCATCGAGGCGGGAGACGCGATGGTCAAGCGCGCGCCCGTGGACGTCGTCCGCGCCGGGACGATCCAGCCCGGCAAATACCTGGTCCTCGTCGCGGGACCGGTCGCCGACGTGGAGGAGGCGCTCGCCGCCGGCATCGAGGTCGGGGCGTCGAGCCTCGTGGACACCGTCTTCCTGCCCAACGTCCACGACCAGGTCGTCGCCGCGCTCCGGGGTTCCCGCCGCGCCGGGACCGGTGCCGCGCTGGGCGTCGTCGAGACGGCCACCGTGGCAGCGACGATCGAGGCCGCCGATGCCGGCGTGAAGGGCGCCCAGGTCGAGCTGCTCGAGCTGCGCCTTGGCGACGGGCTCGGCGGCAGGGGATACCTGCTGTTCGACGGGTCCGTGTCTGACGTGGAGGCCGCGGTCGCGGCGGCCGTGGCACGGATCTGGGATCCCGTGTCCGATGCCGGGTCCGTGCCCGGGGCCCGCTCTCCGATCGCCCGGGTGATCCCGCAGCTCCACCGCGAGATGCGGGCGGAGCTCGAAGCGGCGCCCCGGTTCGCGAGCCGCCTGGCCGGCGCCGTCGACGCCGTCGACGCGGTCGACGTGGCCGGCGGGGAGGCGTAGGGACATGCAGCTCGCGCGCGTGACCGGCACGGTGGTGGCGACGGTCAAGGCGCCCAACCTCGAGGGGGTGCGGCTGCTGATCGTGCAGCCGTTGACCCGCAAGCTGGAGCCCGTCGGGCAATCGGTCGTGGCCGCCGACGCCCTCGACACGGCCGGTCCGGGTCAGCTCGTGTACATCGTCGGAGCCCGTGAAGCGGCCGAGGCGATGGCCAACCGGTTCGCTCCCGTGGACCACGCGATCGTGGGGATCGTTGACGCGGTCGAGGAGCTGCGGCCATGAAGCTCGCGAAGGTCGTGGGGACGGTCGTGTCCACGATCAAGTCCCCGATCTTCGATGATCGGGCCCTGCTGCTGGTCGACCTCCTGGAGCCCGATGGGCGCCCTACGGGCGGGTACCTGATCGCGCTCGACACCGTGGGGGCGGGAGCCGGAGAGACGGTGCTGGTGCTCGACGAGGGGACGTCCGCGCGCCAGATCGTCGGGGCGCCGTTCGGGCCGCTGCGGACGGTCGTGGTGGGGATCGTGGACGCGGTCGAGGGGCCTGCCGCAGTCACGCCGACGGCGACGCCGTCAAGGCGGCGCGGGCGATCCCGGCCCGCCTGACGCAGCCGTGAGCCGCGGGTTCGGCGACCTCGGCGGTATCGTCACGAGATGATCGATGACGTTCATCCGCTCGCCACCAGCGGCTTTGGCGGGGCGGCCGATGCCTACGAGCGTGGCCGTCCTGGCTATCCCGCCGACGCCACCGCGGTTCTCGCCGAGCTGCTCGACCTCCGGGCCGGGCGCACGGTCCTCGACCTCGCCGCCGGCACCGGCAAGATGACCCGTGAGCTCGTCCCGACCGGGGCCCGGGTGATCGCCGTGGAACCCGTGGCCGAGATGCGGGCCAAGCTCGCCGTGACGGCACCGGGAGCGGAGATGATCGACGGGACGGCGGAGGCGCTCCCGCTCGACAACGGCTCCGTCGACGGCGTCGTGGCCGCCCAGGCCTTCCACTGGTTCAACACGGTTCGTGCCCTGTCAGAGATCCACCGCGTGCTGCGCCCCGGCGGTCGCCTGGTCCTGGCCTACAACATCCGCGACGAGTCGGTGCCGTGGGTGCGGCGCCTCGGCGAGCTCATGGAGACCACCACCGGCGGCGAAGCTCCGAGCCAGCACCACGGCTGGCGCGAGCGCGTGGAGCGCTGCGGCCTGTTCGAGCCGCTCGAGGACCGGACGTTCCAGCACGTCCATCGCCAGACGGTGGACGGCGTCCTGGACCGGGTGGCGTCGATCAGCACCGTTGCCTCGCTGGAGCCGGCGAGACGCGAGGCCCTGCTCGCGGACCTCCGGGCGCTCCTCGAGTCCGACCCGGCAACGGCCGGGCGGGAAGCGGTCGACCTGCCGTATACGACGAGACTGTCGGTTGCCCGCCGGCTGGCCCCCGCGCCCGGGCGCGAGGGCCTGGTGGCGTCGGTGAACCGCAACGACGGTGGGGTGCCCAAGCTGCCGATCGATGGAGCATCCGTCGGGCGCCTTGGACTCGAGGGTGACCGCCACCACGATCCTGAGCCGGTCCACGGTGGCGTCGACCAGGCAATCTGCCTGTACGCCCAGGAGGCCATCGAGCGCGTCCGCAGCGACGGCCACCGGGCGTTCCCGGGTTCGTATGGCGAGAACCTCACGCTGGTCGGGATCGACTGGGCGGCGCTGCGGCCTGGGGATCGCCTTGCCCTCGGCGACCCGGACACCGGCCCGTTGCTGGAGCTGACCTACCCCGCCACCCCGTGCCGGACCCAGGCTCACTGGTTCCTCGAGGCCCGCATCTCACGAATCAGCCACAAGGTTCACCCGCAAGACGCGCGCTGGTACGCGCGGGTCCTGCGAGAGGGCGACGTGACACCCCGGGCGGCCGTCCGAGTGCTGCCGCGGAACTGACGGCGACAAGGCGAAGCGCCGTCGAGGACGGACCGGCGGCGGATCGTCGACGCCAGGCGGTCAGGTGGCGCTGATCGCCACCACAAGCGCTCCCAGCGCGACGAACGCGACCACGCCGGCGATCGTGACCGTGGTCGTCAGGTCCCTGCGGTTCGTCGCCCGGAACGAGTGGGCGTCGCCCTCGATGCGCAGCACGCGACGCAGCAGGAGCATCCCGACGACCCAGCAGGCGGCAGCGACCGCGAGCAGGAGCAGGTCGATTCGGATGCCGAAGACCGCTGCCGTCGGGCCGAACATCGGGTCGGCGAAGACCTGGCGGATCACGGGTACATTCTGCGCCCGCGGTGCGCCGGCTCGCTCAACGGCCGACCACGAGCAGGGGGCGACCGCGACGAGGACGAGCAGGCCGCCGAGCGGCAGGCTCGCTGGCAGGACCTCGCGGCCCGCCCGGAAGACGACCTGCGCCGCGGCGCGCTACCCTTCGCCTCACTGCACGGAGGAACCATGGCCGACACCGCCCGGGCCAGCAACGCGGCCCAGGACCTGACCCGCGAGGAGCTCCTGTCGCTGCACGCAGCCGCGCGCCGCCACCGGAACGATGTCCCACTCGGCAGCCCCGCGTGGGAGGAGGCAACGCGCGAGGTCGGCCGGATCGAAGTCGAGATCGCCCGCGTCGAGCGGGCGATGGACCCGCCGCGGGTCTAGGCGCGGCTGAGAGGAGCCCCGAAACCGAGACCCAGGCGTTTCCGCTGTCAGCGCTGACCACCGGGGCCCGCCCTGGCCCGCACGGGGGTCCCGTATCCCTGCGCCCCCTGGACGGCGTTGTCCTCGTCCTCAACCAGAACTACGAGCCGCTCAACGTGTGCAACATCCGGCGGGCGTTCCGGCTGCTGTTCGGCTCCAAGGCGGAGGTCATCGAGTTCGACCACGCCACCATCCGGACGCCCCGCGATGCGTATCGGGCGCCGTCGGTGATCCGCCTCCAGCACCATGTCCGTCGGCCGCGGCCGCGCGTCAGGCTGACGCGGCGCGAGATCTTCGCCCGGGATCGCCACACCTGCCAGTACTGCGGCCGGACCGCCGGGGACCTCACGCTCGATCACGTGATGCCGCGCCACCGCGGTGGCGGCCACACTTGGGAGAACCTTGTCGCGGCCTGCAAGCCGTGCAACCACCGCAAGGGTGGCCGGACGCCCGAAGAGGCACGGCTCCGCCTCACCCGCCCTCCCTTCGAGCCGCGCAGCGACCTGTACTCGCTGTTCACGCCGTACCTCGAGGACGACCGCAACGAGGCCTGGCGCAACTACCTCTTCCTCGGCCGGAACTAACCGCTCCCGTGGCCGCCGGCGCCGACGACGCACGCCTGCGAGCGCTCATCCCGTCATCGGTCATCGAGCTCCTCGACGGCCTCCACGTGGCCGGGCACGCCGGGTACATCGTGGGCGGGTCGCTGCGCGACGCGCTCCTGGGTCGCGAGCCGGCAGACTGGGACCTGGCGACCGATGCGCTCCCCGAGCAGCTCGTCAGCCTGTTCCACGGTGCCGTCTACGAGAACCGGTTTGGAACCGTCGCGGTCCGCCGTGCCGATGACGTGTTCGAGGTCACGACCTTCCGGACCGAGCACGAGTACGCCGACTTCCGCCGGCCGCACAGGGTGGAGTTCGGGACGGACGTGGTGGCCGACCTTGCCCGTCGCGACTTCACCGTCAACGCCCTCGCCTGGGGCCGCGAGGCTGCCGGGGCCGCGGCAACGCTGGTCGACCCGTTCGAGGGCCGCACCGACATCGACCGACGGGTGCTGCGGGCCGTCGGCGACCCGGACGCGCGCTTCCAGGAGGACGCGCTGCGGATGATCCGCGCCGTGCGGCTGGCGGCTGCCCTCGACTTCGCCATCGAGCCGGCGACGCTGGACGCGATCCGCGCCAACGCGGGACTCGTCGCGCATCTCTCCGGCGAGCGGATCGGCGCGGAGCTGGAGAAGCTGCTCGCGACGCCCAGGCCCTCGGTCGGGCTGCGCCTCGCCGAGCAGACGGGCCTGCTGGCCGTCCTGGCCCCGGAGCTGGCCTCGCAACGCGGCATCCCGCAGAACAAGGTGCCCGGCGAGGACCTCTGGGAGCACACGCTGCGGACGGTCGATGCAAGCCCCGCGTCTCGCCCGGTCGTCCGCCTGGCTGCGCTGGTCCACGACATCGGCAAGCCATCGACGCTCGCCGACGGGCACTTCCACCACCACGAGGTGGTGGGCGCCCGGCTGGCCGCGAACTGGCTCCGGCGGCTGCGCCTGCCGAGGGCGGCGATCGATGACGTGGCGCACCTTGTCCGCCACCACATGTTCTGGGCGGACCCGGACCTCACCGACGCGGCGATCCGACGGTTTCTCAAGCGCGTCGGCGCGCGTCACCTGGACAACCTGTTCGCGCTCCGGCGGGCGGACGACATCGGGTCCGGGGTAGGGCCCGACGATCCGGTCCGGGACGCGTTCCGGGCCCGCCTCGACGCGGAGCTCGCGGCCGCGGCGGCCCTGGACCGCTACGCGCTGGTCATCGACGGTGGGGACCTCATTCGGGAGCTGGACCTGTCGCCCGGTCCGCTGCTCGGGCGGATCCTCGACGAACTGGTCGAGCGCGTCATCAACGACCCGGCGCTCAACGAGCGGGCCACGCTGCTGCTGCTCGCACAGGGCATGCTTGCAGATGTGGACGAGGCCGGAGTGAACCGATGATCGAGCTGTTGCTGGGGGCCGAGCGAGCGCTGACCGCGGGACTGGTGGACCAGGCCGAGCGCCTGTATCGCCAGGCCGCCGACGGCGACCCGCAGAACTCGATCGCCGTGGTCGGGCTGGCTCGCGTCGCCCTCGAGCGCGGTGACGAGCCCGAGGCGTGGCGGCTGGCCCGGCGGGCGCTGGGCATCGACCCCGAGAACGTCGCGGCCCAGCGGCTCGCCGGCAGGCTGGAGGAGATCTGGGCCTACCGCGGCGAATTGCTGCCGGACGTGGCCAGTGCCGGGGCACCCGCTGCAGGGCCCGCCGCGGGGCCCGCCGACCAGCCATCCACGGAGCCCGCCATCGAACCATCCACGGAGCCCGGCCAGCCATCCGCTCGCACGACCTCCCGGCGGAGCGTCGTCGACCGCCTGCTCAGGAGGAAGCGCCCATGAAGGTCCTGGTCACCGGGGGCGCAGGGTACGTCGGCGGGGTGTCGGTGGACGCGCTGCTTGCCGCGAGTCACGACGTGGTGGTCCTCGACGACCTGTCCTCGGGTCACGAGGCCGCGGTCCCCGCCGCCGCGAAGCTTGTGCGCGGCTCGTTCGGCGATGGGGCCCTGGTGAGCAAGCTGCTGGTTGCCGAGGGGATTGACGCGATCCTCCACTGCGCCGCGCGGTCACTGGTCGGCGAGAGCGTCGCCAATCCGGCCAGATACTACGGCGACAACGTCGTTGGCGGGATCGCGCTCCTCGACGCCGCCCGGGCCTCCGGCGTGCGGCGGGTCGTGTTCTCATCGACCGCGTCGGTCTACGGCGTGCCGGCCACGACCCCGATCACGGAAGACGCGCCGCTGGCGCCGATCAACCCCTACGGCGAGACCAAGCGGACGTTTGAGGGCGCGCTCCGCTGGTACGGGGCGGCGTACGGGCTGCGGAGCGTGATCCTGCGCTACTTCAACGTCGCCGGCGCCACGGACCGGATCGGCGAGGTCCATCGCCCCGAGACGCACCTGATCCCGAACGCCCTCGCTGCCGTGGAGGGCGGTCCCGCGCTCACGCTGTTTGGCGAGGATTACCCCACCGCCGACGGGACCCCGGTCCGCGACTACCTCCATGTCGAGGACCTTGCGGACGCGCACGTCGCCGCGCTGGAGCACACCGAGCGGGACCTCGAGGAGCCGCTGATCTGCAACCTGGGGACGTCGAGCGGCTTCTCGGTCCGCGAGGTGCTCGCAGCGACCTCGGCGGTGGTGGGCTCGGACATCCCGCACACGGTGGGTCCGCGCCGGGCCGGCGATCCGCCGGTGCTCGTGGCGTCGAACGATCGGGCAGCTGCGATCCTTGACTGGACACCGCGCCGCTCCACCCTGCCGGAGATGATCGGGTCGGCCTGGGCCTGGCGGAGGGCACACCCAGACGGCTACGGCGACTGAGGCCGCGGCAAGCGGCGTCGGCGGCGACCCTACCCGCGCGGCTCCAATGGCGCCCGGTCCGGTGCGAGCCGTGCCGGTGGTGCCTCCACCTGGTTGCCCGGTCCCCCGGGATCGGTCGCGCCGCCGTCCGAACCCGCGCCGCCCTCGCCCGGGGTCTCGCCCGAACCGGCCCAATGGTCGCTCACCGGCCACACCAGCCACAGGCCGATCACCATCGTGACCAGCAGGCTCATGATGGCCACCTGGTAGGCACCGTTGCCCATCGAATCGAACAGCAGGAACAGGATCACGCCGTACAGGAGCTGCCCGATCACCTGCGAGCCCTTGCCGACCAGCCCGTACAGGCCGAAGAACTCCCCGATCCGGCCGGGGGGCGAGAGTCGGATCATGAACACGCGGTCCGCGACCTGGACGCCCCCGAGGCCGCTGCCGAGGATCGCGCCGGCGACCACGAACAGGGCCATCCCTGCGGTCGATCCTGACAGGCCCAGCGACAGGGTCCCGAGCACGAGGCCCACGACCCACGATCCAAGAACGGTGAGCAGGGTCTTCTTGGGCCCCGCGCGGTCGACGAGGTAGCCCCAGCCAAAGCTGGCCAGGATGGCCACCACGGTGAGCAGCACCGAGGTCATCAGCCACTGGCCCTGGGTCAGCCCCACGGCCTTCACGGCGACCACGCTCATGACCACGATCAGGGTGTTGACGGCGTCGCTATAGAAGAACCGCCCGAGCAGGAAGCGCGGCAGCCCGGGCACGAGGCGCGCATGGCTGATCGTCTCGCGGAGCTGCCCAAGCGAACCCAGGACATCGCCGGCGGTGAGCGGCGACGAGCCTGTGCGGGGCCGGTCACGCACCACCAGGAACATCGGGATGGCGAAGATCGCGAACAGGATCCCGGCGATGAAGAAGATCGGATCGGGGCTGTCGGTGATCCCGAGCAGGATCAGCGTGACGGCCGCAAAGATCGTGCCCATGTACCCGACGCCCACGCCGATGCCCGACAGCCGGCCGCGGTTCTCGGGGCGGCTGACCATCGTGAGCGTGGCGTCGTAGTAGATCAGCGCGGCCTGGTACGCGAAGTTCGCGATCGTGAACAGGATCGCGCCAACGACCGCGGGGGTGACCCCGATGATCGCCGACGGGATGATGGTCAGCAGGGTGAACAGGAGCAGGAACGGCATCCGCCGCCCATCCCGGTCGGACAGCGCCCCCAGGATCGGTGACACGAGCGCGTTGAGCCCGACGCTCACCGCGATCGTGATCCCCTGGACCAGCTGGCCGAGTCCCTGGCCGAACCGGTCGTCCGAGGTCAGCCACAGGCCGATCGCGGTGGACACGATCGCGTACGAGAAGATCGTGTTCGCGAAGTCGTACACCGTCCACGCGCCCTGCGCGGCCTTGCGCTGGTTCCGCGGATCGATCGCCGGCGCCGGAACGTCGGGGCGCGCTGTCGCCTGCATGACGCGGGATCCCTCCAAGTCGTCTCCGTTCCCCGGCGCGATCATAGGGGCGCAGGAGTCGATCGACGGCCCGATCCCGCGAACCGGTCGTCGGACGGTGCCCCACGACGGTGTGGGATGGTAGGGTGAGGACGTGCCCCAATCGACCCTGACGCCCGCCATCCGGGACCAGATCGAACGCCTCGGGCGGGCCGACATCATGGTCGGAATCCCGAGCTTCAAGAACGCCGCGACCATCGGCTACGTCGTCCGCGCGGCGCACGCGGGCCTGGTCCAGTACTTCCCGGATCTCAAGCCGGTCCTGGTGAACGCCGATGCCGGCTCACCCGACGGGACGCAGCGCGTCGTGATCGAGACCGAGCCGCCCGACTACGTCGAGTCGATCCTGCTCGTGCGGCCGACCAACAAGCTCGACCGTGTCTCCCTGACCTATCCCGAGATCGACGGGATCGGTGGCAAGGGCGCCGCCCTGCGGACGATCTTCGAGATGGCGGCGGCCCTCGAGGTCCAGGCTCTGGTCGTCGTGGACAGCGACCTGCGATCCATCCTGCCCGAGTGGATCGAGCTTCTGGCCGGGCCGATCCTCAAGGGCGGCTACGACTACACGGCCCCGCTGTACGCGCGCTACAAGTACGACGGGACGATCACCAACACCGTCACCTACCCGCTCACCAGGGCGCTCTACGGCCATCGGATCCGACAGCCGATCGGCGGTGACTTCGGCGTCTCCGGGGACCTCGTGCGCCACTACCTCGCCCTCGACGACTGGACCGACGACATCAGCAAGTTCGGCATCGACATCTGGATGACCACGTCGGCGCTGACGGGCGGGTTCGCGGTCTGCCAGACGCGCCTGGGCGCGAAGGTCCACGATCCCAAGGATCCCGGCTCGGACCTGGGTCCGATGTTCCGCCAGGTGGTGGGCACGATCCTCCGGCTGGCCGCCTCCCACGCCGACGCCTGGCTGGACGTGCGGGGTTCGCACGACATCCCGGTCTACGGGTTCGAGCGGATCATCGACCCGCCCCCGCTGGAGGTGAACTCGATCCGGTTGCTGTCGGAGTTCCACGGAGGCTCGCTCGCCCTCGCCGATACCTGGCGGACGATGCTCGAGCGGGACAATGCCGAGATGGTCCTCGCGCTCGCCGAGGAGGCGGGCGGCTCGCCGACGACGCGCTGCGCAGGCTGGGCATCGGCGGCGAGGCAGGCACCACGCCGGTCGCCACCGCGGACATGGCGGAGGCCCTGGCGGCGTTCCATTTCCCGGACGAGCTGTGGGCGCGGGTGATGTACGACCTGATCATCGCGACCCGCCGGGGCGTCCTGGACACGGGGGCGATGGTGGCCGCGCTGGTGCCGATCTACTTCGGACGAGTCGGGAGCTTCGTGATCGAGAACCGCCACCTGACCACCGCCGACGCCGAGGAGCGGGTGGAGCGCCAGGCCCGCCAGTTCGAGCTCCTCAAGCCGTACCTGGTGGACCGCTGGCACGCGCTGGACGCGGCGCCGGCCAAGCGACCGGGCACCGCGCGGGAAGCGCCCCGGTGAGCATCACGCCCCTCCCCTCGAGGGTCATCATCCCGGTCGCGAACCCGCTCACCGCGGAGGAGCTGATCCGGATCGGTGCCGCGCTGATGGACGAGCGCACCGGTGAGCTCACCGCCCTGGGCATCGTGGAGGTGCCCGAGGGCATGCCGCTGTCCGAGGGGGCGACACGCGCCCGCCAGTCGCGACGGCTGCTCCAGAAGGTGATGGACTACGTCCCGGAGGGGACCGTGATCCACCCCATGGTCCGGATCGGGCGCCACGCCGCCGCCGGGATCGTGGAGGCCGCCGCCGAGCAGGAAGCGGACCTGATGATCTTCGGCTGGGGCGGCAAGTCCGGGCCGCACCGTGAACCCGGCGCGTCGGTGATCAGCCCGACCATCGACGAGGTCGTGCGCAAGTCGCCCTGCGACATCGCCGTGGTCAAGCAGCGCGGCGCCACCCGGATCCGCCGGATCCTGGTTCCCGTCCGAGGCGGTCCCCACGCGGAGCTGGCGCTGCGCGTCGCCGACGCCCTGGCCAATCGTCACGGCGCGACGATCGTGGTCATGCACCTGGTTCCGGTTGGCGTGACCGAGGGCGTCCGGGCCCAGGAGGAGCGGGCGCTCGCCGCGTTCGCCCGTCAATTCCTGACCGCGAACATGGAACCGCTGCTCCGCGAGGCCGGCAACGTCCGGACGGCAATCCTGCGCGAGGCGGATCACGCGGACCTGGTGGTGATGGGCGCCTCGGCCCCCGGCGGGGAGCCCGGCGGCGCGCTGTTCGGGGCCCTCCCGGAGGCGATCGCCCAGCGCGCGAAGCCGACCGTGATCGTGGTCAAGACGCGCGAGCCCATCGGTCGCCAGACGTTCGAGCAGCTTGTCCAGAAGGCCGAGAGCCTCGCCGCGGCCGACCGTGCCGCCGACGAGGCGCGAGCGATCCGGGTCAAGGTGGACCGCTGGTTCGCGGAGGTCAACTTCCACCACAGCGAGTTCGCGGATCTCGCGCGGCTGGCCGCCCTCAAGGCGAAGCAGGGGATCACCGTCTCGCTCGTGCTGCCCACGCTCAACGAGTCGGAGACGATCGGTCCGATCGTGCGCCGGGCGGTCCGCGAGATGCAGGAGCGCTACCCGATCCTTGACGAGATCCTGGTCATCGACTCCGCGTCAACGGACGACACGCGGGCGATCGCCGCCGCCGAAGGCGCCCGCGTCGTTCAGCACCCCGACATCCTGCCGCGCTACGGCTCGTTTGCCGGCAAGGGCGAGGCGCTCTGGAAGTCGTTGTTCGAGTCGACCGGTGACATCGTGATCTGGGCGGACACCGACGTCCGCAACTGGCACCACCGGATGGTCTACGGGACGCTTGGCCCGCTGCTCGTGGAGCCTCGCCTCCAGTACGTCAAGGGCTACTACCAGCGCCCCATCGTCGAAGGCGGGGTGCTCAAGGAGGGAGGCGGCGGTCGCGTCACCGAGCTGGTCGCGAGGCCGCTGATCAACCTGTTCTTCCCAGAGCTGTCCGGCTTCATCCAGCCGCTGTCGGGCGAGTACGCGGGCCGGCGGTCGCTCCTGGAACAGCTCCCGTTCTTCACGGGCTACGCGGTCGAGATCGGGCATCTGATCGACGTGGCCGAGAAGATCGGCCTGGGAGGCCTCGGACAGGTGGACCTGGAGCGCCGGGTGCACCGCAACCAGGAGCTCGAGGGGCTGTCGCGGATGTCGTTCGTCATCCTCCAGGCCGTCACCAAGCGGCTGGAGGAGCGTCGGCGGGCCAGGCTGTTCGCCGAGCCGGGATCGACCATGAAGCTGCCGCGCGCCGGGCGAGGGCGGCTGAGCCTCGAGGTGATGGAGCTCGCCGACAACGAGCGGCCGCCCATGATCCGGATCCCGGAGTACCTGGAGCGACGGCGAGCGGCCACCGGCATCTCCAGGACGGGCGACTAGGCACCCATGCGGGTCCTGGTCGCGCCCGATTCCTACAAGGGCACGCTCACCAGCGTCGAGGTGGCGCGGGCGATCGCCGCCGGGTGGCGCCGAGCGCGCCCAGACGACGACGTGCGGCTTGCCCCGCTGGCCGATGGCGGCGAAGGCACCCTGGTCGCGATCGAGGCCGCCGGTGGCTGGACCCGCCGCGAGACCGACGTCACGGATCCACTGGGACGGACCATCCGCGCTGCCTGGCTGGCCCGTGACGATGGCGCCGCCGCGTTCGTGGAGATGGCGCAGGCCTCTGGGCTCTCCCGGCTGGATCCGGACGACCGGGACGCGATGCGGGCCACCACCCGCGGCACGGGTGAGCTGCTCCACGCGGTCCTTGATGCCGGCATCCGCGACGTGGCGCTGGGGATTGGAGGATCGGCGACGACCGACGGCGGGGCGGGCGTCCTGCGGGCGCTGGGGGCCATCGTGAGCGACGACCTCGGCCAGGTGGAGCTGGCGAACCTCGATCCGCGGCTCTCCGACGTCCGGCTCCGGATCGCCTGTGACGTGACCAACCCACTGTTGGGCCCGGAGGGCGCGGCCGCCATCTATGGACCCCAGAAGGGGGCAACACCGGAGGTAGTCATCACCCTGGACATCCGTCTGGCACGGTTCGCCGACGCGCTCGAGGCCGCGACCGGCCGCCGCGAGCGCGAGATCGCCGGTGCCGGCGCGGCGGGCGGGCTCGGCTTCGGGCTGCTCTGCCTGGCGGATCGGTTCGCGGCGCTGCGCCTGGAACCGGGCATCGACCTCGTGATGGCGGAGACGCGGTTCGACGACGTGCTCGCGGCGGCGGATCTCGTGATCACCGGCGAGGGCCGGATCGACGCCCAGACGGCGTTCGGCAAGACGGCGATGGGCGTGGCGCGCCGAGCGCAGGCCGCTGGCGTGCAGTGCGTCGCGATCGGTGGCGGCGCGACAGCCGAAGGCATCCGGGCGCTGGGGACGGTCGGGGTCAGGGTCGTCGCGGCCCACGAGGGACCCATCAGCCTGGAGACAGCTCGCTCGGCCGGGGTTGCCCCCGTGGAGGCGGCAGCCGAGCGGCTCGCGCTCGAGATCACGACCGCCTCATGAGCCCGTCGACGTCGACTCCGGCCGGCAAGCCCGCCGCGAAGCGGCCTGCCAGGCGCACCCGGACATCGGGCGACCCCGTCCGACGGTGGGCGAGCTACCTGCGGCGATATCGACCCGGGTTGCAGGGCTACGTGCTGGAGCAGCTCACGGCCACGTACGGCGAGCAGCGCTGGGAAGCCCGGCTCGATCCCACCAGCGAGCTGATCCTCACCATCCTCACCCAGAACACCGCGGACACGAACGCCGAGAAGGCGTACGGGCAGCTCCGCCGCGCCTACCCCAGCGAGCGCGATCCCGAGGAGCACCGGCCCGGCATCGGCTGGGGCGGCGGCGGCCTGCCGACAGAGCCACCGCCCGACTGGTCGATGGTGGAGCACGCGCCGCTGCCGGAGCTCATCGACGTCATCCGCCCCGGTGGCCTGGCGCCGCAGAAGGCACCTCGCCTGCAGGCCACCCTGCGCCACATCCGGGAGCAGCGCGGCGACTACTCGCTCGCGTTCCTGGGCGAGATGCCCGCGCTCGAGGCCCGGGACTGGCTGACCGCCATCGACGGCATCGGCAAGAAGACGGCCTCGATCGTGCTCGCGTTCTGCTTCGGCGCCCCGGTCATGGCCGTGGACCGCCACGTCGAGCGCGTGTCCAAGCGGATCGGCCTCATCCCGGCCAAGGCCACCGCGGACCAGGCGCACGACCTGTTCCTGGGGCTGCTGGAGCCCGACCAGATGTACGCCGCCCACGTCCTGCTGATCCACCACGGCCGGGTGATCTGCCATGCCCAGAACCCGAAGCACGACCTGTGCCCGGTGCGGGACCGCTGCCGGGCCGTGACGCCCAAGGCGCCCTGACGAGCACCCGGCGCCCGCCCAATCCCGCTAGCATCGGTCGGGTGAGCACCGACAACGCGCGAACCCCGCTGATCCTCGATGTCGACACCGGCATCGATGACTCCCTGGCCCTCCTCTATGCGGCCGCCAGCCCCGAGGCTGACCTGGTCGGGGTCACCTGCCTGTCCGGCAACGCCGAGGTCACCGACGTCGCCCGCAACACCCGGGCCATCCTCGAGCTCGCCGGTCGAGGTGATGTCGAGGTGGCGGCAGGGCGGCCGGTCCCACTCCTGCGACCGCTGGAGATCACGCCGGAGACGCACGGTCCGCACGGGATCGGGTACGCCACGCTGCCCGAGCCGACTCGACCGATCTCGTCGAGGTTCGGCCCGCAGCTCATCGTGGACGAGGCTCGCAAGCGGCCCGGCGAGATCACGCTGGTGACCCTCGGACCGCTCACCAACCTCGCCATCGCCGTCCTGGCCGAGCCGCGCCTGCCGCGCCTCCTCCGACGATGGGTCGCGATGGGTGGCACGTTCCGGGCGCCGGGCAACACGACGCCGACCACCGAGTGGAACATCCATTGCGACCCGGAGGCGGCCCGGATCTGCCTCGCGGCGTGGCAGGCGTCGGTCGCCGGCGATCCGGAGCTGCCGCGGGCGCTCCTGATGGGCCTCGACGTGACCGAGCGGGCGCGGATCCTGCCGGATGACGTGGCCGCGCTGGCCACCCGCGCCGGGAGCGCGGGCGATCTCGGCCTCGATCCGGGCCAGGCCCCGAATCCCGCCCGCGCATCATCGGCGAGCGTCCCCGTCGTCCGGTTCATCGCCGATGCGCTCCGCTACTACTTCGAGTTCCACGCCCGGTACGACGGCTTCTACGGTGCCTTCATCCATGACCCGCTGGTCGTGGCCTGCGCGCTGGATCCGTCCCTGGTGCGGTCCGAGGGGGCCGCGGTCGATGTCGACACGTCTGGCGGGGTTGCGGACGCGCAGACGGTCGCGGACTGGAGGAGGCTCTGGGGTCGCACGCCAAACGCCGACGTGGCGGTGGAGGCCGACGCGGATGCGTTCCTTCGGCGACTCGTCGAGCGCGTCGGCGCGCTGGCCGCGGAGCGCGCAGCAGACCAGCGCTGAGCGGTCGCCGCTGTGCCGGTGACTACGGCTTGGCGTGCTCCCGCACGATCAGCACCGAGCACGGGGCATGGAGCAGGACGTTGCGCGCGACGCTGCCCATGAGCAGACGGGTGAGGCCGGTGTGCCCGCGGGTACCCATCACGATGGCGCCGACGTGCTGCTCCGAGGCGAACCGGACGATCTCTGTCGCCGGGTCGCCCTCGAGCGCGATCGCCGTCGCCGGGTAGCCCGCGTCCGCCAGGCGATGCGCCTCGTTGTCCGCCTCCACCATGACCTCCCGGCGGGCTTCGTCGACGGACTTCGTGTAGCTCTCCAGGACCTGGTCGTAGAGGCCGGGGGTGAACCCGGCCGCGACCGGGACGGCGACCTCCGCGACCGTCACCACCGAGACCGGCATCCCGGCAAAGATCGGCCAGGCCGTGAACACCTGCTCCGCGTGGTGGGCCGACGCGGAGCCGTCGTCCGCGAACGCCAGTGGCGCCAGGTGGTGGTGGCGCGCGACGAGCACCGGGCACGGCGCATGATCGACGATCTCGGAAGCGGTGCTGCCGAGCAGCATGGTGGCGATCCGACCGTGGCCGCGACTGCCCACCACGACAAGGTCCGCGCCCATGTCTCCCGCCTCGTCGACGATCGCGGTGCCCGGGCGACCCTCGAGCAGGAACCCCTCCACGGTGGCCCCGGTGTCGGCGAGATCGGCCTCCGCGAGCGCCACCCCTTCGCGCAGGACGCGGATCTCCGCCTCGTCCTCGGTCTCGCCGCCCGTGGAGGTGTCCCCGCCGGGCGACGCCCAGGACACGGCAAGCGTGTCGGACAACGGCTGGTGGACGGCAACAACGCGGATCACCGAGTCGGGCGATAGGCGGAAGCCCTGGACCAACTCCAGGGCCCGGTTGCTGCAGGCTGAGCCATCGACGGCGAGCAAGATGCGCATCGGGGACCTCCGATCCCCCGCATCGTCGCGCTTCCGGACGCCTGTCGGGACGGCCGAACGGCCCGATCAACGGCCCTCATGGTGCCCGAACCTCAGGACGCAGCCCCCAGCACCGACCGGACCGCCCGCGCGATCTCGACGTCCTCCCGGGCCGGGATCACGAACGCCCGGACGCTCGCGCCTGCCGCCGAGACATCACGGTCCGCAGCCTCGCCACGGCCGCCGGCGCCGGCGTTCGCAACCGGGTCAAGCGCGATGCCGAGGAACCCGAGCCCGTCAGCCGCGAGGGCACGGGTGACCGGCGACCGCTCGCCGACCCCTCCGGTGAACGCGATCGCATCCAGTCCACCCAGGGAGGCCACCATGGCGGCAATGCCGGCCCGCAGCCGATGGACGTAGACGTCAATGGCCAGGCGCGCTTCGGGGTGCCCGGCCTGCGCCCCGTCGATCACCGCCCGCATGTCCGCGGTCCCGGCCAGGCCGAGCAGGCCCGACCGGTGCTCCAGGGCGTGCGCGATCTCCGCCACGGGCACCATCTCGTGCTCCGCGAGCCACAGGACGAGCCCCGGATCCACGGTCCCGGAGCGGGTCGCCATCACGAGTCCCTCGAGGGGCGTGAAGCCCATCGTGGTGTCCACGGACCGGCCTCCGCGGACGGCGGCGAGGGAGGCACCGGCCCCGAGGTGACAGGTGACGACCCGCAGGTCGGCATCGGCATCACGGCCCAGGAGCTCGGCGACGCGACGCGACGCGTAGGCGTGGGAGAGCCCGTGGAACCCATAGCGCTGGACGGCCCACCGGCGGCGCCATTCCGCGGGGATCGCGTAGGTCGCCGCGGTGGCCGGGATCGTGGCGTGGAACGCCGTGTCGAAGCAGGCGACGTTGGGCACGCCGGGGAGCGCCGTGACCATCACCTCCAGCCCGGCGAGTGACTTGGGCTGATGAAGCGGCGCGAGTGCCGTCAGCTCCCGGAGCCCGGCGATCACCCCGCTGTCCACGAGCATCGGGACCGTATAGCGGGTTCCGCCGTGGACCACGCGATGCCCGACCGCCTCGACCGGCCCCAGCGACGGGAGCGCACCGATCAGTGTCGTGGCGTCGTCGGGCCCGCCCGGCGGCGGCAGGTCCGCCTCGGCGACGATCGCGTCCGCCTCGTCGAGCACCCGGAGCTTGAGGCTGCTGGACCCCGCGTTGACGACGAGGACCCTCACCGGGACCCTCCGAGCTCGGAAGCGACGCTACCGCGAGCCATCCGCCCCTTGGTTCCACGCCCAGTTCGCGATCTCCGGTGCGTCCTCGCCCTCGCGCCGCGTATAGGCGCGGGCCTCGATCCGCTTGTCGACCATCAGCTGGCGAACGTGGCCCGCGCGGGGCCCGAGCCCCGGCACCTGGTCGATCACGTCGATCACGAGGTGGTACCGGTCGAGGTCGTTGAGCATCACCATGTCGAACGGCGTGGTCGTGGTCCCCTCCTCCTTGTAGCCGCGGACGTGCATGTTCGCGTGGTTGGTCCGGCGGTACGTGAGGCGGTGGATCAGCCACGGGTAGCCGTGGTAGGCAAAGACGATCGGCTTGTCCTGCGTGAACAGGGCGTCGAACTCGGGGTTCGAGAGGCCGTGGGGGTGTTCCTTCTCGTCCTGGAGCCGCATCAGGTCCACGACGTTCACGAATCGGACCCGCAGGTCCGGCAGGTGCTGGCGGATGAGGTCCACCGCCGCCAGGGCCTCCAGCGTGGGGACGTCGCCCGCAGCGGCGATCACGACGTCTGGCTCACCGTCCTGATCATTGCTTGCCCAGTCCCAGATCCCGATGCCGCGGGTGCAGTGCAGGATCGCCTGGTCCATCGTCAGCCAGTTGGGGCTCGGCTGCTTGCCGGCCACGATGACGTTGACGTAGTTCCGGCTCCGGAGGCAGTGGTCGCCGACGGACAGCAGCGTGTTCGCGTCGGGTGGGAGGTAGACCCGGATGACGTCGGCCTTCTTGTTGACGACATGGTCGATGAACCCCGGATCCTGGTGGGAGAAGCCGTTGTGATCCTGCCGCCAGACGAGCGAGGAGAGGACGTAGTTCAACGACGCGACCGGGCGGCGCCAGGCGATGTCGCGGGTGACCTTGAGCCACTTCGCGTGCTGGTTGAACATCGAATCGACGATGTGGATGAACGCCTCGTAGCAGTTCAACAGGCCGTGCCGGCCCGTGAGCAGGTAGCCCTCCAGCCAGCCCTGGCACTGGTGCTCCGAGAGCACCTCCATGACCCGGCCCTCCGGGGCCTGGAACTCGTCGGTCGGCAGGATCTGGGCGTCAAACTGGCGATCCGTCACCTCGAACGCCGCCCCGAGACGATTCGACTGCGTTTCGTCGGGGCCGAACAGGCGGAACGTGTCGCGGTTGCGATCGATGACGTCACGGAGGAACGCTCCGAGCACGCGGGTGGCTTCCGCGTCCGTGCCGCCCGGTGCCGGCACGTCGACGGCGTAGTCGCGGAAGTCGGGAAGGATCAGGTCCCGCAAGAGCTCGCCACCATTGGCAACGGGGTTCGCGCTCATGCGCCGGGTCCCGGTGGGGGCCAGCTCGGCGAGGTCCGGACGAAGCCGTCCATGGTCATCGAACAGCTCCTCGGGCCGGTAGCTCCGCATCCACGTCTCGAGGATCGCGCGGTGCTCGGCGTTCGTGCGCACCTCGCCCATCGGGACCTGGTGTGATCGCCACGTCCCCTCGACAGGCTTGCCGTCGATCTCCCTGGGGCCTGTCCAGCCCTTGGGCGTCCGGAGCACGATCATTGGCCAGCGAGGGCGTTCGGTGACGCCGTCCTCGCGGGCCCGCCGCTGGATCTCGCCGATCTCGGCGACGACCGTGTCCAGCGTCGCGGCGAGCTGCTGGTGGACGTCGGCCGGATCGTCGCCCTCCACGAAGTACGGCGTGTGGCCGTAGCCCTCCATCAACGCGGCCAGCTCGGCGCGCGGGATCCTGGCGAGCACCGTCGGGTTGGCGATCTTGTAGCCGTTGAGGTGCAGGATCGGGAGCACGGCGCCGTCACGGACCGGGCTGAGGAACTTGTTGCTGTGCCAGCTCGTTGCCAGCGGACCCGTCTCGGCCTCACCGTCGCCGACCACGGCACATACCAGCAGGTTCGGGTTGTCGAACGCGGCGCCGTAGGCGTGCGACAGCGCGTACCCGAGCTCGCCGCCCTCGTGAATGGAGCCTGGCGTCTCGGGCGCCACGTGGCTCGGGATCCCGCCCGGGAACGAGAACTGGCGGAACAGCTTCCGCATCCCCTCCTCGTCGCGCGTGATCGAGGGGTAGACGTCCGTGTAGGTGCCTTCGAGGTACGCGTTGGCGACGATCGCGGGCCCCCCGTGCCCAGGCCCGATCACGTAGATCGCGTCGAGGTCGTTGCGCTTGATCACGCGGTTCATGTGCGCGTAGATCAGGTTGAGACCCGGGGTCGTGCCCCAGTGGCCGAGGAGCCGCGGCTTGACGTGCGCGGGCTCGAGGGCGGTCCGCAGCAGCGGGTTGTCGAGCAGGTAGATCTGGCCGACGGAGAGATAGTTGGCGGCCCGCCAGTAGGCGTCGATGCGCCCCAACTCGTCGGCGGAGAGGGCGCTGGGATGGGTCGGGGTTGTGCCGGACATGGGGCCTCCCTGGTACGAACGCCACTACAGTACGCTCGCTCCCCCGAGGGCCCAAATGCGCGACTCAACCCTCGAGGCGGCCCTCATCCCTCGCGGCGCAGGGCGACCACCACCAGCAGGAACGTCGTCTCGAGAATGTCCACGCCCGCGATCACGAGCGCCACGACGAACGGGAGCGGGTGGCCCACCAGCCAGCCTGCCGCCGCGGACAGCGCGGCGACCGCCAGGAACACGAAGCGAACGCCACGCACGAGCGTGGCGAGGTCACGTCCCGTCAGCCCGGCCGACGCCAGGTGGCGGCCGGCCTCCAGGCGGCGAACCGCTTCGACCAGGCACCACAGGGCGCCCACGACGCTGATCCCGACCAGCGCCGCGCGGACGACGGACGGTGGGGTGGCGATGGCCGCCAGCAGGTCGCCGTTCCAGCCGAGCGCCGTGCCGCCCAGCAGGGCGGCGGCCCCCGCCAGCAGCCATGCGAGCCGGCCGCGATCAAGCCCGTTCCCGTTCATGCGACCTCCAGCGCAACCTCGTGCCGCACGCCGTCGACGATCCGCCAGGCGCGGAGCGCCGGCTCGTCCGACAGCGAGACGAGGATGTACAGGGTGGCCGGGTAGAACGCGCGACCAATGTCGGTGAGCGACGGGATGGCGGGCGACCTGGGGTGCGAGTGGGCGATGCCCCAGATGACCTCGCCGGCATCGTCCGCATCCACGGTGACCCGGTACAGGTCGTCGGGATGCACCGAGTAGCGGACGGGCGAGGCAAGCTCGTTGCGGCAAGGCACGTACCGCAGCGCCTCGCCGCCATCGGCCGCCTCACGGGAGCCGATGACCAGCCCGCAGGCCTCGAGCGGGGCCTCGGCGCGTGCCTGGTCGATGATGGCGCCCACGATGGCCGGGGTCAGTCGCACCGCTCGCGGCCCGGGATGACCCACGCTCAACGCGGCCCGCCCAGCGTGAACACGCCCGTCTCGCCGGACGCGGCCGCCTCGCTGCCGAGGACCGGCAGCGGCTGGCCGGCCGCGCGGGCGGCGCGCGCCTCGTCGGAGCAGACCGGGCAGGCGGGATCGCGGCGCAGGTGGAGCTCGGTGAACTCCGTCTCCAGGGCATCGAACAGGACGAGCCGCCCGGACAGGGTGGTGCCGAGCCCGAGCAGGAGCTTCAGCACCTCGTTCGCCTGGAGCAGGCCCATGATCCCGGGGACCACCCCAAGCACCCCGGCCACCGAGCAGCCGGGCGCGAGCTCCGGCGGGGGCGGCGTCGGGTACAGGCAGCGATAGCAGGGCCCTTCGTAGGGGATGAACGTCGTCAGCTGGCCCTCGAACCGGAACACGCTCGCGTGAACCACCGGGATCCCGGCCGCGACCGCCGCGTCGTTGACGACGTAGCGCGTCTCGAAGGTGTCGGTGCCGTCGAGGATGACGTCGTAGCCGGCGATGATCCGCTCGACGTTGCCCGCCACCAGCATCTCGTCGTGCGCGACCACCGTGACGTCGGGGTTGAGCGCGTTGAGCGTCCGCCGTGCGCTGTCGACCTTCTTCTCACCCACGCGGTCGCTGGTGTGGAGGACCTGGCGCTGGAGGTTGGACAAGTCAACGACGTCGAAGTCGACGATCCCGATCGTCCCGGTGCCAGCTGCCGCGAGGTACAGGGCGGCCGGCGACCCGAGGCCACCGGCGCCGATGAGCAGCACGCGCGCGCCGAGGAGCTTCGCCTGCCCATCGGACCCGACCTCCGGGATGAGGAGATGACGGCTGTAGCGCTGCCGCTGCGTGTCGGTGAGGCCGCGCGGCTGCGACCACTCCAGGCCCTGGCGCTTCCAGGCGTCGAAGCCGCCGGCCATGGATGCGACGTCGTGGTAGCCCATCGCCTGGAGCGTCTGGGCCACGAACAGCGAGCGGACCCCGGCGGCGCAGTACAGCACGATGGGCGTCGCGTGGTCGGGAACCGCCGCCTCGATGTCCTGCTCGACGTGGCTCTTGGCGACAAGCCGCGCACCCGGGACGTGACCCTGCTCCCACTCGGATGCCTCGCGGACGTCGATGAGCGCCGTGCCACCCCGCTGCCGGGCCGCGTCCGCCTCCGCCGGCGTGACCTCCCGGATCTCGCTCCGGGCCTGGCGAAGGAGCTCGTCGTAGGTCTTCGACATGGCGTCAGGCTCCGGTGCGACGACGGGCCGCCGGAACGGCGGACGGACGGTGGCGGTGCTAGACCGCGTCCCCGGCAAGTGGCTTGACGCCCGTCTCGTCGAGCAGGTGCTGGAGCGACTCGAACGAGAGCATGGCGCACTTGAGGCGGGCGGGGCTGATGTCGATCCCGAGCAGGTCCAGCAGGTCCACGGCGGCGAACCCGGCGACGTCCTCCACGGGCTTGCCCTTGATCTCGTCGGTCAGCAGCGAGGCCGACGCCTGGCTGATGGCGCAGCCGCGGCCCGTGAACCCCACCTCGGACACGATGCCGTCCTTGATGGTCAGCTGCATCGTGATCCGGTCACCACACAGGGGGTTGGATCCCTCGAAGGATGCCGAGGGTGCCTCGAGGACCCTGAAGTTGTGGGGCCTGCGGTAGTGCTCGAGGATGTAGTCGCGGTACAGATCGTCCATCGGTTCGGCGAGTGTAGCGCGGCATCCCAATCCCGACCGGAGGACTCGAATTGGGGGGTAGCAATGAGATCACCGGCTGGCACGGGCGAACACCGGCCCGAAGCAGGGAGGTAGACTCCGATTTGCAACGTTCGGGCGCGGCATTGGCCGGATCCGAAGCACAGATCGCCCGAGTTGCGGGACTTACGACCGGGACTCGTTGAGCACCGGTCATTGGAGGAGAACGAGTGAACTCGATGAAACCCAGGATCATTGCAGCGCTGGCGGTCACCGTCATCGCGGTAGCCGCCTGCGGCGGGTCGGGTGCCACGTCGGCACCGACGACCGCCCCCACCACCGCCCCCACCACCGCGTCCACCACCGAGCCCACCGCCGCGGCGGTTGACTGGTCGACCGCCACCTCCGCTGGTGACGGCGGCGTCGACGCCGTCTGCGCCGCCGGCAAGGCCGAGGGCGAGCTCAACGTCATCGCGCTGCCGCCCGAGTGGGCGAACTACGGCCAGATGATCACTGACTTCCAGACCAAGTACGGGATCAAGGTCAACTCGGCCCAGCCCGACGCCAACAGCCAGCAGGAGATCGACGCTGCCAACCAGCTGGCCGGCACCGGCCGCCAGCCCGACACGTTCGACCTCGGGACGGCCGTCATGCTCGCCAACACCGGCATGTATGCGCCGTATCAGGTCGCGACGTGGGCAGACATCCCGGACGGGAACAAGGACCCGAACGGCGTCTGGACCAACAACTACATGGGCTTCATGTCGATCGGCTACGACACCAGCATTGGGACGATCACCAAGGTCGCCGATCTCGCTGATCCGAAGTACAAGGGCAAGGTCGGCCTCAACGGCGATCCGCTCAAGGCCTCTGCGGGCTTCAACGGCGTCGTGATGGCTGCGCTGGCCAACGGCGGCTCGGCTGACGACATCGCCCCAGGCGTTGACTTCTTCAAGACGCTCTCCGACATGGGCAACCTGCTGCCGGTCGACCCGACCCCGGCGACGATCGCGTCGGGCCAGACCCCGATCGTCATCGACTGGGGCTACAACAACGGCCCGCTGGCCACCTCCCTGGAGCCCAAGGGCATCACCTGGACGACCGTCATCCCGACGGACGCGCCGCCCGTCGGCGCCTTCTACAACGCCACGATCAACAAGGACGCGGCGCACCCGGCGGCCGCTCGCTGCTGGCAGGAGTACCTCTTCTCCGACGCCGGCCAGAACACGTTCCTCAAGGGCTTCGCCCTGCCGGTCCGGTCTGCCGCGATGACGACGGCCGGAACGATCGACCAGGCAGCCGCCGCCGCGCTCAACCCGCCCTCGACCGCACCCGTCATCCTGACGGATGCCCAGACCGAGGCCGCGAAGACGTACCTCACGGACAACTGGAAGTTCATCTCGATCCCGTAGCCAACTGAGCGTTGACAGAGGAGGGGCTCGCATGACCGAACCAGCGGCCTCCATGCCAGAGTCCCCCTCGTCCGCTGGTGTCGGTCCCACACCGCGTGGGGCCGACACCAGCCGTTTCAAGGGGGCGGGGAACTACCTCGCCCTCATCCCCTTCCACGCCTATGTCGGGCTGTTCCTCCTGCTCCCGACCCTCATCGTCACCGTCGGTGCGTTGATGACCAGCGACGGATCGTTCACCCTTGAGAACATCCAGGCGATCTTCACCACGGACGTATTCATCGATTCGATGGTGAAGGCCCTCCAGCTTGCGGTGATCACCGCGATCCTGGGCGCCGTCTTCGGCGGGCTGCTCTCGTGGGCGGTGGCCCGGGGCGATCCGAACGGACTCCTTCGCCAGATGGTGATCGCCGCTTCGGGCGTGCTTGCCCAGTTCGGCGGCGTCATGCTCGCCTTCGCGTTCCTCGCGACCTTCGGCTTCAACGGCCTGGTCACCGTCATCATCAAGAACAACCTCGGCATGCAGCTCGACATGTCGTGGCTGTACAGCCTGACCGGTTTGGCGGTGGTCTACACCTACTTCCAGATCCCGCTCATGCTGATCGTGTTCCTGCCCTCGCTCGACGGGCTGCGACAGGAGTGGTACGACGCGTCGGCCAGCCTGGGCGGCGGCTCCTGGTCGTTCTGGCGGCACGTGGGCGGCCCGATTCTCGCCCCGAGCTTCCTGGGCGCGCTGCTGCTGCTGTTTACCAACGCCTTCTCGGCGTACGCGACCGCGGCTGCGCTGATCAGCCAGGGCGCCCCCATCATCACCCTCCAGATCGCGAACCAGATGACGAGCGAGGTCGTGCTCGGCCAGGAGAACGTCGGCAAGGCGCTGGCGCTGGCGATGATCGTGGTCGTCTCGTTCGTGATGCTCGTCTACGCCTGGATCCAGCGGCGCGCCTCGAGGTGGGTGAAATGACCGCGTCCACACCGACCTCTCTAGGCGCTGCGGCCCCTGAGGGCGGCGCCATGATCAGCCGCCCCAAAGGCGCCGGCAGGGGGCGCCGAGCTCCCTTGGGCCAGCGAGTCACGAGGATCGTGGTCCTGATCATCGTGCTCGGCTACCTGATCGTGCCGCTGCTCGCGATGCTCGAGTTCTCCACCCGCGGCGACTTCGACCGGGCGACCTCGACCTACGCCCGAACGCTCGACTCGTTCGCGGCGATCCTCGGCAACGAGGACCTCGTGTCGAGCATCGCGACCTCGCTCGAGATCGCGGCGCTCACGGTGTTCGGGATGCTGATCCTGCTGGTCCCCACGATGGTCTGGACCGTGGTCCGCGTGCCGCGCATGCGCAGAGTGGTCGAGTTCCTGTGCCTGCTCCCGCTCGCCATTCCTGCGATCGTGATCGTGGTGGGCATCGCCCCCATCTACCGCTGGATGGGCCAGAACCTCGGCGGGGTCGGCGCGTCCGCGCTCACGCTTGCCTTCATCGACATCATCCTCGTGCTTCCGTATTCGTACCGGGCGATCGACGCGGCGCTCCGGGCGATCGACACCGCCACGCTGGCCGACGCCGCCCGCAGCCTGGGCGCCGGCTGGCCTCGGACGATCTTCCAGGTGATCGTCCCCAACATCCGCGGCGGCATCCTGTCGGCCTCGGTCCTCGCCATCGCCCTGGTGCTGGGCGAGTACACGATCTCCTCGCTGCTCGCGTTCAACACCATCCAGGTGGTGATCTACCTGCTCGGCAAGCGCGATCCGTTCATCTCGGTCGCCGTGTCGCTGGCCGCCCTGGTGTTCGCCTTCGCCCTCCTGTTCGTCATCTCTCGCTTCGCCCCCGGCGCCGGTTCGCGCGCCCAGCGAGCCGTCGAGGAGCCCAACGCATGACCACCCCGAGCCCCAGCACCTCCGAGGCCGGTCACGGCGTCGCCGTCGTGTTCGAGGAGCTGCACCGCTGGTACGGCCCCGTGCACGCACTCCAGGGCCTGTCCATCGACATCGCCCCCGGCGAGCTGATCGCCCTGCTCGGCCCGTCCGGCTGCGGCAAGACCACCGCGCTCCGCGCCCTCGGCGGCCTGGACGAAGTGGACCACGGCCGAATCCTGGTGGACGGCGAGGACATCACCGGCGTGCCCGCCAACAAGCGGAACATGGGGATCGTGTTCCAGGCCTACAGCCTGTTCCCCAACATGACCGCCCGCGACAACGTGGCCTATGGCCTGCGCCTTCGCGGCGTGGACGGCACAGCACGCCGCAAGAAGGCCGAGGAAACGCTCGACTTGGTCGGGCTCGCAGCGCAGGCGGATCGCTACCCGCACCAGATGTCGGGCGGCCAGCAGCAGCGCGTGGCACTGGCGCGGGCGCTCGCCATCGAGCCCAGCGTGCTGCTCCTCGACGAGCCCCTGTCGGCGCTCGACGCCAAGGTCCGCCGCCAACTCCGCGAGGAGATCCGGCGCATCCAGATCATGGTCGGCATCACCACCCTGTTCGTCACCCACGACCAGGAGGAGGCGCTCGCGATGGGCGACCGGGTGGGCGTCATGTCCGCCGGCCGTCTCGAGCAGATCGCCGCCCCGGCCGAGCTGTACGACCGCCCGCAGGACCAGGTTCGTCGCCGAGTTCGTGGGCCTGACCAACCGCATCGAGGGCACCGCCGACGGGCGCCGGTCGAGGTGCTCGGCACGCGCATCGAGCTGCTGCCGGGGTCCGCGGACCGCGGCCCGGTGACCGCCCTGGTCCGCCCCGAGAACCGTCCACCTGACACCGGCCGCGGATGGCACGGCGCGCGTGCTCGCCGTCAGCTTCCTCGGCTCCGCTGTGCCGGGCGCAGGTGGCCCTGAGGGACGGAACGATCGTCGTGGCGCAGATGGCGGCCGCGGACTCGGTCGGCCTGCACCCCGGCGGGGCCGCCGTCAGTCGGCGTCGTGCCCGCCCCCGGTGTTCGCCACCTCCGACTGACGGCCACCCGCGGCGCTCGCCCCCTGCCCGAATCGAGTTCTCCATGACCACGCCGCGCGCCTCCGTCCCCCGGCCGGGTCACGGAGCCCGCCCGGGAGATCGACGTGATCCACGAGACGGACGTCCTCGTCGTCGGCAGCGGCCCCGGCGGCCTGGGTGCCGCGCTGGGAGCGGCACGGGCCGGGGTCCAGACCACGCTCCTCGAGCGCTTCGGCTGCTTCGGCGGCAACATCACCGCGGTCGGCGTCGAGAGCTTCGCCTGGTACCGCCACGAGCAGACGGTCGACAGCGTGGGCATCGGCACCGAGATCGAGGCGCGGGCGCGGGCTGCGGGCGCCTCGTCCGACGAGTCGCAGTCGATCAGCCAGGCGTTCGACGCCGAGCGCTTCAAGGTGGTCGCGGACGCGCTGGTCGAGGAAGCCGGCATCACGCCGATGCTCCACCGGACGTTCGTGGCGCCCATCCTCGAAGACGGCGTGCTGCGCGGCGTGATCACCGAGAGCAAGTCCGGCCGCGAGGCGATCCTGGCGCGGCGGGTGATCGACGCGACCGGCGACGCCGACGTGGCCGCCTGGTGCCGGGGCGCCGGTCCGCAAGACGCCCAGGGAGGAGATGCTCTCGGCGTCGGTGATGTTCTCGATGACGGGCGTCAACAAGCGCCGGTTCATCGACGCGATCAAGGCCGACCCGCCCGGTATCGAGACTGGGCCGGCAACTTCGAGTGGGACATCGAGACCACGGGCAAGGAGGACGAGCTGTTCTCGCCCTTCCTGCGCAAGCCGTTCAAGCAGGCGGTCGAGGCGGGCGTCATCCCGCCGGGCCTGATCACGATGGCCGGCACCTACGGCACGGTCCACGACAACGGCGACCTGACGTACCTCAACCTGATCCACATGGGCGGGATCGACGGGACCGACGCCGACGACCTCACCCGGGCCGAGATCGAGGGCCGCAGGCAGGCGATGCACGCGATCGAGGCGCTGCGGAGTTCATGCCCGGCTGCGAGGACGCGAGGCTGCGCAACTTCGGGATGACCGTCGGCCTGCGCGACACGCGCAAGATCGACGCGCTCTACAACCTGACCGCCGACGACGTGCGGGGCGAGGCGCGCTTCGAGGACTCGATCGGGATCTTCCCGGAGTTCATCGACGGCTACGGCGTGCTGATCCTGCCGACGACCGGCCGCTATTTCCACGTGCCGTACCGCTCGCTCGTGCCCGAAAGGCGTGCGGAACCTCCTGGTCGCCGGGCGGTCGATCGGGGGCGACAAGATCAGCCATGCCGCGGTGCGCTCGATGATGTGCTGCACGGTCAGCGGCCAGGGCGCCGGGGTGGCCGCGGCCGTCTCGATCCGCGAGGGCCGGCCGTTCGACGGCCTTGACGTCGGGAAGGTGCGGGCCGAGCTCGCGCGCCAGGGTGTTCAGGCTGGACTGAATGTCAGGCGCGCGGTCACCCCCCGAAGAGGCGCTGGACCTCCTGCAGGCCGACCGCCAGGGCGTCGATGTCCTCGTGCGTCGTGTAGCACTGGAACGAGGCGCGGGCGGTGGCAGAGAGGTCCAGGCGCTCGTGGAGCGGCATCGTGCAGTGATGACCGGCGCGGATCGCCACGCCGGAGCCTCCAGCACCTGGGCCACGTCGTGGGGATGGATCCCGGGCAGGTTGAACGAGACCACCCCGCCGCGCAGCTCCGCGGCCGGGCCGTAGATCTCGATGCCCGGGACCTCGCGGGCGAGGACGTCCAGCGCGTAGGCGACCAGGTCGGCCTCGTGATCGCGAACCGGTCCATGCCCAGCGCGAGCAGGTAGTCCGCTGCCGCACCCAGACCGATCTGCGCCGAGATGTCCGGGGTCCCGGCCTCGAACTTCCACGGGATGTCGTTCCACTCGGAGCGCCGGAGGTGGACCTCGCGGATCATGTCGCCGCCACCCATGAACGGCGGCATCGCCTCCAGCAGCTCGCGGCGGCCCCAGAGCGACGCCCGAGCCGGTGGGACCCAGCGCCTTGTGGCCTGAGAACACGTAGAAGTCGCAGCCGATGGCGGCCACGTCCACCGGGAGGTGCGGCACGGCCTGGGCGCCGTCGATCAGCACGAGCGCCCCGGCCTCGTGGGCCTTGCGGGTCATCTCCGCGACGGGGTTGATCGTGCCCAGCGTGTTCGAGACGTGGGTGAACGCGACCATCTTGGGCTTCAGGCGGAGCAGGACCTCGAACACGTCCTGGCGCAGGATCCCGTCATCGGTGATCGGGATGAACTCCAGGTCGGCGTCCTTCTCCTGGGCCAGGACCTGCCACGGGACGAGGTTCGCGTGGTGCTCCATCTCGGTCAGCACGATCACGTCGCCGCGACCGATGTTCCGCCGGCCCCACGCGTAGGCCACGAGGTTGATGGATTCGGTGGCGTTGCGCGTCCACACGATCGTCCGCGGGTCGGCCACGCCGATCAGGCGGGCGACCTTCTCGCGGGCGCCCTCGTAGGCCGCCGTCGCGCGCTCGGACAGCGCGTAGATCCCGCGGTGCACGTTCGCGTTGTCGTGCCGGTAGTAGCCATCCATCGCCTCCAGGACGGGCGTCGGCTTCTGCGACGTGGCGGCCGATCGAGGTAGACCAGCCGGTGCCCGTTGACCTCCTGGTCAAGGATCGGGAAGTCGGCCCGCAGCGCGGCCGGGTCGAGCGGGGTCGGGGCCGGGCGCGTCTCGGTGGTCATGGGGTGCTCGCTCTCGCTGGCAGTGGCTACCGGCGTCTCCGGCCGGCGCCGCCCTCGGGCTCACGGGGGAGGGTAGGGCCTCGTCCGGGACGTTGATGTCCATGCCGTTCTCGCGGAGGATCGGGCCGTACCCCTCGTCCTCCAGGCGCAGCGCGAGGTCCTTGCCGCCCGAGGTCACGATCGGCCCTCGGCGAGGACATGCACGACGTCCGGCGTGATGTAGTTGAGCAGCCGCTGGTAGTGGGTGATCAGCAGCACGCCCATCTCGGGGTTGAGCTGGGCGTTGACACCCTCGGCGACGATGCGCAGAGCGTCGATGTCAAGCCCCGAGTCCGTCTCGTCGAGGATCGCGAACTCCGGCTCCAGCATCGCCATCTGGAGCATCTCGAGCCGCTTCTTCTCGCCGCCCGAGAACCCGTCGTTGACGTACCGGGCGGCGAACCCATCGTCCATGCTCAGCAGCGCCATCTTGGCGCGCATCCGCTTGCGGAAGTCGATCATCGAGACGCCGCCCTTGATCGCGTCGGTCGGGTCGATGTCCGGGTTCTTGTCGATGCCCTGGAGCTTCGCGTTGAGCGCGCTGCGGACGAACGAGGCGACCGAGAGGCCCGGGATGGCGGTCGGGTACTGGAAGGCGAGGAACAGGCCCAGGCGCGCCCGCTTGTCGGCCGACAGCTTGAGCAGGTCGTAGCCCTTCCAGTTGACCTGAGCCACTCTTCACCACGTACGCCGGGTGGCCCATCAGGGCGTAGGAGAGGGTCGTCTTGCCGGACCCGTTGGGGCCCATGATCGCGTGGGTCTCGCCCTTGCGGATCGTCAGGTTGATCCCCTTGAGGATCTCGAGCTCCGGCTTGGCGGCCGGTGCGACACGCAGGTCGCGGATGATGAGCTCCCGGTCGTTGGCGTCGGTCACGAGGTGGCTCCTGTGAGCGCTGCAGGGGTTTCGGGGTCGAGATCCCCCATCGCAGTGCCGGCCTGGGACGTGGCCGGCACGCGGGGATGGAGGGTGATGTGGCGGACCGGGACGAGGTCCGCGAGGGTCATGCCGTCGAGGGTGCCGGTGATCGCGTCGCGGACCCGGACCCAGAGCACGTTGACCGTGCACAGCGTCGAGCGTTCGCACGAGGCGTGGTCGGGCTCGTCCGAGGCGCAGATCATCGGCGCGATCGGGCCCTCCAGGGCCCGGAGAACCTCGCTCATCCGGATCTCGGCGGGCGGTGCCGTGAGCTCATAGCCACCGCGAGCGCCACGGGTGGAGACGACCAGACCCGCATCCCGGAGGCTCGTCACGAGCTGCTCCAGGTACGCGCGCGGCAGGTCCTCGTCCGCGGCGATCTCCGCCAGGCTCGCCGGTCCCTCCCCATACCGCCGCCCGAGCTGAACCATGAGCCGCACGCCGTACTCGCCCTTCGTGGAGAAGGACACGGCGCCGGATCCGTGGAAGCTCGCGCGATTTCGTCAGGGGACGGCCCTCCGGGGCGATCAAGGGCGGTCTGGAGTTCCCCGAGGGGTCGCCGATCGGCCTCAGAGGCCGCCGGGGAATTCCGACCTGTTTCCTAGGGATTGAGTGTAGAGCGGGCGCGCTGGAGCGTCAACGACCGCCAGTGACGTAGCGTCTCTTGTGGGAAAGCCCGAAACGAGCGGGCGTACAACTTCACGTGTTCCAGCACAGAAGGAGTACGCCCATGGCAACGGTACCCGCTCTGACCGACCGGACACCAGCCCAGCGCTGGGCGGAGGTGAGGGACGAGGAGGCGCTGTGGGGCGACCTGCGCCCCGAGCTCCTCGCCGCCGTCCGGACGATCCTCGAGGCGACGATGGAGGATGAGCTGACGGCGCTGATCCTCGCGGGGCGCTACGAACGCACGCGCGAGCGGCTCGACCACCGCAACGGGATCTACCGGCGCCTGCTCGTGACCGAGCTCGGGGCGACCGAGCTCGACGTCCCGCGCCGGAGGCTCGTCCCGTACCGCCCGTCGTTCCTGGCCCGGGCGGCCCGCCGGACGAGCCTCGTCGACGGGCTGCTGCGCGAGGCGTTCAGCCGGGGCCTCTCCACCCGCGAGACGGCCCGGCTCGCTGAGCGGCTCACCGGCGTCCCGCTCAGCGCGAGCGCGATCAGCCGGCTCGGCCGGGCGCTCGACGCCCGGGTCGCTGCCTTCCACCGGCGGCCGATCCCGTTCGCGGCCCGCTACCTGCTCTGCGACGGGCTGTGGGTCTCGGTCCGCGACCGGAGCGGCCGGGCCGCCAGGCGGGTGATCCTCGCGGTCTACGGGATCGATGCGGCCGGTCGGCGCGAGCTGCTCGACTATCGCCAGGCCAGCGCGGAGTCGGCGGCGGCTTGGGGGATCCTCCTGCGCTCGCTCGTCGAGCGGGGGCTCGACCCCGAGGGCGTCCTCCTCGTGGCCGCCGACGGGGCCGGCGGGATCGCCGCCGCGGTCACCGAGGCGTTCCCCGCAGCCGAGCTGCAGCGCTGCTGGACCCACCGGCTCCGGAACATCCTCGAGGCGCTCCCGCTCGCCGAACGGCGGGCCTGCCTGCGCAGCCTGCGCTCGATCTACCGGGCCCGCACGAGGCGGGCCGCGGTGGCAGCCTACTGGCGCTGGGCGAAGGCCTGGCGGGAGCGCCATCCCCGCCTCGTCCGCGGGCTCGAGCGCGACCTCGACAGCCTGCTCGCCGTGTTCTCGCTGCCCGAGCCGCTCCGGGCCAGCCTGCGCACCACCAACCTGCTCGAGCGCGCCTTCCGCGAGCTCCGCCGCCGGCTCCGGCCGATCGGCGCGCTCGCTGACCGCCGGTCAGCAGACCGGATCCTGTATGGCGGGGTGCTCCGCCTCAACGAGCTCCTGGCAGCGCGCCCGCTCGTTGCTTTTACACAAGAGTCTTGACGTCATCGGAGAGTAGTAGCGAATCGGTCGACGCGCGTCCAAATCGCGATAACGCAACACTAGAGGTCCCAAACATCAAAACGGAAAAAAAAAAAAAAAAAAAAAAAAAAAAAAAAAAAAAAAAAAAAAAAAAAAAAAAAAAAAAAACCAACGAGCAACCGCTGCGAGTAAACAATCCAGAAGTAGCCGAAGTAGCAAATCCCGGAAAGGCTGCGACCGAACGGAGCAAATTGAGGAACAAAAAAAAAGCATGAACAAAGCGTAAGTGCACGAAAAAAAAAAAAAAAAAAAAAAAAAAAAAAAAAAAAAAAAAAAAAAAAAAAAAAAACAAAAGAGTCAACACCGCACGAGCTCGGAGTCGGAGAAACACCCTTGTCATACTAGTGCTCTGGCGCCCGTCCGTAACGCGGATTGGTCGACATCTGACCCAGGGCCTCGTTGTCTATACCGGTCTCCCCTCATCCACATCACCTTCCTTCTACTCAGTAGCGTCGTACTTCGTTCCCACCAATTTTTCCATCTCATTCCCCTCATCCTTCTCCTACCGACCGTCGAACGCATCAAGTCGTTCCCTCTCATCGGTCGTCGAGCCTGCTTCCGGAGCCGTACGGTTGTCGGTCGCAACCCACACACTACGCTTCTCGTGCGTGCTCAGAGCTCCGGCCGACCGTCGAGGCCAGCCCCGCACTCCCCTACATGTGCGGGAGTCCCGCTCGAAGACGCTTCGATGTACCTGTGGTCATCAGCCGGGACGTCGACAAAGCCGGGCTCTGTCGTCCGTCGGCGACATCGAAGGGTCCCGGCATCTGCTGGCACGGCAACATCGGCCCGCCCCATCTACAACCCCGCCAACGACCGCCGGAGGTATGTCGCCCTGGGGTCCTCGAGGATCACGACGGATCGCTCTCCGTCCACCCCCCGTGGGGACGGCCTCACCCCAATGTGGTGGACGGTGCTCCTGGAGCCGCCCGCGGTCCGGGCCGATGTAGACTTGACCCGGTTTCGTGGACACCCGATTGTGTGACGAGGTCCCCTGGAGGTGTCCCCATGGCCAGAACAACCCGCTTCTCCCGGGAGTTCCGGGAGGAGGCCGTCCGCCTCGCCCGGCAGCCCGGCGCCACGCTGCGCTCCGTCGGTGCCGACCTGGGCGTGAGCCACGAGACGATCCGGCGCTGGGTCGAGCAGACTAGGCCCAGGCCAGCCCGCGGGAGCGGAGGGCGCTCGACGAGCACACGGAAGTCGTCGCCCTCCGCCGGAGGGTGCGCGTCCTCGAGGAGGAGCGGGAGATCCAGGTACGGCCTCGGCTTCCCTCGCCCGGGAGACGAGCCGGCGCGCCTGAGCGCGTATCAGTTCATCGAGCGTGAGAAGGCCAGCCATCCGTCTGGCGCATGTGCCGCCTGCTCGGCGTCTCCCCGACCGGCTTCTGGGCCTGGCCCGGCAGGGCACCCTCCCCGCGCCGGGAGGCCGATGCCCGGCTCGTCGCCCGGATCGCGCTGGCCCACGCCGCGAGCCGCGGCACGTACGGCGCGCCCCGGATCCGGGCCGAGATCCGGGGCGGCGGCATCCCGGTGGGTCTCCGCCGGGTGGCCCGCCTGATGCGCCTGGCCGGGATCCGGGGGTCACCCGCCGCCGGTACCGCGCCACCACACGGCAGGACCCGGCCGCGAGCCCCGCGCCCGACCTCGTCCGGCGCCGCTTCACCGCCCTCGCTGACCGCCCCGGCCGGCTGTGGGTCGGCGACATCACCGAGCTCCCGACCGACGAGGGCAAGCTCTACCTCGCAACCGTCCTCGATGCCTGTTCCCGGCGGGTCGTGGGCTGGTCGTTGGCCGAGCGGCAGCGGACCGACCTCGTCACGTCGGCCCTCGACGCTGCCCTCGGGTTCCGCGGCCGGTGGGGGTGATCTTCCACTCCGATCGCGGCTCCCAGTACACGAGCGAGGCGTTCCGCGACCGACTCGCCGATCGGGGATCGCGGCCTCCACCGGGGCCCCCGGCACCTGCTACGACAACGCCATGCCGAGAGCTCTTCGCCAGCCTCGAGACCGAGCTCATCGACCGCAGCCACTGGGTGACCCGGGCCGAGGCGAGGGCAGCCGTCTTCGACTGGATCGAGGTCTTCTACAACCGCACCCGCCGCCACTCGGCCATCGGCAACATCTCACCGTCGAGTTCGAGAGGAGGTGGTCGATCCAGCAATCAGTGGCATGAAATGATCGTCCACGAAACCGAAGCAACTCCACCGCCTCAGGTCGCTTCGAGGCGGATACCGTGACTCGCCGTCACGCTTCCTCCCGATCCCCGCGTGTGGCGCATCGGCACTGGCCGCCGACGGCCGCGTCCCACAGGCTCAGCGGACGCAACAGCAGGAGGCAGACCGATGGTGCGCAGGGCGATGGCGCTGCTCGCGACGGGCGTCGCGGTCGGCGTCGTGATGGACCGGGTGGTGATCGAGCTGGGGAAGCCGGCGCCGGAGCAGTTCCCCGGTCTCCGGAGGCGATGAACGAGCGGGTCAATCCGTGGCTCCTGGCCCGCGGCTACCCGGGCAGCGAGCACGCGGAGATCGGCACGCTCGAGCACACGGGCCGCACGAGTGGCGCGGCGCATTTCACGCCGGTCCATCCGACCGTCGTCGGCGACGCCATCCTCGTGCCGACGCCGCTCGGTGTCGGATCGCAATGGGCGCAGAACGTGCTCCATGCCGGTCACGCGCGGCTCCAGCTCCACGACGAGCTGCTTGACCTTGACCGGCCGGAGCTGATCACCGTGACCGAGACGGGCATGTTCCCGGCCCCGGTCGCCGCCCCGTTCGACCGGATGGGCTGGCGCTATGTGCGGTTCCATATCGCGGGCCGTGTCGCCGGGACCTTCTCGACCCACCAGCCGACGATGAACGGCACAGCCCTCCACGAGGACGCCCCGCTGGACCGGCCGTTCGAGCTCAGGACGGAGCCCACGGCCGCGGAGCCGATCGGCGCCGGCTGAGGACACCGCGGACGACGGCTGGCTGACGCCGCGCGAGCAGGAGCGGTCAGGCCCTGGCTGACGCGGCGCCGGGGTCGATCGACCCGGCTGACCTCAGGACGGCGTCTCGTCGGGATCGACGGCTGTCAGCCGGGCCTCGAGCCCGTCGAGCACCACCTCGAGGCCGAACTCGAACCGGTCATCGAGCGTGCGCAAACAGCCGCCGGCGGCCCAGGTCACGTTGGGTGCGACATCGGGCGGAAGGCGCCCAGGCCCGAGCCGCGTCGTCGGCCCGGCGTCGCCGGTCCTCGCCGCTCGCGCCGGCCAGCCCCACGGCCTCCCACAGGCCGCACCGGCGACGTAGTTGCCGAGGGCGTGGTTTGCGAGCACGGCGTCGCGTGGCGGGAACCCGGCATCGCGGAGGATCCCCAGGGCGTGGTCGAGCGCGACCATGCCGCTCCGGCCGATGCCGCCCGGGACGTGAGCAGGACCGTCAGGTTGGGCGACGCATCAGGGCAGCCCTCGTGTCATGGGCCAGCGCGGCCAGGTCGGCCCGCCAGTCGCCGGTGCGCACGTGGTGGTCACGCCGGCGGTCAGCCGCGCGACCACGAGATCGAGCAGCTCGTCTCGGCTCGCGACATGTCGGTACAGGGACATGGCACCCGCATCGAGGCGATCCGCCACCGCGCGCATCGTGAGGCCGTCGAGCCCTGTCTCGTCGAGGATGGCCACCGCCGCGTCCACGATCGCCTCCCGCGACAGCGTCGCCCGGGGCCGGCGACGGGACACGGTGCGACGGCGATCGGGCTTGACATGCGGCCACTGTACCGTTAGCGTACGTCGTACGCAAGCGTACGCTGTACGCACGGGCAAATCAACGAACGCTGAGGAGACGGCAGGATGGACGCAGGACTGGTCAAGGTGGTCGCGGGCTGCGTGCTCGGAGCACACGGCGTTGGGCATGTGCTGGGCTGGCTGCCCGCCTGGGGCGTGGCCTCGTTCGAGGGCGTCTCGAGTCGCTCCTGGCTGCTCACGGACACCGTCGGCGACAGCGTCGCACGCCTCGGGGCGGGCGTCCTGTTCCTGGTCCCGATGGCCGGCTTCCTGGTCGCGGCGGTCGGCCTGCTCACCGGGCAGGCGTGGTGGCGCCAGGCGGCGGTCGGATCGGCCGCGGTGTCGCTGCTGGCCACGGCGCTCTACCCGCACGCGTTCACGACCGGCTCGACGATCGGCTCGGTGGTGGTCAACGTCATCGTGCTGTACGGAATGCTCGTCGCCCGGTGGGGTGAGGCGGCGACGACCGGCGTCTGACGGCTTGCGGCCGGGCGGAATCGATCGGCCCCCGCACACAGAACGAGGCCCCGGGGGCAGACCCCGGGGCCTCGTCCGTCCCTCTCGGACCGTCAGTGGATCGGAGCTGCCCCCTCGAGCTCCTCGAACTCGATCGCGCCCTCGACCGGGCACACGTGCTGGCACAGCAGGCAGCCCACGCAGTTGTCGTCGATGACCTCCAGCCGCGTGGTCCCGTTGGAGCCGGTCTTGCGGATGGCCTGGTGTGCGCCGTCGTTGCAGGCGGCGTAGCACAGGCCGCAGTTGATGCACTGCTGCTGGTCGATGTGGGCCAGGAGCCGGAACTCCTGGTCGAGGTTGCCCCAGTCGGTGAGCGCCGGCAGCGCCTTGCCCACCAGCTCGCTCGGCGAGTGGAGACCCTTGTCCCGCAGGTAGACCGACAGGCCGTCGACGAGGTCGTCGACGAGCCGGAAGCCGTAGTGCATGACGCTCGTCCCCACCTGCACGGTGGTCGAGCCGGCGAGCATGAACTCCACGGCGTCGCGCCAGGTCTCGATGCCGCCGATGCCCGAGATGGGAATTCCCACCTCCGGGTCCGCGGCCACCTGCGAGACCATGTTGAGCGCGATCGGCTTGACCGCGGGACCCGCATAGCCGCCGTGGGTGCCCTTGCCGCGCACGTTGGGGAGCGGGGCCCAGGTGTCGAGGTCGACCCCGATCAGCGACGAGATGGTGTTGATCAGGGCGACGCCGTCGGCCTTCGCGGCCCGCGCGGCGCGCGCGGGGAAGCGGATGTCGGTGACGTTGGGCGTGAGCTTGACGAGGACCGGCATCTCCGCCTTCTCCATCACCCACTCGGTGATCATCTGGACGTAGTCCGGGACCTGGCCGATGGCCGCGCCCATCCCCCGCTCGCTCATCCCGTGCGGGCAGCCAAAGTTGAGCTCGTAGCCATCCGCGCCGGTGTCGTTGCCCTTGGCCAGGATCTCGTGCCACGCCTCGCGCTTGGCCTCGACCATCAGGCTGAGGATCACGGCGTTGTTGGGATAGCGCTTCTTGACCTCGCGGATCTCCGCGAGGTTGACGTCCGTCGGGCGGTCACTGATCAGCTCGATGTTGTTGATCCCGACGATCCGCCGGCCACCCTGGTTGAAGGTGCCCAGGCGGGCGGTCACGTTGCGGATCGGATCGCCGACCGTCTTCCAGACGGCGCCGCCCCAGCCCGCGTCGAAGGCCCGGGCGACCATCTCGGCGTTGTTGCTGATGGGGCAGCTCGCGAGCCAGAACGGGTTGGGGCTGCGGATGCCCGCGATGTCGGTGAACAGGTCCACGCCGGGGACCGTGGCGTCCGTCGGGCGCACGGGCTGGATCCGGGTGCCCAGGCCGAGGTCGCGGATGATCGAGGCGGCGGCCATCTTGCCGGCCTGGACGGCGTTGACGACCTCGGCGCCGCCACTGGTGATGTCGCCGATCGCCCAGATCCTGGGCACGTCGGTGCGGAACGTGGCGGGCTCCACGCGTGCCACCCCGTGCTCGAGGGGCATGCCGAGCGCGGTCAACAGCTCGGTCGGACCGTCCTGGCCGACGGCGCGGATGACCGTGTCGACGCGGACCTCGAACCGCGAGTCCGGAACCGGCACGGGCCGGCGGCGCCCGGACGCGTCGGGCTCCCCGAGAGACATCGCCTCGAGGGCGATCCCGGTGACGTGCGTGCCGCCCAGGACCTCGACGGGCGCGGCCAGCCAGCGAACCATCGCGCCCAATGAGCGCACGAGATCGATGGCGTGGGGGTACGCGGGACACTCGGCGGCGCCCCGCCGGTAGAACAGCGTGACCTCCTCGGCGCCCAAACGGACGGCCGCGGCGGCCGCGTCGAACGCCGTGCTGCCACCACCGATGACGGCGACCCGCCGCCCCAGGGCAGGCTCCTCGCCACCGGCGATGGCGCGCCCGATCACGTCGAGGGCGTCAACGACCCCGCTCAGCTCCTCGCCGGGGATCCCCAACGGCTTGCAGTGGCCGAGACCGGTGGCGACGACGATGCCATCGTTGACCGCCAGCAGGTCAGCGGCCTCGACGTCGCGCCCGACCATCGTGCCGGTCAGGATCCGCGCGCCTGCTCGCTCGACTTCGGCGACCTCCATGGCCACGGTCTCGCGTGGCAGGCGCCATGGCACGATCCCGTGGTCGGCCAGCCCGCCGGCCCGCTCGTGGGCGTCGTAGATCGTGACAGCCACGCCGGCCTTGCGAAGGACAACCGCACACGCAAGGCCCGCCGGTCCGGCGCCAACCACGGCCACCGACTTCCCGGCGTCCTCGCCAGGCACGAAGAACGGCCGCTCGGATGCCGCCAGCTGCTCCACGGCATACCGCTGCAGCCGCCCGATCTCGATCGGCCGGTTGCCCATCTCGTTGTGAACGCACGCCCCTTCGCACAGGCGTTCCACCGGGCACGCGGCCCCGCAGGTGGCCCCCAGCGGGTTGGCGGCCAGGATGGTCCGCGCGCTCCCATCGAGGTTGTCGGTCGCGATCTTGCGGATGAACGACGGCACATCGATGCTCGTCGGGCAGGCGGTCGCGCACGGCGCGTCCACGCAGTAGAGGCAGCGCTCCGCCTCGGTGCGGGCGGCGGCGACCGTCAGGGCCGGAAGGGGAAGGAACGGGTCGGGCTGCCGCCCAACCACCGCGTCGAGGCTCATGCGCTTGGATCCTCGCTCGGTCGCCGTGTCCGGCGACCATGGGACGGGTGGACAAAGGTCCATGGTGCACAGGGTCCCGCCGGCGACGAACGGCCAAACCGCCCGTCTAAACCGGGCCCCCGGGCACGGCATCCAAGATCGGCGGCAAGGGGGCGGCCGCGCCACCCGGTACCTCCGGCCTATCGTGCGTGGGGCGTCCGACCGGTACGGTGCGAGTTGACACCTCTGGGTTGGCGTTCCCGCTGCCCCGCTGAGGTCGAGGGATGACGCCTTCGCATGACCGTCGCGAACGAGAGCACGCAGCCCTCCACCGCGCGCCGCGCGCGCGAGACCCCGCTTGCCCGAACGAAGCGGGTCCATGCGGCCCAGGCTCGAGCCAGCGTGCTGGGCCGGGTGGTCGCCGAGACCAGCGCCAGCCTTGAGCTCGACCAGGTCTTCGAGGCCGTGCTCGCCTCCGCGCGCTCGCTGTTCGGCACGGATGTCGCTGGACTGTGGCTGCACGACCCGGGCCGCCATCCGCTGCGCCTTGCCGCCCACCACGGCCTGACGCAGGAGCTGATCGACGCCGCGGGCGCCGTCACTCGCGGCGAGCCGACCATGGGGATGCGCGCCCTGAACGAGCGGCGCCCGATCGTGGTCGACGACCCATCGACCGCCCCCAAGTTCGCCGACCTGTACGCCAGGCTGGATTTCCGGACCGTCAACTTCGTCCCGCTCGTGTTCCGCGACGAGGCGGTTGGGCTGCTCGTCCTGTACCACCGCACCCGATTCGAGTGGACTCCCGACGAGCTGGAGCTGTGCACGACCTTCGCGAGCCAGATGGCCATCGCCGTGACCAATGCCCGGCTCTACACCTCGGTCCGCGAGGGTGCCGCCCGGCTCAGGGCGATCCAGGAGCTGTCGTCGCGGCTCAACCGGATCCAGGAGGTCGAGGGCATCGGTGAGGCGATCGTGGCCGAGGCCGATCGGCTCATCGCCCACGACACGATCCGGGTCTATCGCGTGGACCAGCGCACGCAGACCTGCGAGCCGGTCGCCTTCCAGGGCGAGTTCCTGGGGATCGGGCGGCCCACGACGGACCAGCTGCGCCTCCGGGTCGGCGAGGGACTCACGGGCTGGGTGGCGCTCCACAACGAGTCGATCTGCCTGGGCGACGCACGGGCGGATCCGCGTGGCCGGCAGTTGGGCGGAGACCGCGGCGTGGAATTGATGCTGCTCGTGCCGATGTCCTATGAGTCACGCGTGCTGGGCGTCATCGTCCTCTCGAAGATGGGCTACGACAGGTACTCCGAGGACGACCAGCGGACGCTCGAGATCTTCGCGGGATACGCGGCCCAGGCGATGGTCAACGCGGACGCCTTCGGACAGGTCCGTCGCCAGCAGCAGGAGCTGCATCACCGGCTCGAAAGCCAGCGTCGACTGCTCGAGGTCAACGGGCAGCTGATGGCCACGCTCGAACCGGCCAGCGTGCTCGAGCTGATCGCCGACTCCCTGAAGTCGGTCGTGGCCTACGACTCGCTGACGATCTACCGGCTTGACTGGGCGCACTTGATCCGTCGCGCCGTCGTGTCACGCGACCGGTTCGCCGATCTGATCCTGTCGCACGAGGGGCCGCTGGACGTCGGGCTCACCGGCTGGGTGATCCGCAACAGCGAAGCCGTGCTCGCCAACGATGCCCACCTCGACCCCAGGGTCGTCCAGATCCCCGGCACGCCCGAGGAATCCGAGTCCATGATCGTCTGCCCGCTGCTCGCGGCCGGCGAGGTCATCGGCACGCTCAATGTCTCCCGGATGGGCGGCGAAACGTCGCACTTCAGCCGGGACGAGTTCGAGCTTGTCCAGCTGTTCGCCGGCCAGGCGTCGATCGCGCTGAGCAACGCCGAGACCCACGGCGCGGCCGTCACCGCCGCCGAGCAGGACGTGCTGACGGGCATCCACAATCACGGTGCCTTCCAGCGGCAGGCCGGAGCGATGCTGGACGAGGGAGCGCCGTTCGCCCTGCTCATGCTCGACCTCGATGCCTTCAAGGCCTACAACGACACCCACGGACACCCGGCCGGGGACGCGCTGCTGGCCAGGGTCGCGGCGGCGATGAAGGACTCGCTGCGTGACGGCGATTCCGTCTACCGCTACGGCGGCGACGAGTTCGCCGTCCTGCTGCCCGGCGCCGACCGGCCAGGCTCGCACGTGGTGGCGGAGCGCATCCGGTCCGCGGTCGCGCGGCTGACCCAGGTTCATGGTCCGCCCGTGACGGTCAGCGTGGGCATCGCGCACTTCCCGGAGGACGCGCAGGACAAGGATGCGCTCGTCGCGGTCGCCGACCAAGCCCTGTATCTCGCCAAGCCGTCTGGTCGCGCCCGGCTGTCCCGAGAGGACCCGACCCGCGACCTCTACCTCGCCGCCGTCGACGAGACCACGCTCCGGCTGCTGGAGCGACTCGAGCCCCGTGAGCTGCTGGCAGAGATCGTCCGGCGGGCCGCCGGGCTGGTGGGCGTCGCCCACGGCTTTCTCTATCTCCTCGAGGAAGGCCTGGAACCCGACGGTGGGCTGGATCTCGTGGCTCGCGTTGGCATCGGCAACTTCGCGGAATACGACGGGTACCGCCTACCGGCCGGGGCCGGAGTGGGCTGGGCCGTGGTCCGCAGCGGCCAGCCGGTGGTGGTGGACGACTATGCCGCCTACCCCGACCGCTCGCCGGACCTTCCGTCCGAGGTGTTCGGGGCGGTCTGCGCGGTGCCGCTGACGTCGGGGGGTGAGGTGCTGGGCCTGATCGGACTGGCGTCGGGCGACGCGTCCCGGCCGTTCAGCCAGCGCGAGGTCGAAACGCTGGCCCGGTTCGCGCAGCTTGCCTCGATCGCGCTGGACAATGCCCGCCTCTTCGAACGGGCCCAGACCGAGGTCCGCCAGCGGGCGCACGCAGCCCTGCACGATTCGCTCACCGGGCTCCCCAACCGGACCCTGCTCCTCAACCGCCTCGCGGAGCTGGTGGACCTCGACGAGCGCGACCAGGGCCGGCGCCGCGTGTCGCCAGGCCGGATCGCGCTCATCCTGCTCGATCTGGACCGGTTCAAGGTCGTCAACGAGAGTCTCGGGCATGCGGCCGGAGACCAGCTGCTCGCGGAGGTCGGCCGGCGGCTGGAGGTGGCCGCACGCACCACCGACACGGTCGCGCGGCTGGGGTCGGACGAGTTCGGGATCCTGCTGGGGCGGGTACGAAGCGCGCGCGAGGCGGAGCGGGTGGCGGGGCGCATCGAGGCAGCGATCGCGGAGCCGTTCGATCTCGGCGGCGATGACATCTCCGTCGGCGCCAGCATGGGCATCGCGGTTGGCAGCCCCGCCCTCGGGCACCCGTTCGAGCTCCTCAAGCAGGCGGAGATCGCCCTGCATCGCGCGAAGTCGGACCCGGTCCGGACGACCATCCTGTTCGACCCCGAGATGCACGCCCAGATGCTGGAGCGGACGACGCTGGAGCACGACCTGCACCGGGCCATCGAGCGGTCGGAGCTGCGGCTCCAGTATCAGCCGCTGGTCAGCCTGGAGACGGGTGAGATCCGGGGCATGGAAGCGCTGCTGCGCTGGGAGCATCCCACGCGCGGGATGATGCCGCCGCTCTCGTTCATCCCGCTTGCCGAGGACACGGGCCTCATCCTCCCGATCGGGCGCTGGGTGCTGGAGACGGCCTGTGACCAGCTTCGCGAGTGGCAGCGGCGGTTCCCGACCGCGGCCGGCCTGTCCATGTCGGTCAACCTGTCAGCCCGCCAGTTCGCGGAGTCCGGCCTCATCGCGACCGTGGCCATGATCCTGGACCACGCCGCCCTGGACCCCGGGTGCCTCGAGCTGGAGATCACCGAGAGCGTGGTCATGGACCAGACGGAGGCGTCGGTGGAGCGACTCCGTGGACTGCGCGCCCTTGGGGTGAGGCTGGCGCTCGACGATTTCGGAACCGGCTACTCGTCCCTGTCGTACCTGCTCCAGCTGCCGCTCGACACGATCAAGGTGGACCGCTCATTCGTGTCCGGGCTCGGCACGGAGCTCGAGTCCACGCCGATCGTGCAGGCCGTTGTCGCGCTCGCGCACGGGCTCGGGATGGACGTGGTTGCCGAGGGGATCGAGACCGACACGCAGCTGGCGTCGCTGCGCGAGCTCGCATGCGACCGCGGACAGGGTTATCTGTTCTCGCGCCCGCTCCCGGGCGCCGGCATTGAGGCGCTCCTGGCCGCGTCACTTGGCGCGCCGGCGGTGCTGGAGACGCGAGCGCCGGCGCCGGGCATCGGGGGCGCGTAAGGGGTTCCGGGGGTTCCGGGTGTCCCGGGGTTCCGCTCAGTGGTTGTCCCGCTCGGGTGAGGCTGCCGCACCCGCTGTGGCACCGGTGGCTCGCCGGTCGGGGCGGGCGACCGTCGATGCGTGCGCCTCCGCCTGCTCGGCCGCCCGGGCCAGGACCCACAGCAGGTCGGCCAGTCGGTTGAGGTACGAGAGGAGCCGGCTGTCGGCGAGCCCCTCATCGTTGAGCGACAGCGTCACGGCACGCCGCTCGGCACGCCGCAGGACCGTCCGCCCCATCTCGAGGCCGGCCGACAGCCGCGTCTCGCCCGGGACCACGAACTCCTTGGGGAGGACGATCTGGGCTTCGATCTCGCGGAGCATCTCGTCCATGCCCTCGAGCATCTGCTGCGAGACACGGGTCACATCGTCGCGCGCCTTGGCCCGCGCCTCGGGGTTGGTCGCCAGCTCGGCCCCCACCACGAACAGCTCGCGCTGGATGCGCAGGACGAGCTCGTTGAGGCGCCCGAGGTAGGGCGTCAGCGTCCCGGACTGGGCCATCGCGGACAGCTCGGCGCGCGCGAGACCAAGGGCAGCGACGGCCTCGTCCACGGCCCCATACGCCTCGGTTCGAAGGTCATCCTTGTTGACCCGGTCGCCGCCGAACAGCAGCGCGGTGGTGCCGTCATCTCCCCGACCGGTCGCGACGGCGCTCTCGTAGTCGATTCGTGGATCGCTCACCACATCAGGCCGGCGTCGCGCGGGTCCCAGCGCTCCGCCAGCAGGGTGACCTTGACGGGGTGGTCCACGACGCTCTCGGCCTGCTCCTTTACCTGCTGGATCATGGCGCCGGCATAGGGGCAGAAGGGCGTGGTCAGGATCATCTTCACCTCGGTCGAATCGGGGCCGAGGATGATCTGCCTGATCAGCGCAAGCTCCACCACGTTCATCCCGATCTCCGGGTCCACCACGGCGCGCAGCGCGTCGAGGATGGCGAGCTCGGTCGCGCGGCGCTGGGCGTCAAACGCGGCGTCGGCGGGCTGGACTGCAGGCTCGGTCGAGGGTTGGGTATCGGTCATCGCCGGGAAATCCTACCACCGGACTCGGGTATGGCAGAACGGGCCGCCAGGACCGGGGTCACAGGGCCGTTCGCCTACTTGCGCAATTACGCAAACAAGTGGCACCATACGAGCCCATGCCACAGAGGGAGATCATGTTCGACGCCCGCTATTCGTTTGGCGCCCGCGTCGCCGGTGCCTTCGCCGACATCCGGGAAGGCACGGTCGCCGCGCTCCGGACGGAGGGTTTCGGCGTGCTCACCGAGATCGACGTTGCCGCGACCATGAAGGCCCGGCTGGACGTGGATCTCACCCCGTACGTCATTCTCGGGGCCTGCAACCCGCCGCTCGCGCACCGCGCGCTGACGACCGATCCGGCGATCGGCGCCCTCCTGCCCTGCAACGTCGTCGTCCGCGCCGACGGTGACTCGGTCGTGGTCGAGGCGATGGATCCCCAGGCGGTCCTCGGGCTGGTTGGCGATCCCCGCGTCGACGAGGTGGCCGGCGACGTTCGGGCCCGCCTCGTCCGTGCCATCGGCGTCGTCGCGTCACAGTTCCCCGTCACGGAGTCCGCCGCATGAGCACCAAGACCGCCACGCTTCTCCTGACCAACGACGACATGCGGTTCGAGGCCGTGGTCGGCAGCGGCCACACGATCGTCATGGACAACGGCGAGAGCGACACCGGGGCCCGCCCGTCCGAGCTGGTCGGCGTCGCCCTGGCCGGCTGCACGGCCATGGACGTGATCTCGATCCTGCGCAAGAAGCGCCAGCCGGTCACGCGCTACGAGCTGCGTGTGAGCGGTGAGCAGGTCGAGGCGCATCCCAACAACTTCACCCGCTTCGACGTGGTCCACGTGGTGGACGGCGATGGGATCGACGTCGCGGCCGTCGCCCGTTCGATCGAGCTGTCGGCCACCAAGTACTGCGCCGTGGGCTCGACGCTCGCCTCGGGTGAGCTGGTGATCCACCACAGCTACCTGGTCCGGTCACCGGGCACCGAGGATCAGCAGGCCGAGGTCCTGGTGTCGGGGCCGCATGACTCGCCCAAGGCGATCGCCGCGAACGCCTGAGGCCACGCCTGGCCCAGCACCCCGCAGCCGAAGGGCGCGCTCAGGCGCGGACCGCGTCCCCCTTGACCACGATGCCCGGGATGTGCAGGCGCTCGGGCAGCGGGGCGGACTCGGCATCCGTGTAGCCGGGTCCCACCAGCGAACCATCGGCCTCGAAGAACTCCGCGTATCGAGCGCGGTTCGCGCCCGCGAACGCGTACGCCTCTGCGATGCCCATCACCTTGAGCTCCGGGTGGTCCTTGAGCAGGTCCACGAGGGTGTAGCCGTTGCGCCGCAGCTCAAGGACCTGTCGGACGGTGAGGCGCGATCCATAGCAGAAGGGCTCGCCGTTCATCACGAGCGGGTCGATCTGGACCCACTTGATCGTCATCGTCAGATGCCCTTGTAGATGGCGTCGAGGATCCGGTTCTTCCGGCGGGCATCGCCCGACAGCCGGCGATACGCGTGGTAGACCTTCACGGCCTCGTCGATGGCCCCGTCGGCGGGAACCATCTCGTCCGCGGACAGCACCCCGCGGACGGCCGCCCGGAGCCCATCCATGAGCCGCACGACGTCGTCCATCCCGACGCGGCGGCGGCGGAAGACGGTGGCCGTCTGGTCCGCGAAGTGCCCCAGCCACTGGCTGTCGTCGGCGGCCACGCACAGGGCGAGGCGGTCGACATGAACTTCGGCGTCACGGAGGAGGTTGCGCAATCCGGCCTCGTCGTATCGGGTTCGCATCGTCGGATCCGCGTCCACGGCAACCTCGAGCGCGCGGACGGCGAGGGCGGCGCGGCCGGCGCGAAGTCGCGCGGCGGCGTCCGGGTACCCGGCCTGCAGGCTGCGCGGCGGCTTGCCCAGCGACGGATGGCTCACGGTGCCGAAGGATACCGCCCCGGACGCCACAATGCGTAGCATGTCGGGATGAGCGAGCAGCAGGACGGGGGTGAGCGACGGCGCCTGGACCGGGCGCCCGGCGAGCGGTACCGGGCGGCACCAGGCAGGGATGCGGCGCCAGACGGGGCGGCGAGCAACCCCAGGACGCGAGCGATCGTCGCCGTCCTCGTGGTCGCGGACGCAGGCGCCGTGGCGTTCTTCCTGATCGGGCTGCTGGACCTGGGTGTCGGGCTGCTGGCCGTCGCCGCCTTCCTCGGCTGGGTCATCGGCGTTGCTGTGATCTGGTGGGGCCATGACACCATCGCCAGGGGGCAGCGACGCATCGCCCTGGCGGCGTCGCTGGCGGCATGGGCGATCGTGCTTGCGATCGCCATCGACTGGGGATACGCGCTGACGCAGGGCGGCGTGCTGGGCCCGCTCGAGTACGTCGCGCAGCGGTATGGGCTGTGGGGACCGCTGTCGGTCGTGGTCGCCGCTGTGGTGGGCGCCGCGCGTGCCCGCTGACGATCGCGGCCGCCCGGTGCTCATCGGGGCCGGGGCCTACCGCTGGAGTCGCTCCGGTCGAGGGGCACGCCGCTCGCCGTGAGCGGGGTGCTCGGCTGCGGTGCGGCGGGCCTCGTCCAGGCGCGCCTGCAGCGCGGGGTCCAGGGGGATCGACCGGCCGACGCCGCTCGCGGGCACCTGGCCCATACCCTGACCTGCGCCGACCCCCCCGGTCTCGCCACGGTATGGCATGCCCTGGCGCTCCACCGCATCGAGGCTCATCCGGAGCGCGGCCGTCTTCTGGCCCGCGACCTCCCGGACGTAGGTCGACTCCTCCTCGGCGGTCATCGGACGCCCGCGGACGATCCCCTTGGGCTTGCCCACCATCAGCCACGCCAGGTGGTATCGATCCATCGACCCCCACGCCGTGGCGAGCAGGTCGTCGGACAGCTGGAGCCAGGTCTGGAGCGCCGTGAGCGACGGGTCCGCCTCGAGCCGTTCGCCCTCGGCGATGAGCTGGCGGGTGCGGAGGATCAGCTCGTCGCGCGTCATCGATCCAGTGTAGGTCGGGTCTCCCGGCTCAGCCGCCGTCGCGTTGGCGGCGACTACACCTCGTCGCGGAGCCGTTGACCCCGAGTCCACGATTCTGCCTCCCTCATCACGCGTGCGGCGAGACCGTTGTCCCGGAGGCAGCGGTTTGCCGCACGCCGCCGGAAATGTCGTCTGCCGGTCCACGATTCCGCCGTCCGGAGGCCCATCGGGGCGAATCCGGTGACTGGCTGGCAACGGCCGGGGTGTCGCTGCCATCACCGCCGGCGGCTACGTCTTTCCGGCCCCGAACACCGCCTCGCGGTCGGCCCGCGCCCGCAGCGTCCAGGGGCCCGGCCGACCGTCACCGATGGGGTGCCCGTTGAATCGCGTGATCGGCAGCACGCCGGCCACCGACGAGGACATGAACGCCTCGGCGGCCGCGGCGAGCTCGTCCGGGGTGAGCCAGCCCTCGACGGGGCGCAGGCCGACCCCGTCCGCCCAGTGCAGCAGCCAGGAGCGGGTCGTGCCCGGCAGGATGCCGCAGGCGAGGTCCGGGGTTGCCAGCTCCATCGCGCCGTCGAGGGCCGTGCGAACCAGGAAGATGTTCGCGGTGGTGCACTCGGAGAGATGGCCGGACGACGTCAGGAACACCGCGTCCTCGGCACCGGCACGGCGAGCCTCGAGGCGGGCGAAGACATAGTCCACCCTGGAGGTGGTCTTGAGGGCCAGGAGCGGGTTGGACGGGTCACGCCGGATCACGGACGCCACCAGCGACAGGCCCCGCTCGAGGTGATCGGCCGGCGCCGGCGTCACGGGCCACACCTGGATCACGATGGTGGGTTCCAGGTGCACCGAGGAGGGGGGCAGCAGCCCGCGTGAGCTCCACGCACCGCGCGAGACGGTGACCCGCACGGACGCATCGCCGCCAGGCCCGTCAAGGCCCTCCGCCGCAAGCAGGTCGCCGATCCCTCGAGCCAGGCGAGCGTCGATGTCGGCCGGCAGCGCGATGCCCAGCCCATCCGCCGATCGGTGGAGCCTCGCGCAATGCTCGGCAAGCTCGGTCACGTGGCCGGCGCGCGCCCGGAGCGTCTCGAACAGCGCGTCCCCGAGCTGGAACCCCCGGTCGAACGCGGACAGGTGGAGGTCCTCCGCCGGGCGGACCGCACCGTCGACCCACACGAACCGTGGCATCCGGTCGCTCATCGGTCCACCTCGCCGGGTGCCTCGGCAGCCCCGATCGACGACAGGGGGCCACTCGCCTTGGCGACCGTCTCGTCCCACTCGTCCTGGGGGTCGCTTCGCCACGTGATCCCGCCCCCGACGTGGAGGGTGAGCCGCTCGCCGTCCGCGACGAACGTGCGGATGAGGATCGACGACCCGAGCCGCCCGTCCGGACCGATCCAGCACATCGCGCCGCAATAGGGGCCGCGCCGCACCGGCTCCAGCCCCTCGATGATCTCCATCGCGCGGATCTTCGGCGCACCCGTGATCGATCCGCCGGGAAACGCCGCCGCGAGGAGCTCGAACGCGTCGCGGTCCGGCCGAAGGCGCCCCGTCACGGTCGTGACCAGGTGCTGGACCGCTGCGGTCCGCTCCAGGCGCAGCAGCCGCGGCACCCGGATGGAACCCGGCTCGCAGACCCGGCCCAGGTCGTTGCGCAGGACGTCCACGATCATCACGTTCTCGGCCTGGTCCTTGCGGCTGGCGAGCAGCTCGCGGGCCAGCGCCCGGTCATCGTCGCGACTGCGGCCCCGGGGCCGGGTTCCCTTGATCGGGTCCGTGCTCACGTTCCCGTCGCCGTCCACCGAGAGGTACGGCTCGGGAGACGCCGACAGCAGCGCCCGTGGGGCGCCGGTGGCGGGGGAGGCGCCAAGGTCCAGGTACCCCGAGAACAGCGCCGGGTCCCCGGTGCGGAGCCGCCGGAACAGCGGCCACGGGTCCCCCGCGAACGGCGCCAGCAGGCGCCGGGTGAGGTTCGCCTGGTAGATCTCGCCCCGGCCGATCGCTGCCCGGACGGCGTCCACCCCCGCCAGCCACGCCGGGTGCGAGGTCCCGGAGCGGAACGAGGTCGGGATCGCGGCCTCGGGGATCGAGCGCGAGTCGGGTACCGGCCGGGGATCCGGCAGGTAGCCGCCGAGGAACCGCTCGACCCGATCGAGGATCTGGCCTACACGCCTGGCCACCCGGGTGACGTCGCCGTCAACCGCCCGCACACCCAGCCAGGCCCGTCCCGTTCGCCGGTCCCAGGCGATGGTCCAGTCGTGGAGCGCGAGCCGCAGCAGCGGGAGGTGCTGGTCCACCCGGGCGATCGATGGCAGCCGCTCGAAGCGGCGCCCGAGGTCATACCCGAGGAACCCCACCAGCCCACCGAGGAACGGCGGCGTGACGGGATCGCCCTGGTCCCCCGACGGCCAGGGCGATCCGCCGTCCATCCGCACCAGCAGCGCGCGAGCTTCCGCGAATGGATCCGGTCCCTCCGCTGGCGTGTCCACGACCGAAACGGGATCGGCGCTGAGGTAGCTCCAACGACCGGTGCGACCGGGCCTCGCGCTCTCGAGCAGCGCCAGCCCGGGCAGGTCGCGGAAGGCTTCGGCCGCATCCATCGGCAGCACGGCATCGAGCGACGGGAGCCGCCGGGTGACCACGCCTCCCGGAGCGGAGGCGCCGGACGGGCGACGGGTTGTCTCGGTGGCTCGCGGCGAGGACGGCACTGGGCGATGATAGGACGCGTTTCCCCGGACGGGCACCCGCTCGGGGGCATCAGGAGGTGTGATGCGCGCTCGGGAGCTTGGCCTGAGGATCGGTCTGCTCGAGGCCGGTCAGCACGACGCGATCACGGATGTACCGGGCGTGCTGGTGGGTCACACGACGCTGATCAGTGGCGACGGGCCCCTGGTCGTCGGCGAGGGGCCTGTCCGCACGGGGGTCACGATCGTCGTCCCGCACGAGGACGCGGTCTGGACGGAGCCGCTGTTTGCGGGTTGCCATCGGCTCAATGGAAACGGCGAGCTGACGGGGCTTGAGTGGATCCGAGAGTCCGGCCTCCTGGGTGGCGTGATCGGCATCACCAACACCCACAGCGTGGGGGTCGTCCGTGATGCCCTGGTGGCCCACGCTGCGCACGTGAACGACGGCAAGGGCGTGTTCCACTCGCTGCCGGTGGTGGGCGAGACGTACGACGGCGCGCTCAACGACATCGATGGGTTCCACGTGCGGTCGGCGCACGTCGACGCCGCGATCACATCCGCAACGGGCGGCCCCGTCGCGGAAGGCAATGTGGGCGGCGGCACGGGGATGATCCTTCACGAGTTCAAGGGCGGCATCGGGACGGCCTCTCGCCGGGTGCCGGACGCCGATGGCGGCTGGACCGTGGGGGCGCTGGTCCAGGGCAACTACGGCTCGCGCGACCTGCTCCGGGTTGACGGTGTGCCGGTGGGCCAGGAGATCCCTGTCACCGAGGTGCCGAGCGCGTGGGACCAGGTGGACGCCCTCGACGCGGCGAGCTCGGACGCGGCCCCCGGCATGGCGGGGCGCCAGGGCCCGGGCGGCGGCTCGATCATCGTGGTCCTGGCGACGGACGCACCATTGCTCCCGCACCAGTGCGAGCGCCTGGCCCAGCGGGCCGGCCTGGGGCTGGCGCGCATGGGATCCATTGCCTCACACGGGTCGGGCGACCTGTTCATCGCGTTCGCCACCGGCAACCGCGCCCTCGGGGCATCCGGGACGGAGAAGGATGCGAGGCGGACCATCGAGGCACGGATGGTCGTCGACAAGGCGATGTCGCCGCTGTTCCAGGCGGCCGTCGAAGCGGTCGAGGCGGCGGTGGTCAACGCGCTGCTGGCAGCGCAGACGATGACCGGGCGTGACGGGATCACCGCCCACGCCCTGGACCACGATCGCCTGCTCGACGTCATGGCGCGCTACGGACGGGGCCCGCGCGCGGGCGGCGGCCCGGCGCTCATGGGGCGGCGCCCGGATCCAGCTCCCGGTCCGCGCTGACCGCCAGCCGGCCGTTTGGCGTCAGGCGATAGGTGCCGCGCTCGACGCGCTCGAACCAGCCGTAGACGTCGTCGCGCAGGATGGAGCCGGCTCCGGGTGCGTCCGCCTGCGTCCTCACATCGCGGACGCGCATGGGGCCTGCCTCGAGGAGCCGGGCGCAGCGCAGGGCCTGCTGCCGATACGCGGTCATCACGGGCTGCCGGTTGGCGCCGCCGGGCGTCGGGTCGCCGACCCGCCGCTGGTGCTCCCGCAGGAGCCGGGAGCGTCGTCGGACGTCCTTTCTGGGGCGGTACGGAACCGGGTCCTCCAGCACGTCGGCGCGTCCGCCGGTGACCACGATCAGGCCCAGCCCGAGCCGCCGGCACAGCCGCCGCACGTCCGCGGGTTGCCTCGGCCACGCTCCGACCGCGAGATACACGATGTCGCTGACGGAGAGCCGGTCGATGCCCTGGAGCGCCAGCGCCAGCGAGAACGAGCGCTTGAGCTCCACGATCACCGGCGGCTCCTCCCCGCGGACACCGACGACATCGCAGCCCAGGACCTCGCCCTTGACCTCGTAGCCCTGCGCCTCGAGCAACGCCTTGACCGGAGCGTAGAGGGCAACCTCGGGCTCGCCTCGCCCTGGCGTGCTCCGCGCGGGGCCGGGGCCGGGGCCGCCGTCCACGTCGTCAGCCCGACGCGTAGGGACTGTCCCGTCGGGCAAAGGCATCGAGCGCCTCGCGGCAGCTCTGGGCGTGGCGCTGCGCCTGCTGGGTAAGCCACGGGTCCACGCGCGGCGAGTCCTCCAGGGTCACGACGGGGCCCCGGTCGCTGTCGTCGAGCACGATCCCGGAGCTGTTCCGGTAGTCGGCCATCCAGTTCGCCTGGAGCGAGACCAGCACGTCCACCACCACCTGTCGCGTGAACAGCCAGTCGAGGTGCGTCGCGTTGAGGCGGTCGACAAGGTCGTCCATCCGGATGGTGCGCCCCCGGTCCATGCGCGCGATGGTGTCAATCACGCGAAGTGAGCTGAACGGGTCGCCGGGCTCGGCGACGACCGGTGGTCGCGGAAGGTCGCCGGGGAACCCGGCGGGAAGCTGGCGGCGGCCGACGGCGCCGGGGTCGAGCTCGGGCACGATGGTTGGTCCCCCTGGCTCGTCGTGGTGCAGGCTCATCGTGGGCGGCAGCTCCAGCGTCAGGAAGCTGCCGTCACCGGCGGGCACCGGGTCGTCCGGCCGCGCCTGGTGGACAAGCTCGTGGGGCGGCGGCTGGTTGCGCCACACCTGCTGCTCGAACCCGAACAGCACGCCTCCGATCGACTGGCCAATGGGTGGCTTCTTTCGTTTCGCGGGCGGCCGGGGATCGTCGCGTTCCGTCATGGCTCGCCGATTGTAGGCCCGACCCGGGAGCCGCCCGTCGACGCGGGCGCAGCGGGCGGCGCGCTGGACGCGTGCATCGGGCGGCGCGCTGGACGCGTGCGGCTTGTTCAGGCTGCGGCGCCACCGGCCGCGGGCCCAGCGGCGCTGACCCTGAGTGAACACTTTCGGCCCGAAGGTGGCTCTGGGCTCGGCCTGGGCAGCGCTCGGCCACCCGGAGTCAACGCCGGCGTGCGAGGAAGCCGCCACAACCTGCCTCGACGGCAAAGCGTTCACTCCCAGCGAAGGCCGACGAGCCTGGCGGCAGGGTGAAGCGAGCGACAGGGCGACTCGGCGGCTGGCCGACCCGGCCATCGGGCAGCGCGGCGGCGTGGGCCGAAGCGGCCGTCAGGGCAACCCGGCCATCGGGCAGCGCGGCGGCGTGGGCCGAAGCGGCCGTCAGGGCAACCCGGCCATCGGGCAGCGCGGCGGCGTGGGCCGAAGCGGCCGTCAGGGCAACCCGGCCATCGGGCAGCGCGGCGGCGTGGGCCGAAGCGGCCGTCAGGGCAACCCGGCCGTCGGGCAGCGCGGCGGCGTGGGCCGAAGCGGCCGTCGGGCACCGCCGCGGCAGGGCACCGCCGCGGCCGGAAAGCCGCGTCCTCCACCTCCCCTTTCGATCTACTCGGCGGGTGCGTCACCGGATTCGAGGACGGGCAGCTCGCGTGTCGACTCGGTGGCCGACCCCTCGATCGCACCGACGCCCAGCGGTACCCACTTGGAGGGGTCCTTGAGCCGGTGCGTGCCGGTCGCGCCGCGATCGTGCACCTGCTGGAACCCCGTCGGCTCGATCCACATCTTCTTGCCGTCGAGCAGGCCGGTGATCCCCTCCTGGCCCGGCTCGGGCCGCGGGTTCTGGCAATACCGGCAGGTCGAGGAATCGTGTGGCTGGTACTCCGTGGGCTCCTCGTAGGTGGTGATGTAGCCCTCGTAGTTGCGAAGGATCACCTTGTGGTCCGAGTACGAGACCAGGTAGTTGGGCATGACCGGGATCTTGCCGCCGCCGCCCGGCGCGTCAACGATGAACTGGGGAACCGCGTAGCCCGACGTGTGGCCGCGCAGCCCCTCGATGATCTCGAGCCCCTTGCCCACCGGCGTCCGGAAGTGGCCGGCGCCTTCCACCAGGTCGCACTGGTAGATGTAGTACGGCCGGACCCGGTTCTCCACCAGGCGCTGGACCAGCTCGCGCTGGGTGTGGACGCAGTCGTTCACCCCCGCCAGCAGGACGGACTGGTTGCCCAGCGGGATGCCAGCGCGGGACAGCTTGTCGCACGCACGAGCCAGCTCGGGGGTGATCTCGTTGGGGTGGTTCACGTGGATGTTCAGCCACAGCGGGTGGTACTTGGCGAGCATCTCGCACAGCTCGTCGTCGATCCGCTGCGGCAGGAACACCGGCACCCGCGACCCGATGCGGATGATCTCGACGTGCGGGATGTCGCGCAGGCCGCGCAGGGCGGACTCCAGCAGCTTGGGCGCCAGCGTGAGGCCATCACCGCCCGAGATCAGCACGTCGCGGATCTGGGGGTTGTTGCGGATGTACTCGAGCTGGGCCTCGTGCTCCTTGCGATTGAAGTTCTGGGTCGGGTCACCCACGATCCGGGAGCGCGTGCAGTACCGGCAGTAGACCGCGCACTGGGTCGTGATCAGCATCAGGACGCGATCCGGGTAGCGGTGCACCAGCCCCGGGACGGGCGAGTGGCGGTCCTCGGCGAGCGAGTCCTCCATCATCCCGGTGAACGACCGCAGCTCGCGGCCCAGCGGGATGATCTGGCGCCGGATCGGATCATTCGGATCCTTCGGATCCATCAGGCTGGCGAAGTAGGGGGTGACATCGACCCTGAACTTGTCCGGCGCGGACAGGCCCTCGCGCTCCTCGTCGGTCAGCTCCAGGATCTGCTCGAAATCCTCGAGATCGTTGACCCGGTGGGAGAGCTGCCACTTCCAGTCGTTCCACTTCTCATCGGGCGTGTCGGCCCACATCGGGGCGCGGCGGCTCACCGCCGGCTTCCCATCGGGGCCGAGCCGCTTCGCCGGATCCCGCTGGTTGACCCACGTCGTCTCGACCGCGGTCTCGTCGCCGGATCCGTTCACCTGCTCCACCACCTGCCGAACCTCCCGGTGTCCGCCCTGCCGGTCATCGCCGCCACCGGCCGGACGCATAAATTCTATGCACCCTGTATGGACCGCGAATCATAGCGGAGGGGCCGGCCAGCGTCCACGGCACTGCGGGGACCACGCCGATGCGATCCACTGGCTTGACCACGACTGGGTGCGGCCGCTACGGTGCGCGCGCCGCATCGGCATCCGGGGGTCCGCTTGGACGGCTCCGCGTGCCACCGGCGAAAGGAGCACCAGTCCGATGACGAACGATCGACGCCTGATCGTGGGCGCCCTGAGCCTGTCGCTCGTCCTCGCCGCCTGCGGAGGATCGGCCGCCAGCCCGGCGGCCACCGGAGGCCAGGGGACGGTCGCGCCGACCACGGAACCCGCGGCGACGGTGGCGGCCACCCAGGAACCCGCGGCCACCGAGGCACCGACCGATGACAGCGGCAGCAACGACGGCCAGCTGAACAACCTCGCATCGACGCTCCCTGAGAAGGTGGGCGACGTCACGTTCCAGCGGACCGGCTACGACGGTGACCAGCTGGGCATCCTTGGCGCCGCGGCGGGGCTCAGCGGTGACGCCCTCGAGCCGATCCTCACCGCCAACGGCAAGACGCTCAACGACGTCAACTTCGCCATCGCCGCCTCCGAGGGCAGCGACGTCGGCGCCCTGATCTACGCGGTCCAGATCGAGGGCGTGAACGCGGAGGACGTTCTGTCGGCGATGAGCGTCGACACGACCGACATGACCGAGGACACGATCGCCGGCAAGAAGGTCTACACCGCCGGCGGTGGCGGGTTCGGCGAATGGGTCTACGTCAAGGGCGACACCGCGTACCTGATCCTGCTGGCGACCGACGCCGTCGCGAAGGGCATCCTCGAGCAGCTGCCCTGACGCCGGGCCAAGGAATCGCGAAGCCCGGCCTGCTGGCCGGGCTTCCGTGCGCCTGTCGACCTGCAGCGCCGGCCTACTCGCCGATCACGCTCCAGATCAGGCCCATCATGATAAAGAAGCCGCTGAACATCGCGATCAGGCCGATGCCGCCGTACGGCGAGCTCGCGCCCTCGTGCGGGACCAGCTGCAGCCCGACGCCGAAGACCACGGCCCAGGCCACGAACAGCACGGCGAACACCAGGCGGGAGTTGGGGCCGGTGACACGCCGGGACCAGCCCCGGCGTCCGCCCTCGGCCACCATCGCGGATCGCGCGAACGTGTAGACAAAGCCGCCCGCGAGCGCAGTTGCGGCCAGGAAGATGACGAAGTTGTTCGGGAAGTTCTGGAACCAGATCGTGAAGATGGTCACGCGGGCATCCCTCGGACGGGGGGTGGCGTCTGGGCGCCGCGCCGGGCGCGGCCGCACGATCCTAGCAGAACGGCGCGGGCCGTTCGAAACCCCGCACCCGTGCCGCCCGGCACGGACGGTCGATCCCTCATAACATGCTACCGACTATGAGCACGTTCAACCCGCGGTGCCGTGGGGCCATCCGGTGCCGGGCCTGCCCCGAACGGGATCGCGTATGAGCTTCGATCGTATCGGCCGGTTTGCCGTCCGCCGCCGGTGGTGGATCGTGACGTCGTGGGCCGTCCTCCTCCTTGCCGCCCTCCCGTTCGCCCCGCAGGCACCCGGGGCCCTGTCCGCGGGCGGGTTCATCCTTGACGATCTCGAGAGCGCGCGGGCCAAGCAGGTCCTCGCCGAGGAGCTCGGTGTCGAGCCGTCGGCGTTCGTGCTGGTGTACACCTCCGACACGCTCAGCGCCGGGACGCCGACGTGGATCGCGGCGGTGAACGAGGCGACCCGCGACGTGTCCGGAGCGCCGCACGTGACCCGGATCCTGTCGCACGTGCTTGCGCCGCGCCAGGTGAGCGCCGACGGTCACACGGCCTACGACATCGTGTTCCTCGACCTCCCTCCCGACGACTCCCCCGATGCCATCCCGCCCGTCGCCGCTGCGCTGCACGAGGTGCCCGGCCTGCGCGTCCAGATCGGCGGCGGCCCGGCGTTCTACGGCGACGTCCAGGACGTGACCGAGAGCGATCTCCGGCGCAGCGAGTTGATCTCCCTGCCGCTGGCGGCGCTGGCACTGCTGCTCGTGTTCGGCGGCGTGGTGGCGGCCGGTGTCCCGCTCGCGGTCGGCGGTGCGAGCGTCCTGGTCGCGCTGGCGGGGATCTACGCTGTGGCGTCGGTGACGCCGATGAGCATCTTCGTGCTCAACCTGGCCACGCTTCTTGGCCTCGGCCTGGGAGTGGACTACTCGCTGCTGATGACCAGCCGGTTCCGCGAGGAGCTGGCCCACCGGCAGGGTCCGGACCGGGTCGCGGAGGCGGTCCGGGTGACGGTCGCGACGGCCGGGCGAGCGGTGTTCTTCTCGGGGCTCACCGTGCTCCTGGGCCTCCTGGGCCTCGTCCTGTTCGAGTTCATGATCCTGCGCTCGGTCGGCATCGCGGGCGCGATCGTGGTCGGTCTCGCGGTCGCGGCGGCCCTGACCCTGCTGCCGGCGATCCTGGCGATCCTGGGCACGCGGATCGACCGCTGGAGCGTCCGGAAGGTGACCGTCGAGCCCGGTGCCGATGGGCCGTGGGCCCGCCTTGCCCGGCGCGTGATGCGCCACCCGGTCGCGGTGCTCATCCCGACCCTGGGCCTGCTGCTCGTCCTGGGGACCCCGTTCCTGCACGTCCGGTTCAACGCGCCCGACGCGACGATCCTCCCGCCATCGGTCCCATCCCGCGAGGCGTACGACGTTTTGGTCCGGGAGTTCGGCGAGGGCGAGTTTGCGCCGCTCGTGATCGCGGTGCGCACCCGGGGCAGCGCAACCACGCCGGAGAACGTCGCCGCGCTGTACGAGTATTCGCGCCGGCTGGCCGCAGACCCGCGCGTCAGCCGCGTGTCGGGCATCGTGGACCTCGACCCGCGGATCACGCTGGCGCAGTACCAGCTCCTGTATGCGTCGCCGGGTGGACCGCCCGACCGGGTCGTCAGCAGCGCGCTGGAGTCCACAACCCGCGGCAACCTGACGGCGCTCACCGTGTACACGCCTGTTGGACCCAACAACGATGCGTCCCGGGCGCTGGTCGGCGAGCTCCGCAACCCGGCCGGCCCGCTGGCCCCGCCAGCCGGGTTCACCATTCTGGTCGGCGGCGGGGCAGCCGATGTGGACGACGTGGTCTCGCGGGTCTGGGCGGACTTTCCGCGGACCGCGTTGTTCATCGTCCTGACCACCTTCCTCGTCCTGTTCGTGCTGTTGCGATCCCTGGTGCTGCCGATCAAGGCGCTGGTGATGAACACCCTCTCGATCGCCGCCTCCTTCGGGGCGCTGGTGTGGATCTTCCAGGACGGCAACCTGTCCGCGCCGCTCGGGTTTCAGCCGCTGGGCTTCGTGGAGACCACGCAGCCGGTGATCCTGTTCTGCGTCCTGTTCGGGCTGTCGATGGACTACGAGGTCTTCCTGCTCTCGCGCATGAAGGAGGTCTGGGACCGGACCGGTGACAACACCGAGGCGGTGGCTCGTGGCCTCGAGCGGAGCGGCCGGATCGTGAGCTCCGCGGCCCTGGTCGTCGTCGTGGTGGCCGGATCGTTCGCCTTCGCCGACATCGTGCTGATCAAGGCGCTTGGTCTCGGCGTGGCGATCGCGGTGGCCCTCGACGCGACCGTGGTCCGGGCGCTGCTCGTGCCCGCCACGATGCGGCTGCTCGGCAAGTGGAACTGGTGGGTGCCGGGTCGCCTTGACCGCGCCTTGCGGGGCGTCCTTCCGCGCACCGAGGCCGAGGCGGAGGCTGCGGCGCGATGAGATCCCGCTCGGTCTCGATGGTTCCCGCCCTGCCGGTCGTCCTCGCGATCGTCGTCGCGGCGTGCGGCGGGCCCGTGCTCGCCAACCCCCCGGCGGCCCGGCCGGCCCAGGCGGCCCCGCCGTCGCTTGCGCCGCGCCTCCCCGATCCCCAGCCCGTCGAGCTCCCGCGCGACGACGGGCCGCACGACCGGCTCACCGAGTGGTGGTACGACACCGGGCATCTCCGTGCCGGCGACGGATCCCGGTTCGGCTTCGAGTACGTCGTGTTCCGAGCCGAGCGCGGCGGGTTTCCGGTGACCTGGGCCTCGCACCTCGCGCTGACCGACGAGACGGGCGGCGGGTTCCACTATGCACAGCGGGCCGAGATCGGACCCAGCGTGGACCAGTCGCCGCGCGACGCGGGCGGCGATCCGACGGGCTTCGCCTTCGTGGTCAGCGGCTTCAACCCGACGGATCCGACGCGCCTGCCGGGGGTCCCATGGACCATGGCCGGGGGCAACGGGTCCGACGCGCTGATCGCGGCCGCGACAGGCGGCGAGGTGTCCGGAGACCCGGTGCCAGGGTTCGGGCTGGACCTGCGGCTGCGCGCAACCAAGCCGCCCGCGCTCCATGACACGGACGGCTTCATCGACTTCGGGCCCGCAGGCGGCTCCTACTACTACTCGCGCACGGCGATGGACGCGACCGGCACGGTGACCCTGGGGTCCGAGACGCTCGACGTGGTGGGCGATGCCTGGTTCGACCACCAGTGGGGCGACTTCATCTCGGTTGGCGGCGGCGGGTGGGACTGGTTCGCGGTCAACCTCGACGACGGCAGCGACCTCACCCTGTCGCTGGTGCGGGCGGCCGACGGCACGTATCCGCTGGCGTACGGCACGCTGGTCCAGCCGGACGGTGCCACCCGCCACCTCGATGCGTCGGACTTCGCGATCGAGGTCACGGACCACTGGACGAGTCCCGGGACCGGCGCCGGCTACCCCGCCGCGTGGACGATCAGCCTGCCGGGCGAGGGACTCGAGATCCGCCTCTCCCCGACGGTGTCGCAGCAGGAGCTCGACACCAGGGCAACCACCGGCGTCGTGTACTGGGAGGGCTCACAGGTCGTCGTCGCGACGCGCGACGGCACTTCGGTGGGCGGCCAGGCCTACGTGGAGCTCACGGGGTACGCACCCCTCCGCTAGGGACGGTCGGCTGACGCGTCCGGGCCCCGCGAGCTGCGCCGCAGGGCAAGCCCCGCGATCGCGAGCGCCACGACGATGGTCACCGCGTATGACACGCACCACGGGCAGATCGCCTCGATCACGAACAGCTCAAGATAGGTGAGGTACGCGGCGAACAGGGTCCCGAGCAGCAGCAGGCCGTAGGCCGCCAGCAGCGCCCGCCGGTCCGATCGCCACCACCAGGTCGCGGCAAGCGCTGACAGCACGAGCGAGAACCCGAACCCGAGGTATGCGACCGGCAGGAACCCCAGCACCTGCGAGTACGGGGACTGGGCGACGGTCTCGCAGCCAAGGCTCGGCCCGCAGACCGCCGGCTCGCCGATCAGCCGGGTGAGGCCCAGGTACCCGGCGATCGCGGTGCCGGCCAGCACCAAGGCGAGCAGGGGCAGGCCAAGCGGTCCACGGCGGACCCGCGGCATTCCGTCGTCCATGGTCAGGGGGCGGTGGTCGGGGAGGCCGGCGCCCCGCTGGCCTTGGCCAGCTCGGCATCGATCAGGGTGCTCAGGTCCGTCGCGGTCAGCAGCGACCGGATCAGGTCACCACCGTTGATCCGCAGCGTCGGCGTGGAGTTGATGCCCAGGCCGGCAGCCATGTCGGTGGTCTGGGTGACGTCGGCTGCCGCCTCCGGGCTGTCCATGCAGGTGTTGAAGGCCGCCTCGTCCACGCCCGCCGCCACCGCGATCTGGATCACGCGCTCGCGCCGGAAGCCACCCTGGTTCTCACCGTCCTGGTTGTTGTAGATCCAGTGCGCGTAGGACCAGTACAGGCCCTGCTGGTCCGCGCAGTAGGCTCCGAGCGCCGGGATCCGGGACTCGTCGCCGCCACCGCCCAGCAGGTCGATGTCGTGGTGCACGATCCGGACCTGGCCACTGGCCACGTACTTGTTGACGATGGTCGGCTCCACGTCCAGCGAGTACCGGGCGCAGACCGGGCACTGGTAGTCCTCGAAGACCTCGAGCAGGACCGGCGCATCCACCGAGCCCAGGTTCGACCCGTCCTCGACCGCAGCCTGGTAGGCGAATCCCGGGTCGACAAGCCGGCCGGTCGCCTTGTTGCCCAGCTGGCCGACGGCCACGACGGCCACGATCAGCACGCCGATCAGCACGCCGGCGATGGTCATGTTCCGACTGTTGATGAACGAGGGCCCGCCACCGCCACCGGCCGGGCGCGCGCGCCGCTCCTCCCGGGCGGCCTCGAACCGGTCGCGGCGCTCGGCGGCGCGACGCTCCTTGCGGGTGGTCGACGGGGTGGGTTGTTTGCCGCTCAGGGGAGGCCTCCGGTCTGGTGCTGGGGGCGAGGAACAGACAGCATTGTCGCGCACACGCGGCGTTGGGGCAGGATTCGCGACGTGTGTCGCTAGATGATACTGTGTCTCATATGGACACCCTGAGCCCGGCTCCGCCGGGGACTTCCCACCCTGCGGGCATCCCTGCCCATCGCGGCCACGACCACGACCCGGCGGCCGGCGTGGACGCGGCCCATGCGCACGCCCATGCGGACGTGTGGCTGAGCGACGTCTCCGCGGGCTACGGCGAGCGCACGGCCCTCGAGCACGTCACCGTCGCCGTGGAGCCCGGCAGCCTGCTGGCGGTGGTGGGCCCCAACGGCGCGGGCAAGAGCACGCTGCTCAAGCTGATGGCCGGGCTGGCCACCCCGTGGAGCGGCCGGATCGAGGTGCTCGGCGGCCCCGCGGGCCGGGAGGCGAGGCGGGTCGCCTACGTCCCGCAGGCGGAGCTGGTGGACTGGGCATTCCCGGTCTCGGTCGAGGATGTCGTCATGATGGGCCGCTTTCCACGACTGGGGCGGGTCCGTCGTCCCGGTCCGGACGACCGGCGCGCCGTCCGTGACGCCCTCGGACAGGTCCACATGGACGGCCATCTGGGGACGCAGATCGGGCGGCTGTCCGGCGGCCAGCGCCGGCGCGTGTTCCTGGCCCGTGCGCTCGCCGCCGAGCCGGACCTGTTCCTGCTCGACGAGCCGGTGACGGGCATCGACGCCACCACCCAGGAGCTGCTGATGGACCTTCTCGAGGCCCAGGCCGCGCGGGGCAAGACCGTGGTCGCCACGACGCATGATCTCGCGTGCGCCTCGCAACGGTTCCAGCAGGTCCTCGCCATCAACCGCACGGTGGTCGCGTACGGCCCGTCGGAGCTGGTCCTCGACACCGATGTGCTCGCGGCGGCGTATGGCGGCCACCTGCTGATCCTGGGTGGTTCGACGATCGTCCTCGATGACGCCCACCACCACGACGACGCGAACCCCGGCGAGCGCCACTTCCACGAGGTGAACCGCTGATGGACCTCCTGCTCGGTCCCCTCGGTGACGGCTTCTTCATCCGGGCGCTGGTCGCCCTCGCGCTCGTGGGCGTCGTGTGCGCCGTGGTGGGCACCTATGTGGTGCTGCGCGGCGTGGCGTTCATCGGCGACGCGATCGCCCATGCGGGCTTCCCGGGTGTCGTCGCCGCCTACCTGCTCGGCATCCCGTTCTACATCGGCGCAGCGATCGCGGCCGTGGGCACCGCCCTGGCCATCGGGTTCGTGACCAAGCGGGCCGGCGTGCGCCAGGACACCGCGATCGGGGTGCTGTTCGCCGGCACCTTCGCCCTCGGCGTGTTCATGTTCAGCAGCATCCGCGGCTACGTGGCCGACCTGTTCAGCTTCCTGTTCGGCAACGTCCTCGCGATCGGAACCGGGGACCTGGTTGCCCTGCTCATCCTCGGTGGCGGCGTCATCGCCACGGTCGCGGTGCTCTGGAAGGAGCTCCTGTACGCGACGTTCGACCCCCTCGGGGCGGCCGCCTCGGGGATCAAGGTCGACCGCCTCGAGTACCTGTTCCTGGCGCTGGTCGCGCTCACGATCGTCGTCAGCCTCCAGGCCGTGGGGATCATCCTGGTCGTGGCCATGCTGGTCACCCCGGCAGCTGCCGCCCAGCTGCTCACGGTGCAGTTCACGCGGGTGATGCTGCTGGCCGCCGTGATCGGGATCGCCAGCGCGGTCGTGGGACTCTACGTGTCCTACTGGGCCGACGTCGCGAGCGGCGCCACCATCGTCCTGGTCCAGACAGCCGCCTTCGGTGTGGCCCTCCTCCTCGGGCCGCGCGGACCGCTCGCCAGGCGGCGGCACCGGTCGGATCCCGTGGTGGTCGACGACGCCCTGGCGGTCGGCGGAACGCCGGCGTGACCACCGCACCGGCTGAGGCCCCCATCGGCGGCCACCTTGTCGCCGCGCTCCAACGGGCCGGCCAGCGGCTCACGGCGCCACGGCGCGCCGTCGCCGATCTGATCGCGGCTCGCGAGGGCCATTTCACCGCGGCGCAGCTCGAGGACGACGCTCGCCGCCGGCAGCTGGACGTGGGCCGGGCAACGATCTTCCGGGCGCTGGACCTGTTCGCGTCGCTGGGCCTCGTCGAGCGGATCGACCTGCCCGGGGGCGATCACGCCTACGTCGCCTGTGACCCGATCCACCACCACCACGCGATCTGCACCGGTTGTGGCCGCTCGTTCGATGTGGCGGATCGCGGCCTCGCGGAGATCCTCGGCGAGATCGGGCGCCGCTCGAGCTTCCGGGTCACCGAGCATCGGCTCGAGATCTTCGGACTGTGCGCCGCCTGCCAGGCAGCGTCGGCCCAGGCGCAGGAGGGCTGAGCCGGGATGACGCGCCGACCCGTGCGGGCGATGCCGCTGGTGATCTCCGCCCTGATCCTGATCGTTCTCACGGCCGCATGCGCCGACACGGGGGGTGCGGCCGCACCGTCGTCCGGTGGTGTGCAGGTGGTGACGACGACCACGATCCTGGCCGACCTGGTCGCCCAGGTCGGTGGCAGCCGGGTGACGGTGGACAGCCTCGTGCCGCGGGGCGGCGAGGTCCACACCTTCGACCCCACGCCGTCAGACGTGCGGCGACTCGCCGCCGCCGATCTCGTGTTCCTCAACGGCCTGGGGCTCGACGACTGGCTGGCGAACCTGGTGACCGACGCGGGCACGGCCGCTCCCGTCGTCCGCCTTGGCGAGGACCTCCCCGGCGTCGACTACATCACGAGCGGCCCCGACGGCCTGGCGACAAACCCCCATCTCTGGCTCAACGCGGCCTACGCCGCCAAGTACGCGGAGCGCATCGCCGAGCAGCTCACGGCGGTGGATCCGGGGCACGCTGCCGAGTACGCGGCCGGGCTCAGCGCCTACACCGAGGTGCTCGACGGTCTCGACGCGACGCTGCGCGCGACGCTCGGGGCGATCCCGGAGGCAAACCGCACGGTCCTCTCGTTCCACGATGCGTTCCCGTACTTCGCCGCCGCCTACGGCCTCCGGATCGACGGCACGATCGTCGACGCACCCGGCCAGGACCCGAGCGCTGGCGACGTTGCGAACCTCATCCGCGTGGTCAGGGCGGACAGCGTCCGCGCGATCTTCGCGGAGGCCCAGTTCAGCGAGGACCTCGTGCGGACCATCGCGGACGAGACGGGCGTGGTGGTGGTCTCCGACCTGTACACGGACACGGTTGGTGATGCCCCGGTCGACACCTACGTGGGCGTGATGACCTGGAACCTCGACCAGGTGGTCCGGGCGCTGGGCGGCTGACGAGCCCGGGTACCAGCGGCGCCCGCCGGCTGGTACGGGGTGGGCGGGGGACCAACGGCGCCGGTCGAGGTGAAACCTTCGGGTGCTGGGCTGCCTCGGAGTCGTACCACACCATGCGGAGACGCCACGGAGGTCCAGGCATGCGCATCGGCGCCATCACGCTCGTCGCCATCGGGGCCGTGGTCGCCCTCGTGGCGCTGGCCGTCACCGACCAGGTGCTCCCCGCAGCTGATCCCCGGGTCCTCGAGCTGCGACCGTGGATCGCCGCGCGCGCACTCGGGGTGACTGCCTACCTCCTGCTCACCCTCCAGGTGGGCCTTGGCCTCGTCCTCAGCCACCCGCGCAATACCGCAGCCTGGCGGACGACCCGCCAGGTCGTTCCGTGGCACGAGCTGCTCACCGTCTTCGTCTGGGCGTTCCTCATCCTGCACATCGTCCTGATGGCGATCGACCCGTTCGCCAAGGTCGGCTGGCTCGGCGCGCTGGTCCCGGGCCTGTCCGAGTACCGGACACCCGCCATCGCAATCGGAACGCTGACCGCGTACGCGATGCTCGTCACCGCGATCACCGCCAAGTGGACCAAGCTCCTGCCCGACGGGTGGTGGCTCAAGATCCATCGTCTCTCGGCGCTGACGTTCCTGCTCACGTGGGTGCACAGCGTCCTTGCCGGCACGGACGGCGGCGCGCTCATGCCGCTGTACGTGGCGACCGGCGTGCCGATCCTCCTGGGCGTCGCCCATCGCTGGTGGACCGCGAAGGCTCGCCCGCGGCGCGTCGAGGAGCCGGCAACGTCGTCCATGTCCCTCGTCCGGCCCCGGCCGGCAACCGTCACCGTGGAGGAGTCCTGATGTCCAGGGACCTGCTCACCAGGATCGCACGACGCGCGCTCGTGCTCGCCGCGACCGCCGCCGTGATCGGCGTTGGCGCGTACACCGTCCAGCTCGCGTCCGAATGGCGGGTGGCGGAAGCGCCCCTCGACACGTCTCCGGTGAGCCTGAGCACGATCAACGACCAGTACGCGGCCGAATCCGGGCGCGCCGCAGACCTCGAGGCGCAGATCGGCGGCGTGGCGACGCAGGTGTCAGACCTCCAGGCCGCGCTGATCGCGGCCAATGGCTCCATGGACAGTGACACCGAGAGCGCCACGCTGCTCCAGGACCAGCTGGCGGCCGCCAAGGACAAGCTCACCAAGATGCAGAAGCAGCTCAAGTCCGCGCAGGGCCGCCTCGACGCGCTCAATCGCGCGGCGACCCGCCAGGCCGCGCTCAATCGCCAGGCCGCCGCGAGGCGCAGCAGTGGTGGTGGCGGCGGGGGCGGCGGTGGTGGTGGCGGCGGTGGGGAGCGGGACGATGACTGAGCGCGCCCTCCCCGCCATCGGCGTTGGAGTCCGCCGTCGACCGGCGGCCGGCGCGACCGAGAGTCCCATCGCCGTGCCGCGGGCGATCGATCGTCCGACCGTCGCGCGGCACGAGACCATCCTCTCGATGCCCGCCCGGGCCGGGATGCTGATCGGTGCCTCGGCGGCCATGTACGCCGCGACGCTGGCCGGGATCTCCGTCCTCCAGGCTCGGGACGACGCCTCGATCGCCGCGACCCGGGAGCCGCTGCTCCAGGCGGTCGCCACGTCGAAGGCCGCGAACGACGCGCTGGCGGCCCGGATCCAGGCCGCGAACGGCTCCATCAGCGCGCTGATCACCGATTACGGGGCAACGGGGGCCGATGTTGCGGCCTACCAGGCGCGGCTGGACAGCCTGGCGGCCCTGGTTGCCGAAGTCCAGGGCTCGGCCGCGGCCCTTCCGGCCCGGATCAAGCTGCCGACGGTGTCCATTCGCGGCCCGATCTCGAGCGGCGGCGGCGGCGGAGGCTCTGCCCCGAAGACCTCCGGCAAGTCCGGTGCGTCCGGAGGCTGAGGCCGCGATCAACTTCATCCCACCTGCCGGGGCTCCTCCACTCGAAGGCGACGGTCCAGATCGGACCGTCGCCTTCGCGGCGCGCGCGCTCGGATCCGCGCTCCGAATGACGGTCCGGCTTCCTGAGCCCGCCTCGGCCGCGGCGCTGGCCGCCGCCGACCGCGCATGGGCGGAGGTTCGATCCGAGTTCGACGCGGTTGACCTTGCCCTCTCGCGGTTCCGCGACGACTCGGAGCTCACGCGCATCAACCGGCTCGCCGGCAGCGGACAGATCGTCCGCGTCTCATGGCGCCTGCGCAGGGCGCTCGCCGCGATCGACCGGGCGGCTCGCGTGACCGACGGACGGTTCGACGCCTCCGTGCTGGGGGCGCTGGAACGGATCGGCGAGCACGGCGCGGACCTGGCGCCGGGTGATGGCGACGCGCAATCGCGGCTCGATGCGTTGCCCGCGGCCGCGCCTGACCCCCAGGGTTCCACTGACGCCGGCCGGCTCGTCCATGTGCCTTCCATTCCGGTCGACCTGGGCGGGATCGGCAAGGGGCTCGCCCTTCGCTGGGCTCGCGATCGGGCGCTCGGAGCGCTGGAGCCCGGTGCGGGGCTGCTGCTCGATGCGGGTGGCGACCTCGTGGCTGGTGGCGAGGCGCCGGCCGATGGCTGGCAGGTCGGGGTCGAGGATCCCGCCGCGCCGGATCCTGCGAGCGCCGACCCGGTAGTGGTCGTGGCCGTGGGGGCGGGTGCCGTCGCAACGTCGTCCGTCCGGGTCCGGAACTGGGTTGGACCGGATGGGATGGCCGTGCACCACCTGGTGGACCCGCGCACGGGCGACCCAGCTCGCACCGGGCTGATCGCCGTGACCGTGGCCGCCCCCGACCCGGCCTGGGCGGAGGTCTGGAGCAAGGCCCTGTTCCTTGCCGGACACGACGGCATCGCCGACGATGCCCGGGCGCGCGGCGTGGCCGCGTGGTGGGTGGACGACAACGGCCGCCTGGGGATGACCCCGGAGGCGCGCGTCAGGACGGCCTGGGCGGCCGAGCACCGGCTCGGCTAGGGTCAGGCCGACCCGGTCGACTCGGTCTCCGCCTCCGCCCGCGCGGCGGCCTCTGCCTCGGCACGGAGCTGTGACGGCGGCGTCTGGCCGAGCGCGATCGCCAGCTCGTCAAGTGTCGGGTAGCCCTCACGAGCACCCGCCCGCGTGACGGACACGCTGGCGGCAACCACCGCTCGACGCGCCGCCGCCTCGAGGTCCAGCCCCGTGGCAAGCGCGGCGGCCAGCGCCCCATTGAGCGCATCACCCGCGCCCGTGGCATCGATTGCCTTCACCCTGGGGGCCTTGATGTCGATCGCGGGGCCGTCGCGGCGGACGAGGACCGCCCCGGCCGACCCCAGCGACACGAGAATCGCCTTGCCCGCCCCGGGTCCCTCGCTCGTCGTCTCGAGGAGCATGCGGGCGGCCTTGACGGGCTCGTCGGGACCCGGGGCCGTCCGGCCGGAGCGCCGCGCATCGTCCGCGACAAGACGCGCGAGCTCACCCCGGTTGGGAACGACGACGTCGGCCAGCGAGATCACGGTCCGGTCCAAGCCATCGGCGGGCGCCGGATTGAGGATGGTCCACGCGCCACCCTGGCGACCGATGCGCAGTGCCTCGCGCGCGGCGGCGGTTGAGATCTCGTGGGTGACGATGACCGCGTCACCGGCGTGCGGATTGAGCCGCCCGAGGGCCTCGCGCACGTGAGCGGCCGTGAGGCCGGCGTTCGCCCCGGGCGCAACCGCGATCTGGTTCTCTGCCTTGGCGTCCACGAGGATCAGGGCCACGCCCGTCGCCGTGCGGTCCAGGGTGACCAGGACATCCGTGCCGATCCCTTCACGGGCGAGCGCGGCCCGTGCGTCGCCGGCGAACTCATCGTCACCCAGCGCCGCGACCAGCATCACGGGCACGCCAAGGCGGGCGGCCGCGACCGCCTGGTTGCCACCCTTGCCGCCGTGGAACCGGCTGAACGTGCCGCCCATGACCGTCTCGCCGGGCAGCGGCAGACGCTCCGTCTGGACCACGAGGTCGACGTTGACCGACCCGACGACCAGCACCCGACCGCTCATCGGTCCGCCTCCATCTCCTTTCCGCCCGCGCCGCGGGCCGCTGCCTATGAGCCGGTGATGAACTCGCCGCCATCGACGCCGATGATCTCGCCGTTGATGAAGTCGGTCCCCTCGCCCGAGAGCGCGAGGATCGTGCTCGCCACATCCTGGGGCGTTGTCATTCGCCCCGTGGGGTTGCGGCGGGTCGCCGCCTCGATGATTGCGTCCCGCTCGGGGATCTTCATCAGCGCCGGCGTGCGCGTGACGCCCGCCCGGATGGTGTTGGCCGTGACTCCCGTCCCGAGCCGGGCGAGCTCCATGGCCAGCTGCCGGGTGTGCGACTCGAGCGCGGCCTTGGCCGACGACACGACCCCGTAGCTGGGAACGACGCGGCTGGACCCCTCCGACGTCATCGAGAAGATCCGCGATCCCCGCTCGAGGAAGCCGCTCCGCCACAGGTCCTGGACCCAGTAGACGAGGCTGTTGGCCATGACGTCCTGGGTCATCTCCATCTTCTTGCGGTCGACGGCACCCTTGGGGTCCTCGGCCAGGAACGGCACCAGCGAGCCGAAGGCGAGCGAGTGCATGACCACGCGGACGTACGGATGCCCGCCGGCCGCGACCGACTGGTCGAATCGCTCGCGGAGGGTCGTGAGGGCGGCATGCCGCTTGTCGTCGTCCGCCGCGTTCATGTTGAAGTACAGCGCCTCGGAGCCAAGCTCGCCGATCTTGGCCTTGATCTCCTCGACGTGCGCCAGCGCAGCCCGGAAGTCCAGGTGGACGCCGCAGATCCGGTAGCCGGCACCCGCCAGGGCGAGCGCGGTGGCCTCGCCCATCCCGGAGGAAGCTCCAAGGATCAGGGCCCAGCGCTCGCGGTCGTCGGTCATGGTGCGCCTCCGGGGACGTCGTGGGATCGCCGCGACGGGACATGTCCGCGGCACCCGGAGTCTAGCAGCGTAGGCGTGCGGTCTCCCCCCAGAACGTGGCTCGACGCGCGTTGACGCCCGGTGCTATTTTGCTAGCTGCCTAACAAGTCGCTCGACGAAACAGGAGCCGCGCCACGAACCGTGTCTACAAGGCCCTCGCGGATCCGACGCGCCGCCGGATCCTGGGCCTCCTCCGGGAGCGCCCGATGACCGCCGGCGAGCTCGCCGGCCAGTTCGAGCTCTCGTGGCCGACGATGTCCGGCCATTTCGCGGTCCTTCGCGAGGCTGGGCTCGTCCAGGCCGAGCGTGCCGGCACCAGCGTGACCTACCGTCTCAACCAGACCGTCCTGCAGGAGGCTCTGATGGCCCTCTTCGACACCTTCGGGATCGACCCCACGGAGGCCAGCCAGTGAACCTCCGGCGCTTCTACACGGCCGGCGGGGTGGTCATCGCCCTCGAGGCCGCGATCACTGCCTGGGGCCTCATCGCCGTCGGCTTCGATGCGTCGGTACCGATCCACTGGAACGCGGATGGCCAGGCCGACGGGTTCGCTCCCGCGCTCGTCGGGTTCCTGATCATGCCCGTGGCAACGACCGCGACCATCGGCCTGATGGCACTGGTCCCGCGGGTGGAGCCGCGCAGGGAACACCTGCGGCGGTCCGCGAGCGCCTACCGGACGATGGCGATCACGCTGGTCCTGTTCTTCGGGGTGATCCACCTCACCACCGTGCTTGCCGGCGTGGGCGTGGCCGTCCCGATCGGGCTGGTCGTGGGCATGGGCGGCGGTGTCCTGATCGCCCTGATCGGCAACGTCCTGGGGACGGTCCGCAGCAACTTCATGTTCGGCGTGCGGACGCCCTGGACGCTCACCAGCGAGCGCTCGTGGGAGCGAACCCACCGGCTCGTTGGCCGGCTGTTCGTGGTGACGGGCCTGCTGATGATCGCCGCCGCACTCACTGGCCAGCTGCCCCTGGTGCTCGCGGTCATGGCCGGGATGCTGATCGCGACCATCGTCGGCGCGTTCGGGTACTCGTACCGGGAGTGGCGCGCCGATCCCGACCGGCGCCCGACCGGGGACGACGCATGAACCACTCGCTGGGCGGCTTCTCACTGGACGGCTTCGACCCGACGATCCTGCTGCTCCTTGTCCCCCTGGTGGTGCTCCAGCTGGGCCTGCTGGTCGCCGCGGTCGTCGACCTCCTGCGCGACGACCGCCGGGTCCGCGGCGGCAACAAGGGCGTGTGGGCCGTGATCATCGTGTTCGTCAACATGATCGGCCCGATCCTGTATTTCCTGGCCGGGCGCGTGGACAGGTCACCCGAGGACACTTCTTCCGGATCCGTCGCCGCCCCGGGTTGGGGCAGCCCGCACGACCCACCGATCGTCACGGGTCCCGGTGCCGGCCAGGCCGCACCCGGTGGCCCGTCGGACGTGTCGGCCGGGGGGACCGTCGGCGGTGCCCGGGTCGACCCGGTCGCCGTCGGGACACCGCCGCCATCGACACCCGCGGGCCCGGCGGTGATCGTCATCGAAGGGCTGACCCGTCGGTACCCGGGCGGTGTGCTCGCGCTCGACCGGCTGGTGCTGACCGTGCCCAACGGGTCCGTGTTCGGCCTGCTGGGCCCCAACGGTGCCGGCAAGACCACCACCCTCCGGCTGCTTGCCGGCCTCACCCGTCCGACCGCTGGGCGCGCGATCGTCAACGGCCTCGTGGTCGCGGAGGATCCGCTCGGCGTGCGGCGCGGCCTCGGCTACCTCGAGCAGGATCCGCGCGCCTACGGCTGGATGACCGGCCGCGAGCAGGTCGCCATGCTGGGTCGCCTCCACGGGCTCCGCGGTTCGGATCTGTCCGCCGCGGTCGAGACCGCGCTCGACCGTGTGGACCTGGGCGCCGCCGCGGATCGCCGGGCGGGAACCTACTCGGGAGGCATGCGCCAGCGACTCGGAATCGCGGGCGCGCTCGTCCACCACCCGCCCGTCATGATCCTGGACGAGCCTGCGAGCTCGCTTGATCCCGGGGGTCGCCGGGACGTCCTGGACCTGATCGCGTCGCTCCGTGGCGAGGCCACCGTCCTGTTCAGCACCCACGTCCTCGCGGACGTCGAGCGGATCTGCGATCGCGTGGCGATCCTGGACCGGGGCCGGCTCGTCGTCGAGGGCGCCCTCGCGGAGCTCCTGGACCGCTACGCGCTGCCGGTCTACCGCGTGGAGGCGGAGCCAGGCCAGGTGAACGAGCTCCAGGAGCTCGCCAGGCGCCTCCAGGCCGTCGACTGGGTCACCGGTGCGGCCGTCGAGCATGGCCTGCTCACCGTGGCGGTGGCGGACCCAGCACGGGCCTCGCGTGAGCTGCTGCAGGCGATCGCCGCCGCCGGTGTCGCCGTCGTGTCGGTGGCGCGCGCCAGGCCCACCCTGGAGGACGTGTTCCTGCAGCTGACGGGTGACCAGCCGGAGGCTGTGGCATGAACGGCTTTGGCGTGCTCCTGCGCAAGGAGCTGCTCGAGGCGTGGCGGACGCGGCGGCTCCCGGCGGTGGCCATCCTGTTCCTGATCGTCGGCATCCTGTCGCCGCTCACCGCGCGCTACCTCAACGAGATCCTGGTCATGGCGCTGGGTGACCAGCTCCCGGTCACGCTCCCGGACCCCACGGCGGCCACGGCCATCGAGCAGCTGCTCAAGAACATGAGCCAGATGGGGGCGCTCGCCGCGATCGCGCTGGCAATGGGCTCCGTGTCCGGCGAGCTGGATCGGGGCACCGCGGCGCTGGTCCTCGCGCAGCCGGCCACCCGCCCGGCGTTCCTGATGGCGAAGCTCAGCGGGATCGCCGTCGTGCTCGGGGTCGGCACGGCGCTCGGGGTCGGCGTGGCATGGATCTACACGGCCATCCTGTTCGAGCCACTGCCCATCGCGGGCTGGCTCGTGCTCGCGGTGCTTGCCTGGCTGGCACTGGTGGCGTGGGCCGCGCTGACCTTCCTGGCGTCGGCCGCGACCGGCTCCACGACGGCGGCCGCGGGCCTGGGCTTCGTGGCGCTGATCGTCATGAGCCTCCTTGCGGTGATCCCGGCGCTGGACCACGTGCTGCCCACCGGGCTGTCCCTGCCCGCGGCTCTCATGGCCGCCGGCCAGGGCGAGCGGGTGGCCACCGGCGACCTGGCGACCGCGATCGCGGGGACGACCGTGATCGTGGGTGCCTGTGTGATCGGGGCATTCGCCGCGTTCCGCCGCCGGGAACTCTGAGGCGCCCGGTCGGAGTCGCGATCCACCCGGCATCGGTGGCCACGCCGTGTGCTGACGCTCGGGCCTGAAACACCGACAATGGGCGCATGAGCGTCCCCGCCGCGCAGGGTTTGACCGCGCACCGTGGTGCCTGGGACCTCGCGCGTGACCGCCCGGATGCCTACATCCCGCGGGACCGGCGGCGCGCCCTTCACGCGGGCCACGCGCTCCCGGATCGCGTCCGAGGCTCCGCCCTGTTCGCCGACATCAGCGGCTTCACGCCACTCACCGAGGCGCTGGCCGACGAGCTCGGCCCGCAGCGCGGCGCCGAGGAGCTCACGGCCAACATCGGGCGCGTCTTCCACGCGGTGATCGAGGAGCTGGACGCGTACGACGGCAACGTCATCTACTTCGCCGGCGACGCGATCACGTGCTGGATCGACGCGGACGACGGAACACGGGCCTGCGCCGCGGCCACCGCGATGCAGCAGGCGATCGCCCGCACCGGCACGATCACGACGCCGGGCGGCAACACGGTGCAGCTCGCGATGAAGGTGGCGATCGCGGTGGGTGGCGCCCGTCGGTTCGTGGTTGGCGACCCGGACATCCAGCTGATCGACGTCCTCGCCGGCCGGATGATGGACGACCTCGCCGAGGCGGAGCACCATGCCCAGAAGGGCGAGATCGTGCTCGACGCCTCGGCCCTCGATGCGCTCGGCGAGCGGGTGTCGATCCGCGAGGTCCGTACCGGCGACGAGACCGGGAAGCGCTTCGGTGTGCTTCGGGCGCTCGTCATGGACGTGGACCAGGAGCCCGGCCACCAGCCGGCGCCACTGCCCGAGGATCTCGTCCGCCCGTGGCTGCTGCCCGCGGTCTACGAGCGGCTGCGGACCGGTCGCGGCGAGTTCCTTGCCGAGCTCCGGCCGGCGATCCCGGTGTTCCTGCGGTTCGGCGGGATCGACTACGACGACGATGACGACGCGATCAGCAAGCTGGACGAGTTCGTCCGCGCGGCGCAGCGAGTCCTCAACGGCTACGACGGCAACGTGCTCCAGCTCACCCTCGGGGACAAGGGCGCCTACCTGTACGGCGTGTTCGGCTCGCCGCACGCCCACGAGGATGATGCCGCGCGGGCCGCCGCCGCAGCCCTCGAGCTGCGTGACCTCGGAAGACGACCGCCGCCACCGGGATCCAGGTGGGGATGACCCAGGGGCGGCTTCGGTCGGGCACCTATGGCCACGAGATGCGCCGGACCTTCGTCTGCTTGGGTGACGCGGTGAACCTCGCCGCCCGCCTCATGTCGGCGGCACCGCCCGGCCGGATCTACGTCACGGGTGCGCTGCGCGAGGCGGCCGGCGAGGTCTTCATCTGGGAGCGCATCCCGGATTTGACCGTGAAGGGCAAGAGCGAGCCGATCGAGACGTGGGCCCTCACCGGCTCTCTGGAGCGGGCCTCGCGCCGCAAGACGCGGTTCGAGCTGGGGCTGGTCGGGCGGCGGCGCGAGCTGGCGATGCTCGAGGGCCGGCTCGCCGAGGTGGCGGCCGGCAACGGCCGGATCGTCGGCATCGCCGCAGAGGCCGGGATGGGCAAGTCCCGGCTTGTCGCCGAGTTCGTGCGAAACGTTCGCCGGACGGGCCAGATCGTGGCCTTCGGGGAGTGCCAGTCCTACGGGACAAAGACACCGTACTTCGTCTGGCGCGAGATCTGGCGTCGCCTGCTGGGCCTCGAGGACGACGATCCGCGCGATCGTCAGGTCGCCGCTCTGGAGCGATACCTGGGGGCGATCGATCCGGCGCTTGTCGCCCGCGCGCCGCTCCTGTCCGAGATCGTGGGGCTGTCGATCCCCGATTCGCCGCTCACCCGCACGTTCGACGCCAAGCTGCGCAAGGCATCGCTCGAGGACCTGCTGGTCTCCTGCCTCCGGGCGAGGGCGGGCGAGGCGCCGCTGATCGCGGTGCTGGAGGACTGCCACTGGATCGACGAGCTGTCACGTGACCTGCTCGGAGTGCTCGCGCGTGCGGCGGATGGGATGCCCGTCCTGTTCGTGCTGGCCTATCGTCCCGAGACGGAGCCGGGCGGCGGGCTTGGGGTCGAGCGGCTCGCCGGGTTCTCCGAGCTGGTGTTGGACAGGATGGAACCGGACGAGGTGGCCCAGCTCGCCCGCTCCAAGATGGAGCAGCTCGTGGGCGGACGCACGACCGTGTCGGACGCCCTGGTGGAGCTCGTGGCTGCCCGTTCCGATGGCAATCCGTTCTATGTCGAGGAGCTGCTCAACTTCATCGTGGCCTCCGGCATCGACGCGTCGGACCCGTCCGCCGTCGAGGCGATCGATCTGCCCCAGAGCCTGCACACGCTGGTCCTGAGCCGCATCGACGCGGCCGCCGAAGGCCCGCGCCGCACGCTCAAGGTCGCCAGCGTGATCGGCCGCGTGTTCCCCGCCCCGATGCTGCCGGCCACGTACGAGGAGCTCGGCAGCCTGCCGAGCGTCCTCGGGCACCTTGACGCGCTGCGCACGCTGGACCTCGTGGTTCTCGATCGCGAGGAGGACCAGGCGTGGATGTTCAAGCACGTCGTGACCCAGGAGGTCGCATACGAGAGCCTGCCGTTCGCCCTGCGCGCCATCCTCCATGGCCGCGTGGCCGAGCACCTCGAGCGGACCGGGGCCGGAGACCTGGAGCGGCACGTGCCCTTGCTGGAGCATCACTACTACCGGAGCAACCTCGAAGACAAGAGGCGGGAGTACCTCTGGAGGGCGGCGGAGGCGGCCCAGTCCTCGTACGCCAACAAGGCGGCCGTCGAGTACTACGAGCGCCTCGTCCCGCTGCTCGAGGACGAGGAGTGCATGCGGGCCCGCCTCGCGCTGGGCAAGGCGTACGAGCTGACCGGCGACTGGGCGCGCGCCGCCGAGATCGACGAGCTGGCCCTGTCGCTGGCGCGCGCCATTGGCCATCAGCGCGGTGAGGCCGAGGCGCTGGCCGCCCTCGCCGAGGTCGCACGCAAGCAGGGACGATACGACGAGGCGTCCGCCCACGTGGACGAGGCCCGTGCCCTGTTCACCAGGCTCAACGACGAGGTCGGGATCGGCGTTGTCCTCCACCTGTCGGGCACCATCGCCGCCCAGCGGGGGGAATACGAGAACGCGCGCGCTCGATACCTGGAGAGCTTCAGGATCCGGGAGCGCCACGGCGATCGCGACCAGCTCGGCCGATTGTTGTCCAACCTTGCCATCGTGGCCGAGTATGCCGCCGACTTCGGGGAGTCACGGCGGCTCAACGAGGAGGCGCTGGCCATTCGCACCGCGGTCGGGGACCGGTGGGCGATCGCCCTGTCGCTCAACAACCTCGCCGTGATCGATCTCTACGAGCGTCGGTTTGCCGAGGCGGCTGAGCGCTACGAGGAGTCGGTGCGCCTCGCACGTGAGGTCGGCGACCCGTGGCTCCTCTCGCTTGCCTTCTTCAACCTCGGCAAGGCCCGCCGCGGGCTGGGCGACACGGATCGTGCCCGCCAGATCTTCGCCGAGTCGATCCGGGCCTTCGGGCGCCTCGACGACCCGTACGACCTGGCGGAGGTGATCGAGGACGTGGCCGTGATCGCCGCCGAGGCCGATCCGGCCACGGGACTCGAGCTGCTGGGCGCCGCCGACCGGATGCGGGCCGACATCGGGGCCGCGCGACCCGTCGCGCGTGGGGCGGAGCTTGAGGCGGAGCTCCGGGCAGCACGGGCCGCGCTCGGCGAGCCCGAGGCCGCGGCCGCCTTCGGCCGCGGGCTGGAGCGTGAGGCGGCGGCGGCCGTTGACCTCGCGCTGGCCCTGTGCGTGGAGCCCCCTGGCACCGCTTCCTCGTAGGCGAGCGCATCCGCGTTTCGCGGGGCGGGACGAACGGCCTACACAAACCCTGCCAAAGGTCACATACTTGCCGGCACCGCCGGGACCCTGTTCCTGGCTGCCCCTGCGCGTCGTCCTCGCGTTGGTGCCTGAACCCGAGGAGGCCTCCCTGTGTCATCCCGTTTCGACCGCGCGCCGACCGGCGCGGCCGGCCAGCAACCCGGTCGCCCGATCCTCGCCAAGCACGGGGGACATCGGGGACGCTGGAACGGCGGTCGTTCCTGGGCGGTCCTGGACCGCGTGGCGGCCCTCGCCGCCGCGATCCTGATCGGCTCCACGAGCCTGACGGCACTCGTGCCGGCCCCGGCGCTCGCCGGTTCCGCACAGCCAGCCCCGGCGCTGGCGTCGAACCCCGGGGTCCCAGCCGAGAACCTAGTCCAGAACGGCAGCTTCGAGTCGCCGACGGTCACTCGCACTGGAGTGTTCGACACGATCTTCGCCGGCGATCCGAAGCTGACCGGCTGGACCATCTCGCGCGGCTCGATCGATCTCATTCAAGAGCCGTACTGGCCGGCGTTCGAGGGACAACAGTCAATCGACCTTGACGGGAGCCCCGGTGCCAGCACGATCAGCCAGGCAATCCCGACCACGCCAGGCCAGCAGTACATCTTGACGTTCAGCTACTCGATGAACTGGGACGGGAGCGGGGCAGGGGTGGACACCGCCTCGATGCGCGTGTCCGCGGGTGTGCCGGCGGACGACTTCACCGCCATCAAGCCGGACAAGAGCTCCAACGACATGAACTACCAGGCAGGCTCCCTGTCCTTCACGGGCGCCGCCGAGAGCACGAGCACGACCATCGAATTCGCCTCGACCGACGCCGGTGGATCTTCGCAAGGTATCGCCCTCGACGACGTCTCCGTGGTGGCGGTCGCCGCCGAGCCTGACTTCTCGTTCGGTGACCCGGATCCGGGCACGCTGCTCGTCCAGCAGGGCCAGTCGAGCGACAGCGCCGTCCCCGTCAACCTGACCGAAGAGGGGTCCTCATTCGATGCCACCATCGCCTCGGTGACCTCCACTGACGAGGGCGCCACCGGCGTGAGCGCGGACGCGACCTATGACGGCGAGAGCTCGACGGCGACCGTCAGCGTCACCGCCGCGGCCGATGCGACACCGGGTGACTACGAGGTCGTCCTCCGCGGTCAGGTTGGCGAGATCACGCACGATGTGACGATCTCCGTCACCGTCCCAGCGCCCGCAGAGGTCGGCTTGCCACTGCTGACCAATGCCTACAACGCACCGGGCACGGACACCACGATCTATGCGGGCCGGATCAGCGCCGACCCGAACACCTCCTACACGATCACCTTCGCCTCCGCATCCTCGTGCCCTGACGGCGTCTTTCCTGCCGAGGGCTCCACGGACTTTGGGGCGATCTCTGTCACCACCGACGACAACGGCAACACGTTCTTCAACCCGAGCACGCCCGCCAACGAGACGCCGAACTCGATCGATGGCGTGCCCGGCGATGGTCGGCGGTTCATCGCGGCGCGTGTCACTGGCCCGGCCGGCCGCTACTCCGGCTTCTCACCATGCGTGGTGAACAGCCCCGACAACGACACCTGGCCGCGGGCCTTGCGGGTCAGCGGGGATGGCACGCCCGTGTCCTCCGGGACCTGGATCGACCAGCCCGGCACGGCCCGCTGGTTCAAGGTCCACGTGGTCCCGGGCGGCAGCGTCACGCTGGACCTCTCGAACGTCCCCGAGGACTACGACGTCTACCTGTTCCGTGACATCAAGCAGACCTACGATGCCCTCGCGGCCGAGCAGGATCTCACGAAGTTGAGCGCGGAGTTCGCGGGCTCGGGCTTCTCCGGGTCCGGCTTCAGCGGCTCGGGCTTCTCCGGCTCGGGCTTCTCCGGCTCGGGCTTCTCCGGGTCCGGCTTCAGCGGCTCGGGCTTCTCCGGGTCCGGCTTCAGTCCTGACTCCTACTCCGGCAGCGGCTTCTCGGGCTCCGGCTTCAGCGGTTCGGGCTTCTCGGGCTCCGGCTTCAGCGGTTCGGGCTTCAGTGGCTCGGGCTTCTCCGGGTCCGGCTTCAGTGGATCGGGCTTCAGTGGCTCCGGGTTCTCACCGGACAGCTTCTCCGCCGCCCAGGTCTACAGCCTCATCGCCTGGTCGAACAACCTGGGCCTCGCGACCGAGCATGCCGCGTCCAACACCTGGACCAGCACCGGCGACTTCTATATCCGGGTCAACGGCAAGAACGGGGTCTCGAGCCTCGCCCAGCCGTTCACCTTGAGCGTGACAGCCGACAGCAACCTGTGCACCCCGGTCGCCAACGCGTTCGACCCGGACAAGGGAGCATACAACCCGGCCCTCAGCGTCAAGCCGGGACCGATCACGAACACGTACGACACGATCATCCTCACCGACACCTCGCGGTTTGGCGGCCTCGCCACCTCCGGGATGGTCGCGAAGCTCGGGGATCTCGCCTCCGCGACCAATGGTCATGTCGTCGACCTCAATGCACCGGGTCGCGTCCGCGACCTGCAGGCGCTGGCCGATGCCAACACGGGCTGCGTCTGGGCCAAGAACCTCGTCGCGCAGGCAGGCAAGGACATCGTCGATGCCTACCGGAAGGGCAACACCTCCGGCGGGATCAAGTACGTGGTTCTCGCCGGCGGCGACAACGTTCTGCCGTTCTTCCGGTACCCCGACACCTCGTCCATCGGCCCGGAGGTCAACTACTTCCCGCCGGTCGACGGCAACTCCGCGTCAGAGGCGAGCCTCCGGAGCAACTACACCCTCGGACAGGACACCTACGGCGCCAGCGCGAGCATCCCGCTCGGGGTGATCGACTTCCCGATCCCCGATCTCCCGGTCGGGCGGCTCGTTGAGACGCCCACCGAGATCGCCGGCATGGTGCAGGCCTACCTGGACCAGAGCGTCGTCACCCCGTCGACCTCGCTCGTCACCGGCTATGACTTCATCGAGGATGCGGCGCTGGTGATCAAGGGCAACCTCGACGCGGGCACCGGCCAGGCGGGCGCCTCCCTGATCGATCCCTACGGGGCGGCTCCCGCGACGGGCTGGAACGCTACTGCCCTCAAGAGCGCCTTCCTGGGCCAGAGGAACGACATCACGTTTCTCGGGGGCCACTTCAGCGCCAACAGCGCGCTGGCCGCGGACTTCCAGACGATCATGACGACCGACGATGTCCTGGCCGCGTCCCCCTCTGACCTGCTCAAGAACACGATCGTCTTCAGCATCGGCTGCCACTCCGGCTACAACATCGTCGATGGCGACGGAATCCCGAACGTCACCCGGACGCTGGACTGGCCGCAGGTCTTCGCGAAGCGGCAGGTGACCTCGATCCTGGGCACCGGCTACCAGTACGGTGACACGGACTTCATCGAGTACAGCGAGCGGATCTACACCGAGTTCTCCAACCAGCTGCGGTACGCGGTCGGCCCGAACGGCAGCAGCCCGGTCGGGATCGGCAACGCCCTCGTGGCCTCCAAGCTCGCATACCTCAAGCAGACCCCGGCCATCGGCGATCTCCACCAGAAGGCGCTCCTCGAGTCCGCGCTGTACGGCCTGCCCATGCTCGGCGTGGACATGCCCAACCGGATCAATCCCCCCGCAGGATCGGGGGCCGTGGCGCTGACATCGTTCGGGACGGAGCCCGGGCTCACCACGGGCCTGCGCTATGCGGATCTCGACCAGTCCACGCCCAGCGTGCCGCAGTCCAAGACGCTCAACGTGCTCGGCGGCGGCACGCTCACGGCGACGTACTACACCGCCCCCGATGGTCGCGTCCACACCGCATCGGGCGCCCCGGTGCTGCCGCTCTACGCCACCAGCGCGAAGGCCGCCGACGCGGGCTACGTGCTGCGCGGCATCGGCTTCATCGGCGGCTCGTACACGGACAGCACGATCACGCCGCTGACCGGCGCACCCGGCACCGAGCTGCAGTCCGCGCACACGTCGTTCAACTCGCCGACCTTCTACCCCACGGAGATGTGGTCAGCCAACTACGTCGACGCCGTGGCGGGGGGCGGAGGGGTGACGCTGTTCACCACGCCCGCCCAGCACCGGGCGCCCACGCCGGGGAGCGACACGGTCACGCTCCGGCTGTATGGCGACCTCAAGCTGCGGCTGTTCTACAGCAACAGCGTCGCGGACGGGTCGAAGTCGGCGCCGCCAGCGATCTACGGCATCACGACCGACCTCCAAGGTGGCGACACCCGGATCAGCGCGCATGTCGTGGGTGACCCCAGGGCCGACGTCCAGCAGGTCTGGGTGACCTACACAGAGCCCGGCAGCTGGCTCTGGAAGTCCTTCCCCCTCGGTCGTGACGGCACCGATCCGAGCCTGTGGAGCGGCCTCAATGCGCTCGCGCCCGGCACGCAGTTCATGGTCCAGGCAGTCAACGGCTTTGGCGTGGTGAGCCGGAACGACAACTCCGCCGCGTACTACCGCGCAGGTGTCGCCGCCTCCACGCCGGCGTCCAGCGCGATCGCCCTGTCCGGGGCGGCAAGCGGGACCTACGGCACGACCGCCTCGATCACCGCGACCCTGACCAGCAGCGGGAACCCGATCTCGGGCAAGCTCGTTGTCGTCCATCTTGGCTCGGTGACGCGCAGCGGCGTCACCGATCAGAACGGCCAGGTCAAGGATCTCGCGATCCCGCTCTCGGCCGGAGCGGGCACGTACCCGCTCTCGGCAACGTTCCTGGGCGACGACGGGCTCCTGCCGGCGTCGGCCTCCAACCTGTTCACAATCGCCCCGGCCGGCTCAACCGTGACGGTCACCTGCCCGGCGACGATCACCTACACGGGCAGCCCGCTGACACCGTGCACGGCGCGGGTCACGGGCGCGGGCGGCCTGGACGAGCCGCTGTCCGTGACCTACACGGCAAACACTGCCGTCGGCACCGCGACCGCCTCGGCGGTGTTCTACGGTGACGCCGCGCACTCACCCAACGACGGGACCAGTCCGTTCTCGATCCGGTGGCTGTTCACCGGCTTCTTCGCACCGGTGGACTCGCAGGTGCTCAACCGGGTCACCGCGGGCCAGGCCATTCCGGTGAAGTTCAGCCTCGGGGGCGACTGGGGTCTCTCGATCTTGACCGCCGGCTACCCCAAGTCCGTGACGATCAGCTGCGACAGTGGCGCGCAGGAGGAGATCGTCGATGAGACGGTCGTCGTCTCGTCGAGCGGCCTCGTGTACAGCGCCGGCAGCGGCCGCTACCAGTACAACTGGAAGACGCCGAAGTCGTACGCAGGATCCTGCCGCCAGCTCCAGGTGGGGCTGAGGGACGGATCCGTGTGGACCGCCAACTTCAGGTTCAAGTAGCAGACCCCTCGCCCGGCCGGCGTCCCCCGGCCGGGCGAACCCTCCCGGGAATCAGCACGGCCCCGCCATCGGCGGGGCCGTCTCGCTGTTGTCGGGCTACGCCCGGGGGGCCGTCAGGCGCGGGCCTGGCGATCCAGGCGGCGCTGGAACCGCTCCACCTGGCCGGCCGTATCGATGATGTTCTGCTTGCCGGTGAAGAACGGGTGGCAGTTGCTGCACACGTCCACCCGGAGCTCCTCGCGCGTGGAGCCGAGCTCGAAGTCCGTGCCGCACGAGCCGCAGTGGACCTTCGCCTGGTGATACTTGGGATGGATGTTCGGCTTCACGCGAGTGCTCCTCAGGCGCCGTCCGTACGGGTCCGAGCCCGCCGGTGGTCGCCGCTGTGTGATCGGGTCCGGTCGGTCAGGCCTCGGTCGCGACCGGTTCGGCCGCCACCGGGATGATCCGGACGCGCTTCTTGTCGCGGGTCTCGTGCTCGAAACGCACCTTCCCGTCGACCTTGGCGAAGATCGTGTAGTCGTGGCCGAGGCCCGCGTTCTCGCCCGCCTTGAAGGTCATGCCTCGCTGGCGCACGATGATCGACCCGGCCGTCACGAGCTGGCCGTCACCGGCCTTGACGCCGAGCCGCTGGCCAACGGAGTCGCGGCCGTTCTTCGAGCTTGAGCCCGCTTTCTTGTGCGCCATCGGTTACTCGTCCTTCTTGGTGCGCGGGGCGCGCTTGCGGGGCGCCGCCGCGGGAGTCTCGGCGGCAGCCTTGCCACCGGCGTCCTCAACGGGCGCGCCGGCGACCTCGGTCTCGGTTGCGGCCTTGGCCTTGGGTGCCCTTGCGGTCGCGGCCTTGGCACGCGTCTTCTTCGGAGCGGGAGCCGCCTCGGCTTCAGGCTCGGCCGGGGCCGGCGCGGCAACCTTGAGCTTCTCGGCCAGCGCGGCGTCCTCGGCGGCCTGGCGGGCGGCAGCCTCGGTGAGGCGTCGCTTCTCGTCAGCCTTCGACGGCTTGGCCTTCGCCTCGGTCTCCGCCGCGGACTTGCCGCCAAAGCGGATATCGGCGATCCGAAGCACGGTCAGGTCCTGCCGATGGCCTTTCTTGACCCGGCGGCGGGCCTTCGGCCGGTACTTGAAGGCGATGAGCTTCGGGCCGCGGGTTGCGCCGACGACCTCGGCCTCGACGGCCGCTCCATCCACGATGGGCGTGCCGACTGCGGCCTCGGCTCCGTCGGCGATGAGGAGCACGCGGTCCAGCGTGATGTTCTGGCCCGGCTCGACGTCGAGAAGCTCCACCTCAAGCTCGGTGCCGACCTCGACGCGGTACTGCTTCCCGCCGGTCTCGATGACTGCGTACATGGGTCCTCGGAAAAGCGATGCGGCCGCGGGCGACCGCGACGTGGACACGGAGAAACGCCCAGCGACCATCGCGGGCGCGAACGGAGAGTGTAGGGCGAATACGTTCAGGCCGTCAAAGGGGACGCGGCCCCTGGTAAGCATCCCAACGTCTGTGCTGGGCCGGCCGGAACGAGATGAGCCCCTTCGGTCACGCTGTTGGTTCTGACATCAGCAGCAGTGACGAGGGGCTCGCGATGGAGTGTACGGTCCCGGTGCAGGTGCATCTCGCGACGGACCACGCGGACGTCGGCTCGCTGGAGCGCACCGTGAGCGCGGCCCTGGCCGAGGTCGGGACCGCCCTGTGGCGGGCCCTCGTGACCCAGCTCGAGGCGTCTCTGCCGACACCCGCCGCATGCGAGGGCTGTGGCGGGGCCGTGAAGGCGAACGGTCGGGCGCCGCGGCGGCTGGTGACGCTCACGGGTGAGGTCGAGCTCCGGCGCCGCCGGTACCGCTGCACCGGGTGCGGGACCGAGACCGTGCCGCTCGATGTCGCCCTCGGGCTCGAGTCCCGGACCCAGCACACCCTCGGTGTCCGCGAGCGCGGTCTGTGGCTGGTGACCGAGATGAGCTATGCGAAAGCCGCCGAGACCGCGGGCGAGCTGCGCGGCTGGTCGATCGGGCGCAGCGAGCTCCACCGCTGGGTGGCGAGCGAGGGTGCGGCGCTCGAGGCAGCGAGGGCCGCCGAGACGGAGGCCCTGCTGGGCGCCCATCCCGACCGACGCGACCGGCCAAGACGCGGCGGCACCGCCTGGGTCAGCGTCGACGGCACGATGGTCCACGACCGCGCGAGCGGGACCGAGCTCGAGGTCAAGATCGGCCTCGTGTTCGATGGGGCGAGGCGGACCGGACGCAACCGGCGAGCCCTGACGGGCCGCACCCTCGACGCCGGCACCGAGACCTGGACCGGCTTCGCCGAGCGGTTCACCGCCCTGTGCACGGGGCTCGGGGTGTTCGAGGCCGACCGGATCTACTTCGTGTCCGACGGCGCGGCCAGCATCCGCTGGATCCGGGAGCGCAGCTTCCCGGACGCGATCGAGCTGCTCGACTGGTACCACCTCGTCGAGGCCCTCCGGCGGGCCATCGGCGACGAGCGGCCCGACCGCCTCGAGCAGGCTCTCGCGGTCGCGGCGCCGGGGGACGCCGACGGCCTGCTCGAGCTGCTCGCCGGCTGGGCGTACGAGGAGGCGGGGGCCGACCTCGCCCGCTCGGACAAGCTCACCGCGGTCTGGGGCTACGTCGCCACCAACCGCCGGGCGATCGAGAACTACGCGATCGTGCCGCTCGCCTCCTCGGGTCCGATGGAGAAGGCGGTCGACATCGTTGTCGCCCGCCGTTTCAAGGCCCGTGGCATGAGCTGGTTCCGGCGCGGCGTGTCCGCCCTCGTCCGTCTGCGGCTCCTGCGGCTCAACGGGACCTGGCAGCGCTACGGGGCCGGGCGCTTCGCTGCGCTCCTCCGGCCCTGGCCGTCAGCGTCCTGACGGTCCGGCACAGAAGAAGGGATGCTTCCCGGCCCCTGGCGAACCATCCGCCGACCGGGTGCCGGCCGTGACGAGGGAGGTGGCGCGCCGAGCACGAGGCGCTCGCGGACGAGAGCGACCGGCTCGAGAGCGGCGCCCAGTCGCTCGCCGAGCGCCGCCAGGGCCTCCTCCGGCCGGCCAATGCCCTTCTCGGGATCGTGCCGGAGCGTCATGCGCACGATCAGTGACCCGTCGCCGGGTGCCTCCTCCACCGTGAGATCATCGAGGAACGGGCGCAGATCGTAGGCGACTGACGTCTCTCCTTTCCGCCGCTCACGCGGAAGCTCGGGCGAACCGAGCAGCTCGAGCGCTGCGCGGGCAAGGGTGGCCGCCGGCACGGAACCTGGCGGCAGGCTCGCACGGTACACGGACGCCACGACTCGTCCCGGCAACGCCGGCTCGCCGAGCCACACGTCGTACGTGTCTACCAGGTGCCAGCCGCTCGGGATGCAGGCCGCGAGCGCCTCGCGAACGCGCCACGCCGGCAATCGGTCGACCAGCCAGACGTCGATGAGCTCCCCCTCACCCGGGATCGCGGCGGCCAGAGGAGCGGCCACGGCGAAGCGGGCCCGGCGTTTCGCAGCGTCGAGGCCGGCCACGGGGAGTCCGGAGCTGGTCAGGGCAGCCTCCCAAGCGCCGAGCTGCTCCCGCTGCGCCGCGTCGGGCGCGGTGGCGTCACGCGCCAGCACGAGTCGCCACCGCTGGACCGCCTCGCGAGCAGGGGTCGAGGCCGTACCGGGTAGTCCCTTGGAGCCATCTGGAGCCGTATTCACAGGTGTTAGTCTGCCGCCGATGGAGCCAGCCGTCGTGCGGAACGGGAACGTCGTCTCGCGCCGCGATGACCCGGACCGAAACGATGCCTCCACGCGAAGGTGGACGCGCGTAAGTTCGACGTGCGCGAGTTCGAAATCGTATGTACGGGTCGTGAGCACACCCGACCCCTACAAGGTCCTCCAGGTGGACCCGGCGGCCGATCACGAGGTCATCGAGGTCGCCTACAAGCGGCTGGCGCGTAAGTTCCACCCCGACGTGTCCGTGGAACCGGATTCCGTCGCCAGGATGGTCCAGATCAACCAGGCCTGGGAACAGCTCCGAGACCCCGTCCGTCGTGCGTCAGTCGACCGAGCTCGCGTGCGCACGGAGGGAACGAGCGCCCGCGTCGTGGCCGCGGACGGCAAGGACCACGCCCAGGATCGCGGTCACGGGCAGCCACCCGGGACGACGATGACCTCACCGGAACCCGCCCGGACCTGGCCGCTTCCGGGCATGCAGGATCCGGCCACGGGCCAGTTCACCGCCCGTGCTGAGCGATCCTCACCCAATCGACCGAGCGGCCGATCGACCGAGGGCCACCAGTACGACACCCGGACGATGGGCTCCGGCGCCGCCGGTCCGCCGCCGGGGAACCCGTCCGGGAGCATCATCACCTTCGGACGCTACGAGGGCTGGACCCTGGGTGAGGTCGCTCGCCGGGATCTCGAGTATCTCGAGTGGCTGGACCGAACACCGATCGGGAGGCCCTACCAGGCCGAGATCGACGCACTCCTGCGTCGCCACGGGCGACGGGTGGCCGCCGTCGAGCGCAACGGCCGCAAGAAGGGATTGTTCCGCCGACGCTGAGCGTCCGGCCACCGCGGAGCCGTCGGCCCACGCAGGGTCGTCAGCCGGTGCGAGCGCTCTCGGCGGGTGCCCCTGCCTCGATCTTCGCCCTGGGCACGGACCACGCCAGGAGGTACGGGGCGGCGACTGTCGTCAGGACGACCGCGACCAGCATGGCGGCAAACAGGTCCGCCCCTACCACGCCCGCGGTGAGCGCAAGGTTCGCCACCACGATCCCAACCTCGCCGCGAGGCACCATGCCGAAGCCCACGGAGATCGCCCCCCAGCGCCCGATGGACCAGGCGCCGGCCAGGCCACCCACCGCCTTGGTGATGACCCCGATGACGGCAAGGGCGATGGCGAGCACGGCGATCGGAAGGTCGAGCAGCGCCGACAGGTCCAGCTGTGACCCGGTGACCGCGAAGAAGAACGGCACAAAGATCGACGCCAGCGGCTTGATGTCGTGCTCCAGCTCATCCGCGGCCTCGGTCTCGGCGACCACGAGGCCGGCCACGAACGCCCCGATGATGGCGGCAAGGCCGACGACGATGGCCACCAGCGCCACCGCGAGCATGATCAGGAACGCGGGCACGAGGGGTGTGTCCGCGAACAGCGGCCACGTGAAGGCCGTCGACGGCAGGCCCCGGGCGCGGCGGGCGATCACGAACCCGAGCAGCACCAGCCCGATCCCCGCGACGCCCACCAGCAGGGTCCCCGCCGTGAGGTCGCCATCCGCGGCCCCCGCCGCGAGGCCGATCAGGACGAGCGCCAGGATGTCGTCCACCAGGGCCGCCCCGATCACGACCCTTGCGAATGTCCGGTCCATCACCCCCAGGTCCCGCAGGACGCGGCTGGTGATGCCAATGCTGGTGGCCGCGAGCGCGAGCCCGACGAACACCGACGCCAGCGTCGGCTCGCCCATCGCGGCGGTCAGGGCGAACCCGCCGGCGAGCGGCAGGATCATGGCGATGACGGCCGTCAGGACCGCCGGCTTGCCGACCTTGAGCAGGTCGTCGGTCCGGACCTCGAGGCCGACCGAGAAGAGCAGGATGACGACGCCCAGCTCGGCGAACAACAGCGCGGTCTCGCCGGGCTGGACGAGCCCCAGGCCGAAGGGGCCAACGATGAACCCCCCGAGCAGCTCGCCAACGACCGCGGGCTGCCCGAGCCGTCGGAGGATCTCCTCGCCCAGCTTGGCGCCGAGGAGGAGGATGAACAGGCCGGCGAGGATCGGCGTGATCTCCTCACCGCCTGCGGCGGGGACGGGCGGGACGTGCGGGAGCAGCGGGCCCGCAGCGCCCAGGGCGGTGGGGGCAAGCAGCAGGATTCCCAGGATCCCCAGCGCCGCGGTGACCACGCCGCGAGGCATGGTCCGGCCTACCACTCAGCTCGTTCCTGGCGCAGGTTGATGCTCTGAAGAATGCCCAGCCCGATCGCGAGGCTGATCAGAGAGGCCCCTCCGTGGGTGATGAATGGAAGCGGGATCCCGGTCACGGGCATGATCCCGATCACCATCCCGACGTTGACGAACACTTGGAACAGGATCATCGACGCCAGGCCAGCCCCGAACAGGGTGCCGAACGGGTCCTTCGACTTCCAGGCGCTCGAGAGGATCCGCCACAGCAACGCGACGAACAGCAGGAACACGACGAGCGCCCCGACGAAGCCAAGCTCCTGGGCGAGAACCGCGAACACGAAGTCGCTCTCCTGGACTGGCAGGAACCCGCCGCGAGATTGGGCGCCGTTGGTGAGCCCGGTCCCCAGCAGCCCGCCCGATCCCACCGTCATCTGCGATTGGAACACCTGCCACCCGGACCCTTGCGTGTCGGTGGCCGGGTTGATGAACGACAGCAGCCGCTCCTTCTGGTAGTCGCGGAGGATGGATGTCCAGGCGATCGGGATGGCGAGCACCACGCCGAGCGCGCCGGCCAGGAGCCAGAGCAGGCTCGCGCCGGACATGAACATCATCCCGGCCAGGATGGCGACCAGGACCAGCGACGTACCGAGGTCCGGCTGGATCATGACCAGCGCGAATGCCGGGAGCATCAGGAGGCACGCGCCAACGATCGAGCCCAGCGAATCCAGCTTGCCCTCACGATTGCCGAGGTACGTCGCGAGAACGGTGATCATGAGGATCTTCGCGAGCTCGGAGAACTGGAATGAGATCGGCCCCAGGTTGATCCACCGCGACGAGCCGCCAACGCCGGTCCCGATCGCGAAGGTCAGGACCAGCAGGCCGATGTTGACGCCGTAGATCGGCCACGCCAGCGTCCGCAGCCAGCGATAGTCGAAGGCGGTCATCACGATGAACACGACCATCGCGATGCTGGTCCACATCAGGGCCCGCTGGAAGATGCTGTCCGGGCCGAGCGCCGTGGTCCCGGCCTCGACGCTGTTGGTGTAGGCCATCACGAGGCCGACGGCGGCGAGCAGCGCCGCGTAAACCGTCAGCTGCAGGTCATAGGCACGGCCAACCCGGCCGACGGACCGGGTGGTCATGTCGGCGAAGCGCCCGGGTTCTGCCCGCATCACGCGCATCGATGGACCTGCCTAGTTGCTCTGGTAGAAGTTGCCGCGCTGGAGGAGGTCGCGGTTGAGGTAGTCCTTCTTGATGTTGAAGTGCAGCTGGAGGAACGCCTTGGCGATCTCCGTGCCCGCGTTGCCCTTGGTCCGGGAGTCGTAGGCGAAGGCAAGGAACACCAGCTGCGAGTCCGCCTTCGCGAAGTCTGCCTTGTAGGGGTTCTTGCCGACAAACCCCACGAACCAGGAGTGGAACGGGAGCCGGCCCTTGCTGTCACGGAGGCCGAACTCCGCGGTGCCCGACTTGCCAGCCACCTTGACGGGCATATCGACCAGGTTGTACGTGTGGCGGAGGGTGACCGTGGTCCGCGCGGCCAAGCGCATCTCGCGGAGGGTCTTCTGCGTGACCGGCAGCTTGCGGATGAGGTCCGGCTCGAAGGACCGAAGCACCGTACCGTCGGCGCCGATAACCTCCCGGACCACCTGCGGCCGGTACAGCCTGCCGCCGTTGGCCAGCGCGGCGTAGGCATTGATGAGCTGGATCGGTGTGACGACGTCGTAGCCCTGGCCGATGCCCGACTGGTAGACCTCGCCACCGAACATCGGCTGGCCGAACGTGTCGATCTTCCACTGGTTGGACGGAACGATCCCGGATACCTCGCCAGGGAGATCGATGCCCGTCGGCCGACCGAACCCGTACTGGCGACCCCAGTACGCGAGCCGGTCGGCGCCAAGCATGCCCGCAACCTGGAAGAAGTACGTGTCGGACGAGTGCCCGAAGCCGCAGTAGATGTTGCATGGCCCAAATCCGGTCCGGTTCCAGTCGTAGAAGCGCGCGCCCGACAGCGTGAGGTAGCCGTGCGTCTGGATCTTGGTCTGGGCCGTGATCTTCTTGTCCGCGAGCCCCCCGGTCCCTGTCACCAGCTTGTAGGTTGACCCAGGCGGGAAGTGGGCCTGGACGGCGAGGTTGGTCAGCGGCTTGTTGCGGTTGTTCACCAGCCGCGTGAAGTCCTTGTTCGAGATGCCACGTGCGAAGAGGTTGTTGTCGTACGAGGGCAGGCTGACCATCGCAAGCACCTCGCCCGTCTGGGGGTTCATCACGATGAACACCCCGCGCTTGAGGCCGGCCGCGCGCATGCCCCATTTGAGGGCCTGTGTGGCCTCACGCTGGATCTTGGTGTCGATCGTGAGCTCGAGGGAAGCTCCGGGAACAGCGTCCTGCTTGTTGGACAGGACCTGGACCTGCTTCCCGGTGGCGTCCTTCTCAACCACCTCGATCCCATAGGTCCCCCGTAGCTCGCTCTCGAACGTGGACTCGACGCCGGTCTTGCCGATCAGGTCGTCCGCCAGGTAGCCCTTCGGCTTCAGGCGCTCGTAGCTCGCGGCATCGATCGGACCCGTGTAACCCAGGATGTGCGCGAGCAGCGCACCGTCCGGATACTCGCGCCGGGTTTCGACGACGACCTGCACGCCCGGCAGCTCGTCGGACGACTCCGACACCAGCCGTGCGGTGTCCTCGGGGATGTCCTGGGCGATGCGAACCGGGTCGAACCGCGAGCCCGGAGCCGTGTCGATCGTGGTCAGGATGTCGTTGGGCTCCATGCCCAGCAGCGCGGCGAGCTGCCGAGCCACCGTGTCGCGCTGCGCATAGGGCAACTCCGAGGGCGTGATCTTCACGGCCCACGTCGCCACGTTCTGGACCAGCTGGCGACCATTGCGGTCGAAGATCAGGCCGCGGGTCGCAGGGATCGCGACCTCGGCGGTTCGCTGCTGCTGGACCGTGGCTGACAGTGTCTGGCCATTCGTGATCTGGAGGTAGGCGAGGCGCGCCGTGAGACCCGCGAAGATCAGGATCGTCACGATCCCGAAGACGACAAACCTCACGGGCCGACGATCGCGCTCGCGGCCGGTCGTGATCAGGTCGCCGTTCACCAGTCCACCCGCTCGGCGGCTTGCCGGCGAAGCACGATGGCAAGCGTCAGGGGCCCCACGATGATGGCCAGGACCGCGTCGTATACCGCCGATGGCACCATCGAACCGAACGCGTCCGCACCGAGCGACGCCGATGTGAGTGCGGTGGTCGTGACAACAAGGAGCATCGTGTAGACCGGACTGGCGATGACGGTGGCAGCGACTGAGGCGATGATCTTGATCCGACCGAGGAGACCGGCGATGGCGCTGGCAATCCCGATGGCGATGAGCAGCGAGAACGCCGAGGACCCGAGCGGCCGCTGGCCCAGGACGTCGAGCGCGAGGCCTCCGACGAAGCCCCAGGCGAGACCTGCCTCCAGGCCACCGGCGATGGCCCAGACGACGCCGAACACCAGGACCGGGTGAAGGACGGCGTCGCCGATCTTCAGGTACGGGACAATGGTGAACTCGGAGAGCGCGGCCACCACGGCGACCGCCGCGGCGATGACGAGTTGCATGACGGGCGTTCGATCCTCGGCTGACGAGCCGACGGTCGGGCCAGGGCGTAGGCGACCGCGACGATGGGTGTACAGCTTGCGCCCGATGAGTATCCCACGGAGTCGCCAGACCCGGCAATCGTCGAATCGGGCAGGGATCGCTCGCCGCGGTCCCGCTTGTTTCACGTGAAACAAGCGGGAAATGAGCGCCGCATACGCGGCGCCCACGATGCTTGCCGGGCGCCGCAGGACACATCCGCCAAACGGGCCGGAGGCGCCTGCCCGAACCCGGCCAAAGGGGTCTCGATGCTAGAATTCGAGTTCATGATCCTGTTTCGGAGTGGAGGCTGAGTGGGCCAGACGATCGCCTGCACCAATCAGAAGGGCGGCGTCGGGAAGACCACCACCGTGGTCAATCTCGCAACCTATCTGGCTCTCCTCGGTGACCGCGTTCTCGTCATCGACCTCGATCCCCAGGGAAACGCCACCAGCGGCTTTGGGATCGACCGTGCCTCGCTCGAGAGGTCCGTCTACGACGCCCTCGTGGACGGGCTGCCGCTCGCCGAGCTGCATGTGGAGACGCGCGTCGCGGGACTGCGACTCGTGCCGTCGTCGATCTCCCTCGCCGGGGCCGAGGTGGAGCTGGCTGCCGTCGCCGGCCGAGAACGCCGGCTTGGGCACGCCATCGCGGCCGAGCGTGACGCGTGGGACTGGATCCTCGTTGACTGCCCGCCATCGCTCGGGCTGCTCACGGTCAACGCCCTGACCGGCGCGGACGCGGTGCTGATCCCCATCCAGTGCGAGTACTACGCGCTCGAAGGGCTCACGCAGCTCATCGCGACGATCAATCTCGTTCGCGACAACCTCAACCCGGGGCTGGCCATCTCCGGTGTGGTCCTCACGATGTTCGACGGTCGCACGAACCTCTCGTCCGAGGTGGCAAACGAGGTCCGTCGCCATCTCGGTGAGGCGGTTTTCCGGACGATCGTTCCGAGGAGCGTCCGCCTCTCGGAGGCGCCCAGCCATGGGCTTCCGATCGCCCTGTACCGGCCTGACTCCAAGGGTGCGGAGGCATATCAGGCACTGGCTGGGGAGCTGCGCGCTCGTGGTGGGCGATCCACCGCCGCATACGCGGGGGCCGTTGCATGACGCTCAAGGCAGATCGTGGCGGGGGCGCGCTTGGTCGCGGCCTCGGCGCACTCATCCCGCAGCGGGCGGCCGGCGCGGCGTCGGTCATCGAGGTGCCGCTCGCGCGTGTTTCGGCGAACCCACACCAGCCAAGGCGGCACTGGGATGACGCGGAGCTCGAGGACCTCGCCGCAAGCATCCGTGAGCACGGCGTGCTCCAGCCGGTCCTCGTCACCGAGACGCTCGACGGCTACCAGCTCATCGCCGGCGAGCGGCGCGTGCGGGCCTCGCGGCTCGCCGGGCTCGAACGGATCCCGGCGATGATCCGCCAGCTGGCCGATCGTGACCAGCTCGAGGTCGCCCTCGTCGAGAACGTGCAGCGCTCGGATCTCGACCCGATCGAGGAGGCAACCGCCTACCGCCAGCTGATCGACGACTTCGGGCTGACCCAGGAGCGGGTCGCCGAGCGGGTTGGCAAGGCTCGCACAACGGTCGCCAACACGCTGCGCCTGCTCGAGCTGCATCCCGACGTCCAGGCGGCCATCGGGGATGGCCGCCTCACCGAGGGTCACGGCCGCGCGATCGGCGGGATCGCGATCGAGAGTCAGCCCGGCGTCCTCGGAACCGTGCTGGGCCAGGGACTCTCGGTGCGCCAGACAGAGGAGCTCGTCCGCCGGATTCGAGAGCCTCGCGAGCGCGCCGCGCCGACGCCGGCACCGCGCCTGGACCCGGACCTCGAGCGCGTCGAGGAGGAGTTGCGGCACCACCTCGGCACGAAGGTCAGCCTCAGCCGGTCGCGCAAGGGCGGCCGAATCGTGATCGAGTACTACAGCGACGAGGAGCTCGGCCGGTTGTACGAGCGCCTGATCGGAGGGAATGCGTGACGGACGTCGGCGACAAGCAGGCGGCTGGGACCAACGGCCGCGCCGCCGGCGGTCGCAAGACACGAGCCAAACCGGGAAGCGACTACGGCGCGTCCAGCATCCAGGTCCTGGAGGGCCTGGAGGCCGTCCGACGGCGACCCGGCATGTACATCGGCTCGACCGATCACCGTGGACTGCACCATCTCGTGTGGGAGGTCGTCGATAACTCGATCGACGAGGCGATGGCGGGTCACGCCACGACGATCCTCGTGACGATCCATGCCGACGGCAAGATCACCGGCGAGGACGATGGCCGAGGGGTCCCCGTGGGCAGGCACCCCACCGGCAAGGATGCCCTCGAGGTCGTCCACACCGTGCTCCACGCCGGCGGCAAGTTCGGCGGCGGCGGGTACAAGGTCTCCGGCGGCCTCCATGGCGTCGGGATCTCGGTCGTCAACGCGCTGTCCTCGTGGCTGCGGGTGGAGAGCGCCCGCGACGGGAGCATCTGGTCGCAGGAGTACGTCCGGGGCATCCCCACGACCAAGGTCATCAAGGTTGGGCCGCAGGGGAGCCGCCGGGGCACACGAACCACGTTCCAGGCCGACGCGGAGATGTTCGAGGACACGGACTTCTCGTTCGAGACGATCTCGCAGCGCCTGCGCGAGTCCGCGTACCTCACCAAGGGCGTCTGGATCACGCTCCGCGACGAGCGCGTGGATCGCGAGCGGTCCTTCTACTTCGAGGGCGGTCTCGTGTCCTTCGTCCGGCACCTCAACCGGAACAAGGAGGCGCTTCACAGTCGCCCGATCTACTGCGAGCGCAGGGACGGCTCGACCACGATCGAGGTCGCGCTCCAGTACAACGACACCTACGCCGAGAACGTCCTCGCGTTCGCGAACAACATCAACACCGTGGACGGCGGCACGCACATCACCGGGTTCCGGCGTGCGTTGACCCGATCGCTCAATGAGTGGGCGAAGCGCGCAGGCGTGCTGAAGGAATCCGACAGCAACCTTTCCGGCGACGACGTCCGCGAGGGCCTCACCGCGGTGGTCAGTGTCAAGCTCACCGACCCGCAGTTCGAGGGCCAGACGAAGGCCAAGCTGGGCAATGCCGAGGTCGCCGGCCAGGTGGAGGGGGCGCTCGCAGACGCCATCGCCCAGCACCTCGAAGAGAACCCGGCCGACGGCCGACGGATCATCGAGAAGTGCCTGATGTCGGCGCGCGCCCGCGATGCGGCCCGCAAGGCGCGTGATCTCGTCATCCGCAAGGGTGCGCTCGACGGCATGTCGCTCCCCGGCAAGCTCGCGGACTGCCAGGAACGTGATCCCGCCAAGAGCGAGATCTACATCGTCGAGGGCGACTCGGCCGGCGGCTCGGCGAAACAGGGCCGGGACCGCCGCTTCCAGGCGATCCTGCCGCTGCGTGGCAAGCTGCTCAACGTCGAGAAGGCGAGGCTGGACAAGATCCTGAGCTCCGAGAACGTCAAACCGCTGATCATCGCGCTCGGTGGCGGCATCGGTGACAGCTTCGACCTGGCCAAGCTCCGATACCACCGGATCATCATCATGACCGACGCCGACGTGGATGGCGCCCACATCCGGACACTGCTGTTGACGTTCTTCTACCGACACATGCCGGAGGTCGTGGACGCCGGCTTCCTGTACATCGCGCAGCCGCCTCTCTACCGCATCTCGACGGGCAAGGTGACCAAGTACGCCCAGAGCGAGAAGGACCGCGAGCGGATCATCAAGGAGTTCACGACCCGGAACCTGAGCGTCCAGCGCTTCAAGGGCCTGGGCGAGATGAACGCCGACCAGCTGTGGGAAACCACGATGAACCCGGAATCCCGAACCCTGTTGAAGGTGGAGGTGGAGGACGCGGCCGTCGCGGATGGGATCTTCACGATGCTGATGGGCGAGCGGGTGGAGCCACGCAAGGACTTCATCAAGACCGAGGCTCGCAAGGTGCGCAACCTTGACATCTGAGCCCGCCGTCCGGGACGTGCGCATCGGGGGCCGGCGGATCGAGCTGGCTCCCCACAACTGCTTTGCCTGTGGAGCCCTCAACGTCCACGGCCTGCATCTGGAGCTGCATGCGGGCGACGACCGGTGCTGGGTGGAGCTGACGCTCGCCGACCGCTTTGAAGGCTGGGAGGGGATGGCCCACGGCGGCATCGTGTGCACGATCCTGGACGAGGTCATGGCCTGGGCCCTCGTCGACCATGACATCTGGGGCGTGACGGCCAGGATGAACGTCGAGTTCAAGCTGCCAGTCCCCATCGGCCGGCCGATCCGCGGCGAGGGTCGCGTGATCAACGTCCGGCGCCGGCTCGTCCAGGCCGAGGGCGTCATCCTGGACCCGGCCGATGGGTCGATCCTCGCCCGCTCGGAAGCGACCTTCGTGGGCGCGTCAGCATCACGCAAGGCGGAGCTCAAGGCCCGCTACGGGTTTGACGTCGCGCCCGCCGCGATCGATCTGCCCGACATGGTGGATACCGCGGTGTCCGACCTTCGCCCCGCGCGGGGGGATCGCCCGTGACTCGGGCCGACGCCCCCGGTGCCGCCACGCAGCGTGCCCGTGCGTTCGTCGCCGGGCGGATGGACACGGCCACGACCCTGGGCCGGGAGGCGGGCGATCTCGCCAATGAGCCGGTTGCGCTGGTGGCCATCCTGCGGGCCGGCCTGGCGGCGCTCGCGGATCCCGAGTATCTCGCTGGCCAGCGGATGATCGCCCCCGGGATCGGACCGCAGCTGGGCGTCCGCCAGCCGTTGCTCGGCGCGGTGAGTCGCGGCCTCCGGGGCGCCACCCGCCAAGACCGCCCGGCCGCCCTGCTCGACATCGCCGGCGCGCTGTTCGGTGAGCCGCTCGCTGAGCTCCACTGGCTCGCGATCGACGTCCTGGACCGCACGATCGCCCACGAGCCGGAGCAGACCTGGCAGCTGGTCCGGACGGAAGCCCGTCGCGCAACCGAATGGATCACGGTGGACAGGCTCGCCCATGTCGCGGGCCGTGGGATCCTCGAGGAGCCCTACCGCTGGGCCGAGCTCGAGCAGCTCGTCTACTCGCCGGCCCGCTGGGAGCGCCGGCTGGCCGGCTCCACCGTGGCGACCATCCCGTTCGTCAGCCGGACCGCGGGTCGGACCGCGGATGTCGCCCGTCACGGCCTCGGGATCGTCGGCGACCTGATCGGCGACCGCGAGCCCGACGTGCAGAAGGCGCTCTCGTGGGCCGTGCGCGCGATGTCGCTGATCGACGAGCCGGCCACCATCGCCTTCCTCCGCCGCGAGGCACGAACCGCGCGTGAGAACGACGATGGCCACCGGGCATGGGTGGTCCGCGACGGCGTCGAGAAGCTACCGGCGGCCGTGGCCTCGGAGCTGAAGGCGACCGTGGCCGGCATCCGCAAGCGTCCGGGATCCCCGTCCACCTCCCGCGCGGCGGCCACGGCCGCCGACTTCCTCGCGTTCGGCGTCGGCGTCCCGCCCGCCGAGCGCGCCATCATCGACCGAACCTGACCTACCTGCCTGAGCCCCCGAGGAGAGCCTCCACGTGACCGACAACCTGGGCGACATCAGAGCCATCCGCATCGAGGACGAGATGCGCGTCTCGTATCTCGACTACGCGATGAGCGTCATCGTCGCCCGCGCGCTGCCGGACGTCCGCGACGGGCTCAAGCCGGTCCACCGCCGGATCCTGTACACGATGGGCGAGATGGGGCTGTCCGCGACGAGCTCCTACCGCAAGTGCGCGGCCATCGTCGGCGAGGTGATGGGCAAGTACCACCCGCACGGCGATGTCGCCCTGTACGACGCCCTGGTGCGGCTGGCCCAGGACTTCTCGATGCGCTACCCGCTGGTGGACGGGCAGGGCAACTTCGGGTCGGTGGACGGCGACTCGGCGGCCGCCATGCGCTACACGGAGGCACGCCTGACGGCCATCTCCGCGGAGATGCTCGCCGACATCGACAAGGACACCGTCGACTACGTCGACAACTACGACGGCACCCAGAAGCAGCCGTCCGTCCTGCCGTCCAAACTGCCGAACCTGCTGATCAACGGGTCCTCGGGCATCGCCGTCGGCATGGCGACCAACATCCCGCCCCACCACCTGGGCGAGGTCGCGGACGCCGCCATCGCCTTCATCGACGACCCGTCGATCACCAACGACGACCTGTGCGGCCTGGTCAGGGGCCCCGACTTCCCGACCGGTGGCTCCATCTTCCGCTTCGAGACCCGCCGCAACCCGCTCACCGGCGAGCAGGAGACGATCGACGCCATCCGCGAGATGTACGCGCATGGCCACGGGCGAGTCGTGATGCGCGCGCAGGTCGCGTTCGAGGAAACCCGCCTCGACCGCACGGCGATCATCGTCACCGAGCTCCCGTACCAGGTGAACAAGTCGTCGCTGCTGGAGAAGATCGCCGACCTCGTCAAGGACAAGAAGCTCGACGGGATCAGCGACCTCCGCGACGAGTCCGACCGGGACGGGATGCGGATCTACATCGAGGTCAAACGGGACGCCAACCCTCACAAGGTGCTGAACAACCTGTTCAAGCACACGGCGCTCCAGACGACCTTCAACCTCAACATGCTGGCTCTGGTCGATGGCCAGCCGCAGACGCTGCCGCTCAAGAGCGTGCTGCTGTCATTACGTCGATCACCGCCGCGAGATCGTCCGGCGCCGGACCGAGTACGACCTCGAGAAGGCGCGCGCGAGGGCCCACATCCTCGAGGGCCTCAAGATCGCCCTCGATAACCTCGACGAGGTCATCAACACCATCCGCGCGTCGGCCGACGTCGAGACGCGCGCGCCGCAACCTGATGAGCCGGTTCGGACTGTCGGAGCTGCAGGCCCAGGCGATCCTGGACATGCGCCTTGCCCGCCTGGCCGCGCTCGAGCGCCAGAAGATCGAGGACGAGTACCTCGCGGTGATCCAGCTCATCGCGGAGCTCGAGGACATCCTGGCCAACCCGGCCCGCGTGCTGGCGATCATCAAGGACGAGCTCGCCGAGCTGAAGCGCAAGTACGCCGGCGAGCGCCGCACCCGGGTCGTCGACGACTCCAGCCGCGAGATGACCGACGAGGACCTGATCGCCGACGAGGACGTCGTCGTCACCATCAGCCGCCGCGGCTACATCAAGCGCCAGCCCGTGGCCACCTACCGCCGCCAGCACCGCGGCGGCAAGGGGATCATCGGCCACGTCACCCGCGAGGAGGATGCGGTCGAGTACCTGCTCGTGGCCAACACCCACGACTGGGCGCTGTTCTTCACGAACCGCGGCCGCGTGTTCTCGCGCGAAGGTCCACTCCATCCCGGACGCGTCAGCCGCCAGGGCCGAGGGCATGGCGATCATCAACCTGCCCGGGGTCCAGGTGGAATCGGGCGAGGTCCCGGTCGCGACGATCTGCCTGCCGGACTTCGAACCCGGGCACTACCTGGTCCTCGCCACGCGGCGCGGCATCATCAAGAAGACCGCGCTCGAGCAGTTCGAGCGCGTGCGCTCGACGGGGATCATCGCGATCACCGTTGACCCCGACGATGAGCTCGCCTGGGTGGATGTCTCGGCGGGCACCGACGACGTCATCATCGCAACCGCGATGGGCAAGATCGCCCGCTTCAACGAGGCCGAGCTGCGGGCGATGGGCCGGCCCGCCGGTGGCGTCATCGGCATCCGGCTGGCCAACAAGGCCGACCGCGTCGTGGCGATGAGCGTGGTCCAGACCGAGCGCGGACCTGCTCGTCCTCACCGAGACCGGCTACGGCAAGCGCGTCCGCCTCACCGAGTTCCGGACCATGCACCGCGGACCGCAGGGCGTCCGCCTGATCGCCCTCGAGGGGCGCAAGACCGGCCTCGTCGCGGCGGTCCAGCAGGTGACCGACGAGGACGAGGAGCTGGTCCTGATCTCGGCCGGCGGCCAGGTGATCCGGACCGACACCAAGAGCGTGAACCGTTACTCGTCGCAGGCCCGGGGCGTGATCGTCATGCGCCTGGCGGAGGGCGACAGCGTCGCCGCCATCTGCTGCCTTCCGTCCGGGGCTGGCGGACCGCGGTGCCATCGGCGACAATGGCGACCCCCAGCCCGACGGCAGCGGACCCGCGGACGAGGGGCCGGAACGACAGCTCGTCATGACCGCCTTCGGCGCACGGGAGACCGAGTGTACGCGGACCAGTACGAGATCTACCACGGCAACGCCAACCCGGAGCTGGCCCGGAAGATCGCTCGCTACCTCGCCTCCGAGCCGGGTCGCGCCGAGGTGTTCGAGTTCGCCAACGAGAACATCTTCGTCCGCATCCTGGACAACGTCCGCGAGAAGGACGTCTTCCTCGTCCAGCCCACCTCGCGGCCCGTGAACAAGTCGATCATGGAGCTGCTGATCATGATCGACGCCTTCAAGCGGGCGTCCGCCGGCCGGATCACGGCCGTGGTCCCGTACTACGCCTACGGGCGCTCGGACAAGAAGGACCAGCCACGGGTCCCGATCACGGCCCGCCTGGTCGCGGACATGATCTCCGTGGCAGGTGCGGACCGGATGCTGACCATGGACCTCCACCAGGGCCAGATCCAGGGCTTCTTCAACATCCCGGTCGACGAGCTGACCGCCGTCCACCTGCTGTCGCGCTACTTCCTCGACCAGCAGCTCGAGGACGTGGTCGTGGTCACGGATCTCGGATTCGCCAAGCGCGCCCGCGCGTTTGCCGAGCTTCTTGACGCGCCTCTGGCCATTGTCGAGAAGCGGCGGCACGGCAACCTCGATCGAGCCGAGGTCATCAACGTCATCGGCGATGTCCGCGGGCGCCGGGCGATCATCGTGGACGACGAGATCGACACGGCGGGCACCCTGATCGAGATCACCCGCGCGCTCGAGAAGGAGGGCGTCCACGAGATCTACGCCTGCGCCACGCACGGCGTCCTCTCCGACCCCGCGATCGAACGCATCGCCGCCTCCAACCTGCGCGAGGTCGATCATCACCGACACGGTCCCGCTCCCGGCCGACAAGCACATCGACCGGATCAAGTCCTCTCGGTGGCGCCGCTCATCGGCGAGGCGATCAGGCGGATCCACCGTGGCGAGTCCGTGGGTGCCCTGTTCAGCTCCGAGGTCTCGTTCACCCAGGAGATGCTCCTCTGGGAGGATGGCGTCGATGGCCTGCAAGGGATCGACGCCAACCGGCCCACGACGGCGATGACGCACCCGGGAGCGACGACGACGTACCATCAGCCGCTCACCCGCATCGGCGGGTGCCTGACCGCCACCACTCGGAGACGCATGAGCCTGCAGCTGCACCGCCCGGACGGCAAGGGCGGCCTCGAGGTCCGGACCGGGACCGAGGAGAGCTACCGAGCCACGCTCCGCTCCTCGCGCTGGGGGGCGGCGCTCAGGGTGGCCGCTGCCGGAGCTCCGCAACCCGGAGATGAACCCCACCTCGACGGCGCGGGCGGTGATCTTCTGGCTGGTCCTCGGGCTGGTCACCTTCGCGCTCATCGTGGCCGGGTACGACGACGGCCTGTGGGCGACTCGTCTAGGGAACCGCGACCTGCTCGGCGGCGTCCGGGGAAGATCATGCGACGAATCCTGATCTGCTCCGGTGTTCTCGGCCTCGGGACGGCGCTCGTGTTCGCGGCGGCCGCGCTGACGGCGAACCTGTTCCCCAACGGCACCCTGGTGAGCTCGGGCTGGAACGGCCCCATGACCAGGGGCGGCTGGGGCGTGGCCGTGCCGCGCTCCCATGTTCGAGGTCGCCCCCGACCCGGGGTTCCAGCCATTGCCCGGAGACACCGTCGGGCTCGACTGGGACTCCGTCGAGGTCACGCCCGCACCCTGACGCGCGTGCGCGGGCAGCCCTAGAAATCGGGCCGCCCGGCCGGTCACCCTATACTCAGCCGGCCATGCGCTTCTTGTCCCGGTTCTTCGACAGCAACGATCGCGAGCTGGCCAAGCTCCAGCCCCTCATCGATCGCACGAACGAGCTTGAGCCCGAGTACGAGGGGCTCTCGGACGCCGAGATCCGCGAACGGATCGACCTGATCCGCGAGGACCTGGTCGAGGCCGCCGACCCCCGATGAACCGTCGGAGGACGAGCTCGATCACCCCGACCTCGAGCGCCGCCGTGACCTCAAGAAGGCCCGCCGACGCCGTGAGCTGGAGCGCCTCCAGAAGGCGCTCGATGACGTCGTCCCGGAGGTGTTCGCCGCCGGCCGCGAGGCGATGAAGCGCACGATGGGGATGCGCCAGTACGACGTCCAGCTGATGGGCGCCATCGCGCTCCACCAGGGCAGGATCGCCGAGATGCGGACGGGCGAGGGCAAGACGCTCATCCCGACGCTCGCTGCCGCGCTCAACGGCCTGACCGGCCAGGGCGCCCACATCGTCACCGTGAACGACTACCTGGCCCGACGCGACGCCCAGTGGATGGGGCCCGCGTACCACTTCCTGGGCCTCTCGGTGGGCGTGATCACCCACGACACGTCCTACCTGTACGAGCCCGGCTACCCGACGAGCGACGAGCGGCTTGTCAACCTGCGCCCCGTGACGCGTCGCGAGGCGTACGCGGCCGATATCACGTACGGCACGAACAACGAGTTCGGCTTCGACTACCTGCGCGACAACATGGTCGACGAGCTCGATCAACGGGTGCAGCGCGAGCGCTCGTTCGCGATCGTGGACGAGGTTGACAACATCCTCATCGACGAGGCACGGACCCCGCTCGATCATCTCCGGCCAGGCCGAGGAGTCCGCTGACCTCTACTTCACGTTCGCCCGGCTGGTGCCGCGCCTCAAGCCCCGCCCGGAGCTCGACGAGGAAGGCGGCGACTACTTCATCGACCTCAAGGACAAGGCGGTCAGCCCCACCGAGGACGGGATCACCAAGATCGAGGGGCTGCTCGGCATCGAGAACCTGTACGACGCGGATCCGCGGCTGGCCCGCCACTTCGACTCGGCGCTCAAGGCCCACGCGCTGTACAAGCGAGACCGCGACTACATCGTCGAGGACGGCGAGATCGTCATCGTCGACGAGTTCACCGGACGCAAGATGCCGGGCCGTCGCTGGAGCGAGGGCCTGCACCAGGCAATCGAGGCCAAGGAGGGCCTGCGGGTCCAGCGGGAGTCACGGACACTGGCCACGATCACTTTCCAGAACTACTTCCGCCTGTACGAGAAGCTGGCCGGCATGACCGGCACCGCGATGACCGAGGCCGAGGAGTTCCACAAGATCTACGAGCTCGAGGTCGTGGCGATCCCCACGCACCGGCCGATGATCCGCGATGACTACCCGGATCTCGTGTTCCGCAACGAGGCGAGCAAGTTCAACGCCGTGATCGACGAGATCGAGGAGATGACGGCCCAGGGCCGGCCGATCCTGGTGGGCACGGTGTCCGTCGAGAAGTCCGAGGTCCTGTCCACGCTGCTCAAGCGGCGGGGGGTCAAGCACGAGACCCTCAACGCCAAGTTCCACGAGCGGGAGGCTGGCGTCGTGGCGCAGGCGGGCCGAAGCGGCGCGGTCACGATTGCGACGAACATGGCCGGACGCGGCACGGACATCAAGCTCGGCGGCGATACGGCGGGCCTTGCCTCGGAGATGCTCCACAAGCAGGGGCTCAACCCGGCCGAGGTGGACAAGGAGACCTACGACACGGCCTTCGAACAGGCCAAGTGGATCACCGACCAGGACCACGAGAAGGTGGTCCAGGCCGGCGGTCTCCACATCATCGGCACCGAGCGTCACGACAGCCGCCGGATCGACAACCAGCTCCGCGGCCGCGCCGCCCGCCAGGGCGACCCCGGCTCTTCCCGCTTCTACCTCTCGCTCGACGACGACCTGATGAAGCGGTTCGCGTCGGATCGGGTGGCGGGCCTGATGGAGCGCCTGGGCCTCGAGGACGACACCGCGATCGAGTCGCGCCTGGTGTCCAGGACGATCGAGAGCGCGCAGACCCGCGTCGAGGGCTTCAACTTCGACATCCGCAAGCGCGTCGTCGAATTCGACGACGTCATCAACAAGCAGCGCGAGACGATCTACGCGGAGCGCGACAAGGTCCTGCGCAACGAGGACCTCACCGAGACCGTGCGCGAGTTCCTCGACCAGGAGGTGGACGCCCTGGGCGAGCTGTACCTGGGCGGCTTCTCGCCGAGCGAGTGGAACCTCGAGGGCCTGTCGGCCGCGCTCCGGGCGATGGGTCTCGACGGCCCCGAGACCTCGGAGGACGCGCTCGACGAGGCGGCCGAGACCCGCGAGATCCTCATTGAGAACGTACGCGAGCTCGCGGACGGCCGACTTGAGGCCCGCATGGCCGAGCACGGCGAGGAGGTCTGGAGCCAGGTCGAACGGTTCGTGCTGCTGCGCACGATCGACAGCCTCTGGGTGGAGCACCTGACCGAGCTGGACGACATGCGTCGCGGCATCGGCCTCCGTGGCTACGCCCAGCAGGACCCCCTCAACGAGTTCCGCAAGGAGGCCTACCGCCTGTACGAGGAGCTGCGGGACCTGATCCGCCGCCAGGTCGCGACCACGATCTTCCGGGTGACCGTGAAGCGCGAGCCCGCGACCTCACCACTCCCGGGTCCGGGCCAGCCGGCGCGCGCGCCCGGAGGCGGCAACGGGTCGACACCCGGGGCCGCCGCGGCGGACGGCACGGGACAGGCGGCCGCGGGCGGCGCGGCCGCGATGGCCAGCGCGGCGCCGAGGGCGGCACTCGCCGCCGGGCAGGCGGCCCTCCGCCAGCCCGGCTCGGACGCCCCGGCGCTGCGGGGCCTGCCTGCTGACCCCATGCGCACGGCTCGTGAGGCGCCGGGTGCCGGCAACATGGCTTCTGACCAGGTGCGGCAGGGCTTCACCCCCTCGGGGGCGAGGATCGGTCGCAACGAACCATGCTGGTGCGGCTCGGGTCAGAAGTACAAGAAGTGTCACGGGGCCTGATCCGCCGCCGGATCAGCGACATGGTGCGCGTCCTCGTCGTCGGGTGCGTCGTCGTGGTCATCGCGGGTGGCGCCTCGATCGTGGCCATCTGGCGCCAGGGAGCGATCGACGAGCAGCGACCGGCGGACGCCATCGTCGTGCTGGGGGCCGCGCAGTACGACGGACGCCCGTCCCCGGTGTTCGAAGCCCGTCTCGAGCACGCCGTCGCCCTGTGGAAGACGGGCATCGCCGACTCGTTCGTCGTCACGGGCGGCAAGCTCGATGGGGATCGCATGACCGAGGCTGCCGTCGCGCGTGCCTATGCCATCGAGCACGGCGTCCCCGCGTCGCGGATCTTCGGTGAGGACGAGGCCCACAACACGCTGACATCCCTCAGCGCCGTGGCCGACGAGCTTGACGCCCGCGGGATGCACAGCGCGGTCTTCGTGTCCGACCCAACCCACATGTTCCGCGTGCTGCGCATCGCCGGCGATCTCGGGATCGACGCCTACGGCTCGCCAACGACTACGTCACCGATTGCCCAGGACCCGCTCCGGCGGGCCCAGGCGACGATCCACGAGCTGGGGGCGCTGGCCGTGTACTTCCTGACCGGGGGGGCGCCGGCGATCGAGCACCAGGGCGGCTGATCCCAGCCGGCGGCCGTGAACGATCACATGCTCAGTGCGGCCGATCCGGAGACGAATTCTCCGGAAACACGCGAAATTCCACCCGTTTCGACCTCCGGCCCTCTTGGAATGCGCGGAATCCACGCCTATACTCGGCCCAAGTCGTTCGCCCCAGGGGACCGGCGCCTCGCCCACAGGCTCGCCCGAGTATTCACGGCGTCGCGTCCCGCATCGTCACTCCTACGACAACGAACGGCCAGGAGAGAGGGACCGTGAAGCAGGCTGAGGAAGCGCAGTTCGTGGATCTCATCGCTTGCGAACGTGACTGCCGCACCTGCAGCTACGCTGCCGCCCTGGATTGCGACGGCAACTGCGGAGTCTGTACCCACAACTCGTATTGCCCGTGCGTGAACCCCGTCGTCGCCCGGAGCAAGACAGCCCTTCGGCTGATCGAGCTCCGTCCGATCCTGCTCCAGGACCTCCGGGTGCGCTCGTAGTGGACGCCACGTCCACTCGAGACCTGGCGGAGCGGATCCGGTCGACCTCGGGGCGTCTTTGACCTAGCCGCCAAGGAATCCCGCGTCGCCGAGCTCGACGCGCGAGCGATCGAGCCCGGGTTCTGGGGCGACCAGCGGTCCGCCCAGAAGGTCGTCCGGGAGGCCGATGGCCTGCGCGAGGAGATCAGCCTCTGGCGCTCGCTGGAGAAGCGCGCCGCGGATCTCGAGGAGCTGCTGGACCTCCTCGACGAGAGCCCCGACGACGACACCGAGGCCGAGGTCGCCCGGGAGGCCGATGGGCTTCGCACGGTGTTCGAGCGCGAGCGGACCCTCCTGCTGTTCTCCGGCGACTATGACGCCAAGAACGCCGTGGTCACGATCAGCGCCGGCGCGGGCGGCACCGAGGCCACGGACTGGGCCGAGATGCTGCTGCGCATGTACCTGCGCTGGACCGAGCGCCACCGCTTCAAGACCGAGATCCTGGACTCCCAGCCTGGTGAGCAGGCGGGGATCAAGAGCGCGACGATCACCGTCACGGGGCGGTTTGCCTACGGCTGGCTGCGGGTCGAGCGCGGCGTCCACCGCCTGGTCCGAATCAGCCCGTACGACGCGCAGAAGCGCCGCCAGACGACCTTTGCCCTGATCGAGGTCATGCCCGAGGCGGACGATGATGTCGAGATCGAGCTCAACTGGGACGAGATCCGGACCGACACGTTCCGCAGCTCGGGCGCAGGTGGGCAGCACGTCCAGAAAACGGAGTCGGCGATCCGGCTGACCCACATCCCGACCGGGATCGTCGTCACCTGCCAGAACGAGCGCTCGGCGATCCAGAACCGCGAGCTCGCGATCCGGGTCCTCAAGTCCCGCCTCCTCGAGGTGGAGCTGGAGAAGCGCGAGGAGGAGCTGCGCAAGCTGCGCGGTGAGCACGTCACCGCCGGCTGGGGCAACCAGATCCGCTCGTATGTCCTGCACCCGTACCAGATGGTCAAGGACCTGCGGTCAGCCCACGAGACGTCGAACACGGGAGCCGTGCTCGACGGGGACCTGGATGCCTTCATGCAGGCAGAGCTGGACCGCCTCGCCACGGGCCGGCCGCCGTCCGCCGACGACGTCGACGGGGAGGAGTAGACCCGTGGCCGGTCCGGTGGCCGGTCTCCCTGCCGCGCCCGCGCCTGGGCCGGCGGCCTACCGACCCGCACGCGAGTCGGACCTCGATGCCTGCGCGCAGCTCCACAAGGCGGCCGTCGACGACTACCAGGCTCGGCTCGCCCAGCCCCCGATGCCGGACGACGTCCTGCCGCTGCGGCGGCTGCTCGCGCACCTGCTCGTGGCCGACCCCGGGCGGTACTGGGTGGCAACGGTCCGCGATGACGGCGGCGGTGAGCGGCTGGTGGGCTTCTCGTCGGCAACGGTCCGCGAGGGCATCTGGTTTCTCGCGATGCTGTTCGTGCAACCCGGAAGGCAGGCGGCCGGGCTGGGGCAGGCGCTCATGGACCGGGCGCAAGCGGGTCGCGACGTGGACCCGGGGGGGCCGGCCGTGCCAGGACCGGACGATCCCCTGGACACGGGCATCCACACCTGGGGCATGTGCACCGACGCCGCGCAACCGATCTCGAACGCGCTGTACGCGCGGCGCGGCATGGTGCCTCGCATCCCGGCATGGCGATTGATCGGCGAGATCCGGCGCTGGTCGGCCGTTCCACTGCTGCCCGCCTCGCTCGAGGCCGTGCCATTCGAGGCGATCGCATCGGGCGAGCAGGATGGGGAGCGGCGGCTCGCGGACATCGTGGATGCGCTCGACCGGGAGCTGATCGGGGCGGCACATCCCCAGGAGCATGCCTGGCTTCGCCGCGAGGGTCGGGCCGGGTTCCTGGTCCGCGAGCGTCGCACCGGGAACGTCGCGGGCTACGTGTACGGATCCGGCAGGGGGCGCCTTGGCCCCGTCGCGGCGCTCGATCCCGCGCTCCACCCCGCGCTCCTGGGCGTGGCCGTCCGCGAGACGCCGATGCTGGGCGCGGTCGCGATGTGGGTGCCGGGATCCGCCGACGTCGCCACGCGGGCGCTGCTCGACGCCGGCCTCCGGCTTGACGGGTTCCCCGCCCTCATCTGCTGGTCGCGGCGGGATCACCCCTTCGAACGCTACGTCCCGATCTCGCTGGCCCTGGTCTGAGCGCGCCGTGTCGGCGCGGCCGGCACGCCGCCTCAGCCGGTCCGCCGCCTCGCTGTGCTAGCCTCAGGCGAACGTGGCTCCCTCGATTGTGCCCTCGGTCGGAGACCTCGCCGCGACCACCCGCCGAGCGAGCACATGACCGTCATCCCGGGCGACGCCCCCAGCCACACCGCGACCCCCTCGCTGTTCGACCGGCTCACCCGGCGCAGGCGACGGCCGCACGCCGACGGTGCGCTCCTCGTGTTCCACGACGTGACCAAGCGCTACCCCAATGGCAAGGAGGCGCTCAAGGACGTGGACCTGGTCGTCCCCGAGGGCGACTTCGTGTTCCTCGTTGGCCCATCGGGCGCCGGCAAGTCCACGATCATGAAGCTGATCATCCGCGACGAGCTCGCGACGCACGGCGACGTCCTGGTTGACGGCCATGACCTTGCCCGGATCAAGCGCCGGCAGGTGCCGAGGATCCGGCGCAAGATCGGGATCGTGTTCCAGGACTTCAAGCTCCTGCCCCGCAAGTCGGTGCGTGAGAACGTGGCCTTCGCGCTCGAGGTCACCGGCACGCCCAGACGCGAGATCCGCCCGGCCGTGGATCGGGTCCTTGCGCTCGTGGGGCTCACGGGCCAGGCGGACCAGATGCCCACGCAGCTCTCGGGCGGCGAGCAGCAGCGGACCGCCATCGCCCGCGCCCTCGTCCACGACCCGAGGATCATCATCGCCGACGAGCCGACCGGGAACCTGGATCCCGTCATCAGCTGGGAGATCATCCAGCTGCTGCTCCGCATCAACGAGCTGGGCGTGACGATCCTCATGGCGACCCACGATGCGGAGGTGGTCACCGCGCTTCGCAAGCGTGTCGTGGCGCTCGAGGACGGCCGGATCATCCGCGACGAGACCGGCGCGACCTACCACCGCGAGGACTGACGAGTGATCGCCTTCGTGCTGTTCTCGCTCGGGCGGGCCTGGCAGGGGTTCTGGCGCAACGCGCTGATGAGTCTCGCGGCCACGCTCACGATGGTCCTGATGCTCCTGCTCCTGGCGGGCTTCTTCCTGCTCCAGAACGTCCTCCTCGCGAGCCTGGCCTTCGTGGAGCAGAAGGTCGAGGTCGTGGCGTACGTCGAGAACACCGCGACGCAGGCCCAGGTCGACGACCTGGTGGCCCGGATCGATGCCATGCCCGAAACCGCATCGGTGGAGTTCATCACCCGTGACGAGGCCCTGGCGAGGTTCCGCCAGACCCAGGAGGCGCAGGGCCGCGAAGACCTCACCCAGTACCTCGACTCCAACCCGCTGTATGCGAGCGTCAACGTGAAGCTCACCGCGCCCGGCGACCTCGATGCCGTCGTGGGCGCCCTCCGTGACGACCCGATCGTGCGCAACGTGCTCAACATCGAGGCCCTGGTTGGCCGGGTCGTGACGGTCACCGGGTTCGTGCGGACGGCGGGCGTGGCGATGGTCGCGATCGTCGGGGTGATCGTGCTGTTCATCATCGTGAACACGATCCGGCTGGCGGTCGTGGCGCGGGCCGAGGAGATCGAGATCATGCGCCTGGTGGGTGCGTCCGATTCGTTCATCCGCTGGCCATTCGTGTTCGAGGGTGCCCTCGTCGGCCTGCTGGGGGCGCTGCTGACCCTGGGCCTGCTCGCGCTCGCCGCGGACCCGCTGTCGCAGGCGATGGTCGGCTTCTTCAACGTGCTGCCACTGCAGCTCGGGACGGTCGGGCGCGACACCGCGGCGCTGGTGCTCGCGACGGGCCTCGGGCTCGGGGTCCTCGGCTCCTGGCTGTCGGTGCGCACCTATCTGATCCGGTAGCCGGTCCACCGCCTCCGCACGCAGGCTCGGCGCTCTGGCGGTACGCTGGCCGCCCGCCGGTCGAACCCGCTCGAGATCCCCGCCATGTCCCTCGAACCTCAAGCCGCCCCGGACCCCGAGGCCCCGGCTGCCCCGTCACCCGCCGTGGCGCCGGGCTCCGGCCGACCGGCCCGCCGGACCGCAACCACCATCGTGGCGGCCAGCCTGATCGCCGTCCTCGCCGGCAGCGTGCTCTTCCTCTCGGGCTGGAGCCTCGGCCGGCAGGTGGCGCTCACGCCCGGCACCCCGGCCAACGAGACCGAGCTGTTCCAGCCCTTCTGGGACGCCTACCGCGCGGTCACCGAGCGCTATGCCGGCGGCGAGGTCGATCGGAAGGCCCTCGTGGAAGGCGCCATCAAGGGGATGATCGGTGCGCTCGACGACCCGTACTCCTCCTACCTCACGTCCGACGAGTTCAAGCAGAGCCTGGAGGGGATCTCGGGCGAGTTCGAGGGAATCGGGGCCACCATCGGCACGGTCGACGGCGCCGGAGCCAGCTCGTCCTGCCGCGATCTCGGGCCGGACTGCCGGATGGTCATCATCGCCCCCATCAAGGATTTGCCGGCCGACCGTGCAGGCCTCCAGCCGGGTGACGTGGTGACGCAGGTCGATGACGTTCCCAACGACGGTCGAACGCTCGACGACGTCCTCGTCGACGTCCGGGGGCCAAAGGGCACGGCGGTGGTGCTCACCATCGAGCGGGCCGACGAGGCGCCACGGGACGTGGAGATCGTCCGCGACGTGATCGTCAGGCCGGAGGTCGAGGCCAGGGACCTGGCCGGCGGGACCGTGGGCTACATCCGCCTCTCGGGCTTCTCCGATCACGCCTCCCAGCAGTTCCTTGCGGCGCTCACCGAGGACGTCAACGCGGGACGGACGAAGCTGATCGTGGACCTGCGCGGCAACCCCGGCGGGTACGTGACCGCGGCCCGTGACATCGCGAGCCAGTTCATTCCCGACGGCACCATCTTCTGGCAGGAGGCTGCCGACGGGTCGCTCCTCGAGACCGTTGCCAGGCCGGGCGGCGTGGCCGTGGACCCGAGCATCCGGGTGATGCTCCTCGTAGACGGTGGATCGGCCTCGGCATCGGAGATCGTGGCGGGGGCGCTGCACGATCGCGGGCGGGCGACGCTGATCGGCACCCGGACGTTCGGCAAGGGTACGGTCCAGCAATGGACCCAGCTCGAGGACGACAGCGGTGGTTTCCGGCTCACGATCGCCAAGTGGCTGACACCGGACCGGACGTGGGTGCACCGCGTCGGCATCGAGCCCGACATCGTGGTCGATCAGCCGCCGGCCACGCCCGGCGACGACCCGGTGCTGGACCGGGCGCTCCAGGAGCTGGGTGCCGGCGCGGCCCGTATCCTGCGGGCGGATCTGGCTGCCTGAGGCGTCGGCGGGTCCCCACCCGGCCCCGCGAAATCGGCGCTTGCGCGCTCAAGCAGGATCGGGTAGGGTCGCTTGCGAACGAAAGGAGGTGATGTGCAGTGATCGACAGTAGTAGTTGCTGCACCACCTCGGCGGAGATCGTCGTCTAGAGACGATCCCGACGGGTGGTCGGTAGCAATTCGAACGCCGGTCCGGCAACGGGCCGGCGTTCGTGCGTCCGGCGCCGTCGCCGGGCCCATCCAGGCCCCGTCGCCCGGGGCCCATCGGGGCCCGGCGTCCGGAGCCCCAGCCCGCCCCGTGCGACACTGGCCTGCCACCACGAGAGGAGCCACCGATGGGCGAGACCATCGCCCAGAACCGACGAGCGCGCCACGAGTACAGCGTCGAGGACACCTTCGAGGCGGGCATCGTGCTGCGCGGCACCGAGATCAAGAGCGTCCGGGCGCACAAGGTCAGCCTGGCCGATGCGTACGCGCGCATCGAGCGTGACGAGGCGTGGATCATCGGGTTGCACATCGCGCCGTGGGAATCCGCCGACGTCCGGTTCAACCACGAGCCCAAGCGCGCCCGCAAGCTGCTCCTCCACCGCGATGAGATCGATGAGCTGCTGGGCAAGACCAAGGCCAAGGGCCTCACCCTGGTGCCGCTCTCGATCTACATCAACGATCGGGGCAAGGCCAAGCTGCTCCTGGGCCTGGCGCGCGGAAAGCAGACCTGGGACCGCCGGCGCGAGATCCAGGAGCGGGACAGCAAGCGGGACATGGACCGCGCCGTAGCCGAAGCACGGCGCCGGTAGCGAGGACCGGAACGTGACCTGCCGGCGACCTCGGACCGGGCGACGAAAACGGACGCCGTCCTACGCTCGCTGCGACGACGAACCCGCTCCAGGCTGAGGCCCAGCCGTCTCGTCGCCTCTTCCCGCTTCGGAGTCTCTCGTGTCCGGTTCACTGCTCGTCCGGCGTCCTGCCGTCGCGCTCCTTCTGGCCGCTGCCTGCTGGGGCACCGGCGTCGTCCTCAGCAAACAGGCCGTCGCGGAAATCCCTCCGCTCGCGCTGCTGCCGATCCAGCTGGCAGTCAGCGTCGCCTTCCTGCTCGTCGTGACCCTCCGCCGCGGCGAGCACCTGCCCGACGGACCTCGGGGCCGCCGCCTGGCCATGCTCGGTGCGCTCAACCCCGGTCTGGCGTACGCCTTGAGCCTCCTCGGGCTGGCGCAGATCACGGCCAGCCTCTCGGTCCTGTTATGGGCGCTCGAGCCGGTGCTGATCCTGCTGCTCGCGTGGCTGGTGCTCCGCGAGCGGGTGGGGGCCTCCCTCCTCGCGCTGTCGGCGGTGGCCGTCGGCGGGCTCCTCCTCGTGCTGTACGAGCCGACGGCATCAGGCGGCTGGGTCGGCGCGACGCTGACGGTCGCTGGGGTCGCCTGCTGCGCGGTGTACACGGTGGCCACGCGACGATGGCTCCCGGGCATGGACTCGACGCTGGGGGTGGTCGCGGCGCAACAGGCGTGGGCGCTGGGGTTCTCGCTGGTGGTGCTCGCAGCCGCGGCTGCTGCCGGCATGGCAGTCGTGCCGGCCGCGGTCAGTGCCGGTGGGCTGGCCAGCATGGTCGCGTCGGGGCTCATCTACTACGGCCTGGCCTACTGGCTCTACCTCACCGGCCTGCGAGCGGTTCCCGCGTCGATCGCCGCCGTGTCCTTCTACCTGATTCCCGTGTTCGGGGTGGCGGCCGCATCGCTCGCCGGGGAGCGGCTGGAGGCTCTGCAATGGGTGGGGGCGGCCGTCGTGGTGGTGGCCGTGGCGGCCATCACGGTGCGATCGGCGGCCGGGGATGCCGATCGGCAGCTCACGGACGCCCGCACGGGCTAGGGTCGCGCCAGCAGCTCCACGACCCGCGCCACCTGCGCGCTCGTCGAGTACAGGTGCAGGGCGAGCCGCACGCGGCCGGCCCGGACGCCCGCGATGACGCCCGCCTCCGCCAGCCTCGCGCTGACGTCCGGCGATACCGGCGCGCACGAGATGATGGACGAGCGGTGCGTGGCGCCATGGTCGAGGAAGGGGACACCCGCGTCCGTCAGTCCCTCGGTGAGCCTGGATGCCATCGCCTCGTCGTGCGCGTGGATCCGGTCCGTACCGAGCTCGGCGAGGACGCGCATCGATTCGCGCTCGGCGAGCGCGTTGAGCCACGGCAGCGGCATGTCCAGTCGCGAGGCCGTCGGTGAGAGCACCATCTCCGGACCGTAGAAGCTGGTCATCGGGGAGGCGGCCGCCTTCCACCCCGGCCACACCGGCGTCATCCGGTCGAGCAGGCGGGCTGAGAACACGCCGTAGCCCATCCCACGCACGCCAACCAGAAACTTGTGGCTTGGAGTGGCGAGCGCGTCGATCCCGAGTGCGGTCACATCGATCGGAATCATGCCCGCGGCCTGGGCGGCATCGACATAGAGCAGCGCGCTCCCCGCGGCTTCGCGGAGCCGGGCGATGTCGGCGCGGTAGCCCGACGCGGACTGCACGGCGCTGACGGCAACGAGGCGCGTCTCGCGGTCCACGGCCGCGGCGATCGCGGCCTCCGGGACTGCCCCATCGACATACGGGATCATGCGAACCTCGAACCCGTGCGGCTCGAGGCCCTTCCACGGGAACAGGTTCGAGGTGAACTCCTCGGCGCCGACGACGATGTTGCCGCCCGCCGGATGGCGTCGGAACAGGTGTTCGGCGAGGAGACCGGCGACGGCGCTCGCATACGGGACGATCGCGACGGCCCCAGCCGGCGCATGCACGAGCTGCCCGAACATCGCCCGGGCCTCGTCCCCGGCTCGTTCCGCCTCGGCCCAGTCGAGTCGGCCCCGGCCCCAGTCGTCGGCCGCCGCCCGGAGCGCCTCGACTGCCGCCGACGGTGGGACGCCCATCGTTGCCGTGTTGAGATAGGTGGTCCCGGCGAGCGCGGGAAACAGGCTCGCCACCTCGTCTTCGAACATCCGACCATCCCCTGTCGTCGCCTCGGGCCCGGTTGTCCACGGTACACGAACACCGCCCGCATTCCCTAGGCTCTCCTCAGCCGGTACCTGCCGGCGGCACGAGGAGGACGGGATGCGGCTCGCGCGGATGCTCCAGGCGGTCGACGCCCACGCGGCGGGCGAGCCGGGCCGGGTCATCGTCGGCGGCGTGCTGGACGTGCCGGGCGCGACGATGCTCGAGAAGGCCCGCCACCTCGAGCAGCAAGGGGACGAGCTCCGCCGCCTGATGCTCCGCGAGCCGCGCGGCTACCCGGCCCTGTGCGCCAACGTGATCCTGCCCCCGACGCGCCCCGAGGCCGATGCCGGCTACGTGATCATGGAGCACGTCGAGTACCCGGGGATGTCGGGCACCAACACGATCTGCGTGGCGACGGTGCTGCTCGAGACGGGCATGCTGCCGATGACCGAGCCCGTCACCGAGGTGGTGCTCGAGGCCCCCGCCGGCCTGATCCGGATCCGGGCGACCTGCGCCAACGGCAAGGTCACCGGCGTGACGTTCCGCAACGTGCCGGCCTTCGCGACCCACCTCGACGTCCCGATCGAGGTCCCGCAGCTGGGCACGGTCGTCGTCGACGTGGCCTACGGGGGCATGTTCTACGTCATCGCCGACGCGGAGGCGCTGGGGTTCCGGCTCGTGCCCGACGAGGGTCGGGACATCACGCGTGTCACCGAGATGATCAAGGCGGCCGCGGCGGAGCAGCTGCCGGTGGTCCACCCGGAGCAGCCGGGGTTCGCGGGGATCACGATCGGGCAGCTGTCGGGTCCCGCGCACGACGCGATGAACTCGTGGCGGAACGTGGTCACGGTGTCCACGGGGGCGCTGGACTGGTCGAAGCCGTCCACGTGGACGGGCGTCATCGACCGTTCGCCGTGCGGGACGGGGACGTGCGCCAAGATGGCTGTGCTCCATGCGAAGGGCCGGCTGGGGCTGGACGAGGACTTCCGGCACGAGGGCATCCTCGGGACGGTGTTCACGGGACGCCTGGTGGAGGAGACCCGGATCGGAGAGCGCACGGCTGTCGTGCCAACCATCACGGGCACCGCCTGGATCACGGGCTTTGCGTCGTACGTGGTGGACCCGAGCGACCCGTTTCCGGAGGGGTATACGGTCGGGGACATCTGGTAGGTCACCACGTTTCGCACCGCACGCGCGCGCCTCTCGGCGCGGGATCATGCCGCGATCTTCCGCGGAGACGCCGCGGGGACCCCGGGTCGCTAGGTCGGGGTCTCGGCCCCCGTAGGCGGGGACTCGGGGGCCCTGACATGGCCTGGCCAGGCGCCGGGACCGGTCATGTCGGGGACCGTCACGCCCCGCGCAGACCTGATTGCGGGTGTACCCGCGACGCGTGGTCCCCGGCAGCGACCGAGGGAGCCCATTGACCCGCTACGGGTGGAGGCTCCCGCTACCGCATCAGGTAGCGGCGGCTGAGCGGGACCTCGCTCACGGGTTCCACCGCGAGTCGGCGCCCGTCCAGGGACACCTCGCCAGTCCGGACATCGATGTCCACGGGCGCCGTGGCGCGGTTCCGGGCAAGCGACGCGCGCGTGAGCCCTCGCTGTCCCGTGGCCGCCAGTAGGGTCCGCCGCGTCCCCAGCCGCCGGGCGAGCGCGTCGCGGTCCACCGACGACGCCACGAATGTCACGGACGAGCGCCACGCGGCCGTCGCGACGCCCGCCCAGTCGGCGCGGTACCGCGTGGGCTCCGCGCGCTCCAGCGAGGCGTTGCCGTCGCCGAGCGGTCCCCAGGCCGGGAAGCCGCCCTTGAACACCCACTCCGGCTTGACGCCGAAGAACCCGGGCGACCACAGCACGACGTCGGCGATGCGCCCGGGCTGCAGCGACCCGACGTGCGCTGAGACCCCGTGCGTGATCGCCGGTTCGACGGTCACCTTGGCCAGGTAGCGCAGGACCCGCTCGCTGTCGTCGCGGTCGTCCGGATCGACGAGACCAGGGTCCGGTGGGAGCCCCGGGACGCCCTCGGCCGCCGCGGAGCGTCGCCAGGCCTTCATCACGTGCGCCAGCTGGAACGTCCGGCGGACCGTCTCGCCGATGCGGCCCATGCCCTGGGAGTCGGAGTTGACGATCCCGATCGCGCCCAGCTCGTGGAGCGGCCCCTCGGCAGCCATCCGCGCTTCGATGATCCGCTCGCGCACCAGCTCGACATCGCCCGGGATGTCCCATGACAGCCCGTGGTTGAGGACGGTCATCGGCAGGTGCTCGGCCGCAGCGTGGACCCCGAACGGCAAGGTCGGCGTGGTGGACGAGCACAGGATCGATGGCTCGCGCACGAGTCCCAGGAGGTCCGGCACGTGGCCGCCGCCGGACCCTTCGACGTGGTAGGCGTGCACGGTTCGCCCGGCAATCGCCGCGACCGTGTCCTCGAGCTCGGCCGACTCGTGGAGCCCGTCCGTGTGGAGGGAGACCGAGAGGTCGCGCGCATCCGCGTAGCGCAGCACCCAGTCGATCAGCTCGGGATAGGCGCCGTTGTCCTCGTGGATCTTGAACCCGATCGCGCCGGCATCCACGAGGCTGTCGAGGTGGCCCTCGTTCATCGCCCTGGCCCCCGCCTGCATCCCGACGTTCACCGGCCACGACTCGAGACTCGCGAGGACGCGCTCCATCGCGAACGGCGGCTCCTCGAACCCGGCCGTGATGAGCGTCGTCACCCCGGCTGCGAGCGCCGGCGGGAGCAGCTCGGGGCCGATGGTGTGAACGTGTGAGTCCACCGCGCCCGGCGTTGCGATCAGCCCGTAGGCCATGTACGCCTTCGTGTTCGGGCCGACCACGAGGTCGATCCCGTCGCTGATCGCCGGACTCCCCGCCCGCCCGATGCCCGCGATCCGGCCGTCCTTGATCCCGATGTCCGCCTTGACCACGCCGACCACGGGGTCGATCACCAGGGCACCGACCAGGACCACATCGAGCTCCGATGGCCCGGCCGCCTGGTCCCATTGCGTCATTCGCGAGCGGAGGTTCTTCGCGTAGCCCCAGAGCGGCTCGTCGCCGCGCGCCGTCCGGTCCTCGGCGACCTTCACCCACAGGTCCGTGTCGCCGAGGCGCACGCGGTCCCCGGTCGTCGCGCCGTACCGCGCCCGGAGCTCCTCGGGGGAGAGACGGCTCACCGTTCCGGCTCGGGCGCGTCGTCGTCGATCCCGCCAGCTCCCGCATAGCGCACGAGCCGCACCGTCTTCGTCTCGCCCGGCTCCCAGCCCTCGTACGCGCCGGCCGGCAGGTCGAGACGGAACCCGCGGGCCGCCTCGCGATCCAACTCGAGGCGCGGGTTGACGCGGTGGAACGGATAGTGGGACGAGATCCGGATCCGGCGTGCCGACCGGCTCGTCACCTCGAGCGAGATCGCCTCGCGGCCCTCGTTGACCTCGACCTCACGGGGATCGCCGATCACCAGCGCCCCCGGTCCGAACGGGTCCGGCGGCGTCCCGCGGCCGAGCGGGTCCTGCAGCACGATGAGCCGGGAGCCATCGCCCAGCAGCACCTCCAGGCGCACCTCGCGGATCAGCTCCCGAACGCCGTCCATGACCTGGTCGGGCGCCACCGCCCCGCGGCCGGCCGCCTCCACCTCGGCATCGGTCGCTCCAGCCCGCGCCGCCTCGAGCATCGCGTCACAGATGAGGGCGATCGTCTCCGGGTGGTTGAGCGGCATGCCCGCCGCGCGATGGCGCCGGGCGAGCTCGGCGGCGGCGAAGACCTGGAGGCGCTCCTCCTCCCATGGGATCAGGCGCATCGGCCGATGGTAGCGGCTCCTGTGACCCGCGACCGAGGTTCCGGCGATGGGCGCGGGGCCATCTCAGAGGAACTTGCCAAGCACCAGGACCTCGGTGCGCTCGTAGCCCAGGGCGTGGTAGAACCCGACGACCGCCTCGTTCTCCTCGCGGACCATCAGCTGGACCTTGGGACACCCTCGGGCGCGAAGCCAGTCCTCGGCCGCATCGACGATGGCGGCGCCCAGCCCCGTCCCGCGTCGCGCTTCGGGGACGGCAACGTAGTAGATCCAGCCACGGTGCCCGTCGTCGCCGACCATCGCCACGGCTGCCAGCTCGCCACCGTCGGTGCCCACCAGGATCGTGGATGCCTCGCCTCCGAGGGCGCGCTCGAAGTCGGCGACCGGGTCGTTCCACGGGCGCGTGAGCCCGGTCACGTGCCACAGGGCGACAACGGCGTCGAGGTCGGCTGCCCCGGCAACGCGGATCTCCATCGGCTGATACTCGGGCGACGCTCGACGGTGCCGGCTACCGCGCGTCCAGCGGGGCGGTGTCGTCCGGCCCCGTCGCCACGCCCGTGCGCTCCCAGCCGGCGTACTGGGCCACCACGCCGTCCTCGTCCACGATCAGCTCCGCCTCGAACGAACCCGCGGCGTAGCGGTACGTGAACTCGTCGACGCGCGTGTACACCTGTCCGACGGGCCCCACGACAAGGTCAGGGAACCGGATCATGGCCGCCTTGACCGTCTTCGAGCTGCCGATGCCCAGGTGGAGGCGGCGGATCGGCAGCGTGTTCGTCGACGGGCTGCACCCGAGATCGACGTCGAGGCAGCCCTTGAGCTCGCGGATGACCACGCCGTCGAGCGTCCAGGCACCTCTCGCATCGCGTGCGAGCATCAGGGTGCGCTGCCCGAACCCGCGCAGGTCCCGGACGTGGACCGCCGACGTGGCACCGCTGGCATCGGTGAGGATCCGGTACTCCGTGCGGACCGGGACGCCGCCCTCCGCACCCAGCACGGTCCCGACAAGGGACAGGCCGGCATCCCGCACCGTGATCGTGCACACCTCGTCCGACCGGACCTCGTCCGACCGTCGCCAGGAGACGCGTCGCGTCGTCATGCGCCGAGGGTGCGCGTGCCCCACGGCCGATGTCAACCGCGCCCGCAGGGCAACCTCATCACGGTCCGCTCGCCCTGCCGCAGGACCAGTGCTAGGATTCGCGCCCCGAACAGCGGTTCGATCCTGTGGGGATGCGTGGTTTCGACAGGGCTCAGCTGTCTGGAGACGCGAGCCGAGGTGCCGTCAGGCCTCGTAAAACAGGCGGCAAACAGAAGTAACTGCCAACAAGCAGCCTGCTCTCGCCCTCGCCGCTTAGGCGGTAAGGTGAGCATGGAAGCGGCCTCCCCTTCGCGGGCCGTGGAAGTGTCACTTAGCGAAGGTGCAACCCCGGAGAGGTCGCGTACCCGGGAGCCAAGCCCGATCTAGGGACACGTGAATGGACCGGACGGAAGCCTGCCGATGGGCGGCCGACCGGTTGACGAAAATCATCGGACACGCTCGTAGTGGATCCAGGCGAAGGGTTCTGGACGGGGAGTTCGACTCTCCCCCATCTCCACCACCACTCCGGCCGCGCAGCCGGGTGGTCCTGCGCGCGATTTCCGGCATCCCGCACTCATGACCGGCTGAGGAGCCATGGTCTCGTGCGCCTGCCAGACCTGTTCTGGTTTCCGGGAAGCGTTTGGAGCTGTGCGTCTTCCACGCGCTTCGAGCTGATCCTCGCGACCCTTCGGAATCCCCGACTCGCCTGCCCTCGGTAGGGATTCCCCCACCCCCAAGATGCCCGCTGCCCGGCTGGGAGCGGCGGCGATCCCGGCGCACATTCATGGCATCAACCCCGATGCCCAGCGCCGACCCCGACCGAGGGCCGCGCCACGACTGTCCCAGGAGGGATGGATGTCATGACCATCAGACGTGGAAGCCTCTACGCGGGCGTCTTCCTGCTCGCCGCCGGAGGGGTGACGCTCGGTGTCGCTGCCGGCGTCCTGGACCGTGCCGCGGTTGCGGACACCGTGGGCGTGCTGTGGCCGCTCGCCGTGATCGCGATCGGGGCGGGCCTCGTGCTGCGCCGCTCGCCGGCGGCACTCACGGGCGGCATTGTCGCGGCCCTGCTGCCGGGCCTGGCACTCGGCGCCTCTGTCGTCACGGTGCCGCACCTGTCGGTCCCGTGCACGGACGGCGCCGCGCCACTCCGCGCCGCCGAAACGCACGATGGCTCGTTCGGAAGCGCCGCGGCTGTCAACCTGAGCCTCTCCTGCGGCGAGCTCTCGGTGGACACGCAGCCCGGGAACTCGTGGCGGCTCGCCGCCAGTGACGGCGACAATCGCCTGACGAACGTCAACGCCGAGGACGGCCGCCTGACGGTCGGGGCGGACCGCGGTTCCGGCCGCCTGCGCCAGCACACCGGCCGGGTGGACTGGAACGTCACGCTCCCGACGGCGACGACCATCGACCTCGTGACCGAGCTCAACGCCGGCCGCGGGCGACTCGATCTCGGCGGCGCCCGCCTGGGCGTCCTCGACCTGAGTGTCAATTCCGGAGAGACGCATGTCGATCTCACCGGCGCCACCCTCGATCACCTCGCCCTGGAGGTGAATGCCGGGTCAGCCGGGATCGTGCTCCCGGCCGCTTCGTTCGACGGCGATCTCGCGGCGAACGCCGGCTCGCTCGAGGTGTGCGCGCCGAGCGACCTCGGGCTGCGCGTGCGCTCCACCGCTGCGCTGGGCTCCATCCACCTCAACGGGCTCGTCCGGCAGGACGGCGCCTGGGTGACGCCCGGCTACGACTCCGCTCCGTTCAAGGCCAACCTCGCCATCGAGGCAAGCGTTGGCTCCGTGACCATCAATCCCATGGGAGGGTGCAAGTGAACCCGCGTCGTCTGTACCGCAGTCGTGATCGCCAGCTCGCCGGCGTTGCCGGCGGCATGGCGGAGTACCTCGACATCGACCCGACGGTCGTCCGGATCCTGTGGATCATCGTCGGCATCGCGTCCGGCGGGCTGGCCCTGCTGGCCTACGTGATCCTCGCACTGGTGATCCCGTCGGCGCCCTGGACGACGGTGTCCGGGCCCGCCGGCTGGGCCGCGCCGGGAGCTCCGGCCGGATGGCCCGGCGCCCCGTCCGGCGCGGCCTCCGGCTGGTCCGCTCCGCCGGCGGCCCCGGGATGGAGCCGGGAGTGGTCCGCGACCCCCCAGCCGGCCGCCATCCGGCGCACCGACACCCGGGGGCTCGGGGCCGGCGCGATCATCGGCGTCGTGCTGATCGTGTTCGGCGCAATCGCACTGGCGGATGCCGCCCTGCCCGGCTGGGTCTTCGGCGCCATCCTCGGGCCCGCGGTGATCCTCGCCCTGGGGGCGGCGCTCCTGGTGTCGTCGGTCCGCCGGCGCGACGAGCAAGCGCCCGTTGCTCCGGCTGCACCGCTGTCCGGCCAGGCCGACCCGACGGCAGCTTCCGCGTCCTGGGACACCACCGACACCCAGACCGTCGATCCGGCGGCGTTCCCGGCGCCAGCCGGCACGATGCCGATAGACCCCTCCGTGGAGGGCACGCGCCCGGCCTGAACCGCCCCCGGCACGGCCGCATCGAAATCGGCTCCCCTGTCCCGGACCGCGTCCGGGACAGGGAGCCGCGGTGCGTCCGGCGCTTCAGGAACACCCGTCGGACCGATAGGCCGTCCGTCCGCCGCCGAGCCGACGCGGCGACTGGGGTGGCCTCCCGCCCGACCATCGGCTAGGCTGTGGGACCCTGCGGCCACCGGTGAGCGCCGCGACGACTCGGAGGCGTCCCATGCGCACGTGCGCCGTCTGCGGCGGGCAGGTCCTGGAGCCGGATGCCCGGTTCTGCGGCACCTGCGGCGCGCCCATGGCCGCCCAGGGCGAGCTGCCCGTCTCCCAACCGCCCCCGACAGTCCTCACGCCCGGGGTGCAGGCGCGGCGGCCCGGGGAGTCTTCCCCGGTTCCACGTCCCGTGTCGCGGCCAACCGACAGCGTCGCGACCACGCTCGAACCGACCTCGGTCGCCGCCGACCCGGGAGGGATGGCCGCGGTCAAGCTCCGGGCGCGCAACACGGGAACGGTTGTTGACGAGCTGCGGATCGCGGTCGAGGGGCCGATCGCCTCGTGGGCCGAGGTCGAGACACCGGTCCTGCGGCTCATGCCCGGTACCGACGCCACCTGCACGATCCGGCTCCGGCCACCGCTTCAGCCCCTGGCGCTGGCCGGTCCAGTGTCGTTCCTGGTCCGCGCGAGCTCGCACGAGCACCCTGAGGAGGAGGCCACCGAGAGCGGCGTTCTCACGGTCGGCGAGCTCCGTGCGCTGGCCGCCACGATCGTGCCGGCAACGGCGAAGGCAAGCGGAACCACCACCTACGAGGTCCGAGTCGACAACCGCGGCAATCGTCCGGCCGAGGTCATGCTCGCAGCCACCGACCCGGACGAGGCCCTTCGCCTGGAGCTGGACCCGGAGCCCCAGCTCCTTCCCGCCGGCGGCCAGCTCCGGACCACCCTCCGCGTGACGCCCCGCACATCGATCGCGCTGGGCGCGGCGGAGCGGCGGGCATTCAAGGTCGATGTCCTCGCCGACGGCCGGCCCGGCGCCACGGCGGGCGGGACGCTTGTGCAGACCGCGCGCTTTCCCGGATGGCTCCCCACGGTCGGAATCGCGGCGGCCGGGATCGCCGTCCTTGCGCTCGCGGGTTTCGCGCTCGGCGTGCTGCCGCCCGGGCCGTCCGAATCGCCAAGCCTGATCGCCAACGCGACGGACGCGCCCAGCGGGCTGGTCTCGCCGTCCGTGCCGCCGGTGAGCGACGCGCCTCCGTCTGACGAGCCGCCGTCGGATGGACCAGCCTCGGCCGAGCCTCCGTCGCCGACGCCGGACCTGACGCCCACGCCGAGCCCGACGCCGCTACCCCCGGGTGCCTGCGTCAACGGTTTCTCCTGGCGGCTGATCACCGCGGACGACAGGACCTGCGTGACGTCAAAGACCGTCAAGCAGGCCCGCGCCGATGAGGCGGCCGCGACGTCTCGCTGGGTCAACGGCGACTACGGACCACAGACCTGCATCGCCGGATACGTGTGGCGCGAGGCGTTCTCCAGCGACCTCGTGTGCGTGACCGCCGATGTGCGAGCCATGACGGTCCTTGACAACGAGCGCGGCCCGTTCCGGATTGCGCCCCGCACCGACACCTGCATCGAGGGCTTCGTCTGGCGCGAGGCGACGCCCGAGGACCATGTCTGCGTGGGCAAGCCAGTCCGCAACGCCACGATCCAGGACACGATCACCGCAGCCCAGCGGTGGTACGACGGCGCCTATGGACCACAGACCTGCATCGACGGCTACTGGTGGCGCCAGGTCATCGCTGATGACTATGTATGCGTGACCCAGGCAACGAAGGACCAGATCTCGATCGACAACGCGCAAGCCCAGGCCCGCATCGCCGGTTCCTGAGGTCGCGAGTCAGGCGAACGACGTGCTCGTTTCGCGTCAGCAGCACCCCGGGTCGCTGCAGCACCCGGGGCCGGCGAGCGCGAGATCATCCCGGCCAGTCGCGGGAGCGGGGGCAGGGCCCGTGGGCTGCCCGTCCGGGCTCGCGGGCTTGGTCGCCTTGACGATCGCGCTGGTCATGCCGTCCGCCACGTCATGGGTGGGGGTGATGGTGACATCCTCGAGCCCCACGGCCTCCAGGCCGGCCCGGAACTCCGAGAAGGAAAGGGCACCGGCGATGCAGCCCGTGTAGGAGCCACGCTCGGCACGCTCGGCTTCGCTGAGGCGGTCATCGGCCACGATGTCGGTCACGCCCAGGCGACCGCCGGGTCGCAGCACTCGGGCAATCTCCCTGAACACGGCCGGCTTGTCCGCCGCGAGGTTGATGACGCAGTTGCTGATCACCACGTCCACGGATGCGGCAGGCAGCGGGATGGACTCGATGTGGCCGCGCAGGAACTCCACGTTCGTGGCGCCGGCCTCCGACGCGTTGCGCTGCGCGAGCGCGAGCATCTCGTCGGTCATGTCCAGGCCGAACGCCCGTCCGGTGGAACCGACGCGCCTGGCGGTCAGCAGGACGTCGATGCCGCCGCCGGAACCGAGGTCCAGGACTCGCTCGCCCTCGCGGAGCTCGGCGACCGCGATCGGGTTGCCGCAACCGAGCGAGGCAAGCACGGCGGCCTGGGGCAGCTCGTCCCGCTCGGGGGCGGAGTACAGCTCCGGCCCGATCTCCTGGTTGTCGCCGGCACAACACGCACCCTCGGCAGCCTGGGCGGCGGCGGCGGCGTAGCGCGCGCGAACCTGCTCGTGGACGGTCTCGGCGATCATGGTCGGCATCTCCCGGGTGCTGGTGGCGTAGCGCTGTATTGATACTTGCCGATATCGATGTTTGTCAATATGCTGTCTGGCATGAAGCGCATCCTCGATCCGGATGCCCGGCTCCTGCAGGGCGCCGCCGACCCCACCCGGCTCGCGATCCTGCGCCAGCTCGCCGGCGGAGGCCGCGTGTGCGCGTGTGACTTCACCGCCTGCTGCGCGGTTGAGCAGCCGACCGTGAGCCACCACCTCAGGGTCCTGCGGGAGACGGGCTGGGTTGGCTCCGAGCGACGCGCATCCAACGTGTACTACTGGATCCGCCCCGAGGCCGCGGACCGCTTCAGAACGATCGCCGGCGAGCTGAGCTTGCTGCGCCTGCCCGCCGCCTCCCGGGCGCTTCCGGTCCTGCACGACGACGCCTGAGAGCCGCGCGGCGCCGGTCATGCGCGATGATGCACGCGTGACCGCCCCTGATCCTGCAGCCGAGCCCGAAGCGGATCGCGACCCTCCCGTCGCGGGTCCATGGATCTGTCCGCGCTGCGATTCTGAGCGGGCTGCCGGTGACGACTTCTGCGGTCGTTGCGGCGCGCGAAGGGCGGCGCCGACGGCCGACGAGGTTGCCCGTGAGCCGGCACGCGACGGCTTCCCGGTGGCGCGAGCGCTCATCCTCAACGGCGTCATCGTGGCCGCCGTGGTCATCGCGGTGGTCCTGGGCGGAAACGGCGGACCCGGGGTCATCCGGTTTGAACCCGCGATCTGGCGGTGCGACGGCACCGAGCGCACGTGGACGGCGACGATCCCCGCCCGTGCCACCGACCTCCGGATCGAGTGGCGGACAGGGGGACCGGTCGGCGAGCTGCGGGTGTCAACGGAGGTCGCACGCCTGGTCCTGGAGCGGTTCGCGACCGCCGACGGCTCGTTCCGGGTGACCTCGTCCGAGCCCACCGCGCCCGAGTGCGCGCTGGCGCCCGGGACCTGGACGCTGGCGATCCGGGACGCGTCGGACAACGCCCTCCTCGCCTCGGGCGACGTGGAGCTGGCGGCGCCCTGACTCTAGCTGGTGGGGATGAGGACCAGGAACTTGCCGTCCCGCCCGGGGTACTTGCCCTCGGGCCGCTTCCAGGGCAGGTAGTTGCGGCGCATCTCGGCGGCGTTCTGGAACACGCCGGGCTTGTCCGACGGCCCCCAGATCGCGGACACCCGCGGGTACCACGGGTCGATGATGTAGGCGCCGGTCACCTTCGCATTGCTGAACACGGTTGGATCCGCGTCCGCGCGATAGCCGGTCATCACCCAGGCATGCGCGCCGCGCCACGCGAGCAGGATCGCCGCGTGGCCTGTCTTCGAGATCGACTTCGCCGCGGCCCGCAGGGCGGCGGCTCGGCTCGGGTAGATGCGCAGGTCGTAGCTCACCTTCCCCAGGCGCTCCAGCGTCGCGACCATGCCGAGGGGTCCCGTTCCGCCATTCCGGCTGTCGTCACGGGTCGTCAGCTTCACCTCGAGCTTCCGGATCCGGGCCTGGCGCGCTCGCGTGGTGTCGATCCGGCTGTCAGCGCCGTTGACATTGAGGGCGATCTGGACCGCCGCGGCGGCACACCACGTGTTCTTGACCTCCGAGGCGAAGGCGGCGGCCGGTCGTGGCTCGATCCGGACGTTGACCGGTGCGCGCTGCGGACGGGGCGTCGGCGTGGGTGAGGCCGATGCCGGAGGCGCTGACGACGGCGACGGTGACCCGGATGCATCTGGGCTCGATGAAGCGGATCCCGGGGCAGCCGGTGACGCCGACGGCCCCGGGGTAAGCGCATCCCTGGTCAGGTCGCCGGTGAGATTCCAGGCCACGATGCCGAACGCGATCGCGACGATCACGAACAGCACGAGCCCAAGGTCCTGGCGCATCGCGGGGTCGCCGTACCGACGTGGGGGTGGCGGAGGCTCAAAGACCAGCGACGGCTCCACGACCGGGCGGGGCCGCGCGCCATCCGCGTTGGTCCGGCGCGGGGGTCGCCGGTTGGGTACCGGCAGTTCGGTACGCGGATCGTCGCTCATCGCGTGATTGCACACCCGGTCCGCATACTTGCGCAACCACGCAACCAGTTGTACCGTGACGCCATGCCCACGCTCGACGATGACCTGGACCGCTACCGGCTCCATGCGGAGCTGTGCAAGGTCCTCACGGACCCCAAGCGCCTGGCCCTGCTCAACGCCCTGCGGTCGGGGGAGCGGTCGGTGGGGGAGCTTGCCGGGACCATCCGGAGCACCCTCGCGAACACCAGCCAGCACCTCGCCGTGATGCGTTCCGCGGGTCTCGTCGAGGGGATGCGGGACGGCACGACCGTTCGATACCGGCTTGCTGAGCCGGCGATCATCGCCGCCTGCGACATCGTCAGCGGGATCGTGGAGCGCCGCGGTGGCAGGCGGGCCGGGCCGCCCGATTCCCCGAGGGTGGCCGTCTCAGGGCCGTCCCCGAGCTGAGCCGCCGATCGAATTATGCCTGCCTCCTGCCCGCTCCTCGCCCTTCGGGACCGACGCCTGCTGGCCCATACCGTCCTGTGGGCGATCGCGTCGGGGTTCGTGTTCGGGATCGCGACCGCGATCATCCCCAACCCGGTCTTCGGTCGGTCCGTGGCTCCCACGACCGTTGCGATCTGGACATGGCTGCTGTCGGCTCCGCTGATGGGCCTCGTGATGGCCACCTACACGGCACCAGCGCCGCCGTCGACGTCACCGATCGAGATCATCGCGATGGCACCGGCGGCGGCCAGCGCTGAACGGCGGACGACGGCCCTAGGATCCATCGCCGGCTTCGGCGCCTTTTTGGCCATCGGCTGCCCGGTGTGCAACAAGATCGCTCTGCTGCTGCTCGGAGCGAGCGGCGCGATGACCGTCTACGCGCCCATCCAGCCGTACATCGGCGCGGCATCGCTGGCGCTGCTGGCCGTGACCGTCGCGTGGCGACTCCGGTTGCGGGCGAACGGCGGCAGCTGCCCCGCCTGAGCCCTCCCGCGGGGACGCCACCGCGTCGCAGGACGCCACCGCGTCGCAGGCGGCGGCTTCGCCCCGCGCGTCCAGGGTGGCCGCTCAGGCCCGCTGGAGGACCGGCTCGGCGGCTTCAGGATGCTCGTCGCCGAGCGCCAGGTACAGCTCCTCCTCCTGGGCCATGTGGAGGCGCAGGATCGCGTCGAGCCCGTAGAGCACGCGCCGCAGGTCGGTCAGGTCCTCCGGTCCGGGGCCTTCCTCGGGCATCTCCGCCACCAGTCGTTCCGTGAAGCGGACCAGGTGGAAGATCTCGGTGTGCGTCCGGTGGAGGGCCGCCGTCACGTCGTCGTTCCCGACCGCCCGGGCCAGCAGCGGGAACACCTCGCGGTCCTCGGCTTCCTCGTGGGGCATCAGGGTTTCCACCAGGAAGTCCCGGGTCCGGCGCAGGTCGCGCAGGGCATCGGCCGGGCGCATCGTGCCCAGCCCGTCCGCGAGCGGCCGGATCCGCGCCAGCGGGGGCGCCAGGTCGCGGTGCTCGGCCCGCAGTCGCTCGGAGAGGTTGGCCCAGCCCGCCACCCGCGGCGTCTTCTCCATGCCCCCCGTCAACGCGCGGAGGGCGTTGACGATGACGATGACGTCGATGGCCTCCTGGAGCAGGGCTCCCCAGACGGGCGGCAGGACCCCGGTGGTCGCGACCAGCATGGCCACGATCGACATCGCCATTCCGGCGATCACGCTCTGGAGCGCGATGGTGCGCGCCCGGCGAGCGATCCGGATCGCCTCTGGAAGTCGGTCGAGGCGGTCCACGGTGATCACGAGATCCGCGGCCTCCGAGCTCGCCGTGGCGCCCCGGGCACCCATCGCCACCCCGACGTCGGCTGCCGCGAGCGCCGGGGCATCGTTGATCCCGTCGCCGATCATCACCAGGATGCCGTCCGCCTGCGCCTTCTCCTCGGCCACCGCGTCGACCTTGTCCACTGGCGTGCGCTCCGCGAGCACCGCGTCGACGCCGATCGCGGCCGCCACCATGTCCGCGACACCGTAGTGGTCGCCGGTGACCATCACGATCCGCGCCACGCCCGCTCGACGCAGCGAGCGGATCACGCGCGGGGTCTCCGGCCGGATCGGGTCATCGAGAACGAGGGCGCCGACGAGGGCGCCGTCAACGCTCACATAGACGCCCGTCGCACCCTCGAGCGTCACCCGGCGGCGCACGTCGCGTGCCCAGGCGGGAAGCGCGGACCCGCCGGTCGCGAACTCCCACCGTCCCGACGAGCACCGCCGAGCCGCCAACGCGCCCGGTGATCCCCGCGCCTGGGATCTCCTCGGCCGTCTCGGGCAGGACGAGGGTCACCTCGCGCGCCCGGGCGCCGGCGACGATCGAGGCGGCGAGCACATGTGGCGAGACCTGCTCGAGCGAGGCGGCAAACCGGAGAACCTCCTCGGGCGTCCGACCCGGCGCCACCGCCACGTCGGCCAGGTGGGGCCTGCCCGCGGTCAGCGTCCCGGTCTTGTCGAACAGCAGGACGCGCGCCCGGGCGATCGCCTCCAGCGCGCCACCGCCCTTGACGATGATGCCGCGCCGCGCCGACCGGCTGATCCCGGCGACGATCGCGATCGGTGCCGCCAGCAGCAGCGGGCACGGCGTCGCCACCACGATGCACGGCCAGGGCGCGAACCGGATCGCCAGACACCGGCCCAGGCGAAGCCGGCGATCAGCGAGGGTGAGCGGCACGAACAGGAGCGCGTACCGGTCGGCCAGCCGGACGAACGGCGCCTTGGACGACTGGGCCTCCTGGACCAGCCGGACGATGCCCGCGTAGGTGCTCCGTTCGGCGGTCGCCGTGGCGACCAGGTCGAACGGTGCCCCGGCGTTCACCGTGCCGGAGTTGACAGCATCGTGGGCCTCGCGGATGGCCAGCCGGGACTCCCCGGTGAGGGCGGACTCGTCCATCGTCGCCGAGACCCCGGCGACCGTGCCATCCACCGGCACGACCTCGCCGGGCTTGATGAGGAGACGGTCGCCAACCACGACGTCCGCGATCGGGTGGTCCCGGATCGTGCCGTCCTCGTGGCGGTGCACCGTGCGGGGCGCCCGGGAGACCAGCGCTGAGAGCTCGCGGTGTGCTCGGCCGTCGGCGTAGCGTTCCAGCGCGTCACCGGTCGCGAGCATGACGGCGATCACCGCCGCGGCGAGCGACTCGCCGAACAGCAGCGCGCCAGCGATCGCGAGGACGGCGATGACGTCGACGCCCGCCTCCCCCCGGAACAGGTCACGGATGATCGAGACCAGCAGCCACAACCCGACGATCGCCGCCGGGACGGTCCAGCACCACCAGGCCACGCCATCGCTGCCGGCAAGGGTCGCGGCAATGCCCGCGATGAGCCCGATGACGGTGGCGGGCAGCATCACCCGGCGCGCGGCCGCGTCGAACGAGTCGAGGATCGGGGTCATGCCCCCGATCGTACCGATCGGGACCCTGGCGCGGCCGTGCCGCTCGGACCTCTTCGCCGGGCCGGTCGCCCCAGCAGATCGTCGGCCCACGCGCCAACCCCGGGCCACACGCGTTTGACCCCGGCTTCGCGGAACGCGGCCTCGAGTGTCGTGACGCCCACGGCCGCGAACGAGGTACCCGCGCGAACGGCCATCTCGAGATCCACCGTCGTGTCGCCCACGTAGACCGTGTCCGCCGCCTCGACCGCCAGCTCCTCGAGCGCCCGGAGCAGGGCCTCGGGGTGCGGCTTGGAGTGCTCGACATCGTCCGCATACCACGCGCTCTCGAACGTGCCCGCCAGGTTGAGCCGCTCGAGATTGGGCTCGACGACCGCGCGGGTCGAGGCCGTCACCAGGCCCAGCCGGATCCCGCTCGCCTTCAGGTCACGCAGCGCGCCCCGCGCCCAGGGCATGGCTCGTGGTCGCATCCGTGCCATCTCCATCGCCCAGCGGTCAGACATCTCGGTCCACAGCGACTCGGGGACGCCGAGCTCCCGGTAGCCCTGGCGCCAGTCCGGCGTGTACCGCACCCGGAACCACTCGCGCGACATCGTGATCCCGAAATGGCCCATCGCCGCCACGTTTGCGCGATAGATCATGGCCAGCGTATCGACGAGCGTGCCGTCCCAGTCGAACACGGCAGCAGCGGGAAGGCGTCCTCTCGGGGGCATTGGGCGATCGTAAGGCGAGTCGCTCGATCCGTGCGGCGGTCTCAGCCGGCGACACCGAGGGCGATCGCGACTGCGCCGAACCCGCCGATCACCGCCGCCGAGAGGATGTTCAGCCAGCGGACCAGCCGGGGAGTCAGGCGAGCGCGGAGGAGGCCGATCGAACCGGTCAGGACCGCCCACCAGGCCGCCGATCCCGTAAACACGCCCAGGACCACGGACGCGGCGCCCGCCGGACCCCCGGTCCCCGCCCCGATGCTCGCGAACAGCGCGGTGAACGACAGGATGGTCGCGGGATTGGTGGCCGTCAGGGCGACCATCGACCCCCAGGCAGCGAGCGGGTGGTCGAGCCGGCTGCGATCCGAGCGGAGGGTCGCGGCAGGCAGGTCGCGGCGGGCGGTGCGCAGTGATCGGACGGCGAGAACCACGAGGACCGCGCCGCCGCCGATGCCCAGCGGGCGATCGATGCCGACCAGCACGCTGCCGACCGCCGTCAGGCCGAACGCGGCGATCGCCGCATACAGCGCGTCAGTGGTCGCCACGCCGAGGCCTGAGAGAAGCCCGTACGTCCAGCCCCGGTCCACCGTGCGGCGGATCACGAGCAGGCCGATGGGCCCGAGGGCAAACGCCACGGCCACGCCGATCACCAGGCCGCGGAGGTACAGGTCGAGGGTCACGGCGACGGAGTGTCGCCCGCGCCCCAGCCGGGTGTCAACCGCGGCGAAGCACTACGCCCTCGTCGCCCATGAGCCGCACGGGACCGTCGGCCGGGTCCCCGTCCTCCCGGTCGCGACCGGTCGAGACCACGACGCGCCAGGCTCCCGCGAGCGGCACGTCAACGGCGCCTGGCCCGAGGTTCAGCAGGATCCGGAACGTGGACCCGTCTGCCGCCCGGTCGTAGGCGAGCACCCCGGCGGGCGCCTCGACGTCAGCCCATGAGCCGAGGCTCAGCGCGGGCTCGGCTCGCCGCAGATCGAGGAGGCGCCGGTGGAGGGCCAGCATGGAGTGCGGATCCGCCTCCTGTGCGGCGGCGCTCCAGGTTTCGGGGTTTCCCACCATCGGGAGCCACGGCTCGCCGGTGGTGAACCCGGCATGGCGCCCGGCCGTCCACGGCATCGGTGAGCGCTGCGGGTCGCGCCCGTCCGGGTCCACCACTTGCGACGGCGCGACGGGCACATCCGGGAGTCCCAGCTCATCCCCGTTGTACAGGAAGGGCGTGCCGCGCAGGGTGAGCAGCAGCATCGCCGCAACCCGCGCCTGGGCCGGGCCAAGACGCGTCGCAACGCGGCTCTGGTCGTGGTTGCCGATCACCCAGGTGGGCCAGGCACAGGGGGGCATGGCGGCTTCGCACGCCGCGATTGCCCGGCGCACGGCCTGGGCAGTCCAGGGTGTCGTGATCAGGGTCGTGTTGAGCGGGAGCTGCAGGCCGTCCCCATCGCGGCCGTAGTAGCGGGTCGCGCGTGCCGGCTCCATGTAGAGCTCGCCGATCAGGACGCGGCCCGGGTATTCCTCCGCGACGGCCCGAAGCTCCCGCAGGCACTCCTCGATGTCCGGGCCATCGCCGTGCTCGAGCGCGTCACGCGGGTCGCCTCCGAGGCCGCTGGGCGTTGCGGCGATCCGCCCGTCCTGCCATGGGGCGCCGTCCTTGGCAATCATCCACACGACGTCGATCCGGAACCCGTCCACGCCGCGCCGGAACCAGAAGTGGAGCGTGTCGAGCATCGCGGCTCGAACCGCGGGGTTGCGCCAGTCGAGGTCGGGCTGCTCGGGCAGGAACGAGTGGTACCAGTACTGGCCGGTCACCTGATCGAAGGTCCACGCGGATCCGCCGAAGTGGGCGACGAGATCGTTGGGCGGGCCACCATCGGGCGCCGGGTCACGCCAGACGTACCAGTCACGGTGGAGTGCGTCTCGCGACAGCCGGGCGTCGAGGAACCACGGGTGGAGGGCCGACGTGTGGTTGGCGACAAAGTCGAGCACGACCCTGATGCCGCGAGCGTGCGCCTCGTCGATCAGCCGGTCGGCGTCCGCGAGGGTCCCGAACACGGGGTCGACGTCACGGTAGTCGGCGACGTCGTAGCCGAAGTCGCGCATCGGCGAGCGGAAGATCGGGGACAGCCAGATCGCGTCGACGCCGAGCCGCGCGAGGTGGTCCAGGCGGCTCATCAGGCCGGGAAGGTCGCCGATCCCGTCGCCATCGCCATCAGCGAACGAGCGGGGATAGACCTGGTAGATCGTACCCAGCTGCCACCCCGGCGATCCGGCCCCGGCTGCCACCACCCGAAGGCTCAGGGAGCGGGCGTTGGCGTTGGCGTTGGCGTTGGATCGGGAGCGGGAGGCGTGGTGGCCTTGCCCTTGAGCAGGAGCCCGTTGACGGTCGCGTAGTGCGAGAAGTAGGTCTTGCGACGGATCAGCTTCCCGTTCTCGTACACGCTCACGGTGCGCCACACGTCGAAGCCACCGACCGGGTACTCGACGCGCTGCGTCTGGCCCGGCTTGAGGCTCGAGGTGTACTGGACGACATCGCGTGCCGCGTGCCGGTTCTTGATGATCGGGCTGCTGATCTTCACCACTCGCTTGGTCGGCACGCTGTAGAGCTGGAAGGTCACGTAGCCGATGCTGCCCTTTCGGGTGTTGATGCCGCGGATGAGAACCGGGTACTGGGTGTCATTGGTCCAGCTCATGGTCTGCTTGGACCCCCCGCCGGAGATGAACACGGTGGCATCAAGCCCGACCGGATAGCGATCGATGGAGTAGTAGTGGTTGCGCCTGGCGCCCATCTCGTAGCCGGCCCGGAGCGCCGCGTTGAACAGCGTCGTGGAGCAGGAGCAGATGCCGCCCGCGAGCGCCCCCTGGGGCTCGGTCTTGCCATCGATGATGGCCCCGCCGTCCCTGTAGCCCTTCTCCCGCGTGACCGAACCCACGGCGTCCCAGAAGTCGAAGGTCTCGCCCGGGCCCACGACGTAACCGTTGATGAGCCTGGCTGGGATCCAGATGTTGGCGCCGAAGCCGTTGCCCTCGTAGATGTGGAACCACGTGGTCCAGGTCCCCTTCTTGAGCGCTTTCATCTGGGGCGCGATCCTGGCCGCGATCTCGTCCGTCACGGCCGGGTCGCTGGCGATGACGACCGGCTCGATCGAGCTGCCGGGGGCGCCGGCCTGGCGCGCCATGAGCGCCTGGAGCACGACCGCATGGGTGGCATCGGTGTCGAGCTCGCGGCCCTCCCTGGCCGCGCTGCCAACCACGATGTGGCTGCTCTTGAGGCGGAACCCGGCGTTTGCGGCGGGCTGGTTGACGGCCTTCGCGATGGGCTTGAGGAGCGGTTCGAGGCCCGCTTCGTCAACCACCGGAACGACGCTCCCGTCGGCGGTCGTGGCGAAGGTGATCAGGGGACGCAGCTTCCTGCCCGGGATCGTCCAGCTGTCCCTGCCGCGAGCCAGGATGAGGTCCGCCCCCATCCGCTCGGCGGCGGCGGCCGCATTGACCACATCAGCCGTCTCGATGGTTGGAGCGCTGGCCGTGAACGGGATGTCCATCCGGATCTCGGCCGGCGCGTCGAGCCTCGACAGCTGCGTGTCCAGGGCAGCCAGCAGCGCCTGGCGATCGACGACGCGGCCCCGGATCGATTCGGTGGTGACGTAGCGTCCGTCATCGGCGATCGAGATCGTCGCGTCCACGGCACCACGGTCGACCGTTGCGGCGGCGGCGGCCACGGCCGCCTCGAGCTTGCCGGGGTCGTAGATGACCGCGGCTTCGATGCTCACGCCGCGGAGCGCCATCTGGGGAGCACTGAGCAAGTCCGCCACAGGCTCGCCGCGTCGGCCCGCCCCGAGGGCAGCGTCCAGCATGGTCGCGGTATCGGGACGCCGCCCGATCTCGCCATAGCCAATGGTCAGGTCGCCTGTGGGGCCGACGAGCGTGATGACGCCCGCGCCAAGCGACCCATAGGCATCGGCGATGGATGCCCGCGCCGCCTCCGGCGTCAGGCCCGAGAGGTCCGCGCTGCCGACATGCACGCCCGGCAGCACCTTGCCGGTGTACTGCTGCCCGTACACGTAAAGGCCGGCGCCGCCGGAGCCGACGACGATCGCGACGCCCAGCAGGAACGCCATAGCGAACTTCACGCGGAGCGAACGGCCGCTGCGCGCGGGGGACGCCGGGGTGGGTTCGAGGGTCATGGGGCCAATCTCAGGTTCAGCGCGGACGCGGATCGTCGCGGGAGCGCCCTGAACGAGCCCCTTGGCACGCTTCGGCGCGGCGGCTCCGCGGCGTTCAGGCCCGCTTACGGGTTGCGGGGCAGGACGACGACCCGCCGGTTCGGCTCCTCGCCGATCGACTGCGTGGAGACCCCCGCGTTATCCCGCAGCGCGAGGTGGATCCAGCGCCGCTCGAGGGCCGGCATCGGCTCCAACTGGAGCATCTTGCCGGTCTCGACGACCCGCTCCGCCGCACGCGCGGCCAGGTCGATGAGCTGGCGCTCGCGCCGGCCCCGGTAGTCCTCGACGTCCACCAGGACGCGGGTCCATTGGCCGGTCCGCCGCGACAGCATCAGGTTGACGAGGTGCTGCAGGGCCGACAGGCGCTCGCCCTTGCGGCCGATCAGCGCGCCTAGGGCCTCGCGGTCCGGTCCGTCGCCCACGACGTTGAGCCGGCTCGTCTCACCCTCCCGGATCTCGACGGTCACGCCATCGAACCCAAGGTGGCCCATGACCGTCTCGAGGATCTCCTTGCCGGCGGCGAGTGCCTCAGGCGTCGCCTCGGCGGCCTCGAGCTCGGCGCGTTCCATGGCCAGCGAGCCACGGGCCGTGGTCACGGCGGCGACTTCCGCCGCGGTGAGCTCGGAGCCTCCACGGCCCGGCCGGTCATCGCTCCGCGGGCCACGGTCATCGCTCCGCGGGCCACGGTCATCGCGGCGGGGGGGCCGGTCGTCGCGTCGGGGGGGCCGGTCGCCTGCGGGTCGGTCGCTGACGTCGCGGCGGGGAGGCCGGTCATCACTCCGCGGACCACGGTCGTCGCGGCGGGGGGGTCGGTCGCCTGCGGGTCGGTCGCCTGCGGGTCGGTCGCCGAAGTCGCGGCGCGGACCGCGGTCACGATCGCGGTCACCGAAGTCGCGGCGCGGACCGCGATCTTCGCGGGGCGGCGGCGTGGGCAGGGGCTTGGACTCGGCCGCCTCGCGCTTCGGTGCCGCACCCCCAAGGGCGCTTCGAGGCGCGGCGACGATGCGGGCGGGCTCGGCGCCCATACCCAGCACCCCGCGGCTGCCCGGCGTCAGGATCTCGAAGTCGAGGTCTGCGAGGCCGACCCCGAACTGGTCGCAGGCCGCCTTGATGGCCTCCTCGACGGACTTGCCGGTGAATTCCTGGTACTCGCTCATGACTAGCGTCGCCTCCCGCGTCGGCCGCTCCGCTGTCGGTTGGGCCTGGGCCTGATCGTCGATTTGGCCGAAAGGTCTCGGTCGAGGGCTCGTGCGCGGTCCGCCGCGCTGTTCTTGCTGCCGGGTTCGATGGGCTTGGGTTGCGGCAGCGTCACGTGGTAGCGCGGCGTGTGGTTCCGCGCGAACTCCGGGTGCCAGCCGAACAATGGGAAGGCACCGCCGAAGCCCAACACCAGGAACTGCTGGCCGACCTGGAAGATCGAGGACACGATCCAGTAGAGGAACAGGCCGGCCGGCAGGAAGCCGCCATAGAGGATGGAGATCAGCGGCAGGAAGTAGGCCATCTGGCGCTGCACCTTGACGTTGGAGTCATCGGCCAGCCGCGGGTCCACCGGGGCCAGCATCTGGCGGCTGGCCACGAGCTGCACCAGCGAGGACATGATCGCGAGGATGCTGATCCCGAATCCCGCGATCGCGAGGCCCGTGGTGACGGGCTCCGGCAGACCCCAGTCGATGCCGAGGAAGAATGGGTTGAGGCACGGGTTGGTGACGTGGCCCGCCGCATCGAACACGGGTGTCGCATCACAGGTGATGTTGAGCACCGACGCGAGGTCGAAGCCAAAGATGTGGAGCATGGGGCGGATGTCATGGTTGGTGAGGCCCGAGCTGAACACCGAGTACATCGGGATCAGGAGACCCATGGTGAGCACGGTGGGCAGGCAGCCTCCCGCCGGATTGATGCCGCGCTGCTTGTAGAACTGCTGGGTCGCCTCGTTCGCCTTGACCCGGTCACCCTTGAATTTGCGCTGGATCTCCTTGATCTCCGGCTGCAGCAGCTGGGTCTGCCGGGAGGAGATGAGCTGCTTCCTCGTGATCGGGGTGGTCAGGACCTTGAGAACCACGGTGAGCAGGATGATCGCCAGCACGATGTTGCCGGTCTCGGGCCACACCAGATAGGTGAGCTTGTCGAGCAGGACCAGGGCGATGAACAGCGTCTGGAAGATCGGCGTGAACAGCCAGGCGAGCAGATCAAAGGGGCTGGCCTTCAGCTGCGCCGGGGCGAGCGGCGCCTGCGAGAAGCTGGGTGACGCACCGCCGGACGCCCCGGGGTTCGTCCCGGCGGCGCAGGCGCTCACGATGACCGCGACGGCCAGCAGGAGCAGGAGCGGCGCCAGCCGGGTGAGGAGCTGTGCGAGGCGGGTCACGCGGTTCTTCTATCCGTTAGGGGACGGGATCATAGCCGCCCGGATTCCAGGGATGGCAGCGGCCGATGCGCTTGGCGCCCATCCAGGAACCTCGCAGCAGCCCGTATTTCTGGATCGCCTGCTCGGCGTAGCGCGAACACGAAGGTTCAAACCGGCAGCTCGACGGCAGCCACGCGAACACGGCCCGATACAGGTGGATCAATGCCACCCCGACCGTGACTCCCAGCCGTCTCACGAACCTGTCAGACCTCCGAGCACGCCTCCCGAGCGGAGGACCCGGCGTAATGCTCCGACCAGTGCGTCCTGGTCGGCCTCGACGATCGCGGGCCGGGCGATGATGAGGACGTCCCAGCCGGGCTGGAACGAGGGCGCCATCACCCTGAGCACCTCCCTGATTCGGCGCCGGACCCGGTTCCGGATCACGGCTCCTCCGAGCCGTTTGCCGGTTGCGAGCCCGAACCGGGTCTGGTCAAGGTTCGTCCGGACGAAGCGTCCGACGAGCAGGGGGTGCGTCCTGGCGACGCCTCCCTCCGCCAGCCGGGCGAAATCACCCGGGCGGGAGAGCATGACGAGTCGCAGCGGGTTGTGACTGCGCCCGTCGGTCAGGCCGAGAGCACCTTCCGGCCCTTGGCGCGCCGGCTTGCGAGCACACGCCGTCCGCCCGCCGTCTTCATGCGGGCGCGAAACCCGTGCTCCTTCGCGCGGTGGCGCTTCTTGGGCTGGAATGTCGGCTTGCCCATCGGGACTGTCCGTGATCCTCTCCATCAGCCTTGGGACCCGGAAGCTCCGACCCCTGGAGGCACGCAAACGCGCCGAGCGCCAGAAAGCGCGGCGGCGCGTGTTCGTCGGGCGGGATGATATGGCCGGGAGGAGGTCTCGTCAAACGCCGCGCCCGCCCAGGTTCGCGTTCCGGCCGCCGCAACGATTGGGCGCTGGCGGTCGCGACCGTCCAGTCCGCAAAGGGGGGGCCGGTGCCGATCGAAAGGCCATCCGGCCCGCCCTCGGCCATCACGTCCGGGCTCTTGCACGATACCCCATGGGGGTATGCGCGAATCGCCTTGCGACCCCTCCTTGCAGCGGTGTATTGTTCCCGAGCCTTGAGGTGCCGGGACGCCGTGGGAGGCCCCCTTCGGGGGTCCCGCAACGGTTGCGGGTCGGTGCCCCGGGACCCGTCACGGCGCACCCAGTCTGGTCTCGTCGCTGGTCAGCGTTACCCATCAGCAGCCCCCGCCATCAGGAACACGATCGACCGAATGGACGCGAAGCAGGTCTGGCGCGCCGCCCTTGGTGAGTTGCAGGTGTCCCTGTCGCCAGCCAACTTCGAAACGTGGCTTCGGGATACCCACCTGGTGGACGTCGACGACCAGCGGTTCCGGATCGCCGTGCCGAACGGGTTCGCCAAGGACTGGCTCGAGACGCGCTACCGGTCGCTCATCTCCCAGACGCTGGCCAGGGTCGTCGGCTACAGCGTGCAGGTCGAGTTCGTGGTGGCTGCCGCAGGCGAGGTGCAGGCGCCGGCGGCCACCGTCGCCGCCCAGCCGGTCCGGGTGGAGCCCACTCGGGTCGGCGCCCCGGAGGGATCCGCGGCTGGCGCGACCAACCTCAACGCGCGGTACACGTTCTCCAACTTCATCGTGGGGTCGGCCAACCGGCTCGCCCACGCGGCATCGCTATCCGTTGCCGAGCGGCCCGGCCATGCGTACAACCCGCTGTTCCTGTACGGGGGCGTGGGGCTGGGCAAGACCCACCTGATGCACGCCATCGGCAACGCGGTCGTCGCCAAGTTCCCGCGCAAGCGCGTGGCCTACGCCACCAGCGAGAAGTTCACCAACGAGTTCATCACCAGCATCCAGCAGGGCAAGATCGACGACTTCCGGGCCCGCTACCGCCGGATCGACCTGCTGCTGATCGATGACATCCAGTTCATCGCGGACAAGGAGCGGACGCAGGAGGAGTTCTTCCACACGTTCAACGCCATCCACGAGGACGGCAAGCAGATCGTGCTGAGCTCAGACCGGCCGCCCAAGGCGATCCTGACCCTCGAAGAGCGGCTCCGGTCGCGGTTCGAGTGGGGCCTCATCGCGGACCTCACCGCGCCCGACCTCGAGACCCGGATCGCCATCCTGCGCGCCAAGGCCGAGGAGCAGGGCACGCCGATCACGAGCGACGTGATGGAGTTCATCGCCCGCAAGGTCGTGAGCAACATCCGCGAGCTCGAGGGTGCGCTCAACCGGATCGTCGCCTACTCCTCGATGGGCGCGATGCCCATCTCCATCGAGCTGGCCCAGGCCGTCCTCTCGAACGTCCTCTACAACCCCAAGAAGCGCCAGGTCACGCCGGAGCGGATCGCGATCGCGGTCTCCGAGTACTACGGGGTGGGCATGGACGCGCTGCGGGGACAGAAGCGTGAGCGGAGCATCGTGGTGCCCCGCCAGATCGCGATGTTCCTGATGCGCGAGGAGACAGACGTCTCGCTGCTGCGGATCGGTGCTGAGCTCGGTGGCCGGGACCATTCGACCGTGCTGCACGCCTGCGACAAGATCAACCGCGAGATGCAGGTCAACGACGAGATGCGCCGCGAGGTCTCGGCGGTCCGGGAGCTGATCTACTCCGACTAGTGCCCGTGGCCCCCCTGTGGCCAGCACCGAGCCCCCGCCCTGGCGGCCAATCGGCGCCTTGGCGCCCGTTGCTGGCGCCCGTTGCTGGCGCCCGTTGCCCAGTCCCCCCGTTGCGCCTGGCTGTGGACCCATGCCCGAATCCGGTGGACAACGCCGGGTCCACGTGGATGGCGCTCCCGGGGCGTGGGGGTGTGGTGGTGGACAGAAGGGCGCTTCAGGGAGGCGGTCCTGAGCCGTCGGCCGGGCGGCCCTGGTTCATCAACAAGTCATCCCCGGTGCGTCCCCGGTGCGGGACACGGCCACCCACGGCCTTGGCCCCTCTGTCAACAGCCCCCACCCGCACACTGGAGCGTGCCAATCCCCCGTATCCACGGCAATATGACGGTGATGACGGGATGAGAAGATAGGTCCATCACTCCACCAAGGATCCACGACGCGCAGGCGGCCCGGATCGCCGGTCACCTGGCGCCGACCGACGGCCATTCGCCCGCAGGATGCGCGCCTCGAAACGGAGACGACTCGACGTGAAACTCTCGGTCATGCAGGAGAACCTGGCGCGCGGCCTCTCGGTCGTCTCGCGAGCCGTCTCCAGCCGCAGCACCCTGCCGGTGCTTGCCAACGTCCTCCTCCGCACCGAGGATGCAGGACTCAAGCTGACCGCGACCAACCTCGAGATCGGCATCACGTACTGGGTGCCGGGCAAGATCGAGACGGACGGGGCCACCACCGTGCCCGCCCGCCTCCTGTCCGATCTCGTCTCGAGCCTCCCCGGCTCCGAGAAGGTGGATCTCGAGCTCCAGGGCACTGACACGCTGCACCTGCGCTGCGGGCGATTCGCGACCCATGTCAAGGGCATCGACGCCGATGAGTTCCCGACGATCCAGACGGCGGGCGAGCGTCCCACCACGAGGATCAGCCAGAAGGTGCTCAAGCGAGCGCTCGACGAGACGACCTTCGCGGCCGCCAGCGACGAGGCACGACCGATCCTGACCGGGATCCTCGCCCGCTTCGAGGGCAGCCGTCTCACGCTCGCCGCGGCGGACAACTACCGGATCGCCGTCCGCACGATCGATGTCCTCGACCCGGTCGAGGCCGTCTCGGTCGTGATCCCGGCGCGCGCCCTGGCGGAGCTGAGCCGCGTCCTGTCCGACACCGATGACCCGGTGGAGCTCGTCCTGGCCCAGGCGCGCAACCAGGTCCTGTTCCACCTTGATGGGGTCGACCTCGTCTCGCGCCTGATCGACGGCCAGTTCCCGAACTACCAGCAGGTGCTGCCGGCGAGCCACGCGAGCCGGGCGGAGTTTGACCGGGAGGAGCTGCTGCGGGCGGTCCGCCCCGCGGCCCTGATCGCGAGCTCGTCGGCCAACATCGTCAAGCTCCAGGTGGGCGGCGACGAGGCCGGGCTGACGGTCAGCGCGACCGCCGAGGTCGGCGACTACACGGGCGATGTCGAGGGGACGGTCGAGGGCGACGCGACGACGATCGCGTTCAACGCCCGCTACCTGGCCGACGTGCTGGGCAACGTGGGCGCGGACCGGTTCAGCCTCGAGCTCAACGGGCCCCTCTCGCCGGGCGTGTTCCGGCCAGTTGGTGACGCGGACTACGTCCACGTCGTGATGCCCGTCCGGACGACCTCCTGACGGACCCTGCCACCCCGCCTCCCCCGACCAGGGCGCCCCGATCCTGCGGGGCCTCAGCGCTCGGGATCTCCGCGCCTACGCCGAGCTCGATGCGATCTTTGATCCCGGACCACAGCTCGTCTGGGGCCCCAACGCGGCCGGCAAGACGAGCCTCCTCGAGGCGGTCGTCCTGCTCGCGTGGGGTCGCAGCCACCGGACCTCCGCCGACGGCGAGCTCGTGCGCTGGGGCCAGGAGCTGGCGCGAGTCGAGGCCCGCGTCGGCCGTCCGGGTGCGGGACCGGAGAGCCTCGACTCGCTCGAGGTCGCGATGGTTCGGACGCCGTCCGGCGGCGCCCGCAAGCGCATCCGCGTCAACGGGGTCCCGCGGCGGGCGGCGTCGCTCGCAGGCGTCCTGCGGACCGTCATGTTCGCGCCCGAGGAGATGCTGCTCGTCGCGGGGTCGCCGTCCCTTCGGCGCGAGGCCCTGGACCGCCTTGCCGGCCAGCGCTCGCCGGCCTACGTCCGTGACCTGGCGACCTACGGCCGGGCGCTCCAGCAGCGCAACGGCCTGCTGCGCATGATCCGCGAGGAGCAGGCGACCCGGGCGGAGCTGCACTTCTGGGACGCGACCCTGCTCGAGAGCGGGACCGCGGTCCGGGTGGAGCGACAGCGACTGCTGGAGGTGCTCGAGGCCCCCATCGCGGCCGCCCACGCGGAGATCGCGCCGGACGAGGCGACCATTGGGCCGCTGGGCCTCGTGTACGCCACCAATGCCCCGCAGCAGCCCGGCGAATCCATCCGCGACGCGCTTGCCCGGCGCCTGTCAGAGACGGCCGAGAAGGAGGTCTGGAACGGGACGACCCTGGTCGGCCCCCACCGCGACGATCTCGTGTTCGAGATGGCCGGCCGGTCGCTTGCGTCGTTCGCGTCGCGCGGCCAGCAGCGCACGGCGATCCTCGCCTTCAAGCTGGCCGAGGTCGACCTCCTGACGGCACTGGACGGACACCCGCCGCTGCTGCTGCTCGACGACGTGTTCTCGGAGCTGGACCCGGCCCGTCGGTCGCACCTGGTTCGACGGATCGCGGCGCTGCCGCAGGCGTTCGTGACCACGACGACGCTCGATGACCTGGATCGGGGCCTGCGCTCCGTGGGCTCGGCCTGGGCGGTGACAACGACCCCCGACGGGACGGCGCACCTCAGCCGGGGCGGCACGTGACCCGCGACCGGGATCCTCGCAGCGACGCGGAGGCCCCGGGCCGACGCCGCCGTCCTGATCGGATCGGCGACCTGCTTCCCGACGCCGCGCGCGCGCTGGGTCTCGAGGATGCGCTTCGGATGGCGAGGGCGGGCGCCACCTGGGACGCCCTGGTCGCCGAACGGGTACCACCTGCGGTCGGGGCCTGCCGGCTGGTGCGGCTGGAGCCGGACGCCCTGGTGGTCGCCGTGGACGAGCCCATCGTGGCTGCCGAGCTGCGCATGCGGGCCATGGAGCTGCTCGCGGCCTTCGCCGTGGCGCCGGGCGGGGCGCGGGTGCGGTTCCTGCGCCTGGTCGGTGGCACGGGCCGGGAGCCCGGCTCCGACAACCGGGGGTCCCCCGAGCCACGCGTATAATTCCCTCCCACTTCCGCCCGGGGCGCTGTGTCACGCCCCCTCCCTCCAGCGCGTCGCTCATCCCCATGAGGCTTGCTTCTTGGCCGTCCGTCTCCAGCTGAAGCTCGGTGCCGTCACCGAGCAGGACCGACTCCCCGACTCGCCCGACACCATCGTTGTGGTCGAGCCGTCCGTGGGTTCCGTCGGGCGGACCAAGGGAAACCTCTACCTGCTCGTGACCAGCAAGGTCTCCAGCGGCAAGGCCCGTGAAGCCACGCGGATGATCGCGGACACGATCCGCAACGAGTACTACTACGACGAGTCGGCAGGCATCAAGCAGTGCCTGGCCAAGGTCCTCGGCGTCGCGAACAAGCGCCTCGCCCACCAGCGGGACCGGTACGGCCTCGGGCACGGCTCGGATGCGGCAGGGCCGGTGGGTGTCGCGGTCGCGGTGGTGCGAGGCCGGGAGCTGTACGTGGCGACCGTCGGCCCGGCCGACGCCTTCCTGATCCGCCAGGCGCGCCTGTCGACCCTCCCGGACCCGAACCGGGAGCGTGGCCTGCCGGCGGCCGACCTTGAGCCCGAGGTCTGGCGGGGCGAGCTCCAGGTCGGCGACTCGCTGAGCCTCGTATCCGCGAACGTCGTCTCGAGCGTCGGCACGGACGCCCTCAAGGACGCGCTGGTCACCCTGCACCCGCAGTCCGCGATCGAGCACCTGCACGCGCGCTTCGTCGCGGCCGACGGCAAGGGATCGGACGGTGCCTTCGCGTTCGAGGCAGGCGAGGTGGGGGCCACCTTCAAGTCAAAGGCGCTGGTCCCGGTGCGACCCGCCGAGCCGCTGGCCGGGGCGCCGGACAAGGGACCCCTCCCGCTGGCCGATTCCGCGCTCGGCGCGGCTGCCGCCGTGGGTGCGGGAGCCGCGAAGGCCCGTGACGCGGCCGGCAACGGGTTCCAGCGGGCCGTGTGGCGCATCCAGGATGCGCTGCCCCGCCGGACGCCCGGTTCGCGTCGGGTGACCGCGGCCACCAGCCGCATGGAGACCCAGCGACGGGCGGCGGTGGCGCTGCTCGCGTTCATCGTCGTGGCCGGCGGGCTGGCGCTCGGCGTGTACGCGGTCGCGGGCCAGCAGTCGCCCACCGAGCCCCTCCGGTCGCTGTCGATCGCCCAGAAGGCCTTCCAGGAGGCGCAGGACGACCTCGCCCTTGTCTCCGGGCCGGGCATCGACCTCATCAACGAGGACCCCCGCAAGGCCCTCGAGCTGCTCACCGCCGCCTACGCCAAGCTCGACGAGGCGCAGCGGGCAGGCTACCCGTCAACCGAAGTCGCGACGCTGCGTGATCAGGTGTCCGCGGGGCTCGATCGCCTGTACCACGTCGTCGCCGTCCACTCCAACACGGTGTTCACGTTCCCTGCCGACACCCCGGTCGCTCTCACGTCCCTGGTCCGGGGCTCGGACGGCGCGCCGTACGTCCTGGACACGGCCGGCAAGACGGTGTGGCGGATCGACCTTGCGCGGGAGATCGCCAAGCCCATCGCCGCCACCGGTGAGCGTGCGTCGGGCGCCAGGGTCGCGGATCCCAAGCTGCTGGCGACGGGCGGCCCCGACGTGCTGGTCCTGGACACCAAGAACAGCCTGTGGCGGTGGCGGCCCGTCGGTACGAAGGGCGACGGCTCCTTGGTCAAGATCCGGATCCCAGACTCGACATCGTGGGGCGACGACGTCACCGCGATGGCGACCTTCGTCGCCAACTTCGACGCCGCGTTCTACAAGCTGTACATCGTGGATCCCTCGGCCCAGAACATCCTGGTCATGTCGCCCGCCAACGATGGCACCGGCTACCCGGTCAAGCCCATCGACCGCCTGCCCACCGACCGGCCGGTGGACGGCATCACCGACCTGATGCTCGATGGCGACATCTTCGTGGCCGAGAACGGCGCCGTTGCGCGGGTGATCCCCGCGAGCGGCTGGAGCCCGCAAGAGCCGCGTGACGCCCAGCTGCGACCCAACCCGCGCTACACGATCCTCTCGTCGCCGGACCTGCCCAGTGGCAAGACCAGCAGGGGCGTGGGGCTCCTGTACGCGTTCGACCAGACCAACCGGCGGATCGTGGCGTTCAGCAAGCGCAACGGCGACTTCGTCGAGCAGTACGTTCTCGCGGACGGTGACGGCGCGTGGGCAGGCCTCAAGGACATGGTGGTCCTGCCGGGCGCCGACGCGGACAGCCCCGCCACGCTGTGGTGGATCTCCGGGAACGCGCTCCACACCGCGATCCTCGTCGCGACCGAGTCCCCGTCCGCGACCCCGTCGCCGGCCCCGTCCGCGACCGCGGCGCCGACGCCCAAGCCGACCAAGACGCCCAAGCCGACCAAGAAGCCCAAGCCCAAGAAGACGCCCGCAGGCGCCTGACGCCACCAAGGGCATGCTGCCGCTGCGCGACGCCACCCCGACGACGCGGACGCCGGTCGTCACGCTGGGCATCCTCGCGGCCTGCGCCCTCGCCTTCGGCTACGAGCTGCTGCTCCTGGTCCAGGGCGGCGACCCGGCCCTGAACCGGTTCATCCTGCGGCGCGGGCTGGTGCCCGCCGACATCGTCGCCGCGATCGGGACCGGCGACCTCGTGACCCGTGCGGTGCCCGGCCTCCTGACCCACATGTTCCTGCACGCCAGCTGGCTCCACCTGATGGGCAATGCCCTGTTCCTGTGGATCTTTGCGCCCCGGGTCGAGAACCGGCTGGGGCGGCCCCTGTTCCTCGCGTTCTACCTGCTGGGTGGTCTCGTGGCGGCCACGGGCCACATCCTCTCCGATCCCGCCAGCGACGCGCCCATGATTGGCGCGTCCGGGGCCATCTCGGCCGTGCTCGGCGGCTATGTCGTCCTGTTCCCCCGGGCGCGGATCCAGTCGCTGGTGTTCCTGGTCTTCTTCTACGAGTTGATCGCCGTGCCATCGGTCGTGGTGCTCGGCTTCTGGTTCGTGCTCCAGCTGATCGACGGGTTCGCGTCCCTTGGGCTGACCGCCGAGGCGTCCGGCGGGGTCGCGTTCTGGGCACATGTGGGTGGCTTCATCGCCGGCGTGGCGATGGCGCTCCTGCTGCGGCTCCGCCGGCCCCACCCGCTGGTCGCGGACGCCACGGCGGCGCCCGCTGCCGCTCCCATGACAGGGCCCCCCGTACCCCGGCCACCACTCCCGCCACCGCCACCGCCGACCCGCCGGTGAAGCCACGCGTGGGATAATCGTCCCATGGCTGACGAAGGCGTCCCCCAGGTCGAGATGATCGTGGAGAGCGTCCGGGTCCACATGCGGACCGGGCGCCACGTCCTGCTGCTCAAGGAGGTGGGTCTCGGGCGGATCCTGCCGGTGTGGATCGGGCCGTGGGAGGCGCAGGCGATCGCGATGCGCCTCCAGGGCATCACGGCGGAGCGGCCACTGACCCACGACCTGTTCGCCGCGACGCTCGGTGAGCTGGGCGTCAGCGTGCACCGGGTGGTCATCTCGTCGCTGGCGGAGGAGACGTTCCACGCGCGACTGGAGCTCGTCACGGCCGACAGCCGTCACGACGTCGACGCTCGTCCTTCCGACGCGATCGCCCTGGCCGTGCGTCTCGAGTGCCCGATCTTCGCCTCGGCCGACGTGCTCGATCGCGCGGCGGCGATGCCGGACGACGCCGAGGACGAGGACCAGGACGAGGTGACCCGCGACGAGGCCCGCGAGGAGCGGCGGACCAGGCTGGCCGCGGGCTCGCTCGAGGCGACGGGCGAGAGCCTCGACCCGACCAAGCTCGACATCTTCCGCGAGTTCGTCAACAGCCTTGACCCGGAGGGCGGGGACCCCCGCGGGGGCGGCACCGGCACCGCGGGCTGATCCGCGCCGCCACACGCGCGCGGCACCGGGGGTTGTCCTGGAGGCTCAGTCGCCCAGGATCGGACGGCCGCGCCGGCGGGCGGCGGCGGCGTTCGCCCACAGGCGAAGGCGAAGGCTCCAGAAGTCCTTGACGGCCCGCCAGATGACCGAGGGCCGGGCGCCTGTGGGTGACCCGGCCGTCCGCGCGTAGTGCGGCACCCCGACCTCGACGATCGACCGGCCCTGCTCGTCGATCTTGATCAGCAGCTCGGCGGAGAAGAACGCACCGCCCGACTCGACGCGGACGCCCTCGAGCGCCTCCCGGCGGAAGAGCTTGCACGCGCAGTCAACGTCGCGCACCCGCAGCCCGAAGAAGATCCGGTTGGCAAGCTTGTAGGTCCGCGCGTAGACGATCCGGATCATGGGGTCGGCGCGCTTGATCCGGAAGCCCGCCACGACATCGGGCTGGTCGGGCTCAGCGAGGCGGGCCGTAAGCCGCGCGAGGTCGGCGATCCGGAACTGGCGGTCGCCGTCGGTGAACGCGAGCAGCTCGTAGCGCGCCGCCTCGAACCCGGAGCGCAGGGCTCCCCCGTACCCGCGGTTGACCGGGTGGTGGACGACCCGGACGACGCCCGGGTGCTCGGCGGCGAGGCGGTCCGCGATCTCGCCGGTGCGATCCCTCGAGCCGTCGTCCACGGCGATGATCTCGAAGGTCTCGGCGATCGACGGCAGCGTCTCCAGGGCCTCGGCGACGAGCCCCTCGAGGTTGGCCTCCTCGTTGTGGGCCGGGAAGAAGTAGGACAGGCGCGCGACCCGCTGGGGATTCCGGGCGCCCTCGGCGCTTGCGGGTGCGGTCATGGGGCGGTCTCCCTTGGTCCCGTGACCCGGTACACGCCGGCGGGTCGGACGAGTGGCTCGAGCACATAGCGTACGGCCAGAGCATCGATGTCCGCGGATGACGATCGGATGACGAGCACCGGCCGGCGGCCGAGATAGCGGGCGATGACGTCCTCCGCGGATCCGAGCTTCTCGTAGACGAGATCGCTGTCGTCCACGATCAGCAGGTCCGGGCGCCGTGCCTCGACGAGCGTGCCGTACCAGAGCGTCGTGGAGTAGGACCACCAGGAGACGACGACGGCGTCGGGATCCATGTCGGTCATGGCGTCGTCCAGCCAGGCGGACAGCGCGGTGTCGCCGGAGCGGTCGGCGGCATGCCAGCGCACGGACAGCCCAAGGCCGGTGGGCACGAGCAGCGCCACGCTCAGCGCCAGCGCCACGGACGTCCTCGCGGCCAGGCGGCCGGGTGCCACGGGTCGCGCCAGGGCCTCTTCGGCCGCGGCCGGGTCGCGGCCGCCGGCACTCGCCCGGCGGAGCACCAGCCGCACGACGGTGCCGGCAGCGATCGCGAGCCAGGTCCAGGCGAACAGCGCCGGACCGAGGTAGTAGCGGCCGATGTCCGCGTTGAGGTACGACGCCGCGAACACGCAGGTCACGCCGGTGGCGACCCCGCTGAGCAGCGCGTACCTGGGGAAGCGCACCGCCGTCACGATGAACGCGGGCACCACGAGCGCCGCCAGGGCGCCCAGCTGCAGGGTCACGAGATCGGCCAGGTCCGCCAGCCGGCCGGCGACATCGCCCAGCGCCGCACCGACGTCCCCCTGGAACTGGCGGGCGAGCACGATGTCCCAGAACCCGTTCCAGGTCTCGGGATGGCCGTAGACGAGGCGCGCCGGGAACGGCCCGGCACGCAGTGGGAGCTCGAGGTACAGCAGGGCGGCGACCAGGACGCACGCCCCGCCGGCTGCCGCAACGAGCCGCGGCCGGCGCAGCACGCCCGGGTCCGTCGCGAGCACGTACAGGCCAACGGCCGGAACCAGCAGGAGCGTCAGGCCGTGGTTCGCGAGCGCCACCCCGAACACGACGCCGGCCAGCACGATCCCCCGATCCGCTCGCGAGGCCGCAGCCGCGTCGCCCGGGTGAGCCCGCCGTTCGTCGACCAGCCGGCCCCAGCGGACCAGCGCGACCGTGAGCAGGGCGACCAGCGCCAGGTGGAGCGCGTGGGCGTCCGCTGCCGAGGCGATCGCCCACGTGATGGGCGTCAGGGCAAGGCCCACTGCCCCCGCGGCCGCCACCGGGAGCGGGACGTCGAACCGGCGCAGGAGGGGCACCATGGCGCCCACCGCCCCCGCCACGAGGATGGCCGAGAGGAGGTTCACCCGGAACGCGGGCTCCCCGAGCGGCTGGAGCGCGACGGAAGCGAGCCAGCCGAGGATCGTGTACGCGGGGAAGCCGGTCGGGTGCATCGTCCCCAGCAGTGGCAGCGCGGTCTGGGCCTCCGCCGTGTCCCAGGAGCTGACGCCGGGTAGCAGGGTGGTCCGGTAGACCGCCAGCGCGGCGACCGCGACCGCGGTGGCGGTCAACGCCGTCGCTCGCCTACCAGGCAAGGATCTGGCCCCAGGTCACGCCCCACAAGTTGACCAGCGCCCCCACGACCAGCAGCAGGAACGCCAGCAGCCTCGGCCGCCCGTCGAGGGGGCGAGCGGCCCCCAGCGCGACCAGCGGCAGCAGGAACGGCAGGAAGTCCAGCGAGAACCGGTATCCCCACTGGACCCAGCCCTGGGAGAAGTGGGCGAGGTTGAAGGTGGCGATCATGACGACGGCGAGCGCCCCCCCGAGGGCAAGCCGGGACCGGCCGCGCGACCGGAACGCCAGCAGCGCGAGGAACAGCCCTGGCGCGGACAGTGGCAGGCTCGTCCCGAGGTCGATCGGCACGGCGAGCGGGCAGTCCACGTTGAACAGCGAACGGCGGGCGTCCGGCTGGGTGCACACCGGCACGTCCTCGTAGATCCCGAGCGTGTTGGGAAGCACGTCTGGAGCCACCGCCGGGTAGGTCCCGAACATGATCCCCAGGTTGCGCGGGATATAGCGCGGGTCCTCGACCGACCAGTCCGCGCTGTAGCCCAGCGCCGGATAGCCCTGCACCTCGAGCCGGTACTGGTAGTCATATCCCGGGTGGATCAGCGATCCCGTGGTCAGGAACGTGTACGCGAGGAGCGCAACCACCGGCACCACCCCGCCCACGCCGGCGGAGGCCAGTCGTCGGAGCGGGGTGCCTCCACCGCCCACCAGGATCAGGAACGGGGCCGCGAGGATGAGCGGCAGGCGGGCGGTCACGGCGAGCCCGAGGAGGAAGCCGGCGAGGACCTGCGAACGGTTGAGCGGCCAGGTGGCGGCTCGCAGCCGGGCAGGCCATGACCGGTCGGTCGCCATCGGGGTCGCCCCGTCCGACGGATCGCGGACCCCGGGCCGATCCTCTTCGGATCGCCGGCCGGCGGCCCCGGGATCGTGGCGCAGGGCCACGCCGACCGCCAGCAGCGCGAGATCGGTCGCGACGAGGTGGGCGAGATACCAGGTGCTGCCGACCGCCACGGCCCACCACCAGACCGTCCCCGTTGCCAGCACGCCGACGGTCAGGGCGCGCACGGTGGTCCGCAGTCGCAGGCCGCCCAGCATCCACCACGCGAGCCCCACACCGGCCACGCCCAGCACGATCGCCACGGTCTCCTGGTCGGTGGCGAGACCCCACAGGGCGACGAACGGCATCAGGACCAGCGCCGGCAGCGGCGGGAACGGGAGCAGCGCCCGGCCGTCGAACGAGCCGTCCGCCCCGATGAGCGGGTAGACGTCCTGGAAATACCAGTTCTCCGGCAGCGGGCCGCCCGGGTAGACCGGGTAGGGGAACCAGGCCCGCCCGTGGAGGAAGGCGTCGGCCTGCCACACGAAGTGGTTGTAGACGTTGGAGTGGACCGGGTTGGACACCGCGTACACGACGAGCGCGCCGAGCACGAGCAGCAGCCCGACCAGCCACGTCGGCGGCCGGTGGCGAACAGGCTCGGCAATCGGGGCCCAGACAGGCCCCTCGGCTATACTCGGCGGCACTTCAACGCTCGTACGAGGCTTTCCCGTGACCGCTTCGGGTTCGGGTGCGCCCGACCGGGAGTCGACGACGGACGAGGCCCCCCGGCGAGGCATCGGCCGGCAGATCGCGGTCATTCTCGCGACCGCCCTGATCTTCCGGTTGATTCTGGCATACGGCATCGACGGACTTCGCGGGTCCGGGTTCGGTGCCGACCTCGGCCTGTTCCGGTACTGGGCGGACGTCCTCGCGGAACACGCGCCCTGGGGCTTCTACGCCAATGCCTCGTACGCGGACTACACCCCGGGCTACCTCTACGTGCTGTGGATCGTCGGCGCCCTGCGGGACATCGGCTTCGCGACCGGCCTGCCGGCCGACATCGTGGACAGCTTCATCAAGCTGCCGGCGATCATCACCGACGTCCTGCTGGCCTGGCTGGTGGCGTCCATGGCGCTGGAGCTCGGCGTCTCGCGCCGCCGGGCGCTGATCGCGGCAGCCGTCGTCGCCTTCAACCCGCTGACCTGGTTCGACTCGGTCATCTGGGGCCAGGTGGACAGCTTCGGAACCGTGTTCCTGCTCCTCGGCGTGCGCGAGCTGTGGCGGGGGCGTCACGAGCGGGCGGCGATCCTCGCCGTCATCGCGGGCCTGATCAAGCCGCAGCTCGCGATCCTGGTGCCGATCGTCGCGGTGGTTGCGATCCGGCGCGCGCTGTGGCCGGCGGGGGGCTACGGAGGCGAGGCCGACCCGCCTCGGCGTGGATTTGCCTGGGAGTTCCGTCAGATCGGCTGGCGGCGCATCCTGACCACCGGGCTGGCGGGATACCTCACGGCCCTGGCCCTGGCGACGCCGTTCGGCCTGAGCGTGCTGTGGCCGTCGGCGACGGCCCCATTCATCGATTCGTCGCTGATCCGGCTGATCTTCAGCACCGCCGCGACCTATCCGTACCTGACCGTCAACGCGTTCAACTGGTGGGCGTTGTTCCCGGTCGGGGGTGAAAGTGTGGCGTCCAAGGCGTTCATTCTGTGGATCCCGGATTCACCGGTTCCGGACGCGTCCGCGTGGGGGGCCATCGGGCCCGTCCCGGCGGCGCTGGTCGGCGCGGCCCTGCTGCTGGGCACCGCCGCGCTCGTTGCCTGGCTGGTCGCCCGGCGGCCGGACCGGCTGACGATCCTGGTCGGCGTCACGGTGCTTGCGATCGCCTTCTTCGCCGCCCCGACACGGGTCCACGAGCGGTACCTGTTCCCGTTCTTCGGCCTGGCTGGGGTGCTGTTCGCGGTCTCGATGCGCTGGAAGCTGGCCTACGTCGTCGCCGCGACCGCGACCTTCCTCAACATGTACGCGATCCTGGTCGCCTACCAGTACGGCACGCCACAGGTCACCGACTGGCTGGGGATCGCCGGGCTGATCACGACCACGCCGGGGATCGTGGCGATCGCCGTCGCCCATTCGCTGGTGTTCCTGTGGGCATTGCTCCAGCTCCGGCCGGCTGCTCGGCGCCGGCTGGCGGGCGAGCTGGCGGTCGCGCATGCCGAGGACGAACCAACGGCGCCGGCCGGCGCTGATCCGGGTGTGTCCCGGGCGGGTGGGCGGGCCGCCGCCGCCCGGGCGTTGGGCGCCGCCGGCGCCAGCGCGGGACCGGCTGACGCCTCCGGCCTGGTCCCGGCCTGGTACGACCGTCCGTCCTGGACCGAGATGGGTCCGATCGCGTGGCTTCGCGCCCGCATCGCCGAGACGCCCATCCGCCCGGACCGCTCGTGGTTGCTGGCCGGCGAGGGACGCGGCCGGGTGGACCGGCGGGACCTGTTCCTGGTGCTGGTGCTCGTGGTCGCCGCGCTCGTGCTCCGGACGTACCGGCTCGAGGACCCGTCGCGAATGCACTTCGACGAGGTGTACCACGCGCGCACGGCGGCGGAGTTCCTCCAGGACTGGCGCTATGGGATCCCGCACGACATCTACGAGTGGACCCACCCGCATCTCGCCAAGTACGCGATGGCCGCCGGCATCGTGGCGTTCGCCGGCCAGGACCTGAAGGCCACGGGTGATCTCGGCGTCCCGGTCCGCGACGCGTTGATCGAACCGCGCCGCGAGGACCCCGCCGGGACCGGCGCGATGGCCGGGGGGCGGGTGTGGGTCGCCACCGGGACCGAGCTGATCGCCTACGACCTCGCCACGCGTGACGTGGCCGCCCGCTGGTCGGTGCCTGGCGCCAGTGTCGTCGCCTTCGACGACAACAGCCTTCGGCTCCTGGTCGGCACCGACGGTGGCGAGGTGCTGGCCTTGGACACGACCGCGCTGGACCTCGACCGGTCCGCGGACCCGTCCTCGCCCGTGGTCGACCCGCTCCCGGTGGGCACGCTCGGCTCACCGGTCGTCCGTCTCGAGCCGTTCCAGGGCGGGGCGCTCGCGGTCGCGATCACCGCCGACGGCGCGGTCGACGTGTTGGGGATCGAGTCGGGCGAGGTCGTGGGCACCGTGTCCATCCCGGGCGCGTCCGACCTCGCCGGAGTGGACGATGTCCGGGCGCTGATGGCCGTGCCGGCGCTGGTGGAGGACCCGCCAGCCGCTGCCGCGCGGCTCGCTGAGCTGATCGGGGGCGACGAGGCGGTCTATCTCGCTGCGCTCACCGCCACGGACGCGGACACCGTCCGGATCGACGCGAACCCCACGTCGCAGGAGCGGAGCGACCTCAAGAGCGCCATGGACGCCGGCGACCTGCCCGGCATCGAGTTCCAGCCCGTCCCCACGATGGCCGTCGCCGGCTCCGGGGGCGTGACCTTCATCGACGCCGAGGGGCGGGTCTTCGCGGAGCAGGACCTCCCCGGTGGAGCCAGGGGGCTCGCCCAGGTCACCGGGGTCGACGAGGGCTCACAGGTCTACGCCACCACGGTCGATGCGCAGACCGGCGATCCCGGCTACACGGTCATCCAGATCACCGGCGATGCCGCCGCGACGGGGCCCACGGCGGGCTGCGGCTGGTGTGGCTCCAACCCGCTGCCGGGGGCCGGGACAGCGGTGATCTACGACGATGCCGCGGAGATGGTCGAGATCCTGGGCCGAATGCCGGACGACTCGGGCACAACCGTGTACGTGATCGAGCCGCACGGCAAGAGCGTGTTCGCGGACCACCCGCTGCCCTTCCTGCCGGCGGCGCTCGTCCTTGACCACAACAAGGAGTGGCCGTCCACCAGCCACGGGGACCTGCTCGCGCTGGGCGGAGGCGGCGAGACCGCGTCGATGGACGTCGGCTCCTACCAGTTCGCCTGGCGGCTGCCGGGGGTGATCCTCGGGGCGCTCACGCTGGCGGTGCTCTACCTGCTGGGCCGGGTGCTGTTCGCGCGGCGGGCCGTGGCCGTGCTCGTGGGGCTGTTCGTCCTGCTCGACGGCATGTTCTTCGTCCAGAGCCGGATCGCGATGAACGACGTCTACACCGGCTTCTTCATCCTCGCCGCCTACCTGTTGTTCGCGTGGCTGTGGCTGGAACCCGAACGCGTCAAGCGCGCGTTCTGGGTGGTCGCGCCGGCGATGGGGGTCCTGCTCGGGCTGGCCCTGGCGTCCAAGTGGGTGGCCGCGTACGCGATCGGGGCTCTGGGGATCCTGGTCCTGATGCGCACCGCGCTGGGACGGATGCTGCTGATCCTGGGCATGCTGAGCATCACCGCGCTGCTGGGCTGGATCGCCCTGGCCGTCCCGGCCGCGACGGGCGGGGCCGGGAACCTGCCGTTCGTGCTGATCATGATCGGCCTGACCCTCGCCGCCGTCGTGATCACCGTCTACCGGCCGGTCGCCTGGTCGGGCGACGAGGTCAGGTTCGCCATCGGCGCGCCCGCGGTCGTCGGCCTCCTGGTCGCGCTGACCGCGATCGCGATGGGCAAGGCCGGGGACACGCTGGCGATCGGCCCGGCGCAGTTCACCGCGCTGGAGGCCGGCTTCGCGCTGGTCGTCGTGGGCATCGCTGCCTACGCGGCGTTCGCCCTCGGGGGCCGCCTTGGCGTGGGGCCGATGGCTGCCGACCCCGTCCCGGCCGAGGCGAGCGACCGGGCCGGGGTCCCGCCGCCCGCATCGCCGGCGCCGGGCGGCTGGGTGCGCATCGGCTGGGGTCTCGGCCTGCCGACGATCTGGCTCGCCGTGTCGCTGCTGGTCATCCCGCTCGCGGTGTACGTGGTCTCGTACCTGCCCTGGGCGTTCAACGGCGTCAACCAGCAGATCGTCGAGGGCTGGCCGCCGGGCCACACGGGCGAGACGCTGCTGGGCCTGACGGGGCGCATGTACGACTATCACAATGGCCTGACCGCCGCGCACGCGGCAAGCTCCCCGTGGTGGGCCTGGCCGCTCAACCTCAAGCCCGTCTGGTTCTACCAGGGCGGCTATGCCGGCGGCACGGCGGCCTCGATCTACGACGCGGGCAACCTGGTGATCTGGTGGCTGGGGATCCCGGCCATGCTGTTCGTTGCCTACCAGGCGTTCCGGCGCCGCAGCCTCGGTCTCGCGCTGATCCTGGTCGCGTTCCTGGCCCAATGGGTCAGCTGGGCCCGCATCGACCGCGCCGCCTTCGAGTACCACTACTACACGAGCCTGCCGTTCGTGGTCCTGGCGCTGGGCTACTTCGTGGCCGAGATCTGGAACGGGCCCTCGCGGCGGACGTGGCTGCTGGCCCGCGTCGCGGCGGCCGTCGCGCTCATGGGGCCAGTGATCCTGTGGCTCCTGCGCTACCCGCTGTGCGCGATCGCCGGCGTGGAGTCGGTCAACCCGGGCTCCCAGGCCTGCAACGGGAACCCCGGCAATCTCGTGGTGACGCCGGCCACCGGGGCGATGGCGGTCATCGCCATCATCACGGTGATCGTGCTTGTCTGGCAGCTGGTTGGTCTCGGGCGGCCGAGGACCGACGAGCGGCCCTTCACCGGCCGCGACCTGCTGCCGATCGTTGCCACGGCGGCGGTCGGGGGCACGGCGCTCGCCATCGCCCGCCTCCTCCCCGACGCCGATCCGCTGTTCACCGTGAACGGCGTGGTGCCCGAGATCATCGCGCTCGTCGCGGCGGTGCCCCTGGGGCTCATCGCGCTCCAGGTGCTCACGGCCCGGGATGCCCGGCGGTTCGTGGCCGGGCTCGTTGCCGCCGCAGCCGCCTGGTTCGTGATCCTCTACCCGAACATCTCCGCGCTCGCGATGCCGTCGACGATCGTGAACGCGTACCAGGGGCTGCTGCCGACCTACCTGTACGCCTTCCAGTTCAGCGTGAACACCACGCCGCGCCCGGAGACGACCTTCTCTGACCCGAAGTTCCTGGTCCTGGTCGCGTTCCTGGCGGTGGCCTGCGCCGTCATCGCCTACTCCGCGTGGGCGTGGCGCCAGGCGCTCATCGAGGGTGACGAGGACGACGCCGGCCCGGCCGGTGAGGCCGGTGAGGCGGGCTCACCCTGACGGCTGGGCCGCCGATGGGTCCGGAGCTTCGCCGGCGCCGGCGGCGCGCGGCGAGGGCGGCACCTCGGCGGAGAAGTGCGCGGGCAGCGCCCCCGCGGCCTCCAGCCGGCGGATCACGAACCCGTAGTAGTCGTCCACCTTCGCGGTCACCCGGGGCCAGCTGAACTCCTCGGCACGAAGCGGGCCGGCCTCGGTCATCGATGCGGCCAGGTCGCGGTCCGTCAGCAGCCTCCCGATGGCCTCGGCCAGGGCCTCCGGCTCCTTGGGCGGGACGAGCAGGGCCTCCTGGCCGCGGCGCACGACGCCCTTGTAGCCGTGGATGTCCGAGGCGACGATCGGGGCGCCCGCGGCCATGGCCTCGAGCAGGACGATCCCGAACGACTCGCGCCCGGTGGCGGGCGAGACGTAGACGTCCGCGGTCCGGAACAGCTGGTTGCGCTCGTCGTCGCTCACCCGGCCCAGGAACTCCACGCCACCCAGCCGCCGCGTGGCCACGTACCGGCGTGCCTCGCGCTCCTGGGGCCCGGTGCCGACGAGCAGCAGCCGGGTGTTGTCGAAGCCCTGCTTGCGCAGGACCCGGTACGCCTTGAGGAGCTCCAGCAGGCCCTTGCGCGGTTCGAAGCGCCCGACGAACAGGATGTTCCGGGTGCCGTCCTGCCAGCGCGTGAGGGGAACCGCGCGCTGGAAGCGGGTGACGTCGACCCCGTTGGGGATGACCTTGTAGTCACCGGGAAAGTAGCGGTCGATGAAGTGGCGGGCGGCCGCCGAGACCGCGATCCGGCCGTGGAGGCGCTTCGCATATCCCTCGAGCGCCCGCGAGCCGAACTCGTACGCGGGTGACCAGCCGCCGTAGGCGTGGAAGGTGCCGACGTTCACGCTCCGGCTCTCGCGCAGGAGCACCAGGGACAGGAACGGCACGAACGGCTCGTGGAAGTGGAGGACGTCGAAGCGCTCCTGGTCCAGGAGCTCCTTGGCCTGCGACACGTAGCGAGGGGAGAGGGTGATCGTCCCGACCGACCCGTTGGAGGGCATCGAGAAGCCCTTGCCGAGGCGGATCACGTCACCCTCGGAGGCTCGCTGGAGACCGTGGGACGCGGACAGGATCCGGACATCGTGCCCGCGAAGGCGCAGGTTCTCGTACAGGAACCCGACGTGCTGGGTCACCCCGCCGGGGAGCGGGTACACGTACGGGGAGACGAGCCCGATCTTCACGCGCCGCGGTCCTCCTGGTCTGCGTGCGGATCGTAGCGCGGCGGCCGTAACGTGCCACCCGGATACCCGAGATCACGCCCGGTCCCGTCGCGGCGGACCTTGCCGCCGATGGTCGCCTTCCAGCCCACCGCGTACTTGCGGAGCTGGGAGCGGTACACGCCGAGCTGGTCCAGCGAGCCGTGGAAGGCGCCGTGGTGGCGTGTCAGCCCCGAGGCGACGGCACGGCGGTAGTCCTCGCCCGTGCGACCCGGGAACGTCGTCCAGCAGGTGCCCACGGCCGACACGATATGGGCATCGCTGTTGCCCACGAGCGGGAGGTGGTGCTCGCGCGCGAACCGGACGACCGCATCGTGGCGGTAGCGGCCGAGCGCGGTGGGATTGAACGTCTCGATCGTGTCGGGTCGGACGGCCGGGTTGTCCGACGCCAGCAGCCGCCGCAGCGCCGACGCCTGGGCGCACATCGGGTAGGGCACCATCGGATGGGCCGGGATGGCGATGCCGCCCTGGTCGTGGACCGCCTCGATCGACCACTGGAGGCTTCGCATCGGTGGCACGGGGCGCTCCAGGAACAGCCCGACGAGGTGGCCGCCACGGGTGGAGATCTCCTCGCCCACCACCACCTCCACGCGCAGGCCCCGGTCACGGGCGAGCTGCCGCCCGGCAACGGCGGCATCGATCCGCTCGTGGTCGGCGATGGCGATGACATCGAGGACGCCCTCACCCTCGACGCGCTCGAGGACCTCGGTCACGGACGAGACGCCGTCCGAGGCGAGGGTGTGGATGTGCATGTCCGCGCGCCCCAGGCGGACGATCGGCTCGTCGATCACGTCGAGGCCTCGTCGCCGGCGGGTGCGGGGTGGGCTCCGCCGATCGCGAGGTCCGGCCAGATCGGGTGCATCGCCCCCCACCACTGCTCCGGCGCGTCGGCGAGGATCGTCTCGAAGGCGCCGGCGATGCCCGCGGTCAGGGCCGTGACCTTCTCGCGCCGGGTGCCGTCGGCAGGCAGCGGGACCGGCACCAGCTTGCCCGCGTAGCGTCCGCCCTTGAGCCGGCGGGCGGAGCCGACGTACACGGGCGTGCCGCCCTCGAGCGCCAGCAGCGCGGGTGCGGGGGAGACCGGCGCCGGCGCCCCGAAGAACGGGACGGGGATGCCCGTCCCGGAGACGTCACGGTCGTTGACGATCCCGATCGACTCGTGCCGGCGCAGCGCCGCCACCAGCGCCCGCCTGGCGTCCTTGACCGGCACGATGGTCACGCCCATGCGGCCCCGGGAGGTCTCGAACCAGTGGCGGAGCGCCGGGTCGTCGACGGCCTCCATGGGGGCCGTGATCCGGTGGCCGACCAGGCTGGACACCACGGCCGCCGGCATCTCGATCGCGCCGAAGTGCATGCCGACGAGCACGATCGGCGCGCCCGACAGCAACGCGTCGCGCACCGCGTCCGGCGTCTCCACGTCGATCCGGGCGAGCTCCCGGGACGGCTCCACGCTGCCCGTCCGGGCGACCTCGAGGTAGTAGCGGACGGCGTGCCGGAAGCAGCGCCGGACCATCAGCTCGAGGGCATCGGGGTCCGTGGCGGCCCGCTGGGCGAGGCTCGTCCCCCTCCCCTGCGCGGCCAGCCCCTCGCAGACGCGCTGCAGGTTCGCCCTGGCCTGCGCGGCGCGATCCGGGGCCGCCCGGTACCACACCTCACCCAGGCTCTCGGCAGCGGCGACCAGCGGGGCCTCGGGGAGGCCGGACAGGATCCGCGCCGCCACGAGGATGGCCGACCCCCGGACGCTCACGTCGGTGCGGCCTCGTCCACGGGGGCGGCCAGCGACGGGCCCGGGTCCGGCCGGCCGTCGAGCATCGCCGCGGCCCGCACCTCCAGGTCGGCCGCCTCGTCCGGATCGGTCGGCCACACCGGCTTGAAGCTGTACCACTGGGATGGCGCTGCGCGGATGGCTGCCTCCAGCGCGGTCGCGATCCGCTGGGTTGCCCGCTGGATGTCGGCGGGATTGGAGGACGGCACCTCGAACGCCTCCTCGGACTCCACGCGGAACTTGCCGCCCGGTGTCCGGCGCACCGCCATCGGGGCGATCAGGGCGCCGGTCTTGGCCGCGAGCACGGCGGGGCCGGCCGGCAGCGTCGTCCAGGCGTCGAACAGCTTCACCGGGATGCCGTCGCTGCGGTAGCCCCAGTCCACGAGCAGGGCCACGATCTCCTTGCGCCGCAGGACCGTGAACAGCTCGCGCAGGTTCCGCCACGGGATGACGTGGACGCCCCATGACTCGCGCTGCTGGCGGAGGATCTCGAAGATCTCGGGGAAGGCGGAGTCGTCGGCGACGACATTGGCCGCGTAGCCGCGCCGGGCGAGGGCCGCCGCCACCGCCTCGTTGTTGCCGATGTGGCCGGCGACCACGATCACCGGGTGCCCGCCATCCTGCCAGAGCGCGCCGATGCGGTCGGCTCCGTCGCCTTCGAGCCCGTTGGCAAGCTCCTCGAGCGGGCGCGACGGCAGCCGCATCAGCTCGACCATGTAGCGGGCGTATTCCCGGTACGCACGGAGCGCCAGGCGGGTCACCCGTGGATCGGACGGAGGCAGGCCCAGCACGTGGCCGAAGTTGACGTTGGAGAACCGGCGCTTGGCCGGCCAGATCAGGTACGAGAGCTGCGAGCCGCCGCCGATGGCGACGCGGGAGATCGCCGGCGGCGTGAATGCGAGGACGGCGGACATCGACTTGTAGCCGATGACCGCCGCCTTCTCCACGATCCGCGGTGGGGTGGACTCGAGGCGCTTGTGCGGCGCCTCGAGGCCCTTGCGCTGGGTCACTTGGTGGCAGTTGCCTTCGTGCGGGATGCGGTCGCCAGCGCCTTGCTGTCCTTGCGGGACTCCTCGGTGCCGGTCAGGGTCTCGTTGTCCTCGCCCCGGATGAAGGCCTCGACGCGCTCGCGCGCCACGTCGTCGTGGAGCTGGAGCGGCGGGCTCTTCATGAAGTAGGACGAAGGCGCCACAAGGGTACCCTTCAGGCCGCGATCCAGCCCGATCCGGAGGCACCGGATGGCGTCGATGATGACGCCCGCGCTGTTGGGGCTGTCCCAGACCTCGAGCTTGAGCTCGGCCTTGAGGGGCACATCGCCGAAGGTCGTGCCCTCCATCACGATGTAGCAGTACTTGCGATCCTTGAGCCACGGCACGTAGTCCGACGGCCCCACGTGGACGTCGCCATCGGCCATCTCGTAGTCGAGCATGGACGTGACGGCGTTGGTCTTGGAGATCTTCTTGGACTCCAGGCGCTCGCGCTCGAGCATGTTCATGAAGTCCGTGTTGCCGCCAAAGTTCAGCTGGTAGGTGCGGTCCAGGCGGACGCCTCGATCCATGAACAGGCGGGTCATGACGCGGTGGCTGATGGTGGCGCCGACCTGGCTCTTGATGTCGTCGCCGATGATCGGCAGGCCCTTCTCGGCAAACCGGCGCTGCCAGTACGGCTCACGCCCGATGAACACCGGGATGGCGTTGATGAAGCCGACGCCCGCCTGGAGCGCCTGCTCCACGTACCACTTCGTGGCCTCCTCGCTGCCCACCGGCAGGTAGGACACCACGAGGTCCACCTCGCGCTCCCTGAGGATGCCCACGACATCCGCCGTCGGGCCGGGGGCCTTCTCGATCACCTGGGACAGGTACTTGCCCAGGCCGTCGTGGGTCATGCCGCGCTGCACGGTCACGCCCATGTGGGGCACGTCCATGAACTTGTAGGTGTTGTTCTGGCCAGAGAAGATCGCCTCGGACAGGTCCTTGCCAACCTTCTCCTTATCGACATCGAAGGCGGCCACGAACTCCACGTCACTGATGTGGTAGTCGCCCAGCTTGACGTGCATCAGGCCCGGGACGAAATCAGTGGGCTTCGCGTTCTCGTAGTAGTAGCGGCCCTGGATCAGGCTGCTGGCGCAGTTGCCGACGCCGACGACGGCGACACGGATCTTGCGGCCGGCCTTGGGGGCCGCCGGGACGTTCTCGGTCATGAGGATCTCCGTGGGTCGCCTAGCCCTGTCGGGACGCTTGCCGCAGGGTGACGACGATGCGCTGGATGGTGGTGATGGTCGCGAGGATGGCGATCGCGGCCAGGCTCCAGAACAGCCAGATCTGGCCGGCCCAGGGCTTGGCGATGGCGATGCCAAAGGGAAGGTCGAAGGTCTCGAGGCGGAGGAGCGGGTTCGTCGTGCCGACGAGGCCGGCCAGCACGAGGCCGAGGGTGAGGATCACCAGGCGGACCTCGCGCGGCGCGAGACCGACGGCCGCCATGCCCGACGGCGGCGCGAAGCCCAGGCTCTCGGCCCGGGCCCGCGTGTAGCTGACCATGAACGCGCTCGACATGGCGACAGCCGCAAGCAGGATCCCGAGGTCAAAGTGCTCGACCATGCAGCCCAGGATGATCCCGGCGTAGACGACACCTTCCCCCCAGCGGTCGAAGACCGAGTCGAGGAAGGCACCGGCCTTGCTGACCCTGCCCGTGGCCCGCGCGACCATGCCGTCGAACATGTCGAAGATCCCGCCGAAGATCACGAGCAGCCCGGCGGGGAGCCACGCGCCGGTCGCCGCGGCGACGGCCGCGACGCAGGCGATCAGGAAGCCGATCACGGTGAGTGCGTTGGGCGATAGCCCGGTCCGCGCGATCGCGAGCCCGACGGGTTCCGCGAGGCCGCGGACCTTGGCCCGCAGCCCCGGGGAGACGATGGACCCGCTCACTCGTCGGCTGCCCTGGGGGCCCGGGTGGACTCGAACCCGAGCGCCTGGGCCTGGCGGGTGGCGAACATCGCGAACGCCCCGGGCTCGATCGTGTGGACGGTTTCCCGGCCATTCCGACGCGCCGAGACCAGCCCGACCTCGCGCAGCTTCGACAGGTGCCAGGAGACCAGCGGTTGCGACAGGCCGACCCGGTCGATGAGCTCGGTGACCGTGGCGGGACCCTGCACAAGCACGCGGCAGATCCGCAACCGGTTCACATCCGCCAGCACCTTGTGGAAGCGGCGCAGCTCACGGAGGTCGTCGGGCTGGTCGACGGCCGCTGCGAGGGTGCTCCGGATCCGCGCGGGGGATGGGGACATGAGGCGGGGCGACCTGCGGGTTGTGGGGTTGACGTCCCGATGCATCAACATCGGTTTATATCAACGGGCGTTGATGCTATTGACCCGGGAGGCACCTGTCAAGCCCCTGGCTGAACCCAGGTCATCCTCACCGGCCCCATGCTCTACGCGGCCTGGTACGACCGCCGAACGGAGCCCACCGTTCGCACCTGATCCGCGGGCGTCGCGCGTAGGCGTCGCGGTGCCGTGAGGCCGTCATGGCGCCACCCCCTACACTCCCGGGGTGGACCGGCTCTCGCGGCGTGATGCCCTCGCTCTCCTCGCCGTTCTCGGGATCGGGGTCTTCCTCGCCGGTCTCGAGCTGATGATCACGGCGGTGGCCCTGCCGGCCATCGTCGCCGACCTCGCGACCTGGACGCGCCTGCGCGAGGCCTCCTGGATCATCAACGGGTACCTGCTGGTCTACGTGGTCACCATGCCGGTCGCGGGGCGGCTGGCGGACCTGTACGGCGCCCGGAGCCTGTTCCTGTGGGCGCTGGTGGCGTTCACGCTGGGGTCACTGCTGGCCGGCGCGGCTCCCACGCTCGAGCTGCTGATCGCCGCGCGCCTGGTGCAGGCGGTTGGCGGCGGGGCGCTGGTGCCCGTGGCGACGTCGGCAGCCTCCCACCTGTTCTCCGGCGCCTCGCGACCGCGGGCCCTGGGCGTGGTGGGAGCGCTGACGTTCCTGGGCATGGCCGCCGGGCCGGTCCTGGGGGCCGCCATCCTCGGTGCGTTCCACCCTGAGGCCGGGATCTCCCGGCTGGGCCTGGAACCGGGTGCCATGCCGGCGACGCTGCTGGCACCGGCCTGGCGCTGGATCTTCTACGTCAATGTGCCGGTGGGGCTGGTGGCCCTGGTCATCGCCTGGGCCGCCAGCACCGGCTGGGAGACGCCGCGGCGGCAGGGCCGGGTGGATCTCGCCGGGGCAATCCTGTTCTCCGCGTTCCTCGTGGGCTCGCTCGGTGCGCTGACGCTCCTCGGGTCGCGGGCCGGGACGGAGGGCGTGGATCCCGTGACCGTGATGCTCGTCCTCGCGGGCCTGGCGCTGGTGGCCGGGCCGCTGACGATCCTGCGCGGGCTGCGCGTCCCGGACCCGTTCCTCGACCCGCGGCTGTTCCGTTCGCCGCCGTTCTCATCGGCCGCCGTGGTCTCGATGCTCACGGGGTACGGCTTCGCCACCGCGATCGTGGGCGGCGCGGTGTTCGTGGACCGCGTGCTCTACGGCGGTCCGGACGATCAGCGGCTGGCGTTGGGAGCGCTCGCCGGTGCCACGGCGCTGGGGGCCCTGGTGTCGGGGTTCGCCGTGCGCGTGCTCTCGCTCCGGATCGTGACCCTCGCGGGCCTGGCGGCGGGCATCGCCGGCCTGGTCCTGATGGCGGGCTGGACGCCGACCACGACCATCGAGAGCGCGGCCGCGTCGCTGGCCCTGTTCGGTGCCGGGTTTGGGCTCACGGTGACGCCCAGGTCCACGGCGGCGGTCGAGGCCGTCGCGATCGAGGCATACGGCACGGCGTCGTCGACGGTGGTCGTCGCCCGCATGGTCGGGATGTCGGTTGGGCTCGCCATCCTGACCGCGTACGGCTCAACGACCATCGACCGCCTGTACGACCAGGTGTACGCCACGCCCGACGCCTATCTCGAGTACATCCCCGAGTCATTGCGGGACCGGCCGCTGCGCGACGGCCTCGTGGTGGAGGCCCTGGAGCAGTGGGCCGCCGGGGAGGCGGCGCGGATCATGGTCGGCATCTTCCTTGTCGCGGGCGTGGTGACCGCGGTCGCCGTCCCGCCGTCGCTCCTCCTCGACCGCCGTCGGCGTAGACTCGCCGCCGATGGACGCGGCGAACCCGACCCAGGCGACACCCCGACCAACGACGTCATCGGTGCCTGACGACGGCTGGCCGCGGATCCGCGGTGTCGCGTGGACCGGTGACGGCTCGCGGTCCATCGCCTCCCGCGACGACCTGGCGACGGCGCTCGATGATCCCGACGCCCGCCTGTGGGTGGACGTGACCGCGCCGTCCCACATCCAGGTCGGCGACGTCGCCGACCTGCTCACGCTCCACCCGCTGATCGCGGAGGACATCGCCGAGAAGAACCAGCGGGCGAAGGTGGAGGAGATCGAGGGATCCGTCCACATCGTGCTGTTCGCGATCACCTACGAGCGTGAGATCCGCGAGGTCGAGATCGACCTCGTGCTTGACCACCGCTCGCTGCTCACGGTCCACGAGCCGGGCTGGGACCCGTTCGCGCTGCCCCAGCTCCGCGGGGACGTCGGTGCGGTGCTCCGGCGCGGCCCCGACTTCCTGCTCTACGCGCTCACCGACGGCATCGTGGATGGCTACTTCCCGGTCCTCGACGCCATCGAGGACGAGATCGACGCGCTCCAGGACGATGTCATCGCGAAGCCGGACAGCGAGACCCTGGAACGATTGTTCGCGCTCAAGCGCCAGCTCATCGCCCTGCGGCGGGCGATGTCGCCGGCCCGGGAGATCTTCAACCAGCTCACAAACCGTGATCTCGCCCTCGTGGCTCCGGAGCACGTCGTGTACTTCCGCGACGTGTACGACCACCTGATCCGGGTCACGGACGAGCTCGACAACGACCGCGAGCTCGTGGCCGGCACGCTCGAGGTGTACCTCTCGACGATCAACAACAACCTGTCGACGATCATGAAGCGGCTGACCGGCGTCACCGTGATCCTGGCCGGGATCGCAGCGGTGGCCGGCATCTTCGGGATGAGCGAGGCGGGGGTCGCGTTGGCCGGCGGCGAGGCCAGCGGGTTCTGGGTCGTCACCGGGTTCGTCCTGATGGGGGCGGCGATCACGGCGCTGGTCCTCCGCCGCATCGACTGGATCTGACGGGCCGGCCGCGCGGACGGGACGCGCGCACGCCTACCCGCAGTTGACGGGCTTTGCCTTCGGGACGGCGTCCTTGGGGTCCGCGTCGGACACGGAGATGGGGTACGCGATCAGCTGGGTCTTGCCAGGCGTTCCCTTGGGGCCTTCCGACGTCTGGAGCCACAGCTCCTCTTCGGTGGCGCCAAGCGGGCCATCGAGGTTGGTCACGTGCAGCCGGTACTCGCGGATCTCGTAGAGGTAGAGCTTGAAGTCGCTCGTGTAGACCTGGACGACCATCCCCAGCATCTTCCTGGCGTTCTTCCGGACGATCGCCAGCTCGTAGATCGGACCGAACATCCCATCTCGCGCGTGGGCGTAGAGGTACGTGGCCCGGCCCTCGCCGGGCTGCCCGAATCCGTCCTTTGCGGCATTGTTGCCGGTGCCCGAATGGAGGTACATCGCCACGTTGCAGTACGGGTAGCCGTTGTTGCCCTTGACGACCGGGAGGTCGATGTTGAGCGCCGGGACGACGACCCGTGTGGCGACCGCGCGCCCCGGCTTCGCCGTCGGATCCGGGATGATCGACGCCGGCGCGGTTCCGTCCGGCGACACGCCGGGAGTCTCGGTCGGGGACGACGACGGCGACGCGGATCCGGCGCCTGGGGTGGTGGCCGGCGCGAGGGTCGCGGACGGCGTCGACGGATCGAGCGTCCCGATGACCTCGCTCTCGATCGGCTGCAGGCCGGCCTCGGTGGGGTTCGCGTACGACAGCAGGCCAGCCGTGATCAGCACCACCCCGGCGGCGGTGAGCAGCGCCGGGAAGACGCGCCTGCGAATGGCATCGAGGGTCGAGATCATGGCCGGTGCATCCTAGTGGAGCCCAACCAAGGCTGCTGTCCCCCGTTCGTGCTGGTACGCTCGGCCGTATGGGTGGGAAGATGGCGATCGGACTGGGGCTCGCATCGGGCGTGCTTGCCGGCGGGCTGGCCGTTGGTGCCCTCCTCGCGCTCACGCCGGGACCACCAGCCCCGGTTCTCGTGGCGTCCCCATCCCCGAGCGTGCCGGCGTCCACGGCTTCCGTCGCGCCCTCCGGCACGGCTTCCGAACGCCCCGCGGCGTCGGACGGATCGCCCGCCCCATCCTCATCCTCGCTGGCGGACGCGTTCGGCGTCGGAGAGCCCGCGCCCGCCCTGGAGCTGCCTGGTGTCGGCGGCGAGCCCGTCAGCCTCGCCGACTATCGCGGCCGGCCCGTGTGGGTCAACTTCATGGCGACGTGGTGCCCGCCGTGCCAGGACGAGCTTCCGCTGATGGCCGGGTTCCAGGCGCGCTACGTCGACACCGGGCTGGTGGTCATCGCGGTGGACGTCCGGGAGGATGAGCCCACCGTCCAGGCGTTCTTCGCCGACCTGGGCATCGACTTCCCGGTCGGGCTCGATGCTGGTGGCACCGCCCAGGCCGAGTGGGGCGCGGTCGCGCTTCCGGTCCACTTCTGGATCGACGAGACCGGGATCGTGCGTGACGGGGCGCTGGGCGGGATCGGCCCCGACGTGATGGCGGCGGGCCTGCAGACGATCCTGCCGGGGGTGACGGTCACGCCGTAGGATGCCGCGACGTGCCCGGGCCCGCGCGACGACGTCGGCGTCACGGCCTCCGGCACCAGATATTGATGGTGACCGGCATTGCGGCGGCCAAACCGTCCGTGGCGCCAGCTGCATCACTCCTGATCGATATTCGGACGCTCCAGCGCCCCGGAGCCGTTGGTGGAACGGTGGGGACCGATATCTGGTGCAAACGCGGGGCCAGGCGAACCGGGTGAGCCGCTCGAGTCGCTCCCGGCGTGCCGCAGGCACCCACCCCGCGCGCCGCTCGCAGCCGCGCAGCCGCGCAGCGCCGCGCGGCTGGTCTAGTGGATGACTGCCGCCGCGGCGGTCCCCACGAACCCGAGCAGCAGACCCGGGAAGGCGCCCAGCGCGAGCGTGAGCACGGTGCTCACCGCAAGACCGGTCCACACCAGGCGACTGTGCGGGAGCCGCTCCAGCTCGCCGTCCGGCTCGCGCATGAACATGTAGACCGCCACCCGCAGGTAGTAGAACGCCGCGACGGCCGCGTTGAGCATCATCAGCACCGCGAGGCCGTACATCCACGGGTTGCCCGCGACCCCGGCAACCGGGGCGCCGGCGTCGACCGCGGCCACGATGATGGTCAGCTTGCCGAAGAAGCCGGCGGTGGGCGGGATGCCGGTCAGCGACAGCAGGAACAGGAACATCAGCCAGGTGAGCGCCGGCTCGCGCCGGACCAGGCCGGCGAACGTCGAGAGGTTGGAGGTGATGCCCGTCCGCCGCTGGAGCGCGGCGATGACGCCGAACGCGCCGAGGTTCATGAACGCGTACGCCGCGCCGTAGTACAGCAGCCCCTCCATGCCGCTCAGCTGCCCGGCGCCGAATGCCGCGAAGCCGACCAGCATGTACCCGGTGTGGGCGATCGACGAGTACGCGAGCATCCGCTTCACGTTGTCCTGCGTCAGCGCCACGAGGTTGCCCAGGGTCATCGTGAGCGCGGCCAGGACGATGATCACGATGGTCCAGTCCACGGCCAGGCTGCCGAGCCCGTCGGCGAACAGGCGGATGATCAGCGCGAACGCCCCGACCTTGGGGCCGACCGACAGGTAGCCCGTGACCGGGGTCGGCGAGCCCTGGTAGGCGTCGGGTGTCCAGTAGTGGAACGGGACCGCCGCGATCTTGAACGCCACCCCGGTGGTCATGAACGCGAGCCCCAGGCCCAGCGCCGGGGACAGCGGCGCCGTGCCGGCGGTGATCTGGGTCAGGATCGCGCCCACCGCCCCGATGTTGGTCTCGCCGGTGATCCCCCACACGAACGCGAGCCCGAACAGGAAGATGGCGCTCGAGAAGGAGCCGAGCAGGAAGTACTTGATCGCGCCCTCGGTGCTGTACCCGTCGCTCTTGTGGTACCCGGCCAGCACGTAGCCGGGCAGGACCATGAGCTCCAGGCCCAGGAACAGGACCAGCAGGTCGCCCGAGGCGGCGAGCAGCATCGCGCCCGACATCGCGAACACGATCGTCGCCGCGAACTCGGGCACCGGGAGGCCGCGCTCCTCGAGATAGTCCGGCGCGAACGCCATGGTGAGCGCCACGATCGAGATGAACAGCAGCTGGAGGAACGTGGTCAGCGGGTCCACGACATACGCGCCCTGGGCACCCGCGGGGAAGGCCCCGGAGACCGTCTGGCCCGTGATGACCACCAGCACCGCGACCACGGCGAGGCCCGCGAACGTCGTGACCAGGGCCGGCCACTTGCTGCCGGGGAACACGAAGTCGACGACCAGGATCGCGATCGCGAGCAGGATCGCGGCGATGAACGGCGCGATCGTGACGATGTCGGGGAAGGTCACCGGTGCACTCCTACCGCCACAGGCCGAGGGCGATGGGCCCGGCATTCTGGACGAACGCCTGGACGGGGGCCAGGGCCGCGCTCACGGAGCCGGCGATCAGGTCGAGGATGAGGCCCGGCCACAGGCCGAACACCACCACCAGCGCGCCCAGCGGGACGAGCGTGAGCGCCTCGACCGGCTTCATGTCGGTCAGGTGGCTGCCCAGGCCCTTGAGGAACTCGCTGAGCTCGCCAAACGCCACCCGCTGGAACATCCACAGCAGGTAGCCGGCGGCAAGGATCATCACGAACGTGGCCACGACGGCGGCGGCCGGGATCGCGACGAAGGTGCCGACCAGGGTCAGGAACTCGCCCACGAACCCTGACAGGCCGGGCAGGCCAACCGACGCGAACACGAAGAACCCGAACGCGGCGGCGTACACGGGCGTCGCGCTGCCCAGGCCGCCCATCTTGGCGATCGTCCGGTCGTGGGTCCGCTCGTAGATGATGCCCACGAGCAGGAACAGCGCGCCCGTGATGAGGCCGTGGCTGATCATCTGCAGGATCGCGCCCTGCATGCCCTGCTGCTGGAACACGAAGATGCCCAGGGTCACGAAGCCCATGTGGCTGACCGACGAGTACGCGACCAGCTTCTTGAGATCCGGCTGGACGAGCGCCACGATCGCGCCGTAGATGATCCCGATCAGGCTCAGGACGATGATCAGCGGGGCCCACGTGTGCGCGGCCTCGGGGAACAGCGGCAGCGCGAACCGGATGAACCCGTAGCCGCCCAGCTTGAGCAGGACGCCGGCCAGGATCACCGAGCCGGCGGTGGGCGCCTCGACGTGGGCGTCGGGGAGCCAGGTGTGGAACGGGAACATCGGGACCTTGATCGCGAACGCGAGGAAGAAGGCGCCGAAGGCGAGGAAGCCGAACGTGCCTCCGAACAGGCCACCCGCGGCAGCGTCGGTGAGCGTCGCGACGTCGAACGCGTTCGCCCAGGGCGTGGCCGAGCCGGCGGCCGCCTGTGCGGCCTGGTAGGTGAACGCGGTCGCCAGGATCGCGACCAGCATCAGCAGCGAGCCGACCAGGGTGTACAGGACGAACTTGATCGTGGCGTAGATGCGGTTCTTGCCACCCCAGATGCCGATGATCAGGTACATCGGGACCAGGACCAGCTCCCAGAAGATGTAGAACAGGAACAGGTCCCGGGCGACGAACACGCCGATCATGCCCACCTCGAGCACCAGGAAGGAGACCATGTACTCCTTCACGCGGTGTCCGATGGGGCTGAACGAGGCGAGGATGCTGATCCAGGTCAGGGTCGTGGTCAGGACCACCAGGGCCATCGACAGCCCATCGACGCCCATCGCGTAGTTGATCCCGAACGCCGGGATCCAGGCCAACGACTCCTTGAACTGGAAGGCCGCATCGGGATTGGTCGCGGCCGCAGTGGCGTCAAACCCGGCCAGCATCACCAGCGAGACGACCCATGCCGCCAGCGCGAACCCCAGCGCCGTGTAGCGCGCGACGTTCGGCCGGGACGTCGGCGTGATGGCGACGGCGAGCGCGCCGAGCGCCGGCAGGAAGGTCACCAGGGTCACGAGCGGCAGCCCGTCGAGGCCGGTCATCGGGACTGCCCCACGATCAGCAGGAACGAGCCGGCCATCACCAGCAGGCCGATCGCGATGCCCAGCGCGTAGTTCTGGACGCGGCCGGTCTGGATCTGCCGCAGCCCGCCGCCCGCGCCGCGGACGACGGTGCCCACCCCGTTGACGGTGCCATCGACGATGGTGCGGTCGAACCACCACAGGATCGGCGGCGACGCGTCCGCCGATCCGGATGAACAGCAGGTCGTTGATCTCGTCGAACCACCACTTGTTGAGGGTGGCGCGGTACAGGAACCGGGTGGCCCCGTTGGAGGCGACGATGCCGTCCACGGTCGCCTGTCGGCCGCGTCGGTTGAAGAAGCCGAACAGGGCCCAGCCGACGACCAGCCCGATGGTGGCCACCGCCACGCTGGCGATGATCAGGACGCCGTCGATGGCGCCGAACAGCTGGTAGGCCTCCTTGGCGCCGTGCAGATGTTCCTCGGACGCCGCGAACACGGGCTCGAGCCAGCCGGTCAGCAGCCCCGTGCCCTCCGGGTGAGCGGCAGACCACCCCAGGTGAGCGCCAGACCCAGCAGGGCGGCCGGGATCGCCAGCAGGATCAGCGGCACCGTCATCTGCCAGGCCGACTCGTGGACCTTGGGCTCGGTGTGCGGGTCCACGCGGGACTCGCCGTAGAACGTCTTGCCCATCAGGCGCCACATGTAGAACGCCGTCATGCCCGCGACCACGAGGCCGATGAGCCAGACCCAGGTGAAGCCGAACTTGAACGCCTCGCCCAGGATCTCGTCCTTGGAGAAGAAGCCCGCCAGGGGCGGGATGCCCGCGATGGCGATCGAGCCGACGAGCATCGTCCAGTGGGTGATCGGGATCTTCCGCCACAGGCCGCCCATCCGGTTCATGTCCTGCTCCTCGTGGACCGCGTGGATCACCGAGCCGGACCCCAGGAACAGCAGGCCCTTGAAGAAGCCGTGGGTCATGAGGTGGAAGATCGCCGCCGTGTAGGCGCCCACGCCGAGGGCGGCGAACATGTAGCCCAGCTGGGACAGCGTCGAGTACGCGAGCACGCGCTTGATGTCGGTCTGCGTGAACGCGATCGAGGCGGCGAGGATCGCGGTGAAGATCCCGATCGCCGCCACCACGACCATCGCGTCCGACGCGTGGGCGAACAGCGGGTTGGCGCGGGCGACGAGGTAGACGCCGGCGTTGACCATCGTCGCCGCGTGGATGAGGGCGGACACCGGGGTGGGGCCCTCCATCGCGTCCGGCAGCCAGACGTGGAGCGGGAACTGGGCGCTCTTGCCCATGGCGCCCGCGAACACCAGCAGCGCGACGATCGTGACCGGGATCGGGAACGAGGCGCCCTCACGTGGTCAGCTTCGCCAGCGAGTCCTGGATGTTCATCGTCCCGGTGTTGACGAAGATGGCCATGATCCCGAGCGCGAAGCCCACGTCGCCCACGCGGTTGACGATGAACGCCTTCTTGGCGGCCAGGGCGGCCGAGCGCTTGTGGTACCAGAACCCGATCAGGCTGTACGAGGACAGGCCGACCAGCTCCCAGCCGGCGAACACGAGCAGCCAGTTGTTGGCCAGCACCAGCAGGAGCATCGAGAACATGAACAGGTTGAGGTAGGCGAAGAACCGCCAGGTGCCCTTGTCGTGGGCCATGTACCCGACCGAGTACAGGTGGACCAGCATCCCGATCGTGGTCACCACGATCAGCAGGGCGGCGGTGAGGGCGTCGACGTGGAAGCCCATCTGGACCGTGAAGTCGCCGGCCGGGATCCAGGTCCAGAGATTGACGTCCAGGCCGTGCTCGCCGAACGGCTCGGCGTGGGTGAGCGCCGGCACCACGACGACCATCGCGATCACCCATGACGCCGCGACGAGCGCCAGGGGCACGATCTCCGCCGCGGTGCGCCCGAAGCGGAGCTGCAGCCGTCGCCCGAACAGGGCCGTGAAGGCGAAGCCCAGGATGGGGAGCAGCGGGATGAGCGGGATCAGCGTCTCGTACATCTCGATCCCCGCCTACTGGCTCATCGCGTCGTACTCGTCGACGAGCGGCGTCTTCTTGTTGCGGAAGATCGCGATCACGAGCGCCAGGCCAACCGTCGCCTCCGCGGCCGCGGACGCCATGACGATGAGCGCGATGACGGATGCGTCCACGTTGAGCTTGAGGGTGAACGCGCCGAACGAGATGACCGCGAGGTTGACCGCGTTGAGCATGAGCTCGATGGACATCAGCATCGAGATCGCGTTCCGGCGGGCGAGGAACCCGAACGACCCGATCGCGAACAGCAGGCCCGACAGGACGAGGTACGCGTCGAGGCTCGCGGAGATGTTGTCGAGGAAGGCGAGCATCAGTCGCTCACCTCCCCGCTCGCGCTTGGCGATGAACACCCCGCCGATGACCGCCGCGAGGAGCAGGACGCTGACCACCTCGAACGGGAGCATGAACTTGGCGAACAGCCTGTTGGCCACGTCCGCGGCGGAGCTCTCGACCAGCCTGCCGAGCGATGGCCAGCCCGGCCAGTCGGTCGCCGCGACCACGACCGCGATCAGCATCGCGAGCACCGCGGCCGCGATCGCTGCCGGGAAGGCCTGGGTCTGGAACACCAGCGAGGCGGGGCCGGACTTGGTCTGGGTCAGCATGATCGCGAACAGGACGAGCACGCTGATCGCGCCGATGTAGACCAGCACCTGGGCCGCGGCGACGACCGTGGCACCGGCGAACACGTACAGCCCGGCCAGCGCGGCGAAGCAGATGATCATGGCCAGGCCGCAGCGGATGATGTCCCGCATCAGGACGACCAGCAGCGCCGACCCGACCATGATGCCCGCGAAGGTCAGGAACAGCAGGTCATTCCATCCGAGCCCGAGCAGCGGGATCGTCTCTGGCAGCGTCACGCGTCCCTCTCAGCCGTCGTTGGCGTGGCCGGCCCCGTTCCCGGCACCCAGCCGGGCGCCGTTCCCGTTCCCGTTCCCATTCCCCGCGTCCGCCCGCGAGCGAGGCGGGAAGGACGGGGAGCAGCCGGGCATCGTCGAGGATCCGGCCCTCGGCCCGTGCACGCTCCGCCCAGTCCCGCTCGCGGCGGATGTAGCTCATCTCCGTCTCGCGCTCGATCGAGGCCAGCGCGAGGAGGTCGATTTCTGGCTCCTCGCGGGACGTGTGGCTGAGCTCGAACTGGTCGCTGTCGCGGACGGCGTCATAGGGGCAGGCGTCGACGCAGATGCCGCACAGGATGCAGCGGCTCTCGTCGACCTCGTACTTCTGGAGGACGCGCGGCTTGGGCATCAGCGCGCCCGTGGGGCACGTCTCCGCGCAGCGGCCGCAGGACACGCAGGGCGTGTCGTTGAGGCTCATGTCGAGCGGCGTCGTCACCAGGGTGTCGAAGCCGATCCGCATGAAGTCGTAGCAGGCGGCACCCACGACCTCCGCGCAGACGTTGGCGCAGCGGCCGCAGTCGATGCACCGGGAGGGCTCGCGCAGGATGAACGCGTGCGAGTCGTCCCGGACGTAGTCGTGGTTGACGCCGGTGAACCGGTTCTCGGTCACCGAGCGGTACCCGGCCCCCTGGTGGAAGGTCTTCTCCAGGGTCTTGAGCGTCGTCCCGTACTCGATCCCCAGCCGGCGCAGGTCGCAGAACCCGATCGCCTCGCAGGTGCACTGGAGGCAGCGGGTGGACTCCGCGACGGCCTCGTCGCGGGTGTACGGGATCTCGTACTCGGTGTAGCTGTGGTTGCGCTCCTCCGCCTCCAGCGCCTTCAGCCGGTAGCGGGGCTCCTTGATCTCGCCCGTGAACGGCACGATGGAGAGGAACTCCGGCTGCGGCTCGGCGAGGGTCTGGCGGGTCCGGATCGCCGACAGGTCGTTGCCTTTCAGGTAGGCATCCACGGCGTAGGCGGCCCGCCGTCCCTCCGCGATGGCCTGGACCACGGTCGCGGCGCCGATCCGGACGTCGCCGGTCGCGAACACGCCCGGGCGGCCGGTCTCGAACGTGACCGCATCGGCCTGGAGCCGGCGGTTCCGGGTGGCGCTCAGGCCCTCGTTGCCGGGGCCGAACCAGGCGCAGGTCCGGTCCCTGGCCGATGGCCAGCAGGACGCGGTCGCAGGGGATCGTGAACTCGGTGCCGGCCGCCGGCTCGGGGCGGCGCCGGCCGGACGCGTCGGGCTCGCCGAGCTTCATCCGGATGAACTCGACGCCCGTGGTCTTGCCGGTCTCCTCGTCCTTGATGACGCGCGTCGGCCCGGCCTGGAAGATGGCGGTGACGCCCTCCTCGATCGCCTCGTGAACCTCCGAGGCCGCCGGCATGTCCTTCATGTCGCGGCGGTAGACGAGCGTGACCTCGCCTGCGCCCTGGCGGACCGAGGTGCGGACGCAGTCCATCGCGGTGAAGCCGCCGCCCACGACGACCACCCGGGTGCCCTCGTGGCCCGGGTACGGCAGGCCCAGCGTGGCCGTGCGCAGGTACTCCAGGCCGTCGATGACGCCGTCGGCGTCCTCGTCCGGGGATGCCCAGCTTGTTGGTGTCGTAGCAGCCGATGGCGATGACGACGCTGTCGAACCCCTGGTGCTGGAGGTCGTCGAGCGTGAAGTCCTTGCCCAGCTCCATGTTGCAGCGCATCTTGCCGCCGAGCCGGGTGACGGACTCGTACTCCGCCTCGAGGACCTCGACCTTGGGCAGGCGGTACTGCGGGATGCCGTAGCGGAGCATGCCGCCCGGGGCCGGGTCGCGCTCGAACACGGTCACGTCGTGGCCGGCGAGCAGCAGGTAGTACGCGGCGCTCATGCCGGCCGGGCCGGACCCGATCACGGCGGCGCGGCGGCCGGACGGAGCCTGCTTCTCGAACGGCAGCGGCGGATCGACGCCATCGTCGAGCATCGCCTTGATGACCTGGTCGCCCGCGTAGCGGTGGCTGTCGCGGATGGCGATCGCCTCGTCCACCTCGTCCCGCCGGCAGTGCTCCTCGCACGGGGCGGGGCAGACGCGGCCGAGCACGCTGGGGAACGGGATCGTGCGCTTGAAGATCCGCACCGACTCCGTCCAGCTGGCCTCGGCGTTGGCCTTGAGGAAGCCCGGGATGTCGATGTGGCTGGGGCACTTGTTCTGGCATGGCGGCAGGCAGTAGGCGTTGTGGTCCGAGAAGATCAGCTCGAGGCTGGTCTTCCGGAGCCGGCGCAGCTCGTCGGTCTGCGTCTGGACCTTCATCTCCGGCTCGGCGACGCGGGAGCAGGAGATCGGCGGCTGCTCCTCGCCCTCCACCTCGACCACGCACATCCGGCAGGCACCGAAGCCCGGGAGCTTGGGCTCGTAGCACAGGGTGGGGATCTCGATCCCGTTGTCGCGACAGACCTCGAGGATCGTCTGGCCCTCGAAGCCCTCGACGACGCGGCCGTCGACCTCCAGCCGGATCCGCGGCGTGCTCTGCGGCCGCTGCGGGCTCTGGGTCGTGATCAGGCGCTCGGCGAGGGTGTCCTCGCGAGGCGTGATCGTGTCCCAGCCGGCGGGCAGCTTTGCGTCCGGGCGGACCTCGCGAAGGCGCTCGTAGGCGGCCGGGCTGTTCTCGGGCACGGGCGCGCTGTCCGGGGTCTCGGCGTCCTCGGGGCGGATGATGAGGTCGGCCATCAGCGGGATCCTGCTGCGGTCGCACCGGCACCCACCGCGATCGGCGTGCACACGCCGGCCGGGCAGATGGAGCGAAGGAGGTGGTCATCGAGCTCGGGACGGAAGTATCGCATCGCGCTGGCGAACGGCCGGGTGGCCAGGCGCTCGTGGTCGCACAGGGCGGACGCGGTGATGTCGTGGGCGAGGTCCACCAGGAGCGCCGGGTCGGTGGGCCTGGCCACGCCGCTCGTCATCCGGTCGCCGATCTCGTACAGGCGGCGCAGGCCGATGCGGCACGGGATGGACTTGCCGCAGGCGGCGTCGGCGGAGAACTGCGTGAGCAGCCGGGCGAGGTCCACGATGCAGGCCCGGTCGTCGGCGATGACCACGGACCCGGAGCCAACGTGGGCGCCGGCCTCCCGCAGCGCGTCGAACTCGTAGGGCGTGTCCAGGAGGTCGGCTGGCAGGAGGCCCCCCGTCGGTCCACCCACGAGGATCGCCTTGAGCGTCCGTTTGCCGGCGCCCCCGACGAGATCAACGAGGGCACGGAGCGGAGTCCCGAACGGGATCTCGGCGATGCCCGCGCCGGCCGGGCCGCGGAGCTGGACGAGCGCGGTGCCGGCGTTGGATGCCGACCCGATGGCCGCGTACGCCTCGCCGCCGTTGACCACGATCCACGGGACCGCGGCCAGCGTCCCGACGTTGTTGACGACAGTCGGCTTGTCGAACAGGCCCTTCTCGGTGGGGTACGGCGGCCGCTGGTCCGGCTGGCCGCGCCTGCCCTCGAGCGCCTTGATCAGGACCGTCTCCTCGCCCAGCATGTAGGCACCCTGGACGGGCCGCACGGTCATCCTGATCGGGTGGCCGGAGCCCGCGGCATCCTCGCCCAGGAAGCCCGCCTCCTCGGCCGCGAGGACAGCCCCCTCGAGCATCGTCACGAGCGACGGATCGTCGGCACGGACCGCGAGGATCGCCTCCGTCGCGCCGATCGAGAAGGCGGCGATCGCGAGGCCCTCGATGACGCTCCACGGGTCCGCGGCGAGCAGCGCCTGGTCGGTGTGAACGGCGGGATCCGCCCCGTAGCCGTTGGCGATGACGTAGCGCTGGGCCGCGGGCTGCCCGGCGGCCGCACGCCACTTCTCGGCGGTGGGGAAGCCGGCGCCGCCGTGACCCCGGAGCCCGGCGGCGGCGAGCGTCGCGATGGTGCCGGTTCCACCCAGATCGCGCACGGCCTTCCGGAGGCCCTCGAACGCGCCGGCTCGCACCGCGGCGTCGAGGTCCATCGGATCCGCGGCCAGCTGCGCCGCGCGTGCCAGGAGGACGCTCGGCCAGCCCGCGGGAGTCGTGAGGAAGTCGGTCATCCTAGTTCGCGTGCCCCCCGTAGCCAAGGGAGGCGTCGAGCGCGGAGCGGAAGGCGGCCTCGGCGGCGACCTGTGCGGTGCCGGCGGCGGGCGCCTCCACCGCGGGCGGCTCGAACCGCAGGTGTCGGTAGTAGGTCGCGGTCCCGTAAATCATCGCGTACCACGCGCCCGTGACCCGGGAGATGTGCTTGAGGGCGGCGACGGGCAGGTAGCCGTACTCGGCCTGGGTCTCCTCCAGGATCGCCAGCATCGCCCTGGGGTCGTAGTCGTGTGCCTCCAGGATCACGTCCAGCGGCTGGAGGTCGATGCCCTCGAAGCGCTCGTACGCCGTGTCGGCCACCGGGCGCCCGGAGCGGCGGATCGCGGACTCCTCGCGGCGCTCGCCGTAGGTCTCGGGGGGGCCCCAGTGGACGTGGAACCGGCCCTTGGTGTCCACCCCGCCCATGTCGATGCACTCGATGGGGCAGGCCTGCGCGCACTGGAAGCACGTCTCGCACTTGAGCGTGCCGTGCTCGTCGTAGAGCAGCTGCAGCCGGCCGCGGAACTTGGGGGCGACATCGGCGTGCTGCTCGGGCCACTTGATGGTGGCCTTGGGGGCAAAGAACCGCCGCAGGGTCAGTCCCATGCCGCGCACGAGGCCCATGCCGGGGATGGCTGTCATCGAATGCTCACAGGCTCTTCACCACGACGATCGCCGCGGCGGTCAGGAACAGGTTGAGGAGCGCGGCCGGCAGCAGCCACTTCCACGCAAAGCCCATCAGGTGATCGATCCTGACTCGCGGGAACGTGCCGCGCATCCACACGAACACGAACACGAAGATGAACGACTTGATCATGAACCACACCAGGCCGGCGACCCAGTCCCAGCCGATCCAGGCCAGGGTGAACGCCGCCCCGCCGGCGACGACGTTGAACAGGACGAACCCGAACAGCAGCGCCTGCCACCCGGGCCGCGAGGTGCGAAGCAGGTAGAACGGCACGGCGAACACCAGCGTCAGGACCACCGGGGCGGCCAGGGCCAGCAGCAGCAGGCCCATCCCCAGGCTGCCCGGGTCGAGGGCCACCGTGGGTGGCAGCAGCGTGAAGCCGAACCAGCTCTGCAGTGACGGGTTGATCCAGGCGAGCAGCGAGTTGAGGTCCACCGGGGCGTTCCACGACCCGAAGAACAGGGTCACGATCAGGGCCGAGACGATGAACACGTTCACGTACTCGGCGAAGAACAGGAAGCCGAAGCGCATCCCGGAGTACTCGGTCGCGAACCCGGCGACGATCTCGGAGTCCGCCTCGGTCAGGTCGAACGGGGTCCGGTTCGCCTCAGCGGTGGCGGCGATGAAGAAGATCAGCGCACCCAGCGGCTGCCGGAAGACGAACCAGTTGGCGAACCAGCCTCCCTGCTGCTGGGCGATCCCGGTGACGCTCATCGTGCCCGCCAGCAGGATCAGCCCGACCACGGACAGCGTGAGCGGGATCTCGTACGAGACCGCCTGCGCCGCCGAGCGGAGGCCCCCGAGGAGCGAGTACTTGTTGAAGCTGGACCAGCCGGCGAGCAGCAGGCCGATCACGGTCATGCCGCCCACCGCGAACAGGTACAGCAGCCCGATGTTGAAGTCCTGGCCGACCAGGCCCTCCATGCGGCCCGTCTCGGGGTTCACGAGCCCCGGTCCGAACGGGATGACCATGAACGTCATCACCGCGGTCAGGAACACGATCACGGGCGCCCAGGTGAACACCAGGCGGTCCGCGTTGGCCGGGCTGAAGTCCTCCTTGGTCAGCACCTTGAGGCCCGCGACCAGCGAATGGGCGGCACCCTTGGGGCCAACCCGGTCCGGGCCGACGCGGAGGTTCATGAAGGCGATGACCTTCAGCTCCATGTAGATGATGATGAACGCGGCCGGGATGCTGAACAGCAGGATCGCCGTGATCGCGACCACGAACCGGACGATGCCCAGGTTCGAGCCCACGATGTCGACCACGACCGGCAGCACGTAGATCGCGCCGAGCACGGTCAGGATCGGCCCGACCACGAACACCAGCAGCAGCAGCGGGATGACGACCTTGCCGACGGTCGTCAGGCTGCCCAGCGAGCGGTTGAGCGCGGTCACTTGTCGATCCCGCCCATGACCGGGTCCAGGCTCGCCATCACGGCCATCGTGTCCGCGAGCAGGTTGCCCTTCATGAGCATCCCGACGAGCTGCAGGTTGACGAACGACGGGTCGTGGATCTTCATCCGGAACGGCTGGTCCGTGCCGTCACTGATCGCGTAGGTGCCGTACAGGCCACGCGGAGCCTCGACGGCCGCCCAGGCGCGACCCGGTCGAGGGCGGAGCAGGCGCGGCAGGCGGGCCATGATCGGCCCGTCGGGCATGTTGTGGAGGCACTGGTCGATGATCCGCAGGCTCTGCTTGACCTCGTCGAGCCGGAGCAGGTAGCGGTCCAGCGAATCGCCGCCCTCGGGGCCGGTGCCCCGGACCGGAATGTCGAAGTCCAGCTCCGGGTACACGCTGTACGGATGCGCGCGGCGGACGTCGTATGGCACGCCGGAGGCGCGCAGGTTGGGTCCGGTGACGACCATCCGCAGCGCGGTGTCGCCGTCCACCCGGCCGATGCCGCGCATGCGCCGGACGAAGATCTCGTTCTCGTTGAGCAGCCCGATGTTCGCCTCGTGCTGCACGGCGGCCCGGCTCATCCAGTCACCGAGGCGGGACATGAACTCGTGGTTGAGGTCGCCGTTCACGCCGCCGATCCGGAAGTAGTTGAACAGCATCCGCTGGCCGGTGATCGCCGCCAGCATCTCCACGATCTCGTCGCGCTCGATGAAGCTGTACAGGATCGGCGTGAGGCCGCCGAGGTCGAGCGCCATCCAGCCCTGGAACAGGGCGTGGCTGCTGACCCGGAGGAGCTCGCCCGTGAGCACGCGGATGTACTCGGCCCGCCGCGGGACCTCCACGTCGAGCAGCTTCTCGAACGCCATCACTGGCGCCCACTCGTTGAACAGCGAGCTCACGTACTCGAGGGGGTCGACCTGGCTGATGATGTGGTGGTAGTCGCTGTTCTCGCACAGCTTCTCCACGCCCCGGTGGAGATAGCCCAGCACCGGGTCCAGGTCCACCACCTGCTCGCCGTTGATCTTGAGCACGACGCGGAGCACGCCGTGGGTCGACGGGTGCTGGGGGCCCATGTTGACGAACATCTCGCCGTCGCGGAGCGAGTAGAACTCGGCCTCGCGCTCGGTGCGCGGCGGGTAGGGCGGGACCTGCTCGAACGCCCCGATCTGGTTGTCCAGCATGATCCGTGGGTCGTCCGCCGACGCGTGCTGGCCGATGGGCTCGCCAAAGGTGGTCACGGCTACGCCTTCACCGTGCGATGGGCGGCGGGATCGGTTGCCTGCGTGGAGGCAGGCGCCCGCTCCACGTGCCGGACGCCACCCCCCGGTGACCGCGCCGCGTCGTCCGGCAGGAGGAAGTCCTTGCGCAGCGGGAAGCTCGTGTAATCGGGGGGCATGTAGATCCGCCGCAGGTCGCGGTTGCCCTCGAAGATGATCCCGAACATGTCGTAGGTCTCGCGCTCCATCCACTCCGCGCCCGGCCACAGGCCGGTGAGGGTCGCGATCCGCGGGTTGTCGCGCGGCAGGCCGTCCGCGATCACGCGCAGCCAGTCCGGCGTCTTCGCGGACCACACGTGGTACACGACCTGCATGTGGGCGCCTGTGTCCACGCCCGCGAGGTCGGCGAGGACCCCGAAGTCCAGGTCCGGCTCGTCGTGGAGGGCCGTCATGACCTCGGTCAGGTCCGCGGCGCCGATCCGGAGCTCGGTCTCGTCGTGGCGCTGCCGGACGGGTCCCGTGACCTTGTCCGCAAAGCGCTTCTCGAGGCGTGCACGCAGCGATCGGTCCATGGCTAGACGTCCGTCGGCACGTTGGGCCCGATGGGCCGGTCCGGCCAGTGGCCGCGGCGTTCCTTGACCAGCTGGCCCAGCTTCATCATCCCGTAGATGAGACCCTCGGGACGGGGCGGGCAGCCCGGCACGTAGACGTCGACGGGCATCACCCGGTCGATGCCCTCGATGGTGGAGTAGCTGCGCTTGTAGCGGCCGCCCGAGCAGGTGCAGTCGCCCATCGCGACGCACCACTTGGGCTCCGGCATCTGCTCCCAGAGGCGGACCAGCGGCCCGGCCATCTTGGTGGTGAGCGTGCCGGCCACGATCAGCACATCGGCCTGGCGGGGGCTGGCGCGGAACGGGAACATGCCCCAGCGGTCCATGTCGTTCTTGGAGGTGGCCGCGGACATCATCTCGATGGCGCAGCAGGCCAGGCCCGAGAGCAGCGGCCACAGGCTGTTCATCCGGATCAGGTCGACGATCAGGTCCGCCTTGGTCGGGATCACCTCGAGCGCACCCCAGCGCGCGGTGTCCGCGAGCTCGAGGTCGCCCTTGTGGAATGCCTCCAGGTGCGTGTAGGCGGGGGCCGTGCTCGCATACGCGCCGGGGCTGTCCGACGTCCACAGCGTGTTGGCCACGACGATGGGGGCCATCACGTCCCTGGCGGCCGGGGTGACCAGCGCCGCGGAATCCCGCCCGGGCTGGTCCGACCGAGCCTGGGTGCCGTCGCCCGGCTCGACGCCCAGGCCCCCGACCGTCTCCGGTCCGTCGGGGGTCATCGCCACGTCAGGACCCCCTTGCGCCAGGCATACGCGAGCCCGAACAGCAGGATGCCCACGAAGATCAGCATCGTGATGAACAGGGCGGCCGGGGTGAGCGGCAGGTCAGGGTTCGTGAAGATCAAGGCCCACAGGAAGATGAAGATCACCTCGATGTCGAAGGCGACGAACATCAGGGCGTAGATGTAGAAGCTGATGCCGAAGCGGGCGTGGGTGTCACCGTAGGTGTCGATGCCCGACTCGTAGGGGTAGCCCTTGTGCTCGTCTCCACGGGTGCGGTGGGAGATCAGCCAAGCGAGCCCGATCGTCCCGAAGACGAACAGGGTGCCGGCGAAAACGAACCCGACGACGTACCAGATCCCGGTCACGAGGTCCTCGTGGGCGTGGCGTTGATCCCGGCCGCAGCACGCGACACGAGGAGGCCATTCTAGCAGCGCGGCCGGGAGCGGACGGCCTGTCGAGCCGGGCCGGACGGCCCGTCTTCGGACCGGTTGGCGGCCCCGTTTGCCGTCCCGTCGGTCATTCCCCGGTCAGCCCGGGCGGCGGACCGGGGAGAGCGACGGCAGCGACAGCGGCTCGTCCAGCCCCTCGCCGAACACCATGACCCGGAACCCCCCCATCCCGCGTGGGTCCATCAGCCGGGCGACCGCCGAGCGGAGATCGAGCGCGTCCTGGAGCGTGGCGCCCGGGCGGCGGACGTAGGTGTCCGTGAGGTCGCTCGTGGCGACCCGTGCCAGCAGCTCCGCCTGGGTCGTCTCGCCGATCGGGGTCAGGCCGGCGGCCGCCGCGGCAAGCCTGACAGCCGCGAGATCCACGGTTGCGGTGAGGTCCTGCCGCCCGAGATGCCGGAACGGGTCGGCGCCAACGGCGTGCCGCGCGAACGTGCGGAGCGTCCCCGTGGGGTGCGACGCCCCGTGGAGCTCGCCGGGCTCGGCCGCGTAGTCGACCACGATCACGACGCCGCGCCAAACGAGCGCCGTTGTCTCGGCGAGCCAGCGGTCGAGCGCCAGGCAGACCTCCGTGACCTCGCCGTCGGCGAGCGTCACCTGCTCGGCCGCGAGGCGCCGCGCAAGGGCCGGCGTGGTGGGCTCCGCCTCGTGCCACACGAGGTTCCCGTCCGTGTCGGCCGCGACCAGCAGCTCGTGCAGGCTGCCGCCGCGCGTGACGACCCGGTGGACGGGCAGCGCATCAAGGACCTCGTTGGCGATCACGGCTCCGGCGGTGCGTGGCGCCTCATCGGGGTCGGCCACCAGGTGGTCGTCGAGGCCTTCGGCCGCGAGCTGTTCGCGGAGCGTGTCGAGACGCGCCGTCTCCACCTCGACCGGCCGGTAGCGAACGACTGGGAACAGCGGCGAGCCCAGGTCCCGCAACCCGCGCAGGAGCCCGGCCGCCAGCGCTCCCGAGCCGGCTCCCGGTTCCGTGATCGTGAACGGCGCCGGGCGGCCCATCGCCCGCCACGCCTCCTCGACCAGCCGACCGAGGGCGGCCCCGAAGATCGGATGGGATTCGGGGGCGGTCAGGAAGTCGCCGCCGGCCAGCCCGGGGCCGGCCAGCGGACGGCGGTAGTAGCCGTGTCCCGGGTCGTAGAGGGCCCGCTCCATGAACCGGGCGAAGGTGATCGGCCCGTGCTCGGCGATCTCCGCCCGGATCGCTGCCAGCAGCTCGGCGTCCTCGCCGACGGCCTCGGGATCGGGCAGGCTGTGGCGACGGTGCCCGGCGACGGCGAGAGGCGGCTCGGCGGGATCGATCGCCGGGTCCCTATCCATGCGCCCGTGGCCCGAGCGCGAGCCGCAGCCCCGGCCCCACGAGGCTGTGCCCGCCGAGCAGGATGGGGACCTGGGCCTCGGCGGCGGCGGTGGTGAGGTCGCGCAGCCACGGGTCGCGGATCCGATCGGGCAGCAGGAGGTCGCTCGCGAACCGGTCCTCCGGCACCGGCCAGCCCGCCTCGTCGGCGCCGTACCGGTGGGCGATGAGGACGCGGCTGTCGATGAGCGCCCCGTCGCACAGCTCCCCAACGATTCTCCCCAGCGATCCCGGCTCGGAGGTGTCCAGGAGCAGCCCAAGAGCGCTTCTCGCCGGACGTCGGTTGGGACGCCCCACGGCCACGCCTGCCGACGCCGTGCGCATCCCCCGCTCCTCGAGCAGGGCCCGGGTCCGGCAGCGGGTGTAGCGCTCCGCCCAGCGCAGGTCCGCCGCCGACGACCGGCCGGCGATCAGGAGCTCGGCGCCCGGGTCGCGGGCCAGCGCGCGCAGCCGGGCGAGCTGCGCCCGCACCGGATCCGCCTCGAGGTCACCGGGGAGCGGCAGGTCCGGGGCTCCCCGCGCCCCTTCGAGCAGCAGCAGGTCAAGCGGCGAGTCCACGTCCATCGCCAGTCGGCGCCGCGCTCGCAGGTCCCTCACCGGCACGCCGGCCACCTCGGCGAGCCAGCGGGGAAGGGCGTTGTCGGAACGCAGGTCCGGCGGCACGTCCCGGAGCGCGGTCTGTGCCAGGGCGATGGCCAGGACATCGGCGGAGTAGCGGTGGTTGACCAGCGCCCCGGGCGCATCGGCTGCCGCAGCTTCGACGAGGCCACGCCGGTCGGCCGCCGTTGCCAGTGGGATCGACCCGGCTCCCAGGACCACCAGCCCGCCCGGGCGAAGCCCGCCGGCCAGCCGCCGGAGGCGTGCCCCGAATGGGGTATCGTCGGGCGGCTCGCGGCGGACCACGACCTCGGCCGCGCCGGCCGCGCGGAACCCCCGCCGGTGATGCTCGGCGAGGGTCGTGTGGGCCTCGTCGAGGCCGCGCGCGAGCAGGCCCGCACCGGGCGAGAGCGCGGGCGCGAGGATGAGGACGGCGACGGGCGGCATCGGCCCGAGTCTAGCGATCTGGAGGTGGAGCGCCGTGGCGCGGGTGCGGGCGTACGTCGGGCTCGGTGCCAACGTCGGCGACGCGGCCGGCACCCTGGCCGCCGCCGTCGGGGCCCTGGCAGCCCTGCCGGGCGTCCGGCTCCGGGGGGTTTCGCAACTCTACGCGACGGAGCCCGTTGGCGTGCTGGACCAACCCGAGTTCCGCAACGCAGTCGTCGCGCTCGATGTGCCCGCCGGGCGGGACCCGGCTGCGGACGCCTCGGCGCTGCTGGTCGCGCTCAAGGGTCTCGAGCGGGCATTCGGGCGACAGCCGCGCGCGCGGTGGGGGCCGCGTGAGGTTGACCTCGACCTGCTCGTGTTCGGGCGACACCGGGTGCACGTGGAGAGGCCGCCCGATGGCCGGAGCGAGGATCCGGCGAAGGCGGCGATGCCCCTCGTGGTGCCGCACGTGGAGGCGCGGCGCCGGCTGTTCGTGCTCGCCCCGCTCTCGGACCTGGTTCCCGGGCTGGTGCCGCCCGGCTGGGGCGAGACGGTCGCGACAGCGGCCACCCGGCGGCGGCGTGTCGAGGGAGCCGCCGCCGCGCGCCCGATCGCCCGCTGGACGGGGGAGGGCTGGGCGCCGATCGACGGCTGAGCCGGCGCCCTACAGGCGGACGGCCGGCGGCCGATCGCGGGCGAACATGTGGACGGTGTCCACGAACCGCACCTGCTTGGTCTGGTAGGCCATGACCAGCGAATGGGTCCGCGCGCCGCCGCCGAAGAACCGCACGCCCTGCAGGAGCTCCCCGCCCGTGACACCCGTGGCGGCGAACACCAGGTTGTCGCCGCTCGCGAGGTCCTCGGTGCGAAACACCTTGGTCTCGTCCGCGTGCCCCAGCATCCCGACCGCGCGCTCCCGTTCCTCGTCGTTGCGGAACCGGAACCGCGCCTGGATCTCCCCGCCCAGGCAGCGCAGCGCGGCGGCCGTGATCACCCCTTCCGGAGCCCCGCCGATGCCCATCACCGCGTGGACGCCGGTGCCCTGGACCGCGCACGAGATCGCGGCCGACACGTCACCGTCGGTGATGAGCTTGATCCGGGCGCCGGTCCCGCGCACCTCGGCGATGAGCTGCTCGTGGCGAGGCCGGTCGAGGATGACGATCGTGATGTCCGACACCTTGCGCCGCAGCGCCTCGGCGATCCGGTGGCAGTTCTGGGCCGCCGGCGCCGTGATGTCGACGCAGCCCGCGACGACCGGCCCCACGGCCAGCTTCTCGAGATAGGTGTCCGGGGCGTGGGTAAGACCGCCGGTCTCGGAGGCCGCGAGGACGGTGAGCGCGCCGGCCTGGCCGGTGGCCACGAGGTTCGTGCCCTCGAGCGGGTCGACCGCGATGTCCACGGCGGCCGCGGCGCCTTCGTCGTGGCGGCCCACCTGCTCGCCGATGTAGAGCATCGGGGCCTCGTCACGCTCGCCCTCGCCGATGACGATCGTGCCGGCGAGGTCGGTCTCGTCCATCGCCCGGCGCATCGCCTCGGTCGCGGCGAGGTCAGCCTCGTCGCGGGCGCCCTTGCCCATGAACCGGGCGGACGCGATGGCGGCCGCCTCGGTCACGCGGATCATCTCGAGCGCGAGGAGTTGCTCCATCGATGCCTCCGGGGCGTGGGGGACGCGGCGACGCCTAGTGCCGGAAGTGGCGGCGGCCGGTGAACACCATGGCGAGGTGGTGGCGATTGGCGACCTCGATCGCCATCTCGTCACGGATCGACCCACCCGGCTGGATGATGGCCGTGACCCCCGCGTTGGCGGCCACCTGGATGCCGTCGGGGAATGGGAAGTAGGCATCCGACGCCATGACCGAGAGCTTGGCGCGGTCACCGGCGCGACGGAGCGCGATGTCCACCGAGGTGTTGCGCGACGCCTGGGCCGCGCCGATCCCGACCGTGGCGCCGTTGCGGGCCAGCACGATCGCGTTGGACCGGACGTGGCGCACGGCGCGCCAGGCGAACAGCAGATCGGTGAGCTCACCGAGGGTCGGATGGCGTCGGGTCACGACCTGGAGCTGGCCGCGGTCCAGGTCGACGGCGTCGAGCCCCTCGACGAGCAGGCCGCCACCCACGCGCTTGAAGTCCAGGTTGGCGATGCCGTAGTCCCGCATGCCCTCGGACGGTGACGCGGGCACCGACAGGAGCTCAAGACCGGGCTTGGCCTTGAGCATGCCGAGCGCAGCTTCGCTGAACCCGGGCGCGATGACGGCCTCGTACGAGTTTGCCGCGATCGCGCGCGCCGTGGCTCCGTCCAGCTCCCGGTTGACCCCGACGATGCCGCCGAACGAGGCGACGGGATCCGTCTCCAGCGCGTGCCGGTAGGCCTCGACCAGCTCCTCGGCCGATGCGAGACCCACCGGATCCGTGTGCTTGGCGATGACCACGGTGGGGGCCGTGTAATCGGACGCGATCCGGTAGGCGGCGTCGAGATCGAGCAGGTTGTTGAAGGTCGGCGGAGACCCGTGGAGCTGCGCCGCATCCGCCAGCGAGCCGGACCGGTGGGTCGTCTCGCGGTAGAAGGCCGCGCGCTGGTGCGGGTTCTCGCCGTAGGACAGGTCAGCCACCTTCTCGAGGACGAGCGCCAGCCGGTTCGGGTACAGGTTGTTGCTGATCTGGTTGAGGTAGGCGGCGATCTCGGCGAAGTACGCGGCCACGGTGCCGAACGCGTCCGCCGCGAGCCGGTAGCGAGTGTCGGCGGAGACCTGGCCCAGCGTTCGAAGCTCATCGAGCACAACGGGGTAATGGGCGGGCGAGGACACGGCGACGACCCCGGCGCCGTTGCGGGCGGCCGCGCCCAGGAGCGCCGCGCCGGCGACATCAATCAGCTCGATCGCCTCGTCGATGCCGATATGGTGGCGTCCAACCTCGGGGGCGAAGGGCTTGACGTTCACGACGACCAGGTCGATCAGCCCGATGCCACGCTCCACGAGCTGGTCGAGCTGCTCAGGCCGGTCGCGGCGCGCGAGGATACCCGCGTAGATCTCCGGGTGGAAGGTGCGGACCTGGGCACCGACAAGGGGCGGCACATGCGTCAGGTCCGAGACCGACGCGGCATCGATGCCGTCCGCCGCCAGGTGCTCGCGGGTCCCGTCGGTCGCGACCAGCTCGCAGCCCAGTGCCTGGAGGTCACGCGCGAACGCGGACAGACCGTCGCGGTTCGCGACCGAGAGCAGCGCACGCACCGGTGCGGTTCCTCCTCCGGCGGTTCAGCGGCCGAGCCGTACTGCTGGGTGGCGTCCGGGGTCCAGCGTGGGCTCCGGGAGTGGGCTCCGGGGCCGGAAACCGTCGGACGCGCGACGTTGCGCCGAGTATACCGTGGCCCCCGTGGCATACTCGGACGGCCCATCAGCGTGGCCGGCATGACGTCGGCCGCATCCGGAGAGATCGCGCGTGAATTGCTGGCCCTGGCAGTACCTCTTCGCGTCCTTCGACGACGCCAACTTCCCCGACCTCTACATGCCCATCCTGTATGCGGGGATCGGCCTGCTGCTTGCGACGGTGATCGTCTACAACGTCCGGACGCGACAGCTGCACCGGCATGGGGTCTACGTCCAGATGTACGAGTGGATGCTGTGGACCAACGTGGTCACGTTCGGGCTCATCCCCGTCTACTGGGTGTTCCGGTTCGACTTCATCATCGTGCTCAGCACGATCGTCGGCGGGCTCGCGGTCCTGGTCTGGATCCGGTTCGTCCGCTTCCCGCCGTACCTCCACGCGTACGAGCGCCAGCTCGCGAAGGCCCGCTACTTCTCCCGCCAGAAGTACGCGCGCCCCGAGACCACCATCCGCTCCAAGTCGTCGCGCCGCCGGCGTCGCCGCTAGCCGCGCGCCGCCGCGTGACGATGGACATCCGGCGGTTCGGGGTCGGGCATCGTCGGCCGGAGGGGCCGCCCGGCACCACCGGGATCGAGGCACAGGTCATCGAGAGCGGGCCCGCCGGCGTCATCTCGGAGCTCGCCTTCTCGCGGAATGCGCGGATCGCGCCGCACACGAACCCGAACCCGAGCTACTTCGTCGTGATCGAGGGCGGCGGCTGGGTCGGCGTGGGCGACGAGCGGGCGCGTGTCCTGGCCGGCGAGACCGTCGTGTGGCCACCGGACGTGCTGCACGCCGCGTGGACCGACGGGACCCAGATGCGGGCGATCGTGGTCGAGTTCGCCGCTCCCCGCCTGGCACTCCCTGGCGTGGTGGAGGGTGAGGCGGCGCGGGTGGGGCCGGGTAGAGGCGCGCGGCCGGTCACCAGGGGGGAGGGGCGACTGGCGGGACGGCGTGCGCCCGTCCCGCGACCTCCAGACGAGGACCTGGGGGGCGAGCCGCTCTGAGGCGGCTCCCGGCTGCTATTCGGGCCCGCCGCGGCGCGCGCCCGCGACCCGACCCGCGACCCGACCCGCGACCCGGCCAGATTCAGACCCGGTGCGCACCATCGGACAAGTTGGCCACCCGGCCGACGCGCCCGCCCGTCCGGACCGCCGACCCACGCCGGGATCCCCGAGTGAACGATCCGCGATCTCGGCCATATTCAGAAGCCACGCGCGTTGGGCCGGAAATACCCGGCCTTGTGGGCACTCCACATGAACCTGGCCGGCGTAAGCGGCCATCGCGGGCGATGCCGTGCACACCACCTGAATCTGGCCAATTCCGAGCGCGCAGCGACCCAGTAGCGTGCACACCACCTGAATCTGGCCAGGTGCGGCGGGACTGTGCGTCGTGGGCATCGCTGCGCTCATCGTCTTCGCGTCCGCGTTCGTCGCCGTCTGGAACGGCGGCCAGCTGCTGGGACCGGCCGGGCTGGATCACGCTGGAGCAGGCGGTCAACGCCGCCGACGCCCAGGCAACCGGCCGTATTCGTCCGGGCCGCTGCCTACGAATCCTCGCGTCCCAGCCACGCCCCCAGCCCGCCCAGTACCCGCGCGGTCATCCCCCACACGGCCAGGCCGTTGACCGGGTAGGCCGCGTAGCGGATGCGGATGCCGCGCATGTCGCGCTCGATGAGCTGCAGCGGCGCCCCGGGCAGGAACGATGACACGGACGGCTCGAGGATGGCGGCCACCTCGGTGGGCTGGGCGACCAGCTCGGGGCGATGGTCCGCCACGGCGATCACCGGCGTGACCGCGAAGTTGCTCACGGGGATCCAGTGCACCGGTAGCGCGCCAAGCACGCGCAGCCCGGCAGTGACGGGATCCAGCCCGACCTCTTCGGCCGCCTCCCGGAGCGCGGTGGCGGCAGCATCGGCGTCGCCGGGTTCCGCCCGTCCCCCGGGGAACGACACCTCGCCCGAGTGGTGCCCGCCGCGATCGGCTCGCTCGGTGAGCAGGATCCGGGCGTCGCCCTCGACGCCCGGGTAGACGAGGACCAGCACCGCGGCCGGCCGTGACGACGTCTCGGCCGCTGCGTCCCACGGTGGCCGGACCCTCGGCTCGCCGCTGTCGACCACGACCGGCATCAGCTCGTGCGGACCGTCTGGCAGGACGTCGGGCAGCGTCAGCAGCCCACGCACGACCGCGTCGAAGCGCATCGCCGCCCGGGCCTAGTTGACCAGCCCGCCGCCGTCACCCTTGTCGGGCTCCTTCTCGAGGGGCGGCAGGTCGAACGCGCTTCGCCGCCCGGGCGAGCCGGTCCCGGCCCCCGCGGCCTCGCGATCGGCCGCGGTGCCCCGCGCGTCGCGCCGCTCCGAGGCATCGGTGGCAACGGACGACGACTCGGACGCGAACACGAGCGTCCCGGACACCGGGTCGGCGTCGGCCGTCACGGTGTCGCCGGGCTTGAACGTGCCCGACAGCAGCGCGCGGGCGAACGGGTTCTCGACCAGACGCTGGATCGTCCGCTTGAGCGGCCGGGCCCCAAAGGACGGATCGGTCCCCTCGCGCACGATCAGCGTCCGGGCCGCCGGCGTGACGTCGAGGGTGAGGTCGTTGCCCGCGATCCGCCCCTGGAGCTCGGCCAGCAGCAGGTCCGCGATCGCCACCAGCTCGGCATCGGTCAGCGCGTGGAACACGATGACCTCGTCGATGCGGTTGAGGAACTCGGGCCGGAACGTGCCATGCAGCTGGTCCATGACCCCCCGCTTCATGGACTCGTAGTCCTGGCCACCGGGTCGCCCGGCGAAGGCCTGGATCTGCTGCGAACCCACGTTGGAGGTCATGATCACGACCGTGTTCTTGAAGTCGACGGTCCGGCCCTGGGAGTCGGTCAGGCGCCCGTCGTCGAGCACCTGGAGCAGCACGTTGAACACGTCCGGGTGGGCCTTCTCGATCTCGTCGAGCAGGATCACCTGGTATGGCCGCCGGCGGACGGCCTCGGTCAGCTGGCCGCCCTCCTCGTAGCCCACGTAGCCGGGGGGCGCCCCGACCAGCCGCGACACCGCAAACTTCTCCATGTACTCGCTCATGTCGATGCGGACCATCGCCTGCTCGTCGTCGAACAGGAACTGGGCGACCGCCCGGGCGAGCTCCGTCTTGCCGACGCCGGTCGGGCCCAGGAACAGGAACGAGCCGATGGGCCGTCGCGGGTCCTTGAGCCCCGCCCGCGCCCGGCGGACCGCGTCGGAGACGGCGGCGATGGCCTCGTCCTGGCCGACGACCCGATCGTGGAGCCGCTCCTCCATGTGGACCAGCTTCTCCAGCTCGCCCTCCATCAGGCGCGTGACGGGGATCCCGGTCCAGGCCGCCACGATCTCGGCCACGTCATCGGCCGAGACCTCCTCCTTGAGCAGGGCGCCGGGTCCCTGGAGCGCGGCGATCGCCGCCTCCTGCTGCGTCATCCGGTCGGCGAGCTCGCGGGCGCGGCCGTACTTGAGCTCCGCCGCGGTGCCGTAATCGGCCTCGCGCTCGGCCTGCTCGACGCGCACCGCCAGCTGCTCGACCTCGGCCTTGGTCTCGCGCAGCCCGCTGATGGCCGACTTCTCGGCCTCCCAGCGCTGCTTCATCGCGCCGGCCTCCTCGCCGATCTCGGCGAGCTCTCGCTCGAGGGTGTCGAGGCGAGCCTTGGAGGCGTCATCGGACTCCTTGCGCAGGGCCTCGCGCTCGATCTCCAGCTGGATTCGCCGGCGCTCCAGCTCATCGAGCTCGATCGGCATCGAGTCAATCTCCATCCGGAGCCGGCTCGCCGCCTCGTCCACGAGGTCGATCGCCTTGTCCGGCAGGAACCGTTCGGTGATGTAGCGGTTGGACAGGGTGGCCGCGGCGACGAGGGCGGAGTCGGTGATCCGGACGCCGTGATGCACCTCGTAGCGCTCGCGCAGGCCGCGCAGGATCGAGATCGTCTCCTCGACCGTCGGCTGGTCCACCATCACCGGCTGGAAGCGGCGCTCGAGCGCCGCGTCCTTCTCGATGTGCTTGCGGTACTCGTCGAGCGTGGTGGCCCCGATGGTGTGCAGCTCGCCGCGGGCGAGCATCGGCTTGAGCAGGTTGGAGGCGTCCATCGCGCCCTCGGCCGCGCCGGCACCCACCACGGTGTGCAGCTCGTCGATGAACAGGATGACGGCGCCCTCGGAGTCCTTGATCTCCTTGAGGACGGCCTTGAGGCGCTCCTCGAACTCGCCGCGGAACTTGGAGCCGGCGATGATCGCGCCGAGATCGAGCGAGATGACCCGCTTGTCCTTGAGCGTCTCCGGGACGTCACCACGAACGATCCGCTGGGCGAGGCCTTCCGCGATCGCGGTCTTGCCGACGCCCGGCTCGCCGATGAGCACCGGGTTGTTCTTGGTCCGGCGCGACAGGACCTGGATCACCCGCCGGATCTCCTCGTCGCGGCCGATGACCGGGTCCAGCTTGCCGGCACGGGCCTCGGCCGTGAGGTCGCGCCCGTACTTCTCGAGGGCCTGGTAGGTGGTCTCGGGGGTGGCGCTGGTCACGCGCTGCCCGCCGCGGACCTGCTGGAGCGCGCCGAGGATGGCCTCCCGCCCGGCCCCGTGCCGTTCCAGCAGCTGCTGCGACTCACCGCCCACCTCGACGACGCCCAGCAGCAGGTGCTCGGTGCTCGTGTACTCGTCGTTCATGCGCCGTGCCTCGTCCTGGGCACGGTCGATCACGCGCTTGGCGCGCGGATCGAGACCCATCTGGCCGCCCTGGATCCGGGCGCGCCCGGCCAGCGTGGCGGCGAGCTCGCCCCGCAGCGCCCCCAGGTCCACGCCCAGGCGCCGGAGCGTCTCGGCGGGGACCCCGTCATCGGGGTCGACGAGCGCGGCCAGCAGGTGCTCGGCATCGAGCACGGGGCTCTGCAGCCGTTCGGCGAGCTGCTGGGCGGTGACGATGGCCTCCTGGGCCTTTTCGGTGAAGTGGTCAAGTTGCATCGTGGTGGGTCTCGTGCGGTCGACTGGATCGGGAGATTGGCCGGGATCAGGTGGTGGCCCGCGGGTCGGCCTGGTCGACGAGGTCGAGGAACGCCGCTCCCGCCTCCCTGGCCTCCTCGCTCATGGTCTTCGGCAGCACCACGCGAACCTTCACGTACAGGTCGCCGACACCGCCATCCTTCATCTTCGGCATGCCCTGGCCGGTCAGGCGGAACGTCTTGCCGCCTTGGGTTCCGGCCGGGATGTGGAGGAGGATTCGGCCCTTGAGGGTCGTGACGGGGACCTCCGCCCCGAGCAACGCCTCGCGCAGCGTGACCGGCAGCTCCCGCTCCAGGTCCGCGCCCCGGCGCGTGAAGGTGTCGTGGGGTCGCACGCGGACGGTCACGACCAAATCACGCCCGTCGGGTCCCTTGCCGCTCAGCCTGACGCGGCTCCCGGTGTCCACCCCGCGCGGGAGCTGGACCTCGTAGCGCTTGCCCTCGACCTGCACCAGCCGCTGGGTGCCATGAAAGGCCTCCTCGAGGGTCAGCTCGGTGGGCGCCTCGATCGCCCGCATCGCAGCGCTCACCCGGCCGGCGCCGGCGCCCCGGTGCGCCGTTCCGGACCCGCTGCGGCCAGGGCCGCGCCCCATGTCGCCGAGGATCTCCTCGAAGCGGATGCCGCCGGCGCCGCGCTGCCCGCCGTCCGTGCCCCCTCCGGCACTCCCACCGGCCGCCGCGCCGGAGAAGAACATGCGGAAGAAGTCCGAGAAGCCGGCGTCGCCGCCGCCCGCGGTGCGGAACTCGTAGCGGACGTTGCCCGCCCGCCCGCCACTGGCCGCCGGGCCGCCTCCGCCCGTCCAGCCCGCGAACGGACCGCCGGGGCCGAACGGATCCGCGCCGGCTCGGCCGCCACCGGCCTGCTGGAACTGGTCCCAGCTTGCGCCCAGCGTGTCGTACTGCTGGCGCTTGGCGGGGTCGGAGAGGACGGCGTTGGCCTCGTTGACGTCCTTGAACCGCCGTTCGGCGGCGGTGTCGCCGGGGTTCCGGTCCGGGTGATGCTGGCGCGCGAGCTTCCGGAATGCCTTCTTGACATCGGCCTGGCTGGCCGACCGGGGCACTCCGAGGATCTCGTAGTAGTCGCGGTACTCCATCGTCCGGTCCCCATCCCCGTGGAGGCCGCCCGTCACCGGGACGCCTCCACGGGCTCGGGCTGGCTCCTAGCTGCCCTGCACGACGACCGGCGGCTGGTCGGCCGGCGGGAAGGACGTGCGGCGGACGCGGGACGCCGCCTCCGGCTTGGGGGCCTCGCCACCGCCCTCGACGACGGTCGGCGGCGCGGCCCGGAGCGCCCTGGGGCGCCGCCGGAGCGCGGCCTCAAGCACCTGGTCCATGTTGTCCGCGAGCACCAGCTTGAGCTGCTTGCGGATCTCCTCGGGGATGTCCCGGAGGTCCTTCTCGTTCTTCCGGGGCAGGATGACCATGCCGGCGCCGGCGAGGTGCGCGGCCAGGATCTTGGACTTGAGCCCGCCGATGGGCAGCACGCGCCCGCGGAGCGTGATCTCGCCCGTCATCGCCACGTCCTTCCGGACGGGGATGCCGGCCAGCGCGGAGACCATGGCCGTGGCCATGGTCACGCCGGCGGACGGGCCGTCCTTGGGGATGGCGCCGGCCGGGACGTGGATGTGGAGGGTGTGCTTCTCGAACTGGTCTCGGGTGATGCCCAGCTCGTCGGCGTGCGTCCGGATCCAGGACAGCGCCGCCCGCGCGGACTCGCGCATGACGTCGCCCAGCTGGCCGGTGAGGATGAAGTCCTCCTTGCCCTCCATCTTGGTGACCTCGACCGCGACGACATCGCCGCCGACCTCGGTCACGACGAGACCGGTGGCGGACCCGGTCTGGTCCTCGGCCTCGAGCTCCCCGTACTCGAACCGGGGCGGGCCCAGGTATTCCTCGAGCTTCCGGACGTCGACGATGGTCTTGCGCTTGCGGCCCTCGGCAATGCTCCGGGCGACCTTGCGCATGATGCTGGCGAGCTCGCGCTCGAGGTTCCGGACGCCGGCTTCCTTGGTGTAGGCCTGGACGAGCTCGGTGAGGACCGAGTCCGTGATCTCCACGTGCTTGGCCTTGAGGCCATGGTTCTCCATCTGCTTGGGAACCAGGAACCGGCGCGCGATCTCCACCTTCTCGCGCTGGGTGTAGCCCGGCAGCTGGATCATCTCCATCCGGTCGCGCAGGGCGGCCGGGATGGGATCCGCCAGGTTGGCCGTGGCGACGAACAGGACCTTGCTGAGGTCGAACGGCACCTCGAGGTAGTTGTCCTGGAAGCTGAAGTTCTGCTCGGGGTCCAGCACCTCCAGCAGCGCGGACGACGGGTCGCCCCGGAAGTCCATGCCGATCTTGTCGACCTCGTCGAGCATGAACACGGGGTTGTTGGTGCCCGCGGTCTTGACGCTCTGGATGATGCGGCCGGGCAGCGCGCCGATGTACGTGCGCCGGTGGCCGCGGATCTCCGCCTCGTCGTGGATGCCGCCCAGGCTCATCCGCACGAACTTGCGGCCCATGGCCCTCGCGATGCTCTTGCCGAGGCTGGTCTTGCCCACGCCGGGCGGCCCCACGAACAGCAGGATTGGGCTGCGGATGGTGTCCGCCAGGCTGCGCACCGCGAGGTACTCGAGGATGCGCTCCTTGATCTTCTCGAGCCCGTAGTGGTCCTCGTCGAGGATCTCGGCGGCCTCCTTGATATCGAGGCGGTCGTCCGTCGATGTCGTCCACGGCAGGCTGATCAGCCAGTCCACGTAGGTGCGGATCACGCCGACCTCGGGTGAGGCGGACGGGATCCGGCTCATGCGGTCGACCTCCTTGATCGCCCGCGCCATGACCTCCTCGGGCATGCCGGAGGCCTCGACCTTCTCGCGCAGCTCGTTGATCTCGGCCTGCTGGGGATCATCCTCGCCCAGCTCGCGCTGGATCGCCTTGAGCTGCTCCCGGAGGATGTACTCCCGCTGGGTCTTGTCCATCTCGGACTTGACCTCGCTCTGGATCTTCCCCTTGAGCTCGAGGATCTCGATCTGCCGGGCGAGGAAGGCGGCGACGAGCTTGAGGCGCTGCTCGACGTCGATCGTCTCCAGGAGCTCCTGCCGCTGCTCGGTCGACATGTCGGGGCTGTACGCCACCATGTCGGCGAGCAGGCCCGGCTCGGTGATGTTGCGCGCGGCGACCGCGGCCTCGGGCGGCACCGGCGCGCCGTTGGCCACGTACTGCTCGATCTGGGCCTGGACGCTGCGGATCAGGGCCGCGATCTCGACGCCCTCGGGGGTCTCGTCGTGGAGCTCCTCCACGCGGGCGGCCAGGTACGGCGACGTGTGCGTGAAGCCACGGACGCGGATGCGCCCCTGGCCCTGCACGATCGCGCGGACGGTCCCGTCCTGGAGCTGCACGACCTGGGCGATCTTGGCGATCGTGCCCACCGTGTACAGCTCGGACGGGTCGCCGATGTCCTCCTGCTCGGGCTGGCGCTGGGTCACCAGCGCGATCGGCCCACCGGCCGCGGTGGCCGCATTGAGGGCCGCCACGCTCTTCTCACGGCCGACCTGGAGCGGGACGATCATCTCCGGGAAGATGACCGTCTCCCGGAGCGCGACGAGCGGCAGCTCACGGATCTCCGGGGTGTCCGGCGTGGGCTGCTCCTCCTCCGGGGTGGACGGTCGCTTTGCCATCAGGGTCTCCTTGGGTGCCGGCGGGTGGGCCGGCGGCGGTTCGGTTCGATCGGGTTGACGGGGGGTGATGGATCGGGTCAGGTCAGCCGTCCGGACGGTCGTCCGGCGCGGGACCCCCGGAGGCGGCAGAGCGCCCGGTACGGCGTTCCGCCGCCCCTTCGCGGGTTCCTTCGTTGTAGAGGGCTTCGAGGATCCTCTGGCCGAGGCGTTCCTCGAGCTCGAACAGGGTGCGGACCCCGGCGAGGTTGACGCCGCGGTCCCGCGTCAGGTGCCGGATCCACAGGATCCGGCGGATGTCCTCCTCGGAGTAGAGGCGGATGTTGGTGGGCGTGCGTGCCGGGCAGACCAGGCCCTCGTCCTCGTAGATCCGAAGCGTCCTCGGGTGCGCCGAGACGAGTGTCGCGGCGACGCTGATGACGTAGACCGGACGGGTCGGGTCCCGATCGGGCCGGCGCGCAGCGGCCATGGAGCTACGCCCCCGCCCCGGTCATGTCCGGCCCGGTGGCGGCGCCGGCGGCCGCCGGGCCATGCTCGACCTGCTTGGCCTCGCCGGCCGTCACCGGCTGGATCCGGATCTGGCGGGGCTTGGTCTGCTCGGCCTTCGGGATCCGGAGGCGCAGGACCCCGTGCTCAAAGGTGGCCTCCGCCTGATCGGCCTCCAGGCCGGTGGGCAGGGTCACCGTCCGCATCACCGAGCCGCGCGCGATCTCGCGGACGACCCAGTCGCCCTCCTCGCGGGTCGTCTCGGTCCGGTCATCGGCACGGATCGTGAGGGTGCCGTTCTCCACGGTGATGTCGACGTCCTCCGGCCGATAGCCGGGGAGGGACGCCTCCACGAGGAGGGCATCCGACGAGGTGCGGACATCGAGAGGCAGGCGGGCGTATTCCCCGCCGCCGGATCCGTAGGGCCGGAACACGGTGTCATCAAACAGACGGTCCATCGCCTGGCGAAGCGTCACGAGCTCGCTGAAGGGCGACGGGCGACGGGCGATCGTCATCACATCGATCCTCCTGCTGTGTGCCGGCGGTCCATCCGCCGGCCCCAGGGTTTGAGGTGGCTGCCGAACCGGCCGGTGGTCGGTTTCCGGACACCGATCAAGGTAGAACCCTGACAACATGATTGTCAAGAGACTTGCGAGATTAGGGAATCGAAACCTGCCGCTGACGGCCCTCCTGCGGCACCTCGGCGCCCGGGTCCGCCGGCGATGGAACGGTGACCCGGCGGGCGCGTGGACGAGACGTCCTCGGGCCGTTGCCTCGGAACACGGCCGGCGCGCCGGGCCTACGCCTCCTCGTGATCCCCGATCAGCTGGCCTCGGAGCTCGTCCTCGCAGTCCGGGCGCCCGATCGCGATCACCTTGTCGCCCTCGGCCAGGACGGTGTCCGCCCGCAGCGGCGTCGGGACGCCCCCCGGATGACGCCGAACAGCGAGCAGCCACCGGGGACCGTGAGGTCGAGCGCGATCTTGCCGATCGCCGGCGAACCCGGCTGGAGGTGCGCCTCGATGATCTCGAGCTCGCCAACGCCCAGCGCCGCGAGGTGGAGCAGCTCGTGGACCGGGATGTCCTGCTCGATCGAGCCCAGGATCATCCGCGTGGGGCTGATGATCTCGTCCACGCCCAGGTGCCGGAACAGGCGCTCGTTCTTGGGGTTGTTCACCCGCGCGATGGTCCGCGGCACGTCGAAGTGGTGCTTGGCCATCTGGCAGATCACGAGGTTGTCCTCGTCATCGCCGGTGACGGCGGCAACGATGTCCGCCCGGTTCGCCCCGGCCTCGTGGAGGTACTTGCCCTCGCACCCGTCCTGGGGGATGACGACCGACCCGATCTCGTCCTTGATGGTGTCCGCGCGCCGACGGTCCTTCTCCATCAGGGCCACCTCGTGGCCCGACTCGATGAGCTCCTTGGTGAGGTAGTAGCCGACCTTGCCGCCGCCCACCACGATGACGAACATGCCCTAGGCCTCCGGGGTGGACGCGACCGGCGCGGTCGGGGGGGTCGCTCGCGTCGTCATGCACGTGATGAGCCACCGGCGCGTACATGCCCGGCAGGCCGGGAACGGCCTGGCCCATGTAGGCCAGCACCGCCGACGTCATCAGGTTGGTGCGGCACAGGGTCGCGATGCCCAGGTGGGCGTAGGCCTCGGCGCGAACGGGATCGTTGATCTTGGCGACGGTCTGCCGGGCACCGAGTGCCTCGAGCCCGAGCTGCGCCGCCATGACGTTGCGGTTGTCGCCCTCCGTCATGGCCAGGAACACGTCCGCACCCTCCGCGCCGGCGCGTCGCAGGATATCCTCGTCCGTCCCGTCGCCGCGGAGGGCGGTCCCGCCGAACGTGGACGGCAGGCGGTCGAACGCCGCCGTCGTCAGGTCCATGATGAGGACGTGCCAGCCGGCACGGTCCAGCTCGTCGGCGATGCCCGGCACCGACCCGGCCGCAGCCGACGATCACGGCTTTCATGGTTGCTCCTCGGGCATCGCCTCTCGGATGACCCACGACCGCGCAGGGGCGTTCCTCAGGATGTACGGGATGGTGCGGCCCACGGCGAAGTCGCCGCCGAACCGCGCGCCGGAACGGCAGGCCCGCAGATGATCATGTCGGCCCCGCGCTCGATCGCCTCGTCAACGATCGCCGCCCCCACGTCGCGGGCCTGGAGCAGGACGGTCTCCAGCTTGTAGCTGCGCCGCCTCCGCCGTCGCCTCGGCGATGTCGAGGACGCGCTGCGCGCCCTCGTCGTGGCCCGCGACGTCGGCATCGAGGGGAAGCGTCCAGTCGATCTCGACGACGTGGACGCCCACCAGCTCGCCACGGCTGGCGCGGGCATTGTCCGCCGCGAGCGAGACGATCTTGCGGTCCGTCCGACCACCTGACAGCGCGACCACCGCGCGTTGGAATTGGGATGCCGACGTGTCGGCCACGGTCGTGAGGACCTCCGAGTCCGGCGACGACGGCGGGCCACCGGGACGCTCCCGGCCGCGTCGTCGCGCCGGTCACGATACCCACCGGGTCGCGGCTCGCCCGGGCGCTACGCCGCGGCCCGGGCTCCGGTGGCTCCTCGTCCAGGTGGACCTCGCTGCGGCGGTAGGGGACATCCGCGATCACCGTGTGCTCCCGACCGACGAGCGCCGCCTTGAGGCGCTTCGCCGCCTGGTTGTAGAGGAGGCGGTCCCACCAGTGGCGGGCGACGTATTCGGGCAGCACGACGATCGTGGTGGGCGTCTCCGTGTCGGGCGGCCACGCTCGCTCCAGCACGTCCAGGTAGGTCACCATCGGCCCCACGAGCGCCCGGTAGGGCGACTCGACGACGACCAGCGGCACGCCCGGCAGCTGGCGCTCCCAGCGCTCGCGCATGCGCTCGGCCTCCTCGAGCGTCGGTCGTCACGAACACCGCCTGGAGCATCGATGGATTGGACGCGAGTGGCTTGCCGAACATCACCGCCTGGACGACCGAGCGGTTGATCCCGTTGACCGGGATCACCACTCGCTGCTCGCGGTGCGGGCGGTCGAACACGAGGTCGTCGCGGACCGCCAGCTCGCTGCCTGCCCGTCGTACTGGCGATGGATGAACAGCATGATCCCCACCAGCGTCGGGATCAGGATCACGACGAACCATGCGCCCGAGGTGAACTTGACCGACGTCACCACCACCGCGATCACCGCGGTGAGCACCGCGCCGGTCGCGTTGATCGTCAGGCGGTAGCGCCAGCCCTGGTCCTTGGTGCTGATCCAGTGCCTGACCATGCCCGACTGGCTGATCGTGAAGTCGATGAACACGCCCACGGCGTACAGCGGGATCAGCGCATGCGTCGAGCCGCCCGCCGCGATCACGACCAGGGCCGCGACGCCGCCCAGCAGCAGGATCCCGGTCGAGAACGCCAGCCGGTCGCCGCGGAACGCGAACTGGCGCGGGATGAACCCGTCCTCGGCGAGCACGGCCGCCAGCCGCGGGAAGGCCGCGAACGAGGTGTTGGCGGCGAGGAACAGCAGCAGGGCGGTGAACGCCTGGAACAGGTAGAACAGGACGTTGTCGCCGTAGACGTGGCTGGCGATCTGCGCGATGACGGTCACCTTGGGCGTGTCGATCGGCAGGATGTGGAAGTTGGTCGCCATGAACGTGATCCCGATGAACAGCGTGGCAAGGATGACGGCCATGGCCATCAGCGTCCGCGCGGCGTTCCTGGCCTCCGGAGGCTGGAAGGCCGGCACGCCCGTGGCGATCGCCTCGGTGCCGGTCAGGGCCACCGCGCCCGACGCGAAGGCGCGCAGCAGGATGAGGAAGCCGACGTTCTCCGCCGTGTCCTGGGTCGCCCGGATGACCTCGGGCGTGGGCGCCGGTCCCGTGTCGCCCTGGACCACGATCCGGAACACGCCCATCGCGATCATCAGGAAGGCGCTGCCCAGGAACAGGTAGGTGGGGATGGCGAAGATGTTGCCGGCCTCACGCATGCCGCGCAGGTTGCCCAGCGTGATCAGGCCGATCGCCGTGACCCCGATGATGACCTCCCATCGTGGAGCGCCGGGGCCGCCGACGCGATCTGCTCGACGGCCGACGAGGTCGACACGGCGACCGTGAGCGTGTAGTCGACCAGCAGGGCGGACGCCGCCACCAGCGAGGCGAGCCGTCCGAAGTTCGCCTTCGAGACCGAATAGGAGCCGCCTCCGTTGGGTAGGCGATGCAGACCTGCCGGTAGCTGAAGGCGACGATCCCGAGCAGGACCGCGATCGCGATCGCCACCTCGAGCGACAGGAAGAACGCGGCCCCGCCGACCCCGGCGAGCAGGAACGCGAGGATGATCTCCTCGGTCGCGTAGGCCGAGGACGAGATCGCGTCCGAGCTGAAGATCGCGAGGGCCTTCTTCTTCGACAGGCGCTCGCCGATCTCCTCCTCGTTGGCGAGGGGCCGGCCAAGGAGGGCGTGCTTGAGGCGCATGTTGAAGCGGCCCGTCGCCGTGGTCGGGGCGTTGGCCGCGGCCTTGGCGGTGAGCTGCCCGGGACCCGTGTACCGGAAGTACGGCGCATGGTGCCGCTCCACCCGGACCCGCTTGTCGCCGGGCTTGCGGCCGGAGATGGGGACGCCTGCCGGGAATCACCGGGTCACAACCCGTACGCCAGGCGGGCCACGAGGCGCTCGGGGAGTGAGAGCCTGGTCATGGCGGCCTGGACCTCCGCGATGTCGTACGCGGTCCGCCGCCAGGTGGCGGTCCCGGACCCGGTATCGAGCAGCATCCAGCCCGATGTCGGGATCCCGTCCCGGGGCTGGCCCACGCTGCCGGGGTTGAGCAGGACCCGGCGCCCGTCGAAGGTGAGCGCCGATCCCGAGCCGGGGCTCATCGTCTCAAGGCGCCCGTCCTCCTCGATGTAGGCGACGGGCAGGTGCGTGTGCCCGTGGAGACCGGAGTGGGTCGGCATCGCGGCCATGCTGGCACGGGCGACCGGCGTCGAGGTGATGTACTCCCAGATCGGATCACGCGGACTGCCGTGGACGAGCAGGAACCCCTCGCGCTGGAGCGTCTCCGGCTGGGCCGCGAGCCAGGCCTTCGTCGCCTCGGAGATCGTGGCACGGGTCCACTCCGCGGCGATGCGCGCATCGACGTTGAAGGATTCGATCTCGCGCCCGCCGAGGGCTGCCGCGTCGTGGTTGCCGCAAACGCCGATTGCGTTGACCTCCCGGAGCCGGGCCACCACCTCGTCAGGGTGTGGGCCGTAGCCAACCACGTCGCCGAGGTGCCAGACCTCGTCCACCGGCGGAATGCTCGGCCAGGACGGCGTCGAGGGCGACGAGATTGGAGTGGATGTCGGACAGGACGGCGACGCGCATCGGGTGGAGGGTAGCGCAGCGACTGGCGTGGGGGTCGGGTGCCGGCGCCGGTCAGAGCGGCCGACGACGGCGTTCCGCCGGATCGCGCGGGAACTGGGGGTCGATGGGGCCGGCCCGCGGGACCACGACCAGGCGGTGCGCCTCGAGGCCCGGGACATCAGTTGCGAGGACCCGGACCGGTCCGGCCCGAAGCGCACGGAGCGCTCCACGAGCCCCCGCCAGCTCGGCCTCGACCGGTGCTCGCTTCCACGCGATCAGCACGCCATCCGGGGCCAGGAGCGGCAGCGCCAGCTCGACAAGCTCCGCGAGCGGTGCGACGGCGCGGGCGGTGACCGCGGGCCAGACCTCACGGTCCCGAGGGTCGCGGGCGACGGCCTCGGCGCGGTCGGGCTCCGCCGCGACCTGCCGGTCCAGGCCCGTGGCCTCGATGACGGTCCGCAGGAACCGCACCTTCTTGGTCACCGAGTCGATCAGCAGGACCCGCTCGGCGCCCAGCGCCGCGGCCAGCGGCAGGCCGGGGTACCCGCCACCGGACCCGAGGTCGATGAAGCGGCCGATCCCCAGGCCGGCGAGCAGCGGCGCCGCGCTGAGCGAGTCGATCACGTGCAGGCGCGCGATCTCGGCGGGCTCGCGGATGGCGGTGAGGTTGATCGCGCCCGTCCAGGCGATGAGGAGCCGGACGTGGGCGTCGATCATCGAGCGAGCGGCATCGGCCAGCCGCAGGTCGAGTGACGCGAGGCCGGCCTCGAGCGCATCCAGGTAGGCCGCAGGAAGCTCGGGAAGGCCCTCAACGCGCGTCGGGAGCGGACCTCTCGGGCGGTCCCGGGCACGCTCCACGCGGTCGTGCGCCTGGCCGTCCGGGAGCCGCTCCCGGCGACGATCGTTCGCAGCGGCCGGCGTCTGGCGGTCTGGCGTCATCCGTTCGGTTCCGGTCCAGGTCTCCCCGGTACCCCTCGCGGACGACGTCCCCCGAGCGCGCTTGCAGCATGCGGAGTCCGGACGGTAGGCGTGCCGTGCGTCCGCGTCAAGGCAGTTTGTCCACGAATTCGAGACCCTGCCGCGCGGTTCCTGTGGATAACCAGGGTCAGCCGGACGCCTTGGAGCCGCGGACCGGCCGACCCAGCGTCCGGCGCACGACGTCCACGACCTCCTCGACGTACTTGTCCGCCTCGCCGCGCTCCGCCGCGGTGCGCACGCATCCCTGCACGTGATCCTCGAGGATCAGGATCGAGACCGCATCGACCGCCGCCCGCAACGCCGCGGTCTGCTGGAGGATGTCGATGCAGTACTCCTCGCGCTCGATCATCCTGGCGATGCCGCGGACCTGTCCCTCGATGCGGCTCAGGCGGCGAACGAGCTGGCCCTTGTCCTTGCTGTAGCTATGACGGAACGAGGGGTGCTCGGCGCGGCCGCCGGCCGGCTTGGTGCTGGTGTCGGGCATGGGCCGATAATACCCCACCGGAGTATCCGGGACAGCCTGCCCCAACCTGCGCCGCCTTGGGTAGACTCACCGTCGATGGACCTTCGCGAGCCCCCTCGCCTGTGACCGCGGCCTTCGAGCGCCCGAGCTTCGCCCACGCGAGCGAGGCCGAGCTGGCCCGGATCCTGGACTTCTACCAGGTGCGCTGGACCTACGAGCCGGACACGTTCCCCATCGGCTGGTCCATGAGCGGGGAGGTGGTCGAGAGCTTCTCGCCCGACTTCTACCTGCCGGACCTCGACCTGTATGTCGAGCTGACGACGCTCAAGCAGAAGCTGGTGCGCAAGAAGAACCGGAAGCTCCGCCGGCTCCGGGAGCTGTACCCGGACGTGCATATCAAGTTGTTCTACGCGCGCGACTTCCGGATGCTCCTGCTGAAGTTCGGACGGCTGGCGCTGGCGGCCGACCTGTCGGGCACCACCGGCCAGGCGACCCCACCGCGGCCCGCCGACCGGATCGTGCTGGAGGCAGGGGTGGCGGCCGGGTTGGGCGCCCCCAACCCGCCGATGCTCTCGGCGCCCGTCCCGTCGTCCCCCGGGTCGCCGATCCTCGAGCCCGTGATGCAGGTCCCCTCGACCCGCATGCCCGATGCCGTCGCCTCCACCCCGGCCGCGCGGGGCCGGCGCCGGGGCCGCAGGCGCCGGCGGAGCGCGATCGGGGCGGTCGTCGTGGTGCCGGGCGATGCCGGCGCCGCGGCCGGACCAGAATGACCTGTCCGCACGGCGTGCACCGGACGCCGGGACGCGCGATCATCGAGACCTACCCTGAGTCACTCGCCATGGAGGCGTCGCAAGCCCCGTCATGAACCGCTCCGCCGATCTCGAGGCCGACATTGGAGAGATCCTCCTCAGCGAGGAGGTCATCGCCGCCAGGACGGCTGAGCTGGGCCGCCAGATTGCCGCCGACTATGCCGGTCGCAATCTCACCCTCGTGTCCGTGCTCAAGGGATCGCTGCCGTTCATGGCCGACCTGATGCGCCAGATCGCGTTGCCGCTTCGGATCGACCTGATGGAGGTCAGCTCGTACGGCGGCACGGCAACGGAATCCTCGGGTCTCGTCCGGATCATCAAGGACCTGTCCGCCAGCATCGCCGACGAGGACGTCCTGCTTGTCGAGGACATCATCGACACGGGCCTGACGCTCAACTACCTGATCCGGTACCTGCGCGGCAAGGGCCCCGCGTCGCTCAAGATCTGCACCCTGCTTGACAAGCCCGCCCGCCGCCTGGTCGACATCCCGGTTGACTACCGCGGGTTCGAGATCCCCGACCAGTTCGTGGTGGGGTACGGCCTGGACTACGGCGAGCGATACCGCAACCTGCGCTTCGTGGGCGTGCTGCGCCCCGAGGTCTACGCGCCGGCGGAGTGATGCACTCGCGGTCGATGGGCGGTGGCAGGCGGCTCGCGCTCGCGGGGGCGATCGTGGTCATCGTGGGCTGCGTCCTGCCGTGGTACTCGGTGGGGGGTGCCGCGGGCGAGCTGACGGCGCGCACCCTCCTGGCCTGGCAGTACCCGCAGGGCATCGCCACGCTGCTGTCAGCGCTCGCGACGCTTGCGCTCATCGTGCCCGCCGTACGCCATGAGCCGCGCCCGTTGGCGGTGGATCGCGGCCTGGCCTTCGCGGTCCCGGCGATCATTGCGATCGTCGCCGTGCTCGCCTGGGTCTGGGCGGTCCTGCCGGCGCCTGAGGGCCTCCTGCCGACAGCGCGCCTACGGGTTCTGGATCGCCGTGGTAGGGTCGATCATGCTGGCCCGCGCGGCGTTCGAGATCTCGCGCGAGCCCCCGCGCCGCTAGGGCTGACGGTCCCGCTCCGGGCGACGGGGATCCCGCCGAGCCGACGCTGAGGTCCAGGAGGTCCACGCCCAGCCATCGTTCGTCGCTGCGCGCGACGAGGTGGATCGCGTAGCGTCCCGGCGCCCAGCCCCCGACCCCGTCCAGGTCACGCGCCGATCCACCGGCGGGCGCCACAGTCCACCCAGGGCGTGCGCGTGGATCGGCTCAAGCCGCGGGGCGTGCAGCAGGATGGGCGGGTCGCCGTCGGGCACGACCCAGATCTCCACGGTGATGGCCTGCGGCGGCTGGTCCGGACCAACGGGCGAGCAGTACCCCATCGCGAGCACGAGGTCGGTGGCGACCGGACACGACCTGGATCGTCGGGTCGGCCGCGCCGCGGGCCGCGACCGGGTCGATGGCCAGCCAGGTGCGGATCGGGGCAGTGCGCCCGACCCACGTCTGGAGCGTCGCGACACGCCAGCCGCTGGGCTTGCCGCAGGTCGTGACCAGCTCCGCATACGGGTCCGACGGGCGGGGTGTCGGGCGGCGCCGGTGAGCCCGCCCGCGTGGCTGCCATGGCTCACCTCGCCACCCGCCGCCCGCCGCCCGGCCCGGCAGGGATCGCGGCCCAGGGCTTGACGAACAGGATCACCAACGCCACGGCGACGAGCATCAGCGCGATCCAGACCCCACGGTCGCTACCGCCATGGAGTGGCCGGACGGCGGCGACCCCCTCGGGCGGCCGGGCCGCGGCGCCGGGTCCCGCACCGGCACGGACGCGCCAGCCGGCGCGTCAGTCCTCGCCGAGGTAGGCCTTGCGGACGGTCTCGTTGGCGCGCAGCTCCGACGAGGCACCTTCGAGCACGACCATGCCCGTCTGCAGGACGTAGCCGCGGTTGGCGATCGCGAGCGCCTGGAGCGCGTTCTGCTCGACAAGCAGGATCGTCATGCCCCGGGCGTTGATCTCCTGGATGATCGAGAAGATCTGCTGGACCAGGATCGGCGACAGGCCCAGCGACGGTTCGTCGAGGAGCAGGATCGACGGCCGGGTCATGAGCGCGCGTCCGATGGCCAGCATCTGCTGCTCGCCGCCGGACAGCGTCCCGCCCCGCTGATCGGCTCGCTCGCGGAGCCTCGGGAACAGGGTGTAGACGTGCTCGACGTCCTCGCGGACCTCGGCCGCGGTCCTCGTGTAGCCACCCATCTGGAGGTTCTCCAGGATGGTCAGCCGCGAGAAGATCCGGCGACCCTCGGGCGCATGCCCGACGCCGGCCTCCACCAGCTCGTGCGGCGCGACCCGCGAGATGTCGCGATTCTCAAGCTCAACCTTGCCCTCGCGCGGATGCAGCAGGCCGCTGACCGTCTTGAGCGTGGTGGTCTTGCCGGCTCCGTTCGTCCCGAGCAGCGTGACGATCTCGCCGCGCCTGACCTCGATCGAGATGCCCTGCAGCGCGTGGATATGGCCGTAGTAGGCGTGCACGCCATCGAGGCGCAGCATGAGATCGGCGGTGGCACCACCGGACGCGGCAGTCGTTGTCGGTGCGGTCATTGGGCCGGAGCTCCCAGGTAGGCCTCGATCACGCGCGGGTCGCGGCGCACTTCTGCCGGCGTGCCCTCGGCGATCCGCTCCCCGTGGTCGAGGACGGTGATTCGGTCGCTGATGCCCATCACGACCCGCATGTCGTGCTCGATCAGGAGGATCGAGATGCCGAGGTCGTCGCGAAGCCGGCCGATCAGGGCGGTCATCTCGGCCGTCTCGCGGGGGTTCATCCCGGCCGTCGGCTCGTCCAGCAGGAGCAGTGACGGCTGGTTGCCGAGCGCTCGTGCCACCTCGAGGCGGCGCTGGTCACCGTAGGGCAGGTTCTTGGCCAGCTCGCCGTCGCGGCCGCGCAGGCCCACCAGGCGCAGCAGCTCGCGAGCCTTGCGCCGCGCCGCCTCCTCCTCGCGGCTCTGGCGCCGGGTTGACGCGAAGTGGTCGATGAGGTTGGACTTCAGCTGGAGGTGCATGCCCACGAGCACGTTCTCGAGGACGGTCATGTTCTGGAACAGGCGGATGTTCTGGAATGTCCGGCCGATCCCCGACGCCACCACGTCGTTGGGGCGCGCGCTCCGGATCACGCCCAACCGGCCCAGCAGGCGCTGGTATGCCGGTGGGCGGGCCAGCGCCGTGACCAGGACCACGACCAGGATGCCGATCGCCGCGGCGGCCGTGATCGCGATCCCCGTCTCGCTGCCCGCGGCACCCAGCGCGAGGGCGACCAGGACGGCCAGCAGTGACGGCACGAGCCACAGGATCGACTCGAGCCACAGCCGGCTCGGGCGCGTGATCAGCAGCTGGTCACGGAACGAGACGGTCCCCGAGGTCGGGTCGATGATCCCGGCGACGACGTTGAAGAACGTCGTCTTGCCCGCCCCGTTGGGGCCGATGATGCTGATGATCCCGCCACGAGGGATGACGAGATCCACGTCGCGGACGGCGATCAGGCCACCGAAGCGGCGGGAGATTCGATCCGCGCGCAGCAGGATCTCCGCCGATCCGGCGGCCGCCGGCGTCGCGGGAGGCTGCGAGGTCACCTGATCCTGGGGCATCGTCGGCTCCGTGCTCATTCGGGTGCCGATCCCATCGGGTCGCCGTGTTCACCGAAGTCGGCATCCTCCTCGGCATGCAACTCCTGCCTGCGACGCCGGCTGGGGAACAACCCCTCCGGGCGGATCAGCATCATGGCCACCAGCGCGATCCCGTACAGCAGGAACTGGTACTGCAGGAAGTCGATGTCCGACAGGAATGGCACGTGCACGTTGTCGAAGAAGATGTTCAGCTGCTTGAGGATCACGGTCTGGATCAGGAACACGATGAAGGCCCCGATCGCCACGCCCCAGATGTTGCCCATGCCGCCGAGGACGACCATCGCGAGCACGGTGAACGAGACGTCGAACCGGAACAGGTTCGGGCTCACGAGCGTGAGCTTGGACGACGCGAACACGCCGGCGAGGCCGGCCGTCGAGGCACCCAGGGCAAACGCGAGGAGCTTGGTGGTGACGGTGTTCACGCCGTTCGCGGCGGCTGCCAGCTCGTCCTCCCGGATCGCCATCCAGGCCCGGCCGAGGCGTGACTCCTGGAGCCGGTAGATCAGGATCATCGAGACCGTGATCAGCAGGAGCATCGTGAGGTAGAACGGCCACGGGTTGCCGACGGTCGGGAACACGAAGTCGCCGATGCTCGGCGGTGAGATGCCACCGATGCCGTTGGGACCCTCGGTGTAGGTCGAGGAGTTCAGGAACACGATCGGCACGATCTCGCCGAACCCGAGCGTGACGATCGCGAGGTAGTCGCCACGCAGCCGCAACGTCGGGGCACCGAGCAGGATGCCGAACACGGCCGCGACCACGGCGCCCAGGATGAGCATCGGCCAGAACGGGATATCGAAGCCGGTGAACGGCGAGGCCGCGAAGGCAAAGGCGTACGACCCGATCGCGAAGAACGCCGCGTAGCCAAGGTCAAGCAGGCCCGACATCCCGACCACGATGTTGAGGCCAAGGGCCAGCAGGACGTAGATGCCCGCGATCGTGAAGCCGTCGATCCAGACATTCTGGGCGCTGAAGCTGTTGAACGGCGGCAGGAGCACCAGGAACGGCAGCAGGACCGCGACCAGGCTCATGCCGATGATCACGGACAGCGACCGGTGGCGGCCCGACCACAGGCTCAGCCGGCGCCGCAGCGAGCTGCCCGTGTCCGGCGTCTGCGGCGAGATGTCCTGCACGCTCGCACTCATGCGCGCTCTCCCAGCTGCTGGCCGAGCAGGCCGGAGGGCCGGAACACCAGCGTCACGATCAGGACCACGAACACCAGCGCCTGGCCCCAGACGAACAACCCGTAGGCGGCGGCGGTCACCTCGACAAAGCCGATGATGAAGCCGCCGAGCGCGGCGCCGGTGATGTTCCCGATGCCGCCCAGGACAGCGGCCGTGAACGCCTTGAGCCCAGACTGGAATCCCAGGTTGAACTGGATGTTGCCGAAGTAGAACCCCTGCACGATGCCCGCCGCACCGGCCAGGGCCGAGCCGATGAAGAACGTGAGCGCGATCGTGCGGTTGATGTTGACGCCCATCAACTGCGCCGCCTCCCGGTCCTGCGCCGTCGAACGCATCGCGCGGCCGAGCCGGGTGCGGTTCACGAACAGCTGCAGGGCGATGATCAGGCTGACCGAGACCACGATCACGAAGATGTTGACGATGCCGATGCTCACGGATCCGATCTCGATCCGCAGCGTCGGGGGGATGACCTGCGTCGTGTTGATCGGAGACGGGCCGAAGAGGATCTGGATGAGGTTCTGGAGGATGAAGGACACGCCGATCGCGGTGATCAGCGGGGCCAGGCGGGGGGCGTTGCGCAGCGGGCGGTAGGCAAACCGCTCGATGGCGACCCCGAGAGCGCCCATCAGGATCATGACGACCAGGAACGTGCCCACGATCAGGAGCGCCGCTTCCGGGACGCTGGTGGAGGGCTTGTCCTGGCCGAGGATGTTCGTGAGCACGTACATGGACGCGAAGGCGCCAACCATGAACACGTCGCCGTGGGCGAAGTTGATGAGCTCGATGATCCCGTACACCATCGTGTACCCGATGGCGATCAGGGCGTAGATCGCTCCGATGGTGAGGGCGTTGACGAACTGCTGCGGCCCGATCGCCACGAACACGATGACCGCAAAGAGGGCTACGAACGCGTACGGCCCAGGGCGCAGGCGTCGGAGCGCGTCTGGCACGGGCGCACTGGCGGGCGCGGTCGTCGTGGTCATGAAACCTCCGGGCGGGGCGTCTCGGAGCGAGGAGTGGTCGTGGGCCGGAGGGCGTTCGACCTCCGGCCCACGTTCATGCGACGGCTACTGGCCGAAGTTCAGCTGCTCCTTGAACACCCAGTCGCCGTTGTTCGGCGCTGCGGGGTCGACCGTGTAGAACGAGATGAACGGCTGCGTGGTGTCGCCGTTCGCGTCGAACGCGGTGGTGCCCAGGACGGTCTCGAACGAGTGGGAGGAGTCGGTCGCCCAGGCGCGGACGCCCTCGCGGATCGCGGCCTCGTCGGCACCCGAGTTCGCCTTGAGGAACGCCTCAAGCGAGTCGAGCACGACGGTGGCGCACGCATAGGCGGGGCCGCTGTAGGCGCCCGGCTGGTTGAACTCGCTGTCGGCCTTGAAGTGCTCCTTGAAGCTCGCGTCGAACGCCGCCTTGGCCGGGAAGTCGCCGATGGCGGCGATGGTGCCGAACGCCTGCTTGGTGTCGGTCCCGAACGAGTCGTTGCCGGCGATCTTGATCAGCGAGCCCTCGGCCTCGCCGTTCCCGTTGACGATGCCGTCGGGGCCGAGGAACGGGATGTCCATGCCCTGCTGGCGCATCTGCTTGAGCAGCAGGCCGGCGCCCGAGGTGACGACACCGCCGTAGTACACGGCATCCGGGTTCTTGCCCGTGGCCGCGGTGACGATCGCGTTGAAGTCCGTGGTGTCGGCGCCGGCGCCGACGCGATCGGCGACCGTGCCGCCGAGCTCCTGGTACTTCGCCTGGAACGTGTCCGCCACGCCCTTGCCGAACGTGGTGACATCGTCGACGACGAGGATGTTCCGGAGGCCCAGCGTGTTGTACGCGTAGACCGCCATCGCCGGGCCCTGGATGTCGTCGGTCGCCGCCACGCGGACGTAGGCGATCCGGTCAGGGTGGTTCGGGCGCAGGTCGAGGCCACCGAACTCGGGCTTGGTCAAGCCCTGGTTCGTGTTGGCCGGGCTGCACTGGAGCAGGCCGGCGTCGTTGCCGATGGGGATCTGGACCTTGCCCACGGCCGAGTTGTACGGACCGACGATGCCAAAGACCGCAGGGTCGTTGACGAACGTCTGCATGTCCTGGGCAGCTTGCTGCTCGTTGTACTTGCCGTTGACCGCATGGTCGAGCGGGAACAGCTGGATCGTGTAGCCGCCGATGCCACCCTTCGTGTTGGCCTCGTCAACGGCCAGCTGCGCCCCCTTGAGGGTGGGCTGGCCGTCGGCCGCAGCGCCGCCGGACAGGGGGAGGGTCACTCCCAGCTTGAGGACCTTGTCGCCGCCGCCCCCACCGGAGCAGCCCGCTGCGACGAACACAGCGGCCAGGGCCAGAGCGCCGAACGCGCGAACCGACATAGAAACCTCCTCCAATTCCCCTCATCGATGCCCGGTCGATGCTTCGACCGGCGCCGCGACGTCGTCCCTGTGATGACCGAGCGGGACAAGTGCCCGGTCCGGCGGTGACGGCGACGCGGGATGAGGGACCCAAACGCACCGCCACGAGCAGCGGCAGTGCGATGCCGTATCATAGGCATCGGCGACGGGGATGCAAGGTTGCCGTTTGCATCCATCCCCCTTGCCGCTCTCACTCCGGGACGGCTTGTCTGAGCCTCGTGTCGCTCGCCTCCCGGCGTGCCCGTCTTCGCGGTCAGGCGCAGGGCCGCCCATCCGACTCGGCAATCGGCTCGGGTCCCGCGCAGGTGCCGCATCGCTGTACGAGGTCGTGACCACGGCGTGGAGTACCAGATCCGCCAGGCCCGTATCACCGACATCGACCGGCTGGCCGCCATCGGCCGCTCGGCGATGCCGGGGTCCGGCTCCGGGTCGCTCGATGCCGCGGACCTGCTCCGGCAGCTCGTCTACTTGCCGAACGCGAGCCTCCTCGTCGCCGAGACGCGACGGGAGATCGTGGGCGGGGCGCTCCTGGTGCTGCGTCCGTCGGTGACCGCCGGTGGCTACGTGGGGACCGTGGATTTCCTGGTGGTCGCCCCGGACCACGATGCGGATCGCGTGACGGCCGCGCTCATCGAAGAGCTTGTGCGCTCCGCGGGCAACAAGGGTTGCTCAACCGTGGAGGCGGCCCAACCATCCAACCCCGCGAGCCTCGCGCGCCTCGAGCGCGCCGGGTTCGCCCCCGCCGGGCCAACGCTCCGGCGGCCCCTTCCGGCGGCCGGCTCTGCCCGCCGCCGATAGCGCCCCAAGGGCGGCCCGGAAGAGCCGGGACCGCCCCACCACATAGGAGTCAACGTGGGGAAGAACGTCGCCGTCTTCGTAGACGTGGCGAACATCTTCTACGCGGCCAAGGCGGCCGGCGTGGACATCGACTACGTCACCCTTCTGAAGTCGGCCACCGCCGGACGAGATTTCGTCCGCGCGTATGCCTATACCGGGCTCGACCCGGACAACGAGAACCAGCGCAACTTCCACCAGTTCCTTGCCCGCCACAGCTACAAGGTGGTCAGCAAGGACATCCGCAAGTACGGCGACGGCAAGGTCAAGGCCAACCTCGACATCGAGCTGGTCGTCGACATGATGAAGACCGCCCGCAACCTCGACGTCGCCGTGATCGTGTCCGGCGACGGCGATTTCGCCCCGGCGATCCGTGCCGTCCAGGAGATGGGCGTCCGGGTGGAGGTCATCAGCTTCCGCGGCAACACCTCGTCCGACCTGATCGAGGCCGCGGACCTGTTCACCGACATCACCCACATCGCCAAGGTCGACAAGAGCTCGACGAGGTCGGGCCGGCGGGTCGCCGATGACGACGAGGACCTGTCCATGACGGAGGTCCCCGACAAGATGACCGAGGGCACCGGCCGGGGCCGTGGTGGTCGCGGCCGCGGTGGTCGCGGCCGGGATCGGGATGAGGGAGCCCTTCGCGGCCGCACCCGGGATCGGGACCGGGATCGGGCCGGATCGGGACCGCGAGGAGGTCGCGGTCGCCGCGACCGGCGGCCAGCTGGTCGCCCTGCCCGGAGAGAAGCTCTCGCGAGCAGGCGCCATCGCTGCCACCTCGGACGCCGACGAGCCCGAGGAGACCGGCGGGGACGTTGCCGACGACGAGGTCCAGGGTGATGCGGACGCCCGACGCCGCCGCCGCCGCCGCGGCGGTCGCGGCCGGGGTCGTGGCCGACGTGATGAGCTGGGGACCGAGGGCGTCGAGGGCGACCTGCCCGAAGGCACCGATGCCGCCAGCGAGGAACAGCCGGCCGGCGACGGCGAGGCTGCGGAGGCTCCCGCCGCCGCGGCCGAGCCCGAGGAAGCAGCCGAGCGGCCCGCCGCGCGCGGTGGACGAGGGAAGAGCACCGGACGCACGCCGTCCGGTGAGCTGCCCACGCCGTTCGATGACCTCGATGCGCTCGCGAGCACGCCCCGGGCGCCCCGGTCCACTCCGTTCGGGTCGGTCTGGGACCGGCAGCTCGGCACGCCCGTGACGGCGCGCCCGGCGGCCGACCTGCCACCGCTCGACGAGGTGGACATCGACGAGCCGGAGATCCCCGAGTACCTCCTCACCGAGCGTCGTCGTGGCCAGGGTGGCCAAGGCTCCCAGGGTGGCCGCGGCGGCCGCGGCGGTGGTCGCGGCGGCTCCCGAGGCGCCTATGCGGCGGCCATCGAGCGCGAGCGATACGGCGGAGCTCGCGGCGACCAGCCCCAGCCGGTTCACGGAGCCGCAGCGCAGTGGTCAGGGTGGCCGCAGCGCCGGCGGCGGTCGCGGAGGGCAGCTGCCGCCCCGCGGCGGCCGGCCCGATCGCGTCGAGCGCGCACCGCGTGGTGCGGGCGGCGAGGAATGGAGCGAGGTCCCGCCGGAGCTCGAGGAGCTTCTCCGGGCCCAGATGCAGCGCTCGCGACCCGCGCCGGTCACGCCGGCGGCGCCAGCCGTCGAGTCGACCGGCGACAAGGCACCTGCCGCACCCGCGGCGCGGCGCCGGACCTCGTCACGGGCCGCGGCGCCGGCCGAGGCTTCGACCGACGTGCCGGCCGAGGCTCCGGCCGAGGCCCCCAAGCGCCGGACGACTCGCAGGACCGCCTCACCAGAGGCCGCCGCGGCGCCGGCCGCCGAGGCACCCGCCGACGCCCCGAAGCGGCGCACCACGCGCCGGACGGCCACGCCGGCCGAGCCGGTCGCCGCCTCGTCCGACGCCGAGGTCGAGTCCCCGGCGCCCAAGCGCCGCACGACCCGCAAGGCCGCTACCCCGACGGAGGCAACCGCCGAGACAACGGCCGAGCCCGCCGCCGAGGCGGCGGCGCCCAAGCGCCGGACGACCCGTCTCAAGGTGGCCGACGCCGAGGGCTAGGCCCCCGCTGTCTCGTCACCGCATCACGCGTCAAGTGGACGGCTTCCACACCATCGGCCAGCCGGCCGCGGTGGCGGCCGTCCACGCGATGCTCGGTTCCCACGTGCCGCACGCCCTGCTGCTCGTCGGGCCGCCATCGGTTGGCAAGCACACGCTGGCACTCGACCTCGCCGCGGCACTCCTGTGCACTGGCGCGCCCGACGCCGGTCGTCCATGCCGGACCTGCCGCGGCTGCCGCATGGTCGAGCACGGCAACCATCCGGACCTCCACCGGCTCGCGCCGACGGGCGCCGGGAACCAGATCCGGATCGGCGAGGACCAGCATGCCGAGCCGGGCACGATCCGTGGCCTGGCGATCGATTTGGCGCTGCTCCCGGTTGAGGGCGGCCAGCGCGTCGCGATCATCCGCGACGCCGGGCGCATGAACGACGTTGCGCAGTCGGCACTGCTCAAGACGCTCGAGGAGCCGCCGCCGGCGACGACGCTCGTGCTGTGCGTCGATGACGAGGAGCTGCTGCTGCCGACCATCCGGTCGCGCTGCGCCCGGATCCGGCTTGGGACGCTGGCGACCCGGGACGTGGAACGGCTGCTGGACCTGCGGGAGCTCGCTGATCCACCGACGGCTGCCCGACTGGCACGCCTTGCGGCCGGCCGCCCCGGGGTCGCGATCGCGTACGCGACGGCACCCGAGGCCGAGGCCATCCGCGCCGAGCTGGTGCGCTCGCTCCTGGATCTCCTCGACCGGTCGCGCGCCGAGCGTCTCACCGCTGGCCAGGGAGCTGCTCGGGCGCGCGATGACGCTCGCGGCGGCGCTGGCAGGGCGCGGACGGCGGGCCGGCCGCCGCAGCTGCCAGCCGTGGGCGCCGAGCCCGAGCCCGGGCCGGGGAAGGCGAGCGCGGCGGAGCGCCGTCGCGCGCTGGCGCTGCTCCTCGACCTGTGGCGCGATCTTGCCCGTGACCTCGCCTGCGCCCAGCAGGGCGCGATCGGTTCGATCCGAGACGTTGCGCTGCTCGAGGAGGTCGAGGCAGCCGCGCGCCGCCTGCCGGCGGCGTCGGCCGCGGACACGCTGGCGCGCATCATTCGAGCCGGCGAGCTGCTCGATGTCAACGCCACGCCGGAGCTCGTCCTCGACGTGCTGCTCGTGCGCTGGCCGCACCTGGTGCGCCACCAGGTGAGCGAGCCGCCGGTGGGGCGGGAGCGCTCTCGACGCCACGGTGCGCGGCCGCGTGCAGGGTGTCGGCTACCGGGTGTTCGCGCTGCGCGAGGCGATGGAGCTGGGGCTTGACGGCTTCGTGGCGAACCTCGCCGACGGCAGCGTCCGGGTCGTTGCCGAGGGCCCGCGCCGCGACCTCGACGCCATGGTCGAGCGTCTCCGCGACGGGCCACCTGCCGGATGGGTCGACGAGGTGCTGGCCCGGCTGGAGCCTGCGCGCGGGATCGGGCCGGGCTTCCGGATCGAGAGCGGGCACCACCGGGGCGACTGATCACCGGCTCACGGACAGCCTCGCCCGGGCGTCGCCGGCCTCCGGGCGGCATGGACCCCGTTGCGCGACCGCACCACCCGGGACGGATGGCCGGCCGCTGACCGGACCTCGTTCCCATTCCGCTATCGACACGGGAGCCCCATCGTGTCCGCTCGTGGACGAGTCCCTCTCGATCGCAGACATGCCGCACCTGTACCGCGAAGTCCTCGACGTCGTGGCTCGACTGGAGCGCGTCGGCGAGCGATCCGTGGCCTGGGAGATCCGCCGGAAGGCGGTGAAGGCCTACTCCACGCGCTGGGACGACAAGGGCCGGCGTGCCCTGGCACGCCTTGTCGTCGACGGTCGCCGCGCCCTCGGCACCAGCCCGCCAGCCGCGACCGTCGTCCGCCCTTGCCGGGAGCTCCGAGCCCGCCTGATCCCCGCGGTGGCGGCGACCGGCGTACGCTCAGGCTGATGGTCGCCAGTGTCTCCGAGTGCATCGCCCACGCCCTCGCCGGCTTCGACGCGCTCGCCACGATCGCCGAGCCGGTCACCGACGAGTGGCAGTACCTCGCTGACCTGGACACGGTCTGGCGGGCTCGCCTGCTGGCGGTCTCGACGTCGCGCGGCGCGGAGCCGGCCCCCGTGGCGCTCGGAGGCCGCGATCGCGGCGCTCGTCGAGGAAGCGGGCCGCATCACTGACGTTCACCGGGCCATCGACTGGCTGTCCACCCTCCCGCAGGTCGCCCTCGCGGCCCTCGAGGAGCCGGCCTGATGCGGTTCATGGACGCGCGCCCGGATGGCCGGGCGGTCGTGTATGCGCATATCCAGGCGGATCCACTGGTCGTCCGGGCGGCCGAGCTCCTCGCCGCCGCGACGACGGTCCAGCGGCTGCTGGCGCGGGCGGTCATGAATGGCGAGTCGCTCGACCCGGCGACCTGGCGCACGATGTTCCCGACGCTGTTCGGTCCGGCGGCGCCGTCGCCGGGCGACCCGGTGAGGGACCGCTCCGAGGGGATCCTCGCGGTCTCCCTGTCGGTCGCGGACCGCGGCGACCAGACACGCAGCCAGTTCCGGGGCGCGATCGTCGAGGCGCTGGCGGAGCGCCTGCTCGTCGAGCGCACGGCGCCGCGTCCGCAGGGAGCGACGGATCCTGTTCGACGGCCGCCCTGCCGAGATCCATCCCTACGACGTGACCGTCGAGCGCGACGGGGCCGGCGAGGCCTGGGACTGCAAGTGGGGTGCCCGTGGCATCAAGTCCGATGTGCTCCACCAGCTCGGACGACGCGCGGCGGGGGGCCGCCGATGAGGGCGCCCGGCTCCTGGTCGGCCTGGTCATCTTCGACGCGCGGCGCTCGTGCGAGGTCCGGCTCGTCCGGGAGCGCGGTCCGGTCGCCCTCGAGGGCCTCAAGCTCATCGCGCTCGATGGGCTGGATCGGCTTGCCGGACGGAAGCCGGCGTGAGCGCTGCCCCGTCCGGACCCCGCGATCGTCCGGGGCGTCACCGTTCCCTACCGGATCCGGTTCGACGAGTGCGGCCCGGACGGGCTGGCTCCGCACGTCGGCGCTGCTGCGCTACGCCCAGGACATTGCCTGGGTCCACTCGGAGCGGATGGGGTTCGACCGTGACTGGTACGCGACGCGGGACCTCGCGTGGGTCGTCCGAGCCGTGGAGCTCGCGATCCTCGAGCCGCTCCGCCTGGGCGCAGACCATCGCCCTGACCACCGCCGTCATCGGGGTTTCGCAAGGTATGGGCCCGACGGCGGACGGAAGGGCGGATCGGCGATGGGACGGCTGGTGCTCTGGGGCCACACCGACTGGGTGATGACCGACACGCGACGCGGCCTGCCCGGCCGAGTCCCCCAGGCGTTCCCCGCGGCGTTCGAGGTCCCGCCCGGGAGCTTCGAGCCCGGCAAGGTGCCCTTGCCGCCCGCCCCGGCGGACGCGGTCCATCACCGCTCCGCCGTCCGGCCGCAGGACCTTGACCCGATGGGCCACGTCAACAACGCCGCCTACGTCGACTATCTCGAGGAGGCGCTGGCGGCGGCAGGACCCGGGGCCGCCCCGCCATCGCCGGCACCCCTCGCCGGCTCCGGCTCGAGTACCTGGCCCCGGCGGCACCCGGCGCGAGGCTCCTGGGTGTCACCTGGCAGGACCCGGTCGAGGGCGCGCCCGGATGGGCCTGGCGGCTCGCCGATCACGACGGGCGGGAGCTGGCCCGGGCGCAGGGCCCTGGCGGGCGAGTGACCCGAGGCGGCGGTCGCGGATGAGCCTGGGGCAGGACTTTCGGGCCATGACTCGAGCGCTGCCCGCGCGGTGCGCACGGGAACCGGCCCGTCAGTGCGCGGCCACCGGGACCTTCGCACCATGGCCGGCGGCGCGCGGACCCCTAGCCTGACGGTGCGCTCCACGATGGCCGCGTTCGTGGCGCCCATCTGCGCTCGAGTACCAGCTTGGATCCCCTGACCTCCGCCCTCGCCCTCGGCACGCTGATCGCCCTGGCCGGCGCGCTGGCGGGCTCGGCGGGGTTCGCCGCCCTCAGCGTCAGCCGCCAGAACCGTCGGGTGAGCGCACTCGCCGAACGACCTGACGAAGGCCCAGGACGAGGCGGCCCTGGTGGCCGTCGACGCGGCCCGGATCCGCGACCCCCGGCTGCGCGCGGCCTTCCGTGCGCTTGCCGACCGGGTCGCCGACACCTGGCGGCTGGCGACCGTCGACCCGCTGACCGGCATCGCGAACCGCCAGGCGATCCTGGGCTGCGTGGACGAGGAGCTCGCCCGGGCCGCCCGCTACCGGCACCCGCTGTGCGTGATCCTCGTGGACCTCGACCACTTCAAGCGACTCAACGACTCGCATGGTCACGCCGCCGGCGACCTCGTGCTGCGGCACGTGGGCGGGCTGCTGGCCGCCAACGTTCGTGCCACGGACATGGCGGGCCGCTATGGGGGCGAGGAGTTCCTGATCGTCCTCCCCGAGACCGACGTCGATGCCGCCGCCGCCGTGGCCGAGAAGCTGCGCCAGATGATGTCCCGCACGTCGGTGGAGCTGGCGGACGGCGAGATGGTGTCCGTGACGCTGTCCGCGGGGGTGGCCGGCGGCCTTGGGACATGTCCTCCGGCCGGACGTGCTGGTCCGTGATGCCGACGCGGCGCTCTACTCGGCCAAGGCGCTTGGCCGGGACCAGGTGTACGTGTTCCGCGAGACCGGCGATGAGGGCACGGTCCGACGCGCGCCGATCGCGGCCGAGGCCCGGAGTCGCGCCCTCGACGTGGGTCGCGCCGCGATGATGGCGGCCCAGGAGACGCTGCTCGGGACGCTCACCGAGCGCGCGTCCTGGGCGGGCAAGCCCTCCACCCTCATCGCGGAGGCGTCCGTCGCCCTGGCGCGGGCCATCGACCTGCCGCGGGGCGAGCTTGAGCGCATCCGGACGGCGAGCCTGCTCCACGACCTTGGCAAGCTCGCCATCCCCGACGAGATCCTGGCCAAGCCCGGCGACCTCGCGGCATCGGAGTGGCGCGTTGTCACCGAGCATCCCAAGATCGGCCAGGTGGTGCTTGAGCAGGCCGGTGCCCTGCGCGACGCGGCGACGATCGTGCTCCACCACCACGAGTGGTTCGACGGGCGCGGTTACCCGCACGGCCTGGCGGGTGCCGAGATCCCCGTGGGGGCGCGGATCGTCTCGATCGTGGATGCCTACGAGGCCATGATCGCGGGGCGACCCTACCGCGAGCGGATCTCCCACGAGGAGGCGCTTGCGGAGCTGCGCCGCCAGGCCGGTATCCAGTTCGATCCGGAGCTGGTCGAGATGTTCGTGGAGGTGTTTGCATCCGGGGTCCCGTGGGAGCCCGATGTCCACGACCACGCGCATGATCACCCGCATGACCACGCGCACGACGAGCGCCGCGCCGCGGCGGCACACCCCGTGAGCCCGCGGCGAGGACGGCGCGAGACCCGCACCACTGCCGAGCTCCACGACGCGGTCCACGAGCGACGCCGCCGGGCCGTGTAGCGCCCGGGCCCCGCACGCGGTGTAATCGCCGACCGCCCTCGTCGTTGTCTGTGTTGGACGACCCACCTCTGCACCTGCTGGAAGGGAACCCCAACATGCGACGAGCATCCCTCGCCCCGATCATCGGCGCCATCGTGCTCCTGGGCTCGATGCTGCCCGCGACCGCACTCGCGTCAGTGGGCAGCCCGAATGGGCTGGCCGGCCAATCCGCGGTCGTTGACGTCGACCCGGTCGATCAGCTCGCGAGCCGGATCCGCCTTCGCTGCGCCCTGGTCCAGCCTGACGCCGTCCCGACGACGGACGCCGGCGCCATCGTGCCCGCCGCCGCGGTCATCGGGTGCCACTGGTCGGTGGTCGACTCCCCGCGGGTCCGCGTCTACCAGCTGTGGCGGATCCGGGACGCCGCGGATGGCGGGGCACGCCGCCTGATGGCGAGGATCCGGGCCGGTGAGCCGCTCGACTACACGGACACCCGCGTTGCCACCCGCCACACCTACACGTACAAGGTCGTCGCGCGGGCCGCCAACGGCCGCAAGATCGCCGTCAGCAACCGGGTCACGGTCCGGGTCCCGGTGCCCGACGAGGTGTTGCGCCTGGCCTGCGCGCTGGATGGCGTCGGCGACCAGGCGAGCGTCGAGTGCAAGTGGTCCAAGACCAGCCACCCACGGGCCGCGCGCTACGTGCTGTGGCGCTCCGTTGACGGCGGCGCCCGCGAGAAGATCTACCGGACCGGTCTCGATGGCCGGCGAAGCTTCGTCGACACCGACGTCAAGCCGGGCCAGTCGATCCGCTACGCGGTGACCGTCAGGACCAGGGCCGGCCACACGGTCGGCAAGGGTGGACCGGTGGTCGTCGAGATCCCGGCCAACGACCCGCAACCCGCCGCACCGGTGCGTTCGGACGCCCGCTGAGGCCGTCAGACTGTCCGGGTGGACCCCGATCACGGTGGGCTGGACGAACGCGCGCTGGTCGAAATGGCCAGGGTCGAGCCGGATGCCTTTGCCGAGCTCTACCTCCGCTACTTCCCCAGGGTGTACGCGTTCGCCTACCGGCGCACCAGCGTCCCGGAGGTGGCCGAGGACATCACCTCGGCTGCCTTCGAGCGCGCCCTGCGGAACCTCGGCACGTTCTCATGGCGGAGCGGCGGGTTTGGGCCGTGGCTGTTCCGGATCGTCGCCAACGAGCTCGTCGACCACTACCGGCGCACCTCGCGCGCCGCTTCGGACCGGGCCCTGGGGGCGGCCCACGCCCTCCACGCGGACGGGCCGCGCGATCCGGCCGAGGAGGTCGGTGACCGGGACGCCGCCGCCGAGGTCCTCGAAGCCATGAATGGCCTCAGCCCCCGCTACCAGCGCGCGTTGTCGCTGCGCTTTCTGTCCGACCTGACCCCCGACGAGGCCGCCGCCGCCATGGGCACGTCCAAGGCGACGATGGCGGTCGTGGTCCACCGGGCGACCCGGGCCCTGAGGCGTTCCATGACCATGACGGTGCCGAGATGAACGACGATCTGCGCCGCGAGCTCGAGGCGGCCGGGAGGCGACCCGTTCCCGAACCTCGACCCGAGTTCCAGGCCGCGCTCGAGGCGCGGTTGCTGGCGGTCGCGCGGACGACGGCACCGGTGACTCCTCCCGCCCCGCCGGCCCGCATGCGGCGGTGGACGGCGTTCAGGCTCGCTGCCGGGCTGACCACGGCCGCGGCCATGCTCGGGATCGTGTTCCTCATCGGCGTGGTCGGGCTCGGGACGTCACCCGACCTTGAGCTCACCGGGGCGGTCAACGTGGAGGTCGCGCTGGCCGACGGCACCACGCTCGTGAACCCGGATGGACTGCTGCTCCCCGACGGCTCCGTGGTCCGGGTTGGCGCCGGCGGTTCCGCGAGGATTGGAGACGTGGTGCTCCGCGGGGGTGACGTGGCCACCATCGATGCCGGACGCCTGCAGGTCCAGCCCGGCTCGGAGGCGTCCCGGCCCGGCGGCTCGACGCCCCCCACCGTGCCGCCCGGTGCATCGACTCCGCCCGCGTCCCGGGCACCGACCCCGACCACCGCGGTGAGGTCGCCAACGCCGTCACCCGCACCCCACCACGAGGTCCGGGGAACCGCCGAAGGGCCCGCCCACCGCGACGCCTGACCGCACGCCGACCGCGACGGCGATCCCGTCGGCGACCCCGGCGGCGACCCGAACCGGATCCCCGTCGACCGCGACGCCGCGGCCCGAGACTCCCACGCCGACGCCGGCCGACGTCGCCACCATCAAGCTGGTGGCGCGCGTGGCAGGCCCTTCCGAGGTCAAGGTCACCTGGACCGGGACGCCGGGCGCGCTCCGCTATCGGCTTGTCGCGTGGGTGTGGCGGGCAGGTGACGAGGCGGGTCCGCACCATCCGCCCGGAAGGTCATCGGCGAGTTCACGCGCCCGCCGGATTCACCGCTGGCCTTCCGGGTTGGCACCGACGTCGTCAGGGTGCGGCTGCAGGTCGTCGCGTTTGCCGCCGACGGCACGCGGCTGGCGCACAGCAACTTCGCCCGGGTGTCACTCGCGAGGTAGCCGGCGCGCCGTCGTCCCCCACGTCTCCGCCGGTGCCGGCCGGGCGAGCAGATAGCCCTGGGCGAACGGCACGCCGAGCCGCCGCAGCGTTGCCAGCTCCGCTTCGGTCTCCACACCCTCGGCGATCGTCTGGCTCGCCGACTCGCTCGCGAAATGGAGAAGCCCGACGATCAGCGCCTGGCGGGTCAGGTCCGCGTCGATCCCTCGCACGAGCCCGATGTCCAGCTTCACGAACGCCGGCCGCAGCTCCACGATGTGGCCGAAGTTGGCCACGCCGGAGCCGGCGTCATCGACCGCCACCCGCACCGGCGGCCGGAGTCGCTTGACCGCGGCGCGGAGGGTCGCGTAGTCCTCGACCGCCACATGCTCGGTCACCTCGAGCACGACCGGTCGATCCGCCTCCCCCAGCGAGCGGGCCAGCCGCCGGCTCCCGGCAAGCAGCGCGGGCGAGACGTTGAGGCTGAGCCAGGCGTCACGCGGCAGCGTCCGGGCAGCCTCGATCGCGGCGCCCAAGGTCGCCAGCTCGAGCTCCGCCTCAAGTCCTGCGGACCGGGCGTCCGCGAAGGTGATATCAGGGGCAGTGCCATCCGTGAACCGGGTGAGGGCCTCGTACCCGACGCGCTCTCCGGTGACGAGGTCGACCACCGGCTGGAAGACGGGGTGGAAGGCCGCCTCCCGCAGCACCTCGCTGATGCGCGAGCGGACCAGGCTCACCTCGAGCAGCGATTTCGATGCCCGATCCCACGAGGGCACCACCGGCTCCGGCGAACTCCAGGAGCCCGGGCAGGACCTCGGTCAGCCGGGCGACGGCATCAACCTCGGCGGACGTGACCGTCAGGTGCCCGATGAGCCTGCCCGCGTGGCGAATTGGACTGTAGGCCAGGGCCACGGTCCCGAGCTCTGCGTGCACCCGGGCGTAGGGGTGGGATGGCCGGTGGGCCCAGGCCTCGACCCAGGGTCCTTCCACCGCCCGCTCTCGCAGCGTGCGGCTTCGCCTGGCCGGGAGGCGGCGCGGGTTGACTGGGCTGCCATCAGCTCGCACGAACGCCAGCGGCAGCGAGTGCCCCTCCGCACTGAAGTAGGAGAGGCTGGCACTTCCGAGTCCGGTCGCGGTCACGATCGCCCGGCAGATCGCCTCGGCCGTTGCGGCGGGCGTCGGCAGGACCGTCAGGTCCGCGATCATGCCGGCGATCAGCGTGCGCTCGCGCGCCATCCGCGCCTGGCGCGCTTCCATCGAACGCTCACTGGTCACGTCTCGTTTGACCGCGACGTAGCTGGTGATCGTGCCCGACCCATCACGGACCGGCGAGATGACGGCCTCTTCCTCGAACAGGCTGCCGTCCTTGCGGCGGTTCGTCAGGTCAGCGACGAACGATCTTCCGCGCGCAAGCGTCGCCCACATGGCGGCATAGAACGCCGGGCTTTGGACGCCGCTCTTGAGGATCCGGGGGTTCTGGCCAAGAACCTCATCGCGGGAGTACCCGCTGACCCGCTCGAACGCCGGATTGACGTATTCGATGGCTGCCGGTCGCGTCGGTGATGACCACCGCGTCGGAAGACTGCTCGATGGCGGTCGCCAGGTGGCGCATCTCGCGTTCAGCGCGGTGGTGCTCGGTGATGTCACGGACGGACAGCACGTAGCCGTCGCCCATCTTCGAGGCCCGGTGCTCAAGGACCTGGTCCAGCGGCCCGCCTGCAGCGTGCGGGTCCAGGTAGTGGAACGCGCCCGATTCGAATGGGATCCCGGTCTCGACGACGGCCACGTACTCGTCGAACAGGCCGTTCTCGAGGTGGGCGGGGAACAGCTCCAGGAGCCTCCGACCCATCTGATCCCTGGCCGGGACCCGGGACAGGCGGCCGATGCTCGCGTTCGAGTAGTCGATCTGGAAGTCCACGATGCGGCCCGTGTCGTCCCGGATCGCCGTCTCGACGCTGACGCCTTCGAGCATCGCGTCCAGCCCGCTCCGCAGACGCGCCTCCGAGGCCTCGAGCGCGTGACGGGCATCGACCTGGTGCGTGATGTCCCGGGCGACCGTGACGTTGCCCATCGGGACGCCGTCATCATCGACGATCGGCGAGATCGAGAGATCCGTGACCCGGTCCGCGCTGTCAGCGATCACGGTACGTGAGCACGCCCGTCCACGGGCGCCCGCGGGACAACGCCCGCCCCAGATCCTCGAGCACCTTGGGCGACAGGTCAGCCGTGAGGCGACTGAGCGCGTCCTGGAGGGACTCGCCGCTCGCGACGACCCCGAGATGATCGAAGGAGGGGTTCGCAAACTCGAACTCGCCCGTTGGGCTCGTGACGAGGACCGCCTCGGTCGTCTGGGCGCACTGCCTGGGCGAGCTTCCGATTTTCCGCCACCAGCTCGTGCCGGTCGGTCACGTCGGCGATCGTGCCCATCATCCGCACCGGCCGGCCGGCATGACCGAAGGTCAGGGCTCCACGCCCGTGGACCCAGCGGGCCTCCCCGGTGTCGTGGCGGACCACCCGGTACCTGCGGTCGAACGGCTTGCCCTGCCCGAGCACCTCGGTCGCGAGATACGCCATCATCGACTCCCGATCCGCCGGATGCACGAGCGAAGCCCAGGTGTCCACGGTTCGGTCGAAGGCCTCGTCGATCCCGAAGATCCGGTCGAGGCCGCGTGAGCTTGTCCAGCGTCCGGCGAGGACGTCGAGCGAGTACGAACCGATCTGGGCGACCGTCTCGACGGCGTCCAGGGTGAGCTCGTCGAACGCCGCCTCGGGACTCCCGATCTGTCTCGGCGCGGGAGCCGGCCGCGACGACCTGCGGGGTCGCTGGCGGCGGGCTGCGGCGGGCTGCGGCGGGGTCATCGGCACGCTCGGTACGAGGTGGCATCTGCGTTCACGGCCATACGCACGTTGCGAGACCGCACCGGTTGATCTTCGATCGTCGGTGGACGCATCGCACCCACCCGGTAGGGGGGCCGGTGTGGCCATTGGTCCCAGCCATGTCACGGAGGACCAATGACTCCTCGCCCGTGACCACCTGCCGGTTGAGGCCCTGACGGTCTCGGCGTAGGGTCAACCGGTTCCCCATCCTGGTGAGGCATTGAACAGGTCAGGACCCCGACACCTCGAACCCCCACTTCGCCCGAGCCCGACCGTCGTGACCCGTGACATCACGATCGGGGATGTTCCGGACGCCGTGTTCGCGACCGACCTCGAGAATCGGATCACCCACTGGGCCGACTCGGCGGCCACGCTGTTCGGGTACACGGCCAGCGAGGCGATCGGGCGGCTGTTCGGCGAGCTGCTCCCATCCCGGATGCGCCACGCCGCCGATGAGCAGCAGCTGCTGGCCGCGATCCGGGCCGGCCGGACATGGCGGGGCGAGGGCATCCGTCCGCCTCCGCGATGGCACCGAGAAGTGGGTCGAATCGACGGTCAAGCCATGGGTCGTTGGCGGCGAGATCGTCGGCAGCGTCTCCGTCAGCCGCGATGTCTCCGAGACCGTCGAGGCCGAGCTCGTGCGGTCCCAGCAGGAGCGGTTCGTTGCGGGTGTCCTCGATGTCGCGGGATCGCTCGTGATCGTCCTTGACCCGACCGGGACCGTCGTGCAGTTCAACGCGGCGTGCGAGCAGCTCACTGGCTACGACAGCGAGGAGATGGTCGGCCACGCCATCTGGGATCGTCTCATCCCATCCGACGACCTGCCGGGCGTGCAGGCCACGTTCGCGGACCTGCGGGCGGGCCTGTTTCCCAACACGTACGAGAACCACTGGCTGCGGCGTGACGGCTCCAGGCGGCTGATCAGCTGGTCGAGCACCTGCCTGACCGACAATTCGGGAGTCGTGACCCACGTCATCGGGACCGGCACCGACATCACCCAGCAGCGCCGGACCGAGAACGCGCTGGCCGGCATTGCCCGTGTCGGACAGGTGCTGGCGAGCCACGGACCGACCGCCGAATCGCTCAATTCCGTGCTGGAGACCCTCGCCCACCAGATGGGCTATGACCACCTCAGCCTGCTGATCGTCGAAGGCGATCGGCTGCGTGTCGGCGCTGCCCGCGGGTTTGCCAACATGCCGAGTTCGATTGGCATCGACCAGGGCATCGTCGGACGGGTTGCCCGGACGGGCGTCGCGGCGTGGGTGCCCGACGTGCGTACCGACGCGGACTACGTCGAGGCGTGCGACGACGTCCGCAGCGAGATCGCGGTCCCGCTCATTGCCGACGGCCGGGCGATCGGCGTCCTCGATATCGAGACCACCGAGAGCGCACCATTCGCCGACCACGACCTGCGGCTGGCGCTGGCGGTTGCCGAGCGCGTGGCCAGCGCCCTGTTGCTCGGTCGGGAGCAGCTCGCCCTCGCGCAGCGTGCCCAGCTGCTGGCGGCGCTGAGCGAGTTCGCCCGGGCAACCAATGCGATCCTCGAGCCCGAGCGACTCGCCCCGGCGCTGATGGAGGCGCTGTTGAGGATCTTCCCGGGCGACGTCATGACCCTCACGACGCGGGACCGGGAGACCGGGCGGTACCGGTTGACCGCCGCACACGGTGTCGCCGAGGCATTCATCGGCGCAGACGTGCCACTGGGTGACGGTCCGGCTGGCCGGGCGATCGCGGAGCGGGTGTTCCTGGGGCCGATGATTCTTCATCGCCCCGACTACGCGAGCGCCCTCCGCGACGAGATCCCGCCCGATGCCCTGATCTCGGTCGCCGTCCCGCTCATCCAGGACGAGACCGTGCTCGGCGCCATCTCCGTGGGTCGCGCGGACCTCGATCACCCGTTCACGGATGTCGAGTGCGAGGTCATGCAGGCGCTCGGCGCGCAGGTCGCGCTCGCGATGGCCAACGCCCTGCTCCACCAGGAGGTGTCCGAGCTCGCCATCCACGACGGGCTGACGGGCCTCTACAACCGGCGGCACTTTGACGCCACGCTCGACCTCATCTTTGCTCGCTGGCGCCGGAATCGTGGGGCGACGGGGCTGTCCGCGATCATGTTCGACCTCGACCACTTCGGGCGGTTCAACAGGGATCACGGCCACCAGGCGGGCGACGCGGTCCTGCGCGCCTTTGCCGGCCTGCTGCACGAGCGGCTGCGCTCCAGCGACCTCGTTGCCCGGTACGGGGGCGAGGAGTTCGTGGTGATCCTCGAGGAGTGCGAGCTCGATGGAGCCGTCGCGATCGCCGAGGACATCCGGTCACCGCTGGATTCGCGGGTCATCGAGGGTCCGGTCGGGGAGCAGCTCAACGCGCACGTGTCGGCCGGCTGCGCCGCCATCGATCCCGGCGCGCCGACGAAGGAGGCGCTGCTGCGAGCCGCCGACGAAGCGCTGTTCCGGGCGAAGCGTGGCGGTCGGAACCGGGTGGCGTCTGCCTGACCGTCGACCGGCCGGAGCCTTCCGCAGCGCCTCGGCACCCGGGGCGCCGGCCGTCTTCAGGACAGGGCGCCGAGCACGCGCGTGTACGTGAGGTAGAAGATGGCCGCCGCGGAGGCCGAGAGGGCGAGCATCAGCGCGATCCCGCGTCGGTCTCGAAGACGAATGGTCGCGAGGACGACGAGGACGAGACCGACGGTCAGCTCGCCGACCCAGTAGCCGACGAATGTCGTCGCCGCGACCACGGTGAGACCGTAGAGTCCCTCGCCCAGCAGGATGCCGGCGATCGGGGCGACCCCCGCAGCGGCACGGTGGGGGTTCGGGCCCCTCAGCCACGCAGCGCCGACGCCGAGGGCCGGCCCCGCGACGACTGCCGCGGCGCCAAAGCGGACGAACATCGAGGTCCCGACCGGGAAACCGCGGAGCTCGGTCGCCAGCGCGTAGCCGGCGAGCATGGCAACGAGCGACGCGAAGCCGATCAGGGCGGCCGGTCGCGGGTCCCGCTCGGACAGCGCCAGGGCGAACGCGCAGGTGCACCACGAGCCGGACGAGTTGCTCAGGGGCGCCAATCCTGCCGGCAGCCAACCCTTGCCCGACGGAGGTGGCGAGGCCGATCGCGAGCCCCGCTCCGACGGCCATGATCAGGAGCAAGGTCGAACTTGCGTTCGCAGGCGCGGGGAAGCGCGAGCCAGCGCCGGGCTCGGCGGGGGATCCGCCATGCACCGTGAGGCCCTCGATCAGCGCACGAGAACGGGCGCCTGGGCGAATCCAGTCGACTGGAGCACCACGGCTGCAGATCGCCAGGACGACCACGATTGCGCCCACCCGCCACGCCAGGCTGCGGAGTCTCATGCCACTGATGACGGACCCGACGATGGCGCCCCCCAGGGCAAGCTCAGCACTCTGGCCGACCCACCAGCCCGCGAGCAGGGCTGGGTCGGCGGTTGAGATCGACCACAGTCCGAGGATCAGGGCACCCCAGATCACCGCTCCGAAGGCGCCACCCATCACGGCACCCTCACGGCCGCTGCCAACGCCGAGTCGCGGGAGCAGCCAGACGAGTCCAGCCGCGAGAACCAGAAACGCCAGGTAGCCTGCCGGGATCCTCACGAAGGCTGTCTCCGGCTCGAGCAGGAACGGGCTGCCCCAGTCATAGAGGGGCGCGAGCAATCCCGCGTGCAGGAACAGGTCGACACCAAGCATCGCCAGCCAGGTCAGCCCGATCGTGGCGATCGGCCGGGGCAGGCTCCGAGTCGTTGAGCTGCGGCCGATGGTCATCGAACGCCCAGCGCGACGAGAGCCCCGACAACGACGGCAACGGCGATCGTGAGGCCCACCAGGAGGAGCGCATCGCGGCTCAGGCCGCGCCTCCACACTCGGTAGCCCATGCTCACGATCCCGCCTGCCACAACGAGTGCGAGGAGATCCCAGGACGCCTGCTGGTCCACGAAGGAGCGGTAGGCGACGATGAGCAGCAACCCGTACGACATGACGATGTAGGCGAGCCGGTCGCCGCCCTGCTCGACAGCGGCTTCGCGCTCGTCGCGGACGAACAAGCTACGCATGAGTCTCTCCTTCCAGCCAGAACAGTCGTTCCACCTGCTCGCCCAGGGTGTGTGCCAAACGGAGCGCCAGCGCCGTCGACGGGCAATACTGGCCGGTTTCGATCGAGCTGATCGTCTGGCGGCTGACGCCGACGGCCAGCGCGAGCTCTCCTTGTGACAGGTCGCGCTCGGCGCGCGCAACTCGGAGACGGTTCTGAAGACGGACATCGGCCCTGGTCGGCATGGCTGCAATCCTGCACCGCCGCCAGGTTGATGTCAAGTGTCCTTGGCAGGATGCCAAGTATAACGGTCGTCATTGCCGGTCAGGTGCCGTGAGTTCTCTTCGGCCAGGGAGACGAACGCGAGCCGCGCGCGCTAGGCGTCGTGCCGCTTCTTGAGGTCGAGCAGCGTCGCGTCGGCCCGGGCGGTGAGCTCCTCGAGCGTTTCGTCCACGTGGAGCGACGCGAGCCCGACGCTGATCCCTACTCCGACCTGGCGCTGCACCGATCGACCGATGTGCTCGAATTCGCCGCCTGACGACCGCTTGCCGATCCTCCGGCTGTTCGGAGCCATCGTCATTCATGGCCAGCCTCCGGCGCACGAGCCGGCTCGACACGCACAGCGGTCGTGCGTGAGTCCACCGTAGGACGGCTGTCCAGTGAGCAGGACCGTGTGGTGCGTCGTCGATCGCTGCGCGTACGCCCGGTGACCGTCTCGCTGCGCGATCAGGTGCGCGGCTTCCCCGTGCTGTCGCGAACCGTCAACGTCGGCCGTACCAGGATCTGATCGGATGCCGCGTCGCCACCGACGACCCGACCGAGGAGAATCCGCGCCGCGACGTCGCCCATCTCATCGGCCGGGAAGCTGATGGTGGTCAGCGCCGGCGTCGGGAACGCCGAGGCCCCTCGCACGGGCCTGGGGTCCCTCGCCACACTCACATCTGTGCCTGCTCGGCGCGAGCCTCCCACTGGACGTGCTCGGGCGTCTCGAGCTGGAACGTGGAGTGCTTGACGTCGAAGTCGTTGGACAGGCACATGCCGAGGTGGTCGAGGATGTCGCCGGCCTTCGCCTCCTCATCCAGTACGACATGGGCGCTGACGACCTTCATGCCGCTCGTGATCGTCCAGGCGTGGAGGTCGTGCACATCGGCCACCCCCGGTGCCTCGAGGATGTGCTCCCGGACAGTGTCAAGGCTCGTCCCCTTTGGCGTCGCCTCGAGCAGGACATCGAGCGCCTCGCGGAGCAGGCTCCACGTCCGTGGGATGATCAGCACGCCGATTGCCGCCGAGGCGACGGCGTCGGCCTGCGTCCAGCCGGTCACCGCGATGACTACTGCGGCGACGATGACCGCCACGGATCCGGCGAGGTCGCCCATGACCTCCAGATACGCGCCACGCATGTTCAGGCTGTGGCCCTGCGCGTCGCGGAGCAGGAAGAGCGAGACGCCATTTGCGACCAGGCCGACGACCGCGACCGCGAGCATGAGTCCGGACGTGACGTCGGGCGGCTCGAGAAGACGGCGCCAGGCCTCGTAGAGGACATACGCGGAGACGCCGAAGAGGAGCAGGGCGTTCGCGACCGTGGCGAGAATCTCGAGGCGAAGGTATCCGAAGGTCCGGTCGCTCGTCGCGGGTCGGCCGGCGATCCAGATCGCGGCGAGCGCGAAGCCGATGCCGAAGACGTCGGTGAACATGTGCCCAGCGTCTGCGAGGAGCGCGAGGCTGTTCGAGATCAGGCCACCGACGACCTCGACCGCGAAGATCGACAGCGTGAGCCCGAAGACCGCGGCCAGCCGCTTCCGGTGCCGTGCGGCGGAAGAATGGCTATGCGGCATCAGACCGCAACCTCGGCGACGTGAACGGTGGCGTCGAGCACGAGCCGGCGGATGTGGTCGTCGACGAGCCGGTAGTAGACGATCCGGCCGGCCTTGCGGCGGCTGACCGTCCCCCTCTCGCGCAGCGCGCGGAGCTGGTGGGACAGCGCGGACACGCTCATCCCAAGCACCAACGCCATGTCGAAGACGCATAGCTCCTGCTCGCTGATCGCGAGCAGGTGAAGGATCCGCGCCCGGGAAGGATCGGCCAGGACGGCGAACAGGTCGGCCACCGCGCGTGAGCCATCGGTCCCGAGGGTGCGCCCCAGGATCAGCCGGACGTGCACCGGATGGAGGCAGTCGACGTCACACTGATCCACGTCGATCGCCGAGGCGAACACTTGAGCCATGACTCAAGTATTCCACGGGTCCCGCGACCTGGCGCGAGGCTGACGTCCCCGAGGCGAGGTCGGAGGGGCTCCGCAACCAACGACGAGACCCCGGCCGATGGCCGGGGTCCCAGCAGACCTGCTGATCACCGATGTCGCCGATGTCGCGACTCATGTGTCACCGATGTCGCGACTCATGTGTCGCCGATGTCGCGACTCAAGACAATGGCGCGCCCGACAGGTGTTGGGCGCGCGTTAACAGCCTATGTCATGCCCATCGAGGGCCGTGATGAGTGGCTGGCCGCCGCGAGGCGGCTGGCGTGAGGGCCCGCCGCTCGGCCGAGCACGCCACGGACCGCGAGCTGGCAGTGGTCGAAGCGGTCCTCGCCGCCGGCTCGGAGAAGGCGGCCGCCCACCGTCTCGGCCTGTCGCACTCGACTGTGAAGCACCACCTGGCGAACGCCAGATCGAAGGTTGGCGCGACGACGACGGCGCAGCTAGTGTGGATCCTCGCCGAGCGCTTGCCCGAACCCGAGGGCAGCGCCCGATCGGACGAGTAGCGGCTTCTCAGCGAGGTAGTGCGGCTACTCAGCGGCAGAACTGATGTTTCGTAAGCAGCTTCAGGGTTTGGCCGCCTTAGCGCGGTGTTGAATAGGGCTTCCGCATCGCTCAGGTCATGGTTCGCGCGACGAGTTTCTCGCCGTCATCCCCTGGACGACGGCCCGCACGCAAAGTCGATGTGCCAAGAACACCGAGTCGGCCGTCGTCGGCGTCACGGGCGCGGGACCCGCTGCCCGCTCAGCTGAGGCGCATCACGAACATCAGCGCCAGGACCACCAGCATCACGCCAAGCTCAACCCGCAGTGCCGAGACGAACGCCCGACGACGGCGCAGGAGCGCGCCCATGTCGCCCCGTACGGCGACGGACCACGCCCCATCGTCGTCGAGGTAGGCGCGCACCCTCGGTGTGCCGAGTCGCGCTCCGATCGCGAACGTCACCACGATGAGTGCGAGCGCCGCGGCCCAGGCCAGGCCATAGCGGCTCGAGAGATCATCGATCGTGTGGATCCGTCCGAATACGGTGCCGCGGAGCACGCCGCTCACCACGACGACGAGCGCGGTCGGGATGACGACCCGCTCGTAGCGCGCAACCAGAGATCGTCCGAGCGCGCGCTGCGTCTCGATCGGCTGCCGGAACCACGCCGGCAGGATCAGGTGCTGCCATGTCAGGTGCCCGCCGAGCCAGGTGATCGCGGCCGTCACGTGGAGTGCCTGGACGAGCCAGGTTGCGATGTCCATGCGTCCCTCCTCGCGACCACGATAGCCGCATCGGAAGGCCGCCAGCGGTGCACTTCGTCGCGGACGCAGAGAACAACCCGGCCTGGCACGCGCACGTCGTCGAGACGCGCTGGGTCGACGAGGGGTCCACGGGGCTCGGCCGGCGCGGACCACCTGGCGGCGTTGCCGACATCGGCCAGGACGGCGAAGACGTCGCCGACGGGCCGCAGGATCGTGACCGACAGCGAGACCGCACTCACGCCGTCCACCGTACGGGGCCGGTCAACGGGGGCGGCAGGCACATTCGACCGTGAAGCACCACCTGGCGAACGCGCGGTCCAACAGGTCGAATGCCGCAGGTGCATGGTTCCGTCGGCGGAGTCGTGGGTCGACTCCAGCGTCCGCGTGGTCCTCGCCGTTGACGGCGTCCCAATAGGTCTTGATGAGCGCCTTGTTCCGCTCGAGATCGTCCACGTCCTTCCCCTTCCGCGCGATTCCGTTCAGCTGCGCCGATCGACAGGTGCGGGAGCACCGCTCGCCGCACGGGCGATGTGGGCGCCCAGGCCGATCGTGACGATCGGCGCGACGACCATGCCGACCGCGAGGCTGAGCAGGTTGCTGAGGGCATCTGCGCCGGACGCCTGGGACACGACGATCATGGCGACCAGGATCGCGGCACCGGCGTAGGCCACGACGCCAAGCCATCCGGGCAGGACGTCGCCGGACCGGCAGGCCCGACCCAGGTAGTACAGGGCGATGGCGAGCGCAGCGTACGACGCGATTCCCGCCCAGCGGCTCAGCCCGT
>CAWHXD010000005.1:0-198172 GCA_963833225.1 uncultured Chloroflexia bacterium | reverse complement strand
GCCCGAGGAAACCTAGGGCTGAGCACGCGGCGGCCATAGCCCGATAGTCATGGCTCGAGCGTTGTCAACGTGCACCGAAAGTCCTGTATGCAAGGGACTTCAGGTAGCGGCGGCACGATGTGTCCTTCCTGCGCACCCATCGTCGTCCCAGGGTAATCGAGAATGTCGTTCAGGTTGTTCACCTGGCTCAGGGGCCCGCGCCCGCGTAGAGCGCTCCCGGTCTCCAGCCCAATCGGCCTCGCCCTCGGCGCCGAGGTGAGCGCTCACGGGGTCAGTCGCTGCCCGAGTTCGTGTTGGTCCTGCCGGTGCTGCTGTTGCTGGGGTTGATGGCCCTGGACTTCGGACGGGTGTTCATGACGTACGTCCAGATGTTCAATGCGGCCCGGGAAGGTGCGAACATCGCCGCCAGCATCCCGACCGATGCGGCCGCCATCAACGCTCGGATCAACGCCGAGAGCAACGTGCAGGGACAAGCCGGCGAGGGCACCTTGACGGTCACGACGGTCTGCGCGGACCAAGTTGGTACAACGATCGCGTGCTCCGCGGCAACGGGCGGAGCGGGGGCCGGCAACACGGTGACGGTCACGGTTTCGAGAGCGTTCACCTTCTTCACACCACTCATCAACGGCGCGTTCGGCGGGCCGTTGACCGTGACGAACTCGGCGACCGCGACTGTGCTCGGCTACGTGCCGTCAGCCTCCGCCACGCAGCCGCCAAGCTGTGCCGCCCCGACGGCTCACTTCAGCATCATCAACGTCGCCGGGCTCGAGGTGTTGGTCGATCCCAGCGCTTCCATTCCCGACTCAGGCGTCTGCAACATCAGCGGCTACACTGGGACTGGGGCGATGGCACGACCTCCGTCGGGACCGCCACCGGGGACTACCACACCTACGACTCAGCCGGCACCTACGCGATCACGCTGGAGGTGACGAACCAGGGTGGGACTAGCGAGGTCATCGAGAGCGCAACGGTCCCGGCTCCGCCGCCTACCCCCACGCCCACGACGAGCCCCACGCCTACGCCTACCACCAGCCCATCCTTCGCCCACCGCCACGGCGACCGCCGTCCCGTGCGAGCACCGACCCCGGCCTTCACGTGGACCCGGAGCGGCACTGGCAACAAGACCTACACGTACTCGGACGCCTCCACGGTGGAGGATCCGGCGAACTGCCCCATCACGGACTGGGATTGGACGTTCCACGACCTGGGCGATCTGAAGTCGAACGTCCAATACCCGGCGCCCGTCACCTATGGCGACAACAGGTCGCACTCCGTGGCACTGAGGGTGACCAACCGGGGCGGAACGACATCGATCACGAAGAACTCATGATGCCGTCGCTGCGTGTACCCCAGTTCCGTGCCCAGTCGGGTCAGGGCCTGGTCGAGTTCGCGCTGGTATTCCCGCTCTTCATCCTGCTGCTCTTCGTCGCAATCGACGCCGGCCGGTTCGTCTTCGCCACCTCGACAGTCTCGAATGCAGCCCGCGAGGGCGCCCGGCTCGGATCAGTGGAGGCCCCATGGATCGGTAGCGCCGATCCCGCCTGTGGCGCCGTTGGTGGGCCGGTCTGCCCGGCCAGCGTGAATGCCCTGCGAGCAGACATCACAACGGCGGCCAATCGCCAGATGGCTCCGTTCGGGCAGGTCGACCAGGTCTATACGAGTTGCGTGGGCAACTCGACGGCGCCACCGACTGGTGCCTGGACGTCGACGACCTGCGCGAGCCCGGAGTCCGGCGGCTACATCTCGGTCCGCGTGACATACACGTGGCACGCCCTTACCCCCGTCATCAGCGGAATCCTTGGCGCACTACCGCCACCGGCTCCGCCACCGTCTCGATCAACTAGGAGGCCGTGATGCATGGTCGTCGCCCCGTCCGCGAATACGGCCAGATGCTGGTGGTCTTCGCGCTTGCCCTGCCAGTAGTCCTGCTTGCGGTGGGGCTGGTGCTTCGATGGGGCTTCGCGCTGGCCCAGCGCCGAGGCTCCCAGAATGCGTTGGATTTCGCCGCTCTTGCGGGCGCCCGGGTCATCGCGGTCTGGATCGATGGCGACACCAACAATGGCACCGACGCCAACGTCGCCACCGCGATCTCGGCAACCGTGATCGCCAACGAGGGAGACCCCGCGACGTTCGGCAGCCCGGACGGGCCGCAGTACATTGACTCGGCCGGAAACCTCCTCGGCTTCGTCGGCAGTGGCTCCATCCCGACCGATGCGGCCGGGGTTCAGGTGACGTCCAGTCGATCGTGGCACCCGTTCATTGCCGGGATGGTCGGTGTCCAGTCGTGGACCGCGTCGGCGACGGCAACGGCGCGCGGCGGCTACAGCCTTGCGGGCCCCCAACCCGGCACGCTGTTTCCGGCCGGGATCGCGCAAGCCTTCTTCTCGACATACCCGTTCTGCTCGGGCCCGGTCAGCGCGAACCCGGGTGACCCCTGCTATCCCCAGCACCTCACCCCAGGCAATCTCAATGTGCCCGGTGGGTTCGGATGGCTGAAGTTCGGGTGCGACGGATATGGGCTCGGGCAGGACCCGCCTGCCAACGCCGGCGGCTGCCGGGATGACAAGCCGTTCCTCCAGGAGGAGATCGGCCCACCGAGCAAGTCCTTCGGATGCTGCACTGGGATCGATGAGCCCGGGCTCGACCGGATTGGCAGCCTGCCGGGCAACAAGGTCAGCGCCGACTGCAGCTACTACATTGACAACCAGATCACGGTGACGGTCCCGATCTGGGACACCGCCGGCGGAACCGGCCAGAACGCCTGGTACCACATCGTTGGCTATTCCGGCTTCCAGATCACAGCCTGCGATGGCGGCAAGGACATCGAGGGCGTCTGGCGAAAGGCCTTCTTCACAGGCCCGGTGACCACAACCGTGCCCAGCGACGAGGTACCGGTTGCCTTGGGCGTCCAGTTGATCAAGTAGGTGCCGCGCAACTTGGGGCGTCGGCCACCCGAGGCCTGCCCGAGCGAGCGCGAGGTGCGCGAGGGCTAGGAGGCGTCGGTCTGCAGAGACGGCATCAGGGTCGGGCGCACGGCCTGCGGCCGAGACCAGATCCGGTGCATTGGGTCCAGTCCGATGAACAAGCCAACCACCAGGGCCACCAACGGCCCAGGGTCAGTCGGCACGCCGATGCTCCAAGCCAGAAACGCCCAAGCCGTTGCCGTGGCCCAGAACCAGAGAATTGCAGCGAGAGTTCGGCGGATCATGAAGCGAAGGATCCACGCTGGAGCCCACGCGGAGAACCCCTACTTTCGTACCTGAGGTGCGCGGATTCGTCGCCCATCGTGCGCAGCGACAACCTCCGGGACCAGCGTCCAGTGGCCCCGCGCCCCCGACCCTCAGCGGATCCCGGTGTCCCAGGAGAGATCGAGCCAGGCCTCGGCACCGTCCTGCACCGTGAACGGCACCGGTGCGGGACCGCTCATGAACCCTTCCACGGCGGGCGCCTCCAGCGTGTACTCGCCGGGGGCCAGCGCGAGGCGGAAGTAGCCTGAGCCGTCGGTCGTCACCGTGGCGACGTGAGAGCCGGAGGCGTCCCGCACGACCAGCGCGGCGCCGCCAACCAGCCGCGGCGTGCACGCCGGATCACCTGGCCGCTCGACGGGGCAGGTGGGCCCGCCGGTGGCGCGGCCGGCGACGCCGGTGCGGGTGGAGCTCGCCCTCATGGCCGCGAGCATGTCCTCGCTGACCGGCGAGCCATCCTCGCCGACGAACGAAGCGGCACCGTCGGGCGCCACGTCCCAGGTCCAGGTGTGGCGGTCGATACAGCCGGCCGGGCAATCACCCCAACCCGTCTCGAAGCTCACCCGCCAGCCATCGCCGGTTGCCTCGGCCGTCCAGAACGTCCCCTGCCCGATCAGGTCGGGGTTGCGCGCGACGATCCCGTCGAACAGCGCGACCCGTGCGCGGATGGCGTCCACCGCCGACTCAGGGCTCGTCACGGGCGCGGCGGACGGCGCAGGCGAGGGCGAGAACGATGGCGCGGGCGCGGTGGCCACGTGGGAGCCGAGGCGCCGCACGCCGCCACGAGGACCGCGACGAAGAGGAGAGCGGGCAGGGCAGCCGGCCGGAAACGCGCAACGAGGCGGCGATCAGTCATGGGCGGGGGACGGGAGGCACGGCGACCGGGTTCCTGACGGACAACGAACAGCGGGGCTCGCAGTCCTGCCGGTGCTCCTGGTCGGCTGTTGGTTCCGTGTTCACCGGCGCCGCGAAGGTCAGCCGGATCGGTGCCTTGGCCTGGTTCGGAGCGGGCGGTCGGTTTGCTCGTACCACGGGCCGCGAGCCTCGCGTAGGCCTACCATCCCATGGACGGGTCGAGTCCGCGGAGGGCCCAACGTCCCGAATCCCGCGGGACGTACCCCCGGCAGCACGGGTGACGAGTTGAACCTCGGGGGAACGACGCGACGGACGGTCCGGCCGATGCCGGGCTATGCCCACCTGCGCGCCTATCGCCAGGCCTGGCTGCGCACGGACGTGGTGGCCGGGATCACCGTCACGGCCTACCTGGTGCCGCAATGCCTCGCCTACTCGGAGCTGGCCGGCGTGTCCCCGGTCACGGGATTGTGGGTCGCGGTGTTCGCCATGATCGCGTATGCCCTGCTGGGCACCTCCCGACAGCTGTCGGTGGGCCCGGAGTCGGCGACGGCGATCATGGTCGCCGCCGCGGTGGCGCCGCTCGCGGCCGGAGACCCTGTGCGGTACCTGGCCCTGTCCGCCGCGCTCGCGCTGCTGGTGGGGATCGTGTGCATCGTGGCCTGGGCCGTCCGGCTGGGCTTCATCGCCGACCTGCTGTCGCAGCCGATCCTGATCGGGTACATGTCGGGGGTGGCCGTGATCATGATCGCGTCCCAGCTGGGGACCCTGACGGGTGTCCGGATCTCGTCCGACGGCGTGGCCGGCAAGGTCGTGGAGCTGGCCGGGCGCCTGGACGAGATTCAGCTTCCTGCCCCTGGCCCTGGGCGGCGGCGTGACGGTGTTCCTGCTCGTCCTGCGGCGCCTCAAGCCGCTGGCGCCCGGGACGCTGATCGGGGTCGTGGGGGCGGGGCTCATCGTCTGGGCCTTCGGGCTCGAGGCGCAGGGCGTGGCCGTCGTTGGCGCGGTCCCGGGCGGCCTGCCAACCCCGGTCCTCCCCGCCATCACCCTCTCGGACGTCACGGCCCTGCTCGGGGCTGCCGCGGCGATCACGTTCGTCGGCTACTCGGACGTCGCCCTCACGGGCCGGGCGTTCGCCGCGCGGACGGGCGAGCAGATCGACCCCAACCAGGAGTTCCTGGCCCTGGGCGTGGCCAACGTCACGGCGGGCCTGACCGGCGGGTTCGCCCTGTCCGCGTCCGGGTCCCGCACGGCCATCATCGACGCGATGCGGGCGCACAGCCAGGTGGCCGGGCTGGTCGCCGCGGTGTCGGTGGTGTTCGTGGTGCTGGCCGCACCCGGGCTGATCGCCCTGATCCCGCGAGCCGCGCTGGGCGGCGTCGTGGTGTTCGCGGCCCTGCGACTGATCGACATCAGCGCGATCCGGCGGCTCACCCGGTTCCGGTCGACGGAGCTTGGACTGGCGCTCATCGCCTTCGTGGGTGTGCTCGCGTTCGACGTGCTGGCGGGGATCCTGGTCGCGGTTGGGCTGTCCGTGGTGGAGCTGTTCGCCCGCGTGGCACGACCGCCGGCGTCGGTGCTGGGGCGGGTGCCGGGGCTGGCCGGCCTGCACAACATCGAGGACTACCCGGACGCACAGACCATCCCGGGCCTGGTGATCTTCCGCTACGACGCGCCGCTGTGCTTCGCGAACGCCCAGGATTTCCGGGCCAGGGCCATTCGGGCGGTCGACGCCCAGGCCGACCACGTGGTGTGGTTCCTGCTCAACGCGGAGGCCATCGTGGAGCTGGACGCGACGGCCGCCGATGCCCTGACCCAGCTGGTGGAGGACCTTGCGGAGCGCAGGATCGTGTTTGCCATGGCCCGCGTGAAACAGGACCTGCGGGCCCAGCTGCGGCGAGGCGGGCTGCTCGACGTGATCGAGGAGGAGCGGATGTACCCGACGCTGCCCGTGGCCGTGGAGGCGTACGAGCGCTGGCACGAGCACCGGTAGCCACGGCGATCGCCGACGGCGTCTACGATGATCGTGAACCAGGGTCGGAGCGGCATCCTCATGGGTGGCCTGCGCCCATCGCGAACCGGAGCCCTGCCGTCCACCATCACCGCTGGAGGCAACCACATGCTCCGCGTAGCCCTGCTGGGTGCCGGCCGGATCGGCCAGGTCCACGCCCGTTCCATCGTCGAGAGCGGCGCGGCCGAGCTCGCCTGGGTCTGCGATCCCGTCGCGACGGCGGCCACGACCCTTGCCGGGCGGTACGGAGCCAAGGCCAGCCCGGAGCCCGGTGACGCCATCACTGATCCGTCGGTGGATGCCGTCCTGATCGCGTCCGCCACCGCGACCCACACCGATCTCCTGCGCGAGGCCGTGCTCGCGGGCAAGAAGGTGCTGTGCGAGAAGCCGATCGATCTCGACCTGGCCCGTATCGACGCCACCTGGGCCGCCATCGCCGACAAGGCCCCATTCGTGATGCTGGGCTTCAACCGGCGGTTCGACCCGACCTTCGCGGAGATCAGGGCGCGCGTGACCGCCGGGGACATCGGCCCGCTGCGTGCGCTGCGCGTCACGTCCCGCGACCCGCAGCCCCCGCCCGCTGCCTATCTCGGGGTGTCGGGCGGCATGTTCCGCGACATGACCATCCACGACTTCGACATGACCCGCTTCTTCCTGGGCGAGGTGGTCGAGGTGTCCGCGGTGGCGTCCCACAACAACGACCCGGTGTTCATCGAGGCCGGTGACCACGCGCAGGCGATCCTCACCCTGCGCAGCCGCGACAACGTCCTCGCCACCATCGTCAACAGCCGCACCTGCGCCTACGGGTATGACCAGCGCCTGGAGGCGTTCGGCGATGCGGGCTCGCTCGAGGCCGGCAACATGACCGCGACCACCGTCCGGGCGTCGTCCGCCACCCAGACCGGGGCGGCTGGTCCGGTGCTCAACTTCTTCCTCGAGCGCTACATGCCCGCGTACAAGGCCGAGTTCGCCGAGTTCGTGGCGGCGATCCGGGAGGACCGCGAGCCGGCGGTGGGATTTGCCGACGGCCGGGCAGCGCTGGTGCTCGCCGAGGCCGCCATCGAGAGCGTCGCCACCGGCAAGGTCGTGGCCGTGACCGGCGGCTGACGCGTGGCGTCCGTTGGCATCCGGATGACCGGAGGGCCCGTGTTGACTCGCGTGCCGCTCGCCATCGCGACCGTCGTGGCGATGGTGGTGATCGCGATGCTGGACCGGTCCGTGTCGGACGATGCCGGCCAGGTGACGCTCGGCGCGATCCTGGTCGCCGCAGCCGGGCTGGGTGCCATGGCTCCGCGGCGGCCCTGGGTGCCGGGGTTCCTCCTTGGGTCCGTCCTCGCGTGTGTCCACCTGGCCATGTGGGTGGCCGGAGTTCCCGAGGCAACTGGGGCGCACCTGGCGGCCGGTGTGCTGGGTCCCGCGTCGCTGCTCGTGCTGGCGGGACCGGCGCTCGTCGCCGCATACATCGGCGCGGGCCTGCGACGCTTGCTTGGGCGCGGCCGTCGCTGACTGTCGGGCGGCGTCGCCCAGCGGCCGCCGTTGACTGTCGGGCGGCGTTGCCCGGCGGGCAACGACTTCGCCGTCCGGGGATCGCGCGGGGGCTTCCGCGTCGAAGCTGTTGGCTCACAGACCTCGCAAACCCACCCGGGGGCGGCGATGCTGCCCCGGAGGCACCGGCATCCGCGGTCGAACGCGCCGGGCGGCGAGATCGCTGGCTCTCAGGCAACACGGGGGCGTTGGGCGCGTGGCAACCGGCATCGGTCCGATCATCACCTATACTTCCCTCCGCGCCGACATAGCTCAGCGGTAGAGCAGCTGTTTCGTAAACAGCAGGTCCTCGGTTCAAATCCGAGTGTCGGCTCCATTCCCCTCTTCCCCGTTCAGGAAGACCTGCTGTCCGCTGACAGCACGGTCCTCGCTGGCACCGGATCGTGCTCCAGGACCCGCTAGCTGGCGAAGACCTGCCAACTGGACGACCTCGTCGAGATCCCGTGTGCCGGATCTTGAGCTGCCAGGACTCGGCCAGGTGCGTGGCCGGCGCCTCGGCGACCTGCTATCTCGAACGTAGCAGGGCCTTCGCTCTGCGACAGTCGGTAAGGCTCAGCCTATCGAGTCAATAGGTTGACTCTTACTCGCATGCGCCCTATCGTTCGGTCATGGACACGATCGGGCGGACACAGTTGGAGACAGCACTAACCGCCCTCGGCGAGCTGCTGGCGGCCCGTGGGCTGCACTACGAGGTCGTCCTCGTCGGTGGTGGCAACCTCATCCTGCGCGGGCTCATCTCGCGCCCGACCACAAAGGATCTCGACATCCTGGGCGCGAGGACGCCGGACGGCGTCGCACCGCTTCGCCCGATGCCGGAGCCCCTCCACGACGCTGTCGTCGATGTCGGGCGCGCCTTCGGACTCTCTGACGACTGGCTCAATACCGGCCCAGACTCGCTCCTCGATCTGGGCCTCCCGGACCGGTTCGTCGAGCGGCTCGAACGCAGGGATTATCACGGGCTCGTCGCGTGGCTGGCGGGCCGGTTCGACATGGTGTGCTTCAAGCTCTACGCCGCAGTGGATCAGGGCCTGCGAAGCCGGCACTTCCAAGATCTCCGCGATCTCGGACCCGGACGCGACGACCTCCTCGCGGCCGCCCGCTGGGCGACGAGCCACGATCCTTCGCCCGGCTTCCGGAGCCTGCTTGTCGAGACGCTTCGGGCGCTCGAGATGGAGGATGCCGATGCATCCCTTGGCTAGCCCGCTCCAGGGTGCACTCCTCAACCGGGCGTGGATCCAATGGGCGGCGCTCGGCGTCGACGCCACGGTCGAACGTGACGATACCGTCATCGACCCCGAGGCCCTGATCGCTCTCACGGCAGAGCTCGGTGACGCCGACGCTCGACTCCTCGATCTCAGCACGGACTGGTGCGTCGCGTATGGCCGGTACGTCAACGGCTCCCGCCTCAAGCAGGTGGTGCGCGAGCTCGGCACCCCGCGTAACGCCATCGGCGAATACGTCGCCACCATCGCCGCGGCAGGGGGTCCGGGATGGCCGATGGCGACGCAACCGCGGCCCCACTACGTCCGGCGGGAGAAGGCGCGGCTCGATGCTGCGGAATCCCGGCCGCGTCTGCGCATCCGGCTTCGTGCGGCATTTGGAGTCAATGCGAGAGCGGATATCCTCGCCGCGCTCCTGGCATCGTCGCCCGGCGACCTCAACGCCGCCGATCTCGCCCGCCAGACGCGCTTCACGAAGCCGAGCATCGCCTCCGCTCTCGATGCGCTCCTGCTGGCCGGACTCGTGACGGCACGACCCGTGGCAAACGAGCGGCGGTTCGCCCTGCCCCCGAAGGTGCCAATTCTGCCGGGCCTCCGACCACCGGTGCCGCAGGCGGATTGGGTCGCGCAATTCGCCGTGGCCCTCGAGGTGCTCCGATTCTCGGAGCGCGACCAGATGTCCACGACCGTGCGCGCCATCGAGGCCCGCCGGCTCATCGTGCTGCTTGCCGATCGGCTGTCGGCCGAACACATGCCGATGCCGTATCTGGAAGCGGCGGGGGATGAGTTCGCGATGACCTTCGATCGGTGGATCGTCCGCCTCGTCGACTGGCTGCGCGCGCCCACTCGCGAGTAGTCAATTGGTCCGTGTCGCCAGGTGCGGTTGGGCAAGCCGCTCGGTGGCTGACCCTACGGCGGAGCCGGCGACCCAGCCGGCGGAGAGACGGCGCGGCCCACTTGCGAGGCGGCGTGCCCAACGCGCCTCTCGGAGGGCTGCCACGGCGTAACGTAGGGTCGGGATGACGACGCGCGCCACCTTCGACCTCGGGCCACTTGAGAACCAGCCGCTTCGGCCTGGGTCGCTGGAGTCTCGCGCCTCGATCGCGCTCAAGGTCCTGGCGGTCATCAACGTCGCCGGGCTGGTGCTGGCGCTGGTCCCGACGCCACTGCCGCAATCCCTGCTCATGTCGCTCACCTTCAACTTCGCTGCAGGCGCGCTGGCCGCGGTCGAGGTGGTCGTGGCCCGGGCGCTCGACCGGCGACGGCCGTGGGCGGTCGCCATCGTCCGTCCGCTGCTCGTGATGCTGATCGCGGCCGGTGTTGGGGCGATGCTGGTCAGCGCTCAGGCGGGAGTGATCCGGCTGCCGTTCGAGGCGGTGCTCGCGGTCTGGGTCCTGCTTGGCGCTCGGGACGTCACGCTGACGGCGCATGCGGGTCGTCGGGGCATGCTCCTGGTCGCGTGCACCCTCCTGCTGATCGGGTCGATGGTGGGAAGGCAGCTGGTGTTCGGCTGGGGCGGCCTGCTGGACGCCGGCCAGTCCGATCTCCGCGGCTCCATCAACGCCGACTGCGGCGCGGCGGACGCCGGTCCGCCGTCATCGATCATCGTGACCTATGACTGGTCGTGGGCGCGGACGAGTCCGCTGCCAAGCGGGCTCGACATCGTGGTCATCGGCTGGACCGGGACCGACGCCGACGGGCGGCAGCTCTACTACCTCGGCACGACGCCGCCAACTGGCCGTGGCATCTACCCGGGCCGCCGGGACTATCCGAGCATCGACATGGCGACGCAGATCGCCAAGGCATCGGCGGGATCGTGGGGCTGGGGTATCGAGCTGGGCGAGCAGGGAATGCAGCCCGGCCGGATCGAGCTCCAGGTTCGCCGGGGAAAGGAATCGCCGCCGAACCCGGGGCCGATGGTGTTCACGGCGTCGTACGTCCACCTCGGCGTCTGGCACAGCGATCCCGTCAGCGTCACGTGCTCGTGGACCGGTCCCGCGGCGTGGATGGGCTCGTGATCGGGACCTGCGGGTCGCGCCAGGGCGCAGTTCTGCGGTCCAAGAGGGCTGAGATCATTTTCGGTCCATAGGCCTCAGGTGGGGCGGCGAGATCCTAGAGATGCCGGCGTGAAGTCCCGCGACCCCACCACGAATCGCCGCGACTTGTGTCTTCGCCAGCTGTGAGCGACGGCGCATGGACCGCAGACGATCGTGTTCGAACAGCCACTCGTGGCCATCGACCGGTACTTCCGTGGCGTTTCATGCCGATCATGTCGCGCCCATGATCGCCGTCGGCGACCCCGCTCTGCGTGGCCAGCGATTTCGAGGTGATCCCCGTGACCTTCCCCGTGACGATCCGGTCCCGCATGGCCGCTGCGCTCGCGACCCGGACGCGCCGGATTGCCGCGGCGCTCGCCGTGGCCACGCTCCTCGTGTCCACGGGCCTCTTGGTGCTCAACCGGCCCCCCGGATCGATGATCGAGCTTGTCGCAGCGCCGGCAGGGACCATCAGCCCGTCCGGCATCGTCCACGCGGCTCCGGGATCGACCCTGTCCTTCACCGTGACGGTCCAGCGCGCCGGGCTCAGCCCGGTCGTGCTCAACGGTGCCACCACCCTCGAGCCTGTCAGCCAGGACGGCGCGACGTACCACTACGTCGTGACGGTCACTGGCGACACTGCGATCGCCGCGAGCTTCGTGCAGCTCGCCGACGATGTCCGGCTGTTCGGGCCGGGCGAGGGCAGTGACATCGCGGACGTATCGCCCGACGAGACGAGCGTGTCCATTCGCGCGGGCGCGCCGATCCTCGGACGGCTCGCCGTCGGCGACATCCTCGCGAGCACCCCGGCATCGGGTCGCCCGAAGCCGCTACTGGTTCGGGTCGTTGCCATCGACGCCGGGGCTGACCCGGTCCGGCTCACCACCGAGCGGGTCGCCCTCACGGAAGCATTCGCGAGCGCCTCGATCCGGGTCATCGCTCCGATCGAGCTCGGCGAGCGGGTGCCGGTCAGCGCGACCCGAGTCGGGCCAGCGTCGGCAGTTGCCAAGGACTCGATCTCAGCTGGTGTCTTCTCGTTCGATCAGTCGCTGTCGCACACCTGGGCAGGCTCGAGAGGCCCGGCCTCCGGCAGCATCACCACGTCGGGGACGATCAAGATGTCCGCGAGCGTCGACATGTCCCTCGAGACCGAGTGGATGTCGGTGAAGCTGTTCGAGACCGTGTTTCGGGAGGACTTCTCTGGGGACGCGACGATCGTGGCGACGGCTTCGGCCGAGATCGGCGACGACATCGAGCTCCTGAGCAGGACCTTCTCGCCGGTCTGTGTCTCGATCGCCTGCTTCGTCCCGCAGGTGGAAATCGGGGCGTCGCTCACAGCGTCGGCCCACGGGAAGATCACCGTCAGCGCCGGCTTCGCGCAGCACGCACGCCTCGGTGTCCACTACGAGAACGGCGCCTGGTCGCCGGTCAGCGTGAACACCTTCACGCCGCGGGGGTCAGTTGACATCCAGGCATCGGCGAGCGCCCGGTTCGATCCGACGATCCGCGTCGGCGCCAAGCTCTATGGTCTCGCAGGACCCTGGATCGAGACCACCCCGGGGTTCCTCGCCTTTGGGGCCGATGTCCACGCCGATCCGTGGTGGACCCTCGACGGCGGCGTCGCGTTGTCGGGTGGGGTCGAGATCGACATCCCGTTCGTCTTCAACGAGGACTACCCGCTCGCCTCGGTCGAACTCGCGCGGGTGCGCCTCGCGCAGGCTTCAGGCCATGCGCCGACGCCCACCCCGTCGCCGACCGCGACACCGGGCCCGACTGCGACCTCAGCTGCGGTGCCTACATCCGATCCCCCGTCTAGTTCCTCGGGTGGGAGCAACGAACCAGTTGGCGACTCCATCGAGGCGGTCCTCGCGTCCATTCCGGACGAACGGTTCCGGTACCCAGTAACCGACACTGGCTCCGGCCAAGCGTGGTCGTGCGCCAGAGACTCCAACGAGACGATTGCCTGGTGCGCCCTGGTGGGTCCGCTGCAAGTCATTGCAGCCGCGCCCATGGGCGGCTGGCCTGACGCGAGGTCAGAGCGCTACGCCACGCCGTCCGAGTTCGCGACGATCGCCACGTGCGACAACACCTGGATCGACCCCTTTGTGGCGGACTACTACCTGGCCGACCCAGAGTGGCCGCGGCGCGGCTCGGAGATCCCTGACTTCCCTCCGGAAGAATGCCTCAGCAGCGTCGCGCGCCCCAACCACATCATGCCGCCGTCGCTGGCAATTGGGGTGACGTCGCAGCGTGCGATCGCCACGATGGTCATTGACACTCTCAATAGAGTGGGCTGGAGCTCGTGCGGCGTGGGTTACTCGGATACCAGGATTGACTGCACAGGCCCGCTTGCCGTGGAGAGCGCGTCGATCAGCGCGATCGAGACCGACCAGCCGGGAGGAAGCAAGTACAGGTTGGAGCTGAGCTTCGGTGGACAATCGGACACCGCACCGGTACGGGACTTTCTGTCACGGATCGGGGTGACGGGCTCGACGCTCGAGGGAATCATGGCCTGGGTGGACGGTGGCGATGGTTCGTCGGAGGAGGTGTCAGGCGCATTCGGTGGTCTTGATCCGACGTTCGAGGGGGTGTCAGGCGCATTCGGTGCGCTTCTTCTGATCGACAACTCCGATGGTGCGGTGTTCGGCATCGATTTCCTGCGGTAAGGCCGACTCCGCGTATGTCCGACTTCGCGCAGGAACGTGCCGGCCACTACCTTCGACCACGGCGCGGAGAGACGCTCCGCCGCTGGCAGGACCACGGGGCCATTGCAGGACGGCAGTGCGCGGTCCACCGTCAACTCATGGCCAGACCCGCTTGTCCGGACACCCCACTCGTCCCACCCCAGACCATCCTCGCGGAGACGGGCCGATGATCCCATTCGTGTTCCCCGTCCTGCTGTTGGTCTCCTTCCTCGTCGTCTTGGCGATGTGGGAGATCTGGCATCTGGCATCCACCCGAACGGCCCGTGGGCGTGTCGCTCGCGTCGCCAGCGTGATCGTCACCGTCGTCGCAGTCGCGCTCGTCGCCCGGCTGTTCGTCGCGCCGTTGCCGTCCGAGCAGGCGCTCACGTGGAAGATGGGCTTCGGGTACAACCCAACGTCCGCGGACGTGGTGATCGAGGTCGAACGCCCCTACTGCGCCCCCGACGACGACGGCTGGATCGCGGAGCCGGTCGTCACTTCCACGCCGGTCGCCGTGTTCATCACGCTCCGCATGGCCGACACCTTCAACGTGCCGGGCTGTCACGGCATCCTCAGTCGCGACCCCTGGGGCCTGCCATTCGGCCTTCAAACCGTCGGTGGCTACCTGACGGGTACCCCCCTCGTGATTCACCTCACCGCGCCGCTCGGACTCCGGGTGCTATTCGACGGTTCAGGTCTGATCCCGGTGCCGCGCTGACGAATTCGATGGCCGTCCAGCCTCTCGCTCTACCCCTGAGGGCCTGGCGATCCAGGCAGCGAGCTGCGGATCCAGGCGATCGGGCTCGCTGACCCACAGGACGAACGGTCCATCACACTGGACCCCGCGCTGGTAGGCCTCTCCCCAACCGAGCCTGATCCGTTCGGGCACCGGCTGCTCCGGGCCATCGCCACCAACGTCAATGAGGACGCTCGTGGTGCCGTCCGTGGCCCGCGCCCAGATGACGGGCACCCTCAATGCGTCGTAGGGCCCATGCGGTCGCGGCCCAGCAGCTGACCGGAGAACCCGCCGCGGTGTCGCAGCGTGCCCGCGACGGCGGCGCTTGCCGCCTCGAGCGTCACCGCTCCAGGAATCTGGGCGATTGCGATGCGTCGCAGCTCGCCGGCGGGGAGCACCTCCAGGTCGAAGTCACCTCGGCCAGCGGAGTCGCGGCAGCCGTAGGTCGATGGAACCGAGTGGCCGGACGCGAAACACTGAAGGGCCAGGGCCGTGAAAGCGACCGGAAGACAGTTCTGGTTCAGCATCCCGCACCGGGACCGATGAGCTCAGGCCACCTGGACAGCCTGCTCAGCGGTTGGGTGGCGCCGTGCTTTCCCGGAGGACGAGCGCGGTGGTGAGCTCGACGCGCTTCTGCGCGGGCTCCCTGCCGTGCGCGAGCCCGAGGACGAGTCGCGCCGCGGTCACGGCCATCTCGGTGAGGGGCTGCCGGATCGTCGTCAAGGGCGGGCCAACCCAGCCCGCCACCGGCAAATCATCGAAGCCCACGACGCTCAGGTCATCCGGGATCCGCATCCGTTCTGCGCGGGCGGCCTGATAGACGCCGAGGGCCATGAGGTCGTTGCCGGCGAAGATGGCCGTCGGCGGAATTCGCGAGCCGGAGCATGGTCCGGGCGTGCTCGATCCCCGACTGGACGTGAAAGTCTCCATAGGCGATGAGGTCCGGGTCGATCGGCATCCCGGCGGCATCCATCGCGGCCCGATAGCCGTCCAGCCGGGCGCGGCTGCAGAGAATGTCACCTGGACCGGTGATGATCCCGACACGCTGGTGCCCGAGACCGAGCAAGTGCCGAGTCGCCGCGAGGCCGCCACTCCAGTTGGTGGCGCCAACCGATGGCGTGTCATGCAGCGGCTCTCCCGTCGGATCGACCACGACGAACGGGATGCCGCTTGCCCTGAGCTGCGCGTGCATCTGCTCGCTGAGATCCGAGAACACCGCGATGACCCCCAGCGACCGCCGGTCGATCACGCCGTCGATCCAGCCGCGCCCCGGGGTGTGACGGCCCTGGAGCTCGGTGGTGACCACGGCAAGCCCGTGCTCCCGGGCCACCCGGTCAACACCCATCACGATCTCGAGCGCCCACTCGCTCTCGAGCTCGTGGAAGATCAGCTCGAGCAGCCCTGCCCGCCCGGAGGATCGACGGCGCCGCTCGTAGCCAAGCTCGAGGGTGACCGCCTCGACGCGCTGGCGAGTGTCGGGCGACACGTCGGACCGCCCGTTCAGGACCTTGGAGACGGTGGGTGCCGAAACACCGGCGGCCGTCGCGATCTCGGCGATCGTGGTCCGGTGCGGGCTGTACTGCCGGGTTTCCTGTCGCCGTGCCATCGCCGGATGATATCGCAACTTTCGAACGCCAACTTTGCGCTTAGGTTGCGAACCGGTCTTGACTCTCGCGGCCCAGACACCTACAGTCCGTGTCGAAATACGCAGCCTGTTGGAACGAAAGTTTCGCTCCCCGAGACCAAGGCGATACCGAACGATCGGTCGAGATCAGGGATGACAGGAGGTCGAACCGTGTCCACGCGTTTGCGATCAATCGGGGCCTTCGGGGTCCTCGCCATCCTGGTCGCCGCCTGCTCGGGCAGCGGGACGGCGACCCAGGCACCCGCAACCGACGCCCCCGCAACCCAGGCCCCCGCAACTCAGGCCCCCGCGACCGCCGTACCGTCCGAGGCGCCGGCGATGGTGGACGTCGAGTGGTGGCACATCACGACGGGTGAACCCGGCAAGACGATCTTCCAGGGCATCGCGGACGAGTACATGGCCGCGCACCCCAACGTGAAGATCAACCTCACGGTCCTCGAGAACGAGGCGTTCAAGACAAAGCTCGCGACCACGATGCAGTCGGGCCAGGCCCCAGACCTGTTCCAGTCATGGGGCGGCGGGATCATGGCCGCCCAGGCTGATGCGGGGATGCTCAAGGACATCACCTCCGACGTCGCCTCGTGGGCGGACACGATCAATCCCGGTGCCATGAGCATCTACGCGTACAACGGCGTGCAGTACGGCGTGCCGTGGGACATGGGCATGATCGGCGTCTGGTACAACAAGGCCCTGTTCGCCACGGCCGGCATCACCGCGCCGCCCGCGACCTGGGACGACTACCTGGCCGATGTCGCCAAGCTCAAGGATGCCGGCATCGTCCCGCTCGCCATCGCGGGCAAGGACAAGTGGCCGTCGATGCACCTGTGGTCCTACCTCCTCCTCCGCATCGGTGGCGGTCAGGCCCTGGCCGGCATGATCCAGAGCGGCGACTGGAACACCGGAGCGTGCAGGAAGGCCGGTGAAGCCGTCCTCGCGCTCAATGCGCTCAAGCCCTACCAGCCCGGCTACAAGGCCGCCGACTACAACGCCGAGGCCGCGGCCGTCGGCAATGGCAAGGCGGCCATGGAAGTGATGGGCCAGTGGGCACCGTCCGTCGAGAACGACCAGAGCGTCAGCAAGCAGGGGCTCGGGAGCGACCTCGGCTGGTTCCCGTTCCCGCTCGTCACCGGCGGCGCCGGCGCGGCCACCGACGGCATCGGCGGCGGCAACGGGATCGCCGTCGGCAAGGACGCCCCGCCGGAGGCAATCGACTTCCTCAAGTTCTTCAGCAGCGCGGCGAACGCGACGAAGATCAACGAGGCCGGCATGGGGCTCTCGCCCGTGGTCGGCACCGGAGGATCGATCACGGACCCGAACCTGCAGGCTGTCCTGGCGGGCCGCGATCAGGCCACGTTCATGCAGCTCTATCTCGACCAGGCGACGTCGCCGGCGATGGGCTCCGCCATCAACGACGCAACGGTTGCCCTGTTCCTCGGAGGTTCGACTCCCGAGGAGGCCTGCCAGGCGATCACGGACGCGGCCGCGGCCGAGTAGCCAACCGCGATCCGGGGCACCATTGAGACCCCACCCGAGCGGGCCGGCCCACCGCCGGCCCGCTCGATCATCACGGGCCAAGTGAGGGAGGCGATGAGCTCGTCGATCGCCCGGCCCCGGACGAGGCTGCGGCTGCCGAACAGGCTGCTGACCGTCGGCCTGTTCCTGCTGCCCGCCCTTGCGCTGTACGCGCTGTTCGTCATGCTCCCGGTCGTCCAGGCCGCTCGCTACAGCCTGTTCGACTGGAATGGGCTCGAGCCGCTCACCGACTTCATCGGCCTCGACAACTACGTCAAGGCATTCAAGGACAAGGCCTTCACGACCGCGATCTCGAACAACCTGCTGGTCATCGTGCTGTCGCTGGTCATCCAGATCCCGTTCTCGCTCGGGCTGGCCGTGCTCCTCAACCGGCGCTTCCCGGGCCGGGCTGTCTTCAGGTTGATCTTCTTCCTCCCGTACGTCCTCTCGGAAGCCATCGCGGGCATCGTGTTCTCGCTGATGCTGCGACCGGATGCCCTGGTGGATTCGGGCCTCACCGCCATCGGCCTTGGCGGCCTGATCCAGGACTGGCTGGGCGATACCAACCTGGTGATGATCACGTTGTTCGTCATCATCTCGTGGAAGTACTTCGGCTTCCACATGATCCTGCTGCTTGCCGGGCTCCAGGGGATCCCCCACGAGATCGAGGAGGCGGCGCGGATCGACGGAGCCGATTCCGCCCGCGTCTTCCGGCATGTGACGCTGCCGCTCCTCGGCCCGACGCTGCGGGTGAGCATCTTCCTGTCGATGATCGGAGCCCTCCAGCTGTTTGACATGGTGTGGGTCACGACCGCCGGGGGCCCGCTGAACGCGACCAACACGATGGCCATCGCCATGTTCAAGGCGGGCTTCATCAAGTCCCAGATGGGCTACGGCAGCGCACTGGCGGTGGTCCTCTTCCTGCTCGGTCTCCTGGTGGCGCTCGCGTACCAGCGGTTCGTGCTTCGCCGGGACGTCGATGGCGCCCTCACGGCGTACAGCGGGTGACACCATGACTTCCGCATCCGCCACGCAAGGCACCCCCGCATTGAGCAGGAAGCGGGGGCGACGACGCTCCAGGGCCATCAGGATGGGCCTGGGCGGGCTCGCCAGGTATGCCGTCCTGGTGACAGTCGCGTTCATGATCCTGGTCCCGGTCGCCTACGCCGTCCTTGGCGGGTTCAAGACCAACGGCCAGCTCGTCGCCAACCCCGGCACGGTCGTTCCCGACCCGTGGGTGTTCGACAACTACGCGGACGTCATCTTCGGCGAGAACGCCGGGGCGTTCTGGGGGGAGACCGCCAACAGCCTGATCATCGCCGTCGTCTCGGTCGGCCTGACGGTGGGGCTCGCATCGCTGGCAGCCTTCACGTTCGCCCGCATGGTGTTCCCCGGCCGGGAGGCCATGTACCTGATGTTCGTGTTCGGGCTGCTGTTCCCATCGGCCGTGGCCATCCTTCCCCTGTACATCCTCGTCCGAGACCTCGGCCTGTCCGGCAACCTGCTGGGTGTCGCACTGCCGCAGGCCGCCTTCGCGCTGCCGCTGACGATCGTCATCCTCAGACCGTTCTTCCGGAGCATCCCGACCGAGCTCGAGGACGCCGCACGGATCGACGGCTGCAGCTCCTTCGGGTTCTTCTGGCGGGTGCTTCTGCCGCTCGCACGGCCCGCGCTCGCGACCGTGAGCGTCCTCGCGATCGTCACCACCTGGAACGCGTTCATGTTGCCGCTGATCCTGCTCAACGGCGCCGACCAGTGGACGCTCCCGCTCGGCGTCATGAACTTCTCGACCGAGTACAGCTCCGACCAGGCTCGCGTCCTGGCGTTCACGGTGGTGGCACTCATTCCTGCAGTGGTGTTCTACGCCTTCGCCGAGCGGCAGCTCGTCGGCGGCCTGACAACTGGGGCGGTGAAGGGCTGATGACGACGACACAGGCTCCATACCTGGACACCGGGTTGCCCATCGACGTTCGCGTGGAGGATCTGCTCGCACGGATGACGATCGAGGAGAAGGCCGCGCAGCTGGGCTCGATCTGGTCGTTTGAGGTCGTCAGGGACGGGGAGCTCGATCTCGAGCGATCGCGGACGCTGCTCGGTGCCGGCATCGGCCAGGTCACCCGGATCGCGGGCGGCACCAACCTGGACGCGGCGGCGGTCGCGGCTGCGGGCAACGATGTCCAGCGCTTCCTGGCCGAGGAGACGAGGCTGGGCATTCCGGCCATCGTGCACGAGGAGACGCTCCACGGCCTCCTCGCCCGCGACGCTCCATCGTTCCAGCAGTCGATCGGCGCTGCTGCCGCCTGGGACGCCGGGCTTGTCGAGCAGATGGCCGACACGATCCGGCGGAGGATGCTGGCCACTGGCGCGAGGCAGGCCCTGGGACCAGTCCTGGATATCACCCGCGATCCCCGATGGGGCCGGATCGAGGAGACATACGGCGAGGACCCGTACCTGGCGGCCGAGCTCGGCTGCGCCTACGTCCGGGGCATCCAGGGATCCGACATCGCCGCCAACGTCCTCGCCACCGGAAAGCACATGGTGGGGCACGGGCTGGCGGAGGGCGGACTCAACCAGGCGCCTGTCCATGTCGGGCCGCGGGAGATGCACGACGAGCAGCTGCTGCCGTTTGAGGCCGCGGTCCGGAGCGCCGGGCTCGCGAGCATGATGCCCGCCTACTGCGACGTGGACGGCGTGCCCTGCCACGCTTCGCGCGAGCTGCTGACCACGACCCTTCGCGACCGTTGGGGGTTCGACGGGCTCATCGTCTCCGACTACACCGCGATCCAGATGCTCTCGACCCAGCACCGGCTGACCGCCGACCTCGGCGTCGCCGCCGGGCTCAGCCTCCGGGCCGGTGTCGACACCGAGCTGCCGAAGACCGCCGCCTATGGCACGCCGCTGATCGAGGCCGTGAACGCCGGGCGGATCGACATGGCGCTCCTGGACGCCGCGGTCCGACGGACGCTGCGGATGAAGTTCCGGCTAGGCCTGTTCGAGCGCCCGTACACCGCGATACCCGATCCGTCCGAGATGGCAGCCCTGGCGGTCGAGGAGGCCCGGATCGGGATGCGGCTGGCCCGACGATCGATGGTGCTGGTCGAGAACGACGGGATCCTCCCGCTCGGGATGGCCGCCCGGAAGATCGCCGTCGTCGGGCCGATTGCCGCGAGCGCTCGCGACCTGCTCGGCGACTACAGCCACCTGCTCCACATCGAGACGCTGGCGGAGATGCGGAGGCAGAAGGACAACGTCTTTGGCTTCCCCCTCGACGACGAGGTCCTCGCGGTCGACGAGCTCACCGGCCGACAGACGATCCTCGACGCCCTCCGGGCGCGCTTCGCCGGCTGCGATGTCGCGTACGCACAAGGCACCGGGATCGAGGACGGCACTGACGCCGGGATCGAGGAGGCGGTGCGCGTCGCGCGGGCCGCAGACGTCGCGATCGTCGTCCTCGGAGAGCGCTCCGGCCTGACCGATGATGCGACGACCGGGGAGTTCCGAGACCGGCTCAGCCTGGGCTTCATCGGACGCCAGCAGGAGCTGCTCGAACGGGTGACCGCGACTGGCACGCCGGTCGTCCTGGTCGTCGTGAGCGGCCGTCCGCTGGCCATCCAGTGGGCCGCGGAGCACTGTGCGGCCATCCTCCTGGCGTGGGTACCGGGAGAGGCCGGGCCGGAGGCGATCGCCGATCTCCTCGTGGGAGCGGAGACCCCGGGCGGCAAGCTGCCGATCTCGATCCCGCGACACGTGGGCCAGGTCCCAGTGTCGTACCGTCACCATCCCACCGGCGGTCGATCCAACCCGAAGGGGCCCTACGTGGACGGCCCGACAACGCCTCTGTGGCCGTTTGGCTTCGGGCTCTCGTACACCAGGTTCGAGCTGTCGAACCTGCGGCTTGACCGCATCGAGGTCCCCACCCAGGACGGTGAGCTGGTCGCGACTGTCGACATCGCCAACACCGGCGATCGCCGGGGTGACGAGGTCGTGCAGCTCTACGTCCGCGATGTCGAGGCGAGCGTGGCGCGGCCGGTCCTCGAGCTGCTCGGGTTCCGTCGCATCAGCCTCGAACCCGGGGAGGTGCGGAGCGTGTCCTTCCACCTGTCGGTCGAGCAGCTCTCGTTCACCGGGGCCGACTACCGGCGGGTCATCGAGGCGGGCGTCGTGGAAGTGTTCGTGGGAACCTCGTCGGCGGACCGGCGGCTGGCGGCCACCCTGACCCTGGTCGGACCCACCGTCAACCTCGTGGATCGCACGCGCTACGTGACCGGGACCACGCTTGACTGACGCGCGGGGGGTCATCGACTCGGCCTCGCCCGTCGGTGTCGTCGACAGGCGACTGTTTGGGTCGTTTGTCGAGCACATGGGCAGGGCGATCTACGGCGGGATCTACGAGCCCGGACATCCGACTGCCGACGCGGACGGCTGGCGGGGCGACGTGCTTGACCTCGTCCGGTGGCTGGGCGTCTCGCTGATCCGGTACCCGGGGGGCAACTTCGTCTCGGGCTACCACTGGGAGGACGGGGTTGGGCCGCGCTCGCAGCGGCCGGTCAGGCAGGACCTCGCCTGGCGCTCGATCGAGCCGAACCTGGTCGGCACCGACGACTTCATCGCCTGGGCAAGGCGGGCAGGTGCCGAGCCGATGCTGGTCGTGAACCTCGGCACGCGGGGCGCCGAGGCCGCCAGGGACCTCGTCGAGTACGTCAACGCGCCAACGGGAACATCGCGCTCGAACCAGCGTGCGGCCAACGGACACCCGGATCCGTACGGCGTCCGGACCTGGGGCCTGGGCAACGAGATGGACGGCCCGTGGCAGATCGGCCACAAGACCGCGCTCGAGTATGGCCGGCTGGCCGCCGAGGCGGGCACCGCCATGCGGCTGGTTGACCCGTCGATCGAGCTCGTGACCTGTGGCAGCTCCGGGTCGGGGATGCCGACCTTCGGCGCGTGGGAGCGAACCGTCCTCGATCTGGCCTGGGACGTCACCGACCACGTGTCGGTCCACGGGTACTTCGATCCCGCGGCCTACGACTCGGTCGGCGCCTTCCTCGCCTGCTCACGCGAGCTCGACCGGACGCTCGTCACCGTCGCCGGGATCGCCGACGCGGTCGCCGAGGACAAGGGCAGCACGAAGCGGATCGGCCTGAGCGTCGACGAGTGGAACGTGTGGCGTGTCGCGGATCACCTGGCGCGAGAGGCCCGCGAGGATCCGGCCGGCAGCTTCCGCGCCGCCCCAGCGCTGGCCGAGGACGAGCAGGATCTCGCCGACGCGCTCGTCGTCGGCTGTCTCCTGGTGACGCTCCTGCGCCATGCGGCACGCGTTCGGATCGCGTGCCTCGCCCAGCTCGTGAACGTGATCGCCCCGATTCGGACCATCGATGGTGGCCCCGCCTGGCTCCAGACGACCGCCTACCCATTCGCGGACGTGACGCGCTTCGGGAGCGGGACGGTGCTGGAGGTGGCGCTCGACGGCCCCGAGTACGCGATCGACGGCGGCGACGACGCCACGGCGATCGAGGCGATCGCCGTGCACGACGCACACTGCCGGCTCGCTCACGGTGTTCGCGGTGAATCGCGTGGCGCGGTCGCTGGTCCTCGAGACCGACGTGCTCGGGTTCGACAACCTCGTCGTCGAGGAGCACCGGGTGCTCGGCGGCAGCAGCCTGCGGGCCTCGAACACCGCGGTGGCACCGGCCTCGGTCGTGCCGTCTGACGGCCCCCACGCGGTGGTGACGGGTCGGCGCCTGGGAGTCCAGCTGCCGCCGCACTCATGGAACGTGATCCGGGTGTCCGTGGGCTGAGCCGAGCCGCACGAGCGGGCCCTCTGACCTGCGACCTGCGATTTGCGGGGGCTCCCATGGCAGACCGTCAGGCGGGCGCGGCGGTCGGTCTCTCCAGCAGGTCGACCTCCACGATCGGCAGCCCCCGGTCTATCGGAACGCGATACGACGCAATCTCGTGGGGGCCGAGGCTGGCCGGGATGGAGCGGCCGGCCATAGGGAGGTCGATCGTCGTCGTTGCGTCCTCTCCCAGGACCTCGACGGCCCGCACGATCAGGTCGCCCGAGCCGTCCTCTGCACGCTTGATGGTCGTCAGGGCAACGGACCGGGAACCCGCGCTGGCGTAGGAGTTGGCCACCGGAAGGGTGCCAGGGTGGGCGGACTCCAGAAGTGCGATCGGGGGCCGAGTGAACGCCATCGAGTAGTAGGGCCGTGCTGGCTTCCTGCCAGCTCCAGGCGTGTGGCAGCAAGGCGTACCGGAACCGCTGCAAACCCTGGTCCTGGTACGAGTAGTCTGCGGCCGGGTCGAGTTGGACGGGGTCGTGCCAGGCGAAGACCGGGCTGCGCGCCGCCGTGATCCCAATGGTCGTCCCGGTTGACGTCATAGCCGGACTTGGCGTCCGTGATCACGGAGATCCCGGCCCGCAATCCCGAGGCGAGCTCGCCGCTGATATCCACCCACGTCTGACCCGGCTCCTCGTGACCGGTCGGCTGATCGCTGCGTGGTCCCGTACGGGATCTCGTGGGTGGCGGCGACATCCCGAAGCTGCGGTCGGGATGCGCAGCTTGAGGACGCGCAGGCGCTCGTGCCAGTCCAGCTCGAGCGCGGACCTCGACGTACGGGAGGCCGGCCACGATCACGATGTCTTCCCTCAGCGTGGACGTACCCGAACACCGACTCGACGCGGACGATGGCCCGGACCGGGCCGCACCTGGAGGACGCGAACCGACACCACGCCCAAAGCTGCCGCACGGCCTGTCGAACTGCTGGACACCGTGGGCCCACGTATCGCTGCCGTCCTCGAGGACCTCGGCGTGGGTCCGACCCGACGGCGTCCGGCATGACACGCCCGGGGCTCCGATCCTCGATCTCCGACACCCAGCCGGACAATGTGTCGATCGTGACCCGCAACTGATCGGTCTCGATGCGCACGTACCGGGCGTCGGCATGGACGGCGACCTGTGGGAAGTCGTCCTGGTTCCCCTCCGTGCCCGCCTTGGCCGGCTCCACCCGGAAGAGCTGGTACCCGAGCGCCGGCAGCTCCGCCACGAACGCCAACGAGCCGCCGACGGGGCGCGACAGCCTCGGACTGTGAAGCCTGCACGGCAACCCGTCGGCCGGTCGCATCCACCGAGGTCGGCATCGGCGTCGAACGCACCGAACTCCGCCTCGACGGGCGTCCGGACGGGCCATGCCATCGGATTGAAGACGATGAGTGGGGTGTGTCCCGTCCACGTGGCCGATGCCGACGCGGCTCGCGATCGACTGGATGGCCCGGTTGAGGGCCCGATCCGCGATCGCCAGGCCCTCGCCCACCTGGTCGCGGACAGCCACGTAGGCAGACTCGAGCGCGGTGCCGGCAAGGATGTCGTGGAACTCGTTGAAGCAGACCTGGCGCCACGCATCCCCAAGGGCTTCAAGCGGGTACGGCACGCCGGCCACGGTTGATCAGCCACGGCGCTCCATGACTCCGCCGTGACGTAGGGTGCGTTCAGCCCGCCGGTTGAGCGCCTTGACCTCGCTCATCGCCGAGTAGCAGCCGACGGCGTGGTGCTGGCAGCTCTCCCTCCACGAGCGGCAGCTCCGACCGCGTCAGGTCCGCGGCCGCGCGCTCGAAGAACCGCCCCAGGCGAGCTGAACATCGACCCGCGGCGCCCTCGTCCGCCCGGGCGAGCTCATGGATGCTCGCGATATTGACCCTCGTCGGCCCGCCGCCGTGATTGCCAACGCCGTAGAAGCACATCGCGTCGGACCACGGCCCGACGATCGCCCCGACCGTCGCGCCCATGTGGGACGCCGAGGTCCTCGACACCCATCCCGCTCGAGTACTCGTGGGGGATGCGGTAGGCCAGCACCTCACTTGCCGTCGGGTGACCGCCACCGGAAGAGGGACGCCGGCAGCGCCATCTCCTGGACCAGCGGCCGGAAGAAGACGTAGGACTCCAGGCCCTGCTTGGCGAGGATCTGGGGCAGGGTTCCTGGGTGGCCGAATGGGTCCACGTTCATGCCCAACGCTGGCCATGTCGTCCGAACCGCGACTGCAGGTAGAGCTGCCCGTAGAGTCCCTGCCGAACGAGCGCCTCGCCCTCCCGGCAGGTTGCAGTCGGGCTCCACCCACCAGCCGCCGGCCAGCTCCCAGCGGCCCTCCTCCACCCGCTGCCTGATCCGCGCAAACAGCGTGGCGTCGTGCTCCTCGACCCACGCGTAGTAGGCCATGGAGTCACAGGCGAACCGGAAGTCGGAGTCCTCATCCAGGCGATCGATGCGCGGACCGGAATGTGGCCCGGACCTCCGCGTAGCCCTCCTGCCATCGGCCACAGCCACACGGCATCAAGGTGGGCGTTGCCCACCATGTGGACGGTCGGACGACGCGGTCACGCGCCCGTGCCTTGCCCCACCGCTTCGCCTGGAGGGCGGGCTTCACCTCACCCACAAAGCGCTCGAGGGTTTCGACATCGAACGGCGCGGGCAGGTCGATGATGGAAGGCGCTGAACCCCAGGGCTCGAGGTACGGCGCCAGGCGATCCGCTACGACCGCCGGGCTCGCCAGCGAACAGTGGCTCATCCCACCCCCGGATTGGACACGCGAAGGGCGTTGATCGCGCAGCCGCGCATCACGTGCTTCGAATCGCGGATCACCATGCGGACCGACTCCAAGGGTCCGCTCGATCTCGCGAGGATCACGCCCGACCGAGTCGCACCATTCCTCGAGCACGGCGACCTTGCGACGCGCCTCCTCGACGTCACCGCCGAAATTCCAGATATCCGCGTACTTGGCAACCGATTGCGCAGCGTCTTACTGTTCGCCGCCGCCGCCGATCAGGAGCGGCAGGCGGCGCTGGACAGGCGGTGGATTGTTCAGGACCTCACGCGCGGCGTACTGGTCTCCACGTGCCGGTGGCAGCGTGGCCCACTGAGCATCAATGTGATCAGCTCGGCCGCCTCGTCGAGCCAGCGCAGGCGCTCGCCGGGGCTCGCCCCGAATGGCACGCCGAACGACCGCGTGCTCAGGCTCGAACCAGCCACCGCCCAGCCCGAGGACCGCACGCCCTTCGGTCATGTGTCGAGCGCCGTGATCTGCTTGACCATCACCGCCGGCAACCGGAACGTGTTCGCCGCGACCATCGCCCCAAGGCGGGCGCGGCGCGTGATCGCCCGCCCAGCCGGCGAGGGTCATCATCGCCGCGAAGATCGGGCCGGCCGGGTCCGCGCTGATCGGGACAAGGTGGTCCCACGACCAGATGTCGTCGTAGCCGAGGGTGTCCGCAAGGCTCCCTGCCCGCATCAGCTCGGACCAGGATGTGAACTGCGACCAGATGAGCACACCCGCCCGGACAACCCCGCGCCGCGCCGCGCCGTCCGAGGCCTGGGTCTCCGTGCCCCCCACGGGGTGAGTCACCACGTGGGGGCCACCGCCGGAGAAGCGAGCGGTGCTGGAGTCACGGCCGGTCGTCACCCGGATGTCCACGGGGACGAAATGGGCACGCTTGCCGTAGGAGAGGTCACTGGTCCAAGGTGGCAGGGGAGCCGAAGAAGCGGCGCTCAAGCGCGAGGGCAATCGCGTGGTAGGCGGGCAGATGCAGCTCCTGGACCTCGTGCACCCGGTCCGCTGGCACGCGGATGGCCACGTCCGCCATCGCCGCCAGGTCTCCCCCGTCGCGACCGGTCAGTGCAATGACCTGCATGCCTCGGAGTCTCGCGACACGCGCAGCATGGACAACGCTCACGGACGTGCCGGTCGTGCTGATCCCCAGCAGGACGTCGCCGGATCGTCGAAGGCCGTAGACCTGCTGGGCAAAGGCGAGGTCATAGTGGACGTCGTTTCCCATCGCCGTGACGAAGGCGCCGTTCGAGGATAGGGCGATCGCGGGCAACGCGCCCTCCAGCTGGTCCACCAGGTCAGCTGCCTGATCGCCAGCGATCTCCGTCAGCCGTTCTGGATCGCCGTCCGGAAGCGGCCTGGCCACGGCGAATGACTTCATCAGGTCGGCGACGAGGTGTTCGCTGTCCGCGGCGCTGCCGCCGTTCCCGCACACCATGAGCTTGCCACCACCCGCGAAGGCCGTCGCGATCACGTCGACCGCGGTGGCCAGCTCAGTTCGGCACGAACCCAGTGCCGGCACCCTGCCGATGAGGTCGTCGATCGGGTCCGTCACGGGATTCCCCCTTGCTTGAGGTTGGTGGCTGGATGTTCGGAGTAGCTCACTTGACCGCCCCCGCGACGATCCCGCGGATGAAGTAGCGCTGCAACGCGAGGAAGACGACCAAGGGCACGATCATCAGCAGCACCGAGGAGGCGCTGAGGATGTCGAACTCCTGGCCGTAGGTGGAGAGGAGGCCGGCCGTCTGCACCGTCAGCGGGTGCAGCTGGAGATCGGAGACGAAGACCAGGTTCATGAGCAGGTCATTCCAGACCCACAGGAACTGGAGCACGGCGAGCGATGCGAGCGCGGGCACCGACAGCGGCAGGACGATCCGTGTGAAGACAGCCACCTGCGAGGCGCCGTCGACACGCGCTGACTCGAGGATCTCTCGCGGCAGCTGCACGAAGAACCCGCGCAGAAGGAAGATCGCGAACGGCAGCGCGAAGGCCGTATGAGCGAGCCAGATGCCGACGTAGCTGCGGTTGAACCCGACGGCGCTGATCATCTGCAGAATCGGAACGAAGCCAGCCTGGACGGGCAGGATCATCAGGGCGACCACCACGAGAAACAGTGACTGGCGCCCCGGGAACGACCCGAACGCGAATGGGTAGGCGGCCATCGCGCCCAGGGCGATCGGCAGGATGGTGGCGGGAACCGTGATCAGGATGCTGTTGAGGAACGCCCGACCGAAGCCGAGCGAGGTCACGACGGTCACGTAGTTGTCGAGCGTCAGGCGGGGATCTGCGAGGACCGTCCACCAGCCGCTGGCGGCGATGTCCGAGCGCGGCCGGAGTGACGTCACGATTACGCCAAGGGACGGGATGATCCAGATCGTCGCGATCACGAGGAGGGTCAGGTGGATCGGCCATCGACGCGCGAGGGCCACCAGGCCCCGTGCGGGCACCCGTCGACTGGCGCTCACCGGTCCCGCTCCTCGGCGCGGAACCGCCGGATGTTGAGAGCCATGATCGGGATCATCATCAGGACCATGATCATGGCTGCCGCCGCGCCGTAGCCGCCACGCCCGGCCTCAAAGGTCTGCTGGTAGTAGAAGTAGCCGATGACCCGGCTGGCCCCGGCCGGCCCCCCGTCGGTCATGACGTAGACGATGTCAAAGAGCTTGATGACGGCGATTGCCAGGGTCACGGCCACCACCGTGATCGGTGTGCCGATGAGCGGCAGGACGATGTGACGAAACGACTGACGGGCGCTTGCGCCGTCCAGCATGGCTGCCTCGACCAGCTCGGAGGGCACGCCCTTGATCGCGGCCGAGAGGATGACCACGGCAAGCCCTGATCCCGCCCAGATGGCCGCCGCGATGATCGCGAAGTTCACGGTCGACTTGAGTCCGAGCCATCCGATCGGACTGCCACCGGCCGCCTGCACGCCGGCATTGAGGATGCCGATCTGCGGCTGTGGGGCGTAGACGAGCAGCCAGATGACTCCCGCGGCCGTCGCGGCGATGGCCTGGGGCGCGAACACGATGGTCTTGATCGCTCGCTCGTAGCGCACCTTGTCCGCGAGCGCCGCGATCAGGAGTCCGAACCCCAGGCAGCCACCGACATACAGGACCAGCCAGAGGACGTTGTTGAACACGGCGCCCGACAGGGTTGCGACGTCGATGAACAGCTTGTCGGAGGCAAGCCTCTGGTAGTTGTCGAGCCCGACGAACTCCGTCAACCGCAACCCGGCCCCGGTATCGAGGCTCATCCGGAACGTGAGGATGGTCGGGTACACCAGGAACAGGAGCAGGAGCACGAGCGCGGGAAGGATGAACAGGACACTGACCAGTCGGTCGCGTGTCCTGTTCATCCCGCGCTCTCCTTTGCTGGGAACTAGCGCCCGAATTCGGCCGCGGCACCCTGCTCAAAGGTGGCGAGCAGGTCGGCCGTCTTGGACGGGTCCTGGAAGATCGCCTGGACCGTCGTGTCCCAGTCGTCTCCAAGGGCACCGGGCAAGAGGTCGGTTCCATCGAACTTGAAGATGCCGGCCGAGGTCAGCTGCTGGGCTTCGGCCTGCACGAGGGGGTCATCGAATCCGGCCATGTCGAGGCCCTTGTTGGGCGAGATCACGCCCTGGGCGGACCACGCGTTGGCAGCCTCGGCGCTCGCCAAGTACGCCATGAACTGCCGAGTAGCGTCATTGTCGGCGAACGCGATCGCGAAGTCGCCCCCGCCGACAACAGGGCCCTGGTACTGCGTATCGATCGACGGGAATGGGAAGAAGGCGATGTCCTGGCCGGCCTTCAGGCTGGTGTTGATGTCGTTGATCACGACGCTGCCCGTGAAGCCACCTTCCATGAAGTAGTCGCCGGTCGGGTTGGGGCCGAAGACCTGCGCGAGGCCGTCCTGGTAGGACGTGCTCAGGGCGATGTCGCGGCCACCGTTGAGCCAGGTGTCATTGCCGATCAGGTCATTCATGATCGCGAGCGCGTCCACCACCGACTGGTCCGTGAACGGCTGCGTGCCGCCGAACAGCGCGGCGTACTTCTCCGGCCCCGCGGAGCGAAGGTAGATGTTCTCGAACCAGTCGCCCACCGTCCAGGCGTCCTTGCCGCTGATCACCAGGGGCTTGCGCCCGCTGGCGGCGCCGGCCGCCAGGAGAGCCTTGAAGTCATCCATGGTCACCGGCGCGCCGCCGGCCGCCTCGAGATCCTTCGGCCGCTCCCAGATCATGCTCTTGGAGTTTGCCTTCACGGTGATCGCGTACGGCGTGCCGTCCACGGACCCGATGTCAACCCACGCGGGCTGGTAGGCATCCGCAAACCCGGTGATGCCCAGCGCGTCCAGCGGCTTGATCAGCCCCTGCTTGGCAAAATCCGCGAACACGCCCGGGCGGGGGACGATGGCCACCATCGGCACATCGCCGGCGGCGACCCTGGTGCGGAGGACCGTCAGGAAGTCCGTCGAGCCTTCGAGCTGGACGTTGATCCCGGTCTTCTCGGTGAACGCATTGATGACCAATTCGAACTTGACCTGGTCGGTGCCGGTCCAGTCCGACATGACCGTGAGGACGCCCGTATCGGACGGCGGCGGGGCTTCTGTCGGCGCCATCGTGGCCGCCGCGGAGCTTGCCGTGGTCGGAGCGGTTGTTGCTGAGGGTTCGGCCGACGCCGAACACGCCGCCGTGAAGACGATCGCACCGACGGCCAACGCGGCCACGGTCGATCCCCTGAGACCTGTAAGCACCCGGACCTCCTCTTCGACCCCATTGTCGAGTGGACCCTCGAGCCGCAAAGATCCGCGGCCGAAGGCTACGATACCGCGATTGTCAAGCATTGCTGCGTCCGCGTGATGTATTGTGCAGCAATGCTACCTGCGACCCGGCAAGGGCCAGCAGTCCCGCCCGGCGAGGGCCGCCCGTCGTGTGCGATCCTCTGCCCGCAGACCCGCAGGCTTTGGCCCGAGCGACTCCCAGTGCGGCCCGGACGGAAGCCGTGCTCGACAGACGCCCCCGGAGGCCCCTGGTCGTCCGGTGGCTCGCAAGAGAACGCCGTGAAGCCGACGCTCCTCGTAACCCTGCGCAGCCTCTATCCGAGCCTGACCGAGGCTGAGCGCCGGATCGCGGACGCAATCCTCACCGACCCCGAGGCCGTCGTCAGCCTGTCCGGCCGGGAGCTGGCGAAGCGGAGCGAGACGAGCGAGACGGTCCTGTTGGGTCTCGTTCGCAAGCTGGGCGCCGGTGGCTTCATGGAGTTCAAGCTGGGCCTGCTCCGCGAAGAGGTTGCCGAGCGCGCTCGTGCCGAGCTCGGCATCTTCAACGTTCCCGTGCAGTCCGGGTCGCCACTCCCCGTCCAGGTGCAGGACGTGCTGCAGGCGTATGCCTCCAACCTCGAGGCGACCGGACGCCTGCTCGCGGGTGAGCCCATCGATGCCGTGGCGGATGCCATTGCCGGCGCGTCGCTGGTGACCGTCCTGGGCATGGGCGCCTCGCTCTCGGTGGCCACCCTGGCCGAGAATGTTCTTGCACGCCTTGGGGTGCCGATCCGGCTGAGCCTCGACTCCCACCAGCAGCTTGCTTCAGATGCTCCAGGTCAACGAGCGACACGTCGTCGATCGCGTTCTCGTTCTCCGGCGAGACGCGAGAGACGGTCGAGGCGTTCGCGGTGGCCCGGGAGGCCGGGGCCCACACGATCGCCATGACGGCCTTCGTCCCCTCATCCATCTCGAAGCTCGCGGATCTCGTCGTCCGGGTGCCGGTGGTGAATCCCCAGCGCTACCGGGTCGGGCTTGTCGATGCCGTCATGCCGTACCTCGTCGTCCTTGACCTGCTGGCCATCCGGATCGGGATTGGACGGGACGCGACCGGCCTGCGCGATCGCGTTGAGGAGACGATCGAGCGTCGCAAGTTGCGAACCCGGTCGAACCTGTCCCGCCTTGGTGGAGCTCCTAGTTGACTGGATCGCGACCGAGCCACGGGCGCGACCCAGAGGCCGTGGATCCTCGGCTTTGACGTCGGCGGGACCAAGACCTCCGTCGTCGCTGGATCGCCGGACGGGGTGGTGTTTACGCGCACGGCCGAGGCGTCGGAGGCGGAGCGGGGCTTCCAGCACATGTGGGCGCGGATGACGGAGACCGCCGGCCGGCTCGTGACCGAGAGGGGCCGTCCGGCGGCGATCGGCGTGAGCATCGGCGGTCCCATCGACCATTCGAGCGGTGTCGTGCTGTCGCCACCGAATCTTCCGGGGTGGGATCGCGTCCCGCTCGCGGACCTCCTCCGGGAGCGATTTGGAGCACCCGTCCACGTCGAGCACGACGCCAAGGCCGGGCTGTTGGCCGAGTGGTACTTCGGCGGCGCGCGCTGCTGCAACGACGCGATCTTCCTCACGCTGGGAACGGGCCTCGGCTGGATCCTGGCCGGCGGTCGCCTGCTCCGCGGCGCCCGGGATGCCGCCGGCGAGGTGGGCCCCTGGCGCATGGCCGCGCGCGGGCCCCGCGCCTACGGCAAGTCCGGCTCGTGGGAGGCGTTCGCGAGCGGGGCCGGGCTGCCACGCCTGGCGGGGTACATGGTTCCGGGGCGATGGCCCGATTCGATCACGGCGATCGAGTTCGTCGGCCTGGCGCGCGCGGGGGACCCGTCGGCACTGCGGGTGGTCCGGCGCTCTGCCGTCTGGCTCGGACGGGGCATCGCCCAGCTGGTGGACCTCCTCGACCCGGAGGTGGTCGTCCTCGGCGCGCTTGCCTGGAGGGCGGCTGACGTCTACCTGCCCGTGGTGCGCCGAACGGTCGCCGCCGAGGCGCGCCACCGGGTACCTGCCGTCCGGATCGAGCCTGCCCAGCTCGGGGAGCAGCTGGGCGATATCGCCGCCTTGACGGCCGCCATCCACCAGTTCGGGCTTGGCCCAGCTGCGGCGGTCGCGAGGGCGACCGGCCGGTCCAGGCACAGCCGGCCGGGGGGCGTGAACGCGTGAAGCTCCGCCGGGACGGACCAAGACCATGGACCTGGGCGGGGATTGGTGGTTTGCGACCTCGGAGGTGCCGTGGCGTTGGCGCTGGGACGGCCGAGGCGCTCCGCCTCGAGGGCCTCGACGTCCGCCCCGCGACGGTGCCGGGCACGGTCGAGCTGGACCTCCTGGCCCTGGGACTGCTCGACGACCCGTTGGTGGGAATGAACATCGTGGCCCTGAGACAGCACGAGGAGCTGTCCCTGTACTACGGCACCACCTTCGTGGTGGACCGCGACGAGGACGCGGCCCTCGAGCCGGTGATCGTGTTCGAAGGCATCGATTGCGACGCGGCCGTGTACCTGAACGGCGTCCTGGTCCACGAGAGCCGCAACATGCTGGTCGAGCAGCACGTGGCGGTCGGGGGTCCCCTTCGCTACGAGGGCGAGAACACCCTGTGCGTGGCGATCCGTCCGGTGCTGGCCCGAGCACGGTCGCGAGTGCTCGAGTACCCCGCCGGGCTGGTGGCCGAGGGCAGCGGCTTCGAGGGCCTCTATGTCCGCAAGGCGCCCCACATGTTCGGCTGGGACATCATGCCCCGCGCGGTATCCGGCGGCATCTGGCGCCCGGTCACCCTTCGATTCCTGCCACGCCGGCGACTCGACTGGGTGTGGCTGGAAACCCAGGCAGTCCCCGACGATGGGGCAGCCCAGCTGGCTCTCCATTTCCGTGCGTTCACCGCCGGGGTGCCCGGACACTACGAGATCCACCTCGTCGGGTCGTGCGCAGACTCCGTGTTCGAGGTGCGCCAGCGACTCCTGTTCGACGCCGGGGTCGTCCAGCTCCAGGTGCCCGACGCGTGGCTGTGGTGGCCGAAGGGCCGAGGCGACCCGAATCTCTACGACGTCCAGGTCACGCTCCTCCAGGATGGGCTCCCGATCGACGCCGTTGCGCTGCGCCATGGAATCCGCACGGTGCACCTCGACCGGACGAGCGTCACGACCGAGTCGGGCGATGGAGAGTTCAGGTTCGTCATCAACGGCGAGCCCGTCTTCGTCCTGGGCACGAACTGGGTTCCGCTCGATGCCTACCACGCGAGGGACCTCGCGCGCCTGCCGGCGGTCCTGGAGGCCGTTGACGAGATCGGCTGCAACATGATCCGGTGCTGGGGAGGCAACGTCTACGAGTCCGACGAGTTCTTCGACTGGTGCGACGAACACGGCATCCTTGTGTGGCAGGACTTCGCCATGGCGTGCGCCATCTACCCGCAGGACCCGGCCTTTCAGGAGGAGCTGCGGCTCGAGGCCGTATCGGTGGTCCGTCGCCTCCGCCAGCACCCCTCTCTCGTGCTGTGGGCCGGGGACAACGAGTGCGACCAGAAGTACGTCCGCACCGGCAGCGGCCGCGATCCGAATCTCAATGTGCTGAACCGGACCGTGCTGCCCGCGGTGCTGCGCGACGAGGACCCGTCCCGACCGTACCTGCCCAGCTCCCCGTACATGGACCCAGCGGCCGTCCGGGCCGGTGAGCACTTCCAGCCCGAGGATCATCTGTGGGGTCCACGGGACAACTTCAAGGGTCCGTTCTACCGGGAGGCGCTCACCCACTTCGCGAGCGAGATCGGGTACCTCGGGGCGCCTGCCGTGGCGTCGCTCAAGCGATTCCTGACACCCGGACACCTGTGGCCCTACCGGGACAACCCCGAGTGGCTCCTGCACTCGACCTCCCCGATCCCCGGCGTCGACGTGCATGACTACCGGGTCGAGCTGCTCGCCACGCAGATCCGGGCCTTGTTCGGCAGCGTCCCCGACTCGCTCGAGGACTTCGTCCTAGCAAGCCAGGCGTCGCAGGCGGAGGCGTTCAAGTTCTTCATCGAGCACTTCCGGGCCGGCAAGTGGCGGCGCACGGGGATCATCTGGTGGAACCTCGCCGATGGCTGGCCGCAGTTCTCCGATGCCCTCATCGATTACTACGGCGTCCGCAAGCTCGCCTTCGAGGTCGTACGGCGGAGCCAGCAGCCGGTGTGCGTGGTCATCCGCGAGGCGGCTGGCGAGGTCCACGATGTCATCGTCTGCAATGACCGCCGGGAGGCTGCTGCCATCACGTTCTGGGTCCGCGATCTGGAGACAGGCCTGGTGCTCGCGTCCGGGTCTGCCGTTGCCGCCGGCGACGCCGTCACCAGTGTCGCTGCAATCCCCCAGGAACCGTCGCGCCAGCGGTTCCTCGCGATCGAATGGGACTCGGACGGGCATCACGGCTGGAACCACTACCTCGCCGGCGAACCCCCGTTCGCGTTGGGCGACTACGTGCGCTGGAGCGATGCGTGGAGGTCCTCGACCGGGAGCGCGTGAGTCGGAAGTCCCGCGACCTGGCGTGATGCCCGGTCCAGAGGCCGGGCCTCGTGTCGCCAGGCGGGAACGCCGCGTTGCCCGCCCGACCCCGGGCGGCCAGAATGCCGCGATGGAGACATCCGAGGACCAGCCGGGGACGCCGGCAATGGCCGAGCTGCGGGCGCGGCGGGGACGTCGGGCGCGGGCGACGGTCGAATCGGCACCGGCGCCCGCCGCGATCTGGCCCGGGATGTCCGGCGGCGCCTATCGGCCGCTGTCGGTGACCGACATCGAGCGCATCTACGCGACTGCCCTCGACGTGCTCGAGCACATCGGCATCGGGGAGCCGATCCCGGAGATCCTCCACTACGCCCTCCCCCAGGGCTGCACGCTCGGCCCCGATGGTCGGCTCCGGTTTCCACGCGGGCTGGTGGAGGAAATGGTCGGCGTCGCCTCGCGCGGGTACGTGCGCTACGGGATCGATCCGGCCAATGACATCGAGATCAGCGGCGAGCGGGTCTACTTCTCGACGTCGGGTGAGGCGGTCACGGTGCTCGACTACGAGACCCAGGCGTTCCGGCCGACCCGGCTCGTCGACCTCTATGACGCGGCCCGCCTGGTGGACCGTCTGCCCAACATCCACTGCTACGGCCAGCCGTTCATCGCCGCGGAGTACAGCGAGCAGGTCTACATCCACGACATCAACGTCGCCTACGCGGCGCTGGCTGGCCAGGCCAAGCCGTTCGCGTTCAGCTGCGCGACCGTCGGCCACCTCGACGACCTGGTGGCGATGTTCGACATCGTCGCCGGTGGGGAGGGCAGGTTCCTGGAGCGGCCCTTCTGCAGCATCGGCGGCTGTCCGATCGTGTCACCGCTCCGGTTCGGCAAGGACAACGCCGAGGTCATGGTCCGGACGGCCGAGCTCGGCCTCGCCACGGACATCGCGATCGCCCCGCAGGCCGGTGCGACGGCGCCGGCCGCGCTCGCGGGGGCGCTTGTCCAGAGCCTTGCCGAGACGCTGGCGTGCCTCGCCGTGGTCAACATGATCCGCCCGGGCAACCCCTTCGATTTCGGCATGTGGCCGTTCGTCTCGGACCTGCGCACCGGTGGGTTCACGGGCGGCGGGGGCGAGGAGGCGCTGCTGATGGCGGCCAGCGCCCAGATCGCCAATCACTACGGGCTCGTGTCCTCGGTGGCGTCGGGCATGACCGACGCCAAGACGATGGACGCGCAGGCGGGCTACGAGAAGGGCATCACGATCACGGCCGCGGCGCTCGCCGGGGGCAACCTGGTCTCCGCGTACCCCGGGATCGTCGGCAGCCTGATGGGGCAGTCCTTCGAGGGCCTGGTGATCGACGACGATCTGCTGGGCAACGTGCAGCGACTGCTGCGCGGGATCGAGGTCGACGACGAGACGCTTTCCTACGACGTCATCGCCGGTGCAGTGGCGGGCGCCGGCCATTTTCTCGGCGCCGAGCAGACGCTCCACCTCATGCGCAGCGAGTTCCAGTACCCGGGGCTCGCGGACCGCACGACGCCCGGCGAGTGGGAGGAACGCGGGCACCGGACCATCTACGAGCAGGCGCACGAGCGCGTCGTGGACGTGCTGGGCAGCCACTACCCCGTGTACCTCGACCCGGCGGTCGACGCCCGGATCCGGGAGCGGTTCCCGATCCGGCTCGACCCTGCTGACATGCGAGCCGGCAACGGCCGCTGGTAGCGCCGGCGCCTCGCGGGGCTAGGTTGCGCGACTGCGCCGCTTGCGCCGCCCGCCGAACAGCCCGAACTCGCCGATCTTGCGGCGCACGAGCGGAAGCCAGGCGGTGGCGCTCGCCAGCTGCAGGAGGACGGTCAGGATGAGCAGGAAGCCCGGCACGGCGACGAGCGCGCTGGGCACCAGCCAGTCGAACACGCCGAGCGAGCCCAGGAACGCCGAGACCAGCGAGGGCGAGCTGAGGTCCCCGGTGGCACCGAGCGGGATCCGAACCCAGCCATCGGCAGGCGGCGGAGAGCCGGTGCCGGACCCGGCTGCCGCCACGGGGGTCGGCGCGGTCGAGGGCGAGGGCCGACGGACGGGTGTCGCCGTGGAGTTCGGCCCGGGGCTCGGCTCCACACTGGCGCCGGCAGACGGCGACGGCGTCGGTTCGACGCCCGGAGTTGATGTCGCAGCGGGCGACGTCCCGGCGGGGCGGGGGGTGGCAGGCGCGGCCGCCGTCGGCCGGGGTGTGGGCTTGGGCGTGGGCTTGGGCGTGGGCTTGGGCGTGGGCTTGGGCGTGGGCTTGGGCGTGGGCTTGGGCGTGGGCTTGGGCGTGGGCGTGGGCTTGGGCGTGGGCTTGGGCGTGGGCTTGGGCGTGGGCGTGGGCTTGGGCGTGGGGCTCGGGACCGTGGTCGAATGCAGGTGCAGGGTGGGGCCGGCCGACTTGCTCGAGGTATCCCACTTCTCGTAGGGCACCAGGCTCCACGACTGGGTCGAGGCGTCCGTGGCTCGGACCGTGATGCCGAAGGTGGCCGAATCACCCTTCTGGAGGCGCTCGCTGTCCCTGGACACGTGGAACACGACCTGCCCAGGAGGACCGGTGATGATCGGGTCGATCAGCCAGGGCGCAGGGGCCGTGGCGGACACGGCCGCCATCCCATGGGGAAGCCTGACCTCCACACAACCCACCTTCATGTCGTTCACGACGGTGACCGTGAAATCCACCCTCGTTGCCACGTTCTCGGGCAGCACGATGTCGGCCGGCGTGACGGTCCAGGTCTGTGACGCTGCCGACGCCGCGTCCGGGAGCAACGCGGCCCGCGGGACGGCGATTGCGGCGGCGAGGGTGAGCGCAAGGGCAATCCGACGACGGCCCCACCACCGAGCTCCACCGGTCATCAGGCCACTCGCGTGTAGGGAGTCCACAGTCGGTGCAGCCCGTCGGTCCCGGGCAGTGGCGCATTCGGGTCATGCTCGATCCCGCCGACGAACGTCGCGACCAGGTCCTCGTCCAGCTGGGTGCCGGCCGCGTCGGCGAGCCGGATCAGGGCTTCGCGGACGTCGAGGGCCTTGCGGTAGGGCCGGGTCGTCGTCATCGCCGAGAACGCGTCTCCGACGGCAAGGATGCGGGCGATGAGCGGGATCTCCTCGCCGGCAAGCCCGGCCAGGTAGCCATGGCCGTCCCATCGCTCGTGGTGATGACGCACGCCCGCCCGGATGGTCTCGATATCCGGCAGGTCCCGGAGGATCATGTCGCCCAGGGCAACATGCTGCTTGACCACCTCCATCTCGCCATCGCTCAAGCGGCCGGGGCGGCGCAGGATCGAGTCCGGAATCCCGATCTTGCCGACGTCGTGGAGCAGGCCCGCCACGCGGATCGTCGCGATCGTCTCGGGATCCAGGCCGAGCCGCTCGGCGAGGAACACCGCAAACCGGGACACGTCCTCCGAGTGGCGCTTGGTGTAGCGGTCTTTGGCGTCTACCGCGAGGATCAGGCCCTGGAACACGTCGAAGGTCCGGGTCTCCGGTGCCGCCTCTGATCCCGCGTCCGCGACCCGGATCGCGTTGCCGCCGCCCACCCGGGCCTCCTGCAGGGTGACCGACGCGCTGGCCAGCAGCGAGTTGACCGACGCTCCGTCCTGGGGGAACGCGGCCAGGCCGGCGCTGATCGTGATCGGCAGGGGATCCGAATCGCCGAACTGGAGCGACGCGCCCGAGAGCGCCGCCCTCAGGATCTCGATCGCCGGGAGCAGTCCGCCCGTGCCGGTCTCCGGGCTGATCACCAGGAACTCGTCCGGCCCATAGCGACCGAACGATGCCGCCGCGGGGAGGACGGGCGCCAGCTGCTCCGCCACGAGGAGCAGGGCGCGGTCGCCGGCCGGGTGGCCGTGCGTGTCGTTGAGCAGGCGGAAGTTGTCGATGTCGATCATCGCAATCGCGATCTCTGCGTCCGCGGTGCGGGCGGCCTCGACGTGTTCAGCGAGCAGGCCGACAAGCGAGCCGTGATTGAGCGTGCCAGTCAGGGGGTCGCGACGCTCGGCCTCGATGAGCAGCTCGGCCTGACGGGTGATCCGGCCCTGGCTGGCGCGGAACACCAGGAACAGGGCGAAGGCGGCGATCAGGGCCGCGCTCACCGTGGCCAGCACGACGTCCCGCCTGGCCGCGTCCACCTGGCCGAGGATGGGAACGCCGTCGCGCCAGATGCCGACCACCGCGATCACGCTGTCCCCCGTGCGATCCGTGCGGATCGGGAAGTACTCGCGCAGGATGCTGGAGGTCTGGAACCCGGTCCCCGCTGCCTCGGTATCGTCCGGGGTCACGATCGCCGGCACGGGTGTCCCCGATGCGGCGTGGTCGAAGTCGGGAGTGTGCGCCGCCGTCCATCCGACCGATGCCGGATCGTCGGAGAGGATCACGAGCCCGTCGGGCAGCCTGACCTCGAGATGGAGGATCTCCCCGCTGTGGGTGAGCGTCTCGAGACGACGCTGGACCTCTTCCCGGCGAGCGCCGCTGAGCGAGACCGGGTCCAGGTCCCCGGCCTCGAGGACAAGGTTCGCGAACGTGCGGATCGTAGCCGCGTCGGACTGGACCACCGCGTTGAGGGTGGCCGATGACACGTTCGCGGTGACGATCACCGTCTGCGCTGTTGCCGTGATGCCGACGATCACGAGGAACATGCCGAACACGAGCAACAGCAGGACGGGCCGCCGGATCCGCCTGGTGGAACCCAGCATGCTTGTGGACAGTCCTCCGGGACTTGGGGCGCTCTCACCACACTACCGGCGGGGCTGGCGATTTCTCCCCTACGAAAGTCCCAAGGTCCGCTGCGGGGCGGCAGAACGGGCCGGATCGCCCGCGACTCCCACGGGCAGGCCCCAGCGGTGATCGGACCCCGAGTCGGGCGCCTCGCTACCCGAGCTCGTCGGCAACGTTCGCGGCCTTGAGGTGGCGCTGCTCGAGGGCTCGACGGACCGAGAGCAGCGCGGCGATGCCCTCACCCGCGGCACTGCCGACCTGCTTGGTCGCACCCGAGCGAACGTCGCCGGCCGCGAACACGCCGTCCAGGGAAGTCGTGTAGCCGTCGTGGGCCACGATGAAGCCGGCATCGTCGAGGTCGACGACGCCGCGCAGGAACCCGGTGTTCGGGTCCAGGCCAACGAACACGAACGCCGCTTCGGGCTCGAACCGCCGGTTCTCACCGGAAGCCCGGTCCCGGGTCAGCACCGCGCCCAGGCGCCCGTCGCGCCGCTCGAAGTCGACGATGTCCATCCCCGTATGGATCTCGATCCTCGGGTTGGAGCGAACACTCTCCTGGACGAGGTCGCTCGCACGCAGCTCCCCCCGGGTCAGGATCGTGACCTTGTCGGCAATCGTCGCCAGGAACAGCGCCTCCTCGAGCGCGGAGTTGCCACCGCCGATCACGACCAGCTCCTTTGCGCCGCGGTAGAACGGGCCGTCGCAGGTCGCGCAGTAGTGGACGCCCAGGCCGATGAGCCCCGCCTCGCCGGGCAAACCGAGCCGCCGGTACTGTGATCCCGTGGCGATGATCACCGCGTCCGCCCCGTACATGTCGCCGGTCGTGGTGGTGACCATGACGCAGTCGGGCTCGCGGGTGATGCCGATGACCTCGACGGCGGACAGGAGCTCCACGCCGTAGCGGCGTGCGTGGGCAACCAGGCGGTCGGCCAGCTCCGCCCCGCCGATCCCCTCGGGGAAGCCCGGGTAGTTGTCGATCCGGTCGGTCGTGCCGGCCTGCCCACCCAGGGCACCCCGCTCGATGACGAGGGCGTCCAGGCCCTCCCGGGCCGCGTAGATCGCCGCCGAGAGACCGGCGGGGCCGCCGCCGAGGATCAGCACGTCGTAGATCATGCGGCCGGCGCGCAGCTGGAGGCCAAGCTTCTCGGCCAGCTCGACGTTGGACGGCTCGAGCAGGTGGCTGCCGTCGGGGAACAGGATGGTCGGGATCGTCCGGCCACCATGCTGGAGGTCTTCCACGAAGCGCAGCCCGTCCGCGTCGGCATCGATGTCGATCCAGGCGAAGGGGATGCGCTGCTCCATCAGGAACGCCTTGGAGCGGCGGCAGTCGGGGCACCACGGCGCCCCGTACACGGTGATCTGGTCCATGGTGCTCCCTTGGCGGTGGACGTCGCGGATGCTCCGCGACTCACGGCGACGCCCGGTTGCGGGTTCGGGCGCGAAGGCTCCCGCGCCAACCAGCTCATCGCCTGCTGCCACCATCTCTCCCAGCAGCCTAGTCAACGCGCTCAGCGACGGCTGTGGCCAAGATCACACGCCCTCCAGCCGGCACCCGGCGGGTCAGTGGGCCGCGTTGGACCCGACTGCGAGGCGTTCGCCGGCCTCAACCCTGACGGTCAGCCGGTTCTCCGTGGGCGTGAGCGGACAGGAGAACCGAGGGTCGTACACGCATGACGGGTGGTAGGCGAGGTTGAAGTCGAGCGAGTAGGTGCCGTCGTCCTGGGCCTCGAGGTCGAGGTACCGCCCGGCGCCGTACGTCTCGCTGCCGCTCGTCGAGTCCAGGAACGGCACGAACAGCGTCTCGCTCTCGCTGTTCGCAAAGCGGTAGGCGGTCAACGATTGCTCGACGCCCGCGATGTCGAACCGGAACACCCCGGCACGCTCGGCGGGGCGGAGGCGGCCGTCCGAGGTAGGGATCTCGAACCGGACTGGCTCGTTGCCGGTGTAGGGGTGGAGGGCGAGGTCATCGATCACCATGCGCTCGTCCACCGGGTAGTACGGAAGACCGCTGAACGCGTCGCGGTCCGCGGCGAGAATGGGGCTCCCGGGCGAGTTCTTGAAGAAGGCGTCCTTGTCGGCCCGGAACGCGGTCACGGCATCGGCATAGGAGAGCGTGTGGTGGTGCGCGTGCTCGTCGGCCAAGGGAGCTCCTCGTGGGGTGGGGCGGCCAGCGGAGGGTAGTCGATGTTCGCCCGCCGGGCGACGGGAGGAGCCGCCAGCCCCTTTACACTCGTGATCCACCATCCCTGGCCGCCCCGAGAGGAGAGCCGATGTCTGCCGGATCGCTTGACGCCGCCACGGGATCCCGCGTGGCAGACCCCCTGCGGATCGGAGTCCTGGGTGCCGCGACCATTGCGGACAACGCGATCGTCACGCCGGCTCACGTCACGGGCGCCCGGCTGGTCGCCGTTGCGGCGCGCCGTCGGGACCGGGCCGAGGCCTTCGCCGGAACCCACGGCGTGGAGCGGGTCCTGGACTCCTACGCCGATGTCGTGAACGACCCGGAGGTCGAGGCCGTCTACAACCCGCTGCCAAACGGGTTCCATGCGCCCTGGAACCTCGCGGCCATCGAGGCCGGCAAGCATGTGCTCTCCGAGAAGCCGTTCGCGAGCAACGCCGACGAGGCGGCCGAGGTCCGGGATGCCGGGATCCGGGCCGGTCTCGTCGTCGTTGACGGGTTCCACTACCTCTACCACCCGGTCACCAGGCGGCTCCACGAGCTGGTGGCCACCGGGGAGCTGGGCGAGATCCGGCACGTCGAGGTGACGATGATCACGCCGCCGCCCGACCCGGACAACCTGCGCTGGTCGTACCCGCTCGCCGGTGGGGCGCTCATGGATCTCGGCTGCTACAGCCTGCATGCCCACCGGGTGCTCGCACCGTGGCTGGGCGGCCCGCCATCGGTGGTGGCGGCTCGCGGCGGGGAGCGGGCCGGCCTGCCGGGTGTCGATGAATGGGTGGACGCGGACCTCGTCTTCCCCTCGGGTGCGACCGGCCTGGCGCGCTGCAACATGGCCGGCACGGCGTCCGAGCTGACGTATCGGATCACCGGCAGCCGTGGCGAGGCCGTGATCCCCAACTACATCCTCCCCCACCTCGACGACCGGATCGTCGTGACCACGGCCGACGGGGAGCGGGTCGAGCACCTTGGGACGCGCTCGTCGTACACATACCAGCTGGACGCGTTCACCGCGTTCGTCCGCGATGGCATCCCGATGCCCACCGACAGCCAGGACGCCGTCCTGACCATGGCGATGATCGACGAGGTGTACACGATGATCGGGCTCGGGCCGCGGCCAAGGTCTCCGCGGACCGGCTGACCCGGCGATCCCGGGAGCGCGCGGGGTCCCGCTCAGGACCCTTGCCGTCCGTCGATCCGGCACCAGACAGGAGTGGTCAGGTGCGGTGGGGCGACGTTCGTACCATGGCGCCGGTCCAGTCGCCTACCTACCTTGAGGGTGCGTTTCATGCAGCGCGCCGGTCCGCACTGCGCGCCCGGCCAGGCTAGTGCAGCGCCGGATTCGATGGGAACTCCCACCGGTCCGGCCTCGGGATGGACAAGCACGTGATCGAGGATCTGTCGGCGTCACCCGGATGGATGGTCCCGGTCGCCATCGCGTATTCCGCGTTCCTGATCGCGATCGCGGCCTACGACGCCCGCCGCCATCGCGTCCCGAACATCGCCGTCTACCCAGCCATTGGGGTCGCGCTGGGACTCGCGTTCCTGCGTCCCGATCGACCGTGGTGGGACTTCGTGCTGGCGGGCGCGGCGGCTGCGGCCCTGTTCGTGGGCATCGGCCTCGTGTCCGGTGGCGGGATGGGCATGGGCGACGCGAAGCTGGCTGTCTTCATCGGGCTCATGACCGGCTGGCCGGGCGTGCTGGTCGCCGGGTTCGTCGCCTTCGCGGCGGGCGCGACGATCGGTGTCCTCCTGATCGCCGCTGGCCGGCTGGGACGCCGCGATCCGCTGCCGTTCGCACCTGCGCTCGCGCTGGGAGCGATGACGGCCGCCGTCGCCGGTCGCCAGCTCACCCAGCTCCTGTGGCCGGGGATCGCATGATGATGAACCCCGAGGCAACCGCGGCCGTGATGGACGCACCCGCTTCCGCTTCCTCATCCGCTTCCCGTGCCCAGCGGGCGCCGCGCCTCGGGGACATGCTCCTCCAGGCCGGCCTCATCGACAAGGCTCAGCTGACCGCCGCGCTTGCGGCGCAGGGCGAGCGGCGTAAGCGACTTGGGGAGATCCTGCGCGAGGACAACGTGCTCGACGAGGTCGCCCTCGGGGCGGTCCTCTCGGTCCAGCTCGACGTGCCGCTCGTGGACCTGCGCGAGGAGCAGAGCGACGACGCGGCCCTGGCCATGCTGCCCGAGTCCGACGCGCGACGATTGTGGGTCCTGCCGCTCACCCCACCGGGGCCGGAGCTGGGCCCGCTCGTCGTTGCCGCGGACGACCCCAGCAACCAGTCCCTCATCGAGGAGCTCGAGGCGCTGACCGAGCGCCCGGTCGAGGCGCATCTCGCCCTGCGGTCGGAGATCCTCGACGGGATCAACCGTCGCTATCGCGTGACCGGGGACCTTCAGGCCCAGGTGTCGGCCTTCGCGACTGCGCGCCCCACCACGGTCCCGAACGTGGGCCGCAAGGCGATGTCCACCGCCGGCATGCAGGATCTCGCGGATGCCCCAGTCGTCCAGATCGTCAACCTGCTGGTCTCGCAGGCCCTCCGTGACCACGCAAGCGACCTCCACATCGAGCCCCAGGCGACCGGTCTGCGGATCCGGACCCGCGTTGACGGGATCCTCCGGGACGTCGCCGACCTGCCCGCGGAGCTTGCGCCGGGGCTGGTCAGCCGGATCAAGATCCTCGCCGAGCTGAACATCGTCGAGAAGCAGCGGGCGCAGGATGGCCAGATCACGATGGACGTCGAGGGGCGCCTGGTGGACATCCGGGTCGCAACGATGCGCACCATCTGGGGCGAGAAGGTCGTGATGCGGCTGCTGGATCGCGACCGATCGGTCCTGCGGCTGGCCCAGCTGGGGGTGCCGACCGAGGTCCAGCCCGCGTTCCAGACCCTGCTCGGATCGCACTATGGGATGGTCGTGGTGGCCGGGCCCACGGGCAGCGGCAAGACGACGACCCTGTATGCCTCGATCAACGAGCTTGACCGCGTCTCCCTCAACGTCACCACCATCGAGGACCCGGTCGAGTACACCTTCGAGCGCGTCAACCAGACGCAAGTCAACGCAGCAGCCGGCCTGACCTTCGCATCCGGGCTGCGGGCGATCCTGCGCCAGGACCCGGACGTGATCCTGGTGGGCGAGATCCGGGACCGCGAGACCGCGGAGATCGCGACGCAGGCCTCGATGACCGGCCACCTCGTCCTGTCCTCGATGCACGCGACGGGCGCCGTCAGCGCCCTGTTCCGGCTGCTGGAGATGGGGATCGAGCCGTTCCTCGTGTCGGCCAGCGTGACGGGCGTGTTCGGGCAGCGCCTGATGCGCCGCATCTGCTCCCACTGCCGGATCGAGATCGAGCCGACGGCAGAGGAGCAGGCGCTGTACGTCGCCGCCGGGCTGACGCCGCCCGAGATCGCCTTCATCGGCCGCGGCTGCACCTATTGCGCCGGCAGCGGCTACCTCGACCGGATCGGCGCCTACGAGCTGCTCCGGGTCACCCCCGACGTGCGCCGACTGGTTGCCGGCAACGCCCACTACGACGACGTCCTCGCCCTGGCTCTCAAGGAAGGCTTGGTCCCCATGCGCATCGATGCGCTGCACAAGGCAGCGGCCGGCATCACGACAGTGCACGAAGCCGTCCGCAGCGTGAGCGCCTGATGGCCGCCATCGACGCGATCGCCAGCGGACCGGGCCGCCTCGCCCGTCTCAACGACCGGCTGGCACAGGTCGTCCCGGGCCTGGATTCGGTCAAGCGGGTCGAGCTGGTGCTGTTCAGCCGGATGATGGCCACCTTCATTCGTGCCGGCGTCCCCATTCTCGATGGCATCGGCGTCGTGCGCGAGCAGGCCGACTCCAAGGTCTTTCGGCGGACCCTCGACGACATCGCCACCCACCTCCGGGAAGGCGATCCGCTCTCGACGACCCTGACGCGGCATCCCCGCGTCTTCCCGCGCCTGTACATCAACATGGTCGTGGCGGCCGAGGCGACGGGGGAGCTGGACGTGATCCTCGACCAGCTGGCCCGGTACCTGGACCAGGCAGACGCAACCTCCCGGCGCGTGCGCCAGGCGATGCTCTACCCGGGGATCGTCATGGGCCTCGCGGTTGTCGTGGTCCTGGTCCTGATCACCTTCGTGCTCCCGTCGTTTGTCGCGCTGTTCGCGGACTTTGACGCGGAGCTGCCCCTGCCAACTCAGCTGATGATGGCGCTGGGTTCGTTTGGCGGCGCTTATGGGATCCAGACCGCCGGGGTCATCCTGGCCGCGGTCGCTGTCGCGTTCATGCTCCGGGGCACGCGACGGGTCCGCTGGCTGCGTCATCGGCTGATCTTCCGTCTGCCTGTCGTAGGCAAGCTGGTCCGCCTCGGGATCGAGTCGCGGTTCACGCGCATGCTCGGGATCCTGCTCCGTGCTGGCGTGCCGGTCGCCCAGGCCTTCGAGATCAGCGCGGTCGGCACCGGCAACGACGAGTACGTGCGGCGCCTCGTCCCCGTCCGCGAGGCGCTCCTCTCGGGCGAGGGCATCGCCGGACCGCTCAGGTCGTCCCGGCTGTTCAGCCCGCTGCTGATCCAGATGGTCAGCGTGGGCGAGGAGACGGGGACGCTCGATGCCTACCTCGACCTCGCCTCGGACTTCATGGACAGCGACCTCGAGTACAAGACCAAGCAGATGGTCACGCTCATCGAGCCGGTGCTGATCGGCGGCGTGGCTGTGGTCGTGGGCTTCGTCGCCCTGTCGGTCATCACCCCGATGTACAGCATTCTCCAGCAGGTCAAATGATCGCCCGGATCCGCCGTCTGCATGCCGACGACCGCGGCTCCACGCTGGTCGAGACGCTGGTCGCCTCGGCCCTGCTCGGGATCGCGCTGATCGGCCTCGTCGGCAGCCTGTCCACGTTCGCGATCGCGAGCCGCGGCGCCGAGGACCGGAGCATCGCCCAGGCGATCGCGCGCGCGCAGGCCGCGCGGATCAACGCGGCCCCCTACCAGGCGGACGGCGACTACAGCGCGTATGACGAGCCGCTGCCCGCGGGCTACAGCCGGACCGTGGCGGTGAAATGGTGGAACGGCACCTCGGCCTGGTCCGCGACGCCGAACTCCAACGGGCTCCAGATGGTGACGCTCGGGATCCGCATCGATGGCTCCAAGTCGGCGACCCTCGAGTTCGCCAAGGCGGAACGATGACCGGGTTCCTGCGCCGCCTCGTCCGCGATGAGGCCGGCCTCACCCTGCCCGAGCTGCTCGTCGGCACGTTCATCGGCGCGATGATCATGACCGCGGTCACATCGACGATCTTCACCACCAACGACCTGCGTGTCCGCGCCGACGACCGCACCGAGCTCGCGAGCGACCTTGCCGTGTTCGCGATGCGCTTCGACATCGACGCGGCCATGGCCACCGCAACGGCCCCGGCGCGGGGCCAGGCGAGCGCCACCTCGTGCGATACCCCGATCAATCTCGGGCTGGACGAGGGCGGAGCTCCGGTGCGCTACCGGACGGTGTCAGGCAGCCCGGCCGGCCCCCAGTGGCTCCAGCGGGTCAGCGGGAGTGGCACGATCGTGGTGGCCCGCAACGTGTCGAGCTGCTCCTGGCGCGTGACCCAGGACGGCTCGGGGCGACCGACCATCCAGGTCACGCTGTCGCTGTCCGGCGCCACCGGAGAGTCGGTCTCCCAGAAGCTGCGCGGGGCGCCGAGGCTGTGGTGAACAGGCATCGCCGATCCCCGGCCCAGGTGCTCGCACGGCTGTTCGGTCGGATCGCGCGCGAGGATGGCGGCCAGTCACTGCCGGTCGTGCTGACGCTGATCACCTTCCTGTTCATCGTCGCCAGCGCCATGGCCGCCCATGCCTCGGTGGCCCTGCGGACGACCGCGGCCAATGAAGCCCAGGGCGGAGATCTGCACGCCGCAGACGCCGGCGTGGAGCTCGGGATCTGGTGGCAGCGCCATGGCCGGTCTGGCAACCCACCCGACATCACCGTGAACGGCACCAACGTGTCGACGACGGTGTCGATCAATGGCGGGGCGTCGTGTGCGGTGCGGTCGCCGATCCTGATCACGGGCTTCGAGTCCGGCATGGTATCGAAGGATGGCGGTGGCCTGTTCTCCAAGATCAGCGGGGTCGACTCGGTCTCCGATGCGTCCGTCTTCCGGAGCGGCGGTCGATCGCTGCAGATCGCCGATCCGGCGAACTCGAAGGACTACGTCGCCCTCCCGGCTGCCGGCGGGGTGATCGTCGCCCGCGTCTACCTGCGCCTCGACACGCTGCCCGCGAAGGACATCAGGGAGCTGATCGTGCTCGACGCCGCCAAGGGCAACGACCTTCGCCTCGGGTACCAGGCATCGACGCGAAGCCTCACGCTCCGCTTCGGCAACCGTACCCCGGTCGTCGCTGCCTCCACCATCGACGCCGCCACCTGGATCCGCATCGACCTGCAGCTCACGGCCGCCACCAACCCGCGCACGGCTTCGTGGCAGGTGGACGGGGTGGCCCAGACCGACGTGTCGGCAGATGGGGCCGCGACCAGCGTCCGGTACCTCCGGCTTGGGTCAAACGTGAAGGGCGACACGTACACGGCAAACTACGACGACGTCATGATCTCGGCGACCTCGGCGGACTATCCGATCGGGGAGGGCGCCGTCCTGCCGCTGCGGCCTGACGGCATGGGCACCAGCGACACGCCGGCCTCGTTCCACCACGAGGATGGGGCCGCGATCGACCCCGATACCTTCCGCCGGCTTGACGACGACCCCATGGACGGCGAGACGGGCTTCGTCCAGCAGGACGTCGCCGGCCCCACAAGCTACCTGGAGCTGACGCTGTCCGACACCAGCGAGAAGTGCATCGTGGGCGTGTCAGGGCTCGTCGCGTACCACGCCCAGGCGGCCGCAAGGGACCGGGCGGCGACCACCATCGTCGACGGCGACACCGAACGGACGATCTACAGCGGTGACATGTCGGAGACGAGGCTGTTCTATCGCTCCGCGATCATCCCGGCGAGTGGCGCCTGGACGAAAGCCGAAGTCAACGCCCTGCGAGCGCGTATTGGCTATGCGTCCGATATCAAGCCCGTCCCGTACTGGGACGCGCTGCTGGTCGAGATCGCCACCGGGGAGAGCGCACCCGGGATCGTCACCGTGACCGCGACGGCGGGCGCATCCACGGTAACGGCGACGTATACCGACGCCGGGTCGGGTCCACCCGTGCTCGAGGCTTGGTCGGCCAGTCGCTAGCGGTGCCAGGGGCGACTTGGACGCCACGGGACCACACCGCACCCTCGCACAAGTACCCCGGTCAACCGGACCATCGGGCGGTAGGGCGGCAGGGCGATGGCGCAGACCATGTGAACAGGCCCGGAGCGTGGGCTGGCCACGCAAGGCACCACACCGCCGAACGGCAGCGCGGATCGGCGTCTCCCGATCCCTGGCGCAACCGACGAATCGCAAGGAGCAGTCGCAACATGATGAGGTTCCTCACCCGGACGCACCGCGATAACCGCGGCTTCACACTCGTGGAGCTGCTCGTGGTCGTCACGATCCTGGGAATCCTCGCGGCCGTCGTCACCACGAGCCTGGTCGGCCTGACCGGGACCGCGAAGACCAACGCGTGCGCCGAGGAGCTCCGGACCGTGCAGACGGCCATGGACGCCATGATGGCCAAGAACAACATCACCGCCGTCGCCGCGCGGACGACCGACACGAACACCTTCTCCGCCCTGCCGACGGGCACCGGCGCCCAGCCGCTGTCGCCCAACTACCTCCGCCAGACCACGACCAAGGGCTCGTACCGGTGGACGGCCGCAGGACTGGTGACAGCTGGTACAACCGGCGGGTGTCGCTAGTCTGCTGACCGCGCACCGCGGGCGGTGAGACCGCCCACCAGATGCTCCAGTGCCCGATGCGCCCTTCCCCACGGGGAGGGGCGCTTCTCCGTGTATCAGCCGAGCCCGGCGAGCTCCGTGGGGTGCACCGAAGCCGCGACGGCCACCTCGCGGGAGATGGCCCCCTCTCCCACAAGCCGGCGGAGATCGGCCTCCAGCGTGCGCATCCCGGCAGCGGCGCCGGTCGCGAGGACGTTGCGCAGCTGGTTCGACTTGCCGTCGCGGATGAGGTTTCGGATCGCCGCCGTGCCCAGCAGCACCTCGAATGCGGCCACGCGGCCCTCTCCGTCGGCGCGCGGCAGCAGGCGCTGGTGAAGGACGGCCGCCAGGGTCAGCGCAAGCTGGGTCTGGACCTGCCGCTGCTGCTGGGGCGGGAAGACATCGACGATCCGGTCGATCGCCTGGGCGGTGTCGTTCGTATGGAGGGTCGCGAACACGAGGTGACCCGTCTCGGCCATCGTCAGGGCGGCAGCGATCGTCTCCAGGTCGCGCATCTCGCCCACGAGGATCACGTCGGGGTTCTCACGGAGGGCAGCCCGGAGCGCTCCGGCGAAGTCGATGGCGTCCGACCCGACCTCCCGCTGCATGACCATCGAGCGCTGGTGATGGTGGACGTACTCGATCGGATCCTCGATGGTGATGATGTGGGCGGCCCGTTCCCGGTTGACCATGTCGATCATGGACGCCAGGGTGGTTGACTTTCCGCACCCGGTGGGGCCGGTGACGAGCACGAGGCCGTGCGGCAGGCGGGTGAGCGGCTCGCACACATCGGGCGCCCCCAGCGCCTCGAGCGTGGGGATCACGTACGGGATCAGTCGCAGGGCCCCCGCCAGCGTCCCGCGCTGGTAGAACAGGTTCGCACGAACGCGGGCCACCTCGCCATACGAGAAGCTGAAGTCCAGCTGGCGCCTGGCCTCAAGCTCCTCCCATCGCGTGCCGGCCAGGGCACGGGCCAGCCGCAACGTGGACTCCGGGGTCATGTGCTCCTCGTCGAGGCGCACCAGCGAGCCGCGGATTCGGGCCGTCGGTGGGGCACCGGGGGCGAACAGGAGGTCCGAGCCCCCGCGCTCGGCGACGATCCCCAACAGCCGCGCAATCACCTCGTCCACGTCGTCGGGAACTGTACACTCCGACGCGTGGAGCCCGTGGAGGAACCTGGCGGCGCGCCGGTGCTCATCGTCTCGCCGGACGAGCGCTGGCTACGCGTGCTGGAGGTCACGATCCGGCTGGGCGGCCACCGGGTGATCACGCGGCGATCCATGGCGGATGTCGTGAGGGTGCGGGAAGGTGACGAGCTTCCCATGGCCATGGTGTTCGACCTCGGCGCCAACTGGACGGCACAGGAGCTCGAATCCGTGCGCACGTTGATCGCCGACACGACGATTCCCACCGTTGTGATCCTGCCGGAGCGCCTGGCGTCGGAGCGTGACCGCGTCACATCGGCGGGCGCGACGACGCTCATCCGGCCGTACCGGCCATCCGAGCTGTTCGCGGCGCTGCCACCGCTCCGCGGCGAGCCCGCGGGTGGCGTCGGCACGGCCACGGGTGACGTCGGCGAGCCTGCGGGTGACGTCGGCATGGCCACGGGTGCCGGGCCCTCGCCAGACCAGCCCGAGGCCTGACCGCGCCACGCGGGTGGCCCGTCACCGCGGGCTGATCCACCGAGGACCGTCCCCGGACTTGAGCGGGAACTGGTGCTAGCCCCACCCCCAGGATGCCCGCTGCCCGGCTGGGCGCCGCGGTCGCCGGAGCCTACCGTCGATCTCGACAACCAACCAGCCAACGGGCCGGACGAACCCCGGCCGGGGACAGCCCACATGGCCCCGGCGGGACCGGCCTTCGAAAGGGGTGTATCCCGTGCGCCGCATGTCCCTGGTCATGACCTCGGTTGTGATCCTCCTCGCCCTCCTGGCTCCGGTGGCGCTCGCCGCCGGGCCCGTGACCTCCACCGGAAGCGTGGTCGTGTCCGTCAACGGCACGGTGGACCTTCCCGCGGACACGTCCGTCAACACGGTCGTCGTCGTGGACGGCACCGCCACCATCAGCGGCGACGCGCAGACCGTCGTCGTGGTCAACGGAACCGCCACCATGGCCGGCGCCACGGTGGACGAGCTCGTCGTCGTCGGCGGGCGAGTCGACCTCCTGGCCGGCACCAGCGTCGGCGACGTCAGCACGTGGCGGGGAACCATCACCCAGGATCCGGCGGCGACCATCAGCCGCCGCACCACCAGCTTCGAGACAGACCTCGCGGCGCTGGCGGTCCTGCTTGTGCCCCTCGTCCTCGCGCTCACCATCGGATTCGCGATCGCCGCGATCGTCGCGGGGCTCGTGGTCGCCGCCTTCGCGTCGCGCCAGGTGCGCGAGGCCGAGGCGCAGATCACCCGGCGCCCGGGCCACTCGCTCCTGGCAGGCCTCGCCGGCACCGTCGTGCTTCCCATCATCGGCGGGTTGCTGATCCTGAGCGTCATCGGAGCTCCCATCGGGTTCGTGCTGCTGTTCGGCATCCTGCCGGTGCTCGCGTTCCTGGGCTGGCTCGTCGCGGCGATCTGGGTCGGCGAGTGGCTGCTCGAGCGGAGCCGCGGCGAGCGCGAGACGGGCCGCCCCTACCGCGCCGCGGTGCTGGGCGTGATCGTCCTGGCGATCGCCTCGATCCTGCCCTTCGTGTCCACGATCGCGACGCTGTTCGGGTTCGGCGCCCTCCTCCTCGTCGGGTGGCGGATCCTCCAGCCGCAGCGGCCGGAGCTCCCGGGACAGCCCGTCGAGTCGTTCGTCGGACCGATGGCACCGGCGCCCAGCGGCGGCTGATCCTCGTCCCCCTTGAGGGTTCCGCAGCTCGCGCCCGGTCGGGCTTCCCGACCGGGCGCGTTCACGTGGCCCGGCCGCCCGATTGGCACGTGACGGGGCCGATGTAGGACGATGATGCGGTCGCCTGCCGCCATGCCGAGGAACCCGCCATGCCTGACCAGGACCTGGATCGCATTCGTGAGTTCGCGAGGACCCTCCGAGTGGCCCCCGGGACGCGAGTCAAGCTGCCACGCGACTACGACCCGGATGACACGCAAGGCCTCAAGGAAGCGGACGCCGAGGGGCTTCTCGCCCGTGGAATCGAGCTCCTGAGCGACTACCAGGCGCGTCTCGCGGCCCAGGACACGCAGGCCCTGCTCGTGATCATCCAGGCCATCGACGCAGCGGGCAAGGACGGCACGATCCGCCACGTGATGAGCGGCGTGAACCCGCAGGGCGTCAGCGTCAGCTCGTTCAAGGTCCCATCGCCCGAGGAGATGGATCACGACTTCATGTGGCGCTACCAGAGGGCGCTGCCCGGCCGCGGCATGATCGGCATCTTCAACCGGTCGTACTACGAGGAGCTGCTTGTCGTCCGCGTGCACCCGTCCATCCTCGAAGGGCAGAAGCTCCCGCCGGATCGCAAGAACAAAGGCATCTGGACTCGCCGGTTCCGGCAGATCAACGACTGGGAGGGGTATCTCGTCGACCAGGGCTACACCATCGTCAAGCTGTTCCTCAACCTCTCCCGGGAGGAGCAGCGGCTGCGCTTCCTGGCCCGGATCGACGAGCCGGACAAGAACTGGAAGTTCAGCGCGGCCGACGTCAAGGAACGAGCCAACTGGGACGCCTACCAGTCAGCCTTCGCCGATGTCCTGTCCCGCAGCAGCACCGCCGCCGCGCCGTGGCACGTGATCCCAGCCGACAACAAGTGGTTCGCCCGCCTGGCCGCTGCCGGGATCATTGCCGACGCCCTGATCGGGATGGACCCACAGTTCCCGGAGGTCAGCGGCACTGCTCGTGATGCGCTGCTTGCCGCCCGTGTCGAGCTGCTCGCCGAGGATCCCTCGTCAGCCCCCGGGACATCCAAGGCGTCGGGGGCTGCTCCGAGTGCGGGGAAGCGTCGCAAGGGGTTGCAGAAGAAGGGCAAGGGCAACAAGAAGGGGAAGTAGCCGCGCCGGCATGGTCGGCGCGCGGCGCGGGGGCGGGGGGCGCGGCGCGGGGGCGGGGTCGCCGGCGCGGGGGCGCGGGGGCGCGGCGCGGGGCGCGACCAGGTGCGGCCGCCGGGCCAGGCGGGCCGCCGGGCGCGACCAGGTTCGGCCGCCGGGCCAGCCGGGCGCGAGCGAATCCGGATCCGGGCGCCCGGCGCTCGAACGGGCGCGGCGCCGAACGGATCGGGCGGCGGCGGCGGCGGTTGTCGCGAGGGTGGCGGAGCCGATGCAACAAGCTGGGCGTGGCGCGCCCGCGTCGAAACGGCATGCGCCCGTTGGGGCGCCAGCCGCCAGCCGCCGGCAGCGGGCCGCCGCCAACCGCCAGGCCCGAGGCGCGGGGACCCGCCGCTCGGGCCGCCTCGTGTGGGGTGCCCTGCCTACTCGTGCTCGGTGATGATGTAGCGAGTCCGCGACTGGACGTGGGCCATCGAGTCGGCCGCCACGGCTTTCCCGTGATCGGTGGCGTAGGCGGCGTCGAAATCCTCGCGACTGTCGAACCAGAGCTCGGACACGCCGTCAATGCCCCCTTCCGGACCTTCGTCCACCAGGTTGATCACCATCTTCCGCAGCCCGGGCAACGCAAGGGCAAGCGGCCGGTGCTCCTCCAGCCACCAGGTTCGGAACTCGTCGCGCGACAGGTCGGCGCGACGGGTGAGCAGGATCATTGCCTTGAACATGACGCCTCCCGGGCTGTGGACGCATGCGGAAGTCTAGGCGCCAGGCGGGCGAGAGAGCAGGAGCGTGTTGCCCTCAGGCCTTGGCCACGAGCCTGCGGGCGTCCACCCAGCCAGCCCACCCGTTGATGGCGACCACCCTTGCCCAGTCTCCTGCCCGCTCGACAACGACGAGATCGAGGTGCGGATCCAGCGTCACGGCCGGCGCGAGCGCCGGGTTGGGGGCGCTCCAGGCGGGTAGGCCACCGTCCGGCACAGCATGGGTGGGACTCCAGGCCGGTGCGTCCTGTGCCACCGGCGGAGGGGCCGGCTGCGGCGTCGGCGCGGGCGCAGCGACCGGGGCCGGCTGGCCCCACGCTGCCGGCTGCGCGACCGGGGCGGGCTGCGCGACCGGGGCCGACTGGCCCCACGCAGCGGGCTGCGCGACCGGGCCCGCCCCCGGAGCTGCGGCACCCCAGCCACTCGCGGCTGCAGGGCCGGTCGCACCGAGGGCCGCATATTCTGCCCGCAGCGCCGCGATGTCGGCCATGCGCTGCGCAACCTCGGGATGGCTCTCGGAGCCGTACTTGCTGAACGACATCGCGAGGCCCATCTGCTGGCGCTGCAGCTGGCCCTTGAGCTGCTTCCCGCGTGGCCCGCGCTCACGGCCGGCGGCGTTACGGGCCCGCCGCCGGGAACGAAGCCCGCTCAACTCGATGACCTCGCCGGGCGTGATCGAGCCGTCGTCCGCGAAGTTGGCGGTGAAGGCGGCAAACCACCGGCGCTCGCGCTGGCGGGCCAGCCGCACGACGACGATCAGCCCGATCAGCATCGGCAGGCCCTTCGCCGTCACGTAGATCAGCCAGCCCACGATGCTGTCGCCATCACCGAGCAGCCCAGACAGCAGCGGCGAATTCCAGAAGAAGTGAGCGCCGACCCCCGCCGCGATCAAGCCGGTCGCCGTCAGCAGACGGGCGGCATCCGACTTGTCGCGCCGCACGGTGAAGTAGGCGATGCCCATTCCGACGAGCCCGGTGTACAGGAAATGGCTGTACGGGCCGGCCCCGAGGATCCGGATCATGAACATCTGGAACACAGCGGTGATCGAACCCGAGTCGGAGGCGGCCCGCACGAAGTAGATGACGTCTTCGACCAGCAGGAAGCCGATCCCGACCATCGCGCCCCACACGAAGCCATCGAGGACGTCGTCGAGCTCGGCGCGGGCAATGGCGATCAGGAGCACCACCGCGAGCCCCTTGAACAGCTCCTCGACGAACGGCGCCGTGAGTGCTGCGGCCCATTCGTTCGTGAAGTTGGGGTCCCCGGTGATCTTGAAGATCACCTCCATGAGCGGCGTGTTCGTGTAGATCGACAGCGTGGTGGCCGCGATGCCACCCCACAGCAGCGCGGCGACCAGGATCGAGATCGGCTCACGCTCGAACAGGTCGAGGTAGTAGATGATCGCGATCACCGGGATCGCGTAGGGCACCAGGAGGATCACCGTCACGAGCCATGCCGTGGGCTCGGCGGAGATCATCTGGAGCTGCTCGGAGAGGAAGTCGAGGCTCGTCACGCCGAGGATGACGATGAACAGCCAGAACGCCGGCTGGTGACGCTGGAAGAAGCCGGTCTGGTCGCCCCATCGAGGGGCGGGACCGGTGACCGTGGGAGCGGGTTGGGCGGTCATGTCAGCCTCCCGCGTGCTGGACGGTGCCCAGGATCGTGTCGAGGTCCGAGCTCACCGCGTTCAGGCTCCCCGTAGGCCCCACGACGTTGATGATCAGCCCCGAGTTGGCGGCGGCGGCCGCGATGATCGCGCCGTCGACCTGGGTCCCGTTCCAGGTGCCCGTGTAGTTGAGCCCGGCGGCCGGGATGCCGTTGCCCACCGACCCCGTCTCCGGGTCGTCACCGGTGAACTGGCCGTCCTCGAACCAGGCGTCGCGGTACGCGGACGCCAGGTCGGTGGCCGACTGCTCCCAGGAGAAGCCGGCGACGATCAGGAGCACGCTGCCTTTCTGGAGGACGGTGCCATCCTCGCTGCCCACGGATGTCCAGCCGCCGGGCGGGAAGATGTCGAAGCCGCCGCCGACGTCCAGACCATCCCCGGGCTCGACCGGACCGGGCTGGACCGGGCTTGGCTGCGGCTCGCCGCCAGGCTGCGGCTCGGTCGGGATCCCGGGACCTGCATCCACGATCGAGGGATCCTGCGGGAGCGGCAACGCCGCATCCACGAGGTTGGCGCCCAGCAGGACGCCAAGGATGACGCCGAGCACGACCAGCGAGGTCTTGCCGCTCGTCCCCCGGGGGCCAGGGGGCCGGGAAGAGGGCGCCATGCCAGGCGGCTGGCCCCACCCGGTCACGGCGGGAGGCGGAGCAGGCGCCACGGGGGAGCGTGTCGGACTGGGAGGAGCCGGCGGGGCGCTCTGGGCGCCCGCCACGTGATCTGGCCGGTCGGTCATCCTGGGCTCCCATGGGCGGTGGGGTCGCCAGTGTAGCCATCGCCGTCCCCGCCGTGGCGGCGTTCGTGCGACGCCCCGGCGAACCAGCGCCGGAGGGGGCATGATCGACAGATGACCGGCGCCACGTATCCCGAGTTCCACAGCGAGCCCCTCCCGCGATGGGCGCCCGTGCGCCAGGAGCTCAAGGATCTCGCCCTGCCCGATGCGGCCGCGGCCACCCGCGACGCCCTCGGGCCCGTCATGTCGGCCGTGCGCCCCGGGATGCGGGTGTGCGTTGCGGCCGGCAGCCGCGGGATCGATCGCATCGGACAGGTCGTGGGCGCGGTTGTCGGCAGCATCCGCGAGGCCGGTGCCACCGTGTTCATCGTGCCCGCGATGGGCAGCCACGGAGGCGCGACGCCGGAGGGGCAGCTGGCGGTCCTCGCGGGCTACGGCATCACCCCGGACGCGATGGGCTGCGAGATCCGTGCGTCGATGGACACGGTGGACCTGGGCGAGGTGGTCCCGGGCGTGCCCGTGTACCTCGACCGGCACGCATTCGAGGATGCCGACCTGATCGTGCCGGTCAATCGCGTGAAGCCCCATACCGGGTTTGCCGGACCGATCGAGAGCGGCCTGATGAAGATGATCGCCATCGGCCTTGGCAAGCAGCGGGGTGCCGACACGTTCCACCGGCTTGGCTACGATCGGTTCTCCGTGCTGGTCCCGGCCGTTGCTCGCCACACGATCGCCGCGGCGCCGATCGCGTTCGGTGTGGCGCTGGTCGAGGATGGCTTTGGGCACCTGGCCCACGTGGAGGCGATCCCCGCCGGCCGGGTCGAGGTTCGGGAAGCCGAGCTCCTGACCGAGGCCCGGACCTACATGGCCCGCCTGCCCCTGGACCGCATCGACGTGCTCGTGCTGGACCTCATCGGCAAGGACATCAGCGGCACCGGGATGGACCCCAACGTCATCGGCCGGGCGAAGGCGGGCGCGTCCGATACCGGTCCCCGCATCGAGCGGATCGTCGTCCGCGGCCTCACACCGGCCACCAAGGGCAACGCGAACGGGATCGGGTTCGCCGACGTGGCGCTCCGACGGGCGGTCGCCGCGATGGACGAGCGCACGACGTACCTCAACAGCGTCACGGCCAAGGCCGTCGAAAGCGCGAAGCGGCCGCTCACCGTGGACACGGACCGGGACGCGCTGGGGATCGCCCTGGCGTCGAGCGTGCGTCTTGCCTCCGGCGAAGCGCGCATCGTCCGTGCGCGCAGCACGAAGGACCTCTCCGTCCTGCTCGTCAGCGAGCCCGCGCTGGACGATGTGCTCGCCACGGGCCGCTGCAGCCTCCTTGGCCGGCCACAGGCGATCAGGTTCGACGCGGATGGCATGTTCGTCGATGATGAGCTCGCGGTCGGCTGAACTGGCCCGCCACCACCCGCGGTCCCGAGCCGCGGCGCCGTCGTTCAGTCCTTGCGTCCCCTGAGCGGCAGCGCCTCATAGCGAAGGTCCCCGGCCTCGAGCGCGAACGCGTCGAGATCGAGGCCGTTGGGATCCATGGTGGCAACCTCCTCGTTGAGCCAGGCGACGAAGCCTCGGTCCACGTCGGGTGGCAGCGAGATGAGGATGTCCCGCATCGGAGCGACGAGCAGCTGGGGCTCGCCACCGAAGATCCGCTGGAGCTCATCCGGGGCGAGGACGAGGGCCGATGCGCACCCGACGCCCGACTGGAGGACCCGGGCCGGAACGCCATCGAAGTGCTGGCGCAGGAGATCCCGCGAGCGGACCGGGCCCATGCGCGTCCGCAGGTTCTCGAGCGCGGTGGCCACGAGCTCGGCCGGGCCGATCGGCCACGATCCGAGCAGGGATTCGCCAACGACGAGGAACGCGGGGCCGATGTCGATCCCGAAGCCCGTCGGGATCCCGGGCGGAAGGGTGACCCGGAACGGCTCGCCAGCCTGCGACGGCATCGGCCGCCGTCGCGGGAGGATGGGGATGACGTGGGGCGCCATGACCTCCCACTCGAGGTCCGGCGGAAGGCCGCCCATCGCCCGGAGCACTGCCTCCGGCGTCGCCTGGACGACCCCGTTGCCGAGGTCCCAGGTCCGGTAGTCCTTGCCGGCCTTGCGCCGGCGCTTGGCTCGCCGCTTCTCGGTGTCGTTCATGGCCGCAACAGTGCCGGACGACCCTTACCGGGCCTCCATCCCTGACTTACGGGGGCCTTACGCTGGGTCGTGGGCAGGCGAGCCAGGAGCCGGGAGGCCGGATGGGTGCCGTCCGATCCATACCGACCGATGGAGAAGGGGCCACCCGGCACAGCACGATGTGATCCACGGGCACATTGAGTGGCGACCATGCCATCCGATAGGGTCACCGAACCGGGCGAGGGCCCCCGGAACCTGAGGTCTCCCACCGTGCAACCGAACGTCCTGCTCCCCCTCCTGTCGTCCGTCCTGAGCTTCGTGTTCGCGCTCTTCCTGCTCGACCAGTGGCTTGAGCGGCGGCGCTCCTACCAGCTCATCTGGACGATCGGGATGGCATGGTATGGCCTGTCCGCCGGTACCGAGTTCCTGGGCGGCGCCTTTGGCTGGAGCGAGGGGCTGTACCGTGCCTGGTACCTGATCGGTGCCGTGTACGTCGCGGCGTGGCTTGGCCTCGGGACCATGTTCCTGCTGGCCAAGACCCGGTTCGGGTATGGCGCGGCGTTTTCGGTGCTCCTCGCCGGTCTGTTCACCGTCCTGTCGCAGGCCAAGGCGCAGTACACGGACACCGGCATCCTGCCCTACGCGGCGTTCGCGATCGCGGCCGTCGGCGCCGTCCTGATCTCGATCGAGACCTATCGCGGCACCGGCCGCTGGGCAGCCATCGCGGGCGCGCTGATCATCGGTGGGTCAGCGATCGCCATTCCGATCGTGCTTCTGGCCGCGATCCCGGCCCCCGGCTACGTCCTCGATGCGAACGGCATCCCGGTCGGCACGGCGATGCCCGGCTCCGTCCGCCTGCTCACGCCCCTGTTCAACGTGACCGGCGGCTTCGCGCTCGCCCTCGGCGCCGTGTACAGCACGTACGTGTTCATGCCCAAGCGGCGGGTCATCCGGTACGACCTCGCCCGGGACCGCGGCCTGCGGCCGTTCCTGGTGAACCTGCTCATTGCCCCTGTCGCGATCCTGGTCAACCTGCTGATCTCGGTCCCCGGCACCGTGCGTGCGCTGTTCGCGGGAAAGCTCCACTCGCGCGTCCCGGCGACGATCCTGCTCGCGATCGGCGGCTTCATCCCGTCCATCACGTCGGGCCTGTCGCGCTTCGGCATCACGGAGACCTTCTTCCTGGGGGAGTTCCTCGGGGTCGTGTTCCTGTTCGCGGGGACCCTCGTCTCGGTCGAGGTCTTCCGGGAGTTCCGGGTCCCGTTCACGCGACGCGTCCTGCACATCCGCGAGGAAGCCGCCTGATCGTCCCTTCCGGATGTAGGCTCCGGCGCGAACCCCGGGGCGCCACCCCGGCTGGCTCCCCGGCCGCCATCCCTGGCTGGCACCGGGGCCACCGCACCAGGAGCCGCCCCGCGTGATCTACGAGTTCGTGGACGTCCTCGGCAGGCGCCTGCTCGCGTGGGGGCTCGCGAGCGTCATCGCGGGTGCCGCCGCGATGTGGGCTGGCGACTCACCCTGGGGCGGCGTCGGGGCGGTGTTCGTGGCCTGGGGTGCCGTCGACGCGATGCTCGGCACGGCGGCTCGTCTGGTCGCGGAGCGCAGGCGCCGACGCACGATTGGCGACCCGGGCGCGCGCGAGCGTGACACCCGGCGCGTCCGGCTCATCCTCCTGGCCGGCGCGGGGGTCGATGTCCTGTGCATCGCCCTTGGAGCGTGGCTCGTCGCCGGTGCCGGCGGCGACGCCTGGCCGGCCGGCGCCGGCTGGGGGTTCGTGGCCCGGGGCGGTGTCATGTGGCTGTTCGACCTGGCGCACGCCAGGTGGGTCCCGGCATCCGGCCCGCTGCTGCCGCCGGGACTCGACCTGTTCGCCGGCCCGGGGCACGACGGGTTCCGGCTGAGCCGGCTCGATGGCGGCCCGGACGGCCGCGGCGAGTCCAGCCTGAAGCCGGACGCGCCCGCGGCGGTACGCGGCGCGCTCCTTGTCCACGGCTTCGCGGGATCGCCCAGGGAGTTGCGGGGCCTGGCAGCCGTGCTCGCGTCACACGGCTGGCTCGTGGAGGTGCCTTGCCTCCCGGGACACGGCGCAGCGTTTGACCAGGTCGCCGACTACCGGGTCGAGGATTGGGCCAGGGCCGTCGAGGAGGGCGCGGCGGCTCTGCGAGCGTCCGGCGTGACCCAGCTGCTGGTCGTCGGACACGCGGTCGGTGGGGCGCTCGCGCTCGCAACGACAGCACGCGTCGTCCCCGATGCCCTCGTCCTGCTTGCCCCGTTCTGCTGGCCGGTGCCCGCTTGGCAGCGCGTCGTGGGGCCGATCCTGCGGGTGTTCCTGCCACCGGGGTTCCGCGTGTTCGGCCGCCTGGACATCTCAAGACCCGAGGCCCGGGCCGGCCTGGAAGCGTTCATGCCGGGCGCTGAGCTCGACGACCCGGCGGTCACGGCCAGCATGCGCGAGCTACAGGTGCCGCTGACGGTCCTCGAGCAGCTGTTCCGCGTGTCCGGGAAGGCCACCGCGGCCGCACGAACCGTCGCGGTCCCGGTGCTCGTGGTCCAGGGCCTCGACGACACCGTCAGCCGGCCGGCGCGGACCCGCGCCCTGATCGAGCGGCTGCCGTCGCCGCCAGCCTTGCTCGAGGTCGAGGCCGGCCACGACCTGGTGGGCGAGGACTCGCCTGTCCGCGATCGGGTGCTCACCGCCATCCTGGTGTTCGCGGCGGAGGTCATCCGGCCGCCGCGGACGGGAGGAAGTGCCGCCCGACCTCGCTGAGGTAGCGGCGGCCGAGCCACGATCCGTTCGCCGCGAGCCAGGCCGAGAACCGCGCCGTCCCCCGTGGCAGCTCCCGGCTCACGAGAAGTCCGGCGCTCAGTCCTTCGAGCTCCTCGCGTGTCAGCAGGGTGTCCCCGACGACGCACCCGAGCGCGCCGGCAGCCGCGAGCGCGATCGGCCCCGGCAGGTGCACCAGGCGGGCCCGAGAACCGGTGGCCGCGCGGATCGCCTCCACGAGCTCCGTGAATGAGAGGATCTCCGGGCCGGCGGCGTCCCAGGTGAGATCGTCGTCGCGGCCCAGCGCCTCCACGACCAGGCCGGCCAGGTCCTCCACCGCGACCGGCTGGATCCCGTAGCGGCCGTCGCCCGGGATGCCGAACACCGGCGACCGGCGGAGCAGCCAGGCGATCGAGTTGGCCAGGATGGGCTCGTCGCCGAACAGCACGGTCGGCCGGAGGATCGCGTAGGACAGGCCGCTCGTGGCGAGCGCCGCCTCCACCTCCGCCTTGCCGCGGTAGTAGGACAGGCGCGACGCCGGATCGGGGTTGGCGATGCTCACGTGGACGATGCGCCGCACGCCTGCATCGCTTGCCGCCGCGAACAGGGTGCGGGAGTTGCGGACGGCGTCGGCATGCGTGACCCCAAGCCGCGGGAAGCGGACCCAGTAGGTGTTCACGAGGGTGTCGACCCCCTCGAGCGCGCGGCGGAGATCGTCAGGACGATCGAAGGCGAGCGGGGCGGCGGGGATCGCAACCCCCAGGGGGTTCGGCCGGTCGGGGTGGTTGGTGAGGTTGAGCACGGCGTCGCCACGGTCGACGAGCCGGGCCGTGACGTGGCGCCCGGAGAACCCGAGCGCGCCGGTGACCGCGTGCCTGGCCATGACGTTGCCTCCATCGATGTCGTCGGTTGACGGCACCGGCCGCCACCGCGATACTTGTTCCTCATCTGGAACAAGTTATGCCACCAATACTTGTTCCTGTCAAGGGACATGTTTTATGGACGACGCAGAGACGATCCGGCGCGAGTTCGCCGTCGGCTGGGCGAGGACCGGTGAGGCGTGGGGAATCCCCCGCTCCACCGCCCTGGTCCAGGGCTACTTCCTGACGCACGGCGGGCCCCTGACCGAGGCCGAGCTGCGCGATGCGCTGGGGCTCTCGCACCGAGCCGCGTTCGGCGCGCTGGCCGAGTGCGAGCGCTGGGGCCTGGTCGAGGCGTCGGCGCCGCAGCGGTCCGGGGCGCGCGGGCCGGCGGGTCGCGCGTGGGTCGTGGTGGGCGACCACTGGGCATGGTTCCGGCGCGTCGCGGTCTCGCGCCTGGAGCGCGAGACCGGGCCGATCCTGCCGTTGGTGGCGGCGTCACGGGACCGCGCGCGCGAGATGGGCGATCCCATCCTCCTGGCGCGCCTGGACGGCCTGGCCGCGTTCGCCGCCGACTTCGACCGCGCGGCCGGCGGCGTCGTGGGCGCCGACCCGGTGGCCATCGGGCGGCTGGCGGGCGTCCTCGCACGCCTCGATGAAGGGGCCGTGGCCCGTCTCCTCGCTTCGATCGCGGAGGTTCCGCCCGACGAGCTCGCGGCGGCAGCGAGCCGGGTGGCATCGATGCGCCCGGCGGTCCTGCGGCGGCTCCTGGGCCTGGCCGCCCGGCCGGGCGTCGCGAAGCTCCTGGACCGCCTGGGCTAGATCAGCTGCGTCAGCCCGGTGGCGCCGCGGCCTCAGCCGTCGCGCCGCTCGACGTCGCGGGCCGGCGGCAGCGCGTCCGGCCGCACGTTGGCAAGCACGGGGATCTGGCGCCGGGCCGCGGCAACCTGGCCGAGGTCCAGCTCGGCGCGGAGGATCATCTCGGCATCGCCCGCCTGGGCGACCACCCGGCCCCAGGGATCGACGATCATCGAGTGCCCCCAGGCGGCGATCGCCCCTGGCCCGCCCGCACCACACCCGCCGGCCGCCACCACCCATGCCCCGTTCTCGATCGACCGGGCGCGCAGGAGCGGCTCCCAGTGATCGCGACCGGTCCGTGCCGTGAACACCGACGGCACCGCCAGGATCGAGGCGCCCGCGTGGGACAGCGCCCGGTACAGCTCCGGGAACCGCAGGTCGTAGCAGATCGACAGGCCGAGCCCCACGCCGTCGATCGACGCGACCACCGCCCGGTCGCCGGGCGTCACCCGCGAGGACTCCGTATCCGATGGCCCGTCGTCCACCGACGCATCGAACAGGTGGAGCTTGCGGTAGGTTGCCGCCACGGCGCCCGATCGGTCGAACAGGACAGCGGTGTTGTACGGCCGAAGCGGGTCACCCGACACCTCGGCGTGCGACCCCGCGAGCACCCAGCAGCCAGCCTCGCGCGCGATCGCCGCGAACGGCTCGGTGGTCGGGCCCGGGATCGGGCGAGCCGAGGCGCGGTACCCGTCGGCGGAACCGCGGAACTGGACGTACTCCGGGAGCACCACGAGATCCGAACCCGCGGCGGCCTCGCGGGCGAGGTCGGCCGCGTGGGCGATGTTGGCGGTGACGTCGTCGCGCGCCTCGAGCTGGACGAGGGCGATCCGCAGCGCAGGCATCTTCAGATGGTACGGCCACAGGCTGGCTCGGACCTGCGGGCGATGACGGCCTACGGCGCCGGTACCTCGAGGACGTTCCCGGGATCGTCGATTCGGCCGATCACCGACGACGACGAGATGCCAAGTCCCGTGAACACGTCCTTGACCAGGTACCCGCCGTCGTTGGCGATCCAGATGTCACGCGTGCCGGGGAGCACGTCGACGCCCTGGCGAACGCCGGACTCGCTTCGCAGGTGCGTCACGGTGATGCCCCGCACCTCCACGTCCGTGGCCACGACGAGGAAGGTGTTCCGCATCTCGCGGATCGTGGCTCCGGTGCCCGTCAGGCGCGCGAGCGTGCACCTCGCCGTCTCGGACATCGGATCGGCGCCGGAGCCGCAGACGGGCTCGCTTCCGGCCTGCCCCGGCTGCCAGCTGCCCGCGCCCGTTCGTGACCAGCTGCGGTCCCCGATGACAAGGATCGTCATCCCCTCGAAGCCCGCGACCGCGTCGGTCTCCAGCCGGGCCGCCGGCGACGGGCGGTTGACGACCGTGAGCCGCGAGGTCAGGTCGAACCCGGCGGTGCTCGAGGTGATCGTGTACACGTACGAGTCGAGCGACGACTGGCCCTCGGCGATGCCCCGGATCAGCCGCAGCGCCGCCGGATCGCCCGTGGGCTCGGGTGTCGTCGTCGTCGCAACCGGCTCTTCAATCACATTCGCCGCGTCGCCCACCCCATCCACGGCAACCTCGAACGCGTACGGGGTCGGGCTGGCCGGCGGCTCGGCTGCGTCGCCGGACGGAAGCGCCTCCGTCCCCTCGGCCCGGGTCGCGACGAGGTACCCGCCGTCCACGGCGATCCACGCGTCCACCACCCCCGTGAACCCGATGCCGATCGGGAGTCCATCATCGTCGACGACGTCGCCCGCCCTGGCGGTTGCGCGCAGGTGCCGCGCCTGCACCCCTCCGTGATCCTCGACGCCCAGGTCCTCGACCACCGTCAGGCCCAGGGAGTACGGGTCGAGCTGCCCGGCGACCGGGTTGACCCAGTCGTTTGCGCCGAGGGCCGCGCCCTCCTGCTCCCGATAGGCGGCGCCGGCCACGCTGATCCAGGTCCGGCCCCCGATGGTGATCGTCCCGCCTGCGAACGCCCCGTCCGCCGTGTACTCGATCCGCGTCCGCCGGACGTCTCCGTTGACGACGGTACCCTGCGACCGCGCCGTGCCCCCGGCGCCCTCGGTCACCGTCGCGGTGAATCGGTACGAATCGAGCCCGTCGAGAGCGGCCGTCGCGGCGGCGATATCCTCGGGCGTGGGAGCGGGGACGACCTGACCCTGCGTCCCGACGCTCGGGCCCGGCGAGACGACCGGTCCCGCGTCACAGGCGCCGAGCATCGCGGCCAGTGCGACAAGGGCGATCGTGATCGTGGTCCGGGTCCTGGCGGTCATCGATCCTCAGCGTCGAGATCCCGGCGCGGGCCGGGTGTGAACCACCAGCCTACGGTACCCGGTCAGTTCGTCGGCGGCTCCAGGCGGTTCGCTGGGTCGTTGATGCGGCCGATCCGCATGGTCATGACAAACCCCTGACCGTTGAACGTGTCCTGGACCAGGTACCCACCGGCGTTTGCGATCCAGAGGTCCGTGGTGCCGGGGATGCCAAAGTCCCCTTGCTGGATGCCGGCCACGCTGCGCACATGCGTGCACGGGATTCCCTCGACAGTCTCGTCGGTTGCGACAACAAGGAAGGTGCCGGCGATGGCGTCGAGGCCGGCGCCCAGGTCGATCATCCGCTCGAATGTGCAAGGCTCGTACTCCGACGACGACTCACCCGCCGTCCCGCAGGTCGGGCCGTTCCCCTTGCGTGCCTTCTCCCAGGGGTCGCTCCCCGAGCGGGTCCACGATTGCCTGCCGATCACGAGGATCGACAGCCCGAAGCCAAATGAGGCATCGGCAACCCAGCGGGCAGCCTGTTTCGGCCGATTGTTGACGGTGATCGTGGTCGTGGTCACGTACCCGCCAAGGTCGCTGCTCAATTCGAAGACATAGGAGTCGAAACCGACCAGGCCATCGCCGATCGCGGCGATCAACGCGGCAGCCGCGGGGTCACCGGCCGGCGCCGGGGTCGGCTCCACGGTGGGCGGCTCCTCCACCACGTTCGCCGGGTCGTCCCGGTTGTCGATTCGCAGCTCGATGCGCATCGGCATCGGGGTGGGCGCAGGCGCCGTCTCGGAGAAGCTGGGGACCGACTGGCTTCCCTGGACCAGCGCTGCCACCAGCCGGTCGTCGTCCACCGAGATCCATGCATCCACCGTGCCGATGAAGGAGGGGCCGCTCGGGAACATCGGGTCGTCAGGCCACATCGGGTCCTGCTCCGGAGCCGTGGCATCGGCGGTCCCGTGGACGTGCCGGGCGGTGACGCCGTCACGAACCTCAACGCCTGCGTCCACAAACGCATCGACCTCCGCAAGCGGGCCGCCAAGCTGGTCGATCACGGGATTGGTCCACGGGTCGTTCCCGCTCATGGAGCCGACGTCCTGGCGCTGGTACGACGAGCCGGCGATGCTCCACCAGCGTCGTGATCCAATCTGGATCTCGCCGGTGGCCATGCCGCCCGCGGTCAGCTCGAGGCGAGTCCGAGGCTCCGCTCCGTTGATCACCACGCCCTCACCAGCGGCGGCGATACCACCCTGCGACTGGGTGATGACGTAGCGGTACGAGACCAGCCCATCGAGCGCGGCCGCCGCGGCGCGGACCGTGGCTTCGTCAGGCGCGGGGAACGATGGAGCGACGGTGGGGTCTGCCGGGCTGGGCGTCGGCGTGGCCGGTGGCTCCGTGCGGGCGGCCGGCGGCGATGGCTCCACCGGGGTGGGCGTCGGAGCCTGGCCTCCGGTGCAGGCCGCCGCCAGCAGGGCCGCCAGCAGCAGGACGGCCGCTCTCGCTCTCGTCATCAGGATCCCCCTCTTCGTCAGCCCGTGGTGGGCCCACGGCGTGCAGGATCGGCCGGGATCGGGAGCCGACCTAGGGCTGAATGGCTCCATCAAGGGTGACCCCGAGGGGCCGCGCTCCCGGAGCCAGCCGCTGAACGCCTTGTACTCGCCCAGCATCGTGGCCCGGGCCGTCCGGGCCGTCATCGTCGCGACGAACGCCGACCCCCGGGATCGACAGGCCCCTCGCTTGCCATCGACCCCTACGATCATCCGCATGGCAACCCGGAAGGAGATCCTGGAGATCGGCGGCCGCGAGGTCGCGGTCAGCAACCCCGACAAGGTCTACTTCCCGCGCGCGCGGGCACACCAAGCTGGACCTCGTCCGGTACTACCTGGCCGTCGCGGATGGGGCGCTGCGTCGGCGTCCGCGGCCGTCCGATGGCGCTCAAGCGCTTCGTCGACGGCGCCGAGAAGGCGAGCCGTTCTTCCAGAAACGCGCCCCTGACAACGGCCCGACTGGATGCGAGTTCGCGACCCTGACCTTCCCCTCCGGGCGGACGGCTGACGAGTTCGTCGTGACGACGCGCAGGGCTCGCGTGGGTCGCCAACCTCGGCTGCCTCGACCTCAACCCTCACCCGGTGCGGCGGAGGACCTGGACCACCCCGACGAGCTGCGCGTCGACCTCGACCCGGTGCCGGGCGTGCCGGGCGCAGGTCCGCGAGGTGGCGCTCGTGGTCCGCGAGTCGCTCGACGCGCTCGGCCTCATCGGCTGGCCCAAGACCTCGGGCTCGCGCGGGATCCACATCAACGTGCGGATCGAGCCGCGCTGGACGTTCCAGCAGGTCCGGCGCGCGGCGCTGGCGCTGGCGCGGGACGTGGAGCGCCGGGCGCCGGCGATCGCGACCTCGAAATGGTGGAAGGAGGAGCGCCACGGCGTGTTCCTCGACTACAACCAGAACGCCAAGGACCGCACCGTGGCCTCCGCCTACTCCGTGCGGCCCACGCCCGACGCGCGGGTGTCCTTCCCGCTCCGCTGGGACGAGGTGCCGACGTGCGACATGGAGGACTTCACGCTGGCCACGGTGCCCGCGCTCTACGCGGAGCGCGGCGACGCCGGGGCCGGGATCGACGACGCCGTGGGCTCGCTGGACGCGCTGCTGGAGCTGTCGGCCGCGCCACGAGGCCGAGGGCGAGGGCGACGCGCCGTGGCCGCCCAACTACGCGAAACAGGAGGGCGAGCCGCCTCGCGTCCAGCCGTCGCGCAAGCGCCGGCCCGACGCGGAGTACGCCGGCCGCGGCAAGGACGGCGGGCCGCCGCCGGAAGTCGCGACGCACGGGCAGCCGCCGTGGCGCGGGCGACCCCAATGCCGGCCTCCCGACCGAATGGCAGGGCTCACGACCCTCGCCCACGGGACGGCGGCGGAGCTCCGTGCCGGTCATCGAGCTCGGACGTGCCCCGACCAAGGCCGAGGTCTACGCCGGTCTCGAGCGCTGGAAGGCCCGCCACCCGAGGCCGCCGCGCACCTGGAACCCGCGGACTCATCGAGACCGCGATGCGTGGCCGCGCGTACGCGTGGTACCGGCTGCGACTCAACCTGATCCATGTCCCGGAGGCGATCCGGCCACCGCAGGAGCCCCTGGACCCCGACGCCGCACCGGACGACTGGGCAGCCTCTCCGACGACGAGCGGGCGGCCTGGATGGCCGGCCGGCGGCCGAGCCGCAAGACGCCGGACAGCGAGGGCTGACCGGCCGGAGTTGATCCTGGACGGCCGCTTGGGAGGGGCGGCGCAGCGGCGTGGACTGTCCTCCGCCGGCGAGCGGGCTCGGCGCTGTCACCGCGAGGCCAGGTCCTGCCCGGTCAGGACGCGCAGTCGCGCGATCCGGTCAGAGGTCGCCGGGTGCGTGTCGAACCAGCCGCGCCCTCCCTCCGCCGCCTCGCGCACCGGGTTGACGATCCACAGGTGCTGGGTGCCCTTGCTGCCGCCCGGCACGGCGCCCCGGGCCCGGTCCAGCTTCTCCAGGGCGCCGATCGAGACCGGCCGTGTTCCGAGTGATGCCCACAGCCGTCGCATCCGCGAGGTACTCCCGGTCGCGGCTGATCGCCGCCTGCACGGCGAGCGCCGCAACCGGCGCGATCAGCCGAAGCAATCCACCAACGATCAGCCCCGCGATCACGACCACCACCCACAAGGCGAGCGCCGCGAGGGTGTCCTGGAGGTCGTCGCCGGTCCAGGGGTGCTTCGCGATCTCGATGATCAGCCCGAGGAACACCTCGGTCAGCAGGACGATGGCGCCGACCAGCAGGGCGACGAGGACCGCGTGCCGGGAGTCAAGGTTCGCGATATGGGCAAGCTCGTGAGCGATCACGCCCTGCAGCTCCTCCCGATCGAGAGCGGTCAGCAGCCCGCGGGTGATCGCGATGGTCCCGTGGTCCGGGTCCCTGCCCACCGACAGGGCGTTGAGCGCCTTCGACTCGATGACGAAGATCCTTGGTGCAGCGACCCCGGCGGCAAGCGCCAGCTCGGAGACGACGTTGCGGAGCTGCTGCTCGGCCGGGCCAGCCTCCTTCGCCTCGGCGAGATCGAGGATCACGCCATCGCCAGAGGCCCACGCGAACGCGGCCGCAGCGAGCGTCACAGCCACCGACACCCCGGCAACGGCAAGCCCCAGCCCAAGCGTGACGCCGAAGCCGACACCTACGGCCGCACCGATCAGGAACCCGGTGATGGCCATCAGCTCGAACAGGACGGCCAGGAGCAGCACCGACGAGCCCCGGTTGGCGGCGATCTGCTGCGGGAACGTGCGTCCGCCGGGAGCCCCGTAGCGAAGCCGGACGGCGCCCGCCCCCACCAGGGGCGTCAGGCACAGGATCGCGAGCGCCACCGAGGCCACCTCGCGCACGCCCGGCCGGGGGGCCGTGACCGAGCCCAGCGCGGCTGCGGTGCCGGCCAGGACTGCCCCGGCGAACAGGAGTCCGTACGGGATCAGCCGGAGAGGATCCCGCCATTCCTCCAGCCGGCGCAACCGGGCCAGGACCGGTGCCAGGAGCGCGGCGAGGATCGCGACGGCGAAACCGGCGACGGCAAGGCCGCCGATGAGCCCGGTCGGCAGGTCGAGCGCGTTGAATGCGGCGTCGGGCGGCACGGGCGGTCAGCCGGCCCTGAAGATGCGGGCGAGCTCGAACGGCACCGTGGTCTCGAGCTGGTCGTACCGGCAGTCCGACGGGGCCTTGTCCGGCCGCCACCGCTTGAACGTCGTCGCGTGCCGGAACCGGTCACCCTGGAGGTGGTCGTAGCCAACCTCGGCGACCCGCTCGCAGCGGAGCACCTCCCACGAGAGGTCCTTGCCGCGGTTCCACCGGGATCCGGCTCCGGGCAGCCGCTGCCCGGACCCGTCGGTGCCGGCGGATGCCCACTCGGCCCACTCCGACCACGGGTGCCCGTCGAGCGCGCCCTCGCGGAGCGGCGCCAACTCCTCGACCAGCGCGGCGCGCCGGTCCCACGTGAACGACGACGTGACCCCCACGTGATGCAGCTTCGCGGCATCATCGAACAGCCCGAGCAGGAGGCTCCCAACGTGCGTCCCGGGCCCGTTCTTGTGCCACCGGAACCCGGCGACCACGCAATCGGCCGTCCGGCCATGCTTGATCTTGAGCATCGCCCGCTTGCCCGGCTGGTACGTGCCCTCGAGGCGCTTCGCCACCACGCCGTCCAGACCGGCGCCCTCGAACCGGTCGAACCAGTCGGCGGCCAGCGCGCGATCCAGCGTCGCGGGCGTGAGGTGGATCGGCGGGCGAACGTCGGCCAGCGCCTCGACCAGGCGGTTGCGTCGCTCGCCCTGCGGCACGGCACGCAGGTCCTGGTCGCCCAGCGCCAGGAGGTCCCAGGCCACGAAACTCGCCGGCGTCTCGGCCGCAAGCATCCGGACCCGTGACTCCGCCGGGTGGATGCGCAGCAGGAGCGCCTCGAAGTCGAGCGTCCCGTCGCGAGCGATCACCACCTCGCCATCGAGGACGCAGCGCTCGGGGAGCTGTTCCCGGAACGGGGCGGCGAGCTCCGGGAAGTACCGGTCGAGCGGCTTGAGGTCACGGCTCTGCGTGTAGACTTCGTCGCCGTCCCGGAACACGAGCGCGCGGAAGCCGTCCCACTTGGGCTCGAACAGCCAGCCGTCGCCCTCGGGAAGTGCCTCTGACGCCTTGGCCAGCATGGGCTCGATGGGGGGCTTGAACGAGAGGGCCATGACGGCACGATACCGCGCCGGGGCACCACCAGTTGGCCCGTGGCAGGGTTGCGCCACGGGCGTACGATGCCGCTGGCTCGGAACCCGTGTCCCCCGGGCCGCGTCCCCGCAGAGCCGCCGGTCTGTGCGGCACCCCGTAGCACGCGCGACATCGCGTGCCATTCGAAACGCAGGTGGGGAACGATGACGACAACCGTGCGGCGGAGCCGCTGGCTCCGCGTCCTGCTCCCGCTCGTGGTCCTGGCGATCGCCTTCGCGGCTTGTGGCGGAGGCACGGCCACCATCCTCTCGACGGTGGGTGGCCCGGTCAACGGTGGGGACGGCGAGTACGCCGCTCCCTCCGCCGCCCCGGCCGAAGGCCCCAACGACGGGTCCGGCCCCGAGCTGGGCTCCAATGGCGAGCAGCCGCTTTCCGCGCCGCTCCCGGACAACCGCAAGATCGTGTACACGGGCTCGCTCGACCTCGTGGTCGACGACCTCCAGGCGGCCCTGGCAAAGGCAAGGACCGCTGTCCTCGCGGTCGGCGGCTACATCGGCGCCTCCCAGGAACGCAACGACGACCAGTACTCCGTGGCCACCATCACGTACCGCATCCCGGCCCAGCGCTGGGACGAGACGGTCGAGGCGCTGCGCGGCCTCGCGGCCAAGGTTGTCGGCGGCCAGACGCAGGCGACGGAGGTCGGCAGCCAGATCGTGGACCTCGAGGCCCGGCTGCGGAACCTGCGAGCCTCCGAGGCGGTGCTGGTCCAGATCGCCAGCGGCACCGGCAAGGTCAGCGACCTGCTCGAGGTCCAGGCGCGGATCTCCGACGTCCGGGGCGAGATCGAGCGGATCGACGCCCAGCGGGCACAGCTCGAGGACCAGGTGTCCTACGGGACGCTGGTGACCACGTTCGGCACCGAAGTCGTGCAGGTCCAGCAGACGGCCAAGGGCTGGGACCCGGCCAAGGACGTGGACGGCGCGACCGCCACCCTGATCGAGGCCGGTCAGGCGATCGTGTCCGGCGCGATCTGGTTCGGCATCGTCTGGCTCCCGGTCATTCTCGTCCTGCTGGTGATCGCGCTCATCGCGCGCTGGGCGTACCGCCGGTTCTCGCCGAGGCGGCTCAGCGGCCCCGCCAATCCCGGCGGCCCGATCGCCGGCTGGGGCGGTGGAGAGGGCTGACCGGCCGCAAATGACGCTCAGTGGGAGGCGGTACCCGTTGCCGCCTCCCACGACTGCAACGCCCCGCGGGCCCGCTCCCGGGTGAGGTTCCACGCGGGCCAGCCCTGGTACTGGTTCTCGTGGGCGAGCCGGCGCTTGCGCACCTGAAGCACCGGCTCGAGCGAAGCCCGGTCGGCATCGCCCAGCTGCGTCCAGGCGTCAACGATCGGGATCACCGCCTCGTCGCCCAGCTCCTCGAGGTAGGCGGCGTCGAGGCCAGTCCGACCACCCGGCGGGACCAGCAGTGGGTTGATCGCGCGCTCCAGGTTCCGCTCCGCGACGAACGCCTGCGGGCCCACCACGTTCATCACCGTGACCGCCATCAGGACCGCGATCCCCAGTCCGTGGAGCACCCACCCCGTCCGGCGCGCAACCAGCAGGCCCGCCGCCAGCGCGAGCGCGGCGCCGAGCCACAGGATCGCCACCAGGACCACGAACCGGAGCTCGGTCCAGCCGTAGGCGTCCTGGTAGAGGCGCAGCCGGAGGAATGCCGACACGAGGATCACGGCGGTCAGCCCGAGCAGCACCATCGCACCCGTCAGCTCGAGGCGGGTCCGGCGGGCGACCGCCAGATCGAGCGTCACCACGAGCAGTCCCGCGAGCAGCGCGACGATCACGAGGTCGAAGAAGCCGCGCCGCGCGTACTCCGCATAGGTCAGCCCGGTCATCGCCAGGGTGTCGCGACCGCCAAACAGCCAGGCGAGCTGGAGCGCGACGAAGATCGCGAACAAGGCGTCAACCACGAGCAGGACGGTGGTTGCCTCCACGATACCCATCCGGAGAGGGGCGCGATCCGCGGTCGTGGATTCCCAGCCGGGGCCCGGCACTCCCCACGCCAAGGGGGGAGCGGGCGGACCGCCGGGACCCACCGCTCCAGAGGCAGCGCTCCCATCCGGGTCAGGCGGTGCGGCCGATGACGCACCCGGGGCCGGCGACGCCGATGCGAACGATGGCAGCAGGCCGGCTCCGAGACCCAGCAGCCCCGTGGCACCCCAGGCGACAAGCGTGACCAGGAGCGCACGCCCGACCAGGTCCTCGAGATCGACGTCCGGCTGCCACGACAGGACGTCCGAGGCGATGCGAGCGAAGACCGCGTCGGCCGACGCGAACAACGCGATGAACACGGCCACCACGGGAACCGCGATGACCAGGCCTCGGGCCACCGGAGCGACACGGGCGAGACGGCTGCGGAGACGCGATGGCGGCGCCACGGCGACGCGCGCCTCGGTCGCCGGGCGCTTCACCGTCAGCACGGCAGCGGCGCCGATCCCCGAAGCGGCCACAGCGCCCACGGTCAGCTCCAGGATGCGCGGCACGAGACCTCGGGTGATGCGACCACCCGCGAGGCATCCGATCGCCCCGACGGCCAGCGCCACGGCGAGCAGGAGGTCCACCGTCACGAGCCAGTCGTCGGCACGGAGCACGCTCATCGACGCGAGGACGAGGGCGCCCGGGCCAAGCCAGGCGTCTGCCGGATCCATGCGTGCCAGCCCCGCGCGGCCTGCGGTGACCACCGCTGCTCCGAGCAACGCGGCCATGAGCAGCGGTGCGTTCAGGCCAGCGGCGTTGCCTGGAACGAGGACATCGAACAGGACGCCCACGGCGAGCGCGAGCAGCACGATCCCACGGACGAGAGGCGACATGGAGGAGCTCCGTGCGAGCCGGGGGGCGGGGCCGGCCGGCAGCGAGACGGCCGGACACGCGGGCGTGTGGCGTCTCGCGCGTCGCGCCCTACCCCGGGAAGGCGTCCCCGGGCTGCCTCAGGTGAGCCTCAGACCGCCTCGTAAGGAACGTAGGCTGGCTGCCACATCGCGGCGTCGACTGCCCCCGGGATCGCGCTCGCCTGGAACCGTCGCCCCACCCCCAGCTCTCCGAGGTGGCCCACGACGGCGATCGCGATCTCGCGGGCAACCATGCGCAGGCCGTCGATGGGCGGGTACAGCTCGCCGGCCGCCAGCGCTTCCGGCTTCGTCAGGTCCGCGAGTCGTCGGGCCGCCACGAGGAACACCGAATCCGGCAGGATCCGGGCCTCGGACACGATGGCGCCGAGACCCATCCCCGGGAACACGTAGGCGTTGTTGGCCTGCGGAATCCGGTGGATCCGGCCGCCGATCTCCACCGGGGCGAACGGGCTGCCTGTGGCCACGATCGCCCGGCCATCGGTCCAGGCGAGGACATCGGCCGGTCGGGCTTCGGTGTTGGCGGTGGGATTGGAGAGCGGCAGGACGATCGGCCGCTCGCAGTGCGCGGCCATCGCGCGGATGGCCTCCTCGCGGAACGCCCCACCGATGCCGGTGGTCCCAAGCAGCACGTCTGGCTTCATCGCCTCGACCACCTCGAGCAGCTGGTGCTGCTTGTCCGGGTCAAGACCCAGCGACTCCGCGACGTCGCGCGGCAACGCCGCCTCGGCCTTGTCGTCATCGAGACCCGGGCGGCCTTCGATCAGGAGCCCCTTCGAGTCGAGCATCGCGATCGACGCCCGCACCTCGTCCGGCGGCACCCCCGCTTCCATCATTGCCACGCGCAGGAGCCGCGCGATCCCGGTCCCCGCGGCGCCCGCGCCGGCGAGCACGTAGCGGGTGCCTTCGAGCGTCCGGCCGGTCGAACGGAGGGCGGCCAGGATTCCTGCCACCGCGAGCGACGCCGTGCCCTGGATATCGTCGTTGAACGAGCAGACCCACTCGCGGTAGCGGTGGAGCAGCCGGATCGCGTTGTGCTGCTTGAAGTCCTCCCACTGGAGAACCGCACGCGGCAGCACCTCGCGGACGCCGGCGACGAAGGCCTCCACGACCTCGTCGTACGCCTCGCCTCGCAACCGGGGATGGCGCCAGCCGACATACAGCGGGTCCGAGAGCAGCTCGACGCGATCGGTCCCGACGTCGAGCGAGACCGGCAGCGTGAGACCGGGGTGGATCCCGGCCGCGGCGGAATAGAGCGCCAGCTTGCCGACCGGGATCGGCATGCCACCCGCGCCCTGATCCCCGAGCCCCAGGATCCGCTCGTTGTCGGTCACCACGATCAACCGGATCTCGTCACGCGCCGCGTTGCGCAGCAGCTCTGGGATGCGGTCCAGGTCGTCAGGCGTGATCCAGACGCCGCGCGGCCGCCTCCAGAGGTGGCTGAATCCCTGGCAGGCCAGCCCGACCGTCGGCGTGTAGACGATGGGCAGCAGCTCCTCGAGGTGCTCGAGCAGCACGCGGTGGAACAGGGTCTCGTTGCGGTCCTGCAGGGCGGCAAGGCCGATGTAGCGCTCGAGGTCGTCCGCCTTGCGGCGCACGTGCTCGAGCTCGAGGGACACCTGGTGCTCCATATCGACGACGCGGGGCGGGAGCAGGCCGCGAATCCCCAGCGCCTCCCGCTCCCCGTCGGTGAAGGCGGCGTCCTTGTTGAGCACGGGATCGGCGAGGAGCGCCATGCCCCGAAGGATGATCGGCGCCGGCCCGACCCCGGTGCGCAGGGACTCGAGAACCGCCCGCGACAGTCGGTGGGTGTGGCCGCGGGGACCGGTGGGGGTCAGCATGTCAGCGCGCGACGACGACGGTCGCGTGAGCATGGGTCGCCACGTGCTCCGAGACGCTGCCCTGGAACACCTTGGCGAGGCTGCCAAGGCCGCGGGTTCCCACGACGATGGTGTCGTATCCGTGCTCGTCGGCCACGCGCTCGATGGTCGTGGCCACGTCACCGCCCGGCTCCAGGAGGTCGACCTCGATGCCAGCCTCGCGCATCAGCCGTCTGGCCTCCAGGAGCTCCTCCGCATGCACGGTCCGGTCATCCCAGGGATCGACGGGCGCGCGGCCCGGGCGGCCGGGAACGACGCTCACGACGCCGACGTGGGCGTCGAACACCTTGGCCAGCTCGACCGTCTGGTCGAGCGCGCGCCTCGCGGGCTCCCCGCCGTCGTAGGCGAGCAGGATCTTCTTCACTCTCGAGCTCCTTGCGGGCCCCCGGCGCCGGCAGCCCGATCGACTGGCACAGGCGCGCGAATGCCTTTCAGGCAGGAAGCATCTCCCACGCCGCCTGCCACGGACAGCGGCCCGCGGACCGCGCCAGCGGGCCGAAGGGCCTGATTCCAGCATGGCACGATTGCAGCATGACGGACCAGGAGGCGCGGTACGACCGGATCGCGGAGGGGTATGCACGGTGGTGGTCCCCCATCCACCGGCCTGCCACGATTGCCATGCTCGATGTGATCGCCCCGGAGGTTGAGTCTGGCGCGACCCGGATCCTGGACCTCGGCTGCGGCACAGGGGCCCTGGCTGCCGCCGCCGTCAGCCGCTGGCCGGCTGCGCGAGTGACCGGTGTCGACGTCTCGGCCGGGATGCTGGACGTGGCGGAGCGGGAGCTATCGGCCCTGCCTCCGGCAGCGCGCGATCGGATCGACCTCGTCCGGGCGTCGGCTGACCAGGTTCCGTTCGCGGACGGGACGTTCGACGTCGTCGTGTCGGGCTTCGTGCTCCAGCTGGTGCCGAGCGCACATCGGGTCCTGCGCGAGGGTCGACGGGTGCTGCGACCGGAGGCGATGCTGGTGTTCGCGACCTGGCTCGCCGGCGGCTCGCTTCGGGCCGACGACGCCTACGCCGACGCCCTCGTCGCGGCGGACCTGGAGCCACCCGGGGGCGGAGGCGGTCAGGGCAACGATCCGCGGTCGCCGAGGGACGCCGCCGCGCGCCTGCGCCGGGCGGGATTCGGCGAGGTGGTCGCCACCCAGACCGAGGTGGACCACCGGTACACGCCGGAGTCCTACCTCGCGTTCCTGGCGAGCTTCGACGACGAGGACCTGTTCGCGACGCTGGAACCACAGGCACGGATCGCGCTCGAGACGGACCTGCTGGGGCGGCTGCGCGCGCTCCCGCCGGACGACCTGCATCTGCGCCTGCCGGTCGTGATCGCCTCCGGGCGGCGCACCGGACGCGCCTGAGCGAGCCCTCGCGACGAACCCCGGGACATCAGCCCTCCGTGGCGTCCTCGGTTGCGCCCTCGGCGCCCTCGGCGGACGCTTCGGCGGCCCCTTCCTCGCCCTCGATGCCCTCGACCTCCTCGACCTCCTCGACCTCGACGCGCGGCGGCAGCACCCGGGCGATCACCTCGCTGGGCTCGGCCAGGACGGAGACCCCGTCGGGGACCACCAGGTCCGCGACCGTGACCGAGCTGTCGAAGTCGACGAGCGTGGAGAGGTCGTAGTGCAGCGTCTCCGGCAGGTTGTCCGGCAGGGCTCGCACCTTGACGCTCGACACCGGGTGCACGAGCGTACCGCCGGTCTCAGACGCAGGGGCAATCCCGCTGCCGATGAGCTGGACCTCGACGGTGAGCTCCTCGGTCATCCGGACCGCGAACAGGTCGATGTGGATCGGCTTGCGGGTGATCGGGTGCACCTGGATCCCGTGGACGATGACCGGCCGTGACTTCTTGCCGTCCACCTCGAGGTCCACGAGCGTGGATGCGCCGACGCGGCGGCGGAGAAGCTCGAACGCATGCGCATCGACAGTGACCGGCTCGCTGGCGGTACCGTGGCCGTAGACGACGGCCGGAAGGAGCCCCTCGCGCCGGAGAAGGGCTACCTTCTTGCCGGTCACGGTGCGGCTGGCGGCCGCGAGGCTGGGGCGGTTGGGCATGTCTGGTGATCCTCGTCGTGGTGGCGGCCCGCACGCCCTCGCACACCGCGGGGCGGGACCGTGTCAACGCGGGCCTCCAGCCCGCTTTCGCGTCACCGGGAGGCTACCATGACGGCCCCTCTCCGTCCCCCGGTGTAGGATCGCCAGGTCGTGGCTGCCACCATCCTGATCGTCGAAGACGAGTTCGCCGTCGCGCGCGGCATCCAGTACGCCCTCCAGCAGGAGGGATACGAGGTCACCGTGGCGCGCTCGGGCGAGGAGGGGCTTGAGTTCGCCACCACCCAGGCCCCCGATCTCATCCTGCTCGATGTGCGGCTGCCGGGCATCGACGGCTTCGAGGTGTTGCGCCGCCTGCGTGCGGTCGGCTCGAAGGCCCCGGTGCTGTTCCTGACCGCCCGCGGCGACGAGTTCGACAAGGTGGTCGGACTGGAGCTTGGCGCGGATGACTACGTGACCAAGCCGTTTGCGCTGCGCGAGCTGATGAGCCGGATCCGGGCCCTGCTCCGCCGGGCATACGGTGACCTCGCCAACGCGGCGGGCGGCCGGGTCATCCGCCATGGTGACCTTGTCATCGACCTCGAACGGCGGCGCGTCCAGCGGGGCAACCGGCGGATCGGGCTGACGGCGACCGAGTTCGAGATCCTGCGACATCTCGCGAGCCGCCCCGGTCGCGTGTTCACTCGGCGCGAGCTCCTGGAGCTGCTCCGCGACTACGAGGCCCTCGACCAGGACGAGAAGACCATCAACGTGCACGTCAGCCACCTGCGCGACAAGATCGAGGACGACCCGTCCCTGCCCCAGTTCGTGCTGACCGTCCGGGGCGCCGGCTACCAGTTCGCCGAGCGGTGAGGTGACGGTCGACCGCGAGGCGGACGCGGGCTCGCCGCACGTCCGGACCGGCGACGTGCGCAGGCGTGGCCCGGTGCCCCAGTCGTTCCAGACCCGGCTCACGTTCGCGTTCATGGCCGTGGTCGCGCTCACGCTGACGCTCGTGGCGCCGGTCCTGGTGCTCAAGCTCGACGAGTTCTTCCGCCAGCAGGAGGAGACGCGACTCCAGGAGCGGGCCGACGCCACCGCCGAGATCCTGGTGCTGTTCATCGCCCGCGCGGTCGGTGACGACCAGCCCGTCGTGTGGGTGGACCCGGCGACGGGCGAGGTCCTCCTCAACCCGGCCGTCAGGGTGCTGCTGCGAGACGCCGGGCTGCTCCAGACCGTCGCCGACGAGGTTGCGCTTGCCAAGGTGGAGATCTCGTTCGGACCGGCCGTACAGGACACGGACGGGACGCTCGTTCCCGAGCCCGACCGCTCGCTCTCCTTCCAGGCCGAGACCCGGATGGACCCGGAGCGCGGCCAGAACCCCGATTCGGCGATCCGCCCGGCCACGGCATCGGCGGGTCGGGCGAACACGCAACGGGACTGGGGAATCGAGGCGACCCTGAGCGAGCCGTTCACCAGCCGCGCCACCACGATCGCGGCGATCAACGGGCTGTTGCTCGTGATGGCGGCGGCGGCGTTCCTGATCGCCGTGCTCGTGGCGGCGTTCCTCGCGCACCGGTTCAGCGTGCCCATCACGCGCCTGACCGACGTGTCGCGGCGCCTCGCCGAGGGCGACCTCGCCTCGCGCGTGGCGACCGACGATCTCTCGTCGGGAACGCTCGAGCTGCGGACGCTCTCAACCCAGTTCAACCAGATGGCCGACCGGCTCGAGGAGAGCGTCGGCATCATCCGTACTGACCGTGACCGGAGCCGGGACTTTCTCGCCGACGTCAGTCACGAGCTGCGCACCCCCATCGCGGCCATGCGGACGTTCGTCGAGCTGCTCCAGGGCCCGGCCGGCGTCGATCCCGCGGCACGGGCCGAGTTCCTGGGCTCGTCGGCGACGCAGCTCGACCGGCTCGACTGGCTCGCCCAGAACCTGCTCGAGCTGTCCAAGCTGGACTCCGGCCTGGCACTCCTCGACCTCCGACCGGACGATCTCCGGGGCACGATCGAGTCTGCCGTCGAGCACCAGCTGGCCGCGGCCGAGCGCCGGGGCATCGGGCTCAGGATCACGCAGCCCGACCGCCCCCTGCGGATCCGCCACGACTCTCCGCGGATCGGCCAGGTGGTCAGCAACCTCGTCGGCAATGCTCTCAAGTTCACCGAGCGCGGGGGCGAGGTGCGAGTGACGGCGCGTGCCGATGCCGACGGCGGCGCCAGGATCGAGGTCGAGGACACGGGTGTCGGCATCGCGGCCGTCGAGCTGCCGCACATCTTCGACCGCTTCTACCGGGGGTCGGCCCACAACGAGGCGCGGAGCACCGGCTCCGGCCTTGGGCTGGCCATCGCCAAGTCCATCGTGGACATGCATCACGGGACCATCGCGGTCGAGAGCCGCGTGGGGGCGGGCTCCCTGTTCGTGGTCACGCTGCCACGGGATCCACGGGAGGTCATCGACGTGGAGCCGGCCATGCGTGAGGCGCCGCGAGCCCAGCCCGCGGCCGGGCCGGCACCCCGGGTGCTCGCGACAGCGGAAGCGCCAAAGGTGGACGATTCTTCACCGCTTGGCGACTCGCTCGTGAATCCCGCTCCGGCATCCTTGTCCACACGCTCCCGCGAGCCGGAGCCCGAGCCACTCAACCAGCCAGAGAGAAGCACGCCGCCCCAATGAACGAAAACCCCGTCCCCGGCGAGCCCCAGCCCGCCGGTCCCGATCCGCTTGACGACACCCAGCCCACCGAGGTCCCCCGCTACGCGCCGCCGCCCGATCCGCGGCCGGACGCCCGCTGGGCATGGGCCTCGCCGGACAACCGGCCCGGCCCGGAGCGCTGGCCGGAGCCGGCGACCTCGAGCCCGCCGCCGCTCGGTGGGCAGCCCTATGGTGGGCAGCCCTATGGCGGGCAGCCCTATGGCGCGCCGCCTGCCTGGGGCCAACCCGCGACGGGGACAGGTGGGTCGCAGCCGCCGGCCTTCGGGACGCCGGGCGGCGTTTCGCAGCCGCCGCCGGGCAAGCGCGGCGGAGCAGGCGTCGGCACGATCGTCATGGCGTCCCTGCTGTCAGCCGTGCTCGCCTCGGGCGGGACCGTCGTCGCGCTCAACCAGACCGGCGCGTTCGACCGGCCGGCACCGACGTCGAACACCGGGGCGGCGCTGCCCACCTCCGGCCAGCAGCCCGTGACGATCGACGAGTCGTCGGCTGTCATCGATGCGGCCGAGAAGGTCGGGCCCGCCGTCGTCAAGATCACCGTCGAGGGCGCCTCGAACGATCCGTTCGGCGGCGTGCCCAGCGAGGGCGTGGGCTCCGGCTTCATCTACGACTCGAACGGATGGATCCTCACCAATCGACACGTCATCGCCGATGCCGAGAAGCTCACCGTCGAGCTCAAGGACGGTCGCCAGTTCGACGGCCGGGTGTACGGCATCGACACGCTGACAGACCTGGCCATCGTCAAGATCGACGCGACCGGCCTGCCAGTCGCGACGCTGGGTGCGAGCGATGGGCTCAAGATCGGGCAGCTCGTGGTCGCCATCGGCAGCCCCCTCGGCACCTATTCGTTCTCGGTGACCAGTGGCATCGTCTCCGGCGAGGGTCGCGACATCGTGGTTGACAGCGGGACCCGCATCAACAACCTGATCCAGACCGACGCCGCCATCAACCCCGGCAACTCCGGCGGTCCGCTTGCCGACGCCACTGGCGCGGTCGTGGGCATCAACACCGCCGTTGCCACGCAGTCTGCAGGCATCGGCTTCGCGATCCCCATCGACATCGCGAAGCCGATCATGAGCCAGGCCCTGAAGGGCGAGAAGCTCAGCCGTCCATGGATCGGCATCCGGTTCACCTCGATCAACCAGCAGGTGAAGACCGACAACAGCCTGACCGTCGACAACGGCGCGCTCGTGACCAACGCGAATGGCGCCGGATCCGCCGTCGTCGACGGTAGCCCGGCGGCCCTGGCCGGGATCCAGGACGGCGATGTCATCGTGGCCATCAACGGGATCAAGATCGACCAGGAGCATCCGCTCGATGCGGTGCTCACGCAGTTCGCGCCCGAGGACAGCATCGTCCTCGACGTGCTCCGCAACGGGGCGACCATCAAGCTCACGGTGGTGCTCGGGACCAGGCCCAGCAACCTCTAGCCACGTGGCGAAGGGCGGGTGTCCGCCGCCTCGCGACACAGCGCGCCGCCCGGAGGGCCCGGACGGCGCGTCCGACGTTCCGGGGGCGGAGGGACACCTCCGCGGCCAGTGGCTCGAACCGCTCAGCCTGTCGACACCGAGCGACGACGGCGCCGGATCTCGACTCCTGCCGAGCGCAACGTGCCGCCCAGCTTCACCTTCGGCTTGCGGATCCGGACCGTGACCTCGTCGACCGGGAAGCCGACCAGCAGCTCCTGGGCGATGGCTTCGGCAAGGGCCTCGATGAGGTCGAAACGGGTGGACTCCACGATCTGGCGGCAGGTCTCGAAGACCTGACCATAGTCGACGGTCCGCTCGAGGTCGTCCGAGAGCCCCGCCGGCTCCAGGTTGAGCATCAGCTCCACGTCGACCTCGAACGGCTGCGGCGTGAGCTGCTCCTCCGCGTAGACACCGTGGGTGCCCATGAAGGTCATCGAGTCCAGGACGATCCGGTCGCTCACGGTTGGTCAGGCTCCTCCGGGCCACCCGTCCGGGCGCCACCCGCGCAGGATCGCATCCGCGACCCGCACCGTCCGGACGTTCTCGCGCACGTCGTGGACTCGCACGATGTCGACACCGGCGGCGATGCCGAGGGCCGTGGTCGCGGTGGTTGCCTCGACGCGCTGGTCGGCGGGCAGGTCCAGGACCTTGCCGAGGCTTGACTTGCGCGACGTCCCCAGCAACATCGGCCGTCCCAGGACCCGGATCGCGGACAGGTTCGCGAGCAGGGCGAGATTGTGGTCGGGCGTCTTGCCGAAGCCGAACCCAGGGTCGATGATCAGCCGCTCCCACGGGACCCCGACGGCCAGCGCGCGCTCCAGCGCCCCGTGCAGATCGGCGATGACGTCGGCGACCAGGTTCCGGTAGCGGGGCTCGGCGCGGTTGTGCATCAGGACGATGGGCACGCCACGCTCGGCGGCGACGCGGATCATGCCCGGGTCCTCGGCGACACCCCAGACGTCGTTGAGGAGGTGCGCGCCGGCGTCGAGGGCGGCCTCGGCGACCGCCGGGCTGGTGGTGTCGATCGAGATCACGGTGTCCGGGAGGGCGGCCGCAACGGCGCGGATGACCGGTACCACGCGACCGATCTCCCGCGCGGGCTCGAGCGGAGCGTGACCGGGACGGCTCGATGCCCCGCCGATGTCCAGCACGTCGGCGCCGTCCGCGACCATGTGTCGAGCCTGGGCAAGGGCGGCCGCCACCGGGTCGGCCGTGGCCAGCAGGCCATCGCCGGAGAAGCTGTCGAGGGTCACGTTGAGGATCCCCATGACGTGGGTGCGCGCGCCCCACCGGAACAGCGTGGGGCCAATCCACACCGGAAGCGGCGCGCCGGGAAGACCCGGATCGGCGTCGCCGGGAAGGTTGAACGAGGGCGTGGCAGCGCCGCCGCCCAGCTCGGGCCGGGCAGCGACCACGCCGCGCTCGGCGGGGAGGTCGCGGTCGCTCATGCGGTGATCATGCCCGGTCCGGCGCCTCGCCGGGATCCCGCAGGTCCGGATCGTCGACGAGCCTTGCCCGCACCGCCCCCACGAGATAGAGCGAGCCCGCAACCACGAGCGGCCCGCGCCCCAGGGCCAGCGCGAGGTCCAGCGCCGCATCGACGTCCGCCACGGCTCGCACGTCCGCGATGGCCTCCATGTCGGTCGCCGGCACGCGAAGCGCCGCCCGCCAGGCCGCCGCCAGATCACCGGCAGGAAGCGCACGAGGCAGATCGAGCGAGGTGCACACGACGGTGGCGCCCGCGAGCGCCGTCGTGGCGGCGGCGGCCACGACGGCCTTGACGTCCTTGTCGGCCATCGATGCCCAGAGGACCGTCACCGGCGCCGGTGGCGTCTCTCCACCGCCGGCGAGGTGCGGCCGCAGGTCCTCCAGCGCCCGCGCGAGCGCAGCCGCGCCATCGGCATTGTGCGCGCCGTCGAGGAGGACCTCGCGCGCAGGCCGGCCGGCCTGTGCGGGCACCGTGACGAGCTCGAGCCGTCCCGGCCAGCGGGCGGCCGCGTAGCCTCGTCGCCGGGCCGCCGCGCCGACGGTCGCGATCCCAGCCTCCTCCAGGGCGTCCAGCAGGCCGTCGGCGACCGCGACGTTGGCCGCCTGGTGACGTCCCCGGAGCCCAACGTCCACCGCCCCCAGCCGGGGCAGCTCCACGGTGACCCCGTCACGCGACCAGCCGAGGAGCGGTGCCGGGGCCGCCACGGCGAGCGGCACGCCCAGGCGCGCGCAGCGCCGTCGCAGGATGGCCAGCGCTGCACCTTCGGCCCCCGTGACCGCCACGTCGCCACGCTTGACGATGGCGACCTTCTCGCGGGCGATGTGCTCGATCGTGGGTCCCAGCCGGTCGGTGTGGTCCAGCCCGACGTTGGTCAGCACCGCGACACCTCCGTCCCAGGCGTTGGTGGCATCCAGCCGGCCGCCCAGACCGACCTCGACCAGCGCCAGGTCGAGCGATACCTCCGCGAAGTGCCGGAACATGACCGCCGTCAGCAGCTCGAACTCGGTCGGCGGTCCCGAGGCGACGGGCGACGCCGTCAGCGGCGGCGACGGCCAGGTCCACCAGCCGGGCGAAGTCCGCGGCCGCGATCGGATGGCCATCCACGACGATGCGCTCGCGGTAGCTCACCGAGGTGGGGCTTGGGCGTCTCCCCCACCCGGTAGCCGGCCGCCCGCAAGGCGGACGCTGCGAGGGCGATCACGCTGCCCTTTCCGTTTGTCCCGGCCACCAGCGCGCCGTGGATGCCGAGCTGGGGCTCACCGAGCGCACGGAGCAGCGCCCGGACCCGGCCAAGACCCAGTCGGATGCCGATACCGGCCGCGGGCGTCGATGGCCTCGAGGGCCTCGGCGTAGGTGCGGGGGCGCGGGGGAGCCAGGTCGCGTCACTCCTGGTTCAGGCCGTCCTCGTAGAACACGCACTGGTTGAACCGCGGCGTCAAGCAGACGTCGTTGACGAACCCCTCGTCGAGGTGGACTCCGCCGCGCAGCTGGCAGCGCGAGATGTTGTTCGCCTGGCGCAGCAGGCCCTTGAGCAGGTGCGGCGCCTGGATCGGGATCGCGCCACGGGACCCGGTCATGTAGAAGTGCGGGCAGACGTTGCGCCGCAGGCTCGGCAGGCCGAACCCCCCTCGCACCGGCGGCGAGGACGTGCGCGGTCCGCCGGTCGCGCCGGGCCGGACGGGATAGGGCGCGGCCGGGCGGCCGTACATCGCGACGGACCCGCGCTCGGTCGGCGGCGAGGACTGGAAGCGCGACGGCCGGCGGCCGAAGACCGGCGGACGGGGACGGCCGGCTGCGCCGGTCTCGAGTGGCGCGGACGGGTACCGCGGCGGTGGCACAGCGGGCATCACGGGCCGGCCGGCAGCGTGCGCGGCGCGCGGATCATCGTCGCCTGCGGCCTGGCTCGCCGGGCGCGGGTTCACGCGGGAGATCGGCCCATGGCTCCATGAGCCTCGATCCCCCGGCGACGGTCGGACGGGTCTCCGGTCGCGCGGCTCCACGGCTCCCTCGCGTGCGCAGACGCCCCACGGGACAGCAGGGGCGAGTCGCATTGGGGAGCGTATCACCGCGCACCGACACGATCCCGCCGCGTCTCGGACCACGTCACCTCGTCCAATGGCTATCCGGCCGCTTCATGCGACAATCGCGCCCGATGGACCCCCGCCACGGTGACCGGCCCTCACAGGTCAGGCCGCGCCCCCCCTCCACCGGCCGCCCGTCGCCCACACGCGTGCGGCCGGTCACTCCGTCGCCCGCCCGGCTCGACCGCTATCGCCGCATCGAGCGCCGCCACGGACTGCCCCTCGCGCCCAAGATCCTGCTCGCCGCATCGATCGTCCTGCTCGGCGGCACGATCCTCTGGGTGAGCCTCGCGCAGCTCGGGCCGCTGGTCGCATCGGCCCTCCAGGGCATTGGCGGACTTGTGCCGGATGTCGCGACGGTGACCGCCAGCCCGAGCCCAACGGATGTCCCGGATCTGGCCGGCGCGCCGTCGATCGAAGCCCCCGACAACCCCTACACCAACCGCGAGACGGTGGACATCACGGTGAACGTGCCGGCCGACGTGACGGGCACCAATGACAACACCATCCGGCTGTACGACACCCTGGCGGACCAGGAGCCCGAGCTCATCCGCGAGGAGCCGGTCGGGGCGACGTCGATCCACGTGTTCGTCGGGGTGACCCTCGCTTCCGGGCGGAACGACCTGCAGGCGGTGATCTTCGGACCGGGTGGCGAGGGCGAGCGGTCCGAGGTCGCAACCTGGATCCTGGATCGGTCCAAGCCCAAGGTCAGCGTCATCTCGCCCAAGGACAACGCCCTGGTCAACCGGTCCAACGTCACGGTCAAGGGCAAGTCGCAGGCCGGCGCCGAGATCCGCCTCCAGAACGCCGCCAATGGCGCCATCGCCACGACCATCGCCGGCAGCGACGGCCTGTGGGAGACGCCCATCGCCATCGCCGTCGGCGTGAACCTGATCACCGTCCGCGCGACCGACCCGGCCGGAAACGAGAACACCGCGGAGCTGACGGTGCGCAAGGGATCGGGCAAGCTGACCGCGGTCCTGTCCGCCTCGACCGACCGGTTCAAGGCCTCGAAGCTGCCCAAGAAGATCACGCTCACGGTGACAGTCACCGATCCCGATGGCCGACGCCTGCAGGGCGCCGTCGCGCTGTTCACGGTCAGCGTCCCGGGCCTGGAGGCGATCGTCTCGGCAGAGATCGCGACCGACGGCAACGGCGTGGCGAGCTTCACCACCACGGTCCCGCCGGGAGCCATGCCAGGCGGTGGCCTGGCCACCGTCCTCGTCACCGTCGCCGGGCAGGGGGACGTCAGCGACCGCCAGGTCCTCACCGTCGTCGAATAGGCGTTCGGCCCCGAAGCGGAAACGGCTCGACAGCCGCCCCGGGCGCAGCGACGATCCTTCCATGGCGGTCTGGCGGTGCCCCCACTGCGCCACCCCGCAGCCGGAGTCGTCCCGCTGCTGGGTCTGCCGCCGCTCCACCACCTCGTGTATGACGTGCCGCCACTTCCGAAGGGGCGTCGCGGGTGGCCTGGGCGTGTGCGGCCTGGATCCCCGGCACCCGGCGCTGACGGGGTTCGAGATGCGCGCCTGCTGGGTCGGAACGCCACAGCCACCCGAGCCGGGCTCGCGTCAACCGGTGGCCGTTGGGCCCGGGGTTGCGCCCGGCGGGGGACCTCGGTGCGTGAGCCCAGAACATTCGTTCCGGTCGAGGCATCCACGCCGCCCGCCGGACCCCGCCCCATGCACGCCACCCGAACCGGGACCATGGATGCCGCCGTGGCCCGGGCCGCCCAGATCTCGCCGGCGACGGGCGCGGGCGGTCGTATCCCCGGCGCGTGGTGGCTGTGGGGCGATCCGGAGCCCTGGCCGGACCTCTAGACCGTCCGGGGCCCCCTCAGGGGCAGGTCGTCACGGTGGCCGGATCGGCAGCGACGAGATTGATCGCCGTCCCGATCGGGCGCTTCGCGCCGGGATTCGGCGCCTGGTCGATGACGATCCACGTCTGCGGGACCGGGTCCGTGCCGGCCGGCTCGGAGGTCACCGTGCCAAGCGCGAACCCGTCCGCGTCGATCAGGTTCGTGGCCACCTCGACCGTCACGCACTGGTAGTCGCCGACGTTGACCGGCGCCGGCGTGGGCGTCGGGGTCGGCACCGGTGTGGGCGTCGGGCTGGGCGTGGGGCTGGGCGTCGGGCTGGGCGTGGGGGTGGGCTCGGGCCCGGCGGACACCACGTAGTCGACGGGTGTGCCGAGGGCCACAAGGATGCCAGGGCTCGGGCTCTGCGAGATCACGACGTTCTTGGGGATGGTCGGGTCGAACGCGGTGGTCTTCTGGCCCACCGTCAGCTTGGCCGTCACGATCAGCTGGAGGGCCTCGTTCTCGGGCCGGGTGCGGAGGTCCGGCACGGCGACCGAGGTCGGCCCGCGCGAGATCGTGATCCTCACGTCGGAGCCCTCGGCGATGGATGCTCCCTCGGTCGGATCCTGCGAGAGGACGATGTCGGGATCGATGTCCGTGCGCTCCTCGGTCCCGGCGATGACCAGCCGGATGCCGAGCTGATCGGCCTGCGACTGCGCTTCGGTGATGGAGAGGTCGACGAACAGGGGCACGACCACGGTGCCGGTCGATGGCGATTCGGAGACCGACGGGGATGGGCTGGCCGACGGGGAGGTTGCCCCCCCGCTGGTCAGCATCTGGAAGACCAGGAAGCCGACGATCCCGAGGATGACGAGCCCGATCAGGCCGGCGATCCAGGCCCAGGGGCCGGAACCGCCGGCGTCCTCACCATCAAGGCTGGTTCCGGGCGGCGGAGGAGGCGTCCCGCGCGTGGAGACGGATGCCGGTGGTGCCGATCGGGCGTAGGCGTCGGCCGGATACGGAAGGGCATTCTGGCGAGCCTGCGCCGATGCGACGGTGCGGGTAGCCCCGGCGGCCGCGGCCCCTGCGGCGGCGGTCCCGGGCTGAGCGGCCGCCGGGTCTGCGAGCCACCCCTCGAGCGCGCTGGCCATCGAGGCCGATGACGCAAACCGATCGGCCGGGTTGAGCGCCATCGCGCGCTGCACGATCCGGTCGAGCTCGACGGGCGTGCCCGCGCGAAGCGCCGAGGGCCGCGGGGGCGTGGTGGTCAGGCGGGCCAGCGCGACGGCTGCCGCCCCGTCGCCGGAGAACGGACGCTGGCCGGTCAGCGACTCGTACAGGACGATGCCCAGCGCGTAGATGTCTGACGCCTGGGTCGCGTTCTCACCTCGGGCCTGCTCGGGGCTGAAGTAGTGGACCGAGCCCATCGTGGTGCCCGGAAGCGTCACCTGCGCCTCCGTGAGGGCGCGAGCGATCCCGAAGTCGGCGACCTTCACGCGGCCGTCGCGACCGACCAGGATGTTCGAAGGCTTGACGTCCCGGTGCACGATCCCGCGGACATGGGCCGCGTGGAGCGCCTTGGCAACCTCGGCGGCGACGCGGGCGGCCTGGCGCGGGGCGAGGTGACCGTTCTCGCGCAGCATCGACGACAGGTCCTGGCCGTCGATCAGCTCCATCACGATGTACGGGCCGGACGCCTCCTCGCCGAAATCGAACACGGACACGATGTTCGGGTGGTTGAGCGAAGCGGCGGCTCGAGCCTCGTCGCGGAAGCGAGCCAGGAAGTCCGGGTCTCGCCCGAGCTCGGAGCGCAGCAGCTTGACGGCGACGTCCCGATCCAGCTGGGCGTCGCGCGCCCGGTAGATGGTCGCCATGCCACCCTGGCCGAGGAGCTCAACCAGGCGATACCGGCCGCCCAGCACACTCCCGATCTCAGTCACGGTTCTGCTCGTCCCCTTCTCGTGCGGCAGGCCTGTCGCCACGGCCGGGGGCATCCTACCCCACGGACCCGTGATCCCTCGCCGACGCTGGCCTAGATGTCGAGCGTGCGGAGGTACTCGCGGAACTCGCTGCCAAACTCGGGTCGGGCGAGCGCCAGCTCCACAGACGCGCGAAGCCAGCCCATCGTGGTGCCGGCGTCGTAGCGCGTTCCCTCGTAGAGATAGCCGAACACGCTCTGCTCATCCATGAGCGCCCGGATCGCGTCGGTCAGCTGGATCTCGCCGCCGGCGCCGCGCTGGGTCTGCTCGAGCTTGTCGAAGATCTTGGGCGTCAGCACATAGCGGCCGATGATCGCGAGGTTGGACGGCGCCGTCCCCGGCTCCGGCTTCTCGATCAGTCCGGTGAGACGGTAGGTGCGGTCCTGGTCGTGCCCCTCGTCGACAGGCTCGCCGGCGATGACGCCGTAGCGGCTGGTGTCCTCGGGTGCGACCTCGGTCACAGCCACCACGCTGCCGTGGTGCTGCTGATACGCGTGGATCAGCTGCCCGATGCACGGCCGATCGGCGATCACCACGTCATCCGGCAGGATGACCGCGAAGGGCTCGTGGCCGATGAGGTCCTTGGCCATCAGCACCGCGTGGCCCAGGCCAAGCTGCTCCTTCTGGCGCACGTAGGCCACCTGGGCCAGGTCGCTGATGTGCCGGACCTGGCGCAGCTTCTCGATCTCGCCTCGCTCCTCGAGCAGGTGCTCCAGCTCGTAGTTGAGGTCGAAGTGGTCCTCGATCATCCGCTTCTGCGAGGAGGTGACGATGATGACCTGCTCGATGCCCGCGGCCACCGCCTCCTCGACGGCGTACTGGATCACCGGCTTGTCGACCAGGGGCAGCATCTCCTTGGGCTGGGCCTTGGTCGCCGGCAGGAAGCGGGTGCCCCAGCCGGCAGCCGGGAAGACGGCTTTTCGAACGCGCATCAAACCTCTCGGGGGTCGGGGTGGAGGCCAGTCAGTATACCGCCACCCCCGCGGGACCCCCCTCTGCTGACCCGGCGAGGGACCTCAGACGTCGCGCCAAACGCGGCCCGCGAAGGCCGCCACGAGCCGCGAGAAGGTCGTTGGGCGGTCGAGGTTCGAGAGGTGCATGGCCAGGGGGACGACAGCATGGCGCCCCTGGCGACAGGATGCCGCCCAGTACTCGCCCTGTGGTCCGAAGACCGGGTCGAGCGCCCCGTTGACGACGAGGACGGGGGTCCAGAGGCGGCCCAGGCGCTCCAGGTAGGGGCGACCGACCAGCAGGTCGAGCGCGGCGGCGCCGCCCTCCGCCCAGAACCCACCCTCGATGATCGGCGCGGCGATCGCATGCGGGTAGCGGGCGCGGAAGAAGCCGCGGTTGACCAGACCCTGGACGGCAGGCGGCACGTCGCGGAGCAGCCAGCGGAAGAAGCGGAACGGCCAGACCATCGGCCCGAAGGCCTCTGCCGAACAGCCGGCGAGCACGAGGCCCGCGACCCGCTCCGGATGGGCCTCGGCCGTGTCGATCGCGACGTATCCGCCCATCGACAGGCCGACCAGGACCGCGCGACCGGACGGGATCTCCGCCTCGATCGCCTCGCACACGGTCCTGACGGCGGCATCGATCGTGAACGGGTCGGCGGCGAGGGTGCCATGGCCGGGAAGATCGAGAGCCACGCACCGGAAGGAGCCGGAGAGCCGCCGCAGCTGGGGCAACCACTGCGAGCGGCTCAGGCGCGTGCCATGGAGGAAGACCAGACCCGGGGCATCCCGGGGTCCGATGGCCGTCCACGACCGGGTGCCGAGCTCCAGCGGTGTGCCGTCCATCGGCGTCGAGGATAGCCCCCTACGGGATCTCGGGCCGTCGACGCCCCTAGGATGGTCGGGGGTCTGGCCCGGCCGTGCTGGCGCCGGCGGGTTCGACCTCGGCGGGACGATGTCGGGTGATCAGGCGGAGCCCGGTGAACGGGATCCGGATCTCGCGGAAGACCTCGGCCGACACCAGGAAGCCTGCGAACAGGAAGACCACGCCCAGGAGCTTGCCCAGCGCGAACAGATCGGTGAAGCCGGCCCGGTTGAGCGAGTCCGTGACCGTCGGGAAGAAGGCGCCGATGGCGATCAGGATCGTCGCCGGCACGCGCGAGTGAAGCCGGCCGGCGACCAGGTCCCGCGTGGCGCCCGGCAGCGATGCCACGAGGTTGACCAGGATCGCGACCGGGGCGATGCACAGGTTGAACAGGAACTGGTCGCCGGGCTGGTTTGGGTCCAGCGAGTACGGCAGGATCCGCTTCTTGGGCATGAACACGTAGGTGGAGAACACCGCGCCCAGGAGCAGCGACATGGCTCCCGGGATGTTCATCACGGGCGTCAGGAGCCGCAGGTACCCAGGCATCGCGTCGCCGACCGGCTGGCCCGTCGCGGCGCTCACGGCGTACCCGGGCGCGGCCAGCGGCGGCGTGGCCGCCATCAGGATCACCGAGACGACGGTCACGCCGATGATGGCGCCGGCGGCGAAGCGGGGCCATGCGTCATTCCCGAAGTACGTCTCCGCACCGATCGCAAGCGCGAGGATGACGGCGCCGATCAGGTACAGCAGCGGCAGCGGGCCTGCACCCTGGTAGGAAGGAGCGTTCCGGATCATCAGCGCGACCAGGCCCGATAGCAGCAGCAGGATCGCGTAGGTATAGCCAAAGCGCGTGCGACCCAGCAGGAACGCGGTCCCCAGGCCCAGCCAGGCTGCCGTCCAGACCGCGCCGGTCAGGTACCAGGTGCGATAGAGCCCCTCGTTCCAGCCACCGGCCGCGGCGAGGGCCTCCGCGCCTGCACCGACGCCGTACCAGAGCATCCCCAGGGCCCAGACCAGCTGGAAGCCGTGGCGGCGCTCACGCCACTGGTCCACGAGCATCAGCGAGAAGACCAGCGCGAGGACGCTGGTGACGGCGGGCAGCACGGTCTGCATCGCGGTCAGTCCCGCGCCGGGGCGGTCGGTGTGTTCGGCCGCGGCACGCCCGCCCGCTCCGCAGCGTTCGCGAGCTCCCCCGAGGCGCCCTCGTAGGCAGCCACGAACGCGAGCAGCAGCCGGTCGAGAAGGCCCGTCGAGGTGTCGTAGAGCTCCCCGATCCGCGAGGCGTCCACGCCACGCCGCCGGGCAAACACCGAGAGCTCGGCGAGGAACGGCCGGCGCGCGTTGACGAACATGGTGACGCCGTCGCCCAGCGAAGCACCGTGCGTCGCCAGGCGCTCCCCGAAGTGCGCCGCGAGATCCAGGGCGTCGCGCTCGGCGAGCGCCCGCCCGGGGCCCGTCTCGTCAAGGTGCCGGACAAGCGCGTCCACGAGGCTCCGGCCCAGCTCGCGGAACGCCTCGCGCTCCTCGGCCGGGACCGTCAGCCGCGGGTCGGGCGTGCCGCCGTGGTCCTGGCCGTAGCGGCGCCGATACGCCGCGCTAAGACGGCCCTGGCTGGCCCCGAGACCGGCGAGGCCACCCGTCGGACCGGTCCGTCGGGCGGCGATCAGGCGCTCCAGGGCACGCCGGTCGAACCGGCGGTGCCCGCCCGGGGTCGTGAAGGCGGGGACCCGACCCTCGTCGGCCCAACGACGCAGCGTGTCGGGATCCACGCCAAGGAGCCGGCTCGCCTCACCGAGCGCGAGGCGCTCGGGCTGGGGCCGCACGGTGGTTGGCTGGGCGTCGGGCACGCGCTGCTCCGGAGAAAGGGTCTGGAACCTTGGTAAATCTGGGTCCATGCTTTCGGACCCGGCGGCGCGGAGTGTAGGGGCGGCTGCCGAGGGCCGTCAACCGGTGGCCGCGCGGGGTGCGCCGTCGCGAAGGATCAGGCCGGGACGAACTCGTGATCGTCGCGGTGGATGCCGTCGCACAGCCCCCAGGACGGGGGCTCCGTGGGAAGCGGCACCGGGCGCATGATCTCGCGGACCTCGCCGCGCCGGCAGAACCGGTAGCCCTTCTCGGCCATCCACCGTCGGACGCACGCCGGGTCGGAGTGGAACTGGTGCGGGCCCGGGTTCACCGGCGAGGACTCGGTCCAGCCGACCGCGACCTCGGGGGCGACGATGTCCAGCAGGTTCACGCGCCATGGGGTGCCGGGGATGATCTCCCGGCAGCCGTCACACCGGATCGCGACGTTGTCGTTGACGATCGTGCGGATCGTCACACCCATCAGGTCCATCGCCCCGGAGGATAGCAGGGGCCAGCGTGGATCGGCCGCCTCATGGGACCAACGACGACGCCAGCCGTCGGCTCATCGAAACGGTCACGGGGGTCGCGTGTCGTGCCCAGAACCGCAACGCCTCGCCGTTCGCGGACTCGTGATCCGTGGCCCACCGGACGTACCCCTGGGCCTCGGCCCACGAGACGGCGGCAGCCAGCAGGTGCGAGGCGATCTCCGAGCCGCGGTTCTCGGGGCGCGTGAAGGCTGCCGTCACGCTCGCCGTCGCCGGGTCACGCACGATCGTCGCGACGTCGTTGGCACAGGGCCCGATCCGCAGGAATGCCACCACCTCGCCGTCGCGCTCGGCGATGAACGTCGCGACGGCGGGATCCTCGAGGTGCTTGCGGCCGACCTCGACCGGCAGCGGGGCGGCCGGGCGGACGAAGACCGGCGATGCCTCGAGGTGGTGGCGCAGCTGAGCGTCGAGATCGGCGACCGGTGCCGCATCCGCCGGGCCGGCGCGGCGCAGCGTGACGCCAGCCGGGAGAGACCCGCGCTCGATCGGCAGGAGCGGCGCGACGAGGTCGATCACATGCTGGCCGAACCCGAGCCGCGCATAGGTCGCGAGGGCCCCCTCGTCGTCAGCCGGAACCGAGATCACGTGCTCCGCGCACGCGCCCCGGAGCCAGCCGTCCGCCAGCGCGGCATACAGTCGGGTCCGGAGCCGCCCTTCGGGGTCTGGAGGTGCGGCGTGGCCCACGTCGGACGTGTAGGTCCAGCGCCCACCCCGCCCGTCGATGGTGATCGCCGCCTGGAACGCGACAAGATCGCGGTCGTCGATGGCCGCGAGTCCCGCTCCCTGATCGGCGAGCCCGGCCAGCACCCTCGCCACGTGCGTCGGGTCGGTCCAGGCCCGCGGGATCGCGGGCAGGTCGTGGCGCAGACGGTCGACACCCGCGGCCACCAACGCGGCGGCCGGCAGGACGTGGGCGTGCGTGAACGGCACCAGGGTCACGGGGGGAGCATGCCGCAGTGGCGCGACTCGTGCCGGGTCGCAGGACCACATGGACCGGCCGGGGCGCAACGGGGGTGGTACCCCCAGCCGGATTCGAACCGGCGATCTCCACCTTGAAAGGGTGGCGTCCTAGGCCTCTAGACGATGGGGGCACGGCGCGACGGACGGCCGGCCGAGTGTAGCAGTCAGGCTCCCTCGGTCCCGCCCCAGAGGAGGCTCATGATCATGGCTGCGGCGAGCGCCAGGAGCGATGCGACGGCGAGCAGGCCGCCGAACACGGACGTCAGGACGGCGATCCCGTCCCGCCCCTCCCGGCCCGCGCGGACCACGGACAGCAGCGCCAGCACGGCCATGGCGGCGAACACGATCCCCAACACCGCGAACCCGGAGGCCATCAGCGGCACCTGGAGCTGGTCGCGGACGAGCACCGCGTAGGCGAGGAAGCCCAGCCCACCGAGCAGCGCGATGAACAGCATCACGCGGAGCGGCGAGATGCCGAGAGGCCCGAGATGGGGCCCGCGCCGTTGGGCGGCCGGAGCCGCCGGCCGGCGGTCGTGAGTCCTTCGTCCGCTCATGGTGCCGAGCGTAGCAGGGGTGCCCCGGCGGGGCCGGTCAGCCGGGAGCGGGGCCAGTCCCCGATCCACCGCCGGCCGCGGACGGTGGCTCGATCCCCAGCCGGGCGCGGTGGTAGATCGCCACGTTCCACGCCAGCCGCGGCCGCTTCAGCCCGGCCCCCAGGGCTTCGCCGCGATCGCCGAACCCGGCCAGCGCCTGCCGCGCAGCCTCCAGGTCCACGAACGTCCAGAACGAGTGGACGACCCGGATCTTGAACCCCCCCGGGCGCAGGAACGGCCCCCCGCGACGGCTCCAGGACCGGTACTCGGGAGCCCCGGGATCGCGCAGGGCGGACACGTCGTCCCGACCGTAGTCGTGGACCACGAGCAGCCTCCCGCCGGGCCGGAGGACCCGGTCGACCTCCGCGAGGTCCGACTCCTCCACGCCCCGGAAGCCGGACCAGAGCGTCACCACCACGTCGAGCGATGCCTCCGTGGCGGGGATCACCAGGGCTCCGCCGGGAACGGCAGGCGCGACCACGAGCGGCTCCGGACCGAGGGCGCGGATCCGGTCAAGCCACGGCGTGCCCGGAACGTCGAGCACGCCGACCGCGCGGCCGGCAAGAGGACCGAGGGCGTCGAGCGCACGCGGGATCCGCCCATCCGCGTCCATCACGGCGGAGAGGCCATCGGCGAGCGAGGGATCAGAGGCGAACGGCACGTCGGTCACGGCGCGGCGAGCATACCTGCCGCAGCCACGCGCGGCGGCGATTCCACCTGCCGCGGCCGACCGTGGCCGTCCATGACGTGTCAGCCGGTTTCGGGGACCAGCAGGCGGCCCGCCCGCGGGGGTACGGGGATCGTCGCCCGGCCATCCGCAGCGACGACGATCGACGCACCATCGCCGCTGCCTCCGGGCAGCCGGTGGTCCACCAAGGTCGACCGTGCCAGCTCGTCGACATCCGCCTCCAGCTCGACCGGCCGGTCGCCGGCGTTCACGACCACGAGCACGGGCAGACCTCCGTCGGCCGCACCACGCACGAACGCGACAGCGTCCTGGTGAGCACCGGTGATCCGGAACGACCCGCGACGCAATGCGGGCAGGGCATGACGGGCGGCATACGCGGCCCGGGTCCAGGCCACGGCGTCACGGTCCCAGGCTGCCTCGTCCCACGGAAACGCCCGGCGGCAGTCCGGATCGAGGCCCCCTTCGAGACCCACCTCGTCGCCGTAGTAGGTGCACGGGGCGCCCGGGAGCGTCGCCTGGAGCAGGACCGCGAGCGAATATGCGGCACGGTCACGCCCGGCCATCGTCCTGAACCGCGGGCTGTCGTGGCTGCCGAGCAGGTTGAGCTGCACGTCCGTGACCGCCCGGTCGTAAAGCCCCATCAGGCGTTCCAGCTCGGCGGCGAACGCCGGTCCGTCGCGGCGCACGACGGACCGACCGTATTCGGGGTGCGTCCGGACCGCTTGCTCGTCGAGGGCACCTTGGGCGACGTAGCCGAGGATTGCCTGGGCCAGGGGGTAGTTCATCAGGGCATCGAACCGGTCGCCGGCAAGCCACTCGGGCGCGTCGTGCCAGATCTCCCCGACGAGATAGGCGTGGGGGTTCACGGCCCGCATGCGCCGGCGGAACTCCTCCCAGAATCCCGGCTCATGGATCTCCGTCGGGACGTCGAGCCGCCAGCCGTCGATGCCAAAGCGGAGCCAGTGCTCGGCGGCCGCCATCACGTGCTCACGGGCGTCGGGATTGGTGAGGTTCAGCTTGGGCAGCGCGGGCAGGCCCCACCACGCGCGGTAGCCGAACCGCCGCAGCGACTCGTCGCCGAGCGGGTCGTCCGTGGCCAACCCGGGCGGCAGATCCGGGGCATCGTTGCCATCGGGTTCCCCGGGGTAGGGCCGGAGGGGCCGCCGACCGTCCAGCGCCGACGGATCGAAGTGGAACCAGTCTCGATAGGGTGAGCCGGCGCCGTTCTCGAGCACGTGGTGGAACGCCCAGAAGCCGCGGCCCGTGTGGTTGAACACCCCGTCAAGGACGACCCGCATCCCACGCCCGTGCGCCGCGTCGAGCAGCTCCCGCAGGGCCGCATCCCCGCCGAGCAACGGGTCCACCGAGAGGTAGTCGTACGTGTGGTACCGGTGGTTCGAGGCCGACGCGAAGACCGGCGTGAGGTAGATCGCGGTGATCCCGAGATCGGCGAGGTAGGGCAGCCGCTCCGCGACGCCGAGCAGGTCGCCGCCCTTGAAGCCATAGTCGGTTGGCGGCGCGTCCCAGGGCTCCAGCGGACCGGGCTTGACGACCCGCGGCGAGCTCGCGAATCGATCCAGGAAGACCTGGTAGAACACGGCGTCACGAACCCAGTCCGGGGTGTCGATGGGCATGCCAGAGAGCATAGCGGGCGCCTCGCTAGACTCACCGGATGACCGCGACGCGCACACGCCTGGTTGGACCCGCCCTGGCGCTGGCCGTCCTCGTGGGCGCATGCAGTGGACCCGGCCCGTCCCCGACGGGCGTCCCGACCGGGGTGATCGTGCCCCCGTCGGCTCCAGGAACGGCGACGGCCGTCCCGTCGCCGACATCGGCCATCGGGAGCGGTCCCCCGATGGCATGCGGCGACGTCCCGATGGCCGCCCATTGGTGGAACGATCGGGTGCTGTACGAGATCTTCGTCCGCAGCTTTGCCGATTCGGACGGCGACGGCGTCGGCGACCTGCGCGGTCTGACGGCTCACCTCGACGACCTCAACGACGGCGACCCGTCGACGACGACCGATCTCGGCATCACCGGGATCTGGCTGATGCCCGTGACCGAGGCGGCGAGCTACCACGGCTACGACGTCACCGACTATCGGCGCGTCGAGCGGGACTACGGCACCAGGGCGGACTTCCGGGCATTCGTCGGCCGCCGCCCACCAGCGCGGGATCGACGTGATCGTCGACCTGGTCCTCAACCACACATCCATCGAGCACCCCTGGTTCCAGGCGTCACGCGACCCGGCGTCACCGAAGGCCGACTGGTATCGCTGGTCCGACACCAACCCCGGCTTCGGGGACCCAACGGCCAGCAGGTCTGGTTCCCGCTCGACGGGCGCTGGTACTACGCCCAGTTCGGGGCAGGGATGCCGGACCTGAACCTCGAGAACCCCGAGGTGACGGCGGCGCTGCTGGACGTGGCCCGGTACTGGCTGCTCGACCTGGGCGTCGACGGCTTCCGGCTCGACGCGATCAAGCACCTCGTGGAGGAGGGGCAGGCCCAGGAGAACACGCCCGCCACGATGCGCTGGCTCGCGACCTTCAAGCGAGAGGTTCTCGCGATCAAGCCCGATGCGCTGCTTGTCGGCGAGGTCTACGACCTGGCGATCGCATCGGCACGGTACGTTCCCGACCAGGTTGACATGACGTTCGACTTCGAGCTCGCGACGAACATGCTGCAGGCCGTGCGGAACGGCGATGGGACGTCGCTCGCGATCACCCAGGCCGACGCCATCGAACGCTATGCCGAGCGCGCGTACGCGGCCTTCCTGACGAACCACGACCAGGCCCGGGTGATCTCGGATCTGCGGGGCGATGAGCCATCGGCACGCGTCGCGGCAAGTGCGCTCCTGACCGGGCCGGGGGTGCCATTCGTGTACTACGGCGAGGAGATCGGGATGACCGGAGACAAGCCCGATGAGCGGATCCGGGCGCCGATGCCGTGGACCGGCGACGCACCCGGCGTGGGGTTCACCAGCGGTGTCCCATGGGAGGAGCCGGAACCCGGCTACGAGACAGCGAACGTGAAATCGGAAGCCGCGACCACTGGATCGCTCCTGGACCACTACCGGCAGCTGATCGCGCTCCGAGCTGCGCACCCCGCGCTGCGCCACGGGGCATGGCTCCCGTTGCGGTCTTCCGTGGACGGCGTCTACGCCTTCCTCGCGGCGGGCAGTGACGAGACCGTGGCCGTGATCCTCAATTTGGGCGATGCACCCGTCCGCGGCGTGCAGCTCGGGCTCGGTGACCTGACGACATGTCCCCGGAGCAACGCAACCGTCGCCTACGCCGACGGGCCTGCCGCGCCGGTGTTGGTCGCGGCGCCCGCCTTCGGCGCCGACGGCTCGCTGGACGGCTGGTCCCCGGTCCCGGACCTGCCGGCGCGCTCGACCCTGCTGGTCAGCCTGCACTGATCCATCGCGCCGGGCCGCCGGGTCTCCGCCGGCCAGACACGCGGGTCGGGCATCAACGGCCTGACTGGCGCCGCGCGGGGGCGGTCGCGACCCCAGGTCCGATCAGCTCCTCCATGACCGATCCGCCACCGGGCTCACCCGCCGCCATCCGGGGCGAGGCCGACTCGCGCTCGAGCCCCACCGCCCGGCCCACCCGTGCCGGCCCAGCCCCGAAAGCCGGCCACGACGCCCGGGAGCATCGACTGGCGCATCTCGCCAGCGGTCCACGCAAGCATCCGCAGCGCCGCGCCGAACAGCGTGAACGCGAGCGCGAGGAACACGGTGGCGAGCGCGGCTCCCATCCACCAGAACGGGAATGCCATCGGCGAACCTCATCCCGGCTGCGCCGCACGCCCTGCGCGGTCCCGCAGCACGCGAAATCGTGGCCGAGCCCGACGGCTGGTGTCGAGTGCCGTCGGGACCGTCGGCGCCCGTTATCCCTTGACGCCCCCGATCGCGAGACCGCCCACGATCTACCGCTGGAAGAAGAAGTACACGACGCGACACCGGTGCGGCGAACATGATCGAGAACGCCGCAAAGTCCGACCACGGCGTCTGGCCGAAGGCGCCCACCATCTTGTTGAGGGCCAGCGACAGGGTGAACCCCTGCGTCGGGTCGTTCAGGAAGATCGAGACGAAGTAGAACTCCGTCCAGCCGGCGATGAAGCCGAGGAACCCGGTCACGGCGAGGGCGGGCGTCGCCAGCGGCAGCACGATCCTGAAGAACGACTGGTTGCGGGTGCAGCCGTCCACGGCTGCCGCCTCCTCGAGCTCCTTGGGGATGGTGTCCAGGTAGCCCTTGAGGTTCCAGATCGCGAACGGCAGCGCTCCGGAACGATCAGCCAGCCCGACGCCGACCAGCGACTGGCGGAGGTTGAGTCTGGCCGAGGATCGGCAGATCCATGCGCACCGAGTTGAGCATGATGAACAGAGCGGGGCGATCGTCGCGACGGCCGGCAGCATGAGGACGCCGAGGATCGCGATCATCAGCACCTCGCGCGCCCGGAAGTTGAGCCTCGAGAAGGCGTATGCCGCGAGCCACGCCGATCGCCCACCGAGAACAGCGCCGCCGCGGACGGCCAGCAGGAAGCTGTTGCAGGCGAGTCGCAGGAAGCGATGATCGCATCGCTGGTGGGCTGGGCGATGGACGCGTGCGAACGCGTCCAGCGATGCGCCGGCCGGGATCAGGGAGGTCGGCCGGCCGAGCAGGTTTCTCGGGTCGAGCGCCAGGCGAGAAGATCCAGACGATCGGGAACAGGACCGTGGCGGCGATGAACATGCAGATGGCCTGGAGCAGCGCCTGCTGGCGGAGCGGCAGGAGTCGACCCTCGTCATGGGCGGACGACCTGGCTCTTGGACCGGAGGCGTTCGCCGCAGGCGGCTCGCGGTCATCGCGTGGCCCTCCCACTCGTCGGTCGGGGTCGCGGGGTTCGCCGCTCAGTCCGACATAGCTCGCCGTCGCCTTCGCCAGCCGGTTCGTGATCAGCGTCAGGACCAGGAGGATGAAGAACATGATCACGGAGAAAGCTGCGGCGACACCGTAGAGCTGCTGGTCGTTGCACCAGCTTGGTAGGCCTCGGTCACCAGCAGCTCCGTGCGACCGAACGGACCTCCGCCGGTCATGAAGTACGAGAGGTAGAACAGGTTGAACGTGATCACGAAGCCGTAGATCGCGTAGGGGAGCATCGCCGGCCGCAGGAACGGCAGGGTGACGGCCTTGAACTTCGTGCCAGGCGCCGCCGCCGTCCATCTCGACCGCCTCGTAGAGATCCGTGCGGGATGCTCTGCAGCGCGCCCGTGGCTACGACCGCGTTGAGCGGCCAGCCGAGCCAGATGTTGGCCGTCAGCAGCGCGAAGTAGGCGAGCGGCAGGCAGGGGAAGAACGAGATCGGGTTGCCCTGATCCGCCGAGCCAGTGCGATCTTGACACGCGCCGGGGATCTTGAGCAGCACCCGCGATCCGCCGAGCAGCGTAGTTCATCGCGCCGTTGTGCTGGTCGAACATGTTGCGCCAGACCGTCGCCACGATGATCGGCGGGATGACGACGGGCAGGACGAAGACGGCCCGGTAGATGCCGCTTGAAACCACAGCTCCTTCTCACGTTGAGCACAACGGCGATCGGCGACGCCGAGGCACCACGTGGATGATGACGTTGCTGAATGCCCAGAACAGGTTGAACGACAGCAGCCGCACGAAGTCGAAGTTCGGGATGCTGAGCTATGTCGTTCGTTAAGATCTCGATGTAGTTGCTGCACGCCCACGTAGTTCGGCGGCGTGCTTGCCGCTCAGGTTCTTCTAGCCCGAAGTCCGTGAACGACATCCAGGCCTGGAACAGCAGCGGGTAGAACGTGATGATCCCCATCACCAGGAATGCCGGGCATGCAGGTAGAGCAATCGCGCGTTCTGCGCGTCCGGCGAGAACCATCGCCGCCGCCTGGGGCCCGGGTCGCACCGGCCGTGGATCGGCGGTCATCTCGCTTGGCCCTCCTCGCTCGCGTGCTGCCGATGGCGTCGGGCTCTTGGTCGGGCGGTCGGAGTCGACGACGCCGATGGGTCCGTCGCCCGAAGCCCCTGGACTGCGGCTACTTGCCGTTGGCCTTGTTCATCGCGTCGCAGGCGTCGGTCGCGGCCTTCTGGCGGATCGTTGCCCTGTCTGGATGACGACGATTCAACGCGTTGTCGAAGTTGCCCCAGAAGTTGTCGAGCTCGGGCACCTGCGGGCGCGGGAAGCCCGTGGCGACCGCTTCGGCGAACTTCTGCGTGATCGGATCGCTGATCGTGGATGGTCGTGTCGGCCGGGATGTGGCCCGCCGGTATCGACGAAGACCTGCTCGTTCTCGGGCTTGACCATCTCGAGCGCGAACGCGACGGCGAGCGTCGGGAGTCGGCCGTGTTGGTGTTGATGTACCAGCCGTCGACGCCGGTCAGCGGCTTGGACGGGCCCTTGGGGCCGGCCGGGCATCGGGGCGACGCCGAGGTTGTCGCCGAGGGCCTCCTTGTAGCCACCGGACGCCCACGGGCCATCGACGATGAGGTCGATCTTGCCCGTCTTGAAGTCGCTCTGGCAGGTCGTCGTACTTGTCGTACCACGTTGCGCGCCCGCCGCCTGGAGCTGCCTGGAAGTAGGCGTACGCGTCGGCGACGCCCGTTCGTGTCGGCGACGCACTTGCCGGTGGCGTCCATCGAGCTGGCCGCCGAAGGCCGCCCACCAGCCGAAGCTGTGGTAGGAGCTGTGTGCGTCGAAACCCGGCCTGGATGCTGCCGTCGGTGACGCCGGCGAGGAGCTCGTCGGTCGTTGCCGGCGGGGTCGCGATCTTCGACTTGTCGTAGTACATCGCCACGGCCTTGAGGGACTCGGGGACCATGTACAGCTCGCCGTCGACCTTGCTGCCGTCGATCGAGACCTGGGAGTCGTTGCCCAGCTTGCCTTCGAGCATCGAGGTGACGTCGAGGAACAGGCCCGCGCGGGCCTCCTTGCCCAGGCTGTCGTTGGGGGCGATGAACAGGTCGGGCCCGCCGCCGCTGGCGGCTTCGAGCTCGAACTTCTTGAACAGGTCGTCGAACTTGACGTCCTGGATCGGTCAGCTTGAGATCCGGGTTGGCGGCCATGATCTTGTCGGTCACGGTCTTGAGGGCTGTGGCCTCGGTGCCGGCGCCGGAGCCGTACGAATGCCAGATCGTGAGCGAGCCGCTGAGACCCGTCGGGGCCATCGACTCGGGGGCCATCGACTCGGGGGCCATCGACTCAGGGGCCGTGGACTCGGGGGCCGTGGTCGGGGCGGGGGTGGCCGAACCGCCGCTACAGGCGGCGGCAAGGATCGCGACGCGCCCGCAAGGAGCGAGACGAACCGGAGCTTGGTATTCACTGCTGTTGCTCTCCTCCAAGAGATACCGTTGAGTTGATGCCGATGTGCTCGACCGACGGAGCCGGTCGTGTTGCGGGCCGGGTCCGGCCCTCGAGCGGTGGGTCGGCCGGACGAACAATCGTTCGCGCGCCGCCCCTCGATCTCAGCCTCGAGCCCGGTCCACCTCCTGCCGCAGGCGCGGCACCGGTCCGGTCGAGCCGCGGACGATGAGCCGCGTCTCGAGCCGGAGCTGTTCGGGAGCTTGATCCCGTCGTTCGACGACGGACAGCAGAAGGCGCACCGCGCTCTCGCCCTTCTGGCGGATCGGCTGGTGCACCGTCGTGAGCGGCGGGTTGGTGTGCTGGCTGATATCGATGTCGTCGAAGCCCACGACCGAGAAGTCGTCGGGGACCCGCACACCGAGCTCGCGCGCAGCCCGCAGGACGCCGATCGCCATCGCGTCCGACATCGCGAGCACCCCCGTCGGGCGGAGGCCGTCTTCCCACGCCCTTCGCAGCGCAGCGATCCCGCCCTCGATGGTCGCTGGACCCCTCGACGACAGCGCTGTCGGGCAGCTCCACCCCTTCCGTGGCCAGCGGCCGCGAGATAGCCGCCCATCCGGCGCGCCATCACGCTCTCCGGCTCCGGGCTGGCTCCCGGGATCGGCGACTCGATCCCGACGATCAGGATGTCACGGTGGCCCAGGCCCAGGAGGTGTTCGGCAGCGGCACCGCGCGCCCGCCCTCATCGTCGATCTCGATGCACGGCTGGTCGGGAAGCGCGCTCGAGTCGACCATGACCAGCGGCACCCCGGCGGCACGGATCTGCTCGACCTCGGGGTGGCCGGCGGCGAGACCGATGACGACGACCCCGTCGACCGTCGCCCGGGCCAGCGCCCGTGCCAGCGAGCCATGCAGCGGCGAGATGAAGTGGAGCGCGTACCCCGCCTCTTCCGCGGCCAGGCCGACCCCCTCGCTGAAGGCACCGAAGAACGGGTTGGAGAAGATCACCGACAGCGCCTGCGGGGTCAGCACGCCGAGGGTGTGCGTCTGGCGCTGGGTGAGCATCCGGGCGACCGGGTTCGGACGATAGCCCAGGGAATCGGCAACATCCCGGATCCGGGTCGCCGTCTCGCGGCGCCAGCCGGCCAGGGCTGTTGAAGGCGAAGGACACGGCCGTCTTGGACACGCCCGCCACGCGGGCGACGTCGGCGATGCGCGTCCGTCGCGGGGTCCGCTCCTCCACGGTCTCCTCGTCGGTTGAGTGCGACGCAACCGGTTCAGCAAACCGGTTTAGGGAGGATAGTCGGGCAGCGGTACGGTGTCAAGAGACGAGCCTGCGGGTATCGACAGGGCCGTCACGGGGCCTGGCACGACCAAGCTCCAGAACGGAACCCAATCTCGGGTGGCATCATCGGTCCATGCTCCGCCAGCTCCTTGCGATGCCCGGCGGCATCCGGATCTTCCTCGGCTACGCGTTCCTCGTCCTGGGGCTCATCGGCGTGTCGCTCCGATGGGTGGTGGACCAGGCGATCAGCGCGCCGATCTCGCTGCCGGGTGTCGTGGTCATGGTCCTGCTCGCCTACACGATCTTCACCACCACGCTCGTCCTCCAGCGCAAGGAGGCGGGCCGGGCCCTGGCGCTGGGCCTGTCCTCGCTGACGCTGCCGGCGATCCTCCTGGCCATCCTTGCGGGGCTGCCCATCGCGGCGGTCATCGTCGCCGGACTCGCGGCGCTGCTGTTCTTTGGTCTCACCCGCCCCAACGTCCGCGCCTGGCTGAACGAGCCGTAGTTGCGGGCGCCGTCGGGCGGCGTGTCGTCTCGCGCGCGCGACAGCCTGGGACGCTACCCTTCCTCGCAGCACCGCCGAACCGTCGCGATGCGCCAGCCGGCGGCGTCCCGCCACGTCGATTCCTACCGACCGGAGCTGTCCAGCCGTGACCGACTCTCGCCGGCCCTCTAGCAAGGGCACCGGCCAGCGACCCAGGAACAGCAGCCCGACCGGCACGCCCCGTGCCGGGCGACGCGATGCCGCTCGCCACCGCCCGCCGGAGCAGACCGCCCAGCAGCGCCTGCGCACCCCGATTCTCGCGATCGTGGTGATCGTCGCGCTCGTCGGCGTCGGCTTCTACGTGTTCGCGGGTGCCGCGGCGCCCGTCTACGCCTGCTCGACGATCGATACTGTCCAGCCGCCCGCGCAGGGCGAGCTCGGCCAGGTCCAGCCGGACCAGGGCAACGACCACGTGCAGACCGGCGACAAGGTCACCTACACGGTGTGCCCGCCGGCATCGGGAAAGCACGTCAACAAGGCTGGGTTCGGGCCACTGACGCCAAAGGTGTACGGGCCCAACGATGACAGCGTCCCCAATGGCTGGGTCCACAACCTCGAGCACGGTGGCCTGGTGCTGCTCTACTCCTGCGACAAGGGAGCCTGCGACGACGCCGGCCTCGCGGCCCTGCAGGCGTTCGACCAGGGCTTCCCCAGCAGCGCGCTGTGCAACCTCCCTCCGGGCGTGGTGGGTCCCGTCGTCGCGCGCTTCGAGCAGATGCCGACGCGCTACGCCGCGCTGATCTGGGACCGAGTGCTCTACCTCGACACGCTCGACGACGCCCAGGTCTACGATTTCTTCCTCCGGTACGGTGAACGGGTCTCCGGGGGTCGCTTCGTGGCGCCGCCGGAGCCACAGTGCGCGGTCCCCTCCGCGAGCCCCTCGGCCGGCTCGTCGGTGTCATCCAGCCAGGCCGCCAGCTGACGGGGAGCCGATGCACCTCCACGCGTACTACGACCGCTACGACGACGAGCGATTCGGCGTCGTCATCATGGGCCGCCTCCTGACGGGCTCGCAGCTGGAGAAGCGCGGGCGGCTCGACCCGTCGATCGACACCCACCTCGGGGTCGGCTTCCAGCTGGGGTTTGACGATGACTGGATCGGTGAGCTCCGGCGCGCGGCCCGGCGGGCGCTGAAGGCCGGGGCGCCCCTGATCGAGCTGGAGGCACGGCGCCCCGCACCCGCTCTCAATGAGGTCGTCACGGGCAAGATCATCTGCGTCGGCCTCAACTATGGCGACCACGCGACGGAGGGTGGACGCACGCCACCGGACCGGCCGATGCTGTTCAGCAAGTTCCAGAACACGATCGTGGGCGACGGGGACGCCATCGTCCGGCCCGAGGGGACGCGGGCCCTGGACCTCGAGGTGGAGCTTGGGGTCGTGATCGGGCGTGCCGCCCGCCGGGTCACCCCGGAGGAGGCGCGCGAGCACGTTGCCGGGTACGTCGTGGTCAACGACGTCAGCGCCCGCGACTGGCAGGGCAACCCGCAGGCGCTACGCGACGGCGAGAAGGGCGACGGCCAGTGGCTGCGCGCCAAGGGCTCGGACACCTTCCTGCCGATGGGTCCCGCGTTCGTGACCCCGGACGAGGTGGACCCTGGAGCGGGCCTCGCGCTCCGGAGCTGGCGGATCCCGGGCACCGGGAGCGACGCGGGCACCCTGGTCCTGATGCAGGACGGGAACACGGCCGACATGCTCCAGGATGTGCCCTCGCTGGTGAGCTTCATCAGCCGGCAGATCACGCTCGAGCCCGGCGACGTGATCGCCACGGGCACGCCGGCGGGCGTCGGGGTGTTCCGCGAGCCGCCCGTCTTCCTGGAGCCCGGTGACCGCGTCCGGTGCGAGATCGAGGGCATCGGCATGGTGGAGAATCCGATCGTCGACTGGAACGAGGACCCCCGTCCGGCGCCCTGAGCGCAGGGCCCCGAGGGGTCGAACAGGCAGGAGCCGCCCATGCTTGCCCTGGTGAAGACCGCACCCGGCCCGGGCCTCAGCCTGGAGCACGTCCCGGACCCGGTCCCGGGCATCAACGACGTCCTCATCCGCGTCCGCAAGACCGGCATCTGCGGCACGGACCTCCACATCGAGTCCTGGGACCCGTGGGCCGCGCGGACGATCGAGCCCCCGCTCATCGCCGGTCACGAGTTCGTGGGCGAGATCGTGTCGGTGGGCTCCAACGTGATGGACTACCACCCGGGCGACGTCGTCAGCGGTGAGGGGCACGTCACCTGCGGTCGCTGCCGCCACTGCCTCGCCGGACGCCGCCACCTGTGCGCCAACACGGTCGGACTGGGCGTGGGACGGGCTGGCGCCTTCGCCGAGTACGTGGTGCTCCCGATGACCAACATCTGGCACCACTGGCCCGGCATCGACGATGAGGTGGCGGCGATCTTCGATCCGTTCGGGAACGCGGTCCATACGGCGCTCGCCTTCCCGGTCCTGGGCGAGGATGTGCTGATCACGGGCGCGGGCCCCATCGGCCTGATGGCCACCGCGGTCGTCCGTCACGCCGGCGCGCGGTTCGTGGTCGTCTCCGAGCCCAACCCCACCCGACGCGAGCTTGCCCTCCGGATGGGGGCGACGAGGGTCGTGGACCCGGTCCACGAGGATGTCGCCGACGTCCAGGAGGAGCTGGGGATGGTGGAGGGGTTCGACGTGGCCCTGGAGATGTCCGGCGCCCCAGCCGCCATCCGGAGCGCCATGGACAGCATGGCCCACGGCGGGTCGATCGCGATCCTCGGCATCCCCACCCAGGACATCCGGATCGACGTCAACGAGATCGTGTTCAAGCTGCTGACGATCCGCGGCATCTACGGCCGCGAGATGTACGAGACCTGGTACAAGATGACGGTGATGCTCCAGTCGGGACTGGACATCCGTCCCGCCATCACCCACCGGTTCGGGTTCCGGGACCACGAGGCCGCGTTCGAGGCGGCGCGGTCCGGCGACTCGGGCAAGGTCATCCTGGACTGGACGGACTAGCCGGTGGCGAAGGAGGCATCCATGGACACGGCGTCGCGCCCCAACCCCCTGGCCTTCATCGACGACGAGCTGGCCGCGATGCGGGAGCGCCACCTGTACCGCCCGCTGCGGGTCATGTCATCCGCCCAGGGGCCGATCGTGTCGCTCGACGACCGCCGCGTCATCAGCCTCTCGTCCAACGACTACCTGGGACTGTCGAACCACCCGCGCATGAAGCGCGCGGCGATTGCCGCCGTGGAGCTGTACGGCGCGGGCTCCGGCGCCGTGCGGACGATCGCCGGCACGATGACCCTTCACGAGGCGCTCGAGGCGGACCTCGCGGCCTTCAAGCACACCGATGCGGTCCTGACCTTCCAGTCGGGCTTCAGCGCCAACACGGGCGTCATCCCCACGATCACCGGCGAGACCGACCTGATCGTGTCGGACGAGCTGAACCACGCCTCGATCATCGACGGCATGCGATTGTCCAAGGCGCCCCGGAAGATCTACCGCCACGCCGACATCGACTCGCTCCGCGAGGTCCTCGCCGATGCCACCGAGCAGGGTCGTGACGGCCAGGGCACGCCGTGGCGGCTGATCCTGGTGGTCACCGACGGCGTGTTCTCGATGGACGGCGACATCGCGCCCCTGCCGGGCATCGTGGAGGTCGCGGAGGCGTTCGGGGCCGCGGTGATGGTGGACGATGCCCACGCCTCGGGCGTGCTCGGCGCGGACGGCCGCGGGACGGTCAACCATTTCGGCCTCGATGGACGGGTCGCCGTCCAGGTCGGAACCCTGTCCAAGGCCGTGGGCGTCCTGGGCGGCTACGTGGCGGGGTCACAGGCCCTGCGCGACATCCTGGTCCAGCGCGCGCGCCCGTTCCTGTTCTCCACCAGCCACCCGCCCGCGGTCGCCGCGGCCTGCCGCGAGGCGATCGCGATCATGCAGCAGGAGCCGGAGCTGCTCGAGCGGCTGTGGGCCAACACCCGCTTCCTCAAGGCGGAGCTTGGCCGGCTCGGGTTCGACACCGGCACCAGCGAGACACCGATCACGCCGGTGATCCTGGGCGACAGCGAGACGACGATCCGCTTCTCGAACCGGCTGTTCGAGGAGGGCGTGTTCGGCACGTCGGTCGTGTTCCCGACCGTGGCCCTGGACCGGGCGCGGATCCGGACGATCGTGACCGCGGCACATTCCCGCGATCTGCTCGAGCAGGCGGTGGGCGCGTTCGACCGTGTCGGGCGCGAGCTGGGTGTGATCAGCGGGTGAGCCGGGCCCATCCCGTCGGCGCACCCGACCCCGCCGACACCCGCCCTCGGGCGGAGGTCGAGCGCGAGGTGTTCCTCGCCGGGCTCGGCGCCGGGCTCGGCGACTCGCGCGACCTGCCGCTGGACTCGCATCTGCACACGATCCGCTCGCCCGACGCGAACGCGATGCTCGAGGCGTACTGCGTGCTGGCGGTGGAGCGCGGGATCGCCGAGCTCGCGATCACGGACCACGTGGACTTCGATCCCACCATGCCCGCCTACGGGTTCGCCTCGTTCGCGGACCGCGAGCGGGACGTGCGGGAGGCGGCGGCACGCTGGGCGGACCGTGGCCTCGCGATCTCGTTTGGCGTGGAAGTGACGTACGAGCGGCGGTACGAGGAGGACATCCGCGGCTGGCTGCTCGCGGCACCCGCACGACTACGTCATCGGGTCGGTCCACGTCAGCGCCGAGTCCCCGTACAAGGCCTCCAACGTGGCGTCGTTCGTGGCCGGCCACTCCGCTGCCCGAGATCGTCGAACCCTACTTCGACGAGGTGATCGGCGCTGCCCGGTCGGGCCTGTTCGACACCATCGGCCACCTGGACTTCGTCAAGCGCTACCTCATTCCCCACGTGCTGCCTTCCCAGCTCGCGGCCGCCCCGGAGCTGTACGAGCCCGTCCTCGCCGCACTCGTCGAGTCCGGCACGGCCCTGGAGGTCAACGCCTCGGGCCTGCGACAGCTGCCCCGCGAGACGTACCCGGCCCCAGCGATCGTCACCCGATACCGGGAGCTGGGGGGCCGACACGTGACCATTGGCAGCGACGCCCACCGAACCGAGTGGTTCACCTACGGCCTCTCGAGAGCGTATGGTGCGGTTGCCGGCGCCGGATTCGAGGCGCTGGCGTTCCGGCGCGGGGGCACGCGAGTGGACGTCGCCCTGCCGACAGGGCTGTGATGTAGCGACCGGGACCTAACGCGGGGGCAACGGCATCGTTATGACCAGCGACGACGGGGCGATCGACCGCCTCGTAGCAGCGGCGCAGCAGGGTGACCCCGAAGCCTTCGGGTCCCTGTTCGACCACTACTACGGGCCGGTCTACCGCTACGTCGCGGCCCGCGTCGGACGCCCGAGCGACGCGGAGGACCTGGCGCAGCTCGTCTTCGTCAAGGCCCTGGAGGCCCTGCCGCGCTACGAGTCGCGGGGCATCCCCTTCGGGGGCTGGCTGTTCCGGCTGGCCAGGAACGTCGTCATCGACCACATGCGAACACGCCGGGATCACGCCACCCTCGATATCGTCGCCGAGCGCGTCGACAGCGGGGTCGGACCCGACGACCTGGCGCAGATTCGCCAGGAGATGGACAGCGTCACCGCTGCGCTGCGCCGGCTGACCCCGGAGCAGCGCGAGGCCATCGAGCTGCGTTTCTTCGCGGGGCTCTCCGCGCGGGAGGCTGCCGAGGCCATGGGCCGCCAGGAAGGGACCATCCGCGGTCTCCAGTTCCGGGCCATCGCCGCGCTTCGCCGGGAGTTGGCGATCGAGGATCCCGCAGACGCACTGCCCCGGGTCTCAGGAACGACCCGATGAACGAGGACACAGACCGGATGACCGTTGCCGAGCCGCTCGCGGGCGATGAGCTCGAGCGGATGCTGGCGCGCTACGCAAGGGTCAGGCTGGATCCCGGCCCGGCCCGGGTGGGGCGCGCCCGCGCGGCGGTCATGGAACATGCCTGGCGCCGCAGGCTCGCCGCGGGTGCGGGCGCGTCCCTCCGGTGGGCGTCGCCTGTTCTCCCGCTGGGACAGCCGCCGCCTCAGCCTCTCGCTGACAGCCGCCGTGCTGGCGGGTCTGGTGATCGGATCCTCGGCGTTTGCGGCCTCTCGCGCCGGCGGACCGCTGTACGAGACGCGCCTGGCGCTCGAGACCCTCGTCCTCCCGTCGGGAGCGGATGCCCGCATCGATGCCCGGATCGAGGCGGCGCAGGCGCGCCTCGCCGAGGCGGTCGAGGCCTCCGGCCGTCACGATCCCGCGGCGACAGCGGCAGCCCTGGACGCCTACGACCGGGCCATCGACGAGCTGCTCGCGGCAGATGGATCGTCGGCAGAACGCGCCCTCGTGGCGGTCCAGTTCCACCACGCCGTCCTGCTCGAGATCGCCGGCAACGCCCCTGATGCGGCGGCAAGCGGGATCACGCGTGCGCTCGGCAACAGCGAGCGCGTCATCGATCGGCTGCAGTCCGCCATCGGGTCGAGCGGCGAGCCGGGGTCCAACGGCAACGGGAATGGGAATGGGAACGGCAACGGCAACGGGACGCCGGGTGGCAAACCCGCTGCCACCGACAAGCCCCAACCGGCCGCGACGAAGGGCCCGCACCCAACGCCCGAGCCACGCGTGACCGACCACCCGGGCGGCAAGCCGGACAAGACCAAGAAGCCCCACCCCACGCCAAAGCCGGGCGACGCGCCGTAGGCACCGCCGCAGCCGCGGCACGCTACCCTGCACTGCGTGAACCACCTGCCGTTGCAGCTGTCGGTGCTGGGCGCCGGACCCGCGTACACCGATCGACCCGGTGCCACCGGCGCGTGCTACCTCGTCACCCTCGGCTCGACTCGCGTCCTGGTCGACCTTGGCCAGGGGTCGTTCCCGCGGATCTTCGAGCACCTGCGCGCCGAGGACCTCGACGCCGTGGCGATCAGCCACCTGCACCCGGACCACTACATCGATCTGGTGCCCTTCCGGCACTACCTGCGGTACGAGTTCTCCCCGCCGCGCAGGATGCGTGTCCTGGGGCCATCCGAGCTGGCCCAACGGCTGGACGCGCTCCACGCCTGGCCCGGGTTCTGCGCCGAAGCGCTGGACATCGCATCGCTCGGCGACCAGCCGCACCGGATCGGTGACCTGACGGTGCAGGGGCGACTCGTGACGCACACGAACGAGAGCTACGCCATCCGGGTGGGGCCGGTGGCCGGCGACGGGTCCGGACTCGTGTACAGCGGCGACTGCGGCCGGGCCGAGGACATCGCGCCGCTCGTCCGCCCGGGTGACATCCTCCTGGCCGAGGTGTCGTTCGGGACTGGACCGGTGCCGCCCGGCGCCCAGCACCTCGACGGGCCATCTGTTGGGCGGCTGGCGGCATCCACGGGGGTCTCACGGGCGCTCCTGACCCACCTCCAGATGGGGAACGACCCGGGCGCCACCGTCGATTCGTGCCGGGCCGCGTACGCCGGACCGGTAGAGATGGTCTGGCCGGGCACGGACCTGAATCTCTGAGGGTCCGTCAGGCGTCGCGCTTGCCCCACTCACCATCCATCTCTGTCCCGGACACGCACCGGCCGGGGACTGCGGACGGATCCGCAATCCCCGGCCGTGTGGGCCTGTCGGGGACAGCGACGGTCTAGCGCCCTCGCGCAGCTGGCTCCCTGGACACCAGCAGCGCGAGCAACGATCCGACGACCCCGAGGACGAGGAGCACCTGCAGGCTGGTGCCCGGCGTGGTCGCGGCGGAGATGGAATCGGTGGGTGGCGGTGTCAGGACGGGCCGCCCCGTGGTGCCAGCCACGTCGCCTTCGGGACCTGGAGCTCGAGATCCGATCGCCTGGACAGCTAGCGGCCGGCATGTCCTGGTCCCCGAGAGGTGCCGGGTTGCCGGCGGGGAGGGCGGTGGCCGGGTGGCGATCACCCGCTCGCTGGCCTGAACAGCGAGGCAGCCATCGTCGCCTACCGGTCCTGCCGGGTCCAGTACCTCTGTTCGGCCCCCAACCCCATGGAACCCCACCAATCGACCTACCGGTCAGCAGACTTCGGTGCGTCGGGTCAACGCAGGTCCCATGACAGGGGTACGGGGCACCGGGGGCCTGGGGCCGGGGCATGGAAAGGCCGGGGCCTTGCGGCCCCGGCCTGGAGTCGGGTCGGGATGCGAGTGACTAGCGGGTGGAGCGTCGCCGCGGCAGCAGCGCCAGGCTCGTGGCCAGGATGCCGGCGATCGCCACGAGGACGATCGGCAGCCCGCCGGACGAGCTGGACCCGCCCGCGATCCCGGCGTCCGTGGACGGCGGGGTGACATGGGGCTTGCCGGTCTCGGCCTCGACCGTGCCGGTCGGGGTCGGAGTCGGGTCCGCTGTCGGGGTGGGAGTCGGCGTCTGCTCGGTGTCCGGGGTTCCGGTCGGCGTCGCCGTCGGGGTCTCCGTCGGGGTCTCCGTCGGCGTCGCGGTCGGGGTCTCGAGCGGTGACTCAGTCGGGGTCTCGAGCGGTGACTCGGTCGGCGACTCGGTCGGTGACTCGGTCGGCGTCGGCGCCGGTGTCGATGTCGGGCCGTAGCAGGTGTGGCTCAGATTGAGGACGCCGTCCTCGATCGTGTCCGAGAAGGTGAGCAGCGTCTCCGGACGGCTGGTCACGATCAGGTACTTGATCCCGCCCTGGATGTAGCTGCTGGCCTGGACGGCGCCCGCACCGTCGAAGTTGGCCGTCAGCGTCCCGGACGTGGCGTTCGTGCTCGCGTGGACGAACAGCCACGCGACCTGGCCTTCACCGGGCGTGATGTCCGAGCCGCCTGGCCCGCCGGTGCAGTCGGAGCTCCGACCCTCGGAGCTGACGTTCTCCTGGTTGCCCGACTGGGCGAGGACGGCCGCAGGCGCAATGAGCGCCGCGCCGAGGATGGCGGCCGCGGCCAGCCGCCCAGCGATCTTGATCTTCGTGTTCATCTCGATACCTGACTCCCGTCTGCTCACCGGGTGCCTACGGTCCGGGCGCCCGTTGGGCGATTTGGCGCCGTTACCCCATGAGTACTACTCGTATATGACGAAAGGTACTGTCCGGCGGCCTGCTTGCATAGGCCCTTGCACCCGCGCGTCGGGTGTTTGACAGGTTCGCGGTGACTTGCGGCACCGCCTGGAGGTTGACGGACGGGACGCACTCAGGCTTGTGCGTCCCGTCCGGGTCTCGGGGACCCAAAGGTCGGGCGGCGGAGTGTCCGGGACCGGTTGATGACCGGCCTCGGTCCCGCGGGGCGTTCGACCCCGATGGTTCCGCCGGCGGGGTCGCGCCGGGCCTGGGACTCGGTGTCCCAGGCCAAGCATGATCCCGGCGAGGGCGAGGGGGACCGGGAGCAGGCCGTTGCCGGCGCCGTTCGGGGTCCCCGGTATTGACGTGGGTTGGAACGTGACCCTGGTGGCGTCCAATGACGCCGATGAATCCGTGGCGGGAGGGATCGCCGGTGCACCTGAAAGGCGTCCTCCCCCGGGCCGACCGGCAAGACCGGACCACCCGAGATGGGCAAGGTACTAGGGGGCAGCCCCCCAAGGGTACTGCCGCCAACCGCACCGGACGTCCCCGGTCTGCGCAGCGCCTCCCCGAGCCGCGCCGATCCGGTGCGTCATCGCACCAGTGAGTCCCATGACGTCTGGCGGTCCCCGACCGGTAGGATTGGCGCCGCATCCCGCCAAGTCGACAGGAGGCCGTCTGTGTCCACCCGCACCCATGCCGTCGCTGCGCCCCTGGCCATCCGTGCCCGGGTCCGCGCCGCAGTCGAGCGCGCGTGGGCGGACGCCGTGGCTTCGGGGCGCCTGCCGGGGCTCGATGACATGACCGGCGCGCCCGCCGTGGAGGTCGAGCGGCCGGGCAATGCGGCCTTCGGCGACTTCGCCACCAATCTCGCCATGAAGCTTGCCCGGCCGCTCCGCCGCTCGCCGCTGGAGATCGCCGAAGCGCTCGCGGAGCAGCTGCGGGGCGCGGCTGGGGCGGGGCTCATCGAATCGGCCGAGGTCGCGAAACCGGGGTTCCTCAACCTGCGGATCTCCAGCGCCGCCTACGAGGCGCTCCTCGCTGGGATCCTTGCGGCGCCGGCGGCGTGGGGCCGCATCCCGGCCGTGAACCCGCGGGCCGTGAACGTGGAGTTCGTGTCAGCCAACCCCACCGGCCCGCTGACGGTGGGGAATGCCAGGGGCGCCTTCGTCGGCGATCTGCTGTGCCGGATCCTCGAGGCAGGTGGGCAGACCGTCACCCGCGAGTACTACTTCAACGACTCCGGAGCCCAGATCAACCACCTGGGCGCCTCGGTTGCCGCGGTGCGGCGCGGAGAGCCTGTCCCCGATGACGGCTACAAGGGCGCCTACGTCGATCAGCTCGCCCGCGAGGTCCCGGATGACGTGTGGGCAGCAGCGAACGCTGATGGCGCCGATCCGGCCGCCGTCCTCGGCGGCTGGGCCTCGAAGCGGGTCCGGGGCATGATCGAGGCCAGCCTCGCCCGGCTGGGCGTCCACTTCGACGTCTGGAAGAGCGAGGCATCACTCCACGAGGAGGGCTGGGTCGAGCGGGCAGTCGAGCGGCTGCGGGCGGCTGGCGAGGTCTACGAACAGGACGGCGCAACCTGGTTCCGGTCCACGGCGTACGGCGACGACAAGGACCGGGTGATCTACCGCTCGGATGGCCGGCCGACCTACTTTGCGGCCGACATTGGCTACGTGACCGAGAAGTTCAGCCGGGGCTTCGACCACCTGATCTACATCTGGGGCGTGGATCACCACGGAACGGTCGCCCGCAACAAGAACGCGGCCCAGGCGATGGGCTACGACCCGGACCACTACCAGGTGCTGCTCATCGGCTGGGTCCGGTTCGTGGTGGACGGGGTCGAGGTGTCGATGTCCAAGCGAGCCGGGACGTTTGTCACGCTCGACGACCTGCTCGATGCTGTCGGCACCGACGCGGCCCGGTGGTTCTTCGCCTCCCGGTCGGCCCATGTCGCCTTCGACTTCGACATCGAGCAGGCCCGTCAGCAGTCAGCCGACAACCCCGTCTACTACGTCCAGTACGCGCACGCACGCATCAGCTCGATCGTCCGCAAGGCCGCGGACACCGGGCTGGCGCCCGCCGCGTCGACGGCCGGCGTGCTCGACGGCGAACCGGAGGCGGCGCTCGCGCGGGCGGTCTCGCGGCTGCCAGAGGTGGTTGAGGATGCCGTCCTCGGCGAGGAGACCCAGGGTGTGACGGCGTACGCGACGGAGCTGGCCACCCAGTTCCACGCGTTCTACCGCGACGCGCGGGTCGTGGACGCCGGGCAGCCGGAGCGGTCCGCGCGGCGGCTTGCCCTCGCCCTGGCCACCAAGACGACGCTGGCCAACGCCCTGGCGCTGCTGGGAATCTCCGCCCCCGAGACGATGTAGCCCGGGCAGCTACTCGGCGAGGCCGAGGACGTTGGCAACTCGACCCATGGTGTCCGCGGCTTCGGCGCTGATCAGCACGACCCGGTCAGGGGCAGGACGCAGGACGGCCGGCGTGCGGCCCAGGCCGGTCAGCTCCGTGACGGTGGGCCCGAGTGCCGTCTCGAACTCGGCAGCATCGGCGTCCGTGTCCCAGACCGTGTCGAGGACCACGGCGACCTGCCCGTCTGGACCCTCGATGAGCGCGACGCGGTCACCACCCCAGCCCGCGGCGGCGTCGGAGGTCCCGGTCGGCGCCGTCGGCGTTGCGGAGGAGGATCCCGAGCAGGAGCTCACCGAACGTGTCCTGGGCCGCGACCTTCCAGCCAGCGCCGAGGCGCGTGGCGAGGTCGTCCGGGAAGGTGACATCGACCGGCTGCTCGCGAGCCTGGAGCTTGGCGGGATGGAGGATCTGCTCCGTGGAGTCGGGCGGGTTGGTGAACAGGTCGTTGACGGCGTCGAAGCCGCCGCTCGAGAAGGCTCCGAGCGTCAGCTGGAGACCCTGCAAATAGGGGAACTCGAGGGGGTCCCGCAGGATCGAGGGCATCCCGTCGAGGATGGCCTGTGAGGCGGGATCCACGCTGCCGGCGATCTGCGACAGCTCGGCTGGGGTCAGATAGCGCTGGGCCCACAGGGTCATGACCAGGGTGGCGTCGCCCTCGACCACCGTGAGCTTGGCCATCGTGCGATCCCCCTGGTCGGTGGCATCGCCGATGACGTCCTTGAGCACGAAACGCTGATCCTGGAGGGCGTGGGTGTACTCGTGCGCGTAGGTGATCTCCTCGGTCGGTCCAATCGCGCCCGACTGGCTCACGACGTACATGTGCTTGGTGTCGTCGTCGTAGAGGCCTGCCACCTGGCTGGTGAGGAGGTCGAGGTAGAGCTGCTCGAGCGACGCGTCCTGCGGCAGCAGGCCAAGCTCCTTGTACAGCACCTCCGTGCTGCGGACGAGGTCCTCGGGGTTGTCCTTGCGGAAGCTCTCGCGGAGGTAGGCGCACAGCCCGGCGGTGTCGAACAGGCCGCGCTCGACCGGCGTGGTCGCGGTCAGCCCGCGCAGCTCCTCCACCTGCGACTCGATGTCCGCGTAGGTGCCCGCGTTGGGATCGTTCGCGTCCGAGGTGGCCGTCGGCGACCCCACCACGCTGTCGTCGCACACCGAGCTGGTCGCCGAGGCGGATGGACGCTCGGTCGCCGGAACCGTCGAGGTGGGCCGAGCCGTGCTGGCGGGCGCCGTGGTCGCTGGCGAGGGGCTTGGGGCGGCGGGGCCGCAGGCGGCGACGACCAGGGCCGCGACCAGCGCGACCAGTCCCCGTGAACGGCGTGTACGGGCAGTCATGAAGCGCGATTGTGCCATGGCGTCGCGGCGACCCCCTCGAGACCATCTGTTCCGGCCGCGAGATGTCCGTTTCTTAACCGTTCGCCCCGCCGGGCTTGAATCCAGCCGCGTCTATTGTTCGTGCCGGAACACCCCTCAGGTTCCATCCTCCCTCCCTCGGACCGGGAGTGCCGATTGGGCAGGCGCTTCCGGTCCCTCCCGTTAAGGCCGGATTCGCCCCGGATGGCCGCAGGTGCTGCGGAGGAGAGCCCGGAGCAAGCCCCGTGTGCAATGATCGGCACATGGAGCTCACCTGGTACGGACGAACCTGCATCCGGCTGCGCGGCAAGGACGCCGTGGTTGTCAACGACGCGTATCCGGCGATCGTCGGGCCCACCGGCCGCGGCATCACCGCTGATGTGCTGACCTATAGCCACCCGGACGACGCGCCGCTCGCGAAGAAGGCCGGCAGGCATTCCCGGGACGGAACAACGGCGATCCCGTCAAGCCTCGAGGCTGCGTTCGTGCTGGATGGTCCCGGCGAGTACGAGGTCCACGAGGTGCTGCTGACGGGTGTCCGGACGTTCCGCGACAACGAGAAGGGCGCCAGCCGTGGCCGCCAGACGGCGTTCGTGACGGAGCTCGACGGGCTGCACACGATCCACCTCGGCGACATCGGGCACGAGCTGACCGAGGAGAAGCTCTCCGATCTCGGACGGGTCGATATCGCCTGCGTGCCCATCGGCGGAGCGCTCACGGCCACCCACGCGGCGGCGCTGATCGCCCAGCTGGACCCCAAGATCGTGGTGCCGATGCCGGTCTGCGAGGACGAGGCGGACTGCGACGAGGCAATGAAGCAGTTCCTGCACGAGATGGGCGCTGAGCCCGTGCCGCAGGCCAAGCTCTCGGTGACGGCGTCAAGCCTGCCGCCCGAGACCACGACCGTGCTCCTGGAGTCGCGCGGGAAGGTCTGAGGCGTGAGCGAGGCCGGTGTAGGACTGGCCATCGGGCCGTGGGCTCCACTCGCGGTCGCCGCCGTCGCGGCCGTCGCGAATTGGGTGGCCGTCTGGACCGGCGGTCGCGACGGGCTCGCTCGTCGAGCGGGTGGCGAAACCCCTCGTCCTGTTGGCGCTCATCGGCGCGGCCCTCGTCATCCCTGGGCCCACCGCGCTGGCCGCAAGCGTGCGGCCATGGCTGCTGGCCGGGCTCGTCGCGTCACTGGCCGGCGACATCCTGTTGCTCCCGCCGGGGCGGTTCGTGCCCGGGCTCGTGGCCTTCCTCGCGGCGCACATCGCGTACCTCGCGGCGTTCCTCCTGGTGGGCGGTGAGACGGCGTGGCTGGCCGTGGGGCTCCTGGCCGGTGCGGCCGTCCTGGCCACCGTCGGCCGCGTCCTGCTCCGTGCCGCACGCGCCGCGGGACTGGGCGCGCCGGTCGCCGCCTACCTGGCGGTGATCACGCTGATGGCGGTGGCGGCGACGCGGACCGGCGAGCCCGCCGCGATCGCCGGGGCATGGCTGTTCGTGGCCTCGGACGCGCTGCTGGGCTGGGGCCGGTTCCGGGAACCGGCGCCAGGCCGACCGCGGAGCGACGGGCGGGTGTTGGGCACCGGGGTGATGGTGACGTATCACGTCGCCCAGGGGCTGATCCTGGCGGCGTTGATCACCTGACCTGGGATGACCAGGATGGCGACGCTCAGGCGGGCCGGCGGTAGATCACGCGACCCCGCTTGATGACCGTCTCGGCGAGGTCGGCGCCGACCCAGTAGGGCAGCTGGTCAACGGCCGTCGCGCGCCAGATCACGAGGTCAGCCGCCTTGCCGGGCTCGATCGACCCGACCTCGTCCGCAGCCCCGACTGCGTGAGCGGCATTGACCGTGACCGCCGCCAGCGCCTCGGCCGGCGACAGCTTCATCGCGAGGCAGGCCACGGTCATCACCAGCGGCAGCGACGCCGTGGGCGACGTGCCCGGGTTGAAGTCGGTGCCCAGCGCAACCGGGACGCCGGCGTCGATGAACCGGCGCGCGGGAGCGGGCTCATCGGCCATCAGGAACCAGGTCGTCGCCGGGAGCAGGGTCGCCACCGTTGGCCGCTCGCCGTTCGCGGCCTCGGCCAGCGCCGCCAGCCCCTCGTCCGATGGCACGTGGAGGTGGTCGGCCGAGAGCGCGCCAAGCTCGGCGGCCAGCTCCGCGCCGCCGGATGGCGCCAGCTCATCGGCATGCAAACGGATCGCCATGCCGTACGCGGCCGCAGCCTGCAGGATGCGGCGGCTCTGCTCCGCGGTGAACACGCCCTGCTCGCAGAACACGTCGCACGACCGCGCTCGGCCCTGCGCCGCCACACCGGGAAGCTGTTCCTCGATCACGTGGCGGACGTACGCCTCGGTGCCGTCCGGCCGCGACCGGTACTCGGACGGGACGGCGTGGGCGCCGAGGAACGTCGGGACCACGTCGACGGGTCCCTCCTTTCCAAGCTCGAAGGCGATCTCGAGCAGCCGCAGCTCCGTCTGCAGGTCCAGGCCGTACCCAGACTTCGCCTCGACCGTGGTGACGCCGTGGCGGACCATCTCGTCCAGCCAGCGTCGCCCATGGGCTGCCAGCTGCTCCGGCGTCGCGGCCCGGGTTGCCGCCACGGTGGACAGGATCCCACCGCCCGCCGCGAGGATGTCGAGATAGCTCGCACCCTTCTGGCGAAGGACGAGCTCCTCCTCGCGGGAACCTGCGAACAGCAGGTGCGTGTGAGGGTCCACCAGGCCGGGCGTGACGACCCCACCGTCGGCGTCGATCCGGACGAACCGCGCCAGCGGCAGCCCGTTGGCTTCGAGACCCTGCTCCACCAGGTCCCTCGGGCCGACCGCGACGATCCGGCCCTCCCAGCAGGCGATGACGGGGGCGGCTGCGGACCCCGGCCCGCCGACGACCTCCGCGTCGAGGAGACCGGGATCGTCCTGCGCCGCACCCCGGCGAATCCCGCCGGCGAGCGTCGCCACCTGGCTCGCGCCGTGGATCAGCAGCCCCGGCGCATCGGCCGAGGCACGCCCGCCCTCGATCAGACGGAGCGTCACTCCGGGATTCCGGCCGGTCTTGCGTGCCGCCGCGAGGCGCAGCTCGAGGGCCATCAGCGGCGTGAAGTCCCGGAGCGAGATCGCCTCGGCGGCGGCCCGCAGTCGGGTCTCCACGTCGGCATCCAGCGGCGCTCCGGCGTGATCGGCAACGTCCAGCAGCGCCGCCACCGGCGCCAGCCCGATCAGCTCCGACTCGGCAAGCGACACGCCATCCTCGGCCGCCAGCTCACGCACCGTCGCCCAGGCGAGCCACAGCGGCGTCACCGAGAAATCGAGCAGGTTCATCGACACCTGGGCGCGCACGGGGTGGCCTCGTTCCGGTTCCTCGACGCGGAACCCGTTTGCCTGGAGCCGGGGCAGCCCGCCGCCCGACTCCCGGACGCGCCTGGCGATCCGCTTCGCCAGCTCCACGTCGTCCGAGTCGAGGTTGATGTTCCAGGCGATGAGGAACGGCCGGGCACCCACCGCGACCGCGCCAAACCGCGGATGCATCTGCGCCGGCCCGAAATCCGGCTGGCGTCCGTTGTGGGTGATCTCCGCCTTGAGGCCCTCGTACTGGCCGCGGCGCACGTCGGCGAGCTTGACCCGGTCGGCGCGGCTCGTCGCCCCGGCGTAGAGGTACACGGGGAGGTCGTAGCGGTGGGCGATCCGGGCGCCGAACGACCGGGCCAGGTCCACGCAGGCCTCCATCGTCGTGTCGCCGAGCGGGATGAACGGGATCACGTCGACGGCGCCAATCCGCGGGTGCTCGCCGCTGTGGACGTCCATGTCGATGTCGGCGATGGCCTGGTCCACCAGCCGCTCCAGCCCTTCCGAGACGGCTTCGTGCTCGCCGGCGACCGTGAACACGGACCGATTGTGGCTCGCGTCCGAGGTGCGATCCAGCAGGAACACGCCGGGGGCGGAGGTCAGCGCGTTCGCGAGGCGCTCGATGACGTCGAGACGCCGGCCTTCGGAGACATTGGGCACGCTTTCGACGAGCACGACCCCAATCTACAGGCATGGGCGCTCGCAGGAGGGCCCGGCAGGCGCATACCGGCTCGCGTAGACTCTGCCGCCGATGAGCAGCGAAGCGCGGACTTCCCGCAGCCTCTTGCGCCACCCGGACTTCCTGCGCCTGTGGAGCGCGCAGACCGTTTCCGTGTTCGGATCCGCGATCACGCAGCTCGCGCTGCCCCTGATCGCCGCGACCGTCCTCCAGGTCGGAGCATTCGAGTTCGGGCTGCTCACGACCATCGAGTTCCTGCCGTTCATCCTGCTCAGCCTCCCCGCAGGCGTGTGGGTCGACCGGCTGCGGCGCCGTCCGATCCTGATCGTCGGCGACATCGGACGAGCCATCGCCATCGCGTCCATTCCGGTCGCCTTCGCCTTCGACGCGCTGACGATCTGGCAGCTGTACCTCGTCGGCTTCGTGAACGGCTGCCTCACGGTCTTCTTCGACGTCGCGTACCAGAGCTACCTGCCGACCGTCGTTGGCCGCGGCCAGCTAGTGGATGGCAACTCCAAGCTCGAGATCACCCGGTCGGCGTCGCAGATCCTCGGGCCAGGCGGAGCTGGCATCCTGATCGGGCTGCTGCGAGCCCCGTTCGCGATGGCGATCGATGCCGCCTCGTACCTGGTCTCGGCCGTGCTCCTGGCCTGGATCCGGAGGCCGGAGCCCCGGGCGGTACCCCAAGGCACCCCTGTTGACGGGCCGCGACCCTCGATGCGCGCCGAGATCGCCGACGGGCTGCGATACGTGATCGGCCATCGCTGGCTACGCTCGATCGCTGCCACAACCGGGATCACCAACTTCTTCACCAACGTCATGGGCTCGATCCTGATCTTGTATCTCGTCCGCGAGCGGGGTCTCGGCGCCGAAGCGATCGGGTTCGCGTTCTCGGTGGGTTCCGTCGGTGTGCTCGTAGCGGCATTCACCGCCGGTCGGATCACCCGGGGGGTGGGCGTGGGGCCGATGCTGGTCGCGACCGCGATCGGGTTCAGCGTGGCTGGGCTCCCTGTGGCCTTCGCGCCCGATTCGCTGATCTGGCCGGCCGTTGCGCTGTCCGGATTCGTCAGCGGGTTCTGCGGCGTCAGCTGGAACATCAACCAGGTGTCGCTGCGCCAGTCGATCACCCCGGCCCGGATGCAGGGGCGCATGAATGCCACGATGCGGTTCATCGTGTGGGGGACGATGCCCGTCGGGTCCATCCTGGGCGGGGCGCTCGGCAGCCTCATCGGGCTGCATTCCACGATCGTGATCGGCGCCGTCGGCGGGCTCATTGCGTTCCTGCCCGTGGCGCTGTCGCCGGTCCGCCAGCTCCGCGTGATGCCGGACCCGGTCGAGGACGGCGAGGAGATCATCGCCGCGCCGGTCATCGCGAGCTGACCGCGAGCGACCGCGAGCCGGCCGCGGCCGCCCCGGCGCCGTCTACCCGTCGAGCATCGGGATGCGCACGCCGCGTTCCCGCGCGACCTCGATTGCCCGTTCGTAGCCCGCGTCCACGTGGCGCACGACCCCCATCCCCGGATCGCTGGTGAGCACCCGCTCCAGCTTGCGAGCGGCGAGCTCGGTACCGTCGGCCACGACCACCATGCCGGCATGCTGCGAGTACCCGATCCCGGTCCCGCCACCATGGTGGATCGAGACCCAGGTCGCACCGGCGGCGGTGTTGACCAGCGCGTTGAGCAGCGGCCAATCGGCGACAGCGTCGGTGCCGTCAAGCATCGCCTCGGTCTCGCGGTTGGGCGAGGCAACAGACCCGGAGTCCAGGTGATCGCGCCCGATGACGATGGGGGCACCGACCTCGCCTGAGGCGACCAGCCGGTTGAACTCCAGGCCGGCCTTCGCCCGCTCGCCGTAGCCCAGCCAGCAGATCCGTGCCGGCAGGCCCTGGAACGGCACCTTTGCCTCGGCCAGCTCCAGCCAGCGGCGCAGGCCCCGGTCGTGCGGGAACAGCTCGAGCAGCGCCCGGTCGGTGCGCCGGATGTCCGCCGGATCGCCGGACAGCGCCACCCAGCGGAACGGCCCACGACCCTCGCAGAACTGCGGGCGGATGAACGCCGGGACAAACCCCGGGTAGTCGAACGCGTTCTCGACGCCCGCCTCCTGGGCCTGCGCCCGGAGGTTGTTGCCGTAGTCGAACACCACGGCGCCCGCCGCCTGGAAGGCGAGCATTGCCCGGACGTGGTCCGCCATCGAACGCATCGAGCGCTGCATGTAGACGTCCGGCTGCGAGATCCGGAGCACGTGCGCATCGTGGAGCGAGATCTCAGCGGGCACATAGCCGGCCAGCGCATCGTGTGCGGACGTCTGGTCCGTCACCACGTCGAACCGCTCGCCGGCCGTTGCCCACATCGGCTCGATCTCGGCGGCGTTGCCGACGAGGGCGATCGAGATCGCCTCTCCTGCCGAGGCCGCCTGGCGGGCCATCGCCAGCGCCTCCTGGGGCGAATGGGTGAGCCGGTCGACGTAGCCGATCTCGAGGCGCCGCTGGGCCCGGTGCTCGTCGACCTCGATCGCGAGGCAGACACCCTCGTTCATGGTCACGGCAAGGGGCTGCGCACCGCCCATCCCGCCGAGGCCCGCGGTCAGGGTCACGGTCCCGCGCAGCGATCCGCTGTGGTGCTGGCGGGCGAGCTCGCCGAAGGTCTCGTAGGTGCCCTGCAGGATCCCCTGGGTGCCGATGTAGATCCAGGACCCGGCGGTCATCTGGCCATACATCATGAGGCCTTGTCGCTCGAGATCGCGGAAGTGGTCCCAGGTCGCCCACTTGCCAACGAGATTCGAGTTCGCGATCAGGACCCGCGGTGCCCATTCGTGGGTCCGGAAGACCGCGACCGGCTTGCCACTCTGGACCAGGAGCGTCTCATCGTCCTCCAGGCGGACCAGCTCGCGGACGATGGCGTCGAACGCTTCCCAGCTGCGCGCCGCCCGCCCGGTCCCCCCGTAGACCACTAGCTCGTCGGGGTTCTCGGCCACGTCCGGGTCGAGGTTGTTCATGAGCATCCGCAGGACCGCCTCCTGCTGCCAGCCCTTGGTGGACAGGGTCGTGCCGCGAGGGGCGCGAACGGGGCGCGGGCCCGAAGGCATCGCGCCGGCAGTCACGGTGGTCATGGTCGCGAGTCTACGCCGTCAGGGACGCAGGCCAGCCATCAGCCGCTCGCCGAATCGGCCCTCGCCGGTCGAGAACGCCGACACCAGCAGGCCCCGGTCCTCGAGCCACGCGTGGTAGGTGCGCAGGCCCCCCGAGCATGTCCCGATGTAGACGGTCCGCCCGCCGAGCTCCGCCTCTGCGTTGCCGACGATGCCTCCCGCCTGGGCGCACGCACCCTGGTTGTATGAGTCGCGCCAGTCGCGGAACCAGGCGTCGGAGAACACGCCGTCGACGGGCTTCGCGACCACCGCGGACGCGAGGTCGTTGCCGGCCACCACGACACCGAAGGCGGCGGCCTCGATGTTCATGGCAAAGCCGCTGTCGGCCATCGCTTCCGAGAAGGCCTGCGACTCGAGCATGACCTGGTTGCCATCGAGATCCGCGGGGAGGACGGCGATCAGCGCGGGGTCCTCCACGGCACCGGCGGCGATGGACGACGAGGGCGACGGGGAGGAGGGCGCCGACGACGGACGCGTCGGGCTCGCCGTCGTGGCGGGCGTCGGGGAGGGTGCGGCATCGAGTGGGCTGGGGCGGTCGACGGCGCCGGGCCACCGCAGCCGGCGCCCAGCATGCCAGCGGCGAGCGCCACGACCACCAGTGGTCCGAGGCGCCTCACGCGAGCTCGCGGCGCATGACCGGGAAGCGCTCGTCGGGCGCCGCCACCACGAAGCCGAGGTGCTCCCAGAACGCCGGAGCGGCCGCGCTGGTGGCGTTGGCTCGTGCCCCCACCTCCGGATACGTCTCCACGGCCGCGAACCCGCGGCCGGCGAGGTCGTCGCAGACCGCCTCGACGAGCATCGCGGCATACCCGAGCTCCCGGGCGGCAGCCGTCGTGGCGATGCACGTGATCACCGCGGGCAGCGGCGAGGCCGGGAGGCGCGGGTACAGGTCGCGCGTGCGCAGCGCGCGTGGGTAGGCGGACAGTGGCCCGAACTGCGCGTACGCGGCGGGCGCATCCTCGGCGAGCAGCACCTTCGCGTACGACCCGAACACCGCGAGGCCCCGGGCGAGCAGCCGCAGCTTGGGGAGCGCGCCGTCGGGCACGGTGGGCCTCGCCCTTGGCGCCGGCGCGAACGGGTTGAAGGCCGGTTCATCGTCGGCGGCAAACGGGTTGAGCGCCGGACCACGGGAGGGAGGGGCAAAGGGGTTGACGGCCGGCTCGTCGCCCTCGTCGTCCCCGAACGGGTTGCGGGGCCGGGCCTTCGCGACGGGGGCCGGCGGTGCCGCGCTCAACCAGGACAGGCGGGCCGCACGGGAGCCGCGGTCCGCATCCTCCCAGTAGTCGCAGGACCGGTGGTCGAACCCGGGATCCGCGCACGGCGGGAGCAGGGCGAAGGTGGCGTCGTCGGTGACGTCGACGATGCGGATGGCCATGGTCTGGAGTCTACGATGTGCGGCGATCCCGTCACGGCCGCAGATCCGCGGCGTCCTCCCTCGGCATCGAGGGTTCGTCGCGACGGCTGCGCGCGGCGTCAGCCCGCGACGAGGTCCGCCAGCGCCCCCTCATGGACCAGCGCCAGCGCCGCCGCCAGGTCCGGGCCCGGCTCCCGGTCCTCGGCGAGGAACGGGATCCGCTCGCGCAGCCGGCGATGCGCCTCCACGACGCCCGCCCCCGGCGCCGGGACCGCGCCGTCCTCGCCGGCCGTCATCCGGGCCAGCCGCAGGTCCAGCGCCTGGGCGGCGCACAGCAGCTCGATCGCGAGGATCTGCTCGACGTGCCCCAGCACCGTCCGGGCATGCCGGGCAGACGCCGCGCCCATCGACACGTGGTCCTCCTGGTTGGCGGAGGTGGGGATCGAGTCGGCCGACGACGGGTGGGCGTAGCACCTTGTTCTCCGACGCCAGGGCCGCCGCCGTGTACTGGGCGATCATCAGCCCGCTGTTCCGGCCCGGATCGGGCGAGAGGAACGCCGGCAGCCCGCCGTTGAGCCGCGGGTCCAGGAGCAGCGCCGTCCGCCGCTCCGAGATGGCTCCCAGCTCCGAGATCGCCAGCTTCGCGAAGTCGAGCGCGAGCGCGATCGGCTCGCCGTGGAAGTTGCCGCCGCTGATGACCAGCCCGCCGCCGGTCGCGAGCGCCTCGGTGGGCACGGAACCGCCCGCCGGGAACACGAGCGGGTTGTCCGTCGCGGAGTTGAGCTCGATATCGAGCACCCGGCGCAGGTAGTCCAGCGCGTCCCGCACCGCGCCGTGCACCTGGGGGACGCAGCGGAGCGAGTACGGGTCCTGGACCTTGTGGGCCGACTCGTGGTGCGCCGTCTGCAGCCCGGAGCCGCGCAGCAGGTGCCGGAGCTCTCCAGCCACCGCTGACCTGGCCCGGGTGCGGCCGGGCGAGCTGGTACGGCGCCGCATAGGCCACCTCGGTGCCCAGGAGCGCCTCGACGGACATCGCGGCCGCCACCGAGGCCGTGCGCGCGAGCCGGTCCGCATCGGCGAGCAGTAGCGCGCCGAGCGCGCTCATCAGCTGGGTGCCGTTGAGGAGCGCGAGGCCCTCCTTGGCCTGGAGCGCCAGCGGCTCCAGGTCGCACTCGCGGAGGGCCACCATCGCCGGTACCACCTGGCCGCGCAGCTCCACCTGCCCCCGCCCGATCAGTGGCAGCGCGAGGTGGGCAAGCGGCGCGAGATCCCCCGACGCGCCCACGCTTCCCTGCTCCGGGACCACCGGGTGGATCCCCAGCTCGAGGAACCGGCAGATCCGGTCGACCAGCAGCGGCCGGCACCCCGAGTGGCCGAGCGCCAGGGTGTTTGCCCGCAGCAGCAGCATCGCCCTGACCACCTCGCGCGGGAACGCCGGCCCCACGCCAGCGGCGTGGGAGACGAGCAGGTTCTCCTGGAGCTGGGCGGCACCGGCGGGCGGGATCGAGGTGGTCGCGAGATCACCGAAGCCCGTGGTCACTCCGTAGACGACGTCGCCGCGGTCGACGAGCGCCTCGATGACGTCCCGTGCCTCCTGCATCCGGTCGCGCGCATGCACGTCAAGGGATGCCGAGGCCCCGCGCCGCGCGACCGCCTCCACGTCGCCGATATCGAGATCGGCGCCGGTCAGGACGATGTGGTCCGGGCTCCGGGGTCCGGGTGAGCGCTCTGGGACGAAATGGGCATCGGTCACGGGAGCGAGCATAGGCTACCCTTCGGCCCGTGATCGCCTTCATCGACGAGATCGCTCTCCCCTTCCTCCAGTCGCTCTACGGGGCGGTTGGCTACGTCGGCGTCCTGCTGGCCATGGGGATCGAGTCCGCCATGGTGCCCCTGCCGTCGGAGCTGATCCTCCCGTTCGCGGGCTTCATGGTGTCCAGCTCCAGCCAGGTCGAGCCGCTGACCGGGCAGCCCTGGAGCTTCTGGATCGTGGTGATCGTGGCCACGCTGGGCAACACGCTCGGCTCGCTGATCGCGTACGCGATCGGTGCCTACGGCGGGCGACCGTTCCTCGAGCGCTACGGGAAGTACCTGCTGATCCGGGACCACGAGATCGAGGCCGCGGACCGGTTCTTCGAGCAGTACGGCGCCGCCACGGTCTTCTTCGGGCGCCTGCTGCCCATCGTCCGGACGTTCATCTCGTTCCCGGCGGGCGTCACGCGGATGCCCCTCGGCAAGTTCATCGCCTACTCGACGGCCGGGGCCCTGCCATGGTCGATCGCGCTGGTCTGGGCGGGCGTCCTGCTGGGCGACAACTGGGTCCAGATCCGCGAGATGCTCAAGCCGTTCGACCTGGCCATCGCGGTCGCGGTGATCGTGCTGTTCGTCGGGCTGCTGTGGTGGCGCCTGGGCATGCCCGGCAAGCCGAAGCGGAGCCCGAAACCCGTCGTGGATCCCCCAGAGTCCGAGCCCGGCTCCTAGGCCCAGGGCAGCTCGCCGGCCGCGCGCACATGCCCCAGGTCGTTGGCGACCAGCAGCTTCGCGTCCTCGGGTCCGTCGCCAATCTCCCAGCGCAGCACCGTGAGGTTCGCCTGGGCCTGCACGAACCGCCGACGGTAGTCGCGCACGTCGGTGCCCAGCGCGACGCACATCAGCACCCGGTTCGTGGAGCTGTGAGCCGCGACCAGGATCGGGCGCTCCCCTGGGGCACCGCCCGGGCCACCCTGCGCGGTCGCCGCGCGGAAGGAGGCGCGGGCGTGCCACGCCTTGTGCTCGGCGAGCAGGTCGGTGAGGAACGAGCGGACCCGGATCGCGACGTCGTTGCCGGACTCGCCGCCCGGGCAGGCGAGCCGGTCCGGCGCCAGCTCCCATTCGCGGCGCGCGGCGCCATCGCGGGCCTCGATCTGCCGGTAGGTCAGCCCCTCCCAGCCGCCGTAGTCCATCTCCTTGAGCCGGGGGTCGGTCTCGACGCGGACGCCCATGGGCGCGATGATCCCGGCGGTCTCCTGGGACCGGAACAGCGGGCTGCTGATCACCCGGGAGAAGGGAACGCCCGCCAGCCGCCGGCCGAGGGCTTCCGCCTGGCGACGACCGGCATCCGAAAGGGAGATGTCGATGTGCTGGCCGAGGTGCTGCTCGGGCTCCGAGCGGTCGGTCAGACCATGGCGGGTGAGGACGACGGTGAGCACGCGCCCAGTCTAGGGTGTGCCACCCGTGGCAGACTGTCCGTGGAGGTACGACCGAGACCACGATGACCGACCACGACATGGGCGACGCCGACGCGGCGGCCCACGCCCCGGACCCGATCCACCACGCGGACGACCACGCCGCGGGCCACGATGACCACGAAGCCGACACGCTGGGACCCATCGACTGGCGGATGTGGGGCATCGGCGCCCTGGGTGTCGTCGCGGCGCTGGCCGTTGCCGCGGCGTGGGTGATCGCCACCGGCTTCGTGTTCTTCGACCAGCTGGCCTGATCCTCGCCGGCGTCAGGCGCCCGCGGCGGGCTCCGTCTCCAGCCCGGCGGGCTCCGTCTCCAGCTCGGCGGACGCCACCATCGGCTCGTCGGTGACCCACGCGGACCGCATCGGACGCTCCCACCACGGGACCGGGGCCACGGTCAACCGCTCCAGCCGGCGAAGCACCACGTCGTAGTTCACGCGCCAGCCGTTGAAGTCCCGCCACGCCTGGTCGCGGTCGTCCACGAGCGGGACGCCGGCCTGGGCGAGCACCTCGAGCGCCGCATCGAACTTCCCGCGGTCGATCGACGTGGCATCCGTCGGCTTGGGGTCGGGGTCATACGGGAAGCGAAAGAAGTCGCTGATGCGGCGCAGGGCCAGGTATCCGGAGCGGATCACCAGGTCGGCCTGGACATCCATCGGGATGGCCACCGACGAGCGAACCAGGGCAGCCGCATCCATGATGGCCCCCGCCGCGTTCACCCACGATTGGGAGGCCTGCTGGCTCCGGTAGAAGACGAGAACGGGCAGCGAGCTGTGCGATTCCTCGACCTCAGCGAACCACTGCTCCCAGCGCTCCCACATCGCGTGCAGCGCGTCGAGCCCGTGGAGCCGGTGCATGCGCGTGATCATCACCACCGGCGATGGCGGCGTGTCCGCGCGGACCTCGAGCATGCTGACCAGCAGCTCCCGGCGGGAGAACGCACCGTAGATCGTGGGCAGGTACGAGATCAGGAGGGCGACCATCGCCAGGCCGATTGCCGCCTCGATGAACGCGAGGATGTCACCCAACGGCACGCGTGGCTCGAGGAACCCCAGCGTCAGCAGCGATGAGCCGGACGCCACCAGCGCCTCCTGCGCGGGCAGGCCCAGCGCCCAGAAGACCGCTCCGAACCCGACCACCAGGAGAACCAGCCACCAGGCCGGCAGCAGGATCAGCGCGATCGGGCCGTAGTACGCGAGGATCCGGTCGCGGACCGCGTACGGCCTCGACGGAGGCGCCGCCAGGTCGAACCCCTTGCGGATGATGCGGAACGCGACCCAGGTCAGCCGGTCGTTGACGCCGCGCGGCACCACGAAGGTCCGGACAGCGCTCAGCACCGTCCTCCCGATCACGAGCAGGCCCAGGATGGCAACGATCAGCTGGAGGATCATCGCCGGAGCATACCGGCGCCGGGCCGCTAGATGGTGAACGCGGCCGCGACGACCGAGAACGCGGCCCGGGTGGCTCACCCGGGCCGGTGGGGCGCGACCGCTAGAACAGGCCGACCACGTTGCCGTCGGCGTCGATGTCGATCCGCTCGCCGCCCGGGCGGGAGTTGAGCCCGGGCATGGTGCGCATGTCGCCGCACAGGGGGGTGATGAACCCGGCGCCGGCGCTCAGGCGCACCTCCCGGATCGGCAGCCGGTAGCCGGTGGGCCGGCCGAGGAGCTTGGCGTCGTGGCTCAGGCTGTACTGGGTCTTGGCCATGCACACCGGCAGGTGGCCGTAGCCGAGGTCCTCGTAGAGCGCGAGGCTCTTGGCCGCGGCGGGGCTGTAGTCCACGCCGTCGGCGCCGTAGATCCGGGTGGCGATCGTCTCGATCTTCTCGCGCAGCGGCATCTCGTCGGGGTACAGCAGCCGGAAGTCGGGGCTGCCCTCCTCCGCCGCGGCCCAGACCGCGCGGGCGAGGTCCTCCGCCCCGGCCCCGCCGTCGGTGAAGTGGCGGGCGACCACCGCGTCGCGGGCACCCGCGGCGAGGGCGACCTCCCGGATCACCGCGATCTCCTCGGCGGTGTCGGTCGGGAACACGTTGATCGCGACCACGACCGGGACCCCGAACGCCTTGACGTTCTCGATCTGCTTGGCGAGGTTGGCGCCGCCCCGGCGGACCCCCTCCGGGTTGCTCTCGAGCAGCACCGGGTCGAGCGGCTTGCCGGCCACGATCCGGCCCACGCCGCCGTGCATCTTGAGCGCCCGGACGGTGGCCACGATGACCGCGGCGTCGCAGCGCCAGACCCGACGCGCGGCACTTGATGTCGAAGAACTTCTCGGCCCCCATGTCGGCCCCGAAGCCGGCCTCGGTGACCAGGATGTCGGAGCCCGCGAGCGCGGCCCGGTCGGCGATGATGCTGTTGTTGCCGTGGGCGATGTTGGCGAACGGGCCGCAGTGGACGAAGGCGGGGCCGCCCTCGAGGGTCTGCATCAGGTTGGGCTTGAGGGCGTCCTTGAGCAGCACGGTCATCGAGCCCGCGACCTGAAGGTCCTCGGCCGTGATCGGGGTGCCGTCCTTCTTGGTCGCGAGGACGATCTGGCCCAGGCGGGCGCGGAGGTCCTTGAGGTCGCTCGGCGAGGGCGAGGATGGCCATCACCTCGGACGCGACGGTGATCACGAACTGGCTCTGGCGGGGATAGCCGTTCTCCTTGCCGCCGAGGCCGACCACGACGTCGCGCAGGGCGCGGTCGCTGATGTCGACGACCCGGGGCCAGAGCACGTTGTTGGCGTCGATGCCGAGCTGGTTGCCGTGGTGGATGTGGTTGTCGATGAACGCCGCGGCGAGGTTGTGCGCCGCGCCGATCGCGTGCGTGTCGCCGGTGAGGTGGAGGTTGAAGTCCTCCATCGGGATGACCTGGGAGTAGCCGCCGCCCGCGGCGCCGCCCTTGATCCCGAACACCGGGCCCAGCGACGGCTGGCGCAGGGCGACCGTGGCCTGCTTGCCGATCCGCTGGAGACCCTGGGCGAGACCGACCGTGGTGGTGCTCTTGCCCTCGCCCAGGGGGGTCGGGCTGATCGCCGTCACCAGGACGTACTTGCCGCGCGGACGCTCGCGCTCCGCGCGCTCGATGCCCTCGATCGTGACCTTGGCCTTGCTGGCTCCGTACAGCTCGATCTCGTCGTCGCGGAAGCCCATGTCGTGGGCCACGTCGGCGATCGGGCGGGGGGTGACCGAGCGGGCGATCTCGAGATCGGACGGGAACGACATCTAGCTGGCCTCCGGGGTGGCGACGGCGAGGGAGTGGGCGCCCAGTGGGACCAGGCCTCTGGCCTGGCTGCGGGCGGCCTGCACGAGATGGGTGAGCAGGATCGCGTTGGTGAGTGGCCCGACGCCGCCGGGCACGGGGGTGATGGCGGACGCGACGCGGACTGGCGGAACCGAAGTGGACATCGCCGACGAGCTGCCCCTCGACCACGTTGATCCCGACGTCGACGACGACGGCGCCAGCCTTCAGCATGTCGCCGGTCACGAAGTTCGCCCTGCCGATCGCGACGACCACGATGTCGGCGCTGCGGATCACGGCGGGAAGATCCTGGGTCTTGCTGTGGCAGATCGTGACCGTGGCGTTCTCGCGGACCAGCGAGCAGCGCCGCGGGCTTGCCGATCACGTTCGACCGGCCGACCACCACCGCCCGCTTGCCCGAGATCTCGATCCCGGACTGCTTGAGGATCTCGATGCTCGCGTGGGCGGTTGCCGGCAGGAACCCGTCATAGCCGAGCGACAGGAGGCCCGCGTTGAGCGGGTGGATGCCATCGATGTCACGCTGCGGATCCAGGACATCGATGACCGCACGGAGCGGAATCCCGGGCGGGAGCGGCATCTGGGTGATGATCCCGGCCACGTGCGGGTCGGCCTGGAGGTCGCGCAGCGCGTCGCCGATCCCCTGCTCGTCGGTGTTGGCCGGCAGCTCCACCAGCCGGTCCTTGATCCCCACCAGGCGGCAGCCGTCGAGGATCTTGTGGAGGTAGACCGCTGACGGCGCGTCCTTGCCCACGACCACGACGGCCAGGGCCGGCGCGTGGCCGTACTCCGCCTTGAAGCTCGCGACGTCCGTGGCGACCTGCTCGCGGATGGTGGTGGCGATCGGCCCGCCGCGCAGGAGGCGGGGGCCGTCGTCGGCGGCGAAGGCGGTCATTCGCCCTCCACCGGGAGCACGCCCCGGGCCTCGCCGCTGCGCACCACCTCGCGTGTCCTGGAGGCCAGGCGCTCGACCGCATCCGCGAGCCCCACCGTCCGCTCGAGGATGTCCTTGGCACGGGACTCGTCGCCCAGCGACGGCAGGTTGATGTACACGTTCGCGGCCGCGGACCGGCAGGCCGCCACCGACATCAGCGCCGAGACCTCGAGGTCCGACGACGCGTTCTTGTTGCTGCGCCCGGCCAGCTCCTCGGCCAGGGTGACGATCTCCAGCGACGCCTCGACCACCTGCAGCGGCGAGAGCGTGGCGGCGAGCGCTGCCTCCTGGATCGCGGCCGTCCGGACGGTCTTCTCCTCATCCGTCTCACGCGGCATCCTGAGCGCCGCGCCATACCCCGCGAATGCTTCGGCATCCTCGTCGGCGAGAGCGAGCAGGCGCTCGACGAGCTCAGCGGCGGCCGGGATCGCTCGGGCGTGCAGATCCGCGTGCTCCGCGTACTTTGGACGCCCCTCCGACAGGTTGGCCACCATCGCGACCAGGGCAGCGCCCAGGCTGCCGGCGATGGCGGCGGCGGCTCCGCCGCCCGGGACTGGCTCGCCCGACGCGAGCTGCTGGACGAACTCGGCGACCGTCAGGTCGCGAAAGCGGCTTCTCGGTTCCACCCGTCGATTGTAGACAGGGCCCGGGTCGCCCATCGCAGGCCGGTGCGTCCGACGGTCCCGGGCCGATCGGCCCAACATGCCGGCCAGCCGCCCACGACGTGGCATGCTTGCGCTCCAGAGGGGGAGTCATGTCGGAAGCTGGTCGAGCACCCAACGCTCCGTCCGCGCCCCAGGACGCCGCGCTGCTCGCGCGGGCGCGGGACGGCGACATCGGCGCCTTCGAAGCGGTGGCGGCTGCCCGGCTGGCCGGAGGATGGCGACTGGCGCGGGCCATCCTCGGCTCCGACGTCGAGGCATCCGATGCCGTGACCAACGCGCTGCTGGCTGCCTGGCGGGAGCTGCCGCGCCTCGAGGATCTGGAGCGGTTCGACGGCTGGCTGGACCGGATCCTCATCAGCGAATGCCGGATGCGCCTGAGCGGCGCTGGGAGGCCCGACGTCGCGGGAACGATGCCACCCAACCTGCTCGATTCGGCCATGGCCGCCGTGCGTGCGTCGCCACCCCGGCCCGTCGGCACGGCCCGCGCGACTGGGCATGCGGGCGGCGGGCGAGGTGGCGGTGCCCGGATCATCGCCGTCGTGGCCCTGATCACCGTCCTGGGCGTTGCCGCGGCGGCGCTCGTCGTCCCGCGGCTCGTCGCGAACCGCGGCGGCGCCGGCGTGGACCCGCTCGCCTCGCCATCTGCCGCCTGGACGCCCTCGGCAACCGCGTCGGGCGGGGCTACGGAGGCGCCGACACCCTCACCCACCCTGCCCGCGGACGAGGGTCTCCATGTCGGGTCCATCGCCATCGTCACGCTCGACGGCGACAACCTGCGGGTCCGCAGTGCACCCAGCGTGGGCGACGCCTCAAAGCGCTTCAAGCCACTGCTGCCGGCCGGAACCCGGATGCTGGTCGTGGGCGGCCCCGTTGAAAGCGATGGCCACACCTGGTGGGAGATCCAGACAGACAGCGAGGTCCTCGACCTGTTCGGCTGGGTGGCGGACGCCGACGGCGCGAAGACCTGGATCACGCCCACGGCACCGCGCTGCTACGGCGCCCCCGACGCGGACGCCGTGACCGGCCTCACCCACATCGACTTCCTGGCCTGCCACGGCAACACCGAGGTCCGGATCCAGGCGGAAGCCGCCGCGCTGTGGGAGGTCCGGGAGGTCAAGGGCGACTGCGGGTGGGTGCGCAAGCGGGACGGGTGCGATGTTGACGCTGCCTGGCTGCTGCTGGCCTCAACGAGGATCCGGGTGCAGACCGGGGACGGCGGGATGCGGGACCTCGTGGTGGCCATGCCTCCAGACCTCGCGTCGGCCCTTGCCAGGCTGCCCCGACACCAGAGCCTCTTCCTCACGGTCTCGATGGACAGCCCGGAAGCCCAGACCTGCCGCGCTCGAGACGCCGAGACCGGCGCGATCCTGGTCCCGAAGGACCTGGCGATCACCTGGTGTCGGCTGCAGTTCGTCGTCCAGGAGGTCGCGTTCCGCCAGTAGTTACCGGGCTGTTCGCGAAGCGGTCCGCGGGGCGAGCGCGATCGCGCCCGCCCCGCAGCCAGTCATGGGAGCCGACGGGGAGGAGCCGTGGCTCCCGAGGGTGATGGCAGGCCTCAGGCGGCTGCGTCCAGGCCGTCCAGCCCGTCGATCGTCCAGCGGCGCGACCGATGCTGGAAGGTGAGCGCGACGCGGTACCCGGGGGTGTCCACCTCGAACAGGGTGCGCGGCCCGGTGATGGCCGGGTACGCGCGGCCCTCGTCGCGGACCGAGACGAGACGCATGACCGGGATCCGGTCCTCACCCCAGGTGATCTCGCGGGGAATGCCCCGTAGCCAGTCCGTCCGAACCCGGACGCTGACCGGTGCGACGCGAACCATCGCCATGGTGTTCTCCTTCACGCGGCGGGTGTCGTCGTCAGCCGGGGGCACTCCGGATGCGAACGCTTGTTCGTTTCTGCCGCGACACTAGACCGAACAGGTGTTCGATGTCAAGCGTCGTGAGCGAAGCGTCGCCGAACGCTGTGACAGCTCTGGTGTCACAAACCGCACGGGCGTTCTGGCAATGGAGGCGCGCTCGCCTACTCCTCCGGTGTGGGCGGATCGACCCCCTCGTCCGCGTCGTCGCCGGCCGGAGCCGGCTCGTGCCTCCGAGTGCGCCCCGTCGGCGTCCCCGGAACCCCGGGTCGCCCCTCGATCGCGGCGTTCGGGTCCCGCTCGAAGACGGTCGGCACGCCCGCCCGGACGAGCCGGCCCCGGGTCACGGCCCGCTCGCCATACCGGCGCCGGATCGTGTCCATCGCCTCGGCCGCCCGGTGCCGTCGCGGGTCGGCCGGCCCCGCCTCCCCCTTCGGGCCCTCGAATAGCCCAAGCTGCCTCGGGTCGCGGAAGTTCGACGCCGTGACCCCCACCAGCCGGATCCGCTGCCCATGGAGCTCGCGGCGCAGGAGCCCGAGCGCCGCGTCGAAGATCGGCTCGGTGAGGTCAGCCGGCACCTCGAGCGTCGTCTGCCGGGTGATGGTCGTGAACGAGGAGTCGCGCAGCTTGAGGGTGATCGTGGCTGCCCGCAGACCTGCCGCCCGGAGCCGCCAGGCGACGCCGTCGGCCATTCCCAGCAGCGTGCGCTCGATCACGTCGCGATCGGAGGTGTCGTGCCCGAACGTGTGCTCGTGCCCGATCGACTTCGCCGGCTCCCCGGTCGCGACGGGGTCGGGATCCAGCCCGTGCGCCCGATCCACCAGCGAGGCACCGTGCTTCCCGAACCGCCGCTCCAGCGCCTCACGCGGCAGCGCCGCCAGGTCGCCGATGGTCACGACCCCGAACTCGCGCAGCACGGCGGCCGTCTTCTCGCCCACGCCCCACAGCCGGGAGATCGGCAGCGGGGCGAGGAACGCAGCCTCCTCGCCGGGCGGCACGACCACAAGCCCGTCGGGCTTGCGCAGGTCCGAGCCGATCTTGGCCACCAGCTTGGTGGCCGCGACGCCGACCGACGCGGTGAGCCCCACCTCGTCGTGAACGACGGCCTTGATCGTCCGCCCGATCGTCTCGCCGTTCCCGAACAGCGCCCGCGACCCGGTCACGTCGAGGAACGCCTCATCGATCGAGAGCGGCTGCACCTGGGGCGTGAACCGGCGCAGGATCGCCATCACGTCCCGGCTCGCTGCCTGGTAGCGCCGCCCGTCCACCGGCAGGTACACGCCGTGCGGGCAGAGCCGGTAGGCCGTCCGCAGCGGCATCGCCGAGTGGACGCCGAACCTGCGCGCCTCGTAGCTGGCGGCAGACACGACCCCGCGCTGCGTCGGATCGGCACCGCCCACGATCACCGGCCGGCCTCGCAGCTCGGGCCGGTCGCGCTGCTCGACCGCCGCGAAGAACGCGTCGAGGTCGACATGCAGGATCGTCCGCTCGCTCACGCGCGGATTCTGCGCCGCCGAGGTCCCCGGCGCAGCCCGGAGCTCCCGGGGTGGCGACGCCGAGCCCGCCGGTTGCTACGCTCTGCGCGCTGGGCAGCCGCTGAGGGCGACACGTGGCACACGGACAGGCGATGGACCCGCTGGACCAGGGCTTCACGGCCCGGGTGCGCGCCTACCTCGACGGCACCCTGGGGGCACTCCTCGTCGAGCGGGCCGGCCGCCGCCCCGAGCTCTGGGGCTTCCTCGCCATGACGATCCTCGGCGTGGCGGTCTTCCTCGGGACCGCCGCCGCCGAGCCACAGGCGCTTGACTACTTCAACCGCCTCGCCGATGCCTTCCTCCATGGCCGCTACTGGCTGGACGAGGCCCCGTCGTGGCTCAACGAGCTGATCCCGGCCGGCGACGGACGCTGGTACGTCGCCTATCCGCCGATGCCGGCCGTGCTCGCCCTCCCGTTCGTCGCCATCTTCGGTCGCGAGTTCCCGGCCCAGGTCTACAGCTCGCTCTATGCCGGCCTGGCCACCGGCGTCGTGTACCTCGTCCTGGGCCGGCTGGGGCTCGCCCTGCGCGTCCGGGACCGCCTGGCGCTGAGCACGGTGTTCGCCTTCGGGACCTGCTTCTGGTACGTGGCCATCAGCGGCTCGTCCTGGTACTTCGCCCACGTCTCCGCGGTGCTGCTGCTCGCGATGGCCACCCTGAGCGCCCTGACCCGGAAGCCGGCCTGGATCGCCGGGCTCCTGCTCGGCCTGGCGGCCCTGTCCCGGCTCCCGACCGGCCTCGCGCTGCCGTTCGTGCTCGCGGCGCAGCTGGGCTTCCCGGGCTGGTCCGCCCTGCGGTCGATGGACAAGGGACGCCTGCTGCGAACGACGGTCGTGTTCGGCCTCGGGCTCGCCGTCCCCGCCGCGATCTACATCGGCTTCAACCTGCTCCGCTGGGGCACCCTCACCGACCAGGCCTACACGCGGATCCCGGGGGTGCTCGAGGACCCGATCTACGTGGAGCACGGCATCCTGTCGCTGTGGTACATCCCGCGGAACCTGTTCGCGATCCTGTTCCGGAGCTGGAACTACGTGGACGAGTTCCCGTTCCTCCAGCCCTCGTGGTGGGGGCTCGGGATCTTCCTGACCACTCCGCTCTTCCTGTGGCTGCTCAAGGCCCGGATCCGAACCCCGATGGTTGGCTGGTCGCTGCTGGGCGTCGTGATCGTCTCGCTCCCGATCATCACCCACGGCAATGTCGGCATCACCCAGTTCGGGTACCGGTTCAGCCTCGACTTCCAGCTGCTCCTGTTCGCGATCCTGGCCACCGTGGTCGCGCGTGGCTGGACACGCCTGATGAAGCTGGCGGCCGTGGGCTCGGTCGTGATCTGCGCGTACGGGATCTGGGCGATCTCGATCGGCTTCGTGGCGTTCTGACGTCGTGAGCGAGGACGCGACGGACAGCGGGACCCGGGCTCGACCCGACCGCCTCACGCTGCTCCTCGAGGCCGCGGCGGTCGTGTTCGTCGCGCTGGCCGCCTACACCTGGCGCCTGCTGCCGGACGTCGGGTTCTGGGACACCGCGATCTTCCAGGCGGCGCCGCCCACCCTGGGGCTCACCCACCCGACGGGGTTCCCGACCTTCAACATCCTCGGCTGGCTGTGGACGACCCTGCTTTCGCTCGGCGGGCCTGCCTACGAGATGAACCTGCTGACCGCCGTCACGGCCGCCCTGGCGATCGGGGTGCTGTTCGCGATCGCGCGCCAGCTCGGAGCCGGACGCGAGCTGGCGGCGGCCACGGCCCTCGCGTGCGGCCTGATGACGGCGTACTGGCGGACGGCCGGGCGAGCCGACCCGCACCCGCTTCACGTGCTGCTCGCGCTGACCGTCGTCGCGCTGCTCCTCGTATGGGATCGCGGTCGCCGGCCCCGATGGCTTGCCCTGGCTGCGTTGGTGTTCGGGCTGGGCGTTGGCAATCACATGCTGATGGCGCTGCTCGCGCCGGGCATCGCCGTGTACCTCCTCGCCACCCGTCCCTCGGTCCTGCGCGAGCCGCGCACGATCGCCGCCAGCGTCCTCGCGCTCGTGGCGGGACTCAGCGTGTACCTCTACGTGCCCCTGCGCGCGGCGGCCAACCCGCCGATCCAGTACGACTACGCCCCCACGACCCTTGAGCTGTTCCTGCGCTACGTCCTGGGCCAGGACTTCGGGGGGCAGATGGCGTTCTTCAGCCTGTCCGGGCCAGGTGTGGCGTTTGGGCAGCTGGGCACGTTCCTGGCGCAGCTCGGTGATTCGTTCACGCCGCCCGTAGCCATGGCACTGGTCGTGCTCGCGGGTGCGGGGTTTGCCGACCTGGTGGCGCGGCGGGCGTGGCGGACCGCGTGGCTCCTGGCCTCGACCGGAGGGCTGACGCTGTACGCGAGGCTGACGTACCAGAACGGCGACATTGAGCGGTACGCGCTGTTCCCCGTCGCGGTCGCGGGGATCCTGGCTGCCGTCGGAGCGCAGCGGTTGTGGCGGGCGGCCACCGGGGACCATCGCGGAGAGCCTGTGACCGAGGGCCGGCGGGCCTCGGCCAGACCGATGACGCTCACCCGGGTGCTGCCGGCCGTCGCCCTCGCCGTCCCGCTCGCCCTGCTCGGGATCAACCAGGACCGGGTCAAGGTGGCCGACGCCCGCTGCTACCTGGACGAGCTCCTCGCCGGCGCGCCACAGGACGCCGGCATCGTGGCCTGGTGGAGCATGACGACGCCGATCTGGTACGCGCAGGCTGTCGAGGGTGCCCGGCCGGACCTCACGGCGGTCAGCGCCGGCTCAACCGTCGTGAACGAGATCGAGCGCTTCCGGGACGCGGGCAGGCCCGTCCTGATCATCCAGCTCGACGGGGAGGTCGAGCTGGCGCGGGCGGCCGGCTACCCGATGGACGAGGTCACGTACTGCGGCGTCACCGCCTACCGGATCACGGGGCCGGCCGGCTCGGTGCCGGCACCCTGAGCCCGCGACTCGCGCAGGCCGTGGAGCGTCAGCCCTTGGGCTCGACGACGATCGTCACCTCGGGCGTCATGCCCGCGAGGACCTTGATCGCCACCTTGTAGGTGCCGAGGGACTTGATCGGCTGCTCCAGCTCGATCTTGTGCTTGTCGACCACGATGCCACGGCGACCGAGGGCCTCCGCGATGTCCTGGTTGTTGATCGAGCCGTACAGCTTGCCGCCCTCGCCCACCTTGACGCCCATCGTCAGGGTGGTGCTCGCGATGCGGGTGGCCGCAATCTCGGCATCCTCGCGCTCGCGCTTCCGCTTGTCCTCGCGGCTCGCGATGTCGTGCTGGTACGCGCGATAGGCGCCCCCGGACGCGACGACGGCAAGCTTCTGCGGGATGAGGAAGTTCTGGGCGTAGCCGTCCGCGACCGTCTTCATCTCCCCGCTCTTGCCGAGCTTCGGGACGTCCTTGGTCAGGATCACCTTCACGCGCTTGCACCCTCCTGGATGTGTCAATTCATACCTGGTCGTTGATCCAGGCCCGGACCCTCGGTCCAAGCCCGCTGTTGCGCAGCGTGTCGCCGGCGAGGCCCACCGCGGCGGGCGCCCGGCGAATGATGCGTCGAACCGAGCCCGGCGTGAAGCGCCGGATCCGCGCGACGTCCTCGCGGAACGAACGAATGTCGATGCCCAGCTCGTCCAATTTCTCGTCCAGGACATCCTCCGGGACGCCATCGAGGAACAGGTCCACGGCCAGCACCACGACCACGAGGTCGTCCAGGCCACCGACGATCGGCAGGTTGTCCGGGACCAGGTCCCGACCCAGGGCAAGGTAGCCCAGAGCTCCAGCCAGCAGGGCCTTGCGACCGACCGGCGTCCGGTCGTCGCGGACCAGCTCCCAGAACAGGCGTCCGTACATCGGAGCCCGGCTCGCGAGCGGCAGGAAGGCCGCCAGTCCGAACAGGCGCCGGAGGCCAATCCGCTGTTTGCGATGCACTGGTGTGCCTGTCATGTGGTCCTCGCGGCGCCGCCGCGATGCTCGAGCCACCCTGCTCCTCACCCTATGACCCACGGTCGCTGCGAGCCGGGGAGGGCGATGGTAGCACCGCCCATCGCACGGGCCTTGGCCCCGGGTGGCCGCTCCGGCCGAGTCCAGCATTGACATCGAACGTCCGTTCGGTATCATGATGCCAACCACAAGGAGACCCCCCGTGACCCGTCACGACGCGGAACGCAAGCGGAAGATCATGGACGTGATCGCGGCGACCATCCGGGCGCGCGGCTATCCCCCGTCCGTGCGGGAGATCGCCAAGGCGGTCGGTCTCGCATCCACGTCCGCGGTGCACCACCACCTGCAGATCCTGGAGAAGGACGGGTACCTGGAGCGCGGGGCGGCCCAGTCGCGGGCCATCCGCCTCACGCCCACCGCCGCCCTGATGATGGGCCTCGGGCCGGAGCTCATGCCCCAGTCCATTCCCAGCGAGTCATTCGCGTTGCCGGTGATCGGCGAGATCGCGGCCGGCGGCCCCATCGAGGCCTACCAGGAGGTCTCGGAGACGCTCGCCGTCCCGGACATCCTCGCCCCTGCCGGGGAGGCCTACGTGCTCCGCGTCCGCGGCGACTCGATGATCGAGGCGCACATCACGGACGGGGACTTCGTGGTCATCCGCCAGCAGGATACGGCCAGTGACGGAGACATCGTGGTCGCCCAGGTGGAGGAGAACGCCGTCACCCTCAAGCGCTTCTTCCGCGAGAAGGACCGCGTCCGCCTGCAGCCCGCCAACCCGGAGTACCCGCCGCAGTTTTACCCCTCGGTGCGCATCCAGGGAAAGCTCATCGGCGTCATCCGCCGCCTGGACTGACCGCCAGCCAACTCGGCGCGCTCCGTCCACAGGCTGTCCACAGGAATTGGACACACGTCCACAGGGTCGGGGCCCGCAGCCCGACTACTCGTTCATAACCCCCTATCGCCGGCCGGCCCCCACCGGCGACCTTCGGATGGCCCCGCCACGTCCGTGGAGTTTCGTCGCGCGTGATCGATCGCCTGCCGCCGCAATCCATCGAAGCTGAACAGTCCGTCCTGGGGTCGATCCTGATCGACCGGGACGCGATCATCGAGGTCGCCGACTTCCTCAAGCCGGAAGACTTCTACCGGCAGGCCCACGGCCGCATCTTCGCCGTCATGCTGGACCTGTCGGAGCGGCGCGAGCCAGTCGACGTCGTCACCGTCACCGAGGCGCTGGACCGCACGGGCGACCTGGAGGCGATCGGCGGGCGCGCCTATCTCGGCGAGCTGTCCAACCAGACGCCCACCGCTGTCCACGCGGCCCAGTACGCGCGCATCGTCGAGCGCAAGGCACTGCTCCGGAACCTGATCGCGGCGGCGGGCAAGATCGCCGGCATCGGCTACGAGGATCCCGCGGAGGTCCAGGAGGCCATCGATCGGGCGGAGTCGGAGCTGTTCGCGGTCAGCCAGCGGCGGGTCGCGGTCGGGTTCTCGGCGCTCAAGAGCCTGCTCCACGACGCCTACGACCGGCTGGATTACCTCCATGAGCACAGGGGTGAGATCAGCGGGATCCGGACCGGGTTCGGGGACCTGGACACGCTGACCACCGGCCTCCAGAAGAGCGACCTCGTGATCCTCGCGGCGCGACCGTCGGTGGGCAAGACGAGCTTCGCGCTCAACATCGCGGAGCACGCCGCGGCGCGGGACGGCAAGAGCGTGGGGCTGTTCAGCCTCGAGATGAGCAAGGAGCAGCTGGTGCTCCGCCTCCTGTCGTCGGTCGCCAACATCGACTCCCAGCGCCTCCGTACGGGCTTCCTGGACGAGCTGGACTTCACCCGTATCGCGCCGGCGATGAACACCCTCTCGGAGGCGCCCATCTACATCGATGACACGCCCAACATCACGACGATGGAGCTCAGGACCAAGGCCCGCCGCCTCCAGGCGGAGGTCGGGCTGGACCTCGTGATCGTGGACTACCTGCAGCTGATGCAGTCGTCGATCACGACGCGGGATGCGAACCGGGTCCAGGAGGTCTCCGAGATCAGCCGCGGCCTCAAGGCGCTGGCCCGTGAGCTCAAGGTGCCCGTGCTCGCGCTCTCCCAGCTCTCCCGGCAGCCCGAGATGCGCGAGTCCAAGGAGCCCCGGCTGTCGGACCTCCGGGAGTCCGGCTCCATCGAGCAGGATGCGGATCTCGTGATGTTCCTGTGGCGCGAGAAGGAACGTGGCTCGGACGACCAGGTGACGGACGGTGAGGTCGTCAAGCTCAAGCTGTCCAAGCACCGCAACGGCCCAACCGGCGAGATCGACCTGTGGTTCAAGAAGGCGCAGACGCGATTCGTGAACTACGCCGGGGACCGGTTCGCGGACGTCAGCTGACGCCAGCGGTGCAGTCAGGACGGGGGCGCCAGCTCGGCCCGCCGGCCACCCGGTCGGCCCGTCGGCCGGCTATGCCTGCTCGTCGGGCAGCAGCGGCCGGATGACCAGCGAGTAGGTCTTGCCGTCGGGGCCCGTGAGGAACAGGCCTCCGGAGATCCCGCTCTGGAACCCGTCCACACCAACGGCGGCGGCCTCCGCCGCGGTGAGCGTTCGTGTCCCCTGCGGCAGCGCATTCGGATCGACGGGCACCTTGAAGTCCGCCGGCGTGATGTCGGCCCACGGCCAGTCGCGGAGCTGGACGCCCTGCAGCCCCTGCTGCTCGAGGATCACCCCGCGGTACGCAGGCGCTTCGTACGGCTCGCTCGCGAGCGAGCCGCCCTGGTCAAAGTCGCGCAACCGCTCGCCGAGCGCCGCCAGCTGGGCCAGGACCCGGGTGTCCGGCCCCGGCTGCCCCTCCATGCCGAGCGCGTTGACCGACACCGTCTTGGTGTCGTTCTCGGCGTTGATCGTGAACACGGCCGTCGGCGCATCGGCGATCATCGGGTTCTGGTAGTCGGTCTTGGCGATGGCGAGTCCCCCGTCGCTCAGCGCGTACTCGAGGAGACCCTGGACCTGCTCCTCGGGCAGCACGGCCGTCCGGAGCGGATAGCCGACCGAGATGCTGTCCGCCCGATTGGGGAACTCGGCCGACGTCTGCACGAAGACGACCCGTCCGTCGCCATAGAGGGTGAAGTACGGCAGGCGCGCCGCGAGCCACTCGATGGGGACGAATCCGCCCGCCTCATCGAAGCGGAGCACGACCTCGTTGGCCCCCGTCGGGTGGATGATCCCCGTCCCAAGGTCGCTCGGGGCGGCGGTCGGAACGCCCGGGGATCCCGTCGCCCCCAGGGGCGGTGACGCCACCGGCACTCCTCCCGTGGAGCAGGCGGTGACGCCAAGAGTGACGAGAAGAAGGGTCGTCGGGAACAGCACGCGCTTCGACATGGGCCACTCGACGCCCCCACCGACCCGGCAGTTCCCGCCGCGCTTGACGCGAGACGTATTCTCCGCCCAAAGCCACCGGCCCCCCGGTATCGCCGCCCGAGCGCCGCGTCCCATCGACGCCCGTGCAGGACGCTTGGGGCCGGCGGCGATGGGACACGGGAGGGTTGGCCGGTGTTCAGCGACCGCGCGTTGACGTGCCGTGACTGCGGGGACGGCTTCGTCTTCTCCGCGGGCGAGCAGCAGTTCTTCTCCACCAAGGGTCTCGTGAACGACCCGCAGCGCTGTCCCTCCTGTCGAGCCGCGGCGAAGCGCGCCCGGTCGAGCGGAACAGCCACCGGCAGCCGCGAATACCACGCCGCGGTGTGCAACAGCTGTGGGGGACAGGCGGTGGTCCCGTTCGAGCCCCGCAGCGACCGTCCCGTCTACTGCTCCAGCTGTTTTGACAAGGTGCGCGCGGAAGCGTCCGGCCCGGCCTGATCGCGCCGAACCGTTCAGTCCTCGCGCAGCCGGTCCTTCAGGAGAGCCACGAAGCGCTCCCGTGAGGCTTCCAGCACCACGTGCGCGTTGGCGGGCCGCCCCGTGTACCCGGTGTGGTCCACCACCGTTTCGCCCCGGGTGTACTCGCCCCGCGTCTCGACCACGACGTTGAGGAACGGCATGTCCGTGGCGATCGTCGGATCAAGCGCGACCGCCATCGCGATCGGGTCCGGCAGGTCGAAGCCAGCGAGGTGCGTCCCTTCCAGGGCAAACGCCGTGAGCACCGCCTGGATGTCAACGCAGAACGCGCCCAGCCGGCCCACCGCGCGCAGGTCCGACGCTTGCGTCGCGTCGAACGTCGCGTACTTGCGCGAGATGTCCCAGCCCACCTGGACGAGGCGGGCACCAGCGCCGTAGACGACCGCAGCGGCCTCGGGGTCCACCCAGATGTTGAACTCGGCGGCCGCGGTGATGTTCCCCATCCCGTCACCCGTCCCGCCCATCACGACGACCTCGCGCAGCCGGGTCGCGTACTCCGGGTGGCGCGCGAACAGCAGCGCGATGTTCGTGAGCGGACCCAGCGTCACCAGGGTGAGCTCCCCCGGCGCATGAGCCTCGATCAGCTCGGCAAGACGGTCCACGGCGTGGCCCGGCGCCGGCGATCGACCCCGGACCGGCAGCCCGATGTCGCCCATCCCGTCCTGTCCGTGGACCACCTGGGCGGTGTGGAGGGGCTGGATCAGCGGCGCGGCCGCCCCCGCGTGCACCGGCACCTTCGCCCCCACCAGCTCCACCGTGTACAGGGCGTTCTGCACCGCCTGGTCGAGTGGAACGTTGCCCGCGACCACCGTGATGGCCAGCACCTCCACGCCCGGATCGCGCAGCGCCATGACCAGGGCAACGGCGTCGTCGGAGGCCGTGTCGGTATCGATGAGGAACTTGCGGCGAGGTGTCGTCATGGTCGAACCCTACCAACCCCACGCTGGCCTATGCTGGGCCGCGACACCAGCAGGAGGATCGGAGTGGGCGTGATCATCGTTCGCGAGATGGTGGGCACGAGCCCGAACTCGTGGAGTGACGCCGCTCGGCAGGCCGTCGCGACCGCGAGCAAGACCGTCCGAAACATCCGGACCGTCGACGTCGTGAAATCGTCGGCGCGGATCGAGGACGGCGAGATCGTCGAGTACCAGGTCCAGCTCAAGATCGGGTTCGAGTACGAGGGCTGACCTCGGGCTGACCGCCTGACACGAGCGAGCGGGTCCCGCGGGATCGGCTGGACATAAGCGGGCGTTGAGTGGCACACGGCACGATGTCGCCATGCCCCCGACGACCAGCCAGCCCATCAGCGACCGCGCCTCATCCGGCGGGCAATCCGCCCGGGTGCATCCCCGGGTGCATGGGGAGCCGACCTCCGCGCCACAACCTGCCGTATCGTCAGGCACCAACAGCGGCGCCACCCCGTCCGCGGAAGCGCGGCCCGCGTCGCCCGGGAGGAGTGCACACGACGGGCATGGGTTGGTCGCCGTCGGGCCTGGGTTCGCCGGGCCGATCCTGGGGTCCGGTGCGTACGGCATGAATCCGCTGCCCGTCCAGCCGGCCAAGATCCACTGCCCTCTCAAGCGCAGCGACACGCTCTCGCGACCTCGTCTGAACTCGTGGCTGGAACAGGCTGCGGCGGGCCGTCTCGGCCTGATCATCGCCGAGGCCGGCTTCGGCAAGACCACGCTCCTGGGCGACTGGGCCCGGCACACGCGGCGGATGACCGCCTGGTACCGCCTGGAGGCGGACGACCGCGACTGGCTGACGTTCGTGCGTCACCTCGTCGCCTCCGGGCGCGAACTCCAGCCGGGCTTCGCGCCGACCACCTTCGCTATGCTGCTCGCCCTGGGCACCGGGGGTCCAACGCAGAAGGACCTCGTGCTCACCATCGCGCGCGAGATGGCAGAGTTCGGCACTCGCAGCGAGCGCGGCCTGACCCTGATCATTGACGACTACCACCTCGTCGACGGGTTCGACGAGACCGAGCCCATCGTCCGTGCCCTGCTCGACCGCACCGGGCCAGGGTTCTCCGTGATCCTCGCGTCGCGGTCGAAGCCCTCGCTCGCCGTCGGCCGCCTCCGGGCTCGCGGTGGGGTCATGGCCCTGAGCGGACAGGACCTCCGTTTTGACGTCGCCGAGACATCAAGCCTGTTCCGTGACGCCTACCGGCACCCCCTGGACCAGGACCTTGTCTCCGATCTCTGCGAGCGAACCGACGGCTGGCCAGCCCTCCTGACCCTAGTAAACGCCCGACTCGCGGAGCGACAAGACCCGCGTGATTTTGTAGCTCACCTCAGGGCATCGGCGAGCGACATGTACGACTTCCTTGCCGAGGAGGTGCTTGCCTCCTTGCCAAGTGACCTGACCGACTTCCTCATGCGAGCATCGGTTCTGACGACGGTTGATGTGGCGTCTGCAATCTCTGTCGGCCAAGTTGACGACGAGCATGCGCGCCGGGCGATTGCGGATGCGGAGCGCCTTGGCCTGCTGACGAAGCCGGACCGTGTGTCACCACATCGGTTTCATCCGCTGGTTCAGGAGTTCCTCCAAACACGGCTTGCCGCGAGCATTGGCGGGCAGGCAGTCAGGGACTTGCATCGATCGTTGGCCGTGGAGCTCAGGGCGTTCGGATGGAACGTGAGCGCATGGCACTACCTGATGGCGGGTGACATCCAAGCCTGTGCGTCGGTCGTGGACAGCTCGCTCGAGGAGATCATCGCCGCCGGGGAATTCGAACTCGCAAGGGGGTTTCTGGACGCTGGTGCCGGAGACCCAGACCGCCCTACTGCCCTCATCCTTCGCTCGAGGTTGGAACTGCAGCGCGGAGACTTCCCGACGGCCGTCCGATGGGCGCGAGTGGCAGTCGAGCAAAGCGCAGGCGGCACACTCAGCGGACTCTCGCTTCTGACGCTGGCCTCAACCCTCGGGGTGTTCGGCGTCGCTGACGAGGCTGCCGAGGCCAACGCCCGGGCCCTTAGGGAGGCGCTCACTCCACCGCAGCGCTATGTCGCCCTCGCCAATCTGACCCTGATGCAGGCCAGTCAAGAAGGGGATCTGCTCGAGATTGCCGAGTCGCTTCGGAGGTTGGCCGCCGACCAGGAGAGGGAGGGGCGCAGTCGGTATGCGGGCGTGTCGCGGCTGAACCTCTCCGGCGTACTTCTCTGGCTGGGTGACGCGGCAGACGCGCTCAGGGAAGCCTCGCTGGCGGAAACACTCCTAGGTGGCCGCGCGCACGGATCGGTGGAGCGAGTGTCCGCGACGATGATGGTGGCTGCCGCAGAGGCCCAATTGGGGCGGCTGGCCGAGTCGCGCGCGATCACGTCTTGCGCAGCACCTGCGGGAAGCCTGCTCGCGAACGCCGAAGTCTGCCTCGAGGCGGCGCGGATAGAGACCGAGTTCGGATCGGCGGACGAGGCGAGTGTGTGGCTCCAGCACCTTGACCCGACGCTGCTGTCCCGAGGGCATGTGGGCATTTACAACCTCCTTGTCGGCGAGACCGCCCTTCGCCAAGGGGACACCTCGGCGGCCCTAGCGAGCCTGACGCGCCTTGGCCAAGATCGATGCGCCGACGCCGCCGGCAAGTTGAGAACACAGATCCTCGCGACACGTGTTGCTCTCCACAAGGGCGATCCGGCGGCAAAGGCCGCGGCCGAGGAGGCCTCTCGTGTCGCGGGTGCTCAGAACACGCGCCGCGGCTCATACCTTGCCGCTCTGCTCGTCGATGCGGCAACTGGGGTGCCACTTGATGAGGCCCTCTCACGGAGTGCCTCCGGGGCCTATTGCTGGTCGCTGCTGGCCGAGGAACTGGTCGTGAGGCTTCACCTGCTCTCGGCTGAAAGTCGGGCCATGCTCGAACGTGAAGCCAAGCTTCGGCCCGATCGTTGGCGTTCCCCGGTGGTGCAAGCGATCCGAGGGAACCTGGAAGCAGCCGTGTTCGCCAGCGCAATCTTGGCGGAGGTCGGGTCTGCCGAGGATGCCGCCCTGCTGCGCAAGGCTGCGAGTACGAACAAGTCCCTTCGACCCAGCGCGCTGGCGATCACGAAGAGGCTTGCAGGCGCAGTGACAGTCTCGGATTTGGGGGCCGTCGAGGTGTTCCTCGAGGGCGAGGATCAGCCCCGATACCTGAGGCGGAAGGTCCTCTCGCTCGTCTGCTTCCTTGCATCGCGACCTCGGATGTCCGCCAACAGGGAAGAAGTGATCGAAGCACTGTGGCCCGAACTAGGGGTTGAGGCGGGGGGTAACTCCTTACACCAGGCCATCTACTTCCTTCGCAGAGTGCTCGAACCCGACTACCGCGAGGGCATGAGCGCCGGCTACATCCAGTTCGACGGTGACGTCGTGAGCCTGAACGACGGACTCGTCAACGTGGTGAGTCGTAAGTGCTGGCTTCTGATCGACAGCGCGAAGGAAGGTGATGACCAGGCCCTCTTCGAGTTGCTGCGCAACTACCGCGGCCGCTATGCGCTCACATTCGCCTACGAGGAATGGGCGTCGACCTACCGTGAGAATCTTCATGCCGCGGTCTTGGCGGCCTCTGAAGCGGAGATGACCCGTAGCCAACAGCGAGCCGACTACGATGCGGCGATCCGCGTCGGCCAAGCCGTCCTTGCGGTGGATCCGCAAGCCGATGCAATAGAGCTTGAGTTGTTGCGAGCATACAAGCGGAGTGGGCGACGGGCCGCTGCGGCCGAGCAGTACGCCCACTACGCAGCGTATGTCCGGAGCGAACTGGCCGCGGAGCCTCCCTCCTACGAGGACATCTAGTCTCCGCGCCGCCTGTGCCAAGTGTCGGGCGGAAGTGAGCCGATCTGGATCGGTGGACATAGGTAGGGTTGCGTATTGACCGGTGGTGTCCGGGCTACCTATAGTCCGGCCCGTACTAGTACGAACGTACTGGGCCACAAAGAACGCTCGGACGCGCAGATGCCCTCACCTGAACTGGGCACTTAGGGTGAGGGTGGAGCGAGTAGTGCAACCGACCGACTTTCGAGTCAGGTCGGTTTTCGTGTTCCTGGAAGGGACACGGGAGCCGCGAGGAGGATCGAGCGTGGGACCGACCAAGGCTTTCAAGTCCTGGTAGAAGGGGCGCGGAGGATCGACCGATGAAGGATCGCCTTCTGCGTGTCCTGGTTGCCCTGAGCGCTGTTGCCGCCGTGGCACTCGCCGGGGGAGCGTCACTTCGGGGCTTCTAGCCTCAACTCCACCTCAGTACTCAAGTCCTGTTCACTGAGATAGGGCGGACGGGCTAGAGTCCCGAAGTACATCGGGAACTGGGGACGGATGCCGAGGAAACTGAAGCTCTACATCGCAGGGGTCGTGGCAACGAGCGCAGTCGCGCTTGTCGCCACGACTCTTCTATTTCCCCTGCGTGCCACCTCACCGATCGCGGCAGGCTTCGTGGAGTTTGGGGACCTCGCCCCCGTCGCCGGGCTAGCGTTCTGGATCTTGGTGACCCTCGTCGCATCTTCCTTGCCCGTCAAGATGCCTCGGGGTGCCATGTTTGCCGTCTCCGTGTCGACGATCACGGCGGCGACCATCGTCGGCGGGCCGACGGCAGGGGCATGGGTCGGCCTCCTCGGGACCACAGAAGTTCGCGAGCTTCGGGGCCGCGTGCCTTGGTACGGAACCCTGTCCAACCACGCTGAGATCATCGTGCCGGCCGTCGTGGCGGGACTCTTCATGATGGCCCTTGGCGTCCCGCCGCAAGACCCGGCAGCCTGGAGTCAGGCTCTAGGTTCGCCGACGATCTTCCTGGTGGCACTGGCGGGCGGGGCCGTGTTCCTCGCGGTGAACGCCGGTTTGGTGGCGTTCAGCGTTTCCCTGAGGACCGAGGAGAGCGCCGCGAGCATCATTCGGGCCGAGTCGCGCTCCGTTGCCACGAGCATCGTGAGCCTCGCGCCGATCGGCTGGCTGATGGCCCAGATCTATGTGATCGCCGCGTGGGCGAGCCTGCTGTTCGCCCTGCCGCTCTACATGACCCGCCTCGCGTACCGGAACTACACCGAGATGCGCGAGATGTTCACCCAGACGATCACGGCCCTGGCAGAGGCCGTTGACAAGCGCGACCCGTACACGAGCCGCCACTCCTGGCGGGTGAAGGAGATCGGCGGCGACATCGGGCGGGTGATGCGGCTGGGCGCGGCGGACCTCGAGGCGCTTGAATGGGGTGGTCTCCTCCACGATGTCGGCAAGATCGGGGTGCCAGACGCCGTGCTCCTCAAGCAGGACCGCTTGACCAAGGAGGAGCGGATCATGATGAACTCGCACCCAGTCCTGGGTGCCCAGATCATCGAGAAGGTGAACCGGCTGTCCCGGGAGTTGCCGATCATCCGGCACCACCACGAGTGGTACAACGGCTCGGGCTACCCGGACCGCCTGATCGGCGACGAGATCCCGCTGCTGGCGCGGATCCTCCACGTGGCGGACTCGTTCGAGGCGATGACGGCGGCACGCCCATACCGCATGACGCCGCTCACGCCTGAGCAGGCGATCGCCGAGCTGCGCAAGTTCGCAGGGATCCAGTTCGACCCGAGGATCGTGGACGCCTTCGTCCAGACGCACTGGGCAGAAGGTGTGGCGGACCCGGGTCGCACGATCCAGCCGCAACCGATCCCCCTCATCGGACAGCACCCCAACCCGGGGGCCGCGCTGGCCTCGGGCACGGGGCAGCCCGCGGGCGTGGCGCCAGGCCCAGGAGCGGCGCCCGCGGCGAGCCCGGGATCCGTGAACGTCGTGCCGCCGACGGCACGGGCGGCCCGCCCGGCTGAGCCACGCTGACCCCGCGGTCCCTCTCCCACCCCGGGGCTGAGCCTTGCTGACCATCGGGATCATCCTCGGGCTGGTCCTCGGCCTCTTGCTCGGCGGCAAGCTCGAGCACCTCGCGACGATCCGACTGCGGTTCCTGCCGCTGCTGTTCCTCGCGGTCATCATCCGGTTCGCGACGGAGCTCGCACTGGGCTGGAACATCCCCCTGGTCGAGACGCTGCGCGCCCCACTCCTGGGATCTGCCTACGGGCTCCTGCTGTTCACGCTGTGGCACAACCGTTGGTACCCGGGCCTGGCTCTGGCGTTCGTGGGCGTGGCGGCCAACGCCCTCGCGATCACGGCCAACGGCGGCCGGATGCCGGTGTGGCTGCCGGCGTTCGAGGCGTCGGGGCTGACGCCGCCGCTGGACTCGGTCCTGCACTTCACGCTGCCCGCGCAGATCGGGCCAGAGTTCCTGTTCCGCCTCGGACCGCTGGGCGACATCATCCCGATCCCCTTCCCGCCGATCCAGAACGTTGCCTCGCTTGGCGACGTGTTCCTCACGGCGGGTCTTGGCTTCTTCCTGTTCGCGACGCTGCTCCGGCGCCCGGAGCAGGCCCAGCAAGCGGTTGACGACGCCCGTGCGGGCCGATACGAGGGCCTGGCGGGCACGCTGCGCCTGCCGGGGACCCTGGCGCCGGTCGACGAGGAAGGCAATGCGGTCCGGGCGGGCTCGGGCCTGAACTCGGCCTTCGACGAAGCCCTGGCGCTCGAGCGGCCGCTGATGATGGGCGCCGGTGGCATCGGTCTCGCGTCGCCAGCGCTGGCGCCATTCCCCCTCGAGGAGGCGGAGGCGCGAGCCGTGGAGCTGACCTCCCGCGGCCAGCACGCCGCGGCGGTGGTCCGCGAGAACACGATTGCCCCAGGAGACCTGGTCAGGCTCGGGGTTCCGGGCCTGCCCTCGCTGGCCGAGCGCGTCCGGAGCCACCCCTACGTCCGCCTCGCGCTCAATCCGTCGTTCTCGGCCCTGTGGGTGGGCCAGATCATCAGCCTGTTCGGCGATCGCGTGAACCAGATCGCGCTGGCAGCGTTCGTGTACGAGCTGACCGACTCCGCGCTGCTCACGGCGCTGATGTTCTTTGTGGCCACGGTCCCCAACCTGTTCCTGTCGCCGATCGCGGGCACCTTCGTCGACCGCTGGGACCAGAAGCAGGTCCTGGTGGTGTCGGACATCCTGCGAGCGGCGGTGGTGCTGCTGGTGCCGGTCGCGATCCTGCTCAACGTCTGGGTCGCCTACCCGCTGGTGTTCCTGCTGACCACGATCTCGATCTTCTTCCGGCCGGCCAGGCAGGCGATCCTGCCGCGCATCGTGGACGAGGAGGACCTGCTTTCGGCCAACTCCGCGATGTGGGTGGCGGAGACGATCGCGGACGTCATCAACTACCCGCTGGCGGGCCTGTTCGTGGTCTTCCTCCGGGACTCCCTGGCGCTCGCCTTCTGGTTCGACTCGGTGACGTATCTCGCGTCCGCGGGCCTGATCGCCACGATCGTGGTGCCGCCGCTGATCCGCCGTGCCGCCGCAGCGGCGAGGCCGGGCGACGCCGAGACCGCCGGCGAGACGGCGGGCGAGACACCGCGCACGGACGAGGGACGCACGTCGGTTGGCGAGGATCTCCGGGCCGGCTGGGGCTTCCTGCGCAACGAGACGGTGCTCCTCGCGAACACGCTCCAGGGCGCCGCGGGCCAGTTCTCGCTGGGCATGCTGCTGGTGGCCACGGTGATCCTCGCTCGCGAGATCACCACGGCACCGGAGCCGGCCTGGCGCGCGACCTACGCGTTCATGGAGACGGCGATCGGCGCGGGCAGCCTGATCGGCGGGTTCCTGCTGGGCGCGGTCGCCGGCCGGGCTCGCAAGGGGCGGCTGATCATCGTGGCGTACATCGCGTTCGGGGTGGGCGGGGTGGCGCTGGGGCTGGTGGGCAACGTGACCGCGGTGCTCGGGATCCTGTTCGGGATGGGCGTCGCGAACATGGCCTTCGTGATCCCCAGCCAGACGCTGTTCCAGGAGCGCACGCCGCCGGAGCTGATGGGACGCGTGGTGAGCTTCCGGTTCGCGCTGGTGTTCGGTGGGATGAGCCTGGCGATGGCGGCGGGCGGCGTCCTGGTGGAGCTGTTCACGGCCGCTCCGGTGATCATCGGGGCGGGGGTGATCTCGATTGCGGCGGGTGTCGGCGGCACGTTTGTGCGCGCTGTCCGGGACGCGTGACGGCGGATCCGGCCCCGAGGACGGCAGGCTCGGTACACTGACGGCCGCGTAGGGCAGGACCCGCTGGGTCCGCCCACGACAAGGAGACCAACACCCGGATGACCGACGAGGAACGCGACCCGGAGGCCGAGGGCCCCGAGGGCGCGACGGATCCCGAGCCCGAGGCCGACGCCACGGGCCCCGGGGCCGACGACATCGAGACCGCCGACGCCGCGGATACGACCGACGACGGCGACGATGACGGGGAGCCCACCACGGACGATGAGGTGGAGCTCGACGACGAGGACGCCGCGGATGCGGGGCCGGAGATCGCGGCCGGTGCGTCTGCCCGGGCCGGTGCCGGCCACCCCAGGACGAAGGGAAGCGCCCCCAAGGCCGCGCCCGCGCCGACGGCCGCCGATGATGCCGTCCACATCCAGGACCGCGTCTCGAGCTACTTCGTGATCGTCACCGTCGGGGTGTTCGTGGTGATCCTGGCCTGGGGGCTGCTCCTTGGCCGGAACGGGCCCATGAGCGACATCTTCGCCACGCCAAAGCCGATCGCGACCCCGATCGAGACGGCCATCCCGTCGGTGGCGCCGTCGGTCGCACCGTCCACGGCGCCCTCGGTCGCACCTTCGGTGGCCCCGTCGGTCGCACCGGAGTCGCCGGGCTCCTCGGCGAGCCCCGTGAGCCCCTCGGACAGCCCCACGGCGAGCTGACGCCACCGGACATGGACGACACTCGGGCCCGCAGACGCGTCGCCCGGGAGAGGATGGTCGCCGACCAGCTTCGGGGCCGGGATATCCGGGATCCACGCGTGCTTGCCGCCATGGGTGCCGTGCCGCGCGAGGCCTTTGTCGGCAAGCGCCTCGGGGACCAGGCGTACAACGACCACCCGCTGCCGATCGGCTCGGGCCAGACGATCAGCCAGCCGTACATCGTCGCCCGCATGACGGAGCTGCTGGCAGTGGGCCCAGGGGAGCGGGTGCTGGACGTCGGGACGGGCTCCGGGTACCAGGCCGCCGTGCTCGCCGAGCTGGGGTGCCACGTGACCTCCATCGAACGCGATCCCGCGTTGGCGCACGAGGCAGCGAAGCGGCTGCGTGACCTGGGCTACGCCGACCGGGTGACCGTGGAGGTGGGTGATGGGACCCTGGGCCGTCCGGAGACCGCACCGTGGGACGGGATCCTGGTCGGGGCGGCGGCGCCGGTCGTCCCCGAGCCGCTCCGGCTCCAGCTGGGCGATGGGCGCCGGCTGGTGATCCCCGTGGGCACCCGCCGCGAGCAGCAGCTGCTGGTCGTGGAGCGCCACGGGAACGAGTGGACGGAGCGATCCGACGGCGCGTGCGTGTTCGTGCCGCTCGTGGGCGACGCCGGCTGGCACGAGTAGGCGGCAGGGGCCCGGCGGCCGTCGCGCGTCCAGCGGCGATCGACCTGGTGCCGAACCGGCCACTCCCGTTGGCTATACTCCGCTGGCCATGACCCATGTCTTCGTTGCCCCCCACCCGGACGACGTCGCGCTGTCGTGCGGCGGCCTCATCGCCAGCCTGCGCGAGCTCGGCCAGAACGTGACGGTGCTCACGCTGTACTCGGGCACCGGGGGTGTCGACCGCCTCACCCCGTACCAGCGCGAGGCGCTTGGCTTCGGGTCCAAGGCGATCTGGCCGGTCACCGAGGCCTTCAACCGCGCCCACCTCCAGGCGGACTTCCCGGAGGACTCGTCGGCCGCGCCGTGGCAGGCCACCAAGGAAGGGCTGGACGCCACCCAGGGCGATGCGGACGCCGCCGCCAAGCGCTTCTGGCAGCGCTCGTCGTGGTACCGCCGCGCGCATATCCACAACGAGTCGCTCGCCGGGCAGGCCGTGATCGACGACGTCAGCACCCAGGGTGCCGTCCTCACGACGGAGCGAACCGACGCCGCGGCCGCCGGTGAGACGATGGCCACCCGGCGCCTCGAGGACGAGCGCTTCGCGGCGTTCGCCGAGGTGTCGATGGTCTGGATGGACCTGCCCGATGCCGTCTTCCGCGGCTACGAGGGTGACGACCAGCTCCTGGGCACGCCGCGCGCGGACGATCGCGCGCCCGTGGACCTGCTGCGCCACGAGATCGCGCGCCTGGAGCCGCAGCGGGTCTACCTCCCGATGGGCATCGGCGGCCACGTCGATCACCAGCTCACCCGGGACGCGGGGCTTGCGCTCCTCGGCGACGCCCGCCGCTGGGTGATGCCCGGCCCGGACTACACCGGCTCCGTCGTGCTGTACGAGGATTTCCCCTACGCGTGGTGGGAGGACTTCGGCCGGCTCGAGGACATGCCCCCGGGCTCGTTCGACGCGCTCCCGGCCGGCATCTCGCTGGCCGCCGAGTTCGCCGACATCAGCGACCAGGTGGAGCGCAAGATCCGCGCGATCGCGCTGTACGAGAGCCAGATCGACCGGCTGTTCGACAGCACGAAGGCCATGGCCGACGCCGTCCGCGGTTACGCGGCCCGGACCGCCGACATCGGCCGGGTGCCCGGCGGCCTCGCCGAGCGCTACTGGGTCACGACGCCGGCCTGACCGCGATGACCGCCTCGGCGCACGGGATCCCGTCGCGGGCGGTGGACTCGTGATCGTCGGCCGGCGGTCCTCCCCGATCCCGGCGCTGCTGCTCGCCATCGCGGTGCCGCTGCTGTTCGCCGCCGGGATCGCCGTCCGGCTGTGGCTGTGGCCGTCGCGCGGGCCGGCCGGGGACATCGACCAGTTCGTGCTCTGGGTCCACGGCATCGCCGTTGGCGGCCTGGACCACGCCTACGACCAGGACCTCTCGTTCCCGGCCGTCATGGCCTGGGTGTGGGGCGCGCTGGCGTGGGTGGCGCCCGCGTTCCGGACCGTCACCGACGCCTCCGATCCGGCGATCGCGGCCCTGATGAAGATCCCGGCCAGCATCGCCGACCTGGGCCTGGCGATGGCGATGGGCTGGTGGTTCCGCGACAAGGCCTGGGCGGCCGTCGTGGCCATGGGCGCCGTGCTGCTGTGGCCGGTCACCTGGTACGTGTCCGCGTGGTGGGGCCAGTACGAGCCGATCTACGTGCTGCCGGCGGTGCTGGCGGTGCTCGCGGCGCGCGCCAACCGGCCATCGCTGGTGGCTGCCCTCCTGGCGGTATCGCTGATGACCAAGCCCCAGGCGCTGCCGTTCATCGTCCCGTTCGCCGCCTGGTTCCTCTCGACCCAGGGCGTTCGGGGGGCGCTCAAGGGCGCGCTGGTCGCGATCGTGGTGAGCGTCCTGGCCTGGGCTCCGTTCATCGCGGCCAACGGGCCGCTCAACTACCTGGCCAACCTGCGCGAGTCCCAGGACGGCGTGCTCAGCGTGCTCTCGCTGCGGGCGTGGAATCCCTGGTGGATCGTCCAGGTGCTTGGCGCGGGCGGGGACTTCGTGGCGGACTCCACGGCCGTCCTTGGGCCGCTCACCTTCCGGCAGGTCGGGTTCGGGGTGGCGGGGCTGCTTGGGCTCCTGGTGTTCGCGGCCGTCTACCGGCGGCCCAGCCCGCAGGGCCTGGCGCTGGGCCTGGCGGCGATCACCCTGGTCGCGTTCACCTTCCTCACGGCGATGCCGGCGCTGGCCGCCTACCCGGCGTTCGTGTTCCTGCTGATGGCGGCCAACGGGCGCGTGCTGGTGGTGGCGTTCGGCGCGTTCTCGGTGGCGTTCCTCGCGAACCTCGCCTACGCCGCCCCTGCCCCCGAGCTGACCCTGCCCGAAGGACGAGAGATCAGCCTCCTGGGGTCCGCGGTGATCGCGCTGGTGACGGTGGTGGCGCTGCTGTGGACGGGCCTCGCGGAGCGGCACGTCCGGTATGACGACGTGGGGCAGCCGCTCCACAGCCTGTGGCCGACGACGCGCTGACCGGCACATCCAGGCCCGCGCTCAAGCCGGCAAGGCGCGGCTACCCGTCCGGTCCGAGCACCTGGAGCACCATCTCTTGCGCCATTTCCGCCATGATGCGTTGACCCTCGGGTCCCTGGTGGATGAGGTCCGCGTAGTAGCCGGCGGCGTGTTCCGCCCCGTCGGCATGCCATCGGGCAGCAATATCGAGGATCGGGCGGGCCGGTGTCACCATCTGTCGCACTTGCTCGGCCACCCCGTCGTAGCGCGTCTTGAACTGGCCGTCCTCGAGGCTCGGGGGTGGCGTTGTCGGGATCACCCGGATCCCCCGGTGCTCAAGGGCTTCAAGCGCCGCGGTATAGCGAGCCGCCCACTCGTCGAGCGGGGTGAAGAAGGTGTCGTTCACCCCCTCGATGATGATGGCGACATCGTAGCTGTCGAGCGCCTGCTGGTCGCGCACCGCCGCCTCGAGAACGTCCACCCGACTGCCGGACACTGCCCAACTGTCCACCGCGACGTCTCGATCCGGCAGCGCGGCCGCGAGCAGCCGCTCGAGCAGGACCCACCACCGAGCCTCGCCCTCGAGGGGCTCGCCTGCGCCGATGCTGTCACCCAGGACGATGACGCACAGGGCGCTGGGCTCGCCCGCTGCCCGACAGACAGGCTGGGGCGGGAGGGGCGTCGGCGGTGCGTCGGCGCCAGGGGGCATGCAGGCGGCGAGGAGAAGGCACAGCGCGGTCGCCCGCACTCCCCGGGCAATCACCTCCCGGATTCCGTGTCCACCGTGACGGAGGCTCGAACCGCGACCGGGGGCGGGGCCGGGGTGGCCCGCCTGGCCGGTCCACGCCGCAACACGGGAACCTCAAGAAGTCGGAAGGAGATCTCGCCCGCGATCACCGTCGCGGCAGGAGCCGCCAGCCCCATGGGGCCGAACAGGATGGTCATCGGCCAGTTCCACAGGTACAGGCTGTACGCCCGAAGGCCGATCGGAGCCAGCCGACCCAGCGGCTCCAGCGCTCCACCGATCACCGCAACTGTCGCCGCCATCGCAAGGGGAATGGCGATGTCGTGGCTGGAGGGTGGGAGCGCCAGCGCCGCCCCAACCAGTGCGGCAACGCCGGCTGCTCCAACCCAGGCAGGCCAGCGCGGCTGCACGATCGCGACCACGCACCCAAGCAAGATCGCGTCGGCCCGCGTGATGGTGGAGAAGTACTCGAACGTCCCGGACGTCACGAGACGGACCGCCGATGCGACCAGGATCGCCGCCACGGCGAGTCGCAGGACCCGACCGCGAGCGACGATCAGGATCAGCGGCCAGACAAGGTAGAACTGCTCTTCGATGGCGAGGGACCATGTATGGCCAAGCGGATTGATGCTGATGCCGGCCACCTGGACCCAGTTGGACAGGTAGGCGAGGCAGGACACGATCCCCAGTCTCCAGTTGGTTGGCGGGTCCGCGAGGACGCCGAGGATCAGCGTGAATGCCAGCAGCCCCAGCAATGCGGGCGCCAGTCGGACAACGCGACGCCGGTAGAAGCGAACGATGTCGATCCGCCCATCGCGGTCTCGTTCGCGAAGGAGGATGCTGGTGATCAGGAAGCCGGAGAGCACGAAGAACGCAGTCACCCCGGCGTCCGCACCGCTGTTCTCCCACGGCCATTGGGCATGCATCAGCATCACCAGGCCCACGGCGATCGCCCGGAGCCCATCGAGGTCGGGGCGGTAGCCGATCCCGCCCCTGGCACCGGGCAGCGAGGGCCGGATCACAGCGGCCTCATCCCTGCAGCCGACTGCTCAACCACCCTCAGGATCACGTCCAGCGCCAGGTCGGCCATGCGCCGCTGCCCGGCTGCCCCGACGTGGAGGGTGTCCACGTAGTAGGTGGCGCCGACGCCGGGCCCATCGGCGAGCCAGGGCCGGGCGATCTCGAGGACGGGTCTGTGCGGGCCACCCAGGCTTCGGACCGCATCGTCGAGCGCGTCGTGCCGCGCCGTGTACGCCCCATTCTCGAAGTGGGGAAGTGGGGTGGTGACCACGACGGTCGCGCCCTTGCTCTCGAGCTGCTCGACGACTGCCTTGTACCGTGCGCTCCACTCATCGAGGGGCGTGTGCCCGATGTCGTTCACCCCCTCCAGCACGATCGCGATATCGAAGGACGCCAGCTCGGGCTGATCCACCGCAGCGGACTCGAGGACGTCGATCCGACTTGCCGGCACGGCCCAGGAGTCGATCTCGACGGGCCGGCCCGGCAGCGCGTCCCGGAGGCGGTCCCCCAACTGCACCCACCAGCGGTCGGCGCCTTCCAGCGGCACGCCCTCAGCCGTGCTGTCACCCAGGATGACGATGCACAGGCTCTCCGGTTCGTTCGAGATTCCACACGCTGGCTGGGGAGGAAGCGGCGTTGGTGGCGCTTTTCCCGTGGACAGGCAGCCGGCGGCAATAAGCGCGGTCGCGGCCACGAGGACGAGCGAGAGGAGCCTCATTGGGCATCAGCCGGTGCCGTGCCTGTCGCCAGCCGGTCGCCGGCGATCCGGGGAGCTCGCCGGGCACCGCCTCGACGGAGCACCGGCACCTCAAACAGCCGGAACGACACCTCGCCCAGAGCGAAGGTCAGCACCGGCGTGACGATCGAGAGCGGCCCGAACAACAGGTTCATTGGGGTGTTCCACAGGTACAGGCTGTAGGCGCGCAAGCCGACTGGGGCGAGGCGCCCGAGCGGGCGGAGCTCGCCACCGATGACAGCCGTCGTGGCCACGATGGAGATCGGGATCGCGAGATCGTGATTGTCGGCGCTCAACAGCATGGCCGCGGTGATCAGCGTGATCACGCCCGCCAGGGCGACCCATGACGGCCACCTGGGCTGCAGGAGTCCGACAACGCATCCGACCGCGAGCGCATCCATGCGCGTGATGGTGGAGAAGTACTCGAAGTAGCCGGCGCTGCCGAGACGGAGGAGGACCGCAATGGCGATCGCGGCGCCGGCGAGCGGCAACGCGCGGCGCCAGGCAACCAGGAGGACGAGCGGCCACAGGAGGTAGAACTGCTCCTCGATCGCAAGCGACCAGGTATGGCCTATCGGATGGATGGCGATCCCGGCAGCCTGCACCCAGTTCGACACGTAGAGCAGGCACGAGACGAGCCCAAGCTGCCATTGACCGGAGAGGTCCCCGGCGAGCCCGAGCACCAGCGCGAACACCAGGAGGCCCAGGAGCGCGGGGGCGAGGCGGACGAACCGCCGGCGATAGAAGTTGCGGAGTCTGATGGATCCTGTGCGCTGCCGCTCGCGGACCAGGATCCCGGTGATCAGGTAGCCAGACAGGACGAAGAACGCGGTCACGCCGGCGTCGGCACCGTTCTGTCGCCACGGCCACTGCGTGTGGCCGATGATCACCAGCCCGACAGCAATCGCCCGGAGCCCATCCAGATCGGGGCGGTACCGGCCTTCGGCCGCCCGGTCGCGCGGGCTCACCTCGTCGGGCCGGATCGCAGCATCGATGCCGCCGGTCATCGCGACGGCGTCCCAGAGCCGAGCGGGGCGGCAACATCAGTCATGCGGCGCGTCTCTCCATGGGCCGCGACCATACCAAGCCGAGCCCCGGCGGCCGACCGCCCGAAGGTACCAGCGGCGGACCACCCGTCACTGGGCTCGCACCAGGATGGTGCCGTCAGGGTCACGCCACGCCACCGTCCAGGGGCCAGTGGGCAGGGGATCCCCTGCCGGAACCACCACGATGCCGACGTCGCGGCGATCCAGCACCTCGGTGGCGTCGTCCGCGCCGGCAGCCAGCCTGGCGTTGTCCGCCCAGACATCGGTCGGGAAGAGCTCGAACCGCGAGTCGATGAAGTAGCGAGCGTCGGGGGCGGCCCATTCGAACCACGAGCCCCACGTCTGCGGCACCACCACGCGCGTCCCGGGGCCGCGAGCTCCGCGACCTTCGCCGCGAGGCCGCTTGGGGCATAGGTCAGCAGGCCCGCCCGCCCCGCCAGGGGATCGGTCGGCCGCCACCACGGCAGCGCGACCAGGAGCGCGAGACCGAGCACGCCGGCCATCGTGCCGTTGACGAAGGCCGATCCCCGGACGCGTCTGGCGCCCGGATCCGCGTCGCGTTCCGTTGTCATTGCGGGCGCCGCACGGCCGGCGAGGATCCGTCCCAGCAGGAGCACCATCACGGGCGCCCACCAGGCGACGCCCCGCACCGCCCACGCGCCGATGAACGCCATCGCGAGCAGCAGCGCCCAGTCGGGCCACGTCATGGAGGATCGCCGGAGGAGACCCAGCACGATGGTCGCGGCCGCCGCCGGGTAGAACAGCAGGCCGGGCATCGTCAGCGGAGACGTGCGCTGCCACTCGCTCACCTGTCCGGCGATCACCGGGTTCGCGCCGATCCCCACGGCATACGCCCAAGCCCCGGCCAGGAACGGATTGACCAGCGTCGCGAGCGTCCCCGCCACCAGCACGGCAAGCGACACCCGCGACGGTCGTCCGGCAGCAACGTCGCTCAGCCAGGCATAGCCGAGCAGCGCCGGCCCAAGGACGAAGCTGCCGTGGACATTGGCCCACAGCGCCACCACGACCGGTGCGAGGAGGTACAGCCGCGGACGCCGCTCACGACCCGCCACGAGCCACAGCAGCGCGCGCGAACAGCACGATCCCGAACAGCTGGGGCCGCAGGGCCAGCGCCGGCGCGGCGAGGGCGAAGGCCGCCATCGCGAGGATCGCGGACGTGCGCGGGCTCGCCCCGCGCTCCCGGGCGGTCGCGATCAGCAGGCCGGTTGTGGCGGCCACCAGGACCGCTCGCAGCACCGCGAGCAGCTCCCATCCGCCGAGGGCATGGCCGACCGCCAGCCAGACCTGCGCCAGCCACTGCTGGTCCACCCATGGCGTCCCGGCAATCGTGAACGTCCAGGTGTCCACGGCGGGCAGGGCACCGGACGCGAGGATCTCGTTGCCGGCCCGGACCTGGTAGGCGAGATCCACGGCGGGCAGCGGGACCACCAGGGCGACCAGCGCCGGCAGGGCGATCGCGATCCAGGTCCAGAGACGATCCAGCGTCAAGGCTCAGCCGCCCCCGACTAGCGAGACTTCATGCGGTCCACGAACAGCGGCAACCCGACGATCATCGCCATGTTCGCGAGCCACAGGGTGGGGAGGGCAAGCGTGGCGCCAACGATCATGGTCCACCGGCGATCCGTCCGCGCCCCCCAGGCGATGAGGATGCCAGCCCCGATCAGCCGTATCCAGAGTGGAACGGGAAACAGTGGGTACGGCCACTGCTGCCTGCGTTGCCGGCAAGGCTCTCGATCCACTCGACCCAGTGCCCGGGGACGAGGACGAAGGAGACGGCGACCACCAGCGCGGTTGCGCCGACCGCGACCCCAGCGAGCGCCATTCCCGCCGAACGGCGAACCAGATGAGGCCGATCCCAGGCGTGACCTTCGTGAGCAGGACGAACGCCCACGCAGCCGGGTACCGAAAGCCGAGATAGACCGCCGCGGCGAGCAGGAAGTGGATGTTGCCCACCTCGAGCTCGATCATGGTCATGGGCAGGAGCAGGGCGATCGGCAGCCAGTGGCGCGTGATCGCCACGAGCGTGCCGGCAGTGATCAGGACCCACGCGACGCCAAACCACTTCGTACGGAAGCAGGCCGCAGGGGCCAGATCAACTGGAGGAACGCCGGCGAATAGAGGTACGCGAGCGTCTCGCCCTCGCCCGAGACTGCATACGGGTCTGACCCGTCCGACGATCCAGTACGCCTTGGCGTCGTACAGCGGCATCGGCCGGGTCACCAGGATGACAACCAGCCAACCGAGGCCCAGGAGCAACGGCAGCCAACGCCAATCGACTACGGCAGCCACTCGCTGGATCAGGTTCCCAGCCATGGCCGGTCGCGGGGCGCCCTCGTGCTCCATCGAGCGATGGTAGCCCGGCGTGGGACGTGCGACCGTCCTCCAGTGGTACCAGATCGCTCAGCTCGCGCTGATCGCCACCTCGCGGGGCCGCACCAGGCGGGCGCCCTCGTCGTAGAGCTCCTGGACCGCGTTGACCATCAGCTGGATGCAGAAGCGGTCGTGGACCGTGTCGTGGCCGGCCCGCCCGAGCATGTCCGCGAGCGGGTGGTCCGTGAGCAGGAGCGCGATCGCGCCGGCGAGGGCCGGTGGATCCTGGGGCGGCACCAGCATCCCGTTCACGCCGTGCTGGATCATCTCCGGGATGCCGCCCACGTTGGACGCGACGACCGGGCGTGCCAGCGCCATGGCCTCGAGGATGGTGAGGCCCTGCGCCTCGCGGTAGGAGGGCAGGACGGCGACATCGAAGGCGGCGGTGATCGCCGGGATGTCGTCGCGGCGGCCGGTGAAGATCACGTGGCGCTCGATCCCCTGGTCGATCGCGATCTGGTGGAGCGCGTCCAGCCGGCTGCCCTCGCCCACGATGATCAGGTACGCGTTGGGCACCCGCTCCAGCACCAGCGGCCAGGCCTCGAGCAGCGTCGGGTGGCCCTTCTCCATCTCGAGACGGCCCACCACGCCCACGATCGCGGCGTTCGGCTCCATGGCGAACTCGTCGCGCAGGGTGCAGCACGGCTCCTGGTGGTCGTACCGCTCGAGATCGACGCCGTTGTAGATCAGGCTGACGGGGGCGCCGGTCCGGCCCTCGTGCTCGATCTTGGCCTGAATCGCCCGCGACACGGCGATCAGCTGGTTCATCTGCGGCGTCAGCCGGCGCACCTGCTCCTGGTCCTCGCCCGAGCGGACCCGCGAGGAATGCACGGTCGAGATCAGCCACGGGCGCCGGTGGCCCGCATCGCCCAGCGCGATCGCGGCCTTGGTGCCCACGATCTCAGCCCGGTACATGTGGTTGTGGACCACGTCGGCGCGGACGTCGGTGAGATAGGCGGCCAGCGTGGCGGTCGCAATGACGTCGTCGGGGTCGTCGATGACGAGGGTGTCGATGCCGGCTCGCTGGAGCTTGCGGACCGCGCTCCCGGACGAGAGCGACACCACCGACACGTCATAGAACTCGCGGTCCAGCCTCGAGACCAGGTTGAACACATGCTCCTGGGCGCCGCCGTTGGTACCGGTGGCCATGACCTGGACGACGCGCACGCGCTCGGGACCCGGGCACCGGCAGGTGCACCATCGGGCGGACGCAGGGATCGTCGGGATGCGGAGGCGTCATCGCTGCATCGTTCGTCTGACCAGCAGGCGTTGGATGGGTTCGTCCACCGCACCCCACTCGTACTTGTAGGGTTCGTCGCCGCGCAGGAAGTCCAGCCGGGTCAGGCCGCGCTCCAGCGCGCGCCGCAGGTAGCGCTCCACCATCAGCACGCCGGGCGACAGCTCGCGCGCCTCGGGGTCCACGCCGGCGTTGTAGTAGAGCAGCGAGTCGGCGGTCTGGAAGGTGACGCCCGGCCGCGATCCGGCGGCCGCCCACGGTGAGGAACGCGAGGCTCAGGGGACCGCCGGCCGGGAACAGCTCGAACAGGCGGTGGAAGAACACCCGGCTCTGCTCGCCGCCGGGCGTCTCGGGAAACAGGCCGTCCGCGCCCCAGCGCTTCTGGTGGAGGTCGATGAACGCCGGGAGGTCCGCCAGCGGGTCGGCGGAGTCGTCGAGGCGCACCTCGCCCGCGGCCTCGGCCCGGCGGACCTTGCGCCGGATCTCGTGGCGCTCCTTCTTGCCCAGGGTGGCGAAGAACTCGTCGGGCGTGGCGCCGACGGGCAGCACGGCGACCGGACACACGTCCTCGCGCTCCACGTTGAGCGTCCAGCCGTTGGCGATCTCGCGGGCGCCGAACGCCTGCGCCAGGGCCTCGGCCGCCGGGTCGCCGGCGCGCAGGCGGCGGAGGTCCACGGCGTCCCAGGGCAGCGGGTGATCCGGGTCGCCCACCGCCGAGCAGTAGGCGGCGAGGGCATCGGCGGCCGCCGGCAGGTCGGCCGGGTCACCCAGCAGCGTGGCGTAGTCCGCGTGGTAGGACGCGCCGAAGAACACGGCCTTGGCATCCGGCGAGACCGGGGTCAGCGGTGGACCATCGGCGTGGCGGATGCTGGTGCCCAGCTCCACGTCATCGGGCTCCACCTCGTGGCGGTGCATGAGCGGGGCGATGGCGACCGGCTCGGCGTCGTCGGGGGCACCGGCGGGGACGAAGACCAGCGTCTCCTCGTGGGCGTTGGCGCCATAGCCGTCCCACCATGCACGTGCGAAGGCCCAGGAGCTGAACGGGGTGGCCCAGGGGTTGGCGCCCGCGAGCGCGTCCCAGCGCGCGGGGTCGATCCGGTCGAACGGGCGGCGGACAGCACGCAGCATGCCCGGCGCGGCTACCGGCGCATCACCGGTGGCCGGCGGACGCGAAGGCACACCGATCACGCTCTGGGGGGACACGGCCGGAGCATACACCCGCTCGCCGAAACCGTTGCGGACGCAACCAGCGACCGCGAGTAGCCTCGGCTTTGCGCCGCTACGATAGCGGCGTGAACGGGGCAGCCAGCGGAACGGTTGATTGGCGGCGGCTCACACTCGACATCCTCGCCCCATTCCTGGTCAGCCGCGTCGTGCTGGTCGCGTTGGTCCTGCTTGTCGAGCTCATCGGTGTCCCGTGGGCGCGATCGAGCTTCGAGCGAGGCCCACTGATGACCGGGCTGACCGGGTACGACTCGGTCTACTACTTGGGCATCGCATCCGAGGGATATCACCTCGCCCCGATCACGCAGTCCTACCGGGACTGGGCCTTCTTCCCTGCGTATCCCCTGCTCGTGCGCGCGGCGGACCTGGTCCTTCCCGGGTCGATCGCGGTTGCCGGGCTGCTGGTGGCGAACACCGCCCTGCTGCTCGGCATGTTGCTCGTCGCCCGGCTGATGGGCGACGCTGGCCAGGCGCAGGCTGTGCGCCCGGCGATGTGGCTCCTCGTGTTCGCCCCGGGGGCCGCCGCGTTCGGGATGGCGTACAGCGACTCGCTGCTGCTGGCCGCCTCGGCGGGAGCGCTGCTCGCGGTCCGTCGCGACCGAACTTGGGTCGCCGCGCTCCTGCTCTCGGTCGCGACGCTCGCCAGGCCGCCCGGGATCCTCCTGGTGGTCCCGCTTGCCGTGGCCATCGTCCAGCGCCAGGGACGGATCACGTGGCACCTTGCCGCCCTAGCGACAGGTCCCGTGTGCCTCGCGCTGTTCGCCGCGTACCAGGGAGCGGTACTCGGGGATCCGCTGGCCTTCCTCCATGCGCAGGCAGCTTGGACGCTGCCGTCCATCACGCAGGGCGGATCAGGCGTTGCCGCGCCCAGCAGCGGGGTGGTCGCGGTCGCCGCGCTGCTCGATTCTCACGCTCCTCGGGTACACAGCCCTGCTGCTGCGCTTCCTGCGGTCGCGATTGCCCTGGCCGGAGAAGCTGATGGCCCTGGTGGCCTACGTGAGCGTCTTCCTGAGCGGACGTCTCGCAGTCCGACGCCAGATACCTTGGGGCCGGCTGGCCGTTCGCCTGGTTCATTGGCATGTGGCGACGGCCGTGGCTGCAGGTTGCGTTCGGCCTGTCGCTCTGTGGCTTCGTGGTCTTCGGGTTGCTTGGGTTCTCGCAATTGCTGCCACCCTAGAGCCCTTGACCGTTGGAACCCGGCTCACAGACCACATCCGGGGCGGAGGTCGATCGAGATCACGGTTGGTCGGCGCCGAGGGTCGCCGCGCACGATGCCTGTCCGAACGCAACCACCCAGGTCCCCCGTGGGTACGGATTGAGGGGACTGGGAACTCCCCAGATCCACTGTGGATACCGGGAGGGCTGCATGTCACTCGTGACGCCAGGCACTTGGCCCGCCTGGATGGCGAGCGACAATCGGTTGCCTCCGGACTGGATCGCGCCAATCCTCGCCCAGCGATCCCTCTCCAGCGGGCGACACGTCTCGCTCGCCACCCACCATGCGGCCTTCCCCAGCTGCGCGGGCTGTTGGGTTGCGGCCCGAACCAACGCGTCCCAACTGGTGTCGCCACCATCAAGCGCCGACTGGACAAGAGACCACTGGGCCGGCAAGTCCCCGCTCTCCGAATTGCCGATGGGTCCCTCAGCGAGAGGACACCCGAGCCAGTAGTAGAGCTCGATGGCAGTCAGGAAATCACCCTGCGCAGCGCGATCGTCCGCGAGCTGCTGCGCCTCCTCACGCGCGGCGGCCCGCAACGCAGCCGGGAGCTGATCAACAACCCGCGCGATCCGGGGGTCGGCTGCCAGAAGCAGCCGAACGGCCAGTCTCGTGGCTTGCTGGTCACCGGCACCTCCCAAGCTCACGGCCGCGTTCAGCAGCGCGGCCGGATCCGCTGGGCGGGTGACGATGATCTCCTGGTACAGGGCCAACGCGGCATCTTCCTGCTGGTCGAGCTCAAGAACGCGGGCGAGCAGCAGGCGCGAAGGAGTCGACGGCTCCCGTGCATAGGCTGCGCGCGCGTCCTCGACCGCCGCGGGCAAGTCGCCGGTCTCGGCTTCGGCAAGGGACCGGGCGACATACGCGGGAACCAGGTCTGGAGCATCTGCCAAAGACCGGCTCGCGGCGTCGGCTGCGGAGGTGGCGTCTCCCTGGCTGTCCACGACGACTGCGGCCACGAGGTTGGAGTCTGCGGCGAGCCGAGACACAAGCGCAGGCGTCGTGACGATGGCCACCCCGAGAGCCAGCACGGCCACCGTTCGAACGGCGGTGCGGCCGCGATTCGTCAGTGGCCGAGCGGGGCCTGCGACAAAGGCGGCTGCGACAAGCCCCATCACGGCCAGACCGGGAATCAGGAACACCATGTCGACCATGCGATGAGCGATCGCGCCCGCCAGGGCGGCGACCCCCGCCAATGCCAGCGGATCGAGTCGTCGCGCTGGACGGGCCCATTTCCAGAGCACGATGACCGTCCCGAGCGCAAGCGCTGCCAGGCCGACCAGTCCCAGCTCCGCGCTCACCTGGGCCACGAGATTGTGGGCGTCGGGCAGGGTCAGCTGCGAGAGGCTGTCTGCGGGCTCGCCCATTCGGAGGCTGCCGTAGGTCCCCGGCCCCGCACCGACCAAGGGCGAGCTGGCGAAGATTGAGGCGGCGGCCTGGATGGCCGAGACCCGCCCCTCGTCGACGCTCCGGAGCAGACCTGCGAGACGTGGCGCAACGACCACCGCTCCAGCAACGAGCGCAACGGCGATGGTGCCTGCCACGAGCGTCGTCTGGCGAGCTGACCGCGGACGATTCCGGACCCACCTCAGGCCGAATACGAGCGCGATCACGGCTTCGGCAAGCCAGACAGCTCGCACGGCCCCGGCCACCACAGCGACGACGGAGAGGATCGCGAGACCCAGGCTCACCGCTCGCCCAGCCCGACCGTGACCCCACAGGAGCGCGACGCCGAGTGGCGCGGTCAGCACAAGGTAGTCCGTGGTCCAGATGGGGCCCGGGACCAGGCCCCCCACGCCCGCAGGTCGGAGGGGCAGCGCGGCCGGTGACATCCCGAGCTCCACCCACTCGACCCAGACTGCCGCGCACGACAGGACGAATGTCGTCGCGACCAGGAGGGTCATTCCCACGCCAACCAGGACGGCGGCGTCCCTGCGCCCCTGGTCGGTGCTCACCCACTCGAGCGTGAGCAGCCCGATGCCGTACAGGGCGACGGACGTGATGATGAGCTGCGGTGCCGCCGACGGGATGACCGAGAACATCGTCGAGAGCACGGTGGCGCCGATCAGGGCACCTGCCGCGGCGTGGAACCATCCATGCGCGGGGCGTGCGGCCCCGCGAGCAAGGCCAATGATCCCGACCGTGGCCAAGCCGGCCAGCTGCACCGCCCGGAAGGTGGGGGTGAGCAGTGCCGCGAACGGGAGTCCAGTCAGGAGGGCGAGGGCGATGCCGACGAGCGCAAGGCCAGAGGCTCGCCGGATGGCGATCGCCGTCACAGGTTGTAGGCCCAGTACACGCTCGTCATCATGACGATGACGCTCGCCCAGATGAGCAGTCGGCCCCACCAGGCGATCTCGCCCCGTCGCGCAACACCCATCGCGCCCAATGCCCAGATGAATGGGATGGAGTCGAGGAAGTAGCGGTACCCGAACTGGAGCCATCCGCCGCCGTAGTAGAGGAGCGTCGGGATCAGCACCAGGACGGCCGCGAGGAGCAGCAAGCGTGCGCGCCTGTCACGCCAGGGCGCGAGGAGCGCGAGCAGCAGCCCCGGGCTGGTGATGAACACCGACATCCCGAGGCCGTCCGGCTGGAGGAAGGGGAAGGTGCTCGTGAGCGTCGGCAGGTGCAGGAACAGGTAGTCCAGGTTCATGGGCAGGTGGACCAGCGAGAACAGGCCCTGCTGACGCTGCGCCTCCAACCATGGGGGAAGCGTCGCGAGCGCGTAGCCGGACTCGGTGATCGAGCCAAAGCGAGCGACGTTGTACCAGAAGAAGAACGCGAGGGCGGGCGCGAACGCGAGGAGCAGCCAGGCCCACGACGCCCACGGGATTGCCCGCAGCCGCTCCCCCAGCGATCGGCCCGCGCCCAGGATCGCCGGCCACGACTCCACCACCCAGAGGGCCATCACCGGTCCCGCGAACGCGAGCGGCGCCCGCGTGAGGAACCCCGCACCCACCAGCAGTCCTATGAGCAGCGGCCGCCGCCGACCGAACAGCTCCGCGACCAGCAACAGGGTCAGGATCGTCGCAACAAGGTGCCCGGTGTGCCACACGCCACCCCGCGTCGTCACCCACCAGATCTGCGTGCCAAACCCCATCAGCAGCGCGAGCGAAAGCCGGTCCCGCAGCCGCTCGACGCCGATCCGGCCCGCGGTCCACCAAGCCAGGAAGACGACCGCCGCCGCCAGCAACGCGTTCACCGCAGGCTCGATCTGGTCGGCAGCCACCGGCCCGAGCAGCGCGACCAGGGGCATCAGCACGATGGCTGGGAATGGCGCGAAGGGGACGTACGCGTGGCCATCGCGCAGGATGACGTCGTTCACCGATCCTACATCGAACGGCGGCACGACCCAGGTTCGGCCGTGGAGGAAGGCGTCCGCGAGATAGAAGAAATCACCCCGGCCGGCGTCGTACCCCTGGTTCGACAACCAGTAGACGAGGAAGGCCGCCAGCGCCACGAGAAGACCGATGGCGGTCGCCGGGAGGGCAGTTCGGGAGCCTTGGACGGCTTCAGTGTTGGGGGTCACAGCGGGTGAGCGTACCCCCTCAGTGGGATCATGACTCCCGGCGGCCGCCTCGACGGCGACACGGTCGCCACGAGCATCAGTACGCCTTCGTTGACGGGGTCATGTGCGCATCACGAGGCCGATCTGCAGCAGCACCTTGTCCCTCCATTCGACACGGGAACCCGAAACGACTGCGTGCGCAGCCGGGCTGTGATTGCAGCTCGGGTGGCCACCCGGGCGGTGGACGACGCGACAACTGCCACGCCAACCCCGGCCAGTGTGATCTTCGAGATTCACCCGACCGCCCGGTCCCCCGCCTGGCCGCCGCCCTCCACGCTGAGGCTGAACGAAGGTGGGCCTCCATGCCCGATGGCCGAGCTTGGCCGCCGGCGCGCGATCAGCGAGGGACTCGACTCTCGGGCAGACTGCGCTGTGCCGAACCGTGTTCGGCCGCTCTTATGGTCATGTCCGTCATAGGAGGTCAGGGTCAGACGAATGTCGAGGCCGGTCTCCTAGAGTTGATACATGCAAGACCCGACGAAGCCCGCCGAGCTGAGGTCGGCCGACACGCCGAGGAGGACTCCAGCCGAGGTCGCCACGCGAGTGGCGAAGCGCGCAGCCGTGATCATCACGGGCGGTTTCGCTGCGGTGGCGTCAACCGCGCGTGGCCAAGTGCTGTGCGCCCTCGCGACTCAGCAACTCAAGGATGCTCCGCGACCTCTCCGTCTATGCCTGGGATCCGGCCACGCCCCGATAGACGGCTGGGTCAACATCGACTTCGAGCCCCCCGCCGACATCCTTGTGGACCTGCGCTTCGGACTGCCGGTCAGGAACGCCTCGGTGACGTCGATCTATTCTGAGCACCTCGTTGAGCATTTCTCACTAGACGCTGCCATGGGTCTCTTCCGTGATTGGCGGAGAGCCATCGCACCCGACGGGACCGTCCGGATCGCCACACCCGATCTTGAGCGACTCCTCGCGAGTTGCACGTCCGGCGAGGATTGGCGTAGCGAGCATGAGTGGCTGACCTGGCCTGCATATGCGCAGATCGACACGCCCGTGCGGATGCTGAATACCGCAATGCGGGAGTGGGGCCACCTGTACCTGTACGACTTCACTGAGCTGGCCGGGCGATTACGCGAGGCCGGATTCACTGATGTGCGTCGCGTGCGCATCGGTGAAAGCGAAGATCCGGACCTCAGGCTCCTGGAGACGCGCGCGGACAGTCACCTGGTTGTGGAGGCACGACCCTGATCCCCATTACCAGACCGCACCTACCGCCTCTGGAGGAGTACACGGCCCTGCTCGCGGAAGTCTGGGACACGCACATGCTCTCCAACTTCGGGCCGATGGCAAGTCGTCTTGAGGCCATGGCGTCCGACTACCTCAGCGTCCCAGCACGCGTCGTCGTCAGCGGGGACATTGGGCTCACCCTCACCATCGCTGCCATGGGCCTGCCGCATGGGTCAGCGTGTCTCGTGCCGTCATTCACGTTCAACTCAACCGTGAACGCAATCATCTGGAACGGATTGACTCCGGTGTTCGTCGATGTGGACCCTGGGACGTTCAACATGGATCCGGACGACGCTCGGCAAGCAGCCGCCGAACATCCGGGGGTCACCCTGATCGTCGCGACCCACGTCTTCGGCAATCCTGCAGATGCTGAGAGGCTGCGCATCATCGCCGATGAGTTGGGAGCCCGCCTCCTGTTCGATGCCGCGCACGCCTACGGGGCTACGCGCGACGGCGTGAAGGTGGGCGGCCTCGGTGATGCCGAGGTGTTCTCGCTCTCGGGCACGAAGCCTGTAACGACCGCGGAGGGTGGGCTGATTGCCACTCGCGACGCCCAGCTTCTGAGACGGATCGAGCTGCTGCGGGGCTACGGGTTCTCAGGCGACTACAACTCGAAGCTCGTCGGTCTCAACGGAAAGATGTCCGAGCTACATGCCGCCTTGGGCCTGTTGACCCTTCGGCGCATTGAGGATGCGCTGGCGGCGCGCGCCGCTCACGTGGCGCACTACATGCAGATTCTTGCCGACGTTTCCGGCCTCTCCTATCAGCGTGTCCGGCTCGAGGACCGTTCAACCTGCAAGGACTTCGCCATCGCCTTCGCCAACTCGTCGCTGCGGGATCAAGTGGAGACCGCGTTGACGGCAGCCGGAGTCCAGACGAAGCGGTACTTCAAGCCATGCCATCGTATGGACGCCTTCGCCCACCTGCACACCCGTCCACTTCCCGCGACCGAAGTGGCTCACGAGCGGATCCTCTGCATCCCCCTGTTCGAGTCCATGACCTCAACAGACGTCGAGCTCATCGGCGGGACAATCAGGAAGGCCGTGTGACGGAGCTGTGAGTTGAACTCGGTAATGTCCATGCGCTCGCCAAGGCCGCGAGATTACCCGCGACCGGCGCCGGTACTGTGACGACCGCGGACATGTCGGTTGCAAATGAGCCTTGGGCGTCGAGTTCCGTTCGCGAGCCAGGCCATGCACCTGGATGAGGAAATGAAACACACCGAGCAAGGTGGCGCGAGTCGTCCAGGAGCAGGATCCACAGGGCGCACCACGCGGCAAGGGAGGTCCCAACGAGTCGACCTCTTGCTGGGCCCGACCCTGGCGCGCGAGGTCCTCAGGAGCGTGCGCCGTCACGATGTCGGCATCATCTGGGTCGCCCACGAGGATGAGGAAGTCACGTTGCTAGCCAGACGTCTTGGCCTCGAAACACGCTCTGGCCCGATCACCGAGGCGAGTGGCCGTTTCGCCGTGTCAGTCCACTATCCACGAATCCTCACTCCAGGGGAGCTGGCCTTGTTCGAGGGTGCCTACAACGTCCATCCAGGATGGTTACCTTGGGGCCGTGGGTTCTACCCATGGCTGTGGGTGATCGTCGCAGGCGAGCCGGCAGGGGCGACCATCCACCGGATGACGGTCGAACTCGATCGCGGCCCAGTCGTGGACCGGACACGGGCCGAGGTGCCCGCGGGGATCACTGCCGGCAGGCTGGTCGCAATCATCCATTCTCTGGAGATGGTCCTGTTCCGCACGTACTGGCCGCGCCTCGTAGCCGGACAGCCATTGCCCGAGCGCCCGCAGGACTCCGGGGGCAGCTATCACAGCAGGGTTGATGCCGAGCACTGGCGCGGCCAGGCTGATGAGCGCGCGCAGCGGGCATTCAGTTTCTAGATGTGCCCCCTGGAAGGGGACGTCAGGCGCCCTGGGCCCGAGTAGTGTTGCCCCCGGGTCGGAGCGCAAGACAATGCCCCATTGCTCCCTATCCCGGGTTTATGCACGAGGAGGAGGTGCCACGACCCCGTCGAGGCGTCCGCCATCTTGTGAACGGAGGCTTGACGGTATTCGTGTTCTCGTTGACATGCCACCTTGTGTCCGCGTCAGCCGGCATACCCGCGAAGGTCAGCGGCCAGCGCGAGCCACGTTATCCAGCGAAGGGCGGGGGGAAACGCCGGCCGAATGGAGGTCTCCTGAGCAGAGCGATGGCATCCCGACGTCCCTCGCGCTTGCGTGCGTGAGGAGCACCTTGGCGTCCCGATGACTGGTCTCCGCGGAAGCGCAATCACCCCCACTCCAGGCGGGCTGGGCCAGTTGGGAGCGAGAACGCCCAACGCCTTGTGGAACGCCCTCGCCTGGGGCGCCTTGGCGGCATTCGGCTTGGTGAGCACCTCCGTCATCTACCGTGTCGTCGGTCCGCACCTCTTCGGTGTCTGGGCCGTGGTGGCGGCGGTCAAGTCCTTCACGATGCTGCTCGAAGGCGGTCTGATGTTCTCGGCCACCCGGCACGCGGCACTGGCCCGAAATGAGGCGGCCTGTCGGACAGAAGTACGTGCGCCTCACACGGTCGCGGTTGCAATCGGGGTCGTCATCGGCGGGCTGGGGATCGCTCTCGCGTGGGTCCCAGCTTGCCGTACTCGGTCTCAACGGGACGGAGGCCTCCACCGCCACAGCTGTCATGGTCCTCGCCGTGGTAGAGGCTGCCTTCGGCCTCGGAGCAAGCGCCCTGGCTGGAACGGTGAGAGGTCGCGAGCGGTTCGATATGTGGGCCGTGACCGCACTGACGTCGGCCGCCGTCGGCGTCGTCCTCGTGCTGGTGCTTGTTCCGACACACGGGCTCCTCGGTGGGGCGACGGCTCTACTGGCAGCGAGGCTGCTCGGGATCGGGGTGACCGTTGGAGTCCTGCTCCGCTGGCGAGCCATCCCCGGACTCACGCGAAGAACAGCAGAGATCCGCGAAGTTCTCAGGTTCTCTGGGCCGCTGTGGATGACGGCGCTCGGCAGCCAGATTGGGATGCGGGCCGACGTGCTTGTGGTCGGGTTCTTCTTTGGCGCTGCGGCCGCTGGGGACTATTCAGTCGGTTCCGCGATCCCGGCGGTCGCCGCTTCGCTGCTGTTCGCACTGATCGACGTGGGCTTTCCACGGCTAGCCGCGCTCGGCCCTCGCAGCCTGCCGACGGGGAGCGTACTCATGAGAGCGTCGGCTCTGCTCGCCGCGCTCGGGTTCGGCGTCATCGCCGCCGAGGCGGACGTGCTGCTCCGAGTGTGGGTAGGGAACGCGCCGGAACTCTCCGTCACCATTGCTCGTATCTACGCCCTGGTCTGGGCGCTGAACGCACCTGGCCACGTCCTGGTGCTCCTGCTGATCAGCAGGAGCCGCCACTGGTTCCTCGGCCCGTTAGTGCTTGCAGAGGCCGTGTTCAGCCTCTCAGGAAGCATTCTCCTCGCAAGTGCCGGCCTTCAGCAGGGTCCGGCCATCGCAACGCTCGCTACGCTGCTGGTATCGAACGTCGTCCTTCTCCCGATACTGACGGCCAGATCTCTCGAGATTGCGATCCTGCCGCTGGCAAGGGGTGCGCTGACCGGCTTCGCCGTGGGTGGCGGTGCAGCGGCCGTCGTCGGGGTGGTCGCTTCGCTCGTCGCTGGTGACATCGCCACGCTGATCGTCACGGGACTACTCACGGTGCTGTTGGCTGCCTTGCTGGTCAAGACCGACGCAACTCGCCTGAAGCGCATGTACGGCCTCCTTCGATATGGTGGCTGGAGGGTGTGGCTGCGCCAGAGGTCGGAGGCACGGCGAGTGAGGCGTGAACTCCCGGAGATGCGCGCTGTGAGACCCGACATCTGGCTGCAGGGCAAGCCGCCCCTCGTCACTGTCAGGATCGCCACATACGATCGAGGGCGGCTGGTGGCGGAGCGTGCGATCGCCTCAGCGCAGGCGCAGACCCACCAGAACCTGGAGATCCTGGTGGTAGGGGATCACTGCGATCAGGCGACGGAAGACGCCGTCCTGTCGGTCGCCGACAAGCGGCTACGCTTCGTCAATCTGCCGGTCCGTGGCGCATACCCCAGCCGCCCTGAGCACCGGTGGATGGTCGCGGGCGAGGCACCCATGAACCATGCTCTCGACATTGCCGCCGGGGAATGGTTGGCCCCACTCGACGACGACGACGAGTTCACCCCCGACCATGTCGAGGCCCTTCTGGACGCATGTCTCACCGGTTCGCTCGACTTCGCCTTCGGCGTTGCGGACATGGAGATCAGCGAAGGAGAGTGGACGCGCGTGGGGAATTGGCCGCTGCGGGAGGGGACAAATCGTTCATGCTGCCGTCCTGTATTCCCTGGACCTCCGCATCCTTCGTCACGACATCGACTCCTGGCGGCTCCACGAACCAGGCGACTGGAACCTGTGGCACCGAATGCGCGACGCAGGTGCCAGGATGGGGTTCGTGGACCAGGTGGTCGCCCGACACTTCCTTGAGCGCCGTGAGATACGACGTTAGGCTTCGCGACGCCCTGCCTCAGGAAACACTCCCATTGGGTGTCATCTGCGGGACGAGTTGGTGATCCACGACGCTGCAACGGAGAAAGCGAGGTCGTCTCGCCCCGACGTCATCGCCATCACAGGTGCGACTGGATACGTTGGCACCGCGACATTGTCGTTGCTTGCCTCGCTCGCGAGCCACCGGATCCGCATCATGTCTCGCTCCGCTCGGGCCGGCTCGGCGACGGAAGAGGTCGTGACTGGCTCGATCCTTGCGACCGGTGATTGCCAGCGGCTGGTGGACGGTGCCGACATTGTCATTCACGCTGCCGGGCTGGTGCGCTCCGATAACGCCGACGCACTGCGCAGTGTCAATGTCGATGGCACGGCTCGCCTCATGGGTGCAGCGCGCGCTGCCGGCGTGAAGAGGTTCATCTATGTGTCCAGTACGGGCGTGTATGGTCATCCGCATACTCAGGTCGATGAGATGAGCCCACGCCGGCCCACCGGGCCGTATGAGCGCAGCAAGGCGATGGCTGAGGCTGCCGTGCTCGAAGCCGCGGGATGGGCCAAGGTAATCCAGCCGTCGAATGTGATCGGCTCCCGCCACCCGATGCGCCCACTGCGGCGCTTGTTGGCGAGAATCGCGTCTGGTCGCCGGCTCATCCACGCCCACGCCTGGACGAACTACGTCGCCGTGAGCGACGTCGCACGGGCCATCGCTGTCGCTGCAACAGTCGAGTCGGTGCCATCTGTCCTAATCATCAACAATCCGCTGCCACTGGACGAGCTAGCTCGCCTCGCCGGGAAGGCAGTCGGTCGACCTGCGCGGTTGACTGCGTTCCCTTCGGCGCTCGGCAGCATCATTGCCCCGCCGCTTGGCTTTGCGAGTCGGTGGGCACCTTCGCTCGGGCGCCTCGAAGCCCTTGTGGATCAGACAAGGTTCTGCACGGCACAGGCGACCTGGTTGCGGGACAGCGGGCTGATGCCCGACCTCGAAGCAACGCTCGCGCACATGGCGAAGGAGTACGGCCTCCGATGACTCGCGAGCGTCACCTTCGTGTGCTCCACGTCGTAGGTGGCCTTGACCTCGGGGGCGGCGAGAAACTCACGGCTCTCGTCGCCGCGGCGCTCGACCGCGCGACGTTCGAGGTCACTGTTCTCAACCTTGGACGACCGGGCGTCTACGGGGCGCGCCTTCGGTCCAGCGGCATTCGCGTCATCGATCTGGGGATGCCAGCGCGACCCGGCCCGAGAGACCTTGGTGCAATCGTAGTGGGCCTCGGGAGATTGGCGAAGATGTTGCTCTCACGGCCGCACTGGGACATCGTCCACACCCACATGTTCAGAACGTCGATCCTGTGCGCTGTCCCAGCCCGCATAGCCGGCGCCAGGCTGTTCGGGACCGTCCACCGTCGCTACTACCGGTGGCAGCCGCTTGTAGAACGCCTGCTCGCCCCGCTCCATGAGGCCATCGTGGTCGACTCTGCGGCCACTGGCAGGATCCTGCAGGCAGACACTCACATCCCTGTCGGCCGCTACGCGGTCATCTACAACGGCATCGACACATCCGAACTCGATACCGCTCCACCAAGAGCGGCAGCCCGAGAAGCACTGGGCATTGAGATCGTTTCCCACGTCATTACGGAGGTTGCCCATCTTGAGGCGCACAAGGGGCAGCGCCACCTAATCGGTGCGTTCGCCCGCTTCGCCGGGCCATGTGACCTCCTCGTATTGGTTGGTGACGGCCCAACGCGACCGGATCTCGAGATGCAGGCTACGACCCTTGGGGTCATTGACCGCGTGCAATTCACGGGGGCTCGGACCGACCTACCGGTTGTTCTGGCTGCGACCGATGTCCTGGCGCTGCCGTCGACATTCGAGGGGTTCGAAATCGTCCAGGCCGAGGCGATGTACCTCAAATCCCGGTCGTGGGGACGGATATCGGGGGTGCAACTGAAGTCGTAGTTGACCAGGAGACCGGCTTCCTCGTACCGTTTGGGGACGAGGAACTGCTCGCCGAGCGGCTACGCGGGCTCGTCGCCTCTCCAAGCCTCAGGCTGCGCATGGGCGAGGCTGGTCGAGCCCGAGTGCTTGAGCGCTTCACCCAGGAGCAGATGGCGCGCCACTACGCTGACCTGTACCTCGGCCGACTCAATCTGGGACTGGCGGCGGTGGACGACGCCCCGTGAGTTGCAGCGCCAGCCAGCGGAGCGCCAAGGCGTAGCGCATCTGGCGGTCGCCGTCAGACCGCATGACCGCGAGCAACCATCCAACGATGCCTCGCTGGGCCCAGAGCACGAGCGCCGCGTGCGCGCTCGCATTCCCCTGCAAGCGCCTGATGATCTCCACGTTCGCATCGATCCGGTGGACGTAGGCGACCGCTTGTTGATCAGGGCGTGAGGCACGGGTTGCAGCGCTTACCTCGTGGATGGCTGTGGCATCAGCTGCGAAGAAGACGTCCCTTCCACGGGCCGCCACCTGACGACACAATTCCTGGTCCTCGAGGTACAGGAAGGCTGTCTCGTCGAGCCCTCCGACTGCGCGCAGCAGGTCCGTCCTAATAAGCGCGAAGGCGCCGTTGAGACAGGGGACCGTCCGGAGTTGTCCGATCCCAATGCGGCAGGTACTGAAGGTCGAGCCGGCGCGAGAGCCGGGGCAAGCCAGAAGTCTCGAGTGCGAGTAGCCCGAGCGTCCGGAACCTCCGGGCCGCAGCGAGGTCCGCCCGCCCATCAGGTTGCCGCAGGTTGGCTCCCACGATTCCCACGCGCGGGTGCCTGGCAAAGACGTCGACACAAGTTGCGATGGCGTCGGGGGCAACCACAACGTCAGGGTTCAGGAGCAGCACATAGGCTGACTCGCATGTTGTGAGTGCAGAGTTCACAGCCCTAGGAAAGCCGGTGTTCTCACCCAGAGCGATGACGTCTGCACCACTTGCGGTGGCGATCTCCACGGACGCGTCAGTGGAACCGTTATCCACGCAGACGACCCGTTCAGGGGGTGCAGGACGGCTTGCTGCGGCCGCGGTCAGGCACCCTCCCAACGTGGCCTCGCAGTTCCAGGTCACGATGACGACAGTCACCGGGAGCCGTACGGGACCTTGGGGTACAACCACATTCGTATGCTATTCGACATGGCGACCTCGACAACGAGCCTTGTCCGACCGTGATGACCGCTGCCGACGTCCCGCTGACGGTCTCGGTGATCATCCCGGCACGCAATGAGGCGACGACCATCGAGCGCGCGATCGTGCCGCTGCTCGCGGACCCGATCGAGGCCGACATCGAGGTGATCGTTGCCGACGGGCGCTCGACCGACGGAACCAGGGGCGTCATCGAGCAGCTCGCGGCGCGCGACTCTCGTGTGCGGCTCGTGGACAACCCGGACCGGGTAACGCCCGAGGCCCTCAACGCAGCAATCCGCGCGAGCCGCGGTGACATCATCGTTCGCATGGACGGACACGCGGAGCCGGATCCCGGCTACCTGTCCGCCTGTCTCGCAGCCCTTCGGTCCAGTGGGGCTTGGAACGTGGGCGGGCAGATGCGCAAGGGCAGCGCGACGCGTGCCGGGCGTGCAGCCTCGGCGGCAACGACGAGCCCGTTCGGCATCGGTGGCGGGAGGCGGTTCCACCTGCTCGACTCCCCGATCGATGTGGACACCGTGTGGCTCGGGTGCTGGCCGCGGTGGGTCTTCGAGCGGGTAGGGCTATTCGACCCGGAGATGATTCAGGACCAGGACGAGGAGCTGAACCAGCGGATCCTCGACGCGGGGGGGCGAATACGATTTGATCCCTCCATCGGAGCCACGTATGTCAGCCGAGCGTCCTGGCAAGGACTGCTCCGGCAGTACTTCCGATACGGCCTGTTCAAGGTGCGGGGCATCCAGAAGCGGCCGAGCGTCCTGCGGCCTCGGCACCTCGTGCCGGCGGCGTTCGTGGGGGTGATCACCCTGTGCCTCGTGGCTTCCGCGGCTATCCCTTGGGCTCCACTGCTCGCGCTCGTAGCGGTGGCGGTGTGGCTGGCCGCGGCCACATGGTTTGGCCGGAAGGTGGCCCATGAGTTTGACGCCACGCTCCCAGACGTCATCGCCGCGTATGCATGCCTCCATGTCGGGTATGGGGTCGGTACGTGGGCTGGCCTGCTGCGCTTCGCTCCACGCTGGTTCGCAGGACGCCAGGGACGCGTCCCCACTCTTGAGTCCGACGAATGAACGACCAAGACGAGATCCGTGCGACCTACGAGCGATATGCGGCGACGGGCCGCGCGCACCTCTGGGACCCGTCCAACCGCGGCTACGCACGACTCAGCGACGAGCGGGACCGGGCGATCCTGGAGCTGATTGCCCGGAGCCTACCAGCAGGCCGGCCACCGGATATCCTGGACGTTGGCTGCGGCGATGGATCGCTCGTCGCCACGATCGTGAGCCGATGGCCGGACGTAGACGCGTCCGGGATCGACCTGCTGCCCGATCGCATCGACAGGGCGCTGTCGCGGCAGGTCCACGCGCGGTTCGCGGTCGCGTCGGCAGATGCGCTCCCATTCCCAGATGCGTCCCTCGACGTGGTGGTGGCGGTCACCCTCTTCAGCTCCATCCCGTCGGACGCGATGGAGGCGGCCGTGGCCGGTGAGATCCGCCGGGTGCTCCGGCCTGGTGGCTGGCTGGTGTGGTACGACCTCCGCTTTGGCAACCCGGGCAACCCGGCCGTCCACGGGGTCTCCGCCAGGCGGCTCAGTCGCCTGTTCCCCTCGTGGCCGAAGGAGCTGCGATCGCTGACCGTGGCGCCACCGCTGGCACGCCGACTCGGCCGCCTGACGCCGGTCGTGTATCCGCTGCTCCACGTGATCCCGCCGGTTCGCTCTCACCTCGTGGGACGCTTGCAGTGCCCAGCCTGATCCAGCGGTCCCTGGCTGCCGTGGGGCTCGTGGTACTCGGGCCGCTCATCCTCGGGCTGGGACTGGCCGTTCGCCTCACCTCACCCGGCCCCGCATTCCACCGCGCGACCCGCGTCCGTCCCGCAGGGACCTTCACGATCTACAAACTGCGGACGATGCGTGCTGACGCCTCCTCGTCCGGTCCCGGCATCACCGCTCGCGAGGTGGATTACTTTCAGCAATTGGTATTGCAGGAATGGACAGAGCTCTTCGTGCAAACGTAATTGCAAAATCAGGTAAGGCTGTTGAGAATGCAGGAGACATTGATACAGTTCTTCTTGATAAGACCGGAACAATTACGATAGGGAATCGTAAAGCGACAAATTTGTTTCCACTAAATGGAATTAATAAAAATGAATTTGTAAAATATTGTTTGTTAAGTTCTTTTCCGATCCTACTCCTGAAGGAAATCTATTGTTGAACTCGCACAAAAACTCGAGCCTTATATATTGCAAAGTTCAAAACAGGATGGAAAATTTATTGGATTTACTGCTGAAACAAGAATGAGTGGGAATTGATTTGCAGGATGGAACATCAATAAGGAAAGGTGCATGGATGCAATTAAAAACTGGACCGGTCAAACCGATGGAGCCCATCCTGAAATTGATGAGAAGATAACGGAGATAGCTTCCAACGGCGGAACGCCTTTGGTTGTTGGTGTTTAATAAAAAAGCTGTGGGAGTTATTCAGCTTGAAGATATTATAAAACCGGAAATCCAGGGACGGTTTGCAAGGTTAAGAAAAATGGGCGTAAAAACTGTAATGGTAACAGGTGATAATCCGTTAACAGCAAAGTATATTGCAAAGCAGGCAGGAGTAGATGATTTCATTGCGGAAGCAAAGCCTGAAGATAAAATGAATTATATTTTAAAAGAGCAGAAGGATGGGAAGCTTATTGCTATGATGGGCGACGGAACAAATGATGCGCCCGCACTTGCGCAAGCAGATGTTGGTGTTGCAATGAATTCAGGAACACTAGATAGGAGGGAACGAAGTGAAGTATAAAAAATTCTTTCTTCCGTTTATGTCGGTTATTTTGTCAGCAGGCTTATTATTTGGATGTAACGGCGCTGATGAAAATGAACCAGATTCAACAGAAGAACCGTCAGAACAATATAATGACGAGCATAATTAATAAAGCATTATGTAGCATCGTCCTAGGCGGTGCTTTTTCTGTGTGAAAACTACGGAGTTGGCGCTGATGTGCCAAATTGGAATAAGTTTCTCATAGAAGGGGAAACAACAGATGTAACAATTAAAGCTTCAGCTGAAAAACAAGATGGAAAAGAAGACATTTTAAAGAGTAAAGAAAGTCGCTGACCTAAAAGGTGAAGCGCAAAATGTTGCAGGGGCATGTTAAAGGTTTCGGGATAGATATCGAGCGTGCAAATAAATGCAAAGCAATATTATCCATTTTTCGCCTGCCAACAATGGGTCTTTGAGACGTCCCCGGCAAGTTAAATTCAAATACATTAGGCGCTTAAAGAACTCGTGAATTGCAAAGTCCTCCGGAAAACAGCTAACTGAATCATCTGAACCTTCTATTTATGAACAGTACTCTCTTGAACTGTATATAGCCTTTTAATATTTAATATAAAGATATATTGTCAAGAAGAGAGCAATCGTGTATGATGAAATTGTAATTGCAAAAGATTGCATGGTTTGAAAAAGGAGAATGAATATCCTTGCAAAACGTTCTCATTGTCGGGGCAGGGACAGGCGGATCGATAATACTGGACCTTCTCCAAAATTTAGATTTTATGAATGTGAAAGCAATCATTGATACTGATGAAAATGCACCAGGAATTATCCGTGCAAAAAATCTTGGCATTGCATATGGAAGTGATTGGAAAGTCACATCTTACACCTGATTTGCATATCATTTTCGATGTAACCGGTGATAATCGGTATTCGCTGAACTATTAAAAGCGAGACCTGCCCATACTGTACTAATACCTGGTTCAGTTGCAAATCTTCTTGTCCATCTACTTGAGGAGAATGATACATATATTAAACGGATTCGTGCAGAAATGCATAAACAGACGAATGATCTTCGATTCAATTGAAGAAGGTATGATTGGCATTGATGAAGATGGGAATGTTGACTTTTTCAATAAAAGTGCTGCTCGAATGACGGGTGTCGCAATTGAAGATGCGATTGGTAAAACGATCACTGAAGTAATCCCTATAACTAAGCTTACCACATGTCTTTGATTCAGGTAGATCGGAATTGAACAAGGAACTAATTCTTGCAAATGGTCTTAAAATTGTCACTTCTCGTTATCCGCTTTATTGATTATAAAGGGAAAAAAGTTGGCGCTTTTGCAGTGTTTAAAGATATGACGGAAGTTTTGCGCTTGCAGAAGAAATTACGGATTTGAAAAAAGTAAAAACGATGCTTGAAGCAATTATTCATTCAAGTGATGATGCGATTTCTGTTGTTGATGAAAAAGGCAATGGAATTCTTGTCAATCCAGCGTATACACGGATTACGGGTTTGACAGAAGATGAAATGATTGGGAAGCCTGCTACTGCAGATATTAATGAAGGCGAAAGTATTCATATGAAAGTGCTTGAAACAAGAAAACCTGTTCGCGGTGTCAATATGCGTGTTGGTGAAAATAACAGTGAAGTGATTGTCAATGTTGCACCAATTATTGTCGATCATCAAGTTAAAGGTAGTGTCGGTGTCATTCATGACATTACCGAAATGAGAAATTTGATGAATGAACTTGACCAGGGCGCGAACAATTATTCGTAAACTTGAATCGACTTATACATTTGATGATATTTTTGGAGGTTCGACGGATATTCGAAATTTCAATTGAACAAGCAAAACTTGCTGCAAAATAACTTCCCTGTCTTATTTCGAGGAGAAACAGGAACCGGAAAAGAATTGTTTGCACATGCCATTCATAGTGAAAGTGAACGGAAATTTAATAAGTTCATTCGCGTCAATTGTGCAACAATTCATCCAGCTACATTAGAAGCGAACTTATTTGGTCAAGAGACTGATAGCGCAAGACGAATGGTTTAAAAGATAGTCTTGTTCATAGAATCGCAATAATGGTACACTGTTTCTTGATGAAATTGCTGATTTGCCGCTTGTGGTTCAAGAAAAACTACTTACATTATTTAAGAAGGAACGATTTATCCAGTAGGCAGTAAAGAACCTATTGAAGTTATCTGTTCGTTTAATCACAGCAACGTCTAAGAATTTAGAAAAAGCAATGCATGAAGGCACGTTTCATTGAAGAATTGTATTATGTATTAAATCGAATTTCGATTCAAATTCCACCCTTCGGTCACGAAAAGAAGATATTCCATCAATTGTCGAACATTTGCTTGTGAAGCTAAATCAGGAATTCGGGATGAAAGTAGATGAAATTACGAAAGAAGCGCAAGATCGGCTTAAAGCAATATGATTGGCCAGGAAATGTTCGGGAACTTGAAAATGTGCTTAGTCGTGCAATGATTTATATGGAATCAAGAGAAGTCATTCTCGGATTAGAAGATATTGATGAAATCACTTTACTCTGCAAACCGTAAGATGAGGAACCGTCAATTCTTCCGGAAAAAAGTACACTTGCTTCCATCATGGATGATTATGAAAAATCCATTCTTGAAACGGCTCTTCGTGAAAATGAAGGAAATAAATCGATAACTGCTAATAGATTAGGTATTTCGCTTCGATCACTTTATTATAAACTTGAAAAATTCAACCTCGTTTAATTTGACAGCAGTCACCTAGGCGTAATCGATCTGGAAGAAAAGAAATGATTACACTTGATTCAATCGTCGAAAGAGCAGCATCGAAAAAACGGATCCAGTTGTTGCTGTCGCATCAGCTGCAGATTTGGAAGTTCTTGAAGCCGTTAGTTCAGCTATTGATGAAGGGATCGCTTCATTTATGCTATTTGATGATGAAAATAAAGTGATGACGCATTGATGACAACAATTTTCATCATTTACTTTCAACATGAAAAAATTAGTATTCATCATACGGAAAGATGCAGCGCATGCGGCACTTGAAGCAGTGAAAGCGGTTTCAAGTGGACATGCACATGTTCTGATGAAAGGTAATTTGGCAACATCCATTATTTTGAAAGCAGTTTTGAATAGTGAATATGGACTTCGAACGGGAAAAATCCTTTCTCATGTTGCAGCTTTTGAAGTGCCGGGCTATGATCGACTGCTATTTGTGACAGATGCGGCGATGAATATTGCACCTGATCTTGAAGCGAAAGCACAAATTATTCGTAATGCAGTTGCTACTGCCCATGCTTGTGGTGTGGACATGACCGATTGTTGCGCCACTTGCAGCAATTGAAACGATCAATCCAGCAATGGTGCCAACAACAGATGCCGCATCACTAGTCGTCATGAATAAACGTGGACAAATTAATGGTTGCATCATTGATGGTCCACTTGCGCTTGATAATGCAGTTTCCGAAGAAGCTGCTAGCACAAAAAGGAATTACAGGGAAACAGCTGGTAAAGCTGATATTCTAGTTGTTCCGAACATTGAAGCAGGCAATATTTTATATAAATCACTAATGTATTTTGCAAATGCGAAAGTCGGCGCAATTATCCAAGGTGCCAGAGCACCAATTGTCCTTACATCAAGGGCAGATAGTGCTGAAAGTAAACTGTATTCATTGCACTTAGCCATCTTTAGCACACAAAAAATTAAACAATGCATACAAAATGACGCAACCCCAAGGAGGAATTATCAATGGAAATTTTTAAATATATGGAAACATATGATTATGAGCAAGTCGTTTTTTGTCAGGATAAAACATCAGGATTAAAAGCAATCATCGCAATTCACGATACAACACTTGGACCAGCACTTGGTGGAACACGTATGTGGACGTATGCAAGTGAAAGTGAAGCAATTGAAGATGCACTTCGTCTTGCACGTGGAATGACTTATAAAAATGCAGCAGCAGGATTAAATCTTGGCGGCGGAAAAACAGTTATTATCGGTAATCCAAGAACAGATAAAAACGATGAAATGTTCCGTGCATTTGGTCGTTTTATCGAAGGATTGAACGGTCGTTATATTACTGCGGAAGATGTTGGAACAACTGAAGATGATATGGATCTTATTCAATCTTGAAACAGATTATGTAACAGGTACTTCAGCTGGATCGGGTTCATCTGGTAATCCTTCACCTGTTACTGCTTACGGAATTTATGAAGGGATGAAAGCAGCAGCAAAAGAAGCATTTGGAACTGATTCTCTTGAAGGTAAAACAGTAGCTGTTCAAGGTGTCGGAAACGTTGCATTATACACTTTGCGAACATTTGCATGAAGAAGGCGCGAAACTAATTGTACTGATATTAACGAAGAAGCAGTTCAACGTGCAGTCGATGCATTTGGTGCAACAGCTGTTGGTATCAATGAAATCTATTCACAAGAAGCGGATATTTTTGCACCATGTGCACTTGGCGCAATCATTAATGATGAAACGATTCCACAATTTAAAGTGAAAGTGATTGCAGGTTCTGCAAATAACCAATTGAAAGAAACTCATCACGGTGACATAATTCATGAAATGGGCATTGTTTATGCACCGGACTATGTCATCAACTCAGGCGGCGTTATTAATGTTGCAGATGAATTAGCTGGCTATAACCGTGAACGTGCATTGAAACGTGTTGAAGGTATTTACGATACAATTCGAAAAATTTTCGAATATCTCAAAACGTGATAATATTCCAACGTATGTTGCAGCAGACCGTCTTGCGGAAGAACGCATTGCACGTGTTGCGAAATCACGTAGCCAATTTTTACAAAACGAAAAAAGTGTATTAACAGGAAGATAATCACGTTTTACCAGCTTTTTTCGATCGTTAATTGAAATAAACATGATTGAATGGAAGGAGGATTACATGTGCAAGCAACAGATATCAGGTCCTAGTCATCAACCCAGGATCCACATCTACAAAAATAGGCGTTTTTGAAGACGAAACATCTATGATGGAAAGTACAATTCGCCATTCATCTGAAGAAATTGCACAATATCCTTCCATTATCGATCAATATCATTTCCGGAAAGAAGCTATTCTTGAAGCACTTGAAAAAGAAGGTATCAATATTTCTAAACTATCTGCTGTTTGCGGTCGTGGCGGGTTTCTTCGCCCAATCGAAGGCGGTACCTATTCAGTCAACGAAGCGATGATCGAAGATTTGAAAAAAGGTTATTCCGGACAACATGCTTCGAATCTTGGCGGGCATTTTGGCGAATGAAATTGCAAGTCGGATCTTAACATTCCTGCATTTATCGTCGATCCTGTTGTCGTCGATGAACTTGCACCGATTGCACGAATTTCTGGATTTTCATCAATTAATCGAAAATCGATTTTTCATGCATTGAACCAAAAAGCTGTTGCAAGACGTTATGCAAAACAAGTCGATAAAAAGTATGACGAACTTCGGCTAATCGTTACACATATGGGCGGCGGTATTACAGTTGGTGCACATGCATGATGGCAAAGTCATCGATGTCAACAATGGTCTTCATGGAGATGGTCCATTTAGTCCTGAACGTGCAGGAACAGTCCCAGCTGGGGATCTTGTTGAACTTATGTTTTTCAGGTGATATTATCGCAATGAAGTAATGAAAAAACTTGTCGGTCAAGGTGGCCTTGTCGGCTATCTCGGAACAAATGATGCTGTTACTGTTGAAAAACGAATTGCAAAAGGCGATGAAAAAGCAAAACTTGTTTATGAAGCAATGGCCTATCAAGTTGCAAAAGAAATTGGCAGTGCAGCTGCTGTACTTAGAGGGCAAATTGATGCGATTATCCTGACTGGTGGACTTGCATATGGTAAAGGATTTGTCGAAGAAATTTCATCCAGAATTGATTGGATTTCTGATGTTGTCGTCTATCCTGGAGAAGATGAATTACAAGCACTTGCAGAAGGTGCAATTCGTGTCTTTCTGGTGAAGAGAAAGCTAAAATCTATCCGTCTTAACGGGTAGTTTTGAAGGAGGCCATTTAATTGGGACGAGAATATGATGTAGTCATTTTAGGAGGCGGAACGGGTGGCTATGTCGCCGCTATTCGCGCTGCACAATTAGGACTGAAAACAGCACTTGTTGAAAAAGGAAATCTTGGTGGCACTTGCTTACATAAAGGGTGTATTCCAAGTAAAGCACTTTTGAAAAGTGCTGAAGTTATGATCTGCCAAAAACCAAGCAGCAGCATTTGGTGTGGATACAAAAGAAGTTACACTTGATTTTAGCCGTGTGCAAGCACGTAAAGAAGGCATTGTTAACCAACTTCATAATGGTGTAACGGCACTTAATGAAAAAAGGGAAGATTGATGTTTTTGAAGGACTTGGCAGAATGCTTGGACCATCTATTTTCTCACCAATGCCAGGTACCATTTCAGTTGAAATGAATAACGGCGAAGAAAATGAAATGCTTATCCTTAAAAACTTAATTATTGCAACAGGTTCTAGACCACGTACATTACCAGGATTGAAATTGACGAAACAGATGTCATGTCTTCTGATGGGGCACTTTCAATGGAAGCACTTCCTAAATCGATTATTATTGTTGGTGGTGGTGTCATCGGTATTGAGTGGGCATCTATGCTCAATGATTTTGGTGTAGAAGTCACTGTCCTTGAATATGCAGATCGTATCATTCCTACTGAAGATGAAGATATTTCAAAAGAAATGAAAAAGCTTCTTTCGAAAAAAGGAATTACATTTGTGACAAGTGCAAAAGTATTACCAGAAACACTTGTTAAAGAAGAAGGTTCTGTTACAATTTCTGCTGAAATTAACGGCGAAACAAAAGCATTTACTGCTGAAAAAATGCTTGTTTCTGTTGGTCGTCAAGCAAATGTTGAAGGAATTGGCATTGACAATACCGAAATTGAAGTTGAAAATGGTTTTATTAAAACGAGACCGACATTCCAAACGAAAGAACATCATATTTATGCAATTGGTGATGTCATTGGTGGATTGCAATTGGCACATGTCGCTTCACATGAAGGAATTGCAGCAGTTGAACATATTGCTGGTTTGAAAAATGAACCAATTGATTATACAAAAATTTCACGCTGTATTTATTCAAGTCCTGAAGCATCAAGTGTCGGAATTACGGAAAAACAAGCGAAAGAACAAGGATTTGACGTGAAAGTCGGGAAATTCCCGTTCATGGCGATTGGTAAAGCACTTGTTAATGGAAATTCGGATGGTTTTGTGAAAATTGTTGCTGATAAAAATACAGATGATATTCTTGGTGTTCATATGATTGGTGCACATGTAACAGATCTGATTTCAGAAGCTGGACTTGCAATGGTTCTCGATGCAACACCGTGGGAAGTTGCAAGTACAATTCATCCGCATCCATCTCTTTCTGAAGTGATGGGCGAAGCAGCACTTGCTGTAGATGGTAAAGCAATTCATATGTAAAAGGGGGATTAATAGAAATGGCAAAAAATCGTCATGAAGAACTTGGATTAACAAATGAAGATGTATTAAAAATTTTTGAAACGATGTTCGATGGCACGTCGAATCGATGAACGGATGTGGCTATTGAACCGTGCAGGGAAAATTCCATTTGTTATTTCTTGTCAAGGACAAGAAGCAGCACAAGTTGGAGCAGCATTTGCACTTGATAAAGATAAAGACTGGATTGCACCTTATTACCGTGATATGGGTGTTGTTCTTCATTTTGGAATGACAACAAAAGATTTAATGCTTTCTGCATTTGCAAAAGCGGAAGATCCGAACTCAGGTGGACGTCAAATGCCAGGTCACTTTGGTCAAAGAAAAAATCGTATTTTAACAGGTTCATCTCCTGTTACAACACAATTTCCACATGCAGTCGGTGTTGCACTTGCTGCGAAAATGAAAAAGGAAGATTTCATTACATTTGTTACACTTGGAGAAGGTTCTTCCAACCAAGGTGATTTCCATGAAGGAATGAACTTTGCCGGTGTTCATAAATTACCAACTGTTATTATGGTTGAAAACAATAAATATGCGATTTCTGTTCCAATTGAAAAACAACTTGCGTGCTGAAAATGTTTCAGACCGTGCAATTGGTTATGGCATGCCGGGTGTTACAGTTGACGGAACAGATCCACTTGAAGTTTATCGTGTTGTAAAAGAAGCGGCAGACCGTGCACGTCGCGGTGAAGGTCCAAGCCTTAGTTGAAACGGTTTGTTATCGATTGACATCTCACTCCTCTGATGATGATCATCGTCAATATCGTTCATGCAGAAGAACTTGAAAATAGAAAAAGCAAAAGATCCGAATCATTACATTTGCTGCTTATTTAAAAGAAGTCGGCGTTTTAACTGATGAATTTGAAAAAGAAATGGAAGAACGCATTATGAAAGAAGTAAACGAAGCAACTGATTATGCGGAAAATGCTCCGTATGCAGATGCCTGAATCTGCGCTCCTTCATGTGTATGCTGAAGAAGGGGGGAACGAATAATGGCTGTCATGTCTTATATTGATGCGATCACACTGGCTATGAAAGAAGAAATGGAACGAGATGATCGTGTTTTCGTTCTTGGAGAAGATGTTGGTGTAAAAGGTGGCGTTTTTAAAGCAACACAAGGTCTTTACGATCAATTTGGGGAAGACCGTGTTATTGATGCACCACTTGCAGAATCTGCAATTGCAGGTGTCGGAATTGGTGCGGCAATGTACGGGCTTGCGTCCAATTGCTGAAATGCAATTTGCTGATTTCATCATGCCAGCAGTGAACCAAATTGTTTCTGAAGCTGCAAAAATTCGTTATCGTTCAAATAATGATTGGTCATGTCCAATTGTCATTCGTGCACCATTTGGCGGCGGCGTTCACGGCGCACTTTATCATTCACAATCTGTTGAAGCGATGTTTGCAAGCACACCTGGTTTGAAAATTGTTATTCCTTCCACACCTTATGATGCGAAAGGTCTTTTAAAAGCAGCAATTCGTGATGAAGATCCAGTCTTATTTTTTGAACATAAACGTGCTTATCGTTTAATTAAAGGGAAGTTCCAGATGATGATTATGTACTTCCGATCGGAAAAGCAGATGTTAAACGTGAAGGTGATGACATTACAATTATCACGTACGGACTTTGTGTTCACTTTGCACTTCAAGCGGCTGAACGTCTTGCAGAAGATGGGATTTCAACACATATTCTTGATTTACGGACTGTTTATCCACTCGATAAAGAAGCGATTATTGAAGCGCTTCTAAAACAGGGAAAGTACTTCTTGTAACAGAAGATAATATAGAAGGAAGCATCATGGGTGAAGTTGCAGCAATTATTGCTGAAAATTGCCTGTTTGATCTCGATGCACCAATTAAACGTATTGCAGGACCAGATGTTCCTGCAATGCCATATGCACCGACAATGGAGAAGATTCTTTATGATGAATCCAGACAAAGTCGAAAAAGCAGCACGTGAACTTGCTGAATTTTAATTGGAAATGGAGGTAAATCGATTGGCTATTGAAAATATTTTAATGCCGCAACTCGGTGAAAGTGTGACAGAAGGTACCATTGAGAAATGGCTTGTGAAACCAGGCGATACAGTAAATAAATATGATCCGCTCGCTGAAGTGAATACAGATAAAGTAAATGCTGAAGTTCCTTCATCGTTTAGTGGAACGATTAAAGAATTAATTGCACAAGAAGGAGAAACACTAGAAGTCGGGGCAATCGTTTGTGTGATTGAAACTGAAGGAGCAGTGAACCGACAGAACCACAAGTAGCTGCGTCACCAGCAAAAGAAGAACCTGCTAATGAAATGCCGGCAGAAGGTTCACTACAACCAACTTCACCGATTAAGCGGGATAAAAGTGCAAGTGGACGATATTCACCGGCAGTTCTTCGTCTTTCACAAGAAAATGATATTGATTTATCACTCGTTGAAGGTACAGGACGAGGTGGACGAATTACACGTAAAGATCTTTTAGCGATTATCGAAAGTGGAAATATTCCAAAAGCAGCACCTGATTCAAGAAGCTGCAGCAACCAGCACCAACTCAGCCGCACCAGCTACATGCACCACAACCAAAAGCGGAAGTTCCTGTATCGGCTGGCGATATTGAAATTCCAGTAACGGGCGTTCGTCGTGCGATCGCGAACAATATGCTGCGCTCGAAACATGAAGCACCACATGCATGGATGATGATTGAAGTCGATGTAACAAACCTTGTTGCTTACCGTGATTCATTGAAAAATGAGTTCAAACAAAAGGAAGGCTTCAACTTAACATACTTTGCATTTTTTGTGAAAGCAGTATCACAAGCATTGAAAGAATTCCCGATGATGAATTCAATGTGGGCTGGCGACAAAATTATTCAGAAAAAAGATATTAATATTTCAATCGCTGTTGCAACAGAAGATTCATTGTTTGTTCCAGTTATTAATCATGCCGACGAAAAAACAATTAAAGGCATTGGCCGTGATATTCAAGAACTTGCGACGAAAGTACGTACAGGAAAATTGAAATCGGCTGAAATGCAAGGCGGAACATTTACAGTGAATAATACGGGTTCATTCGGTTCTGTTCAATCGATGGGAATTATTAATCATCCACAAGCGGCAATTCTTCAAGTCGAATCGATTGTTAAACGTCCAGTTATCATGGACGGTGGCATGATTGCCGCACGTGATATGGTTAACCTATGTCTGTCACTCGATCACCGTGTACTTGATGGACTCGTTGCGGACGTTTCCTTGCACGTGTGAAAGAAATTCTTGAAAATATTTCTGCAGAAAACACATCAATTTATTAAATTATACCGCCTGGAACCTGAATTATCGGTTCCGGGCTTTTTGACCTTACAATGTGCTAGCATGCTCATGTAAAATAGAGGTAAGTTTAGTAGTTTGAGGAGGGAATCGAAAAATGACTATACATACAATGAAAACAACGACTTTTGAAGACGTAAATTATTTAGAATGGAAAGAAGTTGCTGTTAAATCATTAAGAGGGAAAGCCTTTTGAAAAACTGATTACAAAAACATCTGAAGGAATTGATTTACAACCGTTATATACTGCGGGACGAAGCAGATTATACGGACACAATTGCAACGATTAGAGACTGCAAAACAACAAGCCAGGTTGGATTGTTGCTCAACAGCAATATGCTAACGGATGGGCAATCATTTGTTGTACGAGCTTAAAAATTCGATTGAACGGGGTAATGAAGCAATTGTCTATGACGGGACAAAACAACTTGAATGGGATGAAAAGTCACTTAATGAAATTAGCAGAGCTTGTGACGTCATATCCGATATTCATGACAAATACGACGCAAAGATGACCAATTACTTAAAGTGTTTGATCTTGTATACCAGAAGATCGAACGACAAGGTGCGGGGAGCTGTTTCGCTTACAGAGGTGGCAGTTTACCAGCAGGTTATACAAATGTCCGAACAATTTGCTGCAGATTTACGCAGTGTCGCATCTAAACGGTGCAGATGCTGTCACAGAGCTGGCTCTTGCAATTGCTCAAGGTGCGGAGACTAGCAACTGCTTATACAAACATTTCATGAGTTTAGCGAACAATTTTTCGTTCGTTTCGCAATTGATACTCATTTCTTTATGGAAATTGCAAAAATCCGTGCTTTTCGAGTTTTGTGGCAAGCATTTGGAACATCATTTGGTGAAACATCGGTTGGTCATATTCCGATTTTAACGGAAACGTCTCTTCGGTCTTATTCAAAATTTGATCCGTATGTCAATTTATTGAGGGCAGGGAATGAAGCGTTTTCAGCTGTTCTTGGTGGAGCTGATGTGATTACTGTTCATCCACATAATGTATTAACAGGACACGACTCCCGCATCAATTCGTTACGCACAGAATGTTCAACTCGTTATTAAAGAAGAAACACTTGTAGATAAAGTACTCGATCCTTCGGGCGGTTCCTATTTTATCGATACTTTGACCAATGAACTTGTGGATAAAGCTTGGGAATTGTTTGTTGAAATTGATGCGGCTGGTGGCTATAGCACATATGTCGAATGTGGGAAACTTGAACAACTGTTTAAAGCACAACAGTTCAGCCACTGCAGAAGATGTTGCAAGTAGGTACGAAGTCACTAATTGGCACGAATATCTATGCAGATTTGTCAGCTTCTGCATTTAGTAGAATCTGATGGTATCGATAGTAGAAGGACGTCTAGCAGAACCTTTTGAAAAGATAAGAACACATTTTCAAGAACAACAACCAAAAACAGTGTTAGTCACATTTGGAGAATTAAAAGATGTTAAACCACGGGCAGATTTTGTTAGTGGATTTTTAGCTACGGGAGGCATCCATTCAGAGTGGAGTCCAGTATTTACAAATGCTAAGGAAGCAAATGAGTGGATTGTGAATGAACAACCGGATTATGTCAGTTGTCTGTGCAAAACCAAATGTAACCGAAGAAGTTATGACAGATTTACTTAACGGACTCCCTAAGTGGAATTGTATGACGTGGCTGGAAAATATGAAGCTGAAGTTTGCGCAAAATTGGCTAGCAAACTGGACTTAATGGATTCATTTTCAGCGGGCAAGATAAAATAGCAGAAACTTACTGAAATTAAAAATAGTTGGAAAGGAGACGCGAACAATGAAAAAGCCTAATTTTAGTAAAGTAAATCCATTACACGGAGCAGAATCATTAACCGAAGCATCTCCTATAGCAGGTAATCCATTTCGGACGAATGAAGGAATCGATATTAAACCTGTTTATTCTAAAGAAGATGTTGAAAATGTTTCCCATTTGAATGATTATCCAGGAATCACACCGAACACGAGAGGGCCGTATCCGACAATGTACGTTTCGAGACCTTGGACAGTTCGCCAATATGCAGGATTTTCAACTGCTGAAGAAAGTAATGCATTTTATAGACGGAACCTTGCGATGGGGCAAAAAGGCTTGTCTGTTGCTTTTGACTTAGCGACACACCGAGGTTATGACTCTGATCATCCGCGTGTGACGGGAGATGTTGGAAAAGCGGGCGTTGCTATCGATTCAGTTGAAGATATGAAAATTTTATTTGATGGAATTCCGCTCGATGAAATGTCTGTTTCGATGACGATGAATGGCGCAGTACTACCGATTATGGCGTTTTATATCGTAGCGGCAGAAGAACAAGGTGTAACACCAGAAAACTTGCAGGAACAATTCAAAATGATATTTTAAAAGAATATATGGTGCGAAATACGTATATTTTCCCACCGGAAATGTCGATGAAAATTATTGCTGATATTTTTGAATTTACATCCAGAAACATGCCGAAATTCAACTCGATTTCAATTTCTGGCTATCATATGCAAGAAGCAGGAGCAACTGCGGATATTGAGTTAGCCTATACGCTTGCTGATGGACTTGAATATGTCGAACAGGGTTAAAAGCGGGCATCGATATCGATTCATTTGCACCGAGATTGTCCTTTTTCTGGGCGATTGGAAAGAACTACTTTATGGAAATTGCGAAAATGCGTGCAGCTCGTAAAATGTGGGCACAAATGATTCAATCATTTGAACCCGAAAATCCGAAATCACTTGCACTTCGTACACATTCGCAAACATCTGGTTGGAGTTTGACTGAACAAGATCCGTTTAACAACGTCACGCGTACACTGATTGAAGCAAATGCCGCGGCAATGGGGCATACACAATCACTTCATACAAACGCACTTGACGAAGCAATTGCACTTCCGACTGATTTTTCAGCACGAATTGCACGAAATACGCAATTATTCTTACAAGAAGAAACGATGATGACGAAAATCGCTAGATCCATGGGGCGGTTCGTACTATGTTGAAAAATTGACAGATGAACTGATGGAAAAAGCATGGGAATTAATTGAAGAAATTGAAGAACTTGGTGGTATGGCGAAAGCAATTGAAACAGGGCTTCCGAAAATGAAAATTGAAGAAGCGGCTGCGAAACGTCAAGCACAAATCGATTCTAAAACTGAATCGATTATTGGCGTCAATAAATATCAACTTGATGTCGAAGAACCAATTGACATTTTGGATATCGATAATACAGTTGTGCGACAAAAACAAATTGACCGTATCAATCAAATGAAAGCTACACGTGATTAAACTGAAGTAAAGCGTACACTTGAAGTATTGACAGAAACTGCTCGTACCGGGGAAGGTAATCTTCTTGCGAATGCTGTAGATGCAGCACGTGCACGAGCAACAATCGGTGAAATTTCAGATGCAATTGAATCCGTATCTGGACGACATAAGGCGGTGATTCGTTCTGTGAGTGGGGTATATAGTG
>CAWHXD010000004.1:0-11653 GCA_963833225.1 uncultured Chloroflexia bacterium | reverse complement strand
CTCCGACTCGCGCCCGGTTCCGCGCCATGCGCCTCCGCAACCAGCCCGAGGGGCTCGCGCGATCGCTCCGTGGAGCCGGCCAGGGCGCGATGGCGCCGCTTCACGACCGCCTCGCGGAGATCGGCGCCCCGGCCCTCGTGATCGGCGGCGCCCTCGACGTGGTCGGCCTCGAACGGGCCCGCGAGATCGCGACCCGCATGCCACGCGCCCGCCTCGCGATCCTCGACGGTGCCGGCCACGCCGCGCATCGCGAGGCGCCCGCCACGTTTCGCCGTCTCGTGCTCGACTTCCTCCAGGAGGTGCCCGCCGCATGACTGACTCCACCACGCCCGTCACCTGGTCGTCCGTCGTCGACTACCGCGACATCCGGTACGAGCACTCCGGCACCGGCATCGCCAGGGTCACGATCAACCGGCCCGAAGTTCGCAACGCCTTCCGTCCGCAGACCGTGCGGGAGCTGATCGACGCCTTCGCCCGGATCCGTGACGACGCCACGATCGGCTGTGTCCTGCTCACCGGCGAGGGCGACAAGGCGTTCTGCTCGGGCGGCGACCAGCGCTACAAGAGCCACTCGGGTGGCTACGTTGGCGAGGACGGCATCGCTCGCCTCAACGTGCTCGATCTCCAGCGGCAGATCCGGTCGCTGCCGATCCCGGTGATCGCCCTGGTGAATGGCTACGCCATCGGCGGCGGACACGTGCTCCACGTGGTGTGCGACATGACGATCGCGTCGGACAACGCGGTGTTCGGACAGGTGGGCCCCCGCGTCGGCAGCTTCGACGCCGGGTTCGGGGTCGGGCTCCTCGCGCGGCTGGTGGGCGACAAGAAGGCGAAGGAGATCTGGTTCCTGTGCCGCCAGTACTCGGCGCAGGAGGCGCTCGACATGCACCTCGTGAACAGGGTCGTCCCGCTCGCCGACCTCGAGGCCGAGGGTGTGCAGTGGGCGAACGAGATCCTCCAGATGAGCCCGACCGCGATCCGGTTCCTCAAGTCGGCGTTCCTGGTCGCCACCGACGGGCTGGCAGGGCTCCAGGAGTTCGCGGGCAACGCGACCGGGCTCTATTACACGACCGACGAGGCCCATGAGGGCTCCCGGGCGTTCCTCGAGAAGCAGCCGGCCGACTACGCCAAGTACCCGCGGCGGCCCTGACCGTGACCGCCCTCGCGACCCGGCCCTCGCCCATCCGCATCTGGCTCCTCGCTGCCCGCCCGGCAACCCTGCCCGCGGCCCTCACCGGGGTCGTGGTGGGGGTCGGGGCGGCGCTCGGCGCGGGTGGCCGGCTGCGGGCCGACACAGCGCTCGGCTGCGTGGCCGTCGCGCTGCTGCTCCAGGTGGTGGCCAACTTCGCCAACGACCTGTCCGACTTCCGGCGGGGTGCCGACACGCCGCAGCGGTCGGGTCCGGTCCGGGTTGCCGCGGCCGGCCTGGTGACCGAACGCCAGCTCGAGGTGGCGATCGGGCTGACCGTCGGCGCGGCCGGGGTCATCGGCGTGTGGCTGGCCATCGTCGGCGGCCCGGTCCTGATCGGTCTGGGCGTGCTGGCGGTCGTGGCGGCGCTCGCCTACACCGGAGGCCCGCTGCCCTACGGGTATCACGGGCTGGGCGAGGTGTTCGTGTTCGTGTTCTTCGGACTGGTGGCGGTGGTCGGCACGGCCTACCTCCAGGTCCTCCGCCTCGAGCCCCTGTTCGTCGCGGCCGCGATCCCCGCCGGCGCGCTGATCACCGCGATCCTCGTGGTCAACAACCTGCGCGACATCCCCACCGACCGAGCGGCCGGCAAGCGGACGCTGGCCGTGATGCTGGGCGCGAAGGGGACCCAGGTCGAGTACGCCGTGCTGCTGGTGGCGGCGTTCGCGGTCCCGGTCGGGCTGTTGATCGCCGGTCGGTCGCCGTGGACCCTGGCGCCGCTCGCGGCGCTCCCGCTCGCCTGGCCGCTGCTGCGCACGGTGCGTGCGTTCGAGGAGCCGCGCGAGCTCAACCCGGTGCTCAAGGGCACGGCACGGCTGTCGCTCGCGTTCGCCGTGCTGTTTGCCGCCGGTCTTGCCGTGGGTGGTCCCGCATGACACGGATCGCTTCGCTCCGTGCGGACCGGGTGGCGGTGCCGTTCCGGCGACCGTTTGCCACCGGTACCGGGATGTGGGTCGAGCGGGAAGCGTGGCTGCTCCGGCTCGTCGATCGGGATGGGCGGACGGGTGTCGGCGAGGCGGTGCTCGAGCCGCAGGACGGCGAGGTGGCCTCGACCGTGCTCAGCCTGCTCATCCGCGAGGCAGTGGGGCTGGCCGAGGGCGGGACGCTGCCATCGGCCCAGGAGCTTGAGGGTCACGGGCGGCCGGGACGGGCGCTGTGCGCGGCGCTGCACGCGGCGTTGTTCGATCTCGTGGGATCGCCGGCACCCCGGCTCGCTGCGGGTGGCCCGGGGATCGGTGTCAACGCGACCCTCCCGGCGCTGGGGCCGGCGGCGTCGGCGGAGGCCGCGCGCCAGGCCGTGGCCGCCGGTTTCCGGACGCTCAAGCTCAAGGTCGGCGCCGAGCGCGAGACCCAGGTGCTCGCGGAGCGGGTGGGGGCGGTCCGGGACGCGGTCGGAGCGGACGTCCACCTCCGACTGGACGCGAACGGCGCCTGGGATCCGGCCACCGCGGCCGAGCGGCTCACCGGCGTCGCGCGGTTCGGGCTCGAGTACGTCGAGCAGCCGCTGGCGGGTGACGATGCCCAGGCCCTCGCCGAGCTCCGGCGACGGGTTCAGGTGCCCGTCGCAGCCGACGAGACGGTGGTCTCGCTCCGCGCTGCCCGCGAGCTGCTCGAGGCCGACGCCGTCGACGTCCTGGTGGTCAAGCCGGCGCGCGTGGGCGGACCGGCCGTCGTCGCGGAGATCGCGGCCATGGCGGCCGCCCGGGGCGTGCCGATCGTGCTGAGCACATTGTTCGAGACCGGGATCGGGATCGCGGCGGCGCTGGCACAGGCGGCGGCGCTGCCCGATGGAGCAGCCGGTGACCCGGGCGCGTCCCGCGTGTGGCCGACCGCCCCGGATCACGGGCTGGCGACCGCCGGGCTGCTCGAGCACGACCTCCTCCTCGACGGGCTGCCGGTGACCGACGGGCGGATGCGCCTTCCCTCGGAGCCGTCGCCCGGCGGGCTGGGGATCCGGCTCGATGAGCGGGCGGTGGACCGCTACCAGGTCGAGACGATCGGGGCCATCCGGTGACCGGTCTGAGCGAGCGGGTGGTGACGTGACTGCCGCGCGGTCGGCGGCTGATCTGGTCCGGAGGCATGCCGCCGTCGCGGGCGCAGAGCCGGCCCTGATCGAGGGTGGCACCACCGTCACCTGGGCGGACCTCGATCGGCGCTGCGACCTCGTGGCCAGCAGCCTGGCCGAGGCCGGTGTGGGACCCGGTGACCTGGTGGCGATGACGGCCCAACCCTCGATCGACGCGATCGTGCGACTGCTGGGCACGGTGCGATCGGGGGCCGTGGCGGCACCGGTGCCGGACCGGATCACGGCGACCGAGCGCGCGTCGGCGATGGACGTGCTGAGCCCGGTCCTCGAGCTCGGCGTCGACCGGACCGCGCACGCCGGCCGAACCCGGCCGGGAGCGGCTGTCGTCGTACTGACGTCGGGAACCACGGGGCGACCGAAGGGCGTGGTGCTCTCGGAGGCGGCGATGGCGGCCAGCGCGAGCGCCTGGATCGCGGCGCTGCCACCGGCCTCCGGCTGGCTGCTCGCGCTAGGGCTCGGACACGTCGCAGGACTGGGCATCATCTGGCGCGCGGTCGCCGCGCGGGTGCCGGTTCGGATCGTGCCAGAACCGGAGCCCGGCGCAGTGTTGACGGCGCTCGCGGCCGAGCCGCCTGCGAGCCACATGTCGCTCGTCCCGACCCAGCTCGTACGGATCCTCGATCGAGCACGCGACATGCCGCCCCCGGCCTCGCTGCTGGCCGTCCCGCTGGGAGGCGGGCTGATCGGCCCCGAGCTCGTCACCCGCGCCGTCTCGGCGGGCTGGCCGGTGGTTCCCACGTACGGCCTGAGCGAGGCGGGCTCGGGCGTGACGGCGCTGCCGACCGACGATGCCCGTGACACGCCGGCCAGCGCGGGCCGGCCGCTCCCCGGCGTCAGCGTCTCGATCGACGAGCTCGGCGAGGACGGTGTGGGCGAGATCATCGTCGCCACGCCCGGGGCGTTCGACGGCTACCTCGGCGAGTCGCCTCGTGCCGCCGGCACGCCGATCCGAACCGGTGACCTCGGACGGCTCGACGAGACTGGACGGTTGTTCGTCGGCGATCGCCGCACCGATCGGATCGTCCGCGGTGGCGAGAACATCTCGCCTCCCGAGGTGGAGGCGGTCCTTGAGGTGCATCCGGCGATCGCCGAGGCCGCGGTCGTGGCACGGCCGGATCCGCTGTGGGGTCAGGTGCCCGTCGCGGTCATCGTCCTCCGGCAGGGGATCGCTCACCCCGGTGCTCCGGCGTTGGCGGCGCACTGCCGCGCGTCGCTCGCCGGGTTCAAGGTCCCGGGCACGTTCGTGCGGGTGGCATCGCTGCCCCGCACCGGCGGCGGCAAGCTCCGGCGCTCGGCGGTTCGCGAGATGCTCGATCGCCCGGTTGCCGGCGCGCTGAGCCGGCCGGACGGCACCCGGATCGGATGGCGGTCCACGGGCACGGGCCCGGCGTCTCTGGTCCTGCTCCACGGCACCCTGTCCACCGCCGCCCAGATCGACCGGCTGGCGGCGGAGCTCGCGAGGCCGGGCGCGTTCACGGTCCACGCCGTCGACCGCCGGGCAACCGGCACGAGTCGGGTCGCGGTCCTGGGCCCGATCGACGTCCGCGTCCACGTCGCTGATCTCGTCGCGGTGCTCGACCACCTGGGCATCGGCGCGGCCACGCTGGTGGGTCTGAGCTACGGCGGCGTCCTTGCCCTCGAGACCGCGGCTCGCCACCCGGAGCGGGTGACGTCGATCGTCGCCTGGGAACCGCCGTACGGCCCGCTGGCCGATGCGCCGACCCGGCAACAGCTCGCCGTCCTTGCCGCGGCGACCGCTGCGGCACACCGCTCGGGTGGCGCCCCCGCGGCCGCCGAGACGTTCCTCAGGGGAGTGGCCGGGGACGCCGCCTGGGAGCGACTGTCTGAACGTGGCCGGGCGTTCCTGGCTGACCAGGGCGACGCCGCCCTCGCGGACGCGACGCTGCTGGGCCTCGACGCGGACGGCATGTCCCGGATCACGGCGCCCACGACGATCCTGACCGGCGGCGCGAGCGATCCGTTCTATGGCGCCATTGCATGCACGCTGTCCGCGCGTGTCCCCGACGCCCGGCGCGTCCATCTCGACGACCTCAGCCATGCCTCACCCATCACCGAGCCCGTCCGGGTCGGTGCCGCCGTCCTGCAGTGCCTGGAGGCCCGATCATGAGCGCCCCGGATCCCGACACCACGCCCTCGGGCGCCACCCCCTCGGGCGCTACGCCCTCGGGCGCATCGACCGGTTCGGGCAACGCCGCCGCGACCACCGAGGTCCGGGCGATGTTCGATCGCATCGCCCGTGTCTACGACCCGATGAACCTGGTCATCAGCGCGTTCCAGGAGCCTCGCTGGAGGCGACGACTCGTGGAGGGCGCCAGGCTCGAGCCAGGCGGATCCGCCCTCGATGTCGCCTCGGGAACGGGCAAGGTGGCCGCAGACCTGCATCACCGGGTGCGGCCGGGCGGCCGGGTCCTGGGCGTGGACATCTCGCCCGGGATGATTGGGATCGCGCGACGGCGCTTCGCAGGCCGCCACCGCCTCGAGTTCGTGGTTGGTGACGCACTGGTGCTGCCGACCGAGGACGCCACGTTCGATGCCGCGACGATCGCGTTCGGGATGCGCAACCTGCCCGACTACCGGCGCGGTTTCGAGGAGATGGCACGGTCGGTGCGACCCGGCGGTCGAGTGCTGTGCCTCGAGATCGCGCGGCCGCGGAGCCGGCTCGCCCGGTTCATGCGCTGGTGGTTCGACCGGATCGTGCCCCTGCTGGGACGGGTCGCAGGGCAGGGGAGCGCCTATGGGTACCTTGTACGCAGCGTCCAGGCCTACCCTTCCCCGGAGCGGATCGCGGAGATCATGGCCGAGGCCGGGCTGATCGATGTGAGCTGGCAAGGCCTGACCGGCGGGATCGTGACCCTGCACGAGGGGACCGTTCCGGGGCGCTGAGCGCGGGTACCCTGCTCCGCGTGGGTTCACCTGTGACACGCGGTACGCGAGGCTGCCTGCGCTCGCCGCTCACTCGCGCCATCGAGGCGATCTCACCCGCCGACCTTGGCGGCGACTTCCGTTTGCTGCTCAGCCAGGCGGTCATCACCAACGCGGGTGATGGGCTGACGCTCGCCGCGGGGCCGCTGCTGGTCGCGTCGCTGACGCGGGACCCGCTGCTGGTGTCGATGGCGCTCCTCAGCGAGTACCTGGCGGTCCTCGTGTTCGGGTTCATGGCCGGGGCCGTTGCCGATCGCTTTGATCGGCAACGGATCATTCGGGCCGTCAATCTCGGCCGGGCGCTGCTGATGGTCGCTTTCGCGGGCACGATCGTCAGTGGGACGGTCAGCATCGCGCTCGTGCTTGTGGTCCTGTTCATCCTGGGAACGCTGGAGACGTTCGCGGATGTCGGCAGCACGAGCCTCATCCCCCGACTCGTGCCTCGCGAGCGTCTGGGCGTCGCCAACGCGCGGATCCAGGGGGCGTTCGTGCTTGCCAACCAGCTGGTGGCCCCGCCGATCGGCGCTTTCCTGTTCGCGGCAGGCATGGCCCTGCCGTTCACGACCGACGCCATCTGCTTCGCGCTGGGCGCCGTCCTCGTGTCGCGGATCGCCACCAGCCAGCTGGCAGTCGAAGAGACGGAGCAGCCGAGAGCGAGCCTGCGCACCGACATGGTCGAGGGCGTTCGGTGGTTGATCGGGAACCCGCCGATGCGCACCCTGGCGCTCACGATCCTCGCGTTCAACGTCACGTTCGGCGCGGCGTGGTCGGTGCTGGTGCTATACGCGCAGGAGCAGCTGGGCATGAATGCCGTGGGCTTCGGGTTGCTGACGACCGCGATGGCCGTCGGTGGGGTGATCGGCACGGCATCGTACGGCCGCCTGGAGCGGCGGTTCTCGCTCGCCGACATCATGCGTGTCGGGTTGCTGATCGAGACCGGCACCCACCTGTGCCTCGCGCTGACCACCGTGCCCGCGGTGGCCCTGGCGATCATGGTCGTGTTCGGCGCACACGCGTTCGTGTGGAACACGACGGCGACGGTCGTCCGCCAGCGGGCCGTCCCCGACGCGCTGCTTGGCCGGGTGAGCGGCGTGTACTCGGTCGGGCTCGTGGCCGGGATCGCGGTCGGGACCCCAATCGGCGGGCTGCTGGCGCGGACGTTCGGGATCACGGCTCCGTTCTGGTTCGGGTTCGTGGGTTCGGCGCTGCTGGTGACGATCCTGTGGCGCCAGTTCGGATACATCGTTCACGCGGGCGATACGCCGCCCGCCGGCGATGCGTCGCCCTCGGGCGATACGCCGCGCGCTGAAGGCTGACCGGCGACGAGGTTCATGACGAGCCCTGCGGTACCATCCCAAGCCCTGCCCATGACCGTTCCGGCTGCCCGAATGTCCCCTTCCGCCGACTCCGACCGCCCGTCGCTGATCCACGCCCGAGGCCTGACCAAGCGCTTCGGCTCGTTCACCGCGGTCGATGCCATCGACTTCGACGTCGCGGAGGGCGAATTGTTCGGATTCCTGGGCCCCAACGGCGCCGGCAAGACGAGCACGATGCGGATGATCGGGTGCGTCTCGCCGGTGACCGAAGGCACGCTGCGCGTCCTCGACCTCGACCCGGCCACGGACGGCGCGAGGATCCGCGGGAGGCTGGGCGTCGTGCCCCAGCAGGACACCCTGGATACCGAGCTGTCGGTTCGGGACAACCTGGTGATCTACGGCCGCTACTTCGGCATGCGTCGCGCGGAGGCCGGGCGGCGCGCGTCCGAGCTGCTCGAGTTTGCCCAGTTGTCCGAGCGCGCCAACGACAAGGTGGAGCCGCTGTCGGGCGGGATGAAGCGGCGGCTCACGATCGCCCGGGCCCTGATCAACGAGCCGTCCATCCTGCTCCTCGACGAGCCCACGACAGGTCTCGACCCGCAGGCGCGCCATCTGCTCTGGGAGCGGCTGTACCGGCTCAAGCAGCAGGGCGTCACGCTGGTGCTGACCACCCACTACATGGACGAGGCGGAGCAGCTGTGCGACCGGCTGGTGGTCATGGACAAGGCGAAGATCGCCGCCGAGGGCAGCCCGCGCGAGCTGATCGAGCGGTACTCGACGCGGGAGGTGGCCGAGCTGCGGTTCCCGGTCGGTGTCCAGGAGGGGCTCGACGGACAGCTCGATGATCTGGGCGAGCGAATTGAGCGCCTGCCCGATCGCCTGCTCGTCTATTCCGATGACGGCGAAGCTGTCGTCGCCGCCGCCCACGAGCGTGGTCTCCGTCCCCAGACGGTCCTGGTCCGGCGCAGCTCGCTCGAGGACGTGTTCCTGCGTCTGACCGGCCGCAGCCTGGTCGACTGATGGCCGCCACTGAGGCCGATTGATGGCCGTCGCCGAGGCCTTCCGGCCGCCCCGATCGGGCCGGCACCTGACCGGCCCGGACGTCCCGCGCCGGCACGCGCTCGATGGTGCCCGGGCGGCGTACGAGCACCAGCTGCTGCTGTACCGGCGGACCTGGCGCGGGTCGATCTTCGGCAACTTCGCGCAGCCCGTGCTGTTCCTGCTGGCGATGGGCGTCGGGCTTGGCTCGTTCGTGGACCGGGCGGGCAGCTCGGCGATGGGCGGCGTGCCGTACCTCCAGTTCCTCGCGCCGGCACTGCTGGCGTCGACGGTGATGCAGGGCTCGGTGTTCGAGGCGACCTTCCCGGTGCTCGCGGGCTTCCACTGGATCAAGCGCTACCACGCGATGTACGCGGCCCCGCTGACGCCGTACGCGATCGCGTTCGGCCAGCTCGCCTGGATCATCACCAGGGCGACGCTCGTCGGATCGATCTTCACCCTCGTCGTCATCGGGTTCGGGGCGGCGCGGACCGCCGGCATCCTGCTCGCCATCCCCGTTGGCACCCTGACCGCAGTCGCCTTCGCGGCACCCATCGCGGCCCTCATGTCGACGCAGCGCGACACGGCCGTGTTCAACTCGATCTGGCGGTTCGGGATCACGCCCCTGTTCCTGTTCAGCGGCACCTTCTTCCCGATCGAGCAGCTGCCCGAGCAGATCCGCTGGATCGCATGGCTGCTGCCGCTGTGGCACGGCGTGGACCTGGCCCGCGCCCTGTCGCTGGGCACGATCGGCGACCAGCCGCTGGTCATGCTCGCCCACGTCGTCATCCTGGGTGCGGCGGCGGTCGGCGGCACGATCGCGATGTTCGTGATGTACCGAAGGCAGCTCCAGCGATGACGGTGCTGTCCACGATCCCCCGGGTGCTGCCGATCGGCCTCGGCAGCCGGCGGGCGATGCTGCTCATCGAGCGCAACGCCTACGTCTACCGGCGTGGCTGGCTGGTGCTTCTGTCGGGCTTCTTCGAGCCGCTGTTCTACCTGCTCTCGATCGGGCTCGGCATCGGCGGCATCGTGGGCGACGTCCAGGGCCCGGACGGGGCGCCGATCCCGTATCCGCTGTTCGTCGCGCCGGCGCTGCTCGCGACCGCGGCAATGAACGGCGCGATCGCCGAATCGACGTTCAATGTGTTCTTCAAGCTCAACTACCAGAAGACCTACGACGCGGTCCTGGCGACGCCGCTCGGTTCCGGCGACGTGGCCCTGGGCGAGATCGGATGGGCGGTCATCAGGGCGACGCTGTACGCGATCGGGTTCGTTGCCGTGATCTCTCTGCTGGGGCTCGTCCGGTCGCCATGGGTCGTGCTGGCCGCCCCGGCGGCCACGCTGCTCGCGTTCGCGTTCGCAGCGGTCGGGATGGCCTGCACCACGTTCATGCGCTCGTGGCAGGACTTCGACCTGATCCAGCTGGTCGTGCTGCCCCTGTTCCTGTTCAGCGGGACGTTCTACCCGATCACCGCCTACCCGGAGGCCTTCCGGGTGTTCGTCCAGCTCACGCCCCTGTACCAGGGCGTGGACCTGATCCGCGCGCTGGTGACCGGGGCGGTGGATCTCGGGATCCTGTGGCACGTGGCATATCTCTCGGTGATGGGCGTCGCGGGTCTGGCCGTCGTCGCGCGCCGGCTCGACCGCCTGCTGCTCAGGTAGCCCGTCTCGCCCGTCTCGCCCGCCCGTCTCGCCCGTCTCGCCCGTCTCGCCATTCAGTCAAAGCACGTGTGTTCGTCGCCGCCCTCTCGCCTGACAACCCGCAGACACGCTGCCTGGTGACTACATGGCAACAGCCCGCGTGCAAAGGCCTCGACGCGAGGGTCAATCGCCCGAGACACGGCGTCTCGCAGTCGTGCTTGGACCAGATGGCAGAAACAGGATCCCGGCGAGCGTGCCGTTGGGCGCCGCGAGCCACCGCCGCACGGCTCGCGTCCTCGCCGGGTAGGCGAGATCGAAGGTGGCACGATGCGTCTCGATGTGGCGTCTCGCCGTCCGAGAATCGGCCAGCACGATCAGCCGCGACACGGTGTCTGCCTTCCAACCCCGCTCCACCGCGATGCGAGGCCCGAGACGCTGCTTGCGGTCGACGCCGGCGAGCATCGCCTGCACGTCGGGCACGACCGACTTGACCTCGACGATCAACAGCGCTCCGCGCTGCGGATGCCAGGACAGCACGTCAATCGAGCCGCGCTCCCCGTAGTGGCTGAAGGTTGCCTCCGGCACGACCTGCCAGCCACGATCCACGAGCATCGCGACCATCTGCTCGACGAGGTCGGCGTGGGCCGCGTCCAGCAACCGATCGAGAGCCTCACCGTGCCAGAGCAACCGCACCGACACCCTCGCGCCCGTGGCCGCTGCAATCCTGTCCAGGGTGCGGACGGTGAGCCGCGCGGCGTCGCCACGCTCTGCGCGAGATACTGCTGCCTGGGACATGCCTGCCCTGACCGCGAGCTCGGTCTGCGTCCACCGCCGACGCCGCCGCAGGGCACGGATGCCGAGACCGAACCGCACGGGATCCATTCGGTCGACTCTGCACCGCGGTCCTCACCTGCCCCTTACGCGATCCTCGCGCGTTCACGATCCTCGCGCGCCTCGCTCCATCCGTGTCATCCGTCCGTCCTCGATCGGCTGTTGCGGTCTGCCGCCGTCCGATTCCGTCGGCCAGTCAGCGCACGACTGGTCGACCGCACGAGCCAGGCACGACGCCCTCCGCCCGGCCCGATTGGATCCGGCAAACACATCGGGTAGCCGTAATTGGCTAGCGGCGCGCTCAGAGAGCGCGGCAGCCCTGCGCGTCGGTGCCCCAGACTCGTACTTGGACTGGATGGCGGCCCGGATGCAAGGGCTGGGAGCGTCGCGATGGACGGTGGGGCGGATGCAAGGGCTGGGAGCGTCGGACTGGATGGCGGCCCGGATGCAAGGGCTGGGAGCGTCGCGATGGACGGCGGGGCGGCAGGCGGGCGAATGTGGATACGATCGGGCCTGTGATGCACGTCGATCCCGAGTCCGTAATGCACGCTGATCCCGAGGCGGTCGCGCAGGCGGCCATGACCCTCCCGGACCTCGACGAGGCCA
>CAWHXD010000003.1:0-14740 GCA_963833225.1 uncultured Chloroflexia bacterium | reverse complement strand
GCAAGCGCCCGGGCCATCCAGGACAAGGGGCGACCGGTCGTTCCCTGGCGGGAGCGGCCGACCGCCCGTTAGCTGAAGATCGCCCCCGCCAGCCAGTACATCCAGAGGGCGATCGCGGCCGCGAACGTGACCACGGCCATGGTCAGCACGATGACGAACATCGTGGCGGGCGTGACGGTCCGCCGCGGCTTCTCCGCCGGCTGGCGCGACTCATCCGTCGGGTCGCCCCGGTCGGGCGCGGTCACGGCACCACCAGGTGGACCGGGTTGCCTCGGATGCTCACGGTCCAGGTCGTAAGGTCGGTCGAGAAGTCACTGGTGCGGCCCCCCATCGCGTACCGGATCTTCCACCATCCGCGCTCGCCCGAGACGGGATCGACCGGCGCGTCGTAGCTGGTTGGCAGGACGACCTCGATCGTCAGCCAGCAGCCGTTGTACAGGCTGTTGCCCCCGGTGTTCGTGGTCACGGACGTCACACCGCTCCCGGACCGACCGGCGCAGTTGGACCGCCCCGGGTTCGATGTCCCCGGGGTGGCGTGATAGCTGAACTGGGTCGGTGCGAACCCGCTGCCGGTCGGGTGCAGGATCGAGAGTGATGCCGACAGATTGCCGGTGTCGCCCGGATCCCAGAGGTTGATGACCATCGTCTTGCCTGCGTGGACGGCGTCGATCTGGGCGAGGTAGAACTCCGATGCTCCACCGCCCGGCAGCCGCACGTACGCCTCCATGGCGCCGATCCCGTAGATCCGAGGCGTGCCGGATGCGGAGGCGGCATACAGTGCGAAGGCGTTGAGCGCGGTCGTGTTGTTCTGATCGTCGAGTGCGCTGAAGTCCGTGGAGTAGGTGTGGACCCGATACGTCCCCTCCACGAGGCCCGTGGCGAGCTGCACCCACCCGAAGTGCCCGGGCTGGCTCGAGCAGTCGGGCTCGTGCGTCGCCTCTCCGAGGGCGTCGTAGATCACGTGGTCCTCCCCGTCGACGTGACGGAAGCTGGTGCCCGTCGAGGCGACCGGGATATCGTCGGATTTGTCGAGCAGGGTGCCCCGCGTGTCGAGCAGATCGTAGAAGGCGCTCACGGGCTCGCGGGTCGGGTTGCCGTTCGGGTTGCTATCGCCGAAGCTGCTGACGGTCCAGTTCTCGCCGGTACCGGCCTCGGTCGTTGCGTCGCAGAAGCCGGGGTCGAAGACCCAGACCGTCCCGCCCCCACCGGCCGGGATGTCGACCCCATAGTCGTAGAACCCGTTGGGGTCGTAGTTCGCGTCCGGATCGGTACCGTCCGGCCCGTTGAGCGTGCCCCCACCCCCTCCTCGATGCCGTGTCTCGTACTTGGTCATGTAGGCATCGCCCTGGATGCTCGGCGCCCCTTGGCTCTGCATCGCGCCCCAGAACTTCTGGGGATGGGCGATCGCCGGCTGACCCGGCGGAGGCGGAACGGGAGCGTCCTGGACCAGGGCGGTCGTGGTCGTGGTCGTCGTCAGGTCCCAGCTCACCCGCACACGAAGCTCATCGAGGTACAGCGTCCCGGTGCAGCCGCTGAGGATCGAGGTCAGCCGGACCCGGAAGTCGGAGTCCGAGAAGTCGCCACGGTTCCATGAATGCGAGCCCCAGGCGCTGGTCGAGCTGCTCGACCCGAGCGTGTAGTCACCGCTGGAGCTGCTCGACCCGAGCGCCGGCGTTGCGACTGGCGAGGACCACGAGCTGCCGCCGTCCCAGGACACCGCGGCGCTGATGCTCGACGTGTTCGACCCGCTGCACGAGCCCGACAAGAATGCGTCGTCGAGCTGGACCTCGAGCCCGGTGATCTCCAGCGACTGGTTGCCGGCGGCGTTTGGGATACCCGAGAGCAGGCCGAAGGCATACCACTGCTGCTGTTGCCCATCGGCGTTCGCGGTCGCGTATCGATTGTTGTTGGATTGGACGACGCGTGTGATGTTCTGGCGCCTGGTCGGGGTATACGCCCAGCTGCCACCCGGCGGAGCGGAGCCCGGTGCGTCGAGTCCCGTGTCACCGGAGCTATGGTGGGTTGTGGTCGTCGTCTCGACCTTCACGTAGTAGCCGACGCCGTAGTAGTTCTCGGGGCTGCCCATTGGCACGGGCAGCACGAACTCGGCCTTGGCGGTCCTCTTTGCCGGGAACGAGTCGATGCCGGCGACCCGGGCGAAGAACATGCCGACCGGGCCTGTGATGACCACCTTGAGCCGTCGCGCGTTGGCGGGATCCTGGACCGGCGTGACGCTGATCCCGTCCACGCCATCCGTGTAGCCGTTCTTGCTCGCCTCCGCCCTGGCTGTCGCATACGCATGGCTGGGATCACCAGGAAGCCAGACCACGCCGGCGAGCGCGGCCGCGTCCGCAGCGCGCTGCATGCGGAGGTTGTTCGTCCAGTACCAGGCCAGGTCCACCACGACGGCGCACATGAGCGTGAACATGACGATCGACATCGCGAAGATGACGACCACCTGGCCTTTGTCGCTGGCCCGGCGCGCGCCGCGAGGAGGCCGATCCGACATCGACGCCGACGGGCGGTGGAGGAGATCGAGGCGGTGGTGCATGGCAGACCGGCTCATCTCGACGGGTTCATGGCCATCACCGTCCGGTCGCTGATGTCGAGACCGGCCGGCCCGCTGCCACCCACCATCGACATGATCAGGCCAACCGGGGTGGCGAACACGTACCGGTACTTGAGGCTCACGCCAACCGATTGCGGCGGGTGGGCGGTCCGATCGCAGGCGGACCAGCCCACACTGGTGACCGCGAAGTCCAGCTGCTCGCCGTCGACCGTCGGGCCGTGCGTGGGGTCGTACCGCCAGATGTTGACCTTGCCACTGGTCTCCGCCCCCGTGGCTGTGGCCTCGTAGATCCGGATCTCCGACACGCGTGAGATCGCCACCTGTGAGCCGGGTGAGGTCAGCACGCGCTGGACCGCGGCGACGATGCGCGGATCAACCGAAGCGCAACCCGACGCTCCGCCGTCGACAAGGGCGCTGCCGGTGCGTGCGCCCTCGCGCGTCGCGTAGCTCACCGTGATCGTGTGGTCGAACGCCATGCCGAACTCGAGCAGCCCGAGCAACAGCAACATGAACACCGGAACGATCAGCGCGAGCTCAACGACGGACTGCCCGCTCTGGGCGGCGCGCCGTTCGCTCACAGGACCGGCTCCATGCGGGTTGCGTTGGCGCGATCGAACGAGAGGGTGCCGCCACCCGCGGTCCCGCCGAGTGGCGTTACCCAGTGGTGCGTATATGAGATCCGCACGCCGACGGTGTCGATGGGATGCGCGGTCCCGCAACCCGCCAGGACGTTGCATCTCGTTGTCTCTGGATAGCCGTCCGCCGTTCGCGTGTACGGGACGGTGACCGTGGTGCCGCCCGCGTACGTGCAGGTGGTGCTGCCTCCGTCGCGCACGTAGATCGTCGGGCTCCCGAGCACTCTGCCGTTCTCGTCGGATCGATAGACCTCGACCCGGGTCACCCGGGCCTGATCGGTGGGCCCCGTAAGCTCGTCGTCGATCGACTGCAGGACGATGCAGTCGGTTCCCGCATCCGAGCCACCCTCGGCCGCGAGCAGGGCGGCGTTCCGACTCGCGTAGTTCACGGCGAGCACGGCGTTGAACACGAATGCGAACTCGATGATCCCGAGGGTCATTGTCAGGAGGATTGGGAAGGCCAGCGCGAACTCCACCAGTGCCTGGCCGCGCATGCGGCGTTGCCGCCCATGGCCAAGGGCCCGGCGACGGAGCGGCGCGCAACGGATGTCAGGGAAGGGCATGGTCTTAGAAAGTGCGGGCCCGGCTGCCGGCAACGTACGGCGGGCGCCCTAACAAACGCCATAGGTGTCCGCCCTCGCCCCCGGCTCGTGGGCCCTCCCCTGCGGAGCCCTTCGCGGGCGTCGAAGACGACCGGGCAGCGTTCACGGGGACGAGGGCTTCCACGTCGCGGGCCGGTCACGCCTGGTCCCTTCGGGCCATGACGTTCTTCTGGGACGCGCTCTACACTCGGTCTCGGGAACGCCAGCCCGGGGGCCAGGGCGATCCCGTGTGGCGCTGTCCGGGCAAGACCGGGCGGTGTCCGGTGCGTCCGCGCGCCGCATTTGGTGCCCCCAGGCTGAATCTCGAAGGCCGAGCGTGGGGCTGATGCATCAATCGCGCGCGGGGGCCATCGCAGCGGGTGTCATGAGCCTGCTGCTGGCCGCGCTCCTGGTCGGCTGCGGCGGGCCACCCAGAACTCCGGCCGCGCCGGATCTGTACGCGATCCCGACCCCGCCTGCAGCATCGGTGACGATCGGCGCGGATGCGCCGGGGCTGGACGGCGGTCGGCCGTTCCTCGCGTTCGAGTCTCAGGATCCACCCGCGACCGCATCCGCGGCCTACGATGCCCGGCTTACCGCCGCCGGGTACGTACGGCTCGGGACTCGCGAGGGCTGGCGCGAGTACCGGAACGGCAAGCGCGTCCTGTGGGTGTTTGTTTCCAGCGATGGTCCGCCCACATCGATCCTCGTCCGGCTCGGGCAGCCTGATGAACCCGATGCTACCGAGACGCCGTCGAGCCCTGACGTGACGCCTGCCACCAGCGGCTCGGCATCACCGGTGGCCGATCCCTCGATCGTCGGCTCAGGAACACCCGAGCCGGCGACGCGACCCGGCGGGAATCCGTTCGGCACGCCGCCCGGACAAGCCAACGGCAACGGCAACGGCCAAGGGAACGGCAACGGTGGCTCGACCGGTCAGGGGAACGGCAACGGCCAGGGCAACGGCAACGGCCAGGGCAACGGCAACGGCGGCTCGAACGGCAACGGCAACGGCCAGGGCAACGGCAACGGTGGCTCGACCGGTCAGGGGAACGGCAACGGCCAGGGCAACGGCAACGGCCAGGGCAACGGCAACGGCGGCTCGAACGGCAACGGCAACGGCCAGGGCAACGGCACGGTGGCTCGACCGGTCAGGGGAACGGCAACGGCCAGGGCAACGGCAACGGCAACGGCCAGGGCAATGGTGGCTCGAACGGCAACGGCAACGGCAACGGCCAGGGTAACGGCAACGGGAACGGCAATGGGAGCGGTTCGGCCGCCTCACCGGCCCCGGCGACACCATCGCCGACGCCCACCGCGTCGGACGGTGGCGGCAAAGGCAATGGCAAGGGAAAGGGCAACGGAATTGGAAACGGCACGGTCGATGGAAGCGGCTGATATGCGCGTCGAACCATCGGCTGCGGTACGGGCGACACGCGATGGACGAGCGCGAACCCCCACCTCGGGGCAGCCGTCGAGATGACCCCCCCCTTCGATCTCCTCCTCGCTGACGACGACATCCGGCTCGTCGGCTTCCTGGCGGATCGGCTGCGCCGCGACGGGTTCGAGGTGCGGATCGCGACCACGGGCCGCGATGCCATCGCTGCCGTGGACGAACGATGGCCGGATCTGACGGTCCTGGATCTGATGCTTCCTGACATGGCCGGCGAGCGCGTCGCCGACGAGATCAAGAAGCGCGCGGACCTGCCGATCATCGTCCTGTCCGCCGTGTCGGAGGTGTCGTCCAAGACCGTCCTCCTCCAGCGTTTCGCCGAGGACTACCTGACCAAGCCGTTCCATTACGCCGAGCTCCGTGCGCGCATTGACCGAGTGCTGCTGCGTCTCCAGGACCGCATCCCCGTTCAGGAGATCGAGGTTGGCTCCGGTTTGCGGCTGAACCTGCGGCGTCGGGAGGCGCTTGTCGACGGCCGATTGGTACACCTGACGCCCACCGAGACGCGGGTGCTGGCCACGCTTGCCGCCGCCGCGGGCAGCGCCGTGAGCACCGAACGCCTGCTTGCGCGGGTCTGGCCCGGTGCGGACGGCGCCGACCCCGTGTACGTCTGGGTCACGATGCGGCGGTTGCGGCAGAAGCTCGAGCCCGACCCGGGCTCCCCACGCTTTCTCCACACGGAGCGGCGCGGCGGGTACCGGCTGGGTGTTGCCGAGCCGGGCGCGACCGGGTGACCACGTTGCGGCCGGCGGGCGGCCGTGGCCGGCTGGCGTTCAGCCGGCTGACCGTCGTCGTGCTGATCGCCGCGACCGCGCTGCCGGTCCTGACGCTGGGCATCCTCGTGTTCGGTCAGGTTGAACGGGCACTTGCGCAGGATGCGGTGGACCGGACCGAACGTGCCCTCCAGGCTACCGATGGCATCGTCCAGCAGGCCGCCCGAGATCTCGAGAAGTTGACCCGAAGCTATGCGGAGTGGGCCACCTTCGCACAGGAGGCTTCCGACTCGGACCTGCAATCGATCCGCACGGACGTGCTCGAGTTCCTCGTCGATCGAGGTTCCGTGGCCGCAGGCATCGTGGATACGCCGCACGCCACCGTGGCCGCCGGCGATGCCTCCGTCACGGCCGCGCTCTCGTCGATCGCGGGGATGGGCGGCACGACACCACGAGTCATCACGATCGGTGGAGGCCTGTACCTCATCGACGACCGCCCGATCGGAGCTCCCGACGCACCCGGAGCTGCCGTTGGCCGGCTGGTGCTCGCTCGCCGCCTCGATGCTCGCTTCGCTGCCGACATCAGGCAGCTGACGGGATACGACGCGGCATTGCTCGACGCCCGGGGAAACGTGTCCGTCTCGACCGATCCAGCGGCGACGGACGCTGCGGTCAGCGCCAACGTCGGTGCCGCCGACCGCCAGGTCCTGCGGGTGGGCGATCTCGTGACCAGCATGCGGCCTCTGGGCGACTCACCTGCCGGTGGCTCCGTCGTCCTGGCGACCCGCGTGTCCGCGCTCCAGGCGACGGCCGGCGGGCTGCCAGCGCTCGTGCTGGGGCTTCTTGCCCTCACGGTCGCCATGGCGGGAGTCCTTGGCCTGGTGCTTGCGCGGGTGCTGAGCCGGCGGCTCCGGGTGATCCACGACGGCCTCGTGGCGATCGCCGATGGCCGGGTGGCGCCGGCCGGGGCCGTGCCGGGCGATGATGACATCGCGCGGCTTGCGGCGGGCCTCGATCGCCTGGTGGGCACGCTCGACCGGCGCGAGGCCACGCTGCGGCGCTGTCTCGCCGCGGCGGCGGCAGTCCCGGCGTCTGCGACGCCCGCCGAGGCGGCCCAGTCACTGACGGCCGCTGCCAGCGAGATCTTCGCCACGACATGGTGCCGGGTCGTTGCCGCCGACAGGAGCATCATCGCCGCCACCGGCCGCGACGAGTCAACCGGGATGCCCATCGACGGTGACGACGCGGACCGGCCGAGCCCCGCGAGCTCCTCGCGGGGCCGGGTCGTGAATGCGCCGATAGCCCTGGAAGGGGACGGTGCCCGCCTGGACGCGGCGGTGTCACTCGAGCGGGACTGGACGGATGGCGACCAGGCAGGATTCGAGGTCATGGCGCTGCTCGCAGGCACGGTCATCAACGAAGCCGAGCAGTACCGGCTCGCGATCAGCCGTGCTGACCGGCTGAAGCGGCTCAATCGGCTGCAGCGCGAGTTCCTGCGCGGGATCAGCCACAACCTGCTCGCACCGCTCGCGACCATCGAGCTCGCCGCGTCCGATCTCGTGGACGAGTCGGCAGCCGACTCGTTCGTGCACGCCCGTGCCGCCGCGATCCAGATCGAGGAGCGCCGACTCGCCAGGCTCGTCAACCAGGTGTTGATCCTGAGTCGGATCGAGACTGGCGTGCTGGAGCTCGACGGCGCGCCGCTGGCCGTGGTCCCGCTCGTTCGGCGGGTGGCGGCCGAGCTCGACATCGAGGCCCTGGTGACCGTGGCCGACCGAACCGACGGCGAGCTGGTGTTCGCGGATCCTGCATCCACGGAACAGGTGGTGTGGGTCATCCTCGACAACGCCGCACGGTACGCGGGGATGCGCCCGATCAACGTCGAGGTATCCCTGACCGGGGCCGCGAACGCCGCCAGCTGCCCATGGGTTCAGCTGGCGATCGAGGATCAGGGACCCGGAGTCGCCGCGGATGAGCGGCGGAGCATCTTCCGGCGGTTCGTCCGTGGGTCCAGCGCGCAGGGCCTCGGAGGGTCTGGGCTGGGGCTCAACATCGCCCGGGGCCTGGCGCGGGCGATGGGCGGCGACGTGACCTGCCGGGCCGGCGCGGTTGGGGCGCGGTTCGAGGTGTCGCTTCCGCGTGCCGGAACGGGAACGAAGGCCGACAGGGTGGCTCGCGACGAGCCACGGCCGGCGGTGGCTGCCCAGCCTCGCGATGGGTCGCTGGCGGGCGGCCTCGCAGCGCAGGAGGCCGGCTGACCCGCCTCGCGGCGAGCCAGCCGGCTCCAGTCCCCCGGCTGTGGCTGGCGATCCACTCGACCGCCGGATGCCGACGGCGGAGGTGAGGCGGGACGCCCGGCGCTCAGGGTGTCCCGCCTCCTGGCGAAGTCAGGTCAGCGGCGTCCCCTGCCGTCGGCGAGGTGCAGACCGCCGGCCATGACCCGGCCTGCAGGTCCGGGGACCACCCGAGTATCGGATGGGGGGTGTCCCGCATCCATAGCCGAGGCCCTAACAAGGGCGAGATTGCCGGGCTGATCGCCGACGTCCGGCCGGTGACCATCGGGTCGGGGGACCGTCCCCAGGGTCGCTCGCCGTATCCTGCATGCGATGAGCGCAACGACCAGGCGTGACAGGGGCGCGGACAGCGGCGGCAACACCTCCCCGGCCAACCATGTCTCCATCGCGGACTTCCGCACCGCGATCGGCCATTTCGCGACCGGCGTCACGGTGGTGACCGCCTTCGATGGCGACCGGCCGCAGGGGATCACGGTCAACGCGCTGGCCTCGGTGAGCCTCGATCCTCCGCTGGTCATGGTCGCGCTCGACCATCGCCGGTTCATCGTGCCCGCGATCGAGGCGAGCCAGCGCTACGCGGTCAACATCCTGACCGAGCACCAGCAGCATCTGGCCGACTGCTTCGCCGGAGCGGCCGTCACGCCCGCGCGAGACGCGTTCTGTGGCGCCGCCTGGCGGCCGGGCGAGACGCACGTCCCCCTGCTCGAGGGCGCGATCGGCGCGCTGGAGTGCGCGGTCGCCGAGCGGTTCGAGGTCGGCGACCACCTGCTCTTCGTGGGACGCGTCGAGGCCACGTCGCTCGCGGATCCGGACGCACCCCCGCTGCTCTACCTTCGCCGCCGCTACCTGCGGATCGAGCGGGCGATGTCGACGGTCGTCGCCGGCAAGCCCGAATCGCCGGCGGGCTGAGCCACGGACCGCCAGCCCGTGCACCGCGTCTCGGCCAACGGGATCGAGATCGGCTACGTGACGGAGGGTGCCGGCCCGCCGCTGGTCATGCTCCACGGCGCCAGCTCGTCGGGGCGCGAGGACTTCGCCGCGCAGCTGCCGCTGTTCCGTCGCGCGTTCCGGTGCCTGGCGCCCGATGCGAGGGGCCATGCGAGCACACGCTGGGATGCGGCAAACGGCTTCCGGTACCAGTGGCTGGTGGATGACCTCGAGGCGTTCGCCGACGCGCTGGGTCTTGCCACGTTCCACCTGCTCGGGTTCTCGATGGGCGCCGCGACGGCCCTCGGCTTCGCGGTTCGTCACCCGGAGCGGCTGCGAACGCTTGTCCTGGCCGGGATCAGCCCGGAGCACGAGCCCCGGGCGTCGGTTGCCCGCCGGTTGTTCGATCCGGACCGGATCGAGCGCCACGACCCCGCCTGGGCCGCTGAGCTCGAGCGGCGTCATGGTCCGGTCCAGGGCCCGGGTGCCTGGCGACGCCTGCTCCCCGCGATCGCGGACGATGTCGCCTCGCAGTCGCTGCACGCGCCCTCGGAGCTGGTTCGGGTCGATGCTCCGACGCTGGTCGTGGTGGGCGATCGGGATCCGTTCGTGCCGGTCGGGCAGGCCTGGGCGCTGCGGCGCCAGCTGCGCGACGCCCGGCTGTTCGTGGCGCCGGATTGCGGCCACGAGGTGATGGTCCGCCGGCCGGCGCTGTTCAACGAGGCGCTGGCGGGTTTCTACCGATCGACCGAGCGGATCGCTACCGAGCGCGCGTCGAGGACCCCGTCCTCGCGCGTGGCGCACGCGCCGGCGGGCGAGGGTGCGCAGGGCACCGCGGCCCGGCCCTGGACGTCGTCGCGGGGCGAGGCCGTTCGCCCCGCGGATCCGGACACGGACTGGCTGAAGGAGGCGTCGCGATGACGGACACGACGGACGGCGGGGACCGCAGGCTGGTCCGGGTGGAGCTCCCGGCGGGTAATCCGCCGCGAGACGGCGTGGCACTCGTCACGCTCGATCGGCCTGAGGCGCTCAACGCGCTCTCCTTCACCCTGCTTGCCCAGCTCGATGCGGCGCTCGCCGGGCTGGATGAGGACGAGGCGTGCCGGGCGATCGTGATCACCGGGTCGCGGACCCGTGCGTTTGCCGCCGGAGCGGACATCCGCGAGCTCGCGGAATCGACCACGGCATCGCTTCACGGCGCCGATCCGTTCGCGGTCGTGGACCGGGTCGCCGAGCTGCGGACGCCGACGATCGCCGCGGTTCGCGGATACGCATTGGGCGGCGGGGCGGAGCTCGCGATGGCGTGCGACATGCTGGTCGCAGGCGACGATCTGCAGCTCGGCCAGCCGGAGCTGTCAATCGGGGTGATCCCCGGGGCCGGCGGAACGCAGCGGCTGGCGCGTGCCGCCGGCCGGGCGCGGGCGATGGAGCTCGTGCTGACGGGTCGCCGGATCGACGCCCAGGAGGCGAGCCGCCTGGGGCTGGTGACCGCGGTCGTGCCTGCCGCCGAGGTGGTTGCCGCTTCGCTCGAGCTCGCGGCGCGGATCGCGGCGATGCCCGTGCTCGCGGTGCGGGCGGCGAAGGCGGCCATCAACGCCACGCAGGAGCTGCCGCTGACCGCTGGCCTGCGGTTCGAGCGCGACCGGTTCGAGGCGTTGTTCGGGACCGAGGACCAACAGGAGGGGATGGTCGCCTTCGCCGAGAAGCGCCCGCCCGCCTGGCGAGGTCGATAGGCGAGCCGGCGCGCGCTAGACAGCGCGGCCAGCGGCGGGCCTTCGAGCTGCGCTCCAGGCGGCCGCGTCGACCGGCGGCCGGGTGCCACAATCAACACATGCCTCGAGATCAGCACCGCCCGCTCCGCGAAGCGTGGATCGTCGACGCCGTGCGAACCCCGATCGGGCGTCATGGTGGCGCGCTCGCCTCGGTCCGCCCGGACGACCTGGCCGCGCTCGTCATCCGCGCGATCGTCGACCGGACCGGCGTCGATCCGGCATCGATCGAGGACGTGATCCTCGGCTGCGCGAACCAGGCGGGCGAGGACAACCGCAACGTCGCCCGGATGGCGGCGCTGCTGGCGGGGCTGCCGGTCGAGGTCGCCGGCCAGACGGTGAACCGCCTGTGCGGGTCGGGGTTGCAGGCGATCAACGCGGCTGCGCACGCGATCGCGTTCGACGACGGCGATGTGTTTCTGGCGGGCGGCGTGGAGTCGATGACGCGCGCGCCACTGGTGATGCTCAAACCCTCGTCTCCATTCCAGCGCGGCCCACGGACGATGGAGGACTCGGCGCTCGGCTGGCGCTTCGTCAACCCCGAGATGCAGCGCACCTACCCGCCGATCTCGCTGGGCGAGACCGCGGAGGTCGTCGCCGAGCGGTGGTCTGTGTCCCGGGAGCGCCAGGACGCGTTCGCGCTCGACAGCCAGCGACGCGCGGTGGCGGCGATCGAGGGCGGTCGGTTTGCCTCGCAGCTGGTCCCGGTAGCCGTGACCGGGCGCAAGGGTTCGGTCACGATCGTCGATCGCGACGAGCACCCGAGGCCGGACACGTCGGCGGAGGCGCTGGCGGCGCTCAGACCGGCCTTCCGCGACGGGGGGACGGTCACCGCGGGCAACAGCTCGGGGATCAACGACGGAGCCGCCGCGCTGCTGCTGGTCGAGGCGGAGCGCGCGCGTGGCCTGGGCCTGCATGCGATGGCTCGAGTCGTTGCCACCGCGGTCGCCGGGGTCCACCCGGATGTGATGGGGATCGGCCCCGTCCCGGCTGTTCGTAAGGCGCTGGCCCGAGCGGATCTCACGGTCGACGACCTCGACCTCGTCGAGATCAACGAGGCGTTCGCCAGCCAGTCGGTGGCCTGCGTGGACGAGCTCGGGCTCGATCCGGCGCGCGTGAACCCGAACGGCGGTGCAATCGCCCTCGGTCATCCGCTTGGGGCCTCCGGGGCGCGACTGATGACGATGCTCGTGCACGAGCTGGCGCGCACGGGCGGGCGCTACGGCCTGGCCACGATGTGCATCGGCGTCGGCCAGGGGATCGCCACGGTGGTGGAGCGGGTCGAGGGATAGCGCCGTACCCGAGCGACAGGCGGCAACGAAGGCGCTGGACGAAATCGGTTGACCTGCGTACGATCGCGGTGACTCGCAGGCCATATGGCCCGCGATCCGCAGACCAAGGAGACCCCAGGACATGATCGACGCCCAGTCGACGGTCGTCTCGCTGACCGACGCGGCCGCCACCAAGCTGCGCGAGCTGACGAAGGAAGAGGCGAGCCCGGAGATCGGGCTGCGCGTGTACGTGTACTCGGGGGGCTGCTCCGGGTACCGCTACGGGATGATGCTCGAGGACCAGCCCACCGCGGATGACAACGTGCTCAACGCGAGCGGTGTGCGCGTCTACATCGACAACAGCAGCGTGGGGCTCATCCAGGGCAGCGAGATCGACTACGTCGACACGCTCATGGGTGCCGGTTTCACGGTCAACAACCCGAACGCGGTGGCCGCCTGCGGCTGCGGATCGAGCTTCCGGACCGCCGATGACGCGGGCCAGGCGCGCTCCTGCAGCCACTGACCGGGCGCCTCCTCCGCCGTCCCGACGCCGCCGGGCAACCGGCGGCGTTGCTGTACCCCGCACCACCTGGTCCTGAGGCCTGACCCGCCGCACGGCCCGTACGATCCGGACAGGGTCCGATGACGGTTGGGCCACCGACGACTGGCCTCGTGACCGACAGTCTGATAGGGATCGGCGCCGTTCAGGAGCGCCTGTCGATGCGAGGTGGCCGAGTGCCAGGGCGGCATCCAGACCCACGACCGTGGCTGCGACGCGAGCGCCCGCTGCTTGCGTTCGCGCTCGCAAGCGCGGTTGCCATGGTCGTCCATGTGCTGCTCCCGTGGGGCTCGCTCCCACATCCTGTACGAGCTGGTGGTCGACCGTGAGTTCACCGAGCACCTGGACCGCGACGAGGAGCGGAGCCTCGCGGCCGTCGTGATCCGGATGGGCGAGACGTTGAGCCTGGAGATCGTGGCCGAGGGCATCGAGCGGCCCGCCCAGCTGGATATCCTCCGACGCCTGGGCTGCCAGCTCGGGCAGGGATCCCTGTTCGGTCCGCCGATGTCGAGGGAGCAGTTCGAAGCTGCGTATACGGTTCAGCCCGGCTCCGGTGCCCAGCGCGAGGAACGGGCGACGCGGGTACCCAGCCTGGATCCCTCGACGGTCGGCGCCTGACGTCCCAGAATCCCGGGAAGTCCCGGGGTCGACCGCCCGGGCGAAACACCTGCCGTCGATTGTCCTCCGCCAACCGCATGACGGCGGCGGTCGCATCGCTCGCAGTGACGGCGTACCCTTCGCCGCGGATGCGATTCCCCTGTTCCCCCTCCACGCCGTCCTCACCCCGGGTCTGGCCCTCTCGCTCCACGTGTTCGAGGACCGTTATCGGGTGATGGTCAGGCACTGCCTCGACACCGATTCCCCGTTCGGGATCGTGCTCATTCACGAAGGGAGCGAGGTCGTGCCCCGCCACGGGCGCGGCGCCGAGCTTGCGATCGCAGGCGTCGGGACGTTTGCCGAGATCCGCGAGGCCAGCCGGCACAGCGATGGCCGCTGGGACCTGCTGACAGTCGGCTCCGGCCGGTTCACGATCGAAGAGGTGCACACGGAGCTCGAGCCGTACCTCGTGGCCGAGGTGCACCGGCTGGACGACGCCGTGGGTGACGCGGACACGGCCGACGCCCTGGTGCAACACGTGATCCGTCGGTTCGTGGAGTACCTGCGCCTGCTGCAGCCGCGTGACGGTGAATCCGTCCCGCCGATCGACGTCCAGGTCGAGGTGGAGGTGTCGGCCCAGCCGGCGGCCGGCGAGGCGTCCGAGCTCGAGGCATCGCCCGACCAGCCCGCCGACACGGACCAGCCGGGCGCCCCGTCCGACCTCGCATCGAGCCTGCGGATCCCGGAGGATCCGTCGCAGCTCTCGTTCCTGCTCACCGGAATCGTCCAGGTGCGCCCTGACCGCAAGCAGGCGCTGCTCGAGGCCAATTCGGCAGAGGACCGGTTGCGCGAGCTCGATCGGCTGCTCGACGGCGAGCTTGCCCTGCTCCGGAGGCGGCTGGCACCCTACCTGGCGGACCGCCGATCGCTCGCCGATCGCGTCAGCTGATCGTCCCGGGGCGGCTCGGCTGTCCCGGGGACGCTGCCCGGCGTCGGATCACACCGGTTCGGGGACCTTCGCCGTCGCGTTCGCCGGCAGGCACCAGCGCCATCGGGCCAGGGTGGGTTGGTCGGGTCACGGGTCCCTCCGCGTGAGGTCGCCCCGCCGCGTCCGCTCCTAGGGTCGATCCGGGCGCTCCGCCATCGGCACCTGTGCCCCGACCCACCCGTCCACGATCGCGGGCAGGGCAGCGTCGAGACTTCGGATCTCGTCGGGCGTGATCGGCGCGTCTGCGATCGCACGCGGCTCGACCGGACCCTCGAGGAACTCGACCCTGTCCAGCGCCCGCTGGGGCTCCAGCTGCGCGAGCGTGACCCGCTGGCCGCGCCAGGTATCGAGGTTGAGCGCACGTCCGCGGTGGCTGAACGTGGG
>CAWHXD010000002.1:0-14203 GCA_963833225.1 uncultured Chloroflexia bacterium | reverse complement strand
CAGGCCCTGGGCAAGGGCCCCCACGCTCGGCCAGGGGCCTCCCACGCTCGGCCAGGGCCCCTTTGCCGCAGCTCCCCGATACGCGAGGGCCCCGGCGGGTGCCGGGGCCCTTGGTTCGAGTTGGCGTGGGGTCTAGTTGATCAGGCCCTGCGCCTTGAGCCACGTGGACACGACATCCTTGATGTCCTTCTTGTCCACGCTCACCTGCTTGTACAGGTCGGCCAGCGTCGGGGTATCGATCTTGGCCGACAGGTCATTGAGCAGCTTCTCGAACGCCGCCTTGTCGCCCACCTTGGCCAGGAGGTCATCCCTGACCAGCGGGGCGATGTTGTCAGCAGGCTGGGTCATCTTGTCGTCCTGGAGCAGGACGAAGTTGTCCACGATGATGTCCGGCTGTGTCGAGCACAGCTCTCCCAGGTCGATCGTCTTGCCCGCCAGTGCCTGCGCCATGGGCGTCGAGCACGCGTCGAGCAGGGTGGCGTTGGAGGTGTCGATGCCGTAGGCGTCCTTGAGGGCGCCGGCACACAGCGGATTGGTCGGGCAGTCCTTGGCCAGGCCGAGCTTCAGCTGGTCCTGGACGGCGGCCACGTCGCTCATCTTGGTCAGTGACAGGGCGTCGGCGGTCTCCTTGCGGACGACGAACGCGTTCTGATCCTGGGCGGGTGTGTAGTCGAGGACCGTGATCCCGCCGCCCTTGGTCTTGAGGATGTCCTGCAGGGCCTGCTGGTTGTGGGCAGGGTCCCCGGTGGGTGTTCCGCCATACCCGGCGCCGAGACCGGAACCGATGTACTCGGGCTGGAGATCGATCTGACCGCTCTCGAGGGCCGGCAGCAGGACGGACCGATCGCCGAGGCCGATCCCGTCCCGATTGACCGTGTACCCCGCGTTCTCGAGCACCTGGGCATAGGCTTCGGCCACGATCCGCGCCTCATCGAAACCGACGGATCCGACCTTGATGGTGGGCTTGCTGCCCCCTCCCGACGAGCAGGCGCTGACCATCAGCACCAGCACCGTCGCCCCGAGGGCGAGCGTGCGGGAAAGCCGCATTGGGTCTCCTCTCCTGGCTGCTGCCGGCGGGCACCGGCGTGTGGGAACCATACCAGCGGCGCCGCCAGATCCTGTCTGGTACCCGGACGCTCCGGCGTGATCACCGGTCGGCCGATCAGAGCCCGGCCATCTCGGGGCCGTCCCGCGACCGCTCGACCGCCTCGCGCAAGGCTCCCGACCGTGCCACCATCACTCCTGGCGAGGTCAGCGCCCGGCCCAGCAGCGTGAACGTCGCCTCGGCCGCCAGTGCGAGCACCGCCACCAGCACGACCCCGCTGAACACCATCCCGAAGTCGCGCTGCGAGATCCCCTCGGTCAGGTAGCTGCCCAGCCCGCCGAACCCGAAGATCGCCCCCAGGGTCGCGGTGGCGATGACCTGGACTGCCGCGGATCCGAGACCGCCGGCGATCACCGGAACCGCGAGCGGCAGCTCGACGCCGCGCAGCACCTGGAGCTCGGTCAGGCCCATACCCCGTGCGGCCTCGGTGAGGTCACGGTCGACCTCGGCGACCCCCGTGAAGGCGTTGACGAGGATGGGAGGGATCGCCAGGGCGATCATGGCGATGAACGTCGGCAGCACGATGAAGCCCAGTCGCGGGTCCAGTGCCTGCGTGAACGGGACGACGATTCCGATCAAGGCGAGCGAGGGGATCGCGCGCCCGAGGTTCGCCGCGTTGATGGCGATCCGGGCGCCCCGCCCGGTGTGGCCGACCCAGACGCCGAGGGGCAGCGCGAGCAGCCCGGCGACCAGCAACGCGCCCAGCGACAGCGCCAGGTGCTCGCCCACGCGCACCGGGATCCCGGACGGCCCCGACCAGTGGACGGGGTTCGTGAGCCAGGCGATGGTCTCGCTCGCGATGTCCATCACACGCTGGCCACCGCACGCGAGGTGACGGAGTCGCCCTGGACTGCCGCGCCAACCGGCTGGGACCAGGGTGTGGCGCGACGCTGGACGGCCACCAGCACCAGGTCAACCACGACCGCGAGCACCATCGCCGGCACGGCCCCGAACAGGATCTCGGTTGGGAACCCGCGCCGATAGCCCTCGAAGATGAAGAACCCCAGGCCGCCGAAACGATCGCCGATGGCGCCCGACACGGTCACCAGGCCGATCGTGGACACGCTCGCCACGCGGACGCCGGCGACGATCAGGGGCACGGCCAGCGGCAGCTCGACGCGCCACATCCGGAGCCCGCGCGGGTAGCCCATGCCGTCCGCGGCCTCGATCACCTCGGCCGGCACGGCGTCGAACCCGGCCACGATGTTGCGCACGAAGATCAGCAGCGTGTACAGGATCAGCGGGACCTCCGCGGTCAGCAGTGACAGGCCCGTGATCGGGACCAGCGCGGCGAACATGGCAAGGCTCGGGATGGTGTACAGGATCCCGGCCACGGCCGTGACGGGCGGGTAGAGGCGCCGCCGGCGGACCGCCAGGATCGCGAGCCCGAACGAGATGACGAACCCGACCGTCAGGGCGATGAGCGCCAGGTAGAGGTGCTGGACGAGCCGCGAGGCGAGCTCGTCGACGTGATCGCCCATCCACCCCCAGTCGATCATGGCCGCGACGCGGTGGAGGTTGCCGAGGTGGCGGCAACCGCCTGGTCGTCCACCTCGGGCGCAGTGGCGGGGAACTCGGGCTCCACGGCCGTGTCGCGCATCCGCGCCATCACCGCCTCGATCGTCACCAGGCCGCGGTACGCGCCCTGGTGATCGACGACCACGCCGGCCTGGACGAGGTCGTCCAGCAGCATCGACAGCGCGTCCTTGAGCGTGGTGCGGCGGTCGAGCAGCGGAGACGTGGAGTCCACGAGGTCGGCATGCAGCGGGCCTGACGCGGGGACGTGGTTCTGGTCTATCCAGCCGATCGGACGATGGGACGCGTCGAGCAGGAGCAGGTACTGGAACGGGTCCGCGCGGACGCGGCGCCTGGCCTCGGCCCCGTCGTCTCCCACGTGCGCGGTCACCGCAGGTTCCAGCGACAGGTCGTTGACGCGCATCAGGGACAGCCGCTTGAGGCCGCGGTCGGCGCCCACGAAGCGGGCCACGAACTCGGACGCCGGCGCGGCCAGGATCTCGGCCGGCGGCCCGAACTGCTCGACCACCCCGCCGCCGCGGAACACGGCGACGACGTCGCCCATCTTGATCGCCTCGTCGATGTCGTGGGTCACGAACAGGATCGTTCGCGCCAGCTGCTCCTGGATCCGCAGGAACTCGTTCTGGAGGTGCTCGCGCACGATCGGGTCCACCGCGCCAAACGGCTCGTCCATGAGCATGATGGGCGGGTCCGCGGCGAGCGCCCGGGCGACGCCCACCCGCTGGCGCTCGCCACCCGAGAGCTGGGCCGGGTAGCGCCCCGCATAGGTCGTGGGCTCGAGGCCGATGAGGGCCAGCAGCTCCTCCGACCGCTCCCGTTGCCGCTGCTTCGGCCAGCCGAGCAGCCGCGGCACCGTGGCCACGTTGTCGCCGATCGTCTGGTGCGGGAACAGGCCGGTCTGCTGAATGACGTACCCGATGCCCCGCCGGAGGTCGGTGACGTCCCGGGTGGCGGCGTCCACGCCGTCGAGCAGGATCCGCCCTGACGTGGGCTCGATCAGCCGGTTGACCATCTTGAGCGAGGTCGTCTTGCCGCATCCCGACGGGCCGACCAGGACGCAGATCCTGCCGGCCGCCACGGTCAGCGAGAGGTCGTTGACCGCTCCGGGGGTGCCCCGTTTCGGGGCCTGGGCACCGTAGACCTTGGTCACGTGGTCGAACTCGACGGTCGCGGCGTGTCCACCCGCCTCGGTGGCTGTCATCCGGCACGCGGCTCCATCGCGGTCATCGGCGACGGGCGGTCAGCCGCGATCCACGAGCGGCTTGACCTGACCGATGAGGCGCTCGAGCGTCTCGGTGTCGTACGGGGCTGGCTGCTCGGTGATGGCGGTCGTGAAGCCAAGCTCGAGGTACGGCGCGAGCCGCTCGGCGAGCTGCTCCGGCGTGCCGTTCCAGAACGTCTCGTCGGACTCGACGTCGGCCATCGGCGTCTGGTTGTGCTCCATCGCCGCCTTCCATACCCGGACGGCTTCGGCCTCCGAGTCGCGGATCGTGGCCTTGAGCCCGAGCGTGAACTCGATCTCGGACGGATCTCGCCCCACGTCCTCGCAATGCCGGCGGAGCACCGCCACCTTGCGGGTCATCGTCTCGAGCGTGCCCATGCCGTTCCACATGTCCGCGTAGCGGGCCACCGTGCGCAAGGTCTTCTTCTCGCCGCCGCCCCCGATCATGATCGGCAGCTGGGCCTGGATCGGACCCGGGACCATTCGCAGGCCATCGAACGCGTACCGGCCACCCGGTGCCGAGGTCACCGTCTCGCCCGCGAGCAGCGCGCGGCAGGCGGCCACCGACTCGTCCAGCCAGTCGAGCCGCTGTCCGAAGCCGGACCCGAACTCGATTCCGAAGGACGTGTGCTCGATCTCGGCCCACGCGCCACCGAGACCGAGGATCGCCCGACCCTCCGAGATGTGGTCGAGCGTGACGACGATCTTGGCGACAAGCCCGGGGTTGCGCAGGGTGTTGGCACCGACCAGCAGCCCGAGCCTGGCGCGGGTGGTCGCGGTGGCGAGCGCGGCGAGCGACGCCCAGCCCTCGAAGATCGGCTGGTAGGGGTCGCCGAAGATCGCGTACACATGGTCCCAGGCCCAGATGTGGTCGTAGCCCAGGTCGTCGACCTGTTGCGCGGCGGCCAGGTACGACGGCCAGTCGGTGGCCTGGTTCCAGAGGAGAACACCCAGCTTCAGATCACTCATGGACCAATGGTCGCATGGCCGACGATGCGACCGCCAGCATGTCGCCGAGGGCGCGCTTCCGCCGCCCCGTGGCAAGCCGGACCGGGCCCTGCCCCACGGGCCGAGCCGGATGGCACTTGGATCCGCGGCCCGTCTGGGAGACCGTGGGAGTGACCGGTGTGGACGGTGCGTCCCGTGAGCCGCACGCCGCGCCGACCCCGGAGGTCAGTCCGATGCTCGAAACACGCCCCCCCACAGTCCATTCGCGGGCGGCGCCTTCGGTCCTGCACGTACCGGGACCGAGCTCGTGCCTGTCGCGCGACCTCCGCGACATCGCCCGGAGCCTTGCCGGCCGGCTTGACCGCGATGCGATCCAGGAGACCGAGGAGCGCGCCCTCGACGAGGCGCTCGATGCCACGGTGGCCGCCGTGCTGCCGCAGATCGTGACCACGCTCGACGCCGAGCTCACGCCGCGGCTCGAAGCGCTGCCGCTCCACACGCGCCTGGCCCTGCTGGACGCGCGCCGCCGCTGCGACCTCGGGCTGGACTGACCGGCGCCACGCGGTGCCGGCACCGCCGTCATTCGATCCCGAAGCGATGTCTGGTAGGCATGGCGCGATGACCGGGCATCGCGCGGCTGGCGTGCGTGGTCAGCGAGGCTGCGGCCCGGACGGCTCGTCGCTCAGGCATTGTCGAGCTCGCGCGAGATCGCCCGCAGGATGAACCGGGCGGCCTCCGCGCTCTTCCCGCCCAGCTTCTGGCCCTCGTCCTGCTCGAGCGCGACAGCGAGGTCCGCCAGCATCGCGTCGAGGGCGGGCGTCCGGCGAAGCGCGCCCGCGGAGAATGCCCCCTCGAGCCCATCGACCGCCCGGCGCGCGTTCTCGACCGCGTGACCCTTCGCGTCCACCTGTTCCCTGAAGGCTCCACGAGCCGCACCGGCGGCAGCGCCCTGGCTCACCATGGTCACGGTCCTCCGCGCGGCGTGATCGGCGCACCGCCAACGGAGCCCCCGACGCCGTGGCCGCCGACCCCCGGTGCCTGGCCGTCTCTCTCCGTTCGCCCGTCCGCGGCCGCCCGCTCTTGCCAGCGGGCCGCCCGCCACTCGGGCTCGATCACGCTCATGTGGATCTCGTCCCACCAGCGGCCGTCGCGCCAGATCGCCTCCCGGGCCTGGCCCTCCGTCACGAACCCGACTCGTTCGTAGGCCCGAATCGCGCGCTGGTTGAACGCGAACACCGACAGCGCCACGCGATGCATGCCCAGCGTGCCGAACGCGTGGTCGACCATGAGCCGGGTGGCCTCGCTGCCATAGCCCCGGCCCCACGCATCGTGCTCGCCGATCGTGATGTGGAACAGGACCGAGCCGTTGTCGGCGTCGAGCTGAGAGAAGGCGCACGTCCCGATCAGCCGATCCGTTGCCCGAACGTGGATCCCCATCGCCATCGCCTCGGGACCCATCGCCCGCATCATGAAGAAGCGCTCGACCTCGTCGGGTCGCATGGGGGCGTCCTGGTAGCGGGTCAGCCGGGCCACCTCGGGGTCCTGATACCAGCGCAGGAAGTCGCGCAGGTTCTCCCGCGTGTGCCGGCGGAGCACGACGAGGTCACCGTCGATGTGATCCGGGAACCAGCGCCGATGGAGCATCGGCGACACCCTATACCATCGCCATCATGCGCCGCTGGAGCGAAATCGCCGAGAGCGTCGCGGCGACCACCAGGACCTCCGAGAAGACCACGATTCTGGCCGCCTATCTCGCCGATCTGGGGCACGACGAGCTTCCGATCGCGGCGGTGTTCCTGACCGGACGCCCGTTTCCCGAGGCGGACCAGCGGGCCGTCGGCCTCGGCTGGGCGGGGCTTGCGGGCAGCGTGCTCAAGGTTGCCGCGGCGGACCCCGAGGCGCTCCGGCGTGCCTACGACCGCTCGTCGGATGTGGCCACGGCGGTCGGGGAGATGCTGGCCGAGGCCGGGCACGCGCCGCCTCCGGCCGACGAGCCCTCCCTGACCGACGTTCGCGCGGCCTTCGAGGCCATCGAGGCGGCGTCCGGAGCGGCCGCGAAGAGCGAGCTGCTCGAATCGCTGCTGACCCGGTCGTCGCCGGCGACCGCTGTGGGCATCGTGAAGGTCCTGTCGGGCGAGCTCCGGATCGGTCTCCGCGAAGGTCTGCTGGAGGCGGCGATCGCCAAGGCGTTCGATCGGCCGCTCGCGGCCGTCAAGCGGGCCGGCATGCTCACCGGCGACGTCGGCCGGACCGCGCGGCTGGCAAGTGAGGACCGGCTGGCCGAGGCGGCCCTGGCGCTGTTCCACCCGCTCAGGTTCATGCTCGCCTCACCGGCCGAGGATGCGGCCGAGATTATCGCCCGGCTGGGTCCGACGGTCTGGGTCGAGGACAAGTACGACGGCATCCGTGCCCAGCTCCATCGGACCGGGTCGGACGTGCGGCTCTACTCGCGCGACCTCCACGACATCAGCGGCCAGTTCCCCGAGGTGATCGGCGGCGCCCGTGACCTGCCGTGGGCCGGGATCCTGGACGGCGAGATCCTGGCCTGGAAGGACGGCATCGTGCTGCCGTTCCTCCAGCTCCAGTCCCGGCTCGGGCGGAAGAACCCGTCCGCGGCCATCCGGTCCAAGGTTCCGGTGATCTTCGTGGCCTGGGACGCCCTGGGGTTGGACCGCGACGCGGATGGTGTCGTCGCGCCGCTGCTCGAGACACCGCTGACCGAGCGGCGCCGGAGGCTCGAGACGCTCCGGCTGCCGCTGGCCGCCGACGGCGGGCGGTTCGCGCTCAGTCGCCTCGCGACGGTTGGCTCGGTCGAACGCCTTGAGGCCGAGTTCACCGATGCCCGGGCTCGGCGCAACGAGGGGCTGATGGTCAAGGACCCGGACAGCCTCTACACGCCCGGCCGGCGCGGGCTGGGCTGGCTCAAGATGAAGAAGGCGCTGGCGACGCTCGACTGCGTGGTGGTCGGCGTCGAGATGGGGCATGGCAAGCGCCACGGTGTCCTGTCCGACTACACGTTCGCGGTCCGCGACGATGCCACCGGCGAGCCGGTGACGATCGGCAAGGCGTACAGCGGGCTCACCGACGCGGAGATCGCGGACATGACCCGCTGGTTCGAGGCGCACACGGTCCGGTCGTTCGGCCGGTACCGGGTCGTCGAGCCGTCCATCGTGATCGAGGTTGCGTTCGACGTGATCATGCGGTCGACCCGCCACAAGTCGGGCTACGCGCTGCGGTTTCCGCGCATCGCCAGGCTGCGCACGGACAAGCCGGCGGCCGAGATCGACACGCTCGCTGCCGTCGCCCGGCTGTACGAGGGTCTGCAGCAGGGCGCAGAGCACCTCGTGGCCGCGAGCGCCCGCCGCTAGGACCCCGGTCGACCGTTCGCGATCCCGTTTGGGTATCGAGGTGGCACGCGGACACGTATCCTGTGCGGTACGCGCACGCGCGCTCCGGGGGGCGCCCTGCACGGAGGATCCGGATGTTCGAAGCATATGAAGGCGGTCAGAAGGAACTGGTCCTGTACACGGACGCGCTGATCACGCGCGGCTCCGTTCGTACCCGGCAGCATCGGGTGACCGACATCCTCAATCAGGGCGACGAGCCGTTCCTGATCCTCGAGGACGTCACGGTCGAGGAGTTTGGTGGTCGTGGACAGCCGATTCGCTCGGACTACGCGCAGGTCAACCTCGAGGCTGTGCTGTTCGCGGTCGCCAACGAGCCGGTGCCCTCGATGCCGGAGCTGCGGACTCCCAAGTCGCCGGAGCAGGCGATCATCTCCGTCCCGCCGTTCAACGTGGTGGGCACAATCCACCTGATGCCGATGGGCGGCAGCCTGCGCGACGCGCTCCGCGAGCTGACCGGGCGGTTTCTCCCGGTCACCGACGCGACCTACTGGTCGGACCGCATGGGTGAGGCGCGCGAGCAGGCGTTGCTGGTCGCGATCAATCACCACCGCGCGCACATCCTGGCCCCGCACCGCGAGGTCGATCCGTGGGCTGGCCTCGATCGAGGCGCAGCTCCGGGCGGCGCCTCGCGGACCGAGGGGGAGCCGTTGGAGGGCTGATCTCGACGGTCAGCGGTCCACCGGCAGGTCGAGCCGATCCCCCCATTCGGCCCAGCCGCCGTCGTAGACCGCCACATCGTCGTGGCCGAGCAACGTGAGCACGAACGCCAGCTTGGCCGCCGCGACGCCGGACCCGTCGTAGCACACGAGGCGCCGGCCGCGGGTGATGTTCGCCTTGAGCAGCAGCGAGCGAAGCTCAGCGGCATCGCGAAGGCGCTGCGTCCCCGGGACGTGCATCGAGGCAACGGGAACGTTGACTGCACCGGGGATGTGACCGAGGCGCCGCACGTTGCCCTCGAACCCGTGATACTCGGCGGGTCCTCGCGCATCGACCAGGAGCACGTCGGGCGCTCCCAGCAGGCCCCGGACGTCGGTCGTCGTGAGCCGCTGCCGGACGACGGCGCGCGGCGTGAACACGGCCGCGGGCGCCTCAACCATGCCGCTGGCCACCGGCTGGCCGGCGTCGACCCAGCCGGGGAAGCCGCCTTCCAGGATCCGGGCGGACTCGTGGCCGTAGGCTCGGAGGCTCCACCACACACGAGCCGCGAGGTATGAGAGCGTGTCGTCGTACAGCACCGCCGAGGTGCCGTCGCCCACACCGGCGTGCGCCATGGCGGCCGCCATGTGCTCCGGCGCGGCCAGCAGCGGAGTCTCGCCTTCCTCCGGCACGTCGACGACCGACGTGCGCCACTCCAGGTGAACGGCTCCCGGGATGTGTCCGGTGCCATACACGGTGGCCGATGTCCCGTCCGGACGCCATCGTACGTCGAGCACGCGGAGATCCGGGCGACCGAGGTTCTCCCCCAGCCACTCGGGTGAGGCGAGGAGCTCGGGGTGGGCGAAGCCAGCCAGATCGGCCTCCAACATGAGTGGCAAGGTGACCAGTCGCCAGGTCGGGGGCAGGCGCATGCGACGCCGATATCATACGGAGGTGGTCGCCCCGTTCATGCCCGAGTCGGCGAAGATCGCCGCCGTCCGGGAGGTCCTGCCCGCGACGGGCGCCGGGATCTACCTCAATGCGGGCACGGCCGGCCCCCTGCCGGCCGAGACCCAGCGCGCGATGGACGAGCAGGCCGCGCGTGAGCTCGCCGTCGGTCGTGCCCATCCGGACCTGTGGCCCGAGACGCAGCAGCGGATGGCCGAGGCCCGCGCGGCCGTCGCGGCCATTCTCGTTGCCGACCCCGCCGACGTTGCCCTTACCCACTCCACGACCGACGGCGTCAACATCGCCGTCGGCGCGCTGCCATGGCGCCCGGGCGATCGCATCCTGACCACGCACCACGAGCACCCCGGCGGCATCGGGCCGCTGATCGCGCTGCGGGACCGGTCCGGGGTCGAGCTGGAGTTGGTCGACGTCGGCGACGGCGGCGATGACGACCGGACGATCGAGGCCTTCACCCGGGCGCTCGAGCGGCCGGCCCGCGCGATCATGGTCAGCCATGTCCTGTGGACCACCGGGGCCGTGCTTCCGGTCGCCCGGCTGGGTGAGCCTCGCCCGTGCCGCTGACGCCGTCTCGGTCATCGACGGCGCGCAGTCGGCGGGAGCGATGCCGGTCCAGCTCGATGAGCTCGGGGTGGATGCCTATGCCGTCCCTGCCCAGAAGTGGCTCCTGGGCCCGGAGGGCATGGGCGCCCTGTGGGTCCGGCGACAGCTGGCCGAGTCGGTCACGCCACCGACGGCCGGGTTCCTGTCCTACGAGACGTTCGATGTCGCCGAACCCAGGCTCCACCACGGCGCGCGGCGTTTCGAGGCCACGGGGTTCCACCGTCCGTCGCTGGTCGGGTTCGCTCGCAGCTGCGGCTGGCTGTCCATGTATGTCGGGCTGCCCTGGGCGCTCGAGCGTGCGGGGCGGTTGGCGGCCTCCACGGCCGAGCATCTGGCTGCGATCCGGGGCGTGACCCTGATGACCCCGCGGACGTCGATGGCCACCCTGGTGACATTCCGGATCGACGGCTGGCCCGCCCGGGCCGCTGTGGACGAGCTGGAGCACCGGGCCTTCGCGATCCTGCGCGATCTGCCCGCACTGGATGCGCTCCGAATCTCGGTCGGCTGGTGGCTGACGGAAGCCGAGCTCGATCGGTTCACGGAGGCCGTCGAGCTGCTGGCCGGCCACACCCCGGAGACGCTGCCACCGCGGCGCTCGCTCGCGGTCCTCGGCGCCGACGGAAGCCCGATCCGGTAGCCGACCGAATCGAATGTTCCACCCATCGGAGCGTCCGGCTCGGCCGGAGGTCCGCCGGCGTGGCTGGCTCGAGGTCCGCTGGCGGCAGCTCCGGCGAGCCCCTCGCCCGGTCGTCCGTGCGGTCGCGAGCAGCCTCAGCGTGGCCGTCGTGCTCGGGACCCTGTTCCTCGCCTACGACCTCGCGCTCGACGCCGGCATGTCGCTTCCGGGCGGTGATCTGCGACTGCTCGCCGTGACCGCCTACGTGGTGGTCGTGCTCGTCGCCGGTTCGCTCGTGACCTGGCTGGTGGTGCCGCTGCCGACGGGCTCTGGACGGCGTTCTGCGCGCACGCCCTGGAGCGCGGCGCTGGGGCTGTTCGCAGCCGTCCCCATCGCGTACCTGGTGCTCGTCGTCCTGCACGAGATCGTCAAGCCGCTGCTCCGCTGACGAGCGTGATGGTGCCGGTCGACGCGGTGCACCCGGGCAACGGAGCGTCGCCCGCCGGGCAGAGCAGTGACGTCCGGGGGTTGCGATCGAGCCGATCGCGGTGGATCCTGTAAGGCGGCGATTATCGCCAACGGGACTTATCCAGCCCGGTATCATCGGCACTGGCCACTGGCTGGCCAGCGAAGCTGCCTGCATCGAGGATGCGTGTGGCCAACGAGGACCACGGGCACGTTGCCCTGCCAAAGCTGTACGGAGCGCCGGCGTACGCTCGACCTCTCGTCGAGCCGGTTGTGCGGACGGAACGCCCCGTCAACCCGGACGACCTGCCGCTCGAGGTCGAGCAGACCGAAGAGGAGCGCCAGCTCGCCAGGGGGCTGACCCTGAGTCAGGGTGATCCCACGGCGTCCGGTGACCTGGTGAGGGCTGGCACGAATGGCCGTCACCAGCGGCGCGGGCCGACATTGGGCCTGCGTGCCATCACGGGTCGTGTCCGTGGAGGCAAGCAGGACACCACGACGGACGCCGGCTGACATCGCCAGGGCGCGCATGCGACGGACTCTCGCGCATGCGAGGGACTCCGCGGCCGATCGGCCCCGTCCGCTGTACGCTAGGTGTGCCGATGTCGGGCGAGCCAACGTCGGCATGACTCCGTGGGGGAGTAGCTCAATCGGTTAGAGCTGCGGGCTTATATCCCGCCGGTTCCAGGTTCGAGTCCTGGCTCCCCTACCACGTTCGGTGCTCCGATGCGACGACCAGTCGATCGTGCCGCCCGCGACCCTGCACGGCGCTCGCCCGGCAACGGCGGCGTGGTTCGCTCAACCCGCCGCGGCGACCGACCTGATGAGCTCGACGAGTCGCGTCATGCGCGCGGGCGTGAGCCCCCGCTGGGTCGGCAGCGCGGCCATCCAGCCCGCGAGTTCCTCGGGAGCCACGACCGCGCACGTCGGGGTGCGCTGGATGCGCCGGTCGTCGGTGACGATTGCCGCGTATACGCGGACGAGGAAGTCACGGTCGTCGGTGGTCAGCCAGCCGCGGACCCGCTCGGCGTCGCGGGCGGCCCGGTCGGTCGGTGCCTCGATCGGGATCCAGCGCCCTCGGCCGTCGCGGATCTCCCAGCGGCTGCCGACATGACGGCTCATGCTCGGGGGGGAACCTCACCCAGGATCGCGATGCCGAACGGCCCCAGCACGAGCTCGTGGATCCGTCGACCACCCGGCAGCACGAAACTGCTGGCCGCCAGATGGTCCGGACCCAGCGACTTGGCCAGGCGCGATGCGACGGTGCCGGGACGGAGTGACAGGACCGCATCGATCGTGGCTGCCACGCGCGCGACGCCGATGAGCAGAAGCCCGGCGGGCACGACGATCGCGAACGCCCAGGCGACGATGCCCACCGTCGTCTGAGCCGCGGTCGGCCGGCCCTGGGGCTGGACGGCGCTGATCAGCGGCGTGCCCAGGCACAGCCAGCCGACGAGGAGGCCGACGAGCAGCAGGAGAACGGCGGACAGCGCGGCCCGCGCGATTGCCAGTCGGTCCGCGCGCCTGATCGCATTGGTGGCTATGACCTGCATGGGGAGATGATCGGACACCCAGGATCTCGCCGGAATGGCTACATCCGGCTACGTAGGAGGATGCGACCGTCCGGGTGCGCCGCACGCGCCTGCGCCGGTGGACGCGGAAGTGTCGACTCAACGCACCGGCAATCGCGATCGGTGAGCCGTCGGTCCTCGCCACGCGTGGGGTGCCGCCTCCGGTCCCGCCCCGAGCGGGACCCCAGTACCATTGCGGACCGTCCGTCTGGCTCCGATGCTCCGAGCTACGGGGATCGACACGTTCGAAGCGTCGAGGAGGCGGATACCGCATTGGGTCCTCGCACGGGCATCGCTCGCGCCATCGCCCCGGGACCGGGTCTCGCCCCGGTCCGGGCCCTGGTGGCGGCTGCCCTCCTCGTCGCCGTGACCGTGCTGCCGGCGTTCGCCGGCGACGGACCGACCAGCCTGTTCGATCCGAAGGTCACGCCGTCGGGCGGAACGACCCGGACCCCGATCACCTTCTCGGTCATGTATCGAAACGCGGGCGGGGACACGCCCGACTACGTGCGGGTGGTGGTCGCTGGCACGACCAAGGCCATGCACCTCGCGTCGTCGAGCGAGGACCTCAAGAAGGGCGCCCAGTACACCGTCACCATGACGCTTCCGGCCGGAACCTGGAAGACCGCCTTCGAGGCTTCCGACCGCGAACGGTTCAAGGACTCCCTGCCGGGTCCGATGATCACGGTCACGCCGCAGCCCACCCCAGAGCCCACCCCAAAGCCCACCCCAAAGCCCACCCCAAAGCCCACCCCAAAGCCCACCCCGAAGCCCACCCCGAGCCACCCCGAAGCCGACCCCGAAGCCGACCCCGAAGCCGACCTCCACCTCGGCACCGAAGTCCACGCCTGCGCCCACCCCGAAACCGACCCCGCGGCCGACGCCGGCGGACACGCCGCAACCCACGGTCTCACCGCTGCCTCACGGCGTCCTGGAGCCGGGGACCTCGCCGGGATTGACGGTACCGGCCCTTGTCACTCCGTCCCCGGATGGCAGCGACGCCATGGCCGCCAGCGCGGCACCGTCATCCAGCCCTGGCCCGCTCACCGGTGCCGTTCTCCCGGGCGATCCCGGTTCGACGGGCGGTGGTCAGGGTGGGCCCGGTGGGAGCGTCGGTAGTGGCGGAGG
>CAWHXD010000001.1:0-11189 GCA_963833225.1 uncultured Chloroflexia bacterium | reverse complement strand
CATCGGAATCCCTGGGCACCCGACTGGGGAAAGGAGGGCGTTCGCCACTGGTGCCGCAAGGCCCGCACCGCGGGCGAGGAGACATTGCGCACCGCGAGGAGCGGAAGGAACCGGGTCGAACGACGGCCCGGAGATCCGACTTGGAGGAGACCACATGAAGTTCAGCAAATGGGCGATTGGCCTGGCAGCGGTCGCGCTCGCCGCGTCCGCCTGCTCTAACTCGGCGACGCCGGCGCCGAGCGGCGGTGGCGGCGGGTCGAGTGACCGCGCCGGCATCGACATCGAGGTCGTGACCCACGGCCAGGCTTCGGATCCGTTCTGGTCGATCTTCAAGAACGGCGTGGTGCAGGCCGCCAAGGACATGGGCGTGACGGCCAACTACAGCGCCCCCGACACCTTCGACATGGTCAAGATGGGCCAGCTGATTGACGCTGCCTGCGCCAAGAAGCCGTCCGGCCTCGTCATCTCGCTTCCGGATGCCACGGCGCTCGGCCCGAGCGTCACCAAGTGCATCACCGCAGGTATTCCGGTGATCTCCGCGAACTCCGGTTCCGACGCGTACAAGGCGCTCGGCATCCTGACCCACGTCGGACAGGATGAGGCGCAGGCCGGCAAGGCGGCCGGCGAGCGCATGGCCGCGGCTGGCGGCAAGAACGCGATCTGCGTCAACCAGGAGGTCGGTAACGCCGGCCTCGATGCCCGCTGCAACGGCTTTGCCGAAGGGTTCGCCCCCGGCACGTCGACCGTCCTCCAGGTCGACCTGAAGGATCCGACGACCGCGCAGCAGAAGATCGCCGCGGCCCTCACGGCCGACCCGACGATCGACACCGTCATGGCCCTCGGCCCGACCGGCTCGACGCCGACGATCGCCGCCCTCAAGCAGATGGGCAACACCACGATCAAGGTCGGCACCTTCGACCTTTCGCAGGACGTCCTCGCCGCCATCTCCGACGGCTCCATGCTGTTCGCGATCGACCAGCAGCAGTACCTCCAGGGGTACCTGCCGATCACGTTCCTCACCCTGTACCACCTCTACGGCCTCATGCCGGGTGGCGGCCAGCCGGTCGCTACCGGCCCGGGTTTCGTTACCAAGGACAACGTCGCAACGGTCCAGGCAAACACGGGTACCACCCGCTAGCCTTTGCGGCAACCGAAGCGTCAGGGCCGCCCGACTCGGGCGGCCCTGACCGCAGCTCCGAGGGACGCCCATGACGACGGTCGATGGCACTGCCTCCGAGGCCCAGCGGCTCCGCCGGGCGAGTCCCCTTCGCCAGCTGCTGACGAGGCCCGAGTTCGGGTCGATCGTCGGGGCGATCCTCATCTTCGTGGTCTTCTGGGCCCTCACCGGCTTCACCGTCGGCACGGGCTTCATGTCCTGGCAGGGGTTTGCGGCCTACATCGAGGTCGCGGCCCAGGTCGGGATCCTCGGCGCCACCGTCGCCCTGCTGATGATCGCGGGCGAGTTCGACCTCTCGATCGGCTCGATGGTCGGCGCGGCCGGCCTGATCCTCGGCCTCTCGATCACCCAGTTCGGCCTGCCGTTGTGGCTCGGACTCGTCATCACCTTCGCGTTCGCCCTGGCCGTCGGCGCCCTCAATGGCTACATCGTCGTGCGGACCGGCCTGCCCTCATTCATCGTGACCCTCGGCTCCCTGTACATGCTCCGGGGCGCCGGCCTCGCCCTGACGAGGCTGGTCTCGAACGGCCAGACGATCGTCAGCGGGGTCGGTACGGCGGCCGCGGACGACCCCATCTCGAAGCTGTTCAACGTCGTCCTGTTCACGATCGAAGGCGGTGACTTCAAGATCGAGCTCGTGTGGTGGATCGCCGTCGTCGGCATCTCGACCTGGATCCTGCTGCGGACGAGATTCGGGAACTGGATCTTCGCGGTCGGCGGATCGAAGGAAGCCTCCCGGAACATCGGCGTTCCCGTGAATCGCGTGAAGATCCTGCTGTTCATGGCGACCGCGGCGTCGGCCGCGCTGTTTGCCTGCATCCAGGTCCTGAGCGTCGGAAACGCCGACGTCCTGCGCGGCACCGGCAAGGAGTTCGAGGCGATCATCACCGCGGTCATCGGCGGGACGCTGCTGACCGGCGGGTACGGCTCCGCGCTCGGGTCAGCGTTCGGCGCGTTCATCCTCGGCGTGACGCAGCTCGGCATCTTCTTCGTACCGGGCTTCAACTCCGATTGGTACGCGTTCGTCCTCGGCGCCCTCCTGCTCGTCGCCGCCCTGGTGAACAACTGGATCCTGCGCCGCGCCTCGGGAGCCCGATCATGACGACCGCACCCTCCGCCGCCTCCGACACCTCGGCCGCCGCCTCCGACACCCCGGTGCTCGAGGCGCGGAGCATCTCCAAGTACTTCGGGCGCGTGGTGGCGCTCAAGGACGTGTCGCTCGCCGTCAAGGCCGGCGAGGTCAACTGCCTCCTGGGCGACAACGGAGCCGGCAAGTCGACGCTGATCAAGACCCTGTCCGGCGTCCACCGACCGGACGACGGCCAGCTGCTCATCGACGGCCACCCGGTCAGCCTGTCCTCGCCGCACGACGCCCAGTCGCACGGGATCGCGACCGTGTTCCAGGATCTTGCCGTCCTGCCGCTGATGAGCGTCAGCCGCAACTTCTTCCTGGGCAACGAGCCGACGAAGGGTCGCGGGCCGTTCCGGCGGTTCGACATGGCGTACGCGGACCGTACCGCCCAGGAGCACATGCGTGAGATCGGGATCGAGGTCCGCGACACCAGCCAGCTGGTCGGGACGATGTCGGGCGGAGAGCGCCAGACGCTGGCCATTGCCCGTGCCGAGTACTTCGGCGCCCGTGTCCTGATCCTTGACGAACCGACGTCAGCGCTCGGGGTCAAGCAGGCCGCGATTGTGCTGCGACACATCGTCCGGGCCAGGTCGCGTGGACTCGCAGTGATCTTCATCACCCACAACGTGCAGCACGCGCTGCCGGTGGGGGACAAGTTCACGATCCTGAGCCACGGCCAGAGCCTCGGCGTGTTCAAGCGCGGCGAGGTCGGCATGAACGAGCTGCTCGGCCTGATGGGTGGCGGCGAGGAGCTGGAGGATCTGTCGCGCGAGCTCGACGAGCTGCAGGCGTCCACCGCCTCTGCCGAGCCTGAAGCACCGCCGCCGTCCGGCTAGGGACCCAGGGCGGGCTCTGTCACTGGGCGGTCCACCCCCCGTCGACCGAAAGCACCGTGCCCGTGACCAGGCCCGCCGCCGGCGAGGCGAGGTAGCTGACGGCCGCCGCGACATCGTCGGTCGATCCGATCCGGCCGGCCGGGATGCGGGCCAGGACACCCCGCAGGAACTCCGGATCGTCGAGGCGATCGGCCGTGCCGGGCGTGTAGATCCAGGTCGGCGCCACCGCATTGACGGTCACCCCCCGGGCGCCCCATTCGATCGCGAGCGAGCGGACCAGCCCGTTGAGCCCGGCCTTGGCCGCGCAGTACACGGCCGACCGCGGCAGCCCCACCAGGCTCGCCTGGGAGCTGATCATGATCACCCGGCCGTACCCGCGATCCAGCATGTGCCGGGCGGCCGACTGGGTCGTGAAGAACGCGCCCTTGAGGTTGACATCGACCAGGGTGTCCCAATCCGCCTCGGTGACGTCGAGCGGATCGTGCTCCGCGCCGATCCCGGCGTTGTTGACGAGGATGTCCAGCCGCCCGTGCTCCGCGACCGCGCGGTCGATCGCCCGCCGGGTCGCCTCGATGTCGAGGACGTCCATCACCAGCGGCCGGATCGCGCCGTCCTCGCCCGCCGGCGCATGCTCCAGGTGGCGGACGCCGGCCAGGACGGTGGCGCCGGCTCGGGCGAGCGCGCGGGCGAGCTCGAGGCCGATGCCCCGTGAGGCGCCCGTGACCAGGGCGACCTGGCCCGACAGCTCTGACATGCGTTCCATGGGTCCCGCTCCTTGGGCACCGGCCCGCACCGAGCAACGATCGGCCGTCGGGCGCGGTGCGGCATCATGTAAGCGATGACTCTAGCGCCCGTCCCTGCCCGCCGGCCGGCGGCGCCGACGGGACCTCACCCGGAGACCAGGGCCCTTGTCGCTGCTGACGTGGACGGCCTACCTGCTGATGGCATGCGAGGGCTACCTGATCTACGCAGTCGGGTTCATCGCCCCGTTCCTGCGTCACGACCTGGGCGTGCCGCCGTGGCTGGCGGCCCTGCCCAGCTCGGCGATGGCGGTGGGCCTGGTCGGCGCGAGCGTGCTGTCCGGGCGGCTGAACGCTCGCATCGGGCCGCGCGCGGCGGTCCGGGCGTGGACGGTGCTGATGGGCCTGTCCGCGCTGCTGCTGGCCACCCCGATCTCGATCCTGCTGATCCTGCTCGGGGCGCTCCTGTTCGGGGCCTCGATCGGCGGCGTGCTGGTGCACGTGAACAGCGCGCTGGGCGGCGGGCGGCGCGGCGGAACCCTGCTCACCCGGGCCAACCTGTGGTCGGTGGCGGGCGGGCTGGCGGGACCGCTCGTCCTGTCGGCGGCCGCGACCGGGGTGGGCTGGTGGTTCGGCCTGCTCGCGCCGGTGCCGTTCCTGGCCGTGCTGGCGCTGGCGCTGCCGCCGTCGCCGGCCCGCGACCGGCCGGCCGCGCCCGACCTCGACCGGCCCGCGGCGCCGCGACCTCGACCGGCCCGCGGCGCGGAGCGCCGATCGCCCGCCCGCCCGCGAGACCGTCCTGGCCGGGCTGCCCCGTGCCTACTGGCTGAGCTGGCTGTTCATGGTCATGCTCATCGGCGCCGAGTTCTCGTTCGTGGTCTGGGGCTCGCAGGTCGTGTCGGCCCGGGCGGGGATCGGTGACGTCGGGGCGACCGGGCTGGCGTCGCTGTACGTGGCCGGGATGATCGCCGGCCGGCTCGCCCTGTCGACCGGTCTCGCGACCGAATGGCGGCCAACGATGGTGCTGCGAGCGTCCACGATCCTGGCCGCGGCTGGCGCGGCCCTCACGCTGCTGGCCGTCGACCAGACGCTGGCCGGACTGGGGTTGCTGCTCGGCGGGCTCGGGATCTCACCGGCGTACCCGCTGGGCGCGAGCCTCGCCATCGCGCACGCGCCGGACACCCCGGTCCTGGCCAGCGCGCGGCTCCCGGCCGCATCGGGTCTCGCGATCTTCTCGGCGCCGCTGGGGCTCGGCCTGGTGGTCGGGCTCGCGGGTGTCGTCGGTGCCTGGCTGCTGGTGCTGGGGATGCTCGCGCTCGGACTGGCCGTCATCGTGCGGGTCCCCTCGCCGCCGGCGACCGTGCCGGACCGCGTGGCGATCACGGTCGGCTGACCATCGATCGAGGCCTTGTGCAGCGCGCCGCGCGCCCGGGGCCGCCGGTCAGGCCCGCGGCGGTGCCGTGCTGTCCCGGACGACCAGCCGGCACGGCACCTCGACCACGGCGGGGCCGCGGACGACCTGGGGGTCGATCGGCTCGGGCCCGGAGGTGGGGTCGAGCAGCGTCGTCAGCGCGGCGTGGATCCGCTCCACCGCCCAGGCGCCCATCTCGGCGACGGGCTGCGCGACGGTGGTCAGGGCGGGCTCGACCATGCGGGCCAGGGGCACGTCGTCGAAGCCGATCACGCTCAGCTCGCCGGGTACCGACAACCCGGCCGCACGGGCCGCCTTGAGCGCGCCGGCCGCCACCAGGTCGTTGTAGCAGAGCACGGCCGTCGGCCGGGGCGACCGCGCGAGCAGCTGGGCGGTCGCCCGCCCGCCGGACTCGAAGTCCCCGTCGCAGTGGGCGACCGCGAGCCCGTCCGCCGCGATCCCGGCGTTCGCGAGCGCCTCGAGCACGCCCAGGTGGCGGTCCGGCGCCGCGGCGCTGTGCGGCGGACCGGTGACCTCGCCGAGCCGCCGGTGGCCCAGCGCGAGCAGGTGCTCCGCGGCCAGGCGCGCCCCGTCGCGGCTGGCCGCCACGATGCCGGGCAGAGTGACGCCGGGCGCCCGGCACGAGACCAGGACGACCTCGACCGGCGCCCGCACCAGCCAGTCGACGTGCCGCTCCGTGATGCCCCACGAGGCGACCAGGATGCCGTCGACCCGGCGCTCCGCGAGCAGGTCGAGGTACGACGCCTCGCGCCGGCTGTCGCCGGCGCCGTTGGCCAGCACCAGCGCGTAGCCGTGGGTCCGGGCCGCCGCCTCCACGGCGCGGGTGAGCTCCGCGTAGAAGGGCTGGGCGAGGTCGGTCATGATCAGGCCCAGCGTGTGGGTCCGACTCCGGGCGAGGGCGCGGGCGGGGCCCGAGGGTCGATAGCCGAGCGCCTCGACGGCACCCACGACCCGGCTCCGGGTCTCGGGGCGCACCACCTTGGCGTTGGTCAGCACGCGCGAGACGGTGGCGATCGAGACGCCCGCCTGGGCGGCCACGTCCTCGATGGTCACCACGGGGCGTCCCGTCGGGTGTGGCCGGCGCCGACGGCCGCGCGGCCCGTCCGTCATCGGAGGCGGCTCGCCGAGGCGATCGGCCCGGTCCCGGCCGGCAGGGCTCGAGGTTGGGTCTTGCAGCCGCCGATGTATCCGATTACATTTGGCATATCATCGAGTGTAAGCGCTTACCCGAACCGCCGTCCAGCAGCTGAGCGGCGGCCCCGGGTCCGCGCGCAAGTGCAGCGAGCGGAGGCACCCGTTGAGCACAGTTCGCCTGACGGTCGGACAGGCCATCGTCAAGTTCATGGCCCAGCAGTACGTGGAGCGTGACGGCGTTCAGAGCCGGTTCATCGCCGGGGTGTGGGGCATCTTCGGGCACGGCAACGTCGCGGGCCTCGGGCAGGCGCTCGAGGAGCTGGGCGACGAGTGCGAGATGCCGTACTACCGGCCGCAGAACGAGCAGGCCCAGGTCCACCTGGCGTCGGCGTACGCCAAGCACAGGAACCGGATGCAGACCTTCGCCTGCATCAGCTCGATCGGTCCCGGCGCGACGAACATGATCACCGGCGCGGCGCAGGCGACCGTCAACCGGCTGCCGGTCCTGCTGTTCCCGTCGGACTATTTCGCCAACCGCCTGCCCGACCCGGTCCTCCAGCAGGTCGAGCATCCCATCGAGCACGACGTGTCCGCGTCGGATGCATTCCGCCCCGTGTCGCGCTACTTCGACCGCATCTCACGGCCGGAGCAGCTCCTGTCCAGCCTGCCCGATGCGTTCCGGGTGCTGACCGATCCCGCGGAGACCGGCGCGGTGACGATCTCGCTGCCCGAGGACGTTCAGTCCGAGGTGTACGACTGGCCCGAGCGGTTCTTCGAGCGGCGCGTGTGGCGGATCCGGCGGCCGCTGCCGGAGCCGGAGGTCGTGGCCCAGGTCGCGAAGCTGATCCAGGCAGCCACCAGGCCGCTGGTCGTGGCCGGCGGCGGCGCCATCTACTCGGGCGCCGAGGCGGCGCTCGATGCGTTCGCGACCGCGTTCGGCATCCCGGTCAGCGAGAGCCAGGCCGGCAAGGGCGTCCTCCCGTGGAACCACCCGATGAACGTCGGACCCATCGGCGCCAACGGCGGTCTGGCGGCCAACCGGCTGGCAAAGGAGGCCGACCTCGTCATCTCGATCGGGGGCCGGCTGGGCGACTTCGTCACGGCGTCCAAGAGCATCTTCCAGAACCCGGACGCGACGGTCGTCGGCATCAATGTCAACGGCTTCGACGCCATCAAGCTGCACGCCGTGCCGATGGTCGCGGACGCACGGGAGGCGCTCGCCGCGCTGACGGCGTCGCTGCGCGCGGCGGGCCACGCAGGGACGGGCCAGGCGTACCGGGATCGCATCGGCGACCTCAAGGAGGAGTGGGACGCCCGCGTCGACTACCACCGCACGCCCAGCGGCGAGACCGCGGACATGGCCCAGCCCGAGGTGATCGGCATCATCAACGACGCGGTCGGCGGACACGCGACGGTGGTGTGCGCGGCCGGCAGCCTGCCCGGCGACCTGCTCAAGCTGTGGCGGCCCGAGGACAGCAAGGCCTACCACCTCGAGTACGGATACTCGTGCATGGGCTACGAGATCCCGGCGGGCATGGGCGTCAAGATGGCCGAGCCCGAGCGCGAGGTGGTCGTCGCGATCGGCGACGGGACCTACCTGATGCTCAACAGCGAGATCGTCACGGCTGTCGCCGAGGGGATCCGGATCACGGTCGTCGTGTTCGACAATCACGGCTTCCAGTGCATCAAGGATCTCGCCGCAAACGTCGGCGTGACCACCCAGTTCGGCAACGAGCTCCGATTCCGGGACCACGCCCGCAACCGCCTCTCCGGTGGCTACGTGCCGGTCGACTACGCCAAGCACGCCGAGGCGATGGGGGCGATCGGGGTCACCGCCCGCACGGAGCAGGAGATCCGCGACGCCATCGCCGCCGCGCGGACCGCGGACCGGACGACGGTGATCCACGTCTACGTCAGCCCGGACAAGCGCGCCCCGGGCTACGAGGGCTGGTGGGACGTGCCACCGGCGGCAGCCAGCGGGCAGGGCGACGTGCGCGCCGCCCGTGAGGAATACGACCAGGCCGTTGGGCGGCAGCGGAGGGAGCTGGCGTGAGGATCGCAACGGCCGTCGTCAACTGGAACAACCCCGACATCCCCGATGTCTTCCCGTGGATCCCGTACGGCGAGGCGATGGACCACTTCGTCGAGGCAGGGTACGACGCCACCGAATGGGGCCCCTCGATGCCGACCGACCCCGAGGTGCTGGGCAAGGATCTCCGCTCGCGTGGTCTCGAGCTGGTGGGCGCGTTCGTCGGTCTCGGCTTTCGCGACGCCGACAGGCATGACGCCGAGCTCGAGCGGGCGCTCGACATCGCCCGATTCCTGGCGGGCAACGGCGGCACCCGGCTGATCGCCGCGGAGGCCGGCGACGACCGCCGCCGGGGCGAGGCGGGTCACGTGGACGAGTCGCGGGGCCTCGCCGACGCTCAGTGGCGGAACCTGGCCGGCGGCCTGCACGAGCTCGCCCGGCGCCTCGAGCCGATGGGCATGGAGCTGGTGTTCCACAACCACGTCGGCACGTACGTCGAGACCCCGGTGGAGACGGCACGCCTGCTCGACGAGACCGACCCGACGCTGGTGGGCTGGTGCCTGGACATCGGGCACCTGGCGTACGGCGGCGGCGCCGCGATCGACATGCTGCCGCGGTATGCCGATCGCGTGCGGCACGTCCACATCAAGGACGTCGACGGCGACGTGCTGGCCAGGGCGAAGGCGGAGGGCTGGAGCTTCGGGCAGGCGCTGGCCGCCTACATCTTCCCTCCGCTGGGGGAGGGGATCGCGCGGATCCCGGAGGTCGTCGCGGCCATCCAGGCCGCCGGCTACGACGGCTGGTACGTCATCGAGCAGGACACGGCGCCGGGCGACCCGACCGAGACCGCCCGCGCCAACCGGGAGTACCTGGAGCGGCTGCTGGCCGTCCCGGCCAGCGCGCGATGAGCGGCCGGGCCGAGGCTGCCGGCGAGGCGGCTTCAGGCCGCGACGCGGACCTCGAGGCGCTCGCCCGGCGCGGACGGCTGCTGGTGATCGAGAGCGTTGCCCGCGCCGGCGCCGGTCACGTGGGCGGGCCGCTGTCCGCGATGGATCTGCTGATCGCGCTCTACTTCCGCGTGCTCCGGATCGACCCGGCAAGGCCGGACTGGCCCGAGCGTGACCGGTTCATCCTGTCCAAGGGTCACGCCTCGATCGGGCTGTACGTGGCGATGGCGCTCCGCGGCTGCTTCCCGATCGATGAGCTCCGGACGTTCGACGCCGCGGGGACGCGCCTCCAGGGCCATCCCGACATGACCCGTCTGCCCGGTCTCGACACCTCCACCGGCTCGTTGGGCCAGGGTCTCTCGATCGGCGTGGGGATGGCGATGGGCGCTCGCCGCCTGGGTCTGGACAACCACACCTGGGTCCTGCTGGGCGATGGGGAGATGCAGGAGGGCCAGGCCTGGGAGGCCATCCCGGTGGCCGCGAAGTACGGCCTGGGCAACCTCACCGCGATCATCGACCGCAACGGCCTGCAGCAGTACGGCTGGCCGCTCCGGCCAGGGGAGCGACATCGAGGCGACCGGCGTGACCCGTTCGGCGAGGTGGCCGTGCGCCAGGCGTTCGAAGCGTTCGGCTGGCGTGTGCTCGAGATCGACGGGCACGACATGGGCGAGATCCTTGCGGCCTGCGGGGATGCGCGGTCCGCCGGGGCGGGTGCCGTCCCGACCGCGATCCTCGCGCGAACCGTGAAGGGCCGCGGCTTCAGCTTCACCGAGGGCACCTTCGAGTGGCACAGCCGCGTGGCCACGATGGCCGAGGCCGAGGCCGCCCGCGCCGAGCTCGGGGAGGTCGTCCCGTGACCCGCCCCCTGCGCGACGTGTGGGCGGACACGCTCATCGAGGTCGCGACGGAGGATCCGCGCGTGCTCGTTCTCGACGGCGACCTGGCCACCTCGACGCGCGCCGACCGGTTCGCGAACGTCCATCCGGATCGCTTCTACGAGATGGGGATCGCCGAGCAGGGAATGGTCGGAACAGCCGTCGGCCTGGCGGCCATGGGCTTCGTTCCGTGGCTCTCGTCGTTCGCCGTGTTCTTCACCCATCGCGCCCTTGACCAGGTGCGGATGGCCGTGGCTCAGACCCACGCGAACGTCAAGATCGGCGCCGCCTACGCCGGCGTCCAGACGGGCTTCACCGGCAAGACCCACCTCGACGTCCAGGACCTGACGATCATGCGAGCGATGCCCGGAATGACGGTGCTCGCTCCGGGCGACGCGACCGAGTGTGCCGCGATGGTGCGATGGGCAACGGCGACGCCCGGCCCGGTGTACCTGCGGCTGGGTCGCGAGGGCGGTTCGGACATCGTGGCCCCGGACTACGAGTTCGTCCCCGGCCGCGCCGTGCGCCTGCGCGGCGGCACTGACGTCCTGCTCGTGTCGACGGGGCAGCAGTCCGCCCGCACCCTGGCCGCCGCCGAGCTCCTCGGCGCAAACGGCATCGAGGCCGGGGTGCTCCACGTCCCGTCGCTCAAGCCGGTCGATGCCGACGCGATCGCCGGGGCCGCATCCGAGGCGCCGCTGGTCGTGACGACCGAGGAGCACACGGTCGTCGGCGGCCTGGGCAGCCTGGTCGCGGAGATCGTCACCCGGACGCAGCCGCGCCGGGTGGAGGCGATCGGAATCGATGACGAATGGGGCGAATCGGCCCCCAACGCCTGGCTGCTCGAGCGGTTCGGCCTGACACCGGACCGGATCGCCGATCGAGTC